>JBGAGT010000007.1:152500-233169 GCA_044226535.1 Casimicrobiaceae bacterium | reverse complement strand
GGGGCTCGGCCCGGAGCCGGGTCCATCGCGAGGACCGAGCCCCGGTGGCCGTCGCACGCTTCGCCGATGGAGGCGACGACGCATGTTTGCGCGGATCGCGCAATACCACCCCCCAGGGCATGGGTCCCCGCTTTCGCGGGGATGACGTCATTTCGCGAGGTCGAGGAGCATCAGGTTGGTGCGCGCCTTGTAGTCGCCGGGATCGAGGGCCAGCGCACGCGCGAAGGCCTCGCGCGCAGCGACCGTGTCGCCGCGCGCGAGCTCGGCGAAGCCCAGGTTGTTCCAGGGTCGCGACTTGCCGGGCGAGGCGCGCACCGTGGCCCGCCACAGCGCCACCTCACCCGCGTAGTCGAGGTTGCGCGCGAAGGTCGCCATGCCGAGCACCGTGACGAGCACCGCCGATGCCAGCAGGGGCAGGATGCGCACGGGCGTGCGCGGCGCGTCCTCCCCTGCGGCGTCCGTTGGGCCGGTGGCCGCCTCGTCGCGCATGCGCCGCGCGCGTCCCGCACCCATCCACGCCGCGAGCGCGAACCCCAGCGCCAGCGCGGGCCCGGGCAGCGCGAGGTAGAGCTGGCGGTCGTTGGCGATGTCGAAGCGCGCCGCGAGCGTTTGCGTGGGCGCGAGCGCCGCGAGGAACCAGAGCACGGCGAACGCCGCCAGCCGTGCGCGCGTCGAGGCGCGATGCCCGGCGCGCAACGCGCCCAGGGCCCACGCCAGCGCCACCAGGATGGCGATGGCCTTGCCCCACCAGCGCGGCCCGAAAGCCGTGGCGGCGATGTCGGGATCGATGTTGACGCGAAGCCGCAGCAGCGGCTCCGTCACGAGGTAGCCGATGCCATCGACCGCCACCGCGAGGTTGTCGAGCGGCGCGCGCGTGGCGAGGCTCGACGCCGCGAGGGCGCGGTAGCCGGGCACGGCGAGGACCATGGCGGCAGCGGCCACCGCGAGCGCCCACGCGGGTGCGGCCCGGCGCAGGCCTGCGCGCCATCCGCCGTCGAGCGCCTCGACCAGCGTCACCGCCAGCGGCCAGGCGATGGCGGTTTCCTTCACGCCCATCGCCAGCGCGAACAGCGCCAGCGCGAACGCCCGCGCGCGCCGCGTGCCGCGCAGCCACGCCAGGAGCGCGGCGAGCCAGAAGGTCGCCATCAGCGACGTCGAGCGGCCGGACAGGTAGGTCACCGCCTCGGTCTGCGCCGGATGCAGTGCGAACAGCAGCGAGGCGAGGAGCGCCGCGACGGCCGGCACCGGCGCGCCGACGATGCGTGGCAGCAACACGCGCGCCAACGCGTACACCAGCCACGCGTTGACGACGTGCAGCGCGACGTTGCCGGCGAGGAAGGGCCAGGGCGCGCCGCCGCCCACGTGCCACGACGCGACATAGCTCAGCTTGAGCAGCGGCCGCAGGCCTGGCATCGACGCCCACCATGCGGCGAGCGCGTGCACGCGCGGCTCCTCGACGATGGCGGCGAAGTCGTCGAACTGGAAGCTGCCGGGCCATGCACGAGCCCACAGCAGCACGATCGCCAGCGCGCAGAGCGCCAGCGGCAGTGCCTCGTCCGCGAGCCACTCAGCGCGGCGCACGCGTGGGCGATGCGGCGGGCGTGGCAGGCGCGGCAGGCGCCGGTGCGCGCGCAGCGGGCGCGGCTGGTACGGGTGCAGGCGCGCGCGCCGCGGGCACGCCGCGCATCCGGTCGAAGCCGCGCTCGATCATCGCGGCGCCATCCCACCAGCGGTCGCCCGCACCGAGCATCACCAGGTCGACGCGGTGCCCGTCACGCAGCACGGTCACCGCGAGGCAACGCCCGGCGAGATTGGTGTAGCCGGTCTTGACGCCGACCACGCCGGGCAGGCGCCCGAGCATGGCGTTGGTGTTGGCATGCGAGAGCTTGCGCCCCGCGCGCGTGGCGATGCGCAGCTGCTCGGTGCGCGCGGCGGTGGCAATGGCGGGCTCCTCCATCGCGGCGCGCGCCAGCACGGCGAGGTCGCGCGCGCTGGCGAGGTGCCCCTTGGCATCGAGGCCGCAGGCGTTGGCGAAGCGCGTGTGCTGCAGGCCCATTGCCCCGGCGCGCGCATTCATCGCACGCACGAAGGCGCGCTCGCCGCCCGAGTGCCATTCGGCGGCGGCGAGGCAGGCGTCGTTGGCCGAGGCGATCATCATCGCCTTCAGCAGCTCGGAGGCACGCAGCGACTCGCCGACGCGAAGGCCGAGCCGCGCGCCGGTGGCGGCCGCGGCGCGCTTGGACACCACCACGTCGCCGTCGCCGCGCTGGCGCAGGGCCTCGGCCACCAGCAGTCCGGTCATCAGCTTGGTGAGGCTCGCCGGCGGCAGCGCCGCATCGACGTTGGCGCCCCACGCAGGCGTGCCGTCGAGCAGCACGAGGTAGGCCGCCGCAGCGCCGGGGAAGTCGTCGGTGACGGGGGCCGGTTGCGCCCAGGCGGCCGGCGCGAGCGCCCCGCCGAACGCGGCGACGGCGGCAAGACGCGCAACGACGCGTGCGGCGATCGCCGCAGTGTGTGGTGTGCGCCCGCCGTCAGAACGGCAGGAGCTTGCGCACGGCGTTGACACCTGCGTCGATCGGATTCTGCTGCGACGGCTGTGGCTGCGCGGCGGCGGCGCGCGCGGCGGCCTGCCCCTGCGCATCCTGCGCGGCCATGCCGGCGTTGCCGCGCATCAGCGAGGCGTAGCGGCTGCACAACGGCACCAGCGAACGGTCCATGCCGGTGAACGAACGGCCCTTGCAGTTGGACTCGCCCACCGTGCGCACGTCGGCGTCGCAGGTGCCATTCGCGACGAACGACCAGTTGCGTGTGGCGACGCCGTCGGCGCAAGCCGCCAGGCGCGTCGCGGCGAGGTCCTCGCCGCAGGCGGCGAAGCCCTTCTCGACGTAGGGACCGCCGTTGCCGACGGCGTCCCTGTAGCCCGTCGACTTGCGCGCCTTCGCCGCGACGGTCTTGACGTTGTTGCAGAACACCTGCTTGTGCGCGGCGCAGGACGCGTTCGGCCCGAAGAACGGGTCGGGGTTGAGCGTCGCGGCCATCTGCGCGCAGCCCTGTGCCGCCATGTCGTCGCCCTGCTTCTTCATCGCCGCCACGGCCTGCTGCGACTGGTCGGTGCAGGCGCCGATGCGGCGGCCCTGCATGGTCTGCCGCATCTCGAACTCCTGGCCCTTGGCGGTGCTCTTCATGTCCATCTTGCCGTCGTAGGTGTCGGCGGTGGCGGTCACGTCCATGCGCCCGGTCATCGGGTGCTCGCCGGTGCAGGTCATGGTGAAGGTCGTGCGGTTGCCCGAGGTCTTCATGTCGGAGACCGTGCAATCCTTGTTGTTCTGCGTCGCGAGCGACTCCTTGCCCGCATCCTTGCGCTTGCAGAACTGGGTGGTGCGCGCGGGCATGGACATGCCGCCCATGTCCATCTTCACCGTCATCTCCCAGAGCTCGTCGGGGCCGGTGCCGGCGATGAACATCTGCGGCGGCTGGCCGGGCCGGCCCTGCGCCATCGCCCCGGGCGCAGGCAGCATCGCGGCGGTCGCGACGGCGGCGAGTCCTGCAAGGACCGCGAAACGGCGTGGCATCGACGGCATGGTACGGCTCCTGGAGGTTCGCAGGCCCTCGCGGGGCCCTTCGTTGAAGTCAGGCGGCGCGCGCCTGCGGCGCGCCCGCGGTGGCGGCCGTGGCTGCCACGGCGTGGGTCGCGGCGGTGTCCGCCGCAGCGGCCTCGGGCTCGACGGCGGGGGCGCGCTCGCGCGCGATCCTCGTCCACAGGCAGCGCCCGCCCGATTCCTTGTCGAGCGCGGCCAGGTAGGCGTCGTGCGCCGCGCGCTCCTCGGCGCTGGGCTCGACGACCACGAGGCGCGACGCGTCGAAGCCCTCGCTGGCCGCGTCGCGCAACACTCCGCCGCGCGGCACCGCCACCATCACGCGGTCGATGGCGAGCGAGTCCTGGCCGCGCGTCAGCGCGAGCCACACCTCGGACAGGAGCTGCGCGTCGAGCAGCGCGCCGTGCAGCGTGCGGTGGCGGTTGTCGACGCCGAAGCGCTCGCACAGCGCGTCGAGCGAGTTGCGCTTGCCCGGGAAAGCTTCCCGCGCGAGCAGCAGCGTGTCGGTGACCTTCTCGGCGACCCTGGCGCAGAGCGCCATGCCGAGGCGGTCGAACTCGGCGTCGAGGAAGGCCAGGTCGAAGGGCGCGTTGTGGATGATCCACTCGGCGCCGCGCGTGAATTCGCAGAACTCCCCGGCGCGCTCGCCGAAGCGCGGCTTGCCCTTCAGGTCCTCCCAGCGCATGCCGTGCACCTCGGTGGCACCGGCGTCGATCTCGCGCTCGGGGTCGACGTGGAAATGCAGGTGCCGGCCCGTGTGGCGGCGGTCGACCAGCTCGACCACCGCGACCTCGATGATGCGGTGGCCCGTCTTCGGGTCGAGGCCGGTCGTTTCGGTGTCGAGGATCAGGTGACGCATCGCGCGGATTATAGGTGGCGCATGCGCCTGCGGACAACGGGAATCGGCCTTGCGGACGATCGCCCGGGGCGTGGAATCGTCCGCTTGCCTACTTGCGATATTTCTGGATCGTGGACTGGATCTCGGCGATGGCGCGCTCGATCTCGTCGTCGGTGAGGTCGCGCTGCGCGCCCGCGCGGTCGGTCAGCGTCACCGTCCGGTCGATCTCGGTGTGGAAGTCGCCGAGGCCCAGGGTGTCGGTGGTGGTGGTCGAGGTCTCGTCGGTGAGCGTCTCGGGGCCCCAGCGCACCACGATGGCCGAGAGGTTGTCGCCCTCGGGCCCGCCGCGGCGCTCGGCCTCGCGCATCATCTGCGGCGCGGTCTTGAGGATCGGCGCCGACGACACCCAGGTGGAGATCTCCGACGAGGGCATCACGCCCCACAGCCCGTCGGTGCACATCACCATCACGTCGCCGTTGCGCAGCGGCGTGCGCTTGGACAGGTCGATGATGGGCTCGACGAGGCCCCCGAGGCAGCTGAAGATCTTGTTGCGGTCGGGGTGCTGCACCACCTCGTGCGCACCGATGAGCCCCTGGTCCACCAGGTACTGCACCTTGGAATGGTCCTTGGTGGACGCGATCAGCGCGCCCTGGCGGTAGAGGTAGAAGCGCGAGTCGCCCACGTGCGCCCAGTAGGCGTGGTTGGCCTGCACGATGACCGCCACGCAGGTGGTGCGCGGCGTCTCGAGCATCGAGAACTGGTTGGCGTAGCTCCCCAGCGCCTGGTGCGCGCGCACCATGGTGTCCTGCAGGAACTTGAGGGGGTTGCGCAGCACCGGCTTCGCTTCCTGCTGGAAGCGCTCGACGAACAGGCGCACGCAGATCTGCGCGGCGATCTCCCCGCCCGCGTGGCCACCCATGCCGTCGGCGATGACCAGGAGCAGCGTGTCGCGGCCGTAGGTGTACGCGATGCGGTCCTGGTTGACCTTGCGCGAACCCTTTCGCGATTCCTGGAAGATCGTGAAGCGCATGCGGTGGCGGGATGAGGGCGCGTCGTGGCGCGGCCTTCGTGGGGTGGGCGCCGCGGCGCGGAATTATGCCCCGATTTCGGAGAAAAGCACCCGCTTCAGGTTGCCGAGGAAGGTGAGCTTGCGCTTCTTGGTCGGGATGTCGCGAATGGCCTTCTGCAGCGCGAACACCGACTGGGGCCGCTCCAGCGGGTCGAGCCGCAGGCACCAGTCGATGACCTCGAGCAGGTTGTCCGAATACTGGCCGGCCCAGATCTTCTTGGCGGAGACGAGGTGGTCCTCCTGCACCCGCGCGTCGGCTGCCTGCGGCGCGAAGGCCGCGAGGCAGGCGAACATCGACGCGCCGGCGCCGTAGACGTCGGTCCAGGGACCGAGGCGCTCGGGGTCGCGGTATTGCTCGGGGGCGGCGAAGCCCGGCGTGTACATGGGCGCGAGCTTGGGCCGGGTGTTGGTCAGGGTCTGCCGCGCCGCGCCGAAGTCGAGCAGCACCGGCGTCCCGTCGGTGCGCAGGTAGATGTTCGCGGGCTTGATGTCGAGGTGCAGCAGCTTGTGCGTGTGCACCTCGCGCAGGCCGTTCAGGAGGTGCATGAAGACGTGCCGCACGAAGCGCTCGGACATGTGGTCCTGGCGCATCTGGATCTGCTGTTGCAGCGTGCGCCCGCGCTCGTAGCGCATGACCATGTACACCGTCTCGTTGGCGCGGAAGAAATTCAGCACGCGCACCACGTTCGGGTGGTTGATCTTGGCGAGCGCCCGCCCTTCCTCGAAAAAGCACTTCATGCCGTAGCGGAAGGACGTGAGGTTCTCCGCCGACGAGGCCCGCACGATGTCGCCGTCGGTGCGCAGCACCAGCGACGACGGCAGGTATTCCTTGATGGCCACGGGCGCGCCCGTCTCGTCGTACGCGCGGTAGACGATGGAAAAGCCGCCGCGGCTGATCTGCCGGTCGACCCGGTAGTTCAGCAGCTGGTAGTTGGCAGGCAGGGCCTGGTTGGTGACGGGCATCGGGAAATCAATGACTTGCGTGAGAGCGCACGGACCTCTGCGTAGTCTCGCAGAATCCCCATGGCTATCGCAATTGGCGTGCCACCCCCCATGGGTGACCTGCCGACATGATGCACGAGTGGCGAAACAACGCCCACGCGGCGTGTACAAGCGGCGCGTGCGGCAGTTTCGCGCCCATCTCCTACAATGGGCGCCCCTCGATCTCCCGCCTCGTGGCGACCGAACCCATGATTCTCAGCATGACCGGCTTCGCGTCGGAATCGGCCGAATGGCCGAGCCTGGCGCTCACGGTGGAGTTGCGCAGCGTCAACCACCGTTATCTCGACCTAAGCCTGCGCATCCCCGACGAACTCCGGCTATTGGAGCCCGCCATCCGCGAGCGCGTCGCCGCCGAGTTGAAGCGCGGCAAGGTGGATTGCCGGGTCTCGCTGGCGCGCAAGGCGGAAGGCTCGACCAGCCTCGCCGTCGACGCCGCACGCGTCGCCGAGCTCGCGCGTGCGGGTGCCCAGGTAGGCGCCTTGCTGCCCGGAATTGCGCCGCTGTCCACTGCCGAGGTGTTGCGCTGGCCGGGGGTGATTGCCGAGGCGTCGGTGGCGCCGGAGGAGCTCTCCACCCGTGCACTCGAGCTCGTCGACAAGGCGCTCACGGACCTGCGCGCCTCGCGGGCACGCGAAGGCGAGAAGCTGCAGGCGCTGTTGCTCGCCTGCTGCGACGGCATCGAGGCACAGGTGAAGCGCGTGGCGCCGCGCATCCCGGCCATCCAGGCCGCCTATATGGACAAGCTGGGGGCGAAGCTGCGCGAAGCCGGCGCGGAAGCCGGCGACGAGCGCCTGAAGCAGGAACTCGCGCTGTTCGCCACCAAGGTGGACGTGGCCGAGGAGGTGGCGCGGCTCACGACGCATGTTTCGGAGGTGCGGCGCGTGCTGAAGGCCGGCGGGTCGGCCGGGAAGCGGCTGGACTTCCTCGCGCAGGAGCTGCACCGGGAAGCGAACACGTTGGGGTCCAAGTCGGTGGATGCGGAGCTCTCGAACGTGTCGCTCGAGTTGAAGGTGCTGATCGAGCAGATGCGCGAGCAGGTGCAGAACGTGGAGTAGCCGCGTGCAGGCACTGCTCCCGATCGACGATCCCGCGCGCGGCACCGTGCAGCGCATGGGAGCGCGCGCCTGCATCCTGCGCGGCTTCGCGCTGCCTTTCGTCGACGAGCTGCAGCCGGCGCTCGCGGACATCGAGCGCGCCGCGCCCTTCCGCCACCTCGTCACGCCGGGCGGCTTCACCATGTCGGTGGCCATGACCAACTGCGGCCCGCTCGGCTGGACCTCGGACCGCCGCGGCTATCGCTATGCAGAGCGCGACCCGGAAAGCGGCTTGCCCTGGCCCGCGATGCCGGCGGTATTCGCCCGGCTCGCGCGCGAGGCCGCAGGCGCCGCGGGCTTCGACGACTTCGCGCCCGACGCCTGCCTCGTCAACCGCTACGTCCCCGGCGCGCGGCTGACGCTGCACCAGGACGCGAACGAGCGCGACGTCGACGCACCCATCGTCTCGGTGTCGCTGGGCATGCCCGCGACGTTCCTGTTCGGCGGGTCGAAGCGTTCCGACCGCACGTCTCGGTATCCGCTGCAGCACGGCGATGTCGCGGTGTGGGGCGGCGAGGACCGCATGCGCTTCCACGGCGTGCTGCCGGTGAAGGACGCGCCGCACGCCCTGCTCGGCGCGCAGCGCATCAACCTGACGTTTCGCAAGGCGCGGTAGGGCTTCCCGCCGGAGCCGCTGATAGACTCGATCGGCACAGGGGAGGACAGGGAAATGCCCAAGCAACCCGCCGCCGCGAGTCGCACGACCGCGGTCCGTCATTCAGCAGCCTCGCGTTCGGCAAGCTCGCGTTCGGCGCCCGTCGCCGTCGTCACCGGCGGCGCGCGCGGCATCGGCCTCGCCATCGCCAAGCGCTTCCTCGCCGAGGGCTATCGCATCGCGCTGCTCGACATCGACCGCAAGACGCTCGCCGCCACCGACAAGCGCCTCGCCGACGCCGAACGCGTGCTGGCCCTGCCCTGCGACGTGTCGAACCCCGCCCAAGTGAAGGCCGCGGTGCGCAAGGTGGCGGCGCGCTTCAAGCGCATCGACGCGCTGGTGAACAACGCCGGCATCGCGATCTTCAAGCCGATCCTCGAGACGTCGTTCGCCGAATGGCAGCGCGTGCTCAACGTCAACCTCAACGGCGCGTTCCTGTGCACGCATGCCTCCGCGCCGGTGATGCTGAAGCACGGCGGCGGCGCGGTGGTGAACATCGCGTCGATCTCGGGCCTTCGCGCCAGCACCCTGCGCGTCGCCTACGGCACCAGCAAGGCCGCAATCATCCAGCTCACCAAGCAATACGCGGTGGAGCTCGGCACCGCGGGCATCCGCGTGAACTGCGTGGCGCCGGGGCCGGTGGACACCGACATGGCCAAGCTCGTGCACAGCGTGGCGATCCGCCAGGACTACCACGACGTGATCCCGCTCAACCGGTATGGGACGCCGGAGGAAATCGCGGCGGTGGTGGTGTTCCTGTGCGGGCCGGATGCCGCCTATGTCAACGGGCAGGTGATCGCGGCGGACGGAGGGTTCGAGGCGATGGGGGTGGGGTTGCCGACGTTGCGGAGGCAGTTCAGCCCGGTTTAGATACGCTGCCCGAGCGGCTTCGCGCCGATCCCGATGTCATCGTTCCTGTCAGGGGTGGCCAGGCGTGGTTCGTGGCGGCCCTCCCGACGGACACCACGCGCATGAACATCGTCGTCCGGTTCAGCCCGGACTCACCCGGCGCTTCCACGCTGCATGGCAATGCGAAAGCGGCGTTGACCGCCTTGCGCCCCTCGTTGTGTGGAACCGCCGGAATGCTTGCGCGTTACGATCTCCGGCAACAGGAGATCTCCATCGTCGCGTACGAGGGCGAGGCGCGTGTCGGCACCGTCTCGCTTCCGCCGGGATACTGCGGCGACAACGCCGGTCTGTGATCCGGGTATCCCGCGCCGCCTCGGGCCGGGAGGGCCTCGTCCCCATGGCCGATGGACGAGCGCCCTTTATTCCGCTATTCTTACGCTTGTGATATCGATAGAACTATCGTAAGAATGTCCCCCACCGCCACCCTCTCCAGCAAATTCCAGATCTCCATCCCCAAGGCCGTGCGCGAGGAGCAGGACTGGCACGCGGGCCAGGAGTTCGTGTTCATCCCCAAAGGCAAGGGCGTGCTTGTCATGCCGGTGCCCAAGCTCGGCGACCTGGCGGGCATCGCCAAGGGCGCGCGCAAGCACGCCTGGCGCGACCGCAGCGACCGCTACTAATGGCGGCCACACTGCGCGTCATCGACACGTCGGCATGGATCGAATGGCTCGTGGGCAGCCCGCTCGGCAGGGCACTGGCCAAGCAGTTCCCCGACCGGGCGAACTGCGTCGTTCCGACCATCGTGCAGCTCGAGCTCGCGAAATGGCTGACCCGCGAGCGAGGTGAGGACGCCGCCGACCAGGTGATCGCCTACACGCAGAAGTGCGCGGTCGTGCCCCTCGACACCACCATCGCGCTGCTGGCCGCGGACCTGCACCGGGAGCACAACCTCGCGACGGCCGATGCGATCGTCTATGCCACCGCCCGGCACCAGCGGGCGGAACTGCTCACCTGCGATTCGCACTTCCAGGGGCTGCCGGACGTGCTGCTCCATTCGAAGCCACCTGGGCGATAGCAGAGGCCCCGGTGACGCGGAACGGGCGCCTGCGTCGCTTCCGCGACGCGGTGCCATACAAACCCTACAGCCCGGACGCCCAGCTCGTACCCTTGAACCATGGGCTGCCGCCCCGGTACACGGCGGGCGTCAATGCCCGAGCCGTGCCACGGCCTGGCGCAGCCGGTTCGCGCTCTCGCCGCGCGCGTTGCGTTCGCCATCCGTCATGTCGGGTTCGAGGACCCTGGACATCCCATGCCGCCCAACGACGGCCGGCAGCGACAAGGTCACCCCATAGCGGGCGTTGTACGCTCCGATCGGAATCACGGCCTGTTCATCGCGCAGGATCGCGTCGGCGATGCGCGCCGCGACCATCCCGATGCCGAGCTGGCTCGCACCGGTTCCCTCGATGATCGTGATATTGGCGAACCTGACTTCCTGCTCGATGCGTTGCCGGAACTCCTGCGCCTGTTGCGCGGCGTGACCCAGCGCTTCATGAATCGGCGTCCCGCCGATTCGCGCGGAGGACCAGATGAAGACCTGGGATGTTCCATGCTCGCCGAGCACCTGTGCGTCGACGCTCATCGGATGGACGCCGAGGCAGCGTGCCAGATGGAAGCGAAAGCGCAGCGTGTCCAGGAAAGTGCCTGTGCTCAGCACGCGATCGTGCCCCGCCAGCATGCGGGCAAGATCGGCAAGCGGATCGGGCGGATCGGTCACGACGAGAATCACCGCACGCGGTGCGCTCGCCACGACCTTTGGAACGATATCGCGGTAGACCGCGGCGTTTTGATCGAGAAGCTTCAGGCGCCCGGCAGCATCGCTCCGATCGGTCGCTCCGCCCGACTTTTCGTTGATGCCCGCCGTGATCAGCACCAGTTGTGCGCCGTCGAGATCGGCATAGTCCCCTGCCCGGAGCGCGACCGGGCACGTCAGAGGTGCGCCGTACTGGATGTCGGTGACGATTCCCTGGGCGCGCTCGCGGCGGCGATCGATCACGATGATCTCTCGCGCGACGCCGCGCATCACGAGACACAGAAGACAGGCAGAGCCGACGTTGCCGGCGCCGATGATTGCGACCTTCATGAGCGCTCCGTGCTCATGCTTTTCCAGGTGGCGACGGCAGGTCGGCCGGAAATCCCCCCGAACGCCACCGGAAAGCGGCCTTCTAGCGCTGCCCCATGCCTTCGGCCGGCTTCTCGCCACCGCCGGCGCGGACGCGCTCTTCGATCCGTCTCCCGACATCGGCGTCGATGCTCTTCCAGTAGGCAAAGGCGCGTTCGAGCACCGGGCTGCGGACGCCGCCCTGCAGACTGCCTGCGACCTGGTCGACAAGCGCTTCGCGCTGGGCGTCGTTGAACACCTTGCGCACCAGCGTGCCGGCCTGGCCGAAGTCGTCATCCTCGGCGTGCAGCGTGTAGGCACTGCGTACCATCGCGCCGTCGGCTTCCCAGCCGTCGGCCGCGGGGCCGGTGTCGTCGGCAAAGGGACGGCCGCCGCTGTTGGGCACGTAGACCGGCGCGTTGCCGCTGTGCTGGTAGGCCATCTGGCCGTCGAACATGTAGGTGTTGACGGGCACCTTCGGCTGGTTCACCGGCAACTGGTGAAAGTTGGTGCCGATGCGGTTGCGCTGCGCATCGGCGTACGCGAAGGCGCGGCCCAGCAGCATCTTGTCCGGCGACAGGCCGATGCCCGGCACCGTATTGCCCGGCGAGAACGCCGCCTGCTCGATCTGGGCGAAGAAGTTCTCGGGGTTGCGGTTCAGCGTCATCGTGCCGACCTTGATCAGCGGATAGTCCTTGTGCGACCAGGTCTTGGTCAGGTCGAACGGATTGAAGCGGTAGTTCTTCGCATCGGCGTAGGGCATCACCTGGATCGACACGGTCCACTGCGGATGCTCGCCGCGCGCGATGGCCTCGAACAGGTCGCGGCGGTGGAAGTCGGCGTCCTGGCCGGCCATGGTGGCCGCTTGCGCGTTGCTGAAGAAGGCCATGCCCTGCCTGGTGTGGAAGTGGTACTTGACCCAGAATTTCTCGCCGGCCGCATTGACCCACATGTAGGTGTGCGATCCGTAGCCATTCATGTGCCGCCAGCTGCGCGGCAGGCCGCGCTCGCCCATCAGGTAGGTGACCTGGTGCGCCGTCTCGGGATTGCTGGTCCAGAAGTCCCACTGCATGTGGTTGTCGCGCAGGCCCGAGTCGGGCAGGCGCTTCTGGCTGCGGATGAAGTGGGGAAACTTCATCGGGTCGCGCACGAAGAACACCGGCGTGTTGTTCCCCACCAGGTCGTAGTTGCCTTCGCTGGTGTAGAACTTCAGCGAAAAACCCCTCACGTCGCGCCAGGTATCGGGGCTGCCGGACTCGCCGGCCACGGTGGAGAAGCGCGCCAGCATCTCGGTCGACGCGCCTTTCCGGAACAACGCGGCCTTGGTGTACTTCGAGACGTCCTCGGTCATCTGCAGCACGCCGAACGCGCCGGCACCCTTGGCGTGCGGCTGGCGCTCGGGCACCTTTTCGCGGTTGAAGTGCGCCATCTGCTCTAGGAAGTGCACATCGTGCAGGACGATCGGGCCGTCGGCGCCGATGGTCAGCGAGTTGCGATCGCTCGCGGCGGGCGCGCCCGCACCGGTCGTCGAACCCGAAACGATGTTCTTGTCAGAGCTGCTCATGCGGTTTCCTTCCATCGATGGTTTGGAGCTTGGCGTTCACGACCATGAAGCCGGTCATGAAGTCATCGTACTCCCCCGTCGGGTTGCCATCGTTCATCCGTACGCGGACCACCTCGTATCCGGTCCTGCCGGGCCGGCCTGTTGCGCAAGACCGGTTCGGTTCCAGCAAGGACGGCAATGCGACCACCCGGGCGCCTGGCGCGCCCGACGGCGCGGCTACGCGACGACGTGCCGCGCCTTGCCCGCGACGAACAGCTCGATGTTCTCGACGAGCTGGTCCGCCAGCCCCTGCATCGCTTCCGCGCTCGCCCAGGCCACGTGCGGGGTGAGGACGAAGTTGGGCAGCCGCAGCGCCAACAGCGGATTCGACGCGTCGGGCGGCTCCCTGGTCAGCACGTCGAAGCCCGCGCCGGCGATCGTCCCCGCCTGGAGCGCCTGCGCCAGCGCGGCCTCGTCGACCAGGCCGCCGCGCGCGGTGTTGATGAGGAGCGCGTTCCTCTTCATGGCGCGAAGCTCGGCGGCGCCGATGAGGTTGCGCGTCGACGCGGTCAGCGGCAGGTGCAGCGACACCACGTCGGCCTGCCGCAGGATCTCGGCCACGCTCGCCGGCGCCACGCCCTCCGCCGCGGGCGCCACGGGGTCGAAGCCCAGCACCTTCATGCCGAACGCCTGGCCGAGCCTGGCCACGCGCGCACCCAGCGCGCCCAGCCCGATGACGCCGAGCGTGCTGCCGGCGATGTCGTGCAGCGGGTGGTCGAGCAGGCAGAAGGCATCCGCCTCCTGCCACTTGCCCGCCTCGACGTCGGCGCGGTAGGCGACGAGGTTGCGCCGCAGCGCGAGGATCAGCGTGAACACATGCTCGGGGAGCGTGTTCACCGCGTAGTTGCGGATGTTGCACACCGTCACGCCGCGCGCCCTGGCGGCGGCGATGTCGACGATGTCGGTGCCGGTGGCCGCCACGGCGATGAGCTTCAGCGAGGGGAGCTGCGCCAGCGCGGCCTCGCGCACCGGCACCTTGTTGGTCACGGCGATGGTGGCGCCGGCGAGCCGCGCGACGACGTCGGCCTCGAGGCTGCGCGCGTGGTCCGTCCAGGTGTGGGCGAACGAGGGCGCGCGCAGCGTGGCGCCGAGGCTCGCGCGGTCGAGGAAGACGATCTTCTGCGTCACAGCAACGCCTCCATCGCCCCTGCCGCCTTGCGGATGGCGCCCACGCGCTTCATCGCCGCGGCGAGCGTCACGCGCGCCACGGGCGCATGCATGGCAACCGCCGCGCGCACGACACCGCCGGTGGCGACGGGCACGGCCACGGCGATCAGGCCCGCGATGAATTCCTCGCGGTCGGTCGAGTAGCCCTGCGCCGCGATGGCGTCGCATTCGGCGGCGAGCGCGCGCGCCGTGGTGAGCGTCGCGGGCGTCATGCGGGTGAGCGGCAGGCGCTCGATCAGCGCCGCGCGTTCCTCGCGCGGCATCGACGCCAGGAAGAGCTTGCCGCTGGCGGTGCAGTGCATGGGCACGTGCGAGCCCACGTCGAGCGTGAGCCGCAGCGGCCAGTGCGCCTCGACGCGGTCGAGGTAGAGCACGCTCGCGCCGTCGGGGGTGGTGAAGTTGCAGGTCTCGTTGACCTCGGCGACGAGCTCGGCGAGCACGGCGTGGCGCTGCGCGCGCAGCGCGTCGCCTTTCAGCGCATCGAGCGCGAGCCTGCGCAGCGCGGGGCCGACGGCGATGCGGCGCTCGTCGACGTCGCGCATGGCGTGGCCGCTGGCGATCAGGTGCTCGGCCACGCGGTGCGCGGTGGCCTTGGGCAGGTCGAGGCGCTGCGCGAGGTCGGTCAGCGCGATCGGCCTTCCCTCGCCGGCGAGCGCGTCGAGCATGCGCAGCGCGCGCGCGATGGCGCTGTCGCCCTCGCGGCCCGCGAGCCCTTCGCGTCCCTCGCCGCCGGCGCGCGGGCCGCGGCCCCCGCCGTCCCCGCGCGCGGCGCCGCCCTTGCGCGCCTTCGGCGGCGCGGCGGTGCCGGGGACTTTGCTTAGCGCGCTGCGCGGCATTTAGATATTCAAAAAATGGAACATTGTGTTCCGAAAAAAATCAGCCTAGGATGCGCGGCACGGAGGGAAGGCCGCACGCACGGCCACCCCCACGGATGGCGAGTGTGCCCAAAGCCTCGCCGCTGCGCCAGATCGGAGTGGCCGCACGGACGTCGCGGCATCGGAGGAGACCCGCGGAAAAGTCGCGGGAGCGAGCCATGGCAGACCAGTTCGACTACATCGTCGTCGGCGCGGGTTCCGCGGGCTGCGTGCTGGCGGGACGGCTGTCGCAGGACCCGACGCTGCGCGTGCTGCTGCTCGAGGCCGGTCCCGCCGATACCTCGCTGTGGATCCACCTGCCCATCGGCTATGGCAAGACGATGTGGAGCGAGCGCTACAACTGGCGCTTCTACACCGACCCCGACCCCAACATGCACGACCGCCGCGTGTACTGGCCACGCGGCAAGACGCTGGGCGGTTCGAGCGCCATCAACGGCCTCATCTACATCCGCGGCCAGCGCGAGGACTACGACCACTGGGCCTCGCTGGGCTGCGCGGGCTGGGGCTACGACGACGTGCTGCCGTACTTCATCCGCGCCGAAGGCAACCAGCGCGGGGCGAGCCGCTTCCACGGCGCCGACGGTCCGCTCAAGGTTTCCGACATCGGCGCGAAGCACCCGCTGATCGAGGCCTTCGTCGCGGGCGCGGGCACGCTGGGCGTTGCGCCCACCGACGACTTCAACGGTGCCACGCAGGAGGGCGCGGGGTACTACCAGCTCACCACCCACCGCGGCTGGCGCTGCTCCACGGCCGACGCTTACCTCAAGCCCGCGCGCGGCCGCGCCAACCTCAAGGTCGCCACCGAGGCGATGGCGACCTCGGTGGTCTTCGAAGGCAGGCGCGCGGTCGGCGTGCGCTACCGGCAAGGGGGCGTCGACAAGGAGGCGCGCTGCAACGCCGAGGTGCTGCTCTCGGCGGGCGCGATCCAGTCGCCGCAGCTCCTGCAGCTCTCGGGCGTGGGGCCGGCGGGCCTCCTCGGCGAGCACGGCATCGAGGTGCTGCACGCGCAGGACGGCGTCGGCGGGAACCTGCAGGACCACCTGCAGCTGCGGCTCTCCTACGAGTGCAGCGAGCCCATCACCACCAACGACGAGTTGAACTCGCTGGCGGGCCGCATCCGGCTGGGCTGGCAGTGGCTGGCGCACCGCAGCGGCGCGCTGGCCATCGGCATCAACCAGGGCGCGTGCTTCCTGCGCGTGCTGCCGGAGTCGAAGACCCCCGACGTGCAGTACCACGTCGCCACGCTGTCGGCCGACATGGCGGGGGGCGCCGTCCACCCGTACTCGGGCTTCACGTTCTCGGTGTGCCAGCTGCGGCCGAGCTCGCGCGGGCGCATCGCCATCAAGTCGCGCGACCCCTTCGAGCCGCCGTCGATGCACGCCAACTACCTCGACACCGAGCTCGACCGGCGCTGCGCCGTCGCCGCGGTCAAGTCGGCGCGCGCCATCGCCGCCTCGGCGCCGATGGCGCGCTACGTCGAGCGCGAGGTGAAGCCGGGCCCAGGCATCGCCAGCGACCACGACCTCCTGGAGTGGTGCCGCGACATCGGCGCGACCATCTTCCACCCCTCGGGCACCTGCCGCATGGGCAGCGACGCGGGCGCCGTAGTCGACGCGCGGCTGCGCGTCAACGGCGTGACGGGCCTGCGCGTGGTGGACGCGTCGATCGTGCCCACCGTTCCCTCGGGCAACACCAACGCACCGGTCGTGATGATCGCCGAAAAGGCCGTCGACATGATCCGTGAAGACCGCAAGCAGGGCACCTGAAGGCCAACAAAGCCCCGCGGCACATTCCCGCAGCACCCACCTCAAGGAGGAGGCAGTCCATGAGCACCGCAACCGCAGCCCCGGCGGCAGCAGGCAACCAGCAGGCCATCCGGCGCGTCGTCACCTCGGCGCTGGTCGGCGCCAGCATCGAGTGGTACGACTTCTTCCTGTACGGCGTGGTGGCCGGCATCGTCTTCAACAAGCTGTACTTCCCCAACAGCGACCCGTTCATCTCCACGCTGCTGGCGTACACCACCTTCGCCGTGGGCTTCGTCACGCGGCCCTTGGGCGGCGTGATCTTCGGCCACTTCGGGGACAAGATCGGCCGCAAGACCATGCTGATCATCACGCTGATGATCATGGGCGTGGCGACCTTCCTGATCGGGCTCGTGCCCACCTACGCGCAGATCGGCGTGGCGGCGCCGATCCTGCTCTTGCTGCTGCGCGTGTTCCAGGGCATCGGCCTCGGCGGCGAATGGGGCGGCGCGGTGCTGATGGCCTACGAGTACGCGCCGAAGAACCGTCGCGGCTTCTACGCCTCGCTGCCGCAGATCGGCCTCGCCATCGGCCTCACGCTGGCCTCGGGCGTGGTGGCGCTCCTGTCCTCGCTGCTCACCGACGCGCAGTTCCTGGCCTGGGGCTGGCGCATCGCCTTCCTGCTGTCGGGCGCGATGGTCGGCGTCGGCATGTACATCCGCCTCAAGGTGCAGGAAACGCCCGAGTTCGCGGCGCTGAAGGCGCGCAACGAGGCGCACCGGATGCCGTTCCTCGAGATGCTGAAGCGCTACCCGCTCAACGTCATCAAGGGCATGGGCGCGCGCTACATCGACGGCGTGTTCTTCAACATCTTCGCCGTGTTCATCATCGGCTACCTGGTCGGCACGCTGAAGCTCTCGCGTACCGACGCGCTGCTGGGGGTGATGATCTCGGCGCTGGTGATGATCGTCACCATCCCCTTCTTCGGCAAGCTCTCCGACAGGATGAGCCGGCCCAAGCTCTACGCCATCGGCTCGATCGTCACGTCCTTCGCCGCCTTCCCGGCGTTCTGGCTGATCAACAACAGCTCTGGCAACGTGCTGGCGGTGTGGATCGCCATCATCGTGCCCTTCGGCATCTTCTACGCCGCGGTGTACGGCCCCGAGGCCGCGATGTTCTGCGATCTGTTCGACACCAAGGTGCGCTACAGCGGCATCTCGTTCGTCTACCAGTTCTCGGGGATCTTCGCCTCGGGCATCACGCCCATCATCGCCGCGGCGCTGCTCAAGTCGGGCAACGGCCAGCCCTGGCTGATCGCGAGCTACACGGTGTTCGCCGGCCTCGTCTCGGCGGCCTGCGCGCTGTGGATCGCGTCCTCGCCTTCGCCGGCCGACCTCGACACGGCGGGAACCTCGCTGGGCGCGGCGCCGGCGCGCTGACGCGAATGGCCCGCCGCCGCGATCCATCGCGGCGGCGGCCGCCCGGAGAGGACGCCGGTCACTGGCTGCCGGGGGCGGCCGGCCGCGCGACCTTGGTCACCGTCAGCATGCGCACGCGGCCGTCGCGGTCGGGCCACGGGATCGACTGTCCGGCGCGCAGGCCGATGAGCCCCGCGCCCACGGGCGCGAGGATCGAGACGCGTCCCGCCGAGATGTCCGCGTCCTGCGGATAGACGAGCTGCACCGTGCGCGCGGCACCGGTCGCCTCGTCGACGAAATCGACGGTCGCATTCATGCTGACGACGCCGTCCGGGAAGTCGGTCGCCGCGTGCAGGGTCGCGCGCTCGATCTCCGCGAGCAGCATGCCGGCGGCGTCGGGCGCCTGCGATTCGCTGCGTTCGGCGAGGCGGGCGAGGACGTCGGCCTCGGTGTCGATCATGTGGACCGGCGGACGGGTGGAGTTCTGGGCGAGGTTCATGGTTGGGCCTTTCGATGGAACGGGTGCACGGCCTTGATCGGGCGCGAGCGCAAGAAACACGGGGAAACTGCAAGGGCGCCCCGAGCCGGGGCGTGCCGCACCGAACCCGGGGCTAGGAGCCTGCGGGGCGTCGACCGCCGTGGCGGCGGAAGGAAGCGGGGCGGCAGCGGACGTTCATGTCAGGATGATGTGGGCGGAGGCCGCGCAAGTCAAGGCGCGGGGCCTGGGACATAATCCCGGGCGACGAGGACCTGCATGCAGTTCTATCGAGACGGCTACCGACCGGGCGATCCGGACATCCACGGCGCGGCACCCGGTGCCGGGGCGCGCGGCGCCCTGCCCGGCACCGTCGACGTGCTGATCGTCGGCAGCGGGCCCGCGGGCTGCGTGCTCGCAGCACAGCTCTCGATGTTCCCCGGCATCAGCACGTGTCTCGTCGAGCGCCGGCCGGGCCCGCTCGAGCTCGGCCGTGCCGACGGCATCGCCTGCCGCACCGTCGAGATGTTCGAGGCCTTCGGCATGGGCACGCGCCTCATCCGCGAGGCCTACTGGGTCAACGAGACCGTCTTCTGGCGCCCTTCAGCCGCCGACCGCACGCGGATCGAGCGCACCGGCCGCATCCAGGATGTCGAGGACGGCCTTTCCGAGTTCCCGCACGTCATCGTCAACCAGGCGAGGCTGCAGCAATACCTGCTCGAGTACATGCAGAAGTCGCCTTCGCGGCTCGTCCCCGACTACGGCGTCGAGTTCGCGGGGCTGCGCGTGGAGCGCGAAGGCGACCACCCGGTCGCCGTCACGCTGCGCCGCGCCGACGGCGGTGGCGAGCAGGTCGTGCGCGCGCGCTACGTCGTCGGCTGCGACGGCGCGCACAGCCGCGTGCGCGAGGCCATCGGCGCCGCGCCGCATGGCGATTCCGCCAACCACGCCTGGGGTGTGATGGACGTGCTGGCGGTCACCGACTTCCCGGACATCCGGCTCAAGTCGGCGATCCAGTCGGCCGACCACGGCAACATCCTGATCATCCCGCGCGAGGGTGGCTACCTGGTGCGGCTCTACGTCGACCTGGGCGACGTCGACCCGAACGATCGCGGCGCCGCGCGCAGGATCACCACCGACGACGGAATCGCCGCGGCGCGGCGCGTGCTGCATCCTTACACCATCGACGTGCGCGACATCGTCTGGTTCTCGGTCTACGAGGTCGGCCAGCGCCTCACCGACCGCTTCGACGACGTCACGCCCGCCGAGGCGGCGACGCGGCTGCCGCGCGTCTTCATCTGCGGCGACGCCTGCCACACCCACAGCGCCAAGGCCGGCCAGGGCATGAACGTGTCGATGCAGGACGCGTTCAACCTGGGCTGGAAGCTCGTCGCCGTGCTCGAGGGCCGCGCGGGTCCCGAGCTCTTGCGCACGTATTCCACCGAGCGGCATGCGATCGCGCAGGAGTTGATCGAGTTCGACAAGCGCTGGTCCAAGACCATGTCGTCGCCGCCCAAGGACCCCGCGCATCCCGAGCGCGGCGGCGTCGATCCCGCCGAGCTGCAGGCGCAGTTCGTGCAGGCGGGGCGCTACACCGCGGGTGTGGCGACGCGCTATGCGCCGGACACGCCGCTCACCGGCGAGGCCACGCACCAGCCACTGGCGAAGGGCTTCGCCATCGGCATGCGGTTCCACTCGGCCCCCGTGGTGCGCGTCGCCGACGCCAAGCCGATGCAGCTCGGCCACGTCGCGCGCGCGGATGCGGCATGGCGGATCTACGCCTTCGCCGACGCCGGCGGCCAGCGCTTCGCGGCGCTGATGGCGTTCCTGCAGGACTCGCCCGATTCGCCGGTACGCCGCTTCACGCCCGAAGGCGCCGCGATCGACAGCGTGATCGACGTGCGCGGCATCTTCCAGCAAGGCCACCGCGACCTGAAGGTCGATGCGTTGCCCGCGATGCTCCTGCCGCGCAGCGGCCGCTTCGGCCTCGTCGACTACGAGAAGGCCTATTCGCCCGACCTGAAGGGCGGTCCCGACCTCTTCGACCTGCGCGGCATCGACCGCACGCAGGGCGCGATGGTGATCGTGCGGCCGGACCAGTACGTCGCGCACGTGCTGCCGCTCGACGCGCACGCCGCGCTCGCGGCATTCTTCGGTGCGTTCCTGCGGCCACGGGGCCAGCCATGGCCGGGGCTCGCCGCGCCCGCCGGTGCCGGCGGGCACCGGACGGTCAGCCCTTGACGGCCCCGGCCGTCAGGCCGGCGATCAGGAAGCGCTGCAAGGCCAGGACGACGATCAGGATGGGGACGAGCTGCACCGTCGCGGCCGCGAAAAGGACACCGTAGTTGGTGCCGGTGACCGAATCCATCAATTCGCTCAGGATGAGCGGGGTCGTCTTGGCGTGCTGGATGGTGAAGATGAAGGCGTAGATGTACTCGTTCCACGAGAAGACGAAGACGAACACGGCACAGGCCACCATCCCCTGTAAGGCGAGCGGCGCGATCACGTAGCGCAGCACCTGGCCTTCGCGGGCACCGTCGACGATGGCCGATTCGTCGAGCTCCCTGGGGATCTGGTCGATGAATTCCTTCATGATCAGCACGTTCAGCGGCACCCAGAAGGTGGCGTAGAGCAGGATCAGGATCAGGTGGCTGTCGGCGAGGCCGAGCCGGTTGACCCATGGAAACAACGGAATGGTGATGACGAGCGGCGGCAGCAGGCGGACGACGACGAGATAGAACGCCGAAGCCGACAGGCGCGCGCCCCGGTAGCGCGAATAGACGTAGCCGGCGCAGGCCGCGGCGAAGACCGACAGCATGGTCGCGAAAATCGAGATGAAGAGGCTGTTGGCGACGAAACCGGGGAAGTCCGGATAGTTCTTCCGCAGATCGGCGTAGTTGCCCAGCGTCGGCGTGAAGAAGGCCGACGGCGGAAAGGCGAAGATGTCGCGCTGGAACTTGAACGAGTTGACGACGATGTAGGCCACCGGGAAGACCGACCAGAGGACGATCAACCCGATCAGCAGGGCCCTGAGCGCGAGTTTCAGTCGCCTAGGCATGGGCGAACGACTTCCGGTACATGGTGCGCAGGTAGAAGGACGCCAGCGCCAGCGATCCCACGACCATCAGCCAGCCGGTCGCGGCAGCGGCGCCGAAATCGGCGAACCTGAACCCGACTCGATACAGGTAGGTGCCCAGCACCTCCGTGAGCTGGACCGGCCCGCCCTTGGTCACCAGCCATACCTCGCTGAACATGCGGAAGGCGAAGATGTAGCGGAACACGATCGCCAGCATGGCGGCCGGCATGATCATGGGGATCGTGATGTTCCACAACGACTGCAGGGCCGTGGCGCCGTCGACGTGCGCGGCCTCGTAGAGGTCGCGCGGCACCGAGATGACGGCGGCGTAGAGGATGACGAAGGTGAACGGCAGGTGATGCCAGATGCTGATGGCGCAGATCAGCGTCAACGCGTCGGGTACGCTGCGCGACCAGTTGAAGCCGACGCCCACCATGCGCAAGGCATTGGTCAGCAGGCCGATGTTGGGATCGGCCAGGAACCGCCAGGCGAGGACGCCGACGACCTCGCTGATGCCGTAGGGAACGAGGATGACGGCGAAGAGCAGCATGCGCCAGCGCCCGAGGCTCGCGACCAGCAGCGCCATGCCGAGCGCCAGCACCAGCTCGGCGTAGACGACGACATTGACGATGACAAACGTGTTCCTGGCGGCCGTCCAGAAGTGGCGGTCCGCCAGCACGGTCGCGTAGTTGGCGACACCGACGAATTGCGGGTCGAGCCCGTAGTTGGACGTCGTGAAGCTCAACCACAGCACGTAGACGGCCGGCCCGCCCAGCATGATCGTCGCCAGGGCCTGTGCCGGCGTGAGCAGCGCAAGCTGGAAAAGGCCGAAGCGGCGCATGCCCTTGCCGACCCGTGTCATGCCGCGACCGCTGCGCGGCACGGGCGCGGCGGCGGGGCCGCCGCGCCCCACGGCGTCACTCTTTCTTGGGGAGCAGCGGCTCGATGCGGCGCTGGATGTTCGCGGCCGCCTTTTCGGCGCTCTGCTGCCCGAGCAGGAAAGCGTCGGCCTCCTCGCTCAGGATCGCCTGGGCGCGCGTGGTCTCGTCGAAGCCCGGGAACGCAAGCCGGGCCGAGGCGACCGAGCGCGCCTGCTCGGGAGCGGAGGGAAGGACCGCGACCACGCGCGGGTCCTGGTAGGCCGCGGGGCGCGTCGCGCCATTGCCATTGAGCGCTTCGCGTATCGTCGCCTCGGGGGCCGAGAGCGTGCGGATGAGGTCCCATGCACGATCCTTCTGCCGCGAGTTCCTGGGGATCACGAGGTACCAGACCTCGGTCTGGGCCAGCAATTGTCCACTGGCGCCCGGGGGGACCGACGTGACCTTGAACGAACCGGGATATTTCGACAGCTTCTTGTCGTTCAGGACGACTTCGCGGTTGAAGGGGCTGAGGCTCATGACGGCGCGGCCGTTCTGCATGTCCGAGATCAGCGAATCGAGCGGGGTGCTGAGGTAGTTGTCGATCAGCCCGCCGCTGTCATAGAGGTCCTTCAGCGTTTTCAGGGCCGACACGAACTCGGGCGTGTTGGCGTTGAGGGTGTAGTTCGAATCCAGGAGCTGCTTGCCGCTCGACAGCATCAGGGCGAGCAGGAACTCCGGTGAATCCCCCACCTGGGAGAGGCCGTAGACTTTCTGGCCGTTCTTGTCGACGTGGTAGAGCTTCTTGGCCATCTGCACGAGCTCGGCGAACGACTTGGGAGGTCCCTTGAAGCCGGCTTCCGCGAGGAGCGCCTCGTTGTAGACGAAGGCAGTCGTGCTGTGCCGGAACGGGATGCCGTAGAGCTTGCCCTTGTAGGTCATGCCGTCCAGCATCCCCTTGCTCAATCCATCGAAATCCTTGATCGGCTTGGCGGCCTGGAAGCTGTCGAGCGGCTCGAGCTGCTCGAATACCTTCGGCGATGCGTAGCGGTTGAGGAAGAAGGCCAGGTCGACGTTGCCCGCAGGCAGCGCCAGTTCGCGGCGCAGGCGATCGTGCAGCGGCGTCACGTCGGCGGTGATCCAGTTGATGGAGCCGTTGGCGGCCTGCCATTCGGCGGTGACGTCGCCGCCGGTCGTGCCCGCCGTCAGCCCGGTCGACACCGCCTGGTGCACCTTGTGCCCCAGCACGTTGATCGAGGTGTTCTGTGCAAAGCCGACGGACGTGAAGGCCAATGTCGCGGCAGCCGCGATTGCAGCTTTGGTCAGTTTCATTCCTCTTCCTCCGCGTTGTTCCAGGGAAACGCTGCGAAACGCCTTCGATCTGGGCGGTGATTGACACTTCGATATCGCTAACGTAGTCTGGCACGCAGCCCTTGGGTCGTCAATAAGTTGTATGTGACTGATTATGCTATGATTAATTTGTATGGTTTGCGTGACCACGGGAAGAATCAGCGGTCATGACGCGCCCGCTCAATATCGCTAATGATGGAAAGCGGTCCACGGCCAACGGCCGTCGCCCGCCGACCCTCCGCGACGTCGCCGAGGTCGTCGGGCTGACGCCGAACACGATCTCGCGCGCGCTCAACGACCGGCCGGGCGTCAACCAGGCGACGCGCGCGCTGATCAAGGCCGAGGCGGAGCGGCTGGGATATGTCCCCAACATCCACGCGCGCTCGCTGGTGCTGGGTTCGCGCAAGACGATCGGCGTGATCGTCTCCAACATCTCGAACCCCTTCTTTTCGGACCTCATCAGCGAGGTCGAGCTGCGTGCGCAGGAGGCCGGCTACACCATCACGCTGTTCCTGTCCTACGAGTCCGCGGAGCGGGAGCGCGAAGCGATCGACCGGGCGTTGCGCTCGGGGCTCGACGGGCTGATCGCCGCGCCGGTGCAGGAGCGCTCCAACGCATGGGCGCCGGTGATCAAGGCTGGCATCCCCCTGGTCCTCGTCAGTCGCGAGCTCCCTGAGCTCGGCGTCGATTTCTATTCCACCGACAACGAGGCGGGCATCCGGCTGACCACGGGTGCCGTGCTGTCGCTCGGCGCGAAGGATGTCGTCCTGATCGACGAGGACATGGCGTTCTCGACCATCCGCCTGCGGCTGGACGGATTTCGCAGGTCGCTCGAGGAGCACGGCCTATCGTTCGATCCCCGGCAACACCTGGCGCTCGTTCCGTCGCCCCGTTCCTTCCGCGTCTCCCGGTCCTGGCAGGCCGACGACGCCCATCGTGTCGCGAGCGATCTTCTCGACCGCGGCCGCCGGCCCGATGCCTTCGTCGTCGGTGACGACTACTACGCGCTCGGCCTTTATCGCGCGTTGCGGGAGCGCGGCATTCGGGTTCCCGACGACGTGCTCGTCATGGGGTGGGGGAACCACCCGTTCACGCGCTTCATGGAGCCGCCGCTTTCGACGTTGCTGCTGCCGTTCCAGGAGGTGGCGAGCCGCGCGACACGGCGTCTGCTCGACCGGATCCAGGGTGTCGCCGACGACCGCATCGTGACCGAGCGCATCGTCCCCGAACTCGTCGTCCGTGCCTCCACGACGCGCTCGCCATCGGCAATCGAAGCATGACATCAGCACCGTTTCCGGCCATCAAGGAGCCCGCCAGGGACGTGCGCGTGGCAGGCCGCTACGACGTCGTGGTCTGCGGCGGGGGGCCTGCCGGCCTCGTCGCGGCGGTGGCTGCGGCGCGCAACGGCGCGAAGACCCTGCTGGTCGAGCGCTACGGCTTCGTCGGCGGCATGTCGACGAGCGCGCTGGTGACGCCGATCAGCGAGTTCCGCCATTTCGGCAAGCAGCACATCGGGGGGATACCGTTCGAGCTCCTCGAGAAGGCGGCCGCTCTCGATGGCGCCAACATCGCGCTCGAGAGCGGCAATTTCCCCGTCAACGACGAGATCCTCAAGCTCGCCGCGCAGCGCCTCCTCCTCGAGAGCGGGGTGACGCTGCTGTACCACTCGTGGCTCTCGGACTGCGTGGTGGAAGGCGAGCGCCTCACGCACGTCATCCTGCAGAACAAGGCGGGCCGCGTCGCCTACGAGGCGAAGGTGTTCGTCGACTGCACCGGCGATGCCGACCTCGTGCGCGCGGCCGGCTTCCCGACCGTGAAGGGCGAGGTGTTGCAGCCGGCGACGCTGTGGTTCCAGCTCGGCGGCGTGGACACCGATGCGCTCGCCCACCTGTTCGGCGACGCCGTCGACGGGATGCTGCCGGTCTCGGCCGCGATTCGCGGCCGGTTGCTCGAGCTCAATGAGCAGGGGGAGATCCCGATCTTCGGGGGCCCCTGGATCAGCCGGTTCTTCCACGACGGCATGGTGAGCATCAACCTCCTCCGCGAGGCCACCGACGCGAGCGACCCGGAACGGTTCACCCGCACCGAGTGCAGCCTCCGCGAGAACCTGCACCTCGTGATCGGCGTGCTGCGGCGTGAGTTCCCGGAGTTCAGGGACTGCTGGCTGGCGAAATCCGGGATCCAGACCGGCGTGCGCGAGTCGTACCACATCGTCGGCCTCTACCAGCTCCAGCGGGACGACATCCTCGTGCCCAAGGCCTTCCCGGACACCATCGCCAAGGGCGCGCACGTCATCGATATCCATTCCAGCGACAGCAACGAGCAGGACGGCCTCGTCGTTCCCCGGCAGGAGTACAACGTCCCGTTCCGGTGCCTGGTGCCGCGGGGCAGCGTCAACCTCGTCACGGCCGGGCGCTGCCTCAGCGCCGACGGGCCCGGATTCGGCTCGGTGCGGGTGATGGCGACCTGCATGGCGATGGGCCAGGGCGCGGGTACGGCCGCCGCCCTTTGCGCCAGCCACGGCTACAGCATGTCCGCCATGGACTTCCGGCACCTGCGCGAGACGCTGGTCTCGCAGGGCGCGGTCGTGGATTTCGACAATGTCGCCAATCCGGGCGCCCCGATCGAGATCACCACGTATCCCGCGGTCGGGGGTCCACAGGCGTCGAAGACGGGGAGTTTCGAAACCACCTGACGAAGGTCAGCCCGGGAATTCCGCGAGGTGCCGCTTCCAGAACGCCGCATCGGGCGGCGCCGTCGCGCCTGCTGCGGCGTTCTCCGCCATGTGCACGGGGTCGCCTGTGCCCGGGATCGCGCAGGTGACGGCCGGATTGGACAGCACGAATTTCAACAGGAGCTGCGCCCAGCTCGACGCACCGATCTCCGCCGCCCATCCGGGCAGCGGCTTGTCGCGCAGCCGGCGCAGCAGGCCGCCTCCGCCAAATGGCCGATTGACGAGCACGGCAACGCCGCGCTCGGCAGCGAGCGGCAGGATGCGCCGCTCGGCCTCGCGGTCGTCGACGGCGTAGTTGAGCTGCACGAAGTCGAGCTTCTCGGCGCGCAGCACCGATTCGAGCTCGGGGTATGCGCTCGCGGTGTAGTGCGACACGCCGACGTAGCGCACGCGGCCCTGGTCGCGCAGGCCGCGAAGGGTCGCGAGCTGCGTGCGCCAGTCGACGAGGTTGTGCACCTGCACCAGGTCGATCACGCTGCGCTTCATCAGGCGGAACGAATCCTCGAGCTGTCGCAGTCCCGCCGCGCGGCCTTCGATCCAGACCTTGGTGGCGACGAACAGGGCCTGCGCCGCCGGCGTGCCGGCGGCGCCCGCCGCACCCGCCAGCACCCCGCGCGAACGCGCATCGTCGAGCATGGACGGCAGCTCGCCCAGCACCGCCTCGGCGCGGCCGTACATGGGCGAGGTGTCGAGCACGCGCCCGCCCGCACTGCGCAGCGCCTCGACCACGGCGTCGAGCCGCGCCAGCGCGGCAGCGTCGCGCGCGACGTCGAAGCCGATGTAGGTACCGCATCCGATCACCGGCAGCGGTTCGCGGGTCGAGGGAATGGGTCGGGTCAGCATGGTTTTCGGCGGGCCGCGGCGCTCTGTGGCGGAAGATGCGGAGGACGGTGCGGCAGCGCGCGCGGGGGAGGCCGGCTGCGCCATGCACCGGCCGGCTCCGGCGAAAGGTGCCGTGGCGGCCAGTACAACCGCTGCGAAGCGCCGCCGGTTCATCGGTAGAATCATCGCCTCCGCCTCGGCTTCCCTCGCTCACCGCCCCTCGTTCGCCATGTCCATCACCACCCAGGCGCCGCCCGCCGCAGGCGTGCTGTTCGTCGTCGCGGCGCCCTCGGGCGGCGGCAAGAGCAGCATGGTCAACGCGCTGCTCGAGCGCGAGCCGGGCATCAAGCTGTCGATCTCCTTCACCACGCGCGCGCCGCGACCCGGCGAGTCCGAGGGACGACACTATCACTTCGTCGACGAACTGCGTTTCCAGGCGCTTCTCTCCGCGGGCGAGCTGCTCGAGCACGCCAACGTGCACGGCAACTGGTACGGCACCTCGGCGACCTGGCTCAAGCAGCAGGTCGCCTCGGGCCAGGACGTGCTGCTGGAGATCGACTGGCAGGGCGCGGCCCAGGTGCGCAAGCTGGTGCCCGAGTCGGTCCACGTGTTCATCCTGCCGCCGTCGCTGGCCGCGCTCGAGGACCGGCTGGAACGGCGTGGCCAGGATTCCGCGGAGGTCATCTCGCGCCGGCTCGAAGGCGCCTTCGGGGAGATGGAGCACTGGGCGGAATTCGACTATGTTATTATCAATCAAGACTTTGCGACCGCCGTCGACGACCTTGCCGCGATCGTGCGCGCAAGCCGCCTGACCGCGCTCCGCCAGGGCGCGAGGCACAAGAAGCTCCTGGCCGAACTCGTCGAACCGCGACGCTGACCGACGCTCCAAAGAGGAACCACCATGGCACGCATCACCATCGAAGACGCGCTCGAACGGATCCCCAACCGTTTCGAGCTCACGCTCGCCGCCACCAACCGTGCGCGCCAGATCACCTCGGGCTCGACCGCGATGGTCGAGCCGGACCGCGACAAGCCCACGGTCATCGCGCTGCGCGAAGTCGCGGCGGGCAAGGTCGGCGTCGAGATGCTGAACAAATCGGGCAGCTGACCCGCGCAAATGGGCGACCCGGCGTGCCCTACCGGCGGCGCGAGGTTGAATGGGGGGCGCGAGCCCCCCAGGTGACCCGCGATGTCGGAAATCGCCGAATTCACCCGACACCTCGGCCATTACCTGCCGGCGTCTGACGTCGCGCTCGTCGAGCGCGCGTTCGACTATTCCGAGTCCGCGCACCGCGGGCAGTACCGCAAGTCCGGCGAACCCTACATCACGCACCCGCTGGCGGTCGCCAGCATCCTGTCGCAGTGGCGCCTCGACGCGCAGGGCCTCGCGGCCGCCCTCCTCCACGACGTGATGGAGGACACCGAGGTCTCCAAGAACGAGATCGAGACGACCTTCGGCAAGCCCGTCGCCGACATGGTCGACGGCGTGTCCAAGCTCGACCAGATCGCCTTCGACACGCGCGAGGAGGCCGAGGCCGAGAGCTTCCGCAAGATGCTGCTGGCGATGGCGCGCGACGTGCGCGTCATCCTCATCAAGCTCGCCGACCGCCTGCACAACATGCGCACGCTGGACGCCATGGCGCCCGCGCACCGCAAGCGCATCGCCCGCGAGACGCTCGACATCTACGCGCCCATCGCCAACCGCCTCGGCTTGAACGCGCTGTACCTCGAGCTGCAGGACCTGTCGTTCAAGCACCTGAACCCCATGCGCTACCGCGTGCTGGCGCAGGCGATCAAGACCGCGCGGGGCAACCGCCGCGAGGTGATGAACAAGCTGCTGGAGTCGCTGCGCTCGGCGCTGGCCGAGGCCGACATCATCGCCACCGTCACCGGCCGCGAGAAGACCGTGTACTCGGTCTACCGCAAGATGAAGGAGAAGCACTACAGCTTCTCGCAGGTGTTCGATATCTACGGCGTGCGCGTGCTGGTGGCGCACAAGGCCACCTGCTACACGGCGCTCGGCGTGCTGCACGACAAGTTCAAGCCCATCCCCGGCAAGTTCAAGGACTACATCGCGATACCGAAGGCCAACGGCTACCAGTCGCTGCACACCACGCTGTTCGGGCCCTTCGGCACGCCGCTCGAGGCGCAGGTCCGCACCCACGACATGCACCGCGTCGCCGAGACCGGCGTCGCCGCGCACTGGTTGTACAAGGACGGCGGCGCGCTCGACCTGGCCGAGGCGCAGCGCGAGACGCACCGCTGGCTGCAGAGCCTGCTCGAGATCCAGTCCGAGTCGCGAGACAGCAAGGAGTTCCTCGAGCACGTCAAGGGCGACCTCTTCCCCGAGGAGATCTACGTCTTCACGCCCAAGGGCAAGATCATGGCGCTGCCGCGCGGCGCCACCGCCGTCGACTTCGCGTACGGCGTGCATACCGACATCGGCCACCACAGCGTGTCGGCGCGCATCAACTACGAGATCGTGCCGCTGCGCACCGAGCTCAAGAACGGCGACCACGTCGAGATCCTCACCGCGCCCGGCGCGCGGCCCAACCCCTCGTGGCTCACCTTCGTCGCCACCGGCAAGGCGCGCTCGCGCATCCGCCACTACCTCAAGAGCCTGCAGCAGAAGGAATCGGCGGCGCTCGGCGAGCGGCTGCTGACGCAGGCGCTGGCCACGATGAAGATCGAGCCCGGCGCCATCGCCTGGGAGCGCTGGGAGTCGCTGGCGCGCGAGTACGGCGCGAAGAGCAAGCTCGACATCCTCGCCGACATCGGCCTCGGCAAGCGGCTTTCGTTCGTGGTGGCGCAGGCGCTCACCCGCAGCAAGGCCGAGGACGGCGCGGCGCCCGGCGCCGTCGGCACCAACCTCGCGCCCTCGCCCATGCGCGGCTCGCTGACGCTGCGCGGCGTCGAGGGCGTGGCCATCCAGTACGCCAAGTGCTGCCGCCCGGTGCCGGGCGACGCCATCATCGCGCAGTTCCGCAAGGGGCAGGGGCTGGTGGTGCACCAGCGCGACTGCGCCACGCTCCGGAAGCAGCGCGTCGACGCCTCCGAGCTGGTCGACGTCGAGTGGGCCAACGAGGTGTCCGGGGTGTTCGACGCCGGCATCCGCCTGCTGGTGTCCGACCGGCGGGGCCTGCTCGCCAACATCGCCACGACCATCAACGACAACGGCGCCAACATCGACAACGTGTCGGTCGAGCGCCCCGACGGCAGCGACGTGCTGGCGATGTTCTTCGGGGTTCAGGTGAGGGACCGCAGGCACCTCGCGCAGCTGATGCGCGCACTGAAGCGCCTCCCCGAGGTGCGGCGCGTCACCCGGCCGCGCACCTGACCCGCGCTTGAAAGTCCCCACGGCAGCCGCGGGGGGCGTGGCCGCCCGAATCGGGGGCTTGCACGCCGCGCGGCCGGCCGCCCGATCCCGTACTTTGGTGTGGTATCCGGGATGCCCGCCGATCCTTACACTGGCGCATCGCCGATTCGGCGCAAGGAGAACGCACATGCCCTCGATCCGGACCCGCCTCCTGTCCGTCCTTGTCTTCCTGGCCGCGGGATGCAGCGCCGCGCAGGCGCAATCCACCGACGGCTGGCGCTACACCGCCATCGTCTACGGCTACTTTCCTTCGCTCGGCGGCAGCTCGAGCTATCCCGCGCGCACCGGCGGCTCGAGCGTCGACGTCACGACCGACCAGATCCTCGACTCGCTCAAGTTCACGTTCATGGGGACGCTCGAGGCCACCAACGGCCGCTGGGGCGCGTTCACCGACTTCATCTATATGGACCTCGGCGCGGGCAAGTCGCGCACGCGCGACCTGTCGATCGGCGGCATGCCCCTGCCTGCCGACGTCACCGCCAACCTGACGCTCGACGTCAAGGGCACCGTGTGGACCGCGGCGGGGACGTGGCGCGTGGCGAACGAGCCTGCGCTGGTCGTCGACCTGCTGGGTGGCCTGCGCTATTTCGACTACCGCCAGACGCTGGGCTGGGAGTTCAGCGCCGACCTCGGACCGGACGCTCCCGAGCGCAGCGGGAATTCGCAGGTCCACGGCAAGAACTGGAACGGCATCGTCGGCGCCAAGGGGCGCTTCGCCTTCGGCGACCGCCACGAGTGGTTCGTGCCCTGGTACCTCGACGTGGGAACGGGCGATGCCGACCTCACCTGGCAGGCGATGGCCGGCCTCGGCTATTCGTTCGGCTGGGGCGACGTGCTCGCGGGCTACCGCTACCTCGACTACGACTTCAAGTCGGGGCAAAAGATCAACGACGTCAACTTCAGCGGCCCGATGGTCGGCGTGTCGTTCCGCTGGTAGGCACCGTCGCCCACGGCCGCCCGGCATTCGGCGGTCGCGGGCAGGCTCGCGCCGCCGCGCGCGGCGGCGCCGCGGGCGGGTGGCCTCTTCAGGCCTGCTGCGGGGCGAGCACCTGCTGCAGCTCGCCGCTCTGGTACATCTCGCGCATGATGTCGCAGCCTCCGACGAACTCGCCGTCGACGTAGAGCTGCGGGATGGTCGGCCAGTTCGCGAATTCCTTGATGCCGTCGCGGATGTCGGCGTCCTCGAGCACGTTCACCGTGAAGTAGTCGGTGACGCCGCAGCGGCGCAGGATCTCGGCGGCGGTGGCGGAGAAGCCGCACATCGGCTGCTGCGGCGTGCCCTTCATGTACAGCACCACGCGGTTGCCTTTGACCTGCTCGCGGATGGTGTCCTGGATGCTCATGTCGTTGCTCCTGACGTTGCTCTGCGCCGGGAAGATGCGGGCGCGATGCGGGGAATTCTACCCCGCCGGCCCGGGCGGGCCATCGGGGCCCCGGGGGACAAGCCGGGCGGCTATTCCTTGACCGCGCCGGTCAGCCCCGAGACGTAGTACTCGACGAAGAACGAGTACAGGATCGCCACCGGCAGCGACCCCAGCAGCGCGCCCGCCATCAGCGGCCCCCAGTGGTAGACGTCGCCCTCGACCAGCTCGGTCACCACCCCGACCGGCACCGTCTTGACCTCGGACGAGGACACGAAGGTCAGCGCGTAGATGAACTCGTTCCACGAAAGCGTGAACGCGAAGATGCCCGCCGAGATGAGGCCCGGCACCGCCAGCGGCAGCACGATGCGCCGCAGGATCTGCCACCGCGTCGCCCCGTCGATCAGCGCGCACTCCTCGAGCTCGTAGGGGATGCTGCGGAAGTAGCCCATCAGCAGCCAGGTGCTGAAGGGGATCAGGAAGGTGGGATAGGTCAGGATCAGCGCGAGGCGCGTGTCGAAGAGCCCGAGCTTGAACACCACGGCCGCGAGCGGGATGAACAGGATCGAAGGCGGGACGAGGTAGGCGAGGAAGATGCCCACCCCGACGAAGCGCGAGGCGCTGAAGCGCAGGCGCTCGATCGCATAGGCCGCCAGCACGCTGCACAGCAGCGACAGGAAGGTGGCGGCGACCGAGACCAGGATGGTGTTCCACAGCCAGTCGGGGTACGAGGTCTCGAAGAGCAGGTGCTTGATGTGCGCGAGCGTCGGGTTCGACACCCAGAACGGGTTGCCCTCGCGCGACAGCAGCTCGGCGTCGGGCTTCACCGCCGTCATCGCCATCCAGTAGAACGGGAACAGCAGCACCACCAGGAACACGCCGAGCGGCAGCCACAGCGTCACCACGCGACGCGGCGTGCTGGCGAGGTAGGCCATGCCCTCCGTGGCGTCGGCGCCGCGCGCGCTCATGCCCGGTAATCCCCGCTGCGACGCCGGCGGGCCGGGCTCAACGGTCGGCCCCCTGCTGCCAGGCGCGCCGCTGCAGGCCGAAGTACGAGAACAGGATCGCCGCCAGCAGGAAGGGGACCATGGCGGTGGCGATCGCCGCGCCCTCACCGAGGTTGCCGCCGGGGATCGCGCGCTGGAACGACAGCGTCGCCATCAGGTGCGTGGCGTTGAGCGGGCCGCCGCGCGTCAGCACGTAGATGAGCTGGAAGTCGGTGAACGTGAACAGCACCGAGAACGTCATCACCACGGCGATGATCGGCGTGAGCAGCGGCAGCGTGATGCGGCGGAAGCGCTGCCAACCCGAGGCTCCGTCGAGCGCAGCCGCCTCGTACAGCGAGGGCGAGATGGTCTGCAGCCCCGCCAGCAGCGAGATGGCGACGAAGGGCACTCCACGCCAGATGTTGGCGGCGATCACCGAGGCGCGCGCGTTCCACGGGTCGCCGAGGAAGTCGATGTAGCGGTCGATCAGCCCCATCTTCATCAGCGCCCAGGAGATGATGGAGAACTGCGAGTCGTAGATCCACCAGAACGCGATCGCCGACAGCGCGGTGGGAACGATGAAGGGCAGGAGCACGATCGCGCGGAAGAACGACTTGAACGGCAGGTGCTCGTTCAGCAGCACCGCCAGCCACAGCCCGAGCGCGAACTTGATGACGCTCGCGACGATGGTGTAGAAAAGGGTGTTGAACAGCGCCAGCTGCACCAGGCTGTCGCCGACGATGAACCGGAAGTTGTCGAGGCCGACCCACTGGCCGGCCCTGCCGATCTTGGTGTCGGTGAAGCCGAGCCAGGTGCCGAGGCCGAGGGGGTAGGCCAGCAGCGCCAGCAGCAGCAGCGCCGCCGGCAGCATGAACAGCGCGCCGAGCACGTTGCGATCGTCGAGCCAGCGGCGCGACGATCGCCGTGCGGGTGCCGCTGCGTGCGCGCCCGGGGTTGCTGGGGCCGGGCGCGCTGCCAAGGTCAGCCCTTCTTCGCGCGCTTGGCGGACTTGCGGGCGGTCTTCCGCGCGCCCTTCTTCGCCGTCTTGCGGGTCGTCTTCTTGGCGGCCTTCTTCGCGGTCTTGCGCGTGGTCTTCTTCGCGGCCTTCTTCGCGGTCTTGCGCGCGGTCTTGCGCGTGGTCTTCTTCGCGGCCTTCTTCGCCGTCTTGCGCGTGGTCTTCTTCGCGGCCTTCTTCGCCGTCTTGCGCGTGGTCTTCTTCGCGGCCTTCTTCGCGGTCTTGCGCGTGGTCTTCTTCGCGGCCTTCTTCGCCGTCTTGCGGGTGGACTTCTTCGCGGCCTTCTTCGCCGTCTTCTTGCCGCCGGCCTTCTCGGACTTGCTGGTGCGCTTGATGTCCATCGCATGCGCGCGCGAGTACTGCTGGATGTCCTTGAACTTGCCGGTCTTGTCGCGCACCGCGTAGAGCTTCTTGCCCTTCGAGCTGTACATCACCGTGCGTCTTGCTTTTTTGGCCATGCTGTTCTCCTGTCGGGTTGCGTTTGCGCGACGTCCCGCCCGCTCGGGCGCGGGGCGCCGCGCGGGCAATGGTGGCGCCAAACGCGCGCGCTGTCCATCGCCGGACGCCGCGTGCGCCCGTCATCCCCGCGCAAGCGGGGACCCATGGGTTCCCGCTTGCTCGGGAATGACGAGGTGGCTGCCGCCGGACGCGTCAGACCTTGTAGTAGCGCTCGGCGCGCTGTTGCGCGCGCGCGGCGGCCTCCTTCGGCGTCTTGGCGCCCGAGGCCGCCTCGGCGACCATGTTGGGGATGATGAAGTCGGCGATCGCACCCGCCGACGCATAGCCCATCGTGCCGGCATAGCCCCCGGGCGTGCCGTTCTTGAAGCAGTCGCGGTACGGCGTCTTCTTCGGGTCCGCGGTCCAGAAAGCGCTGGATTCGTAGGCCGCCAGCGGGTGGCAGACATAGCCGATCGACGCTTCCTGCCAGGGCACGTACTGCTCCTTCTCCATCATGAAGCGCAGGTATTCCTTGGCGGCGTTCGGGTACCTGGTGTACTTGAAGATCATCATCGGGAAGACCAGGTTGAGCTCGCGCGCCTTGCCGTCGAGGCCCAGCGGGAAGTACGCGTGCTGGATGTCGTCGGACATCGCCTGCATCTTCGGGTCCTGCGAGGTCTTGGCCGCGTAGTACACCGAGATGCCGTTGGCGGTGAGCGAGAGTTGCCCGTCAAGGAACGCCTTGTTGTTGTTGGGGTCGAGCCAGGACAGCGTGCCGGGAATGAAGGTCTCGTAGAGCTGCTTCGCGTACTCCAGCGCGGCGACGGTCTCGGGGCTGTTGATGACGACGTTGTTCTTGGCGTCGACCAGCTTGCCGCCGTGCGCCCACACCAGCCAGTGCGTCCAGCTCGAGTCGCCGGTGGCGTTGCCCAGCGCGAAGCCCGCCGGCGTGCCCTTGGCCTTCAGCGCCTGGCACAGCTTGAGGAACCCGGCCATGTCGCGCGGGAAGGCGTCGTAGCCGGCGGCCTTGAGCATGCTGCCGCGATACACCATGGCGTTGCCCGCGGCGCCCATCATGATCGCCACCCACTTGCCGCCGTGCATCGCGTAGTCCTTGGCGAGGGGGTACCAGCCGCCGTACTTGGCGCCGAGGTAGTTGGCGAGGTCGGAGACGTCGACCAGCTTCTCGGGGTACTGGTGCGCGTCCTCCATGGTGCTGATGATGATGTCGGGGCCGCTTCCGACGTTCGCCGCGACCGCGGCCTTGGGCCGCACGTCCTCCCAGCCCTCGGCGTCGACGCGGACCTCGATGCCCGTCATCTGCGTGAACTTCTTGGTGTTGGCGGCCCAGACGTCCTCGTCGCCCTGCACGAAGCGCTTCCAGCGCAGCACGCGCAGCTTGGCGCCCTTCTCCGGCTTCACGTTCCAGCTCTGCGCCGCCGCCGCGCCCGGCAGCAGCAGCGAGCCGCTGCCGAGTGCCGTGGTGGCGGCGACCCCCGCGGTGGTCTTCAGGAAATCGCGTCGCTTGAAATCATCCATGCTCATGCTCTCCTCCTTCGTGGACCCGTCGTTGCGCGCGTCGGCGACGCGCCGGATGGACTTGGCTTGCTCGATCGATGCGTCGGCTCTTTTCCTGGATTCAGGCCGCGAGGCGTGCGCCGCTCGCGGCGTCGAAGACATGGAGCTTGCGCGCGTCCGGCAGGAGGCCGATGCGCTCGCCCGGCCGGCAGGCGCAACGGTCGCGCACCATCGCGACCACGTCGATACCCCCCATCCTGCACACCACCTGGGTGTCGGCGCCGGTGGGCTCGACCACGACGACCTCGCCGTTGACCGGCGCGCCCTCCTCGGCCAGCGCGAGGTGCTCGGGCCGCACGCCACACAGCACGCGCCGCCCCTCGTCGCCGGCAGCCGTGCCGACCGCGAGCGAGCCGCCGCCGTCGAGGCGGAGCTGCCCGCCGCGCTCCAGCGCCCCGGGCAGGAGGTTCATCGCCGGCGAGCCGATGAACCCCGCGACGAAGGTGTTCACCGGCGTGTCATAGAGCTCGAGCGGGCCGCCGATCTGCTCGACCAGCCCGTCCTTCATCACCACGATGCGGTCGGCCATGGTCATCGCCTCGATCTGGTCGTGCGTGACGTACACCGAGGTCGTGCCGAGGCGCTGGTGCAGCTCGCGGATCTCCGTGCGCATCTGCACGCGCAGCTTGGCGTCGAGGTTGGACAGCGGCTCGTCGAACAGGAAGACCTGCGGGTCGCGCACGATGGCGCGCCCCATCGCCACGCGCTGGCGCTGACCGCCGGAGAGCTGGCGCGGGTAGCGCTCGAGATAGGCCTCGAGGCCGAGGATCGACGCCGCCTCGCCGACCTTGCGCGCGACCTCGTCCTTGCGCGCACGCGCGAGCTCCAGCGCGAACGACATGTTCTGGCGCACCGTCATGTGCGGGTACAGCGCGTAGTTCTGGAACACCATCGCGACGTCGCGTTCCTTGGGAGGCAGGTCGTTGACCACGCGGCCGCCGATGGAGATGGTGCCGCCGCCGATCGCCTCCAGCCCGGCGATCATGCGCAGCAGCGTCGACTTGCCGCAGCCCGAGGGCCCGACCAGCACGCAGAACTCGCCGTCGGCGATGCCGACGTCCACGCCGCGGATAATGTGCGAGGCGCCGAAGTGCTTGTGGACGCCGTCGATGCGAACCTCGGCCACGCGGATCCTCCTCGCCCCGTCTCGTTCCGTCATTCCCGCGCAGGCGGGAATCCTCGTCCAGTCATCCCGCGAAAGCGGGAACCCTCGTCCAGTCATTCCCGCGAAAGCGGGAATCCTCGTCCAGTCATTCCCGCGAAGGCGGGAACCCTCGTCCAGTCATTCCCGCGAAGGCGGGAACCCTCGTCCAGTCATTCCCGCGAAAGCGGGAACCCTCGTCCAGTCATTCCCGCGAAAGCGGGAACCCATGGATCCCCGCTTTCACGGGGATGACGTCGACGCCGCCGCGGCTGGGCCTGCCGCGGCGACCGTGCTGCGCGGCGCCCGCATTCGCGGCGCCGCTGCTGCGCTCAGGCGCGCTTCAGCGCCGCGCCGTCGCCCGGCCTGCGGGTGCCGGGGGTGATCACGTAGTCGGGACGGCCGCGTGCGAGCCAGCTCACCAGGTTCTGGGCGGCCTTTCGGCGGAGCTCCTTCGCGGCGGTCACCGAGTAGAACGCCGCGTGCGGCGACAGTATGACGCGCGGGTTTCCGAGGAGCCGCGAATCGCGTGCGACGGGCTCGACCGGCAGCACGTCGAGCGCGAGGCCCGCCAGCGTGCCGGCCTCGACCGCCGCCAGCGCGGCGTCGACGTCGACCACGGCGCCACGCGAGGTGTTGACGAGGTAGCTGCCGGGCTTCATCGAGCCCAGCAGCTTCGCGCCGATCATGCCGCGCGTCTCGGCGTTGAGCGGCGTGTGCAGCGACACCACGTCCGACTCGGCGAAGAGCTCCTCAAGCGTGCGCCGCCCGACATAGGCAGGGAAGTCGCCGTCGATGAGGTAGGGGTCGGCCGCGACCACGCGAGCGAACACGTTGCGCGAGATGTGCGCCATGCGCTTGCCGATGCGGCCCAGGCCGACGATGCCGAGCGTCAGGTCCGAGGCGCGCGGTATGGTCCCCGACGACAGGAAATGCCAGTCACCGCGCGCGATGTCCTGCTGGTAGGCGACCACGTGGCGGATCGAGGCCAGCGCCATCGCCAGCGCATGCGTCGCCACCTCGCCGACGCCGTAGTCGGGGGAGTTCGCCACCCAGACGCCGTGGCGCGCACAAGCCTCGGTGTCGATGGTGTCGTAGCCCGCGCCGACGCGGCTGACGATGCCGACGTCCGGCAACGCCGCGAGCACCCGCTCGGTGATGGGGGCGTACTGGAGCAGGATGCCGAAGGCGCCGCGTCCCTCGCGGATCACGTCGTCCTCGCTGCGGCATTGCGCCACGGTGACGTCGATGCCGTGCGCCGCGAACAGTGCACGCTCGAGGTCGAGGTCGGGAAAGTCGTTGTCGGAGATGAGGACGCGCGCCATCGTCTCGGGCCCGCAGGCGATGGCGAAGCCTAAGGAACGCGCGCCCGGAGGTCAAGTGGCAAGACCACCGCCGAGGCGGGCCGCCACCGGCGCCGCGTAAACTTCCTGCACGCGCCGCCCTTGCACGCGCACGCCGGCGGACCACCGCTGCACACACCTTCGAGGAGACCACACCCATGGCGTCCCGTCCGCTGCCGCTGATCCCCGCGACCATCGCCGGGAGCCTGCCCAAGCCTTCCTGGCTCGCCGAGGCGACCACGCTATGGGCGCCCTGGAAGCTCGAGGGCGCGGCGCTCGACGAAGGCCGTCGCGACGCGGTGGCGCTGGTGGTGCGCGAGCAGGAAGCGGCCGGCATCGACATCGTCACCGACGGCGAACAGACGCGGCGCCATTTCGTCACCTCGTTCATCGAGGGTCTCGACGGCGTGGACTTCGAGCACCGCAAGGTGGTGCGCATCCGCAACCGCTACGACGCCTCGGTGCCGGTGGTGGTGGGCGCGGTGTCGCGCCGCCACCCGGTGTTCGTCGACGACGCCGCCCACCTGCGTTCGCTCACCACGCGCGCCGTCAAGTACACGCTGCCCGGCCCGCTGACCATGGTCGACACCTTGTTCGACATGCACTACCGCAGCCGCGAGAAGCTGGCGCTCGCCTTCGCAGGGATCCTCAACGAGGAGGCGCGCGCCATCGCCGCCACCGGCGTCGACTTCATCCAGTTCGACGAGCCCGCCTTCAACGTCTGGTTCGACGAGGTGCGCGACTTCGGCATCGCCGCGCTGGAGCGCGCCGCCGCGGGACTGCCCTGCAAGACCGCCGTGCACATCTGCTACGGCTACGGCATCAAGGCCAACAACGACTGGAAGAAGACACTGGGCGGCGAGTGGCGCCAGTACGAGAAGACCTTCCCGCTGCTGGCCGGCTCGGCCATCGACCAGGTGTCGCTGGAGTCCGCGAACTCGCACGTCCCCATGGACCTGATGGCCCTGCTGAAAGGCAAGGACGTGCTGGTGGGCGCCATCGACGTCGCCAGCGACACCGTGGAGACGCCGGCCGAGGTCGAGGGCGTCCTCGAGCGCGCCCTGGCCTTCGTGCCGAAGGAGCGGCTCTACGCCTGCACCAACTGCGGGATGGTCCCGCTGGGACGCGACGTCGCCCGCGCCAAGCTGGCGGCGCTGGGGGCCGGCGCGGCGGGCCTGCGCCGGAAGCTCGCCGGGCCGGCCTGACGGCCTCCCGGCCGGCGCCGGCCCCCCCGGGGTGCCTTCCGGCGGGCCCGCCGCCGCGCCGATTGTCGCGCACAACCGACGCCCAGGCGGTCCAGATTCCGAGCTGCCCGGCCGCAAACCCTTGAATTACAGGATTAAGGTATGATGGCGGCTGTTTTGAAGTCCCCGGGATTCCGGATTCCGATGTCCGGATGCAGTGGCCACGATATGCCGCGCGTCCGCCCGACGTTGCTTCCGTCCTTGAGATCGAAACATGGCGGCGAGCCAGAACTCGTCATACTTTGCAGCATTTCTCGAGGAGTAGTTTCAGATGGCAACCGGTACGGTTAAGTGGTTCAACGACGCCAAGGGCTTCGGCTTCATCACCCCCGATGGCGGCGGCGAGGACCTGTTCGCGCATTTCACGGCGATCAAGATGGACGGCTTCAAGACGCTGAAGGAAGGCCAGAAGGTCGCGTTCGACGTGACCACGGGCCCCAAGGGCAAGCAGGCGTCGAACATCACGGCCGCCTGAACGGCGTCGCGCATCAGGGAGCATTGATTCAAGGAAAAGCCGGGCCTCGTGCCCGGCTTTTTTTTCGACCCCACGATGACCAACTGCCCCAATTGCCACGCCGCCATGACCGCGCAGGCGGCGCAGGTGTATGGCGCACTGCCCCGTGCGACCGACGTCGACGCTTGCGCGGCCTGCCATCTCTTCTGGTTCGACGCCGGCGAGATCGTGGCGCTCACCCCCGACGCGGTGATCGCGCTGGTGCGCCTCATCGGCGCTACCGGCAGCGTGCAGCGTCCGCTCGCCGGTGTCCAGGCCTGCCCGCGCTGCCGGCGCACGCTTGCCTTCACCCGCGACCTCGGCCGCAATGGGCGCTTCACCTACTGGCGCTGCGCGCAGGGCCACGGCCAGCTCGTGACCTTCGGGCAGTTCCTCGCCGCCAAGAACGTCGTACGGCCGCCGTCGCCGGCGGAGCTCGAGCGCCTGAAGGCCACGGTGCGGCAGGTGAACTGCTCGCAGTGCGGCGGTCCCATCGACCTGCGCACGCAGAGCGCCTGCCCGCATTGCGGCTCGGCGGTGATGCTGATCGACCCCGAGGGCATCGCCAGGGCGCTGCGCGAGCTCGACGAGGCACGGCAACGTTCCGGCGCGCCGGGGACGCCGGCCACGCCGCCGTCGCCAATGCCACTCAGCGACGCACAGATCGAGGCGATGTTCGACCTCGCCCGCCAGCGCAAGGCCGAGGATGCCGTCGACCCCGACCTCCTGGTGCTGGGGGCCGAGGCGCTGGGCGCGCTGCTCGACCGCTGGCTGCACCGATGAACGCGGCGCGCTCGCGGCCCGCGCGACAGCGTCGCGACCGCGCGCGACTAGAATCGGCGCGATGAGCGAGCAATCCCCCGTCGTCGCCGCCGTCGTGCCCTGCTATCGCGTGGGCGACGCCGTGCTCGGGGTGATCGCCGCCATGCCACCCGAGGTGTCGGCGATCTACGTCGTCGACGACGCCTGCCCGGACGGCAGCGGCGCGCGCGTCGAGGCGCAGTGCCGCGACCCGCGCGTCGCGGTGCTGCGCAATGCCGAGAACCAGGGCGTGGGCGGGGCGGTGCTGCGGGGCTACGCGGCCGCGCTGGAGGCGGGCGCCGACATCGTGGTCAAGATCGACGGCGACGGGCAGATGGACCCGCGCCTCGTGCCGGCCTTCGTCGCGCCGATCGCCGCGGGCGAGGCCGACTACACCAAGGGCAACCGCTTCTTCAACCTCGACAAACTCGCCGGCATGCCGCCGATGCGCCTCTTCGGCAACGCGGTGCTGTCGTTCCTCACCAAGCTGTCGTCGGGCTACTGGGACGTGTTCGACCCGACCAACGGCTACACCGCCGTCCACGCCGGCGTGCTGCGCCAGTTGCCCTTCGACAAGCTCTCGCGCCGCTATTTCTTCGAGTCGGACATGCTGTTCAGGCTCAACACGCTTCGCGCGGTGGTGGTGGACGTGCCGATGCACGCGCGCTACGCCGGCGAGACCTCGAGCCTGCGCATCTCGCGCGTCGCCGCCGAGTTCCTGGTGAAGCACCCGCGCAACTTCGCCAAGCGCATCTTCTACAACTACTACCTGCGCGACATGTCGCTCGCGTCCATCGAGCTGCCGCTGGGCCTCGCCCTGCTCGGCTTCGGCACGGTGTTCGGCGCGGCCAAATGGATCGCCTCGCGCGCCAGCGGCACTCCCGCGGCCTCGGGCACGGTGATGCTCGCGGCCGTCACCGTGATCATCGGCATCCAGTTCGTGCTGGCCTTCCTGGCGCACGACATCGCCTCGGTGCCGCGCCGTCCTGTGCACCGGCGCCTCGCCGCGCTGCGCCATTAAGCCGCGCGCGGCACGAAGGTGTCGCCCCCGGCATCGCGGCCGACGGCGAGGTCGAGGGCCACGCCGCGGGTTGACGCAGGTCAAGACCTTCGCCGGCGCGCCGCGGTCAAATGGCGGTGTGGCGGCCTTCGCCCATCGACGCCGCAGGAGACCTTCATGTTCAAACGCGTACTCGTCGCCCTCGACGGCAGCGCCGCCTCGACCGCGGGGTTCAAGGCCGCGATGCGGCTCGCCGGGGACCAGGACGCGCGCCTCGTGGGCCTGCACGTCATCGACCTCGCGACCATGGCCATGGAACTCGGGCAAGGCTTCGTGCCGCCGAGCTACGTCGACGCGCTCTACGACTCGCTGCGCAAGAACGGCGAACGGGTGCTGGCCCGGGCGGGCGCGGCCGCGGCCGCCGCGGGCGTCGACTTCACGCCGGTGATAGTGGAGAGCGGCAGTGGCACCGTGGCGCAGGCGATCCTCGCGCAGGCCCGCAAGTCGAAGGCCGACGTGATCGTGATCGGCACGCACGGGCGGCGCGGGTTCTCGAGGATCCTGATGGGCAGCGATGCCGAAGCGGTGCTGCGCGAGGCCACGGTCCCCGTGCTGCTGGTGCGCAAGGCCGAGCGCGCGGCCCGCAAGCGCGTCGCGAAGCCGCGGCGCAAAGCCTGACGCCGGGTCTTCCCGCCGGCCTCGGCAGGCGTGCGCCGGCACGCGGCTACCGCTCCGGCGCTTGCACGCGATTTCAGGTTCGACAGGTGCAATCGCGCCGCCGCGCGAGGGCGGCATAATGTTGTGCGCGCGGCGGGGAGGCGTCCGGGTTCCTGGCGGGCTCCCCGGTCTTCAAGATTGGTGAGGCCGAGTGACTCGGCCCGGCAGGTTCGATTTCTGTCCGCCTCCGCCATTCGCCGCAACCCCGACGCCGCCGAGGAACGAAACGCCGCGGAGCGCCCCGCGGCGACCCGCACGAGCATGATGCCCCGCACCGACCCGCTGCCCGGCCCGCCGGCGACGACGCACGTCGTCGCGACGGCCGGCCACGTCGACCACGGCAAGAGCACGCTGGTCCGCGCGCTGACGGGGATGGAGCCGGACCGCTGGGAAGAGGAGCAGCGTCGCGGGCTCACCATCGACCTGGGCTTCGCGTGGACCACGTTGCCCTCGGGCCGCCAGGTGTCGTTCGTGGACGTGCCGGGCCACGGGCGCTTCATCGGCAACGCGCTCGCGGGCCTGGCGGCGGCGCCCGTGGTGTGCTTCGTGGAGCGCGAGGTTGCACAGCGCCCGCACGTTGTCGGTGCCGTTGTGGTGCTCGGTGATGCCGAGCGTCCAGCAAAGCTGCGCGCGCTCGGCCTTGGCATAGTCGTGCGCGAGCTCGCGGATGAGCTCCGCGGGCACGCCCGTCTCGCGCGCGGTGACTTCCAGCGTCCACGGCTCGCACGCGGCGACGTACTCCTCGAAGCCGATGGTGGCGTTCGCCACGAAAGCCTCGTTCACCAATCCCGCGTGGATGATCTCGCGACCGACACCGTAGGCCAGCGCGATGTCGGTGCCGACGTCGAGGCCCAGCCAGTTGTCCGCCCACTCCGCGGTCTTCGAGCGACGCGGGTCGACCGAATACACCTTGGCGCCCTTGTGGATCGCCTTCAGCGCATGATGGAAGAAGATCGGATGCGCCTCCCGGGCATTGGAGCCCCAGAAGACGATCAGGTCCGCGTCTTCGCACTCGCGATAAGACGACGTTCCACCGCCCGCCCCGAATACCGTCACCAGACCGGCGACGCTAGGGGCGTGTCACGTTCGATTGCAGGAATCGATGTTGTTGGTGCCGATCACCGCGCGCGTGAACTTCTGCGCGATGAAGTTCATCTCGTTGGTCGAGCGCGAGCACGAGAACATGCCGAACGCGTCGGGGCCGTGGAGCTCGCGATTGCGGCGAAAACCTTCGGCCGCGCGGTCGAGTGCCTCGTCCCACGTGGCCGGCCGCAGCACGCCGTTGTCGCGGACCAGCGGCTCCGTGAGTCGCGTGTACGGTTGGTTCTTTTTTTGGTTGGCCATGACATCCTCCTGCGCATTGCCTGGAGAATTCATGTTAGCACGCTGGATCGCTTTGGTGACCCATCTCCAAAGGGGGAAAACACGGCCAGATCCGGCGTTTTCCACGAGTGAAAATGCGCTCGGGCCGAGGAACACGCGTCAATGGCATCGCGCAGCATGCGGCAAATATGAACCGCAGTTCATGAACGGAGTCCAATGAAAGTCGAGATCGAGCCGGTGTGGCGATTCCGCAAGCCCGGTGGCGGCGCCACCGTGGTGGTGATGATCGGCGTGCTCGAGGAGATCCGCCGATCGGGAAAGCTGATGAATGCCGCGAAGGTCGCGGGGCTCTCCTACAGGCATGTGTGGAACCTGCTGGAGGCGTGGTCGGCGTTCTTCGGCGTCCCGCTCGTCGTCACGCGCCGCGGCAAGGGCACCACGCTCACCGGCTTCGGCGAGCGGCTCGTATGGGCCGGCCAGCGCATGCAGGCGCGCCTCGGCCCGCAGCTCGACAACCTCGCGCAGGAGCTCCTCACCGACATCAAGCCGCACCTGCAGCAGCCGTCGGCGGTGGCGCGCGTCCATGCGAGCCACGGGTTCGCCGTTGCCAAGCTTCGCGAGCTGCTGATCGGCGACGGCGACACCGCCGTCGACGTCCGCTACGTCAGCAACCGGCATTCGCTGCAGGCACTGGTGGAAGACGCCTGCGATCTTTCAGGCGTGCACGTTCCGCAGGGCGAGCTGCGCCGGCGGAGCCTCGCCGCGATGCGCGAATGGCTGGACCCCGACCAGCACCGGATCGTCAGGTTCGTCACCCGCGAGGTCGGCCTGATGGTGAAGCGCAACAACCCGCTGCGCATCGCGTCATTGCAGGACCTGACGCGCCCCGAGCTGCGCTTCATCAACCGCGACCACGATTCGGGGACACGGCTCCTGTTCGACCAGCTGCTGTCGCTCAACGGCATCGACCCGACGCGGATCAACGGCGCGCAGCAGGTCGAGTTCACGCATGCCGCTGTCGCCGCGTATGTCGCCAGCGGCATGGCGGACGTGGCGTTCGGCGTGAAGGCGGCCGCCGTGCAGTTCGGCCTCGAGTTCCTGCCCCTGGTGATCGAGGACTACGTGTTCGTGTGCCGCAAGGAGTTCCTCGAGACCGACGCCATGCGCCGCGTGCTGGAGACGATGAAGGGCACCACCTTCCAGTCGCATCTCACGGAACTCACCGGGTACAGCAGCCTGGGCGCGGGATCCGTGAATACGGTGGGGGAATTCTTGCGGAGTGCGCGCGGCCGGTAGCGGCGGGTGTGCCCGGTCGCGGAGGGGCGACCTGTACCCGGCTCGAGGAAGCCGGGCGATTGTTTGGTGGCCAAGGGCGGAATCGAACCACCGACACAAGGATTTTCAGTCCTCTGCTCTACCAACTGAGCTACTTGGCCGAAGCCCGTCATTATAGCAGCCCGGCCTCGCCCCCGTCATTCCCGCATTCCCCTGTCATCCCCGCGAAAGCGGGGACCCATTACTGGATTCCCGCTTTCGCGGGGATGACAGATCAGGCGCCGGCGAGCCCATAGCGCCGCGGAAGCCACAGCGAGAACTCGGGCCAGGCGACGATCAGCGCCAGCGTCACCAGCAGCACCAGCACATAGCGCGCATAGGGCTTGGCGACGTCGGCGACGCGCGTGCCGGCGATGGTGCAGGTGGCGTACATGCCGAGGCCGAAGGGCGGCGAGAACAGCCCGATGCCCATCGCGATCACCAGGATGATGGCGAAGTGCAGCGGGTGGTAACCGAGCTGCACGGCGATCGGCGTGAGCAGCGGGCCGAAGATGATCAGCGCCGGCGCGCCCTCGAGCACCGCACCGAACAGGATCAGCGAGGCGATCGCGATGACCATGAACAGCCAGCTTCCGTAGGTGTGCGCGAGGCTCACCATCACGCGCGCGAGCTCGTGCGGGATCTGCTCGATGGTCAGCGAATACGCGACGGCGCCCGCCGCGGCGACGATGAACATGATCATCCCGGCCAGCACCGAGGCGTCCATGAAGAGCTTGAGCAGCGAGCGCCAGGTGAGCTCGCGGAACGCGAGCCATCCGACCACGACGGCGTACACCACCGCGAAGGCCGAGATCTCGGTCGACGTCGCGATGCCCGAGGCGACGCCCTTGCCGATCATGACGATCATGACGAGGCCGACCAGCGCGCCGCCGATCAGCTTGAGCATCGGCCGCGGCTGCTCGATGACCCGCGACACGTCGACCTTCTTGCCGCGCCAGATCGAGAACGCCGCGAGTGCCGCGGCCATCAGGATCGCCGGCGCGATGCCCGCGAGGAACAGCCCGCCGATCGACAGGTTGGCGACGAAGCCCAGGATGATCATGTTGATGCAGGGCGGGATGGTCTCGGCCATCACCGCGCTGGCGGCGAGCAGGCCCGTCGCCTCGTTGGCGTCCTGACGGGTCTTGCGCACGGCGGGCATCAGGATGCCGCCCACCGCGGCGACGTCGGCGAGCTTCGAGCCCGAGATGCCCGAGAAGAACGCCATCGCCACGACCATGATCAGGTTGAGGCCGCCGCGCAGGTGGCCGAACCAGCGCAGCAGCAGCTCGATCAGCCGCGACGACATGCCGTTGACTTCCATCACCATGCCGGCGAGCACGAAGAACGGCACGGCGAGCAGCACGAAATGGTCGACGCCCGCGGCCACCTGCTGCGCGAAGATGACCATCGGCAGCGTGGGCTCGACGATGAAGAACAGCAGCGCGCCGATCGACAGCGCGAAGGCGATCGGCACGCCCGCCACCAGGCACAGCAGGAAGGCGAACAGCAGCACGTGGAAGGGCTTGGGCGCGAGCGCGGGCGCGACGAAGGTCGGCAGCACGGTGAGCGCCAGCAGCCCCGCCACCACCGCGAGCCCGACGATCGCATGACGGTCGAAGGGCCTGAACGCGTGGGCGAGGCCGAACAGCAGCAGGAATGCCGAGCCCAGCACCACCGGCAGCACGAACAGCGCCTGCGGCAAGCCGGCGGGCGTGGTCTGGACCTGCGACTCCTTAAGCAGCATCGACGAGGTGACGACGAGCCCCACGCCCACGCAGACGATCACCCAGTCGCCCGCACGCACCACGTAGGGCTGCCAGTGCGGCGGCAGCATGCCGCGCACCGAGTCGATGCCGACGTGGCGCGAGCGGCCGAGTGCCGCGGCGGCGCCGAAGAACACCAGCATCACCATCAGCGAGCGCGCGATTTCCTCCGACCACTCGAAGGGATCGTGCAGGAAATAGCGCCAGATGACCGAGACGAAGACGACGACGACGTCGACCGCGAGCGTCGCCGCCGTCAGGAGCTCGACGACCTGGAGGAGCCGCGGCAGCACCGGCGGCCGCGCGAGGCCATGGCCGTGCGCGGCCGGCTCCAGCGCATCCTGCACGGCCTCCCGCGGCACGGCGCCGGCGGCACGGCCGCCGGCGACCGTGCCCGATGCGGCGCCCGCCGCCGCCCCCGCGGACATTCCCTGCATGGCGCGCCGGCCCTAGCTACGCGTGGCGTTGATCGCCTGGACGATGGGCACCGTCGACGGATACTTGGCGGTGAACTCGCCCCACAGCGGTTGCACCATCTTCTGGAAGGCCGCGCGGTCCGCCGTGTGCACGGTGAGGCCGCCCGCCTTGAGCTTGGCGAAGGCGTTGTCCTCGGCTTCCTGGGCCTTGCCACGCTGGTAGGCCGTTGCCTCGGCGGCAGCGTCGAGGAAGGCCTTGCGCAGGTCGGCGGGGATGCGCTCGAACGAGCGCTTGCTGATCACCGGCAGTTGCGGGTTGTAGATGTGCTGGGTCAGCGCGCAGTTCTTGGCGACTTCGTAGAACTTGCCCGCCAGTGCGGTGGGTGCGTCGTGCTCGAAGCCGTCGACCACCCCGGTCTGCAGCGAGGTGTAGATCTCGCCGAAGGGCAGCGGCGTCGGCACGGCGCCCATCAGCTTCAGCGTCGCGACGAAGGTCGGGTTGGGCAGCACGCGCAGCTTCACGTTGTGCAGGTCCTGCACCGTCTTGACCGGGTTCTTGGTCCACACGTTGCGCGCACCGAGGCTGTAGCCCCAGCCGATGCCCAGCACGTTGGTGCGCTCGGCGAGCATGTCGGTGAGGATCTTGCCGGCCTTGGCATCGAGCGCCTTGCCGCAATGGTCGTTCGACTGGAAGAGATAGCCCATGTCGAGCACGCCCATCTCGGGCATCAGCGTGGCCCAGATCGACGAGCCCGAGATCATCATGTCGACGCTGCCGAGGCGCACCTGCTGCACCACGTCGGCTTCCTTGCCGAGCTGGTCGCTGGGGAAGTAGTTGACGACGATCTTGTCGCCGACCGCCGTCTTGAGGTTCGAGGCGAAGCGCTGGTACCAGACGAAGTGCGCCGAGTTCACGGGGTCGGCGGGCAGCGTCGACGACATGCGCAACGTGACGGCCGAGCCTTGCGCGAAGGCATGGCGTCCTGCGGCAGCGAGGCCTGCGAGCGCGACGCCGGTCTTGAGCAGCGCGCGCTTCGAGGGTTGGTGCTGGTACATGGGACCTCCTTGGGCGTTGGTGATGCCCTCTAACGGGCGTGTTCCGCTTGTGTCGCGGATTCGGGGTGATGCATGTAGGCAAGCGCGGTCATGGGGCGGCGGTCAAGAAGGGCGGCGCACGGGGCCCGAGGTCACCCAGGGCCCGCCCTGGAATACGCGCGTCGGGTCGTCGCTGGCGGACAGCGGATCGGGCGGGAAGCGGTCGGCGAAGCCGCGCGAGCTGTCCTTCGGGTGGAAGCCCAGGTGCGCGGCGCGTGCGTTGTCCCACCACTTCACGTCGTTGTCGGACACGCCGTAGACGATCGAATGGTCGACGCGCGGCGTGAACAGCGCACAGCGCACGAGCTCGACCAGGTCGTCGTAGGTGAGGAGGCTCACCAGCATGCGCGGGTTCTTCGGCTCGGCGAAGGACGAGCCGATGCGCAGGCACACGGTCTCGAGCCCGAAGCGGTCGAAGTAGTAGCGCGACAGCGCCTCGCCGAAGCACTTGGTCACGGCGTACAGGCAATCGGGACGCAGCGGCACCTCGGTGCCCACGACCTCGGTCTGCCGGTAGAAGCCCACGACGTGGCTCGAGCTCGCGTACACCACGCGGCGCACGCCATGGTCCTGCGCGGCCTCGTAGAGGTTGTTGAGGCCGAGGATGTTCGGGCCCACCATGTCCTCGAAGGGCGACTCGAGCGAGATGCCGCCGAAATGCAGCACCGCGTCGACGTCGCGCAAGAGCGCGTGCACGGCCGCCTTGTCGGCGAGATCGGCGAGCACCACTTCCTCGCCTTCCCCCGCGGCACCGGGATCGACGCGGTCGGACAGCCGCAGCGTCGTCGTCCACTGGCGCAGGGGCGCGCGCAGCACGCGGCCGAGCCCGCCGGCGGCACCGGTGAGCAAGAGGCGGCGGAATGGCTTGGCGGGGGATGTGGATGTTTGCTGCACTGCAACTGGTACGACAAGTTGGCCGGCGCGTATCATAGCGACGTTCCGGCCGGCGATGCAACCGCTGCGCGCCGGCCGCGCTGATGGGTCCCCGCTTGCGCGGGGATGACGAACCGACGCGCGGGGATGACGAACCGGCGCGCGGAGACGACGAACCCATGGGTCCCCGCTTGCGCGGGGATGACGTATCAACGCGAGACGGAGCCGTCCACCGACGCACGCACGATGCCCGCCGACCCGCCCACCTCCACGCCCGCGCGACGCGCGCCGCGCCGCCGCCCGCCGCGCGACAGCCTGTCCGCGCAGGTGGTGCGCGACCTCGCCGCGCGCATCGACTCGGGCGAGCTCGCGCCGGGCGCGCGGCTGCCGCCCGAGCGCGAGCTGATGGAGCGCTACGGCGTGTCGCGCACGGTCGTGCGCGAGGCCACGTCGAGCCTGCGCGCCTCCGGGCGCGTCGCCACCCACCAGGGGCGCGGGGCCTTCGTGCTCTCGGCGCCGGCGGCGTTCCGCTTCACCATCGATCCCGCCGAGATCAACACGCTGCGCGACGTGCTGCAGGTGATGGACATCCGCGTGGCGCTGGAGTCGGAGGCGGCCTCGCTGGCGGCGCAGCGCCGCAGCGACGCGCAGCTGCGCGCCATCGCCGTCGCCCTCGACGACATGGCCTCGCGCATGCGCAGCCCCGCCGGCCATTCGGCGGCCGACGTGGCCTTCCACGTCGCCGTCGCCAGCGCGACCGGCAATGCCTATTTCAGCAACCTGCTGGTGGAAGTGTCGCCGCGCATGCTGCCAAGGCAACGCCTCGACCTCTTCCGCGACGACCGCCGCGGCAGGCTGGCGTACCTCAAGCGGCTGCAGCAGGAGCACGGCGACATCTACCAGGCCATCGCGCGGCGCGACGCCGACGCGGCGCGTGCGGCGATGCGCCTGCACCTCTCCAACAGCCGCGAGCGGCTGCGGCGCGCGTTCGAGGGCGAGCACGCCGCCCCGCCTGTTGTATGATGTCGTACAAGTTGCAAAAACCGCCGCCCTGACGCGGCCCGGCGACGCCGGGCGGGCACGGGGCGTGCCCGACCCGAAATTTCCGACGCCCATGCCCGCGCTGAGCCCCCAGGAACTCAAGGCCGTCATCCCGAGCGGCCTCCTGTCGTTTCCTGTCACCGACTTCGATGCTCGTGACGCCTTCGACGAGCGCGGCTACCGCGCGCGCCTCGAATGGCTGAAGCCCTACGGCGCGAAGGCACTGTTCGCCGCTGGGGGCACGGGGGAGTTCTTCTCGCTCGACGCAGCCGAATGCTCCGCGGTGGTGGGCGCGGCCGTCGACGCCTGCCGCGGCCACACGCCCATCATCGCCGGCGCCGGCTACGGGACGTCGACCGCGGTCGCCTACGCGCGCGAAGCCGAGCGCCGCGGTGCCGACGGCCTGCTGTTGCTGCCCCACTACCTCACCGAGGCGGGGCAGGAAGGGCTCTTCGCCCACGTGAAGGCGGTGTGCGGGGCCACGCGGCTCGGCGTGATCGTCTACAACCGCGCCAACATGCGGCTCGCGCCCGGCACGCTGGCGCGCCTCGCCGACGCCTGCCCCAACCTCGTCGGCTTCAAGGACGGCGTGGGCGACATCGAGGCGATGGTGGCCATCCGCGCGGCGCTGGGCGACCGCCTCGCCTACCTCGGCGGACTGCCGACGGCGGAGGTGTACGCCGCGGCCTACCGCGCGATGGGCGTACCCACCTACTCGTCGGCGGTCTTCAACTTCATTCCCCGCACCGCGCTCGAGTTCCATCGCGCGGTGCAGGACGACGATCGCGCGACCATGGACCGCCTGCTGCGCGGCTTCTTCATGCCCTACCTCGACATCCGCAACCGCAAGCCGGGCTACGCGGTCAGCATCGTCAAGGCGGGCGCGGACATCGTCGGGCACGGCGGGGGGCACACCCGCGCGCCGCTCACCGACCTCGATCGCGACGAGCGCGAGGCATTGGCCGCACTGATCGCCTCTCTAGGTCCGCAGTAATCCGTCATCCCCCAACGTCATCCCCGCGAAAGCGGGGACCCAGCCTTTGGTGGTGGTATTGCGAGTCCCGCGCAAACATGCGCCGTCGCCTCCATCGGCGAAGCGTGCGACGGCCACCGGGGAATCGGTTTTCGCGATGAACCTGGCTCAAGCCCGATCCCCCGACGGCCGTCGCACGCCTTGCCGATCTGCGCCAGGCGTCCCCGCTTTCGCGGGGATGACGCGATTGCGCAGGTAGTGCCCTACCGCGCGCGCAAGGCTGGGTCCCCGCTTTCGCGGGGATGACGGTCGTCAGCCGAGCAGCGCGCCGAGCCGCTTCGCGTCGATGCCCACGGAGGCCGCCGCGCCGACGAGGTCGGCATAGCTCGTGTCGTCGAGCACGATGCCCGCGGCGAGGCGCGCCGCGCGCGTGCGCCGCTCGATCTCGCCGGGGGCGAGCACGGGCATCCTGGGGTCGGCGGGCGGCGAGGCCTTGACGTAGTCGACGAAGCGCTTCGCCTCGGCCAGCACGCTGCCGTCGCCCGCGTACACCGCGGGATCGATGAAGATCGACAGCATGTTGTTGCGCAGCACCTCGTCGCCGGGATCGGAGCTGCGGCCCGTGGTCACCGCGCCGGCGAGGAGGTCGGTGATCATCGACAGGCCCGAGCCCTTGTGCGCGCCGATGGTGAGCAGCGATCCGCCGTCGTAGAAGTCCTTGGGATCGGTGGTCGGCTTGCCGTGCTTGTCGACGATCCAGCCGGGCGGCACCTGCTCGCCCTTGTTCTTGGCGACCATCAGCTTGCCCTCGGCCACCACCGACGTCGTGATGTCGAGGATGGTGTGCGCGCCGCCGGGAAGCGGGATGCCCACCGCCAGCGGGTTGGTCGACAGGCGCCGGTCGCTGCCGCCATAGGGCGCGACGCGCGTCGCCCCCGAGGTGTTGAGGAAATGCAGCGACACCTGCCCCGCGTCGGCCGCCATTTCCGCCCAGTCGCCGAGGCGCCCGAGGTGGCCGCTGTCGCGCAGCCCGACCATGGCGATGCCCGATTTCGCGGCCTTGGCGATGCCGAGCCGCGTCGCGTACTCGCCCACGACCTGGCCGTAGCCAAGCTGGCCGTCGACGATGGCGAGCGCCGGGCTGTCGAACACGACGGTGGGCGTCGCGTTGGGCTTGAGCCAGCCCAGGCGCACCCATTCGAGGTATTTGGCGACGCGCAGCACGCCATGCGAATCGTGCCCGACGAGGTTGGACTCGACGAGTCGCGTGGCGACGGTACGCGCCTCGGCCTCGCGGCTGCCGGCGGCTTCGACGATGGCGGCGACCGCCGCGATGAGCTTCTGGGACTGGAAGGTGGGCATGGCGGGTGAAGGATTGCCGGGGCGGGATGCGCTCGCCTGGCACGCCTGACGCGGCCCGCGGTCGCTGCGCGGCGATTATACGAGGCCGCGCGGTCCACCCCGGCCGAAGCCGGACGGCAAGCCCGATTCATCGGCACGTGTCGCCGTTCGTCGGCGGCTGTGGCGAGTCGTCGCGCCACCGCGGCGCGGCGGCGCATGATTGCGCACACTACGCGGCCTCGCTGACCCGGCCCCGCAATCCGGCCGTAGCAGCCGCGATGCACCGCTGGCCGCCGAATCCGCCGCAGCCGCGGGAACCATCCAACCGTCGAACCTCCGACCCGACCGTCACCATGAACCTTCGTCCGCTCCCCGCGCGCCCGCTCGCCACCCTTGCCATCGCCAGCCTCCTCCTCGGCGCACTGTTCGCCGGCCTCGCCCACGCCGCCGACGACGCCACGCTGGCGCGCGGGCGCTACGTGGTCCGCATCGGCGGCTGCAACGATTGCCACACCCCCGGATACCCGCAATCGGGGGGCACGGTCCCCGAGCGCGAATGGCTCACCGGCGTTCCGGTCGGCTGGCGTGGCCCCTGGGGCACGACCTACGCCGCGAACCTCCGGCTCGCGGTGCAGACGGTCGGCGAAGACCAGTGGCTCGTCTATGCGCGCACGGAGCGCCGCCCGCCGATGCCCTGGTTCGCCCTGCGCGACATGTCCGACGACGACCTGCGCGCCATGTACCGCTACATCCGCTCGCTCGGCCCCGCCGGCCAGCCCATGCCGGCCTACCTGCCGCCGGGCGCCACCAGCGACGCGCCGTACATGGACGTCGACGTGAAGAACCTGCCTCCGCCGAAGAAGCCCTGATCGCAGCCCCGCGGCTCCTTCGCCAACCATCCCCCATCGCCCCCGAGCCATGATCGACATCGAAGCTCCCGTCCGCCCTGCCGCGCACGCTGCGCGCCCGGCGCGGCATGACCTGTATCGCCGCCCGCACGCCGGCCTGCGCGCCTGCATGTGCGAAGCGCTGACGGCAGTGGCACGCGCCGACCCCGCGGACCCCGCCGACCTCTCCGCGCTCACGCTCCGCATGCGCGAGCTGGTGGCGATGTTCGAGACGCACCTGCACCACGAGAACACCCTCGTCCATCCCGCCATCGAGGCGCGCCGCCCGGGCGCCACCGCGCCCATCGCCCTCGACCACGAGGACCACGTGCAGGCGCTCGCGCGCCTCGCGGCGGACGTCGAGGCGATCCGCAGCGCCACGCAGGACCGGCGTCCCGACGCGCTGTCCGTGCTGTCGCGCGACCTCGGGGCCTTCGTCGCCGACAACTTGGTGCACATGGCCGCCGAGGAGCGCGACAACAACGCCGCGCTGTGGGAGGCGTTCACCGACGAGGAGATCCTCGCCATCGAGGCACGCATCATCGGCTCGGTCCCGCCCGCGCAGATGATGGGCAACCTGCGATGGATGGTTCCGGCGCTGCCGCCGGCCGAGCGCCTGGCGATGATGAAGCGCCTGCGCGCGGTGGTCCCGGCGCCCGCCTTCGAGGCCGCGCTCGCCGCCATCGAGCCCCACCTCGACGACCGCGAGTGGTCGAAGCTCGCCGAGGGCCTCGCCGCCGCGTAGCACGGGACCGTCATTCCCGCGCAAGCGGGAACCCACCCGCCGTCATTCCCGCGCAAGCGGGAACCCACTCGCTGTCATTCCCGCGCAAGCGGGAACCCATGGGTCCCCGCTTGCGCGGGGATGACGATGTAGTTCCCCGCTTGCGCGGGGATGACGGTTCGCCTGCCCCGTACAATGGCGCCATGGGTCTGTACGCGGCGACCATCTTCCTCTCGGCGTTCCTGCTGTTCCTGGTCCAGCCGATCATCGCGAAGCAGATCCTGCCGTGGTTCGGCGGCTCGGCGGCCGTGTGGACCACCTGCCTCGTGTTCTTCCAGTCGACGCTGCTCGCGGGCTATGCCTACGCCGACGTGGTGGCGCGCCGGATGCGCGCCGACCGCGGCGCGATGCTGCACGGGCTGGTGCTGGTCGCGGCGATCGCCTGCCTGCCCATCATCCCCGCCGCGCACTGGAAGCCCGCCGGCGGCGAGAACCCGGCCTGGCTGATCCTCGGCCTGCTCGTCGTCACCATCGGGCCGCCCTACTTCGCGCTGTCGACGACCAGCCCGCTGGTGCAGGCGTGGTTCGCGCGGCGCTTCCCGGGACGCAGCCCCTATCGGCTGTTCGCGCTGTCGAACTTCGCGTCGATGCTCGCGCTCGTCGGCTACCCCTTCGCCATCGAGCCGTGGATCGCCACGCGCGACCAGGCGTCGTGGTGGTCGTGGGGGTTCGCAGTGTTCGCGCTGCTGTGCTCCGCGCTCGCCTGGCGCACGCTGCAATCATTGCCGCGGGACGCGCGGGCGCTGCCGCTCGCCACCTCGGCGCCAGCGGGCGCAGCCGAGCGCGTGGCGCCCGCCGGGTCGCTGCAGCTCCTGTGGATCGCGCTGGCCGCGGTCGGCTCGGTGCTGCTGCTCGCGGTGAGCAACCACATCGCGGAGAACGTCGCCGCGGTGCCGCTCTTGTGGATCGTGCCGCTGACGATCTACCTCGCCACCTTCATCCTGTGCTTCGACAGCGACCGCTGGTACCGCCGCGGTCTCTTCCACGTGCTCGCCGCGCTGGCGCTCGGCGCGATGGCCTGGACGCTCGCCGACTCGCGGGTCACCCACGAGCTCGCGTTGCAGTTCGGCGTGTCCTGCGCGGGCCTTTTCGTCGCCTGCATGTTCTGCCACGGCGAGCTCGCCTCGACGCGGCCCTCGCCGCGCTACCTCACGCGCTTCTACCTGATGGTCGCGCTGGGGGGCGCGCTGGGCGCCGCGCTGGTCGGCATCGCGGCGCCGATGTTCCTGCGCGCGGGATTCGAGCTCGGCTTCGGGCTGGTCGCCTGCGCCCTGCTGCTGGTGCTGCGAAGCCGCGCCGGCGGGTTGCCGCGCGGTGCGCTCGCCGTGGTCGCGCTGCTCGGCACCATCGGCGCGTCGGCGTGGTCGATCCGCCAGTTCTACGACTCGACGATCTTCGTCGCGCGCAACTTCTACGGGATCCTGCGCGTGCAGGAATCGGGCAGCGGCGACTCGCTGCACCGGTCGCTGATCCACGGCACCATCATGCACGGCAACCAGTACCTCTCCCCCGATCGCGTGCGCGAGCCCTCGACCTACTACACCGCGACCTCGGGCCTCGGCGTGCTGCTCGAGACGCTCAACCCGCGCCTCGAGCCCCTTCGCCTCGGCATGATCGGGCTCGGCACCGGCACGGTGGCGGCCTGGGGTGCCAAGGGCGACGTGTTCCGCATCTACGACATCAACCCCGCGGTCATCGGCATCGCCAAGGAGTACTTCAGCTACCTGCGCGACAGCGACGCCACCATCGAGACGGTGCTGGGCGACGCGCGGCTGTCGCTCGAGCGCGAGCCGCCGCAGCAGTTCGACGTGCTGGCGATCGATGCGTTCTCCAGCGACGCGATCCCCGTCCACCTCATCACCGACGAGGCGATGGGCGTGTACCTGCGGCACATGAAGCCCGACGGCGTGATCGCCTTCCACGTCACCAACCGCTTCCTCGCCCTGGCGCCGGTGGTCGACGCCATCGCGCGCGCGCACGGCCTCGTCGCCGTGCACGTCGACGACAGCGGCGCCGGCGAGCTCGCATCGGTCTCCGACTGGGTGCTGGTGGCGCGCAACGACAGCGTGCTGGGCCGCGACTCGATCAAGGACGTCGCCTCGGCCATCGAGCCGCGCCCCGGCTGGCGGCTGTGGACCGACGATTTCAACAACATCGTGCAGGTGCTGAAGCGGTGAGCGGGACAGCACCGGGGTCCGCGGCCCCTGCGGGCGGCATGCCCGCCGGCCCCACGCCCTCCACGAGCACCGCGCCGCCCGACCCCGGCCGCTACCGCTCGCTCGCGCACGAACCCGGGGCGCGTTCCATCGAGGTGATCGACCAGCGCGCGCTGCCTGCCGAGTTGGTCACGGTGCGCATCGGCGACGCGGAAACGGCCGCGCGCGCCATCGCCGCGATGTGGGTGCGGGGCGCGCCGCTGATCGGCGCCGTCGGCGCTTACGGCCTCGCCATGGCGCTCGACCGCGACGCCGGCGACGACTCGCTGGCCCGCGCATTCGCGGCGCTCGACGCCGCGCGCCCCACGGCCGTCAACCTGCGATGGGCGCTGTCGCGCGTGCGTGCGCGTGTCGCCCCGCTCGCACCCTCGGCGCGCGCCGACGCGGCCTGGGACGAGGCCGATCGCATCGCCGCCGAGGACGTCGCGATCAACCACGCCATCGGCGTGCACGGCCTCGCGCTGCTGCGCGAGGCGGCGTCGCGCAACGGCGGGCGCGTCAGCGTCATGACCCATTGCAACACCGGCGCGCTGGCGACGCTGGGCTACGGCACCGCCACCGCGCCGCTGTTCCTCGCCCACGCCGAGGGCATCGACCTCGAGGTGCTGGTCAGCGAGACGCGTCCGCGGATGCAGGGCGCGAAGCTGACGGCATGGGAGATGGCGCAACGCGGCATCGCGCACACCGTCTTCGTCGACGGCGCGAGCGGCGCGCTGTTGCGCGCGGGCGGCGTCGACCTGGTGATCGTGGGTGCCGACCGCGTCACGCGCAACGGCGACGTCTGCAACAAGATCGGCACCTACGACAAGGCGCTCGCCGCGCGCGACAACGGCGTGCCGTTCTACGTGGCGCTGCCCTCGCCGAGCTTCGACGCCTCGCTCGCGCGCGGCGACGACACGCCGATCGAGCACCGCGCCGCGTCGGAGGTGATGTGCGTCGCGGGACACGACGCCGACGGCGTCGCGCGCGAGGTCGCGATCGGCCCGGCCGGGTCGCGTGCGCTCAATCCTGCGTTCGACGTGACGCCGGCGAGGCTCGTCAGCGGATGGCTCACCGAGCGCGGCCTCTACGGCAGCGCGGAGGCACTGCACGAGGGTTTGCGCGGCGAACGGCTCAGCGCGTGATCAGCACCACGCCGGCGAGGATCAGCAACGTTCCCGACACGCGCGCGAGGGTCATGCTCTCGCCCAGCCAGGCGACCGCGCCCGCGGTGACCGCCAGCAGCGAAAGCCCGATGGCGATCGGATAGGCGATGGTCAGCGGCAGGCGCGTGACAATCGCGAGCCACAGCAGGAACGAGGTGACGTACAGGCAGGCACCCAGCGCGGGGATCGCGGCGGGCCTCCACAGCGGGGCGTGCTCGGCGAAGGCCTGCGCAAGCCGCGGCCAGCCCGCCTTGAAGAGCAAGAGCCCCGCCGACGTGCACGCCACGTAGGCCGCGAAAAGCGTCACCGTCACCGCCCAACGAGCGTTCAAGCGTCCTCCAGGCGGCGCTCGAAGACCCATGAACGGCACCGCAATGCCGAAGTTTAGCGCAGATAATCAATCGGTTATAGAGCGGAGCGCGCCTTGGGCGCGATGTTTGCGGGGTAGGCGCCTTGCGAGGCATGTCGGTCATTCCCGCGAAAGCGGGACTCCATGGGTCCCCGCCCCCGACAACCGCATTCGGGGGCATGTTTCGCGGGGATGACGGCGCATCGGGGGAACCGCCGCCATGCCAATGTCATAATGGCGGGGTTCGACCGCTTGGGGAGACTTGGGATGATCCGGACTACGGGTTTCGTGGCGGCGTGGGCCATGGCGTTCGCGGCCTCGTTCGCCTCGGCGCACGGCGGCCACACCGACGGCGCGCACGACGTACCTCGCGCGGTCGTCGCGCGGAACGTCACGCTCGACGGTGTCGCGCGGTCCATCACCGTGACCGACGCGACGAGCGGCGCCACGCGGCGATTCATCGCGCTGGAAACGTCGAGCGGCGAGCGCTACCTGCTGCGCGGCATCACCGCTGCCGGCATGACGCCTGGAAGTGCTTACCACGTCAGCGGGGGCGCCGAGCTCGCGACCCTCGACGTCGCGAGCGCCACGCGCGACGACCGCGGCAGCATCAAGTCCGCGGCGGCGCCGGCCGCGCTGGAGGTCTCGGGGACACTGCGCCTCGGGCATGCCGACAACTTCGACGGAGGCGCCAGCCGCTTCTTCTACTCGGTGGTGGCGCCCGACGGCAGCATGACCGAGCTCGTGCTGTTGCAGGGCATCGACGCGCTGTCCAACGGCATGAAGGTCGCCGTGACGGGCACCTTCCTCGGCGACGGCCAGATGTTCGCCGACCGCGTGATCATCCTCGAGCGGCCCGCCGCGGGCGGTGCGAGCGACATGCTCGCTGCCGCAGTCACCAACAAGGTGCTGGTGATCCCGATCAAGTTCCCCAGCAACAAGGTCACGCCCTACACCTACAACGCCGACCCGTTCACCACCGCGTCGATCAGCACCGCCGTATTCGGCGCTTCCCCGACGCAGAGCGTCGCCGAGTACTACCGCGATGTGTCGTTCGGCGGCCACCTGCTCGACGGCACGGTGGCGAACGTGGGAGGCGCATGGCTCAAGGCGAACGGCATCGTGCCGCTCGACGCCAACAACAACAAGCAGTGCGACATCAACGTGATCGCCACGCTCGCCGAGGCCGCGGCCACGGCCGCCGGCTACACGGTCGCCAGCTACACCAACCTCGTCTACCTGTTCGAGAGCGCCCCGTTCAACTGCGGCTGGGCGGGCCTCGCCTACGTCGGCTGGGGCCGCGCCTACATCAAGCAGACCACCAGCCTGCTGGTCATCGGGCACGAGATCGGCCACAACTACGGGCTCCTGCACGCGGCGAGCCTCGACTGCGGCGCCACCGTGATCACCGCGCCCTGCACGGCGTCGGAATACGGCGATCCGTTCGACGTGATGGGCAACAACCGCGCGATGCATTTCAACGCCTTCCAGAAGAACTACCTCGGCTGGATCGCCACGGGCAGCGTCTACAACCACACCGCCGGCACCGCGACCTACACCATTTCGCCGATCGAGGCGGGCGGGGCGAGCCGGTACGCCGTCCAGGTGAAGGCCAATCGCTACCGAAGCTACTGGATCGAATTCCGCCAGCCGCTCGGCTTCGACGCCGGCCTGTCTGCCTTCCCGGTGAACGGCGCGCAGATCCACGTCGCCTCGCCGTTCGAAACCATCTGCAGCGGCTGCGGCGACGATACCGAGTACCTCGACATGACGCCGGCCACCAGCGCGTTCACCGATGGCGCCCTGCTCCCGGGCCAGACGTTCAGCGACGAGTACGGCGTGTCGATCACCGTGGTGTCGGCGACCGCCTCCGCGCTCACCGTCACCGTCACCGCACCCGCGCGCCCGAGCTTCGTCGACGTCCCGGTGGACTATGCGGCCTACCTGCCGATCGAGACGCTGCGCTGGAACCAGGTGACCAACGGCTGCAGCGCGAACCCCCCGATGTTCTGCCCCGAGCAGATGGTCACGCGCGCGCAGATGGCGATGTTCATGGAGCGCGAGAAGCGCGGCTTCAACTACAAGTACTCGCCGACCGGCAAGTTCAGCGACGTGCCCAAGGACAACCCCGCCGCGGGCCCGGTCGAGCAGTTCTATGCCGACGGAATCGACCCGGGTTGCGGGACCAATCCGCTGCGCTTCTGCCCCGACGACCTCGTCACGCGCGCCTCCATGTCGATGATGCTGGTCAAGGGCCGCTACGGCGGGAGCTACACGCCGCCCGCCGCGACCGGCAAGGTGTTCACCGACGTCCCGGCGAGCCACCCGCAAGCCGCGTGGATCGAGATGCTCTACAAGATGGGCGTGACCAACGGCTGCACGGCGACGACCTACTGCCCCGATCTCACGGTCACGCGCGCGCAGATGGCGATGTTCTTCCAGCGCGAGTTCTCGCTGCCGACGCCCCCCTAGGACGATGCGTCGAGCACACGCGGCGGGTGCCGCTACGACGGCCGCCGGGGCCGGCCGCCGGCACGGGCTAGTTGGCCTTCGCCGCGACCGGCGCCTGCGGCTTCCATTCGCGCGCCAGCGCCTGCGCGCGCGCCACGTCGCCCGGCGAGAGCTTTTGCGCGACGAGGTCGCGGTTGCGCGCGGCATTCTTGCGCGTCGCGTCGTCGTCGGCGTTGGTGGACGCGAGGTTGAACCACTTGTGCGCCTGGACCTCGTCCTTTGCCACCCCCATCCCTTCCGCGTACAGGATGCCGAGGTTGAGCTGCGCGCTCGCGAAGCCCGCGTTCGCCGAGTCGCTGTACAGCTCGAAGGCCTTCCCGGCATCGACCGGCACGCCACGCCCCTTTTCGTACAGGCGCGCGAGGTTGAACTGGGCGATGGGGTCGCCCTGCGCGGCCGCCTTGGTGTACCAGCGCGCGGCCTCGGCCTCGTCCTTCCCGGCGAGGCGGCCCTCGAGGTAGACATTGCCGAGGTTGCCCTGCGCGACCGCATTGCCGGCGTCGGCCGCCTTGCGGTAAAGGCGCATCGCCTCGGCGTAGTCCTGCGGCACGCCGTTGCCCTGCTCGTACAGGAAGCCGAGGTTGGTCATCGCCTCGGGGCTGCCCTGGTCGATCGCGAGCTTGTACCAGCGCACGGCCTCGCGGTAGCTCTGCGGGGGCGTGCCCCCCTGCTCGGCCATCTGTCCCATCACGAACTGTGCGTAAGGGTCGCCTCGATCGGCCAGCGGCTTGAAGACCTGCATCGCCGTCGCGTAGTCGCCCTCCTGCAGGGCCTTGACGGCACGCGCGCGCTCGGCGGCGGGATCGGCCGGCGGAGGCGCCCCGCGTGCAGCGGGCATGACGACCGGCGCCGGCGATGGAGCGTCTGCAGCCGCTGCCCCGTGCGACGGGCAGAGCCCTGCGATTGCCAGCGCCACGAGCGCGCCGCGAAAAACCTGTGTCATCGGAACCCCGGACTCGTTGGAGACGGCGCCTGCCGCGCCGCGGGCGCTGGCATTCTAGCCCAGCATCACCGCGCCTCGAATGCCCTGCGGGGCCTCGCAACCGGCGCATGGAGCATGTCGTGACCTCGAACAGGATTGGAGCCATGCAGCAAGCTTCGGAACACAACCCTCGAACCCGGCACCGCGCGCGCTCGACGGCCTGCGCTGCGAGGATCGTCACGGCCCTCGCCGCGGCCGTCGCCGTCATGGCCGCCTTCCCCGCGTCGGCCGCGCTGCCCTCGCTGTTCGAGGCGACTCCGTCGGCTGGCGCACAGCCGCGATCGACCAGCGCCGCGGCCATCCTCCCGGTCTCGCCGAGGTTCGACGTGCTCACCGCCCTCGCGGCGCGGAGCCGCCAGGGCGAGACGCCGGCCTTCGCGGTGGACGTGGGCGACGGAACGGCGCACGAGGCCGAGGTCGCGTTCGCGCAGACGGCCGAGAACGGCGCGACCAGCATCGCCTTCGCCATTCCCGGCGTCGAGCACGGCTCGGGCGTCGCCACCACGCTCGGCGACGTGATGCTGATGGACGTGTGGATGGGCGGACGCCACTACGTCGTGCGCCGCGCGCCCGACGGTAGCCACGGCCTTCGCGACGTTTCGGACGTCTCGTTCGGCGTCGAGCTTCCGCCGCGCCCCGCGCCTGCCTCGCCGGGCACCGTCGACCATCTGTCGACGCGCGCGGCCGGCGTGGCGGCCGCCGACGTCCCCGCCGACTCCGGCCGGCTCATCGACGTGATGACGCTGTGGAACGCCGCGGCGCAGGGCGCCGCCTCGACATCGGACATGAACGCGCTCGCGGCGCAGGCCGTCGCCACGGCGAATGCCGTGTATGCGAACAGCGGCATCGCGCAGCGCCTGAGGCTCGTGTACTCCGCCGCCGTCACCTACACCACCTGCGCCACGCCCGCCGACGCCGGCGACTACTGGGGCTGCGCGCTCGACGACCTCACCGACGCCCAGGGAACCCTGTCGGTCGTGCCCGCGCTTCGCAACCAGCACGGCGCCGACCTCGTCACGCTGCTGGTCGAGCCGGGTGGCGGTATCTGCGGGATCGGCTGGATTCCCTTGAGCATCGGTGCCGGCAATGACGGCAACGGCTTCAACGTCATCGCCGCGAGCTGCGCGGTCGGCAACCTGTCGTACCCGCACGAGCTGGGCCACAACATGGGGGCCAACCACGATACCTACGTGTCGCCGGGCACCACGGGGCCCAGGGCCTACAACCACGGCTACGTGCAACTCGCCAACCGGTGGCGCACGGTGATGGCGTACAACGACCAGTGCGTGGCGAACGGATTCTCGTGCGCGCGCCTGCCGCTGATGTCCACGCCCGACTACGCGGTCGACACGAATGCCGCGGACGCCACCCCGCCCGCGGTGATGGGCGACGCCTCGCTGCGCAACGTCGCGCGTGTGCTCAACCTGACCGCCAAGATGGTCGCCAGCTATCGCCCGACCTCGGCGCTGCATCCCGTCGTGGCGTCCTTCAGCGACGTCCCGGCAGGCAATTCGCAGTTCGGCGCCGTCGAGTTCATGAAGCAGGCCGGCATCACCTCCGGCTGCACGGCGGGCACGTACTGCCCCGACGACGCGATCACGCGACGCCAGATGGCGGTGTTCCTGGAGCGCACGCGCAAGGCTTCGATCTACACGCCCGCCGCGGCGACGGGGATGTTCACCGACGTGCCGGTCGACTCGCAGTTCGCGGACTACATCGAGCAGCTCGCCCGCGACGGCATCACCACCGGTTGCGGCAGCGGCATCTACTGCCCCGAGCAGCCGGTCACGCGCGCGCAGATGGCGATCTTCCTGTTGCGCGCCTCCTGCGGCACCTCGTACACGCCGCAGGCCGCCACCGGGACGGTGTTCGCCGACGTCGCGGCCGGCGACTCGGGCGCCGCGTACGTCGAGAAGATCTATCGCCTCGGGGTGACCGGGGGTTGCGCGACGGGCCCGTTGCGCTATTGCCCGGCGGCGCCGTTGACGCGCGGCCAGATGGCGGTGTTCGTGGAGCGGATGTTCCCGTTCGTGTCGCCTTCGGAAACGTGCACGCCGTAGCCAGGGTGCGGGTCGTGATGAGGACCTAGCGGGTTGCCGCCGGCAGCGATGCGGGCCGTGCGAGAATCGCGGCCAGCATGCCGGCATCCTCCACGACCCCGCTCGACAGGCCCCTGAGGATCGCCTGCGTCTTCGGCACGCGCCCCGAGGCCATCAAGATGGCGCCGGTCGTCGCCGCCTTGCGCGCGACGCCGCATGTGACGACGCTGCTGGTCAACAGCGGCCAGCACCGCGAGCTGATGGCCGAGACGCTCGCGCTGTTCGACCTCGAACCCGACGTCGACCTCGACCTGATGAAGGAGGCGCAGGGGCTCGCCGATTTCGCCTCGCGCTGCCTCGCGGCCGTCGATCGCACGCTCGCGGACCTCGAGCCCGACGGCGTGATCGCCCAGGGCGACACCTCGACCGTGGCCATGTCGGCGCTCGCCGCCTTCTACCGCCACATCCCGTTCTTCCACGTCGAGGCGGGGTTGCGCACCCACGATCTGCGCAACCCCTTTCCCGAGGAGATGAACCGCGTCGTCGCGGGCAAGGTCGCTTCGCTGCATTTCGCACCGACCTCGGGTGCCCGCGACAACCTGGTGCGCGAGGGCGTTCCCGAGGGTTCGATCGAGGTCACCGGCAACACGGTGATCGACGCGCTGTTGATGGTGCGCGACCGGCGCATCCCGCACGGCGTGGCGCTGCCGCCCGGGAAGCGGCTCGTGGTCGTCACTTCGCATCGCCGCGAGAGCTTCGGCGAGCCCATCCGCAACACCTTGCGCGCGCTGCGCGACATCGCCGAACAGCGGCCCGACGTGGTGATCGTCTACCCGGCGCACCCCAACCCCGAGGTGCGGCGGGCGATCGCGGCGGAGCTCGGCGAAGGCGATGCCGTGCGAACCGGCGTGCAGGTGATCGATCCCCTGAGCTACGGGCCCTTCGTGTCCTTGCTCGACGCCGCCACGCTGCTGCTCACCGACTCGGGCGGCATCCAGGAAGAGGCCCCCGCGCTGGGCAAGCCCGTGCTGGTGCTGCGCGAGGGCACGGAGCGGCCCGAGGCGGTGGCGGCAGGCGTCGCGCGCGTCGTCGGCACCGACCGGTCGCGGATCGTCGCCGAGACGCTGCGCCTGCTCGACGACCCTGCGCATTACGCGCGCATGGCGCAGGGCGGTTCGCCGTACGGCGATGGCCGCGCGGGGCAACGCATCGCGCAACGCATCGTTGGCTACCTCGAAGCCGGTGACCTCGAAGCCGAAGCTCCTCGTCGTCACCCACGTTGACTGGGACCACGCGTGGCAGCGCCCTCAGGCGCTCGCCACCGCGCTGTCCGAGTGGTTCGACGTGACGGTCGTGTCGCCGGTGGCGCGAAGGCGGGCGCAGCTCGCGGCGAACCCGCGCGAAGGGATCGAGCTGCGCCGGGTGTTGCGCGTGCCGGGATCGTTGCGCTCGGCGGCGACCTACCGGCTCAACCGCGCCATGGTCGCGGGGCAGGTCGCGGCACTCACCCTTGGGCGCAGGTTCGACCAGGTAATCGCCACGGCGCCCGAATGCGGAGGGTGGATCGCGGGGATGAGCGGGGTTCCCATCGCCTACGATTGCATGGACGACGCGCTGGCCTTCGAGCAGGACGAAGCTGTGCGGCGTGAGCGTGCTCGTGACGAGCGCGCGCTGATCGCACGGGCGCGCCAAGTCCTGGTCAGCGCGGATTCGCTCGCGGGGATCGCGGTTTCGCGCGGCGCGCGACCCTCCGCCGTGGCGATTGTTCCCAACGGCTACGATCCGTCGGCCTTCCCGACGGATGCGTCGACCAGCGTCCCGGCAGACATTTCCCTTCGCCTGGGATACTTCGGCAGCATCGCACCTTGGCTCGACTTCGATCTTCTCGTCGCGTTGCTCGAACGCGACGCAGCGATGACCCTCGACATGATCGGCCCCATCGATCCCTCAACCCACCCGTCGCATCCGCGCCTGCGCCTCCACCCACCACTACGCAACGATGCGCTGCGCTCCGCCGTGAGCTCGTGCAACGTAATGGTGCTGCCCTTCCGTGATACGCCGCTTACCCGCGCGGTCGATCCCGTCAAGCTCTACGAATACGTCGCGCTGGGCAAGCCGATCCTTTGCAGGACCCTCCCGTCGCTCGAGCGGTTCGCCGCGTTCACGACACTGTATGCGACCAAGGAGGAAGCCTTGGCGATCGTCGCCTCACGCGCGTTCACCCTCCCTCCTGATCCCCTTGCCCGACGAAGGTTCCTCGCCGACGCATCGTGGGCCGCGCGCGCGTCGCGCGTGCGCGACGTGCTGGGCGCGCGGCCTGCCTGACCTGCGCTCGCGTTACCGCCGCGGCGATGCCACGAGCACGACGAAGTCGCTGTCGAGCTCGCCACTGTCGACCAACGCGTCCTCGTAGGCCATCAGCGCGTCGAGCATGCGCATCGATGGAGGATCGTCGTGTCGGAAATTCCCTGCGAGGCCCGAGAGCAGAAACTGGAGGATCGAGCCGCCGCAATCGTTCCGGACGATGACGTCGAAGCGCTCGCCGATGGCCGGCAGGATCTCGTTGGAGCGCACGGCCTCCGAAGGGTCGACGCGCTTCACCTCGCGCCAATCCGGAAGCGGGGCCTCGCAAACCTCCCTCCCGTATGATCCTGCCGCGAACGAGCGGCGATATCGCGGTGGAAGCATGGCGAAGGCGGTGGAGATGGCGCGGCGCTGCTTGTCGGGAAAGTCGAAGTGCCGTGCGCCCACGTATTCGTTGATCACGAGCAGCCCGCCGGAGACGAGACTCGCGCGCACTTCGTCGAGCACCACCTCGAGCGCGTCGATGTGGTGGAGCGACCCATTGAAGAAGACCGCGTCATACACCCCGCGCTCGAGCGGCTCACGACGCACGTCACGCACCGCATAGCGCAGGCCATCGATCCCGGCCTTTGCTGCCTCCTCGCGAGCAATGGCAAGCGCACCGTCGGCGACATCGATTCCGTCGCAGCTCGAGAACATGCGCAACTGCGCCAGCTCGCGCTCGAGCGCGCCCGAGCCGCAACCCATGCTCAGCACGCGTCCGTGATCGAGGCCACGCGGCCGAAGGAAGGTTTCGACGACGTATCGCGCCCACGTCCCGTGGTTCCCGCCCGCGCAGCCTCGCCGCTGGTAACGCGCCTGGACTTCGGGGACCGCCAGCCAGAAGACGTCGCGGCCGAAAGCATCGCTGCCCGCTACGTTCTCGTTCCATCGCTCGGCGACAAGCGCGTCATCCTGGTCGCGGGTCGTCATCTAGCGCTCCTTGCCCTCGCGCCGATGCTCGTGCTTCGTCCAGGCACCCCACTTCTGCTCGTAGATCGCCTGGTTGCGCTTCCAAAGCGCATCGTATTCGCCGGTGGCGATGAGCTTCTTGAACGAGGCTTGGCCGAAGTGATGGACGAACGACGCGGGGACGCAGACCGTGCGCAGTCCCGTTGCCTGGACGCGCCGGCTGTAGTCGTCGTCCTCGAACATGCCGGTGCCGAAGCTCTCGTCGAGGGGGCCGATGCGATCCCAGGTGGCGCGGCGGATGGCCACGCAGAACATCGCCAGCATGGCGATGTCGAAGTCCTCGCGCTGGCCCTTCATCCACCTCGCCGCGAAGGCCTCCATGCCTGCCACGTCGCGGTAGTCGACCTCGATCTTCGCCTCGTTGCCGACGAAGTTGGTCACCGGGCCGACCAGGCCGATTGCGGGATCGTCGAGGCGCGCGAGCAGCGGTTCGAGCCAGCCGCGCGGCACGATGGTGTCGTTGTTGAGAAGGACGTAGTACTCGCCCTCGGCGATCGCGATGCCCTGGTTGTTGGCCGCGGCGAAGCCGCGGTTGTCGGCGTTGAAGATCACGCGCACCTCGGGGCGGGTGCGCGCGAGGTGGCGAAGCCACACGCGCGTCTCGTCGCCCGACGCGTTGTCGACGATGATCAGCTCGAAGTTGGGCCAGGTGGTGTTGCGGAAGATCGACTCGACGCAGGCGCGGGTCATGTCGACGTTGTCGAACGAGATGACCACGATCGACACCTTGGGGTGCAGCTCGCGGATGGCGGCGGCCGTCGCGGCATGCCGGGCGTCCCAGTCGTTGTCGCGCGCCAGCGCCATGCGCCGCTGCCAGGCCGCCGCATCGTTTTCCACCAGCGCTCGCGAGATGGCCTCGCCGAACGCCTCCGGGCCCTCTGCGAAGTACGCGTAGTCCCGGTAGATGGCGAGCTCCTCCAGCGGCACGGTCACCACCGGCTTGCCCACCGACAGGTACTCGTAGAACTTCACCGGGTCGACCGCGTGCGTGACGTCGGAGAGCACGAAGGGCACGAGGCAGACGTCGAAGTGGTACAGGTACTGCGGCATCTCTTCGTAGGGACGCCGGCCGGTCAGCTTCACGTTGGGCAGCGTGTCGAGCCCGGCGAGGTCCTTGACGAACACATCGCCCACCAGTACGAAGGTCCATTCTGGATGCGCGCGCGCGACGGCGGCGATGAGCCCGAAGTCGACCCACTCGGCCAGTGCACCGTAGTAGCCGATGATGGGGTGCTTGAGGCCGTCCGCCAGGGGATTGGGAATGCAGCGCTCGGCGAAGAACGCGAAGTCGACGCCGTTTCGCACCAGCAGGCACCGGCGCGCGCGGTTGCGGAACTTCGCTTCCAGCAACGCGGCGGTGACCGTGACGAGGTCGGCGCCCTCGACGAGCGCCTGCTCGGCGTCCAGGAGCGGCTGGCCGATGTTGGGAAAGTCCGCCCATTCGTCCATGCAGTCGTACACCACCCGGTAGCCGTGCGCCTCGCGCAGCTCGAACACCAGCGGCACCCAGTAGGTGAGGTGGACGATGGATATCGCCACCTTCACGTCGTAGGCGTCGATGAGGGCTTCGAGCGCGACGCCCATTGCCTTGACGTTGCCCACGCTCATCGCCTCGCCGTACATGTTCTGCATGCGATCGACGGCCAGCGATACCTCGTAGATCCCATCCTCCATCTGGCGCACGTCGAAGGGCGCGCCGCCCTCGGGTACGCGCGAGGCGACGATGTAGAAGACGCGGTGGCCATCGTCGGCCATGCGTCGCATCAGGTGGTGCGGGCGCTGGTATCGCGTGGCCCACGCCACGTTGGCAAAGCAGAAGACGTCGTAGCCCGCGCCGCGCGCATGCGCCGCCGGCGCGTGGGATCCCGCGCTCGCCGGAAGCGGCGTCGGCGACGGCGATGCAGCGAGGTTTCCGACCGCCGGCGATGTGGTCGCCGCGGGCGTGGGCAAGGTCAACGCGGATGCAGTCGACCTTGCCACGGGTCGCGACATCGAGAACGCCTCGGATACCGCACTGCGCGCCACTGACACGCGCTCGCGCGTATGCGCCGGCACCATGGCACGCACCATCGCGCGCAGAGGCGGAACGCGCTCGAGCACCGTGTAGCCCACGTCGACGACCAGGGCGCGCGGCGAGCGCTGCCGCGCCCGGTAGTGGGCGATGGTATTGCACAATTCGCCCTGCAACCAGTCGATCGCGGTGACGTGCGAGGCGACGCTGGCGCGCAGCTTCGCCAGCTCCTCCGTTTGCCACAGCGACTCAGCCGCGTAAGCGTCGACCTCGGCACCGCGCTGCGCGAGGCGCCGCTCGAGCTCGTCGCGGTCGTTCGCGAGGCGGGCCGACTTCGCTTGCGCGTGTCCCAGGTCGGCCACCACCTGTGCCCGGTCCGCTTCCACCGCCGCGCTGTGTGCCACGAGCGCGGCGTGATCGTCGCGCAGGGCGGCGTGATTGTCGCGCAGGGCGGAAAGTTCGGCGGCCACGGCATCGAAGCTCGCGTGGCGCGATACCGCGCGTCGTCCGCGCGCGCGCCCCTCGCGCGACACGCGGCCTTGGTCGACGTCGACCAGCAGTTTGCGCCAGCGCGCCTCCCAGATCGGCAGCGCGAAAGCACGGCTGACGTCGCGACCGCGGCTTGCGAGGTTGCGCGCCAGCGCGCGGTCGCGGTCAAGGCGCAGCACGGCCTCGGCCAGTTCAGCGGCGTCGGCGTCGATGGCAAGCCCGTTGAAGCCGTCGATGACGAGGTCCGACAGCCCGCCGATGCGGGTGGCGATGACCGCGTTCCCCGAGGCCATGGCCTCCAGGCAGGACAAGGACGTCCCCTCGGCGAACACCGTGGGGATGAGTGCGACATCGGCCTCGCGGTATGCGAGCGGCATGTCATCGAGGGTGAGTTCGCTCCAGCGAGCGCGGCCAGCGCTGCGGGCCACAAGGCTGCGCGCCCTTGCCTCGACGTCCGGCGCACCGGCACCGCAGATATGCAGCTGCGTTCCCGGCGAAGCTGCCCACACCCGCTCGAACGCGGGCTCGAGGAGGTCGAAGCCGCGCTCGTGGCATAGCCTGCGCGGGAAGAGGCAATGGAGCGGCCCCTCCATGCGGCGCGGGGGGCAGGCGAACTCGTCCACGTCGACCGCGTTGGCGATGTGCACGAGGCGCCCGAGCGACGAAGCGCCCACCGCGCTCACCCAGTGCTCGAAGTTGCTGTCGACGCACACCACTGCGTCCGCGAGCCCCAGCGCACGGAAAAGCGGCTCGCGCCCCATCGTCCCCGAGATCTCGGGCTGCGCGGGATCGTCCCACCAGATGCCGTGGCTGATGCCGATGACGCGCGGCCCCTCGGGCAGGGCGCAGGCAAGCTCCACGGGTGAGGCGATGACCAGCGCCGCGTCGGCGACCTGCGGCGCCATCGCGCGCGACATGGCGTCGAAATCGATCGACGAAGGCCCGAGCACCCCGACCACCTCGACGCCGCCCACTTTGCGCACGAACGGTCGCGTGGCGTTTTGCAGGAGGCGCGGCGCATAGCCCAGTTCGCGCAGCAGCGCGGCCAGGCGCAGCACATAGCGCTCGGCGCCCCCCATGTAGCGGCGCTCGCCGCTCCAGTCGAAAAAGTTGATGTTGAGGATGTCGGCGCGGCGACTTGCGGGCATGGCGTCCGGCTTGCGTGAAAGGTGCGAAGCGAGGCTCCCGCAAGGAGGTCGTCCCGCGGAAGGCGAGGCGATTCTACCTCCCGCCACCGCCCGGCAATTGCCGGTCCGGGCGATGATGGCACTTTGTATAATGACGTGGCCATGGATCCACGCGGCGCAGGCAGCGATACCGACAGCGCCGGGCACGCCGCGCTGCTGGCCGACCTCCGGGGCTGGCAAAGGCGCCTTTTCCTGGTCGGCAATTTCGGCTCGGCCAACCTGGGTGACGAGCTCCTCCTGTCGATCATCGCAGGCTGGGCGCGCGAGGCGAACGCCGCCATCGCGGCCATGAGTACCCACCCCGCCTGGACGTCGTCGCTCCACGGCGTGCGCGCACTGCCCTACAACAGCCTCCATGCGACCGTCGACGAGGTCGCGACGGCCGACCTCGTCGTGCTGGCCGGCGGCGGACTTTTCCAGGACTACGACCCGTTGGCGCGCGAGCCGCTGGAGCGTTTCCCCGCGTATGGCGCCAACATCTTCGCGCAGATGGCGCACATCGCGGGGGCGCTGGGCGTCCCGCTGCTGGGCCTGGCCCAAGGCGTGGGGCCCTTGCGCGGCGACGACTCGCGCGGCGTGGTTCGCGAGGTGTTCGCCAAGGCCGCGGCAATCACCGTGCGCGACCGCGCCTCGGCCGACCTCCTGCGCAGCATCGGCGTCGAGCGCCCGGCCATCGTCGCCCCCGACCCTGCCTGGGCTTGGTCGCCACCCCAGCGCGCCGTGCCACGCCTTGCCGAGCTCGACCCCCGTTTCGCCGGAAAGCGCGTGCTGGCGCTTGCGCTGCGCGACTGGCGGTTCGTCGAAGGCTGGGAGCCGGAGGTCGCGCAGGTGCTCCAGGCCCACCTGCCCTCCGATTGGGCATGCCTGTGGATCGACTTCCAGCGCGCGCTGCCCGTCGACGGAGGCGGCGCGGTGACGGGCGGCGTCAGCGAGCGGCTGATGGCGCGCATGCCCGAGGCTCGCACCCAGTTGCAATGGCAAGGCAACGATGTCTCGGAGGCGTACGGCCTGATGGCGCAATGCGACGCGGCGCTGACCATGCGCCTGCACGCCACCATCCTCGCGCACAAGCTCGGTCTGCCCACGACCGCGCTCGAATACGACGACAAGGTTTCGGCGCTGGGACGCGCCTTGGGCGTGCCGGCCGTGCAGCGACTGCTGGTGCAGGACGTGGCTCGTGCGCTGCCAGCGGCCATCGATGCGATATGCGGGCCCGGGCGCGAGCGCGCCTTCGTGCTCGACCGCGGGGTCGCGGCGCGCCTCGGCCAGGCGGCGCTCGAGCATCGCCGCGTGCTGCACGAGACCATGGGGCGTGCCATTCCACGCCGGACGACGCCCTCGATCGATCCGCGCTGGTTGAGCCAATGGCATTCCCATGGCGAGCCCGGCGCGCCTGCGGTGATCCACGCGCTGGAGGGCAGGCTGCAGCGCGAGCTGGGCGAGAGACGCATCGTCGAGGATGCGCTGCTGGTGACGCAACTCGACGTGTCGCGCCTGCAGAGCGTGGTGGCAGCGGAGGCGCAGGCGCGCGGCGAGACGGCGGCCGAGGCCACGCGCTATCGCACGCTCTACGAAGCGGCGCTTTCGTCACGCTCCTACCGTGCGATGAAGCCCGCGCGCGCACTTGCCGCATGGCTGCGCAGGGCCTCGGGAAAACCGCCGGGCGGCACGCCAGCGTCGCTCGCTCCAGCCCCCACGGTCGACGACAAGATCGCTGCGGACGGGGCCGCAACCATCCCACCTGCGCCTGCTGGCGTGCCACGCATCGAGGCCGGCATCGGCCGCCGCGTCGATATCGTCAACTTCACGGTCTTCGATTGGAACGGCGATCGCGCCTTCAACGGCGGCGCGGAGCGCTACGTGCACGACCTGGCGCTGCTGTGCCGTGACCAGGGACTCGAGCCCCGCCTTCTGCAGAACGCGCGCAAGCCCTTCGAGCGCGACCTGGGCGGCGTGCCGGTGGTCGGAATACCGCTCGCCGCGGACGCCGACCTCGAGCGCATTTCGGCCGGCTACGCGAGCGTCATTGCCGGCGCCGCGCTCGTGGTGTGCTCGCCTCTCGAACTCGCGGTGCGTTTGCCGCCCTCGCCACGCATCATCGGCATCAACCATGGCATCGGCTGGGACCTGCCGAGCTCGCGGCCCGCGGAGGAATCGCTGGTCATGCGGCGGCTGGCGCTCGAGGCCCTGAAGGTGGTCGGCCGCTGCGTCTGCGTCGACACCAACTTCATCAACTGGGTACGCAGTCACGACTGGAATGCGGCCCGCCACCTCGACTACGTGCCGAATTACGTCGACCTCGCCCGGTTTCGTCCGCATGCCAAGGATTTCGACGCCGAGAGGCTGCTGGTGCTGTACCCGCGCAGGCTGTACCGCCCACGCGGCTTCACCGACACGCTCGCCGCCTGCGAGACTCTGATGGCGCGCGGCGTGCCCATCGACCTGCACCTCTGCGGGGGCGCCGACCCCGGCGAGGAGGTGCTCGCCGCCGCATTCGCGCGTCGCTGGCCCGGTCGGGTACGGCGCTCCGACCTCGCCATGGACGAGATGCCGCGCGCCTACGAGGACAGCCACATCGCGCTCATCCCAACCAATTATTCCGAAGGCACGTCGCTTTCGTGCATCGAGGCGCTTGCGACCTCCAATGGCGTCGTCGCCAGCAATGTCGGCGGCCTCCCCAACCTGGTGATCGACGGCTACAACGGGCTGCTGATCTCACCGGGCGCACCCGCGATTACGGCGGCGGTCGCCCGGCTTGCCGGCGATCGGGCGCTGCTTGCGCGCGTCGCCGCGCGCGGCGTGGAGGTTGCCCAGGTCTTCTCGCGTGACGCCTGGCGGGCGCGTTGGGTGGAGGTGTTGCAGCGCGCGTTGGCTGCGTGCTGACCCCTCAGCGCGGCGGCGCGCGCTCGACAGGACACATCGCGATGGGCGACGTCGCCATGTTGCTGGTGATCTTCACGCAGGCCTCACGACCCAGGCGCAGTCCGTACGCCTCCAGTGCGGGCTCCATGTCGCTCCCGACCGGGTAGGCGATGGCGACCATTGCTCCGCGGTGCTCGTCGATCGCTTGCCTGATGGCGTCCTGCATGGCGTTGCGGCGCGACGGGTTGTTCAGGTTGTTGTCGAGGCCCACGAAGCGCACCGCCTGCTCGAAGAAAGGCGCGATGTAGGCGATGGGCTCTGCGTTGGTCAAGAGCACCAGCGTCCCAGGGGGCACCGGCGGGACGTGTCCCTGGACATAAGGCCCGTCGAAGGCCAGGTGCCCCCAGTTGGGGTAGTTCACATTGGCCAGCGCGAGAACGGTGACGCAGGCGACGCTCGAAACCAGCGACGGTCGGCTCACGAAGCTCGAGAGCAGGATGACCAGCACCGCGCCGACCAGCACTTCGATGGCGACGAGGTAGCGCAGGACCGAGAACTGCATCGCCCAGACTGCGAACGACGCGCCAACGTACGTCAGCGCGAATCGCGCCGCCCGGCGGTCGACCACCTCGAATCCGCCGACATCGGGAAGGCGCCGCACGCGGCGCCACGTCCAGGCGATCACTGCAATCACCGTAAGCGCGTAGGCCATGGCCCAACGCCAGTCCCTGAACGGCGGCTCGGTGACCAGCATGCTCGTCGTGCGCAGGAAGCGCAGCGGGAATAGCGGCCAATCGGCGAGCGCATGCGGCCCGAAGAACCGCGCGGGCACATTGACAGGGTCGAACCACGGCGAGCGCAACACGCCGTTGAAGAACGGATACAGCGGGCTGCCGAACGTCACCTGCATCTTCCACATCCACCAGCCGGAGGTCACCAAGATGCCGGCAGCCATCGCGCAGCCGAGCACCCCCGCGTCGCGCCACGCAGAACGCGTGAAGCAGTCGGCTACCACGGTCGCCGCCAGCGCCCCGATCGCCATCGGTACGAGGTTCAACTTGAGCCCGCAGGCCGCGCCCATCAGAAGGCCCGCGGCCACGAGCGGGAGCGTGCCGCGCGCGTGGCGCTGCGAGGGCATGAGGTGCCAGGTTGCGATGAGGAACAGCATGGCACCGGGCCACTCGTTCATCGTGCTCGCGAGCATCGACACCGGTGCTGCAGCTGTGAGACCCATCAACGCCGACAATGCCACGAGTACCAGCCGCTGACGGGGCGGCGCGGGTGCGAAGAGCCGCAGCAGGATCTTCAGAAGGAACGTCGCACCGATCGCCGCCGGCAACGCCATCAGGAACGCGATCGACTGCGACGGCCACCCCGCCATGACCATGGCATAGAACGGCAGGTCGAGCAGCGGGTTGAGGTAGGACTGCATCTGCGCCGGCGCGAGGTCGTAGCCAATGCGCCCGTGCAGCAGTGCCCAAGGGTTGTAGAAGTGGTAATTGACGAGATCCCAGTTCGTATCGCGGCCCAGCACGAACACTGAGAAGCTGCCGGCGATCGCCCAGGCGATAACGCCGAGTGAGCGCTGGTACGCGGGGCGCTCCAGGTTCCGGGCCAATCTCGCCGCAAGGTCGTCGCTTGTTTGCACTTCGGGAAAGGCTGAGCAGCGTTACAGCGAAGTAACAACCGGGCACCAAGCCTTGCCGGTACCCCCCGATAGCTTCTATGATCGCTTACGCAGCCCGAATTCGCGACCCGAGGGGAACCATGGCCATGCCAAGCATCTCGACCGTGCTCGTGACGGCGGTACTCGCCGCGTCCACGTCGCTCGTTTCAACCGTCGCGCACGCCGATGCCTGCGCGGGCGCCTCGGGCTTCGACGACGTCGCCCAGGCAGCGAGCTGCTGCTCGGATACCCAGTGGATGAAGAACCGCGCCATCACGGCTGGCTGCACCGCGTCGACCTACTGCCCGGACGCGAACCTCACGCGTGCGCAGATGGCGCTGTTCATGCACCGGCTCGGCGTGGCGCTTGCGCCTGCGATCGACCACCGGCAAAGTGGCGCGAGCGGTGCGTCGATCAACACCGGCACGGGCGTGTCGCTGTGCCCGCCGCCATCCCCCATCGCAGCGGCCAACTATCCACGACAGGCCACGGTCTCGGGTTTCGTTTTCGCCACGAATGCGAGCGCCGCGATGACCCTGAAAACCGGGGCCGTCGCCGGCCTGAATGGCACCGCATATGCGGTGCTCGGCCAGTATGCACTATTGACCTGAGTCGGTAATTTGTAGCCAATCAGTCTGTAAGTCCCTAGTGTAATTTGACGATGGAGGACTTGCAGAATGAAGAAGCGGTTTACCGAAGAGCAGGTCGTGCGCATCCTTCGGGAGGCGGAGAACACCGGGATCCAAATCCGGGAGCTCTGCAGACGGCACAACATCACCGAAACCACGTTCTTCCGTTGGCGCCGCAAGTACGGTGGAATGGACGTGCCCGATGCCCGCCGGCTGAAAGACCTGGAAGGCGAAAACGCCAAGCTCAAGCGCTTGGTCGCCGAGCAGCTGCTGGTGATCGAGGGGCTGAAGGAGTTCGCGGGAAAAAAATGAGTACCCCGGCGGGTCGCCACGCAGTGTTGGAGTTCGTGACGCGCCGGGGTGTCTCAAAGCGGGCGGCCTGCCAGCACCTGGGTTTCAGTCGCCAAGTAGCGAACTACCGTCTGCGGCAGCCGGCCAAGGACCGCGAGCTGGGTACGAAACTGATCGCTACGTCGCAGCAATTTCCGCGTTTCGGATATCGACGTGCGGCAGCATGGCTGGACGAGGGGCAATTCCGGGTGCGCCGCCTTTGGAAAGACTTGGGACTGCATCTGCCCAAGCGGCGCCCGCGCCGCAGGCGATGTGGCACCGACATGCGGCTGCCTGGAGAGCCGCGTCGAATTCGGTCTGGAGCTATGACTTCGTTCATGATCGGCTGGCCAATCATCGGACGATACGGATGCTGTGCGTTCTCGACGAGCACACGCGCGAGTGTCTTGCCATCGAAGTCGCTCGGTCGTTGAACTCGCGTGACGTGATCCTGACCCTTTCACGGCTGATGCGCCTGCATGGGAAGCCGCAGTTCATCCGCTCGGACAATGGCGCGGAGTTCACCGCGGCGACGGTCATGCGCTGGCTGCGCGACCAGCAGGTCGGACCGGCATACATTCCACCTGGCAAGCCTTGGCACAACGGGTTCGTAGAAAGCTTCAACGGCAAGCTGCGCGATGAATGCCTGAATCGCGAATGGTTCCGAGACCTGCGTGAAGCAAGAGTGCTGATCGAGACCTGGCGCCAGTTCTACAACCACCGCCGACCACATAGCGCGCTCGGCTATAAAACGCCGGCCCAAGTGGCCGAGAATGCTCGTATGATTTCCCCTCAACTTACAGCCTGAATGGTCACAAGAACCCAACTCAGGTCACTATCGCGGCTGGCCGCCGGCGCGTCGGACGCGGTGACGATCCCCGTCAACGGCGTGAGCCTCGTTCCGGCCGGCGCCACGATTTCCTACGCCGCGTTCGTCTACACGGGCGCGGGGTCCGGCACGGTCGACCTGACCTGCGATCTCGTCCTTCGCCTGGACAACGCCAACGGCTCGTCGCCCCCCTACTGACGGGCGCGCAAGCGCCTCGGTTCAGCGCAGGAAGTCCCGCAGCGCCCCGAGCGTCGCTGCGGGCTCCTCCTCGGGGAGGTAATGCCCGCATGGCAGCGCGGCCCCGCAGACGTCATCGGCCACCGCGCGCCAGTCGGACAATGGATCGAACAGGCGCGCAACCACGCCTTTGCCGCCCCACAGGACGAGCAAGGGGCAGGTGATGCGCGATGCCTCGAGCCGGTCATGCTCGAGGTCGATCGAGGCTGCGGCGCGATAGTCCTCGCAGGCCGCGTGGATGGTGTCGGGCATCGAGAAGCAGCGCTCGTATTCCGCCAGGGCGCGAGGGTCGAACGCCGAAAGCCCGCTGCTGCCCCAGCCCGAAAGGACCCGATGGAGGTAGTACAGCGGGTCGTTGCCGATCATCCGCTCGGGCAGGTCGAAGGGCTGGATGAGGAAGAACCAGTGGTAGTACGCCTTGGCGAACGCGAAGTCGGTCCTGGCGTACATCGTGGCGGTCGGTGAGATGTCGAGGACGGCGAGGCGCGAGACGCACGCCGGATGATCGCGTGCGAGGCGGTGGGCCACGCGGCCGCCACGGTCGTGTCCCACCAGGTCGAAGCGGTCGAAGCCCAGTGACGACATGACTTCGACCATGTCCTGCGCCAGCGCGCGCTTCGAGTAGGGCGCGTGATCCGGCGACGATGGCGGCTTGGACGAATCGCCGTAGCCTCGCAGGTCGGCACAGACGACCGTGTGACGATCCCCGAGCGCGGGCGCGATGCGGTGCCAGATCGCATGCGTCTGGGGGTATCCGTGCAGCAGGAGCAGCGGAGGCCCGGAGCCGCCGATGGCGCAATGGATCCTGGCGCCGCGGGCAGCGACGAGTTTCGACTCGAACGAAGGAAAGAGTGTGGCGTCTGCGTTCATCGGATGCTCGACACGGTGGCCTTGCGGAAACGACAAAGCCCGGCGCTGGCCGGGCTTTGTCGTTGAAGGGTGCCTGACGATGACCTACTTTCGCGCGCGAGATGCGCACTATCATCGGCGTGCTGCCGTTTCACGGTCCTGTTCGAGATGGGAAGGCGTGGGGCCGGCAGGCTATGGTCGTCAGGCATTGACGGTGGCGTGGTCGCGGGGTGCGGGCTCGCGTGAGCTCCGGTCCATGGTTCGCGGCAACGCGCTGGAGGGGGGAAGGCAAGGAGGGTTGTGCTGCATCGGCGTCGCCGGCGGCTCACGCGAGTGAGCGGCCACGAGGCCTTGGGCGCAAAGTTATGGGATCAAGCCGCACGAGCAATTAGTACCGGTTAGCTCAACGCATTGCTGCGCTTCCACACCCGGCCTATCAACGTGATGGTCTGTCACGACTCTTCAGGGAGGTCAAGCCTCCGGGAGATCTCATCTTCAGGCACGTTTCCCGCTTAGATGCTTTCAGCGGTTATCGCTTCCGTACATAGCTACCCAGCGATGCCTCTGGCGAGACAACTGGTACACCAGCGGTACGTCCACTCCGGTCCTCTCGTACTAGGAGCAGCCCCCGTCAAATCTCCAACGCCCACGGCAGATAGGGACCAAACTGTCTCACGACGTTTTGAACCCAGCTCACGTACCACTTTAAATGGCGAACAGCCATACCCTTGGGACCGGCTACAGCCCCAGGATGTGATGAGCCGACATCGAGGTGCCAAACACCGCCGTCGATATGAACTCTTGGGCGGTATCAGCCTGTTATCCCCGGCGTACCTTTTGTCCGTTGAGCGATGGCCCTTCCATACAGAACCACCGGATCACTAGGTCCTACTTTCGTACCTGCTCGACTTGTCAGTCTCGCAGTCAAGCTCGCTTGTGCCCTTGCACGTCCAGCGCGATGTCCGACCGCGCTAAGCGAACCTTCGAGCTCCTCCGTTACGCTTTGGGAGGAGACCGCCCCAGTCAAACTGCCTACCATGCACGGTCCCGGTTCCAGATGATGGAACGCGGTTAGAACCGCAATGACGTCAGGCTGGTATTTCAACGTTGGCTCCATGAGGGCTAGCGCCCCCACTTCATGGCCTCCCAGCTATCCTACACAAACCTCATCACAGTCCAATGCAAAGCTACAGTAAAGGTGCACGGGGTCTTTCCGTCTTGCCGCGGGGAGATTGCATCTTCACAAACACTTCAACTTCGCTGAGTCTCGGGTGGAGACAGTGTGGCCATCGTTACGCCATTCGTGCAGGTCGGAACTTACCCGACAAGGAATTTCGCTACCTTAGGACCGTTATAGTTACGGCCGCCGTTTACCGGGGCTTCGATCAAGAGCTTGCACCCCATCACTTAACCTTCCGGCACCGGGCAGGCGTCACACCCTATACGTCGACTTTCGTCTTTGCAGAGTGCTGTGTTTTTGTTAAACAGTCGCAGCCACCGATTCTTTGCAACCCTTCTCGGCTCCCCCTGTACGGGTTCACCTAATAAGGGCACACCTTATCCCGAAGTTACGGTGTCAATTTGCCGAGTTCCTTCACCCGAGTTCTCTCAAGCGCCTGAGCATATTCAGCTCGCCCACCTGTGTCGGTTTGCGGTACGGTCACCCAACGACTGAAGCTTAGAGGCTTTTCCTGGGAGCATGGTATTGGCCACTTCAAGCCAGCAAGCTGGCTCTCGTTAACACGCCTCGACTAAGCCCGGCGGATTTGCCTACCAGGCACGTCTACACGCTTGAACCGGGACGTCCAACACCCGGCCGGCTTAATTCCCATCGACTACGGCTCTCGCCCTCGTCTTAGGGGCCGACTCACCCTGCGCCGATGAACGTGGCGCAGGAAACCTTGGGCTTACGGCGAGCAGGCCTTTCACCTGCTTTATCGCTACTCATGTCAGCATTCGCACTTCCGATACCTCCAGCATCCCTTACGAGACACCTTCACAGGCCTACGGAACGCTCTCCTACCATCTATGCCACCCTAAAGTGACAAAGATCCGCAATTTCGGTGCCTAGCTTGAGCCCCGTTACATCTTCCGCGCAGGACGACTCGACCAGTGAGCTATTACGCTTTCTTTAAATGATGGCTGCTTCTAAGCCAACATCCTGGCTGTCTGTGCCTTCCCACCTCGTTTCCCACTTAGCTAGGTCTTGGGGACCTTAATTGGCGGTCTGGGTTGTTTCCCTCTCGACCATGGACGTTAGCACCCACAGTCTGTCTCCCCTGCTCGCACTTGCCGGTATTCGGAGTTTGCGATGGCGTGGTAGATCGCGATGATCCC
>JBGAGT010000007.1:0-147500 GCA_044226535.1 Casimicrobiaceae bacterium | reverse complement strand
CAGCCCGGGTCGCGATGCACCCTTCATCGGGATCACGACGTGGAACCGCAGGGGCGCCGTGCGGGCCGCGATCGCCTCGAGGCCTTCCCGCCGCGCCGCGAGCACGGGCGCGCGCGCCGCCACCCATTCACGATAGTTCGGCGCGAAATCGGCGGCGACGGTGTGCCGCCTCAACACGCCCCCGAGCTCGCCCGACGCGACGACCTGGCCCGCGCGCCAGGCGATGGACCCGATCCGCTTCGGGTCGTCCCGCACGTAGCGCAGGTGCCGCGCGAGCACGCGCCAGCCGGCGGCCAGCGAATCCCTGGCGCTCAACCCGCGCACTCCTTCAGCGCCGCGGCGGTCGCGTCGGCGCAGGCCTGCCAGGTCGCCGCACAGGCACGGGCGAATCCCGCCGCGCGCAGCGAGTCGGCCAGCGTGCCGTCCTCGAGCACGCGGCGCAGCGCGTCCGACATGCCTTCCACGTCGTGCGGGTCGACCAGCAGCGCAGCGTCGCCGGCGACCTCGGGCAGCGACGTCGCGTTGGACGACACCACCGGCAGGCGCGAGGCGAAGGCCTCGAGCACGGGCAGGCCGAAACCCTCGTACAGCGACGGAAAGAACATGGCGCTCGCCCCTGCATAGAGGCCGCGCATCGCGTGCTGGGGGACGCGGTCGAGCCAGCGCACCCCTTTCGAGCGCGCCTCGCGGAGCTTGGCGACAGTCCCGTCCGCGCGCCACCCCGCCTTGCCCACGACCACGAACTCGTACTGCCCGCGCAGCCGCTCGGGCAGCGCGAGATAGGCCTCGATCGCGCGCTCCGTGTTCTTGCGCGGCTGGAGCGTTCCCACCGCGAGCACGTACGGCCGCGCGAGTCCGTGCTGCACGCGGATGCGGGCGACGTCCTCGCGCGGCACCGGCGCGAGCCACCGTTCGTCGACGCCCAGCGGAACCACGCTGATCCTGCGCTCGTCGACGCCGTAGTGGGTGACGATCTCGCCGACCATCGCCTTCGAGATCGCGAGGATGCGGTCGGCACGCTCGATGGTGCGCAGCAGGATCCAGTTCTTCACCGCGCGCATGCTGGGATTGGCCCACTCGGGGTGCGACAGCGGCACCGCATCGTGGACCGTAGCGCATACCGGCGTGTGCGACAGCCTCGGCACGCGGTAGTCGGTGGCGAAGAACACGTCGACCTCGCGCTCCAGCGCCCGCGCACCCGCGGGCGTGATGCCGAGCGTGATGCCGAGCGCGGCGTCGAGCGCCGGGTATGCGCCCAACGCCATCGCCATGCCGCGCGCATCGCGCGCGGCGCGCCAGGTGAGCACGGTATGCACCAGCCTCAAGTCGCCGCGCATCCCGAGGCGCGACCGCAGCTCGCGCGTGTAGGTCCCGATGCCGTCGAGCGACCCGCGCATGCGCGGGTCGTGGAGCATCGTCTCCGAGAACGCGACGCGCGTGGGCGCGGCACGCGGCGCGCCCGCCGCCTCCGCCGCACGCGGCGAACGCTCAGCCGGCATCGCGCCGGTAGTAGGCCGCCGCATCCTCGGCCGCGCCGGCGAAGGCCACGCCGTGGTTTTCGATCACGAAGGCGCGCTGGCAGAACCTGGCGAGGCTCTTGGTATCGTGCGTCACCACCACCGCGGTCACGCCCAGGCGATGCAGCTCCTCGATCTTGGCGAAACACTTGGCCTGGAAAGCCGCGTCCCCCACCGACATCGCCTCGTCGATCAGCAGGATCTCGGGCTCGAGGTGCGCGGCCACGGCGAAGCCCAGCCGCGCCTGCATGCCGCTGGAGTAGACGCGCAGCGGCTCGTCGATCGAGTCCTCGAGTTCCGCGAACGCGACGATGGCGTCGAACTTGCGGCGGACTTCATCGCGGTGCATGCCGAGCAGCACGCCGTTGAGCAGCACGTTGTCGCGCCCGGTGAGCTCGGGATGGAAGCCCGCGCCGAGCTCGAGCAACGGCGACACGCGGCCACGCACCACCACGCTGCCGGACGTCGGCCGGATCACGCCCGCGATCATCGCCAGGAGCGTGCTCTTGCCCGCGCCGTTGCGGCCGAGCAGCGCCACGGATTCGCCCCGCGCCACTTCGAGCGTGATGTCGCGCAGCACCTCGCGCTGCGCCGAGCGCATGCGCCGCAGCGACTCGCGCGGCTTCAGCACCATGCTCTTGATCCCGCCCGCGAGGTGCAGCGCCATCGAGAACGTCTTGCCGACGTGCTCGAGCGAGATCGCCGGCTGTTCGCTCACAGCGCTTCCGCGAACTTCCACTGCAGCCGCTGGAAGACGAACGCGCCGAGCAGCACCGCGACCAGCGCGCCGGTCGCCGCGGAGCCAGCCGCGGCGAGGTCGACGACGCCGTCCAGCAGCAGCGAGCGCCAGCCGACGATCAGCGGCGCGAAGGGATTGAGCGCCATCAGCGGCTTGAACTTGTCCGGCACCATGTGCGACTCGTAGATCACCGGCGTCAGGTAGAACGCGACGTTGAGCACCAGCGCCAGCAGCCGCTCGACGTCGCGGAAGAACACGTTGCACGACGCGATCACCAGCGCCAGGCCGAAGATCATCGTTCCCTGCAGGATCACCAGCAGCGGTACGCCCCACAGCCACGTCAACGAAGGCGTACCGCGCTGGAAGATCACCATCAGCACCGCCAGCACGGGGATGCACAGCAGGAAGTGCAGCCCCTCGGTGAACACCGTCGCCAGCACGATCAGGTAGCGCGGGAAGCTGATCTTCTTGACCAGCTGGGCGTTCATCACGAAGGCAGCCGGCGCGAGGTTGAGCGATCCCGCCAGCCACTGCCAGGGGAAGAGCCCGCACAGCAGGAAGATGAAGTAGCCCTCGATGCGCACGTTGAGGATGGCCTTGAAGGCGATCCAGTACGTCAGCGCGTACACCACCGGGTTCAGCAGCGACCAGGCGTAGCCGAGCGCGGTGCGCTTGTAGCGCACCTTGATCTCCTTGCCGGTCAGCGTGACGACGAGGTCGCGGTAGTACGCGAGCTGCCCGGGCGCCGCGTCACTCACGCGAGACCCTCGCGAGGTCGGCGTCGACCATCATCGGGATCAGCGTATCGACCGGCGTGCGCGCCTGCCAGCCGAGGCGCTCGCGAGCCTTCGCGGGATCGCCACAAAGCAGCGGGACGTCGGCCGGGCGGAACAGCGCGGGGTCGACTACCACGTGCTCGCGATAGTCGAGCCCGACGTGGCGGAACGCGAGCTCGCACATCTCGCGCACCGAGGTCGTCCTGCCGGTGGCGATCACGAAATCGTCCGGCTGGTCCTCCTGCAGCATCATCCACATCGCCTCGACGTAGTCGCCCGCGAAGCCCCAGTCGCGCCGCGCGTCGATGTTGCCGAGGCGGAGCTCCTGCTGCCGCCCCAGCTTGATGCGCGCGACGGCGTCGGTGACCTTGCGCGTGACGAACTCGATGCCGCGCAGCGGCGACTCGTGGTTGAAGAGGATCCCGCAGGACGCGTGCAGGCCGTAGCTCTCGCGGTAGTTGACGGTGAACCAGTGCGCGGCGACCTTGGCGACGCCGTAGGGGCTGCGCGGGTGGAAGGGCGTCGACTCGTCCTGGCGCTCCACGCGCACGAGGCCCAGCATTTCGCTGGTCGAGGCCTGGTAGAAGCGCGCCGTCGGCGCGGACACGCGAAGCGCGTCGAGCAGGTTGAGCGTGCCGATCGCATTGACCTGCGCGGTGAGCTGCGGCTGCGCCCACGACGCGCCGACGAAGCTCTGCGCCGCGAGGTTGTACACCTCGTCGGGCCGCGTGTGCTCGAGGGCGCTGCACAGCGAAGGCATGTCGGTCACGTCGCCATGGACGACCTCCACCGATCCCTCGACGCCGATCTCGCGCAGCCGCCAGTTGGAGGGTGTGGCGCGGCGCGCGACCAGGCCGGTGACGGCGTAACCCTTGTCGACGAGCAAGCGCGCGAGATAGGCGCCGTCCTGGCCGGTGATGCCCGTGATGAATGCGCGTTTGCCGGCGCCCACGCCGTTTCCCTTCCGCACCGCGAGCAGTGCCGATGACGATGCCGTTATTATCGCATTGCCATGACACGCGAACCTCGGGCGATCCCGGGATGATCCCCTGCCCGCTCACTTGAAAACCGCGCCGCCAGCGCCCCCGGACATCGCTTCCGCGCCCGCCGGATCGGGCACCCCGTCCGGGATCGCGGTCGTCCACGACTGGCTCGACACCTGGCGGGGCGGCGAGGCCGTGCTGGCCGAGGTGCTGGCGATGCTCCCGGGCGCCGACCTGTACGCCCTGGTCGACTTCCTTCCCGAGGACCGCCGCCACCTGCTCGGCGGCCGGCGCGCGACCACCAGCTTCCTGCAGCGCTTCCCCGGCGCGCGGCGGCATTTCCGCTCGCTGCTGCCGCTCTTCCCGCGCGCCATCCGCTCGCTGGACCTTTCGCGCTACGCGACCATCGTGTCGATCTCGCACGCGGTCGCCAAGGACGTGCGCGTGCGCCCGGGCCAGCGCCACTACTGCTATTGCCTGACGCCGATGCGCTATGCCTGGGACCTGCGCGACGCCTATTTCCCCCGCGGCAGCGCGCGTGCGCTGGCGCGCCCCCTCGCCGACCCGCTGCTCGATCGCCTGCGCGCCTTCGACCGCGCCGGGAGCGCGGGCGTGACGGGCTTCGCGGCGATCTCGCATTTCGTCGCCGGGCGCATCGCACGTCACTACGGGCGCGAGTCCATCGTCGTGTACCCGCCGGTCGACACGGGTTTCTTCACCCCGGCGGAAGGGCCCGTCGCGCGGGCGCGCTACCTCACCGCCTCGCACTGGGTGCCCTACAAGCGCCTCGACGCCATCGTCGGGGCCTTCGCAGCGCTTCCACATGCCGTGCTGGACGTCGCGGGGGCGGGGCCCGAGCTCGCGAGGGTGCGCGAGCGTGCCACGCCCAACGTGCGCTTCATGGGCGCCGTCGCGAGGGACGACCTGCGCGAGGCCATGCGCGCCGCGCGCGCGTTCCTGTTCGCCGCGGAGGAGGACTTCGGCATCGTCCCGCTCGAGGCCCAGGCCTGCGGGACGCCGGTGCTCGCCTACGCGCGCGGCGGGACCGCCGAGACCATCGTGGGCGAAGGCGCCGATCGCAGCGGCCTGTGGTTCGCCGAGCAGACGCCCACGGCCATCGCCGCCGCCGTGCGCGACTTCGAGTCGCTCGGCCGCCCGATCGACGCGGGCGCCTGCCGCCGCAACGCCCTGCGCTTCGACAGCAGCCGATTCAGGGAGGGATTCCGCGCCTTCGTGGGCGCGGGCAGCGCCGCGGCGGCATAATCGCGCGCGATGCCCCGCTCGCTCCTCAAGCCCCACGCCAGCGTGTTCAGGACGCTGGGGCGCCTGCTCGACCCGCTGTTCGCCGTGTGCACCGGCGCGCTGCTCTACCTCGCGCGGCCGCCGGTCGGCGCGCTGGTCGACCACTACCTGATGCTGCTCGCGGTGAGCGCGCTGGCGATCGTGCTGGTGTTCCCGGTGTTCCAGCTCTACCAGCCGCAGCGCGGCGAAAGCGTGGCGCGCGAGCTCGGCGACCTCGTGCTCGCGTGGTCGGTGGTGGCGGCGATCATCGTCGCGGGCCTTTTCGTCACCAAGACCGGCGAGTCGATCTCGCGGGTGTGGATGGCCTCGTGGTTCGTGGCCGGGCTCGCCGCGCTGGCCGCGACGAGGATCGCCACGCGCCTCGTGCTGCGGCACTGGCGGCGCAACGGCCGCAACCTTCGCCACATCGCCATCGTCGGGGCGGGGGCGCTGGGTGCGCGCATCGCCGAGACGCTGGCCCGCGAGTCGTGGACGGGCTTCAACGTCATCGGTTACTACGACGACGACCCTTCGCTGCACGGTCGCAGCGTCGCGCAGAAGCCCGTGCTCGGGTCGCCCGACAGGCTGGCGTCCGACGTCGAGTCGCTCGGCATCGACCAGGTCTGGCTGGCGATCCCCCTGCGGGCCGAGCTGCGCATGCGCGCGATCCTCGACATGACCCGCCAGAGCGCTGTCGAGGTGCGCCTGGTGCCGGACATCTTCGGCTTCCACCTCCTCAACCACTCGTTCAGCGAGGTCGCGGGGCTCCCCGTGGTCTCCCTCACCGCGAGCCCCATGGCGGGCTTCGCGCGAATCGGCAAGGCGGTCGAGGACGCGGTCCTGGGGTCGCTCCTGTTCGTGCTCGCGCTGCCGCTGATGCTGCTGATCGCCGCCTGCATCAAGGCCACGTCGCGCGGGCCGGTGCTCTACCGCCAGCAGCGGGTCACCGAGAACGCGCGCAGCTTCACCATGCTCAAGTTCCGCACCATGCCGGTGGCCGCTGAAGCGGCGTCGGGGGCGGTGTGGTCGCGCCACGGCGAGGACCGCGCGACGCCCTTCGGGCGGCTGCTGCGCCGCTACAGCCTCGACGAGCTGCCGCAGCTCCTCAACGTGCTCGGCGGCGACATGTCGCTGGTGGGACCGCGTCCCGAGCGTCCCGAGTTCGTCGCGCGCTTCCGCGCGGAGATCCCGGGCTACATGCAGAAGCACCTCGTCAAGGCCGGCATCACCGGCTGGGCGCAGGTGAACGACCTGCGCGGCGATAGCGACCTCGCCCGCCGCATACAATACGACCTCTACTACATCGACCGCTGGTCGCTGTGGTTCGACCTCCGCATCCTGGCGCTGACCCTTTGGCACATCCTGAAGAGCCGCAACGCCCACTGAAGCGAGGCGTGGCGATCACCGCCGGCGTGGCGGCGCTGTCGGGGCTGCTGCTGTTCGCCGCCTACCTCGCCGTGGTGGTGCCCGGCGCGTGGTTCACGCGCGCCTCGCAACGCGTCTTCACGCCAGCGGACATGGCGCTGGCGCAGGGCACGGGCGAGGTCAGGTCCGGCGCGCTGCTGGTGAGTTCGCCCGGCGAGAACGGCACCACGGTGATCACCCTCAACACCGATTTCCGCAGCGACCAGTACCTCGGCATCGACTGGCGCCTGAAGGGCATCCCCGACAACGCCGAGGTCCGCCTGCTGTGGAAGACCGACGTGGGCGGCGGGCGCACCAGCATCGCCAACGGCGTGGTCGAGGCGGGCGAGGTGCGCCCCTTCGTGCTCGCGCGAAACCCGGCGTGGGTGGGACGGGTGAAGGGCATCGCGCTGGCGGTGCGCGCGCCGCTCGACGCGCCGCTCAAGGTCGAGGCGGTGGTCGCACGACCGCTGTCGGCAGCCGACTACCTGCGGGAGCGGCTCGCCGAATGGGTGACCTTCGAGCCCTTCAACGGCGCGTCCATCAACACCCTCACCGGCGGCGCCGACGCCCAGGACCTGCCGCTGCCGGCCTACGCCGGCGTGGCCTTCCTGATCGCCGCGGCGGTGCTGCTCGTCCTGTGGCGATTCGGGCGCGGCGCGCTGCGGACGGGACTCGGGCTCGCCTGCTCGATCGGGGGCCTGTTCCTCGCCGCCTGGCTGCTGGTCGACCTGCGCTGGGCGGTGAACCTCGCGCGCGAGACGCGGCTCCTCGCGGCCACCTACGCCGGCAAGACGCCCGAGGAGCGCCACCGCGCCGCCGAGGACGGCGAGCTCTACGCCTTCATCGAGAAGGCCCGCGCGATCATGCCGAAGGCGCCGGCGCGGGTGTTCGTGGCGGCCGGCGAGCACTACTTCCGCGGGCGCGCCGCCTACCACCTCTATCCGCACAACGTGCAGTTCGAGGCCTTCCGCGACTTCGTCGCACCGCCCGCCTGGATCAAGCCCGGCGACTGGATCCTCGTCTACCACCGCCGCGGCGTGCAGTACGACGCCGCGCAGAAGATGCTGCGCTGGGACGGCAACCCGCCGATCTCCGCCGAGCTGAAGCTCCTCGACGCGCACGGCGCCGCGTTGTTCCTCGCCCAATGAGCGCCCCATGAGCGACCTCGTCATCGTCCTCGCCGGCTGGCTCGTCGTCTGGGCGATGGGCGCGCTGCTGCTGCGCAACCTCGCGACAGCGGAGGCTTCGTCGACGCCGGCGCCCGGCGAGGCCGCGTGGACGCTGGGCGCCGGCTACCTCGCGGGCGCCTTCCTGGTCACGGTGTGGATGCGCGCGGTGTCGGCCGCGGGCATCACCCTCGGCGTGGCCTCGGTGTTCCTGCCCTGCGTCCTCGCCGCGCTCGGCCTCGCGTGGCTGGCGGTGCGGCGCGGGCGGCTTTCGCCGCGCGCCCTGCCGAAGCAGCTCATGGCCGCCGTGGCCCTGCGCGACCTGCCGGCGTGGCAGCGCCGGGCGGGGTTGGCGCTGGTGGCCTGGCTCGCGCTGCGCTACGCGCTGATGCTCGCCGACGTCGCGCTGCAGCCGCTCTATCCCTGGGACGCCTGGGTGCAATGGGCGACCAAGGCCAAGGTGTGGTTCGAGCTCCGCCACCTCGTGCCCTTCGTCGGCATCGAGCAATGGCTCGCCGCGGGCGGCGCCTACTACACCGACGCATCCCCCGCCTACCCCGCCACCGTACCGCTCTGGCAGGTCTACTCGTCGCTGCTGATGGGCCACTGGAACGACGCGCAGATGAACCTGCCCTGGTGGACGCTGTCGCTTGCGCTGACGCTGGCGGTGTTCGGCGCGCTGCGGCGTCTGGACTTCGGGGTGATGGCGTCGCTGGCGGGCGCAACGCTGGTGGCGACGCTGCCGCTCGCCAACGTGCACGTCTCGCTGGCAGGCTACGCGGATCTTCCGATGGCGGCGTATTTCACCGTCGCCGCGCTGGCCCTGCTGCACGCCGCGCGCACCCGTGCGCGCGCCGACATCGCCGTGGCGCTGCTCTTCGCGGTCGCCTGCCCCACGATCAAGAACCCGGGGCTGGTGTGGCTGCTGACGCTGGTGGCACCGCTGGTGATGCTGCTCGCGCCGCGGCGCGGCCTGCGCATCGTCGGCGCCGGGCTCGCGCTGGCGTTCGTGGCGGTGCTGGTGCTCGCGCAGTCGTCGGTGAAGATCGGCGGCTACACCTTCCACCTCGACTTCGCGCCACCCTGGAACGGCCTGTTCGAGAGCCTGTTCATGCTCGGCAACTGGAACATCCTCTGGTACGCGGTGTTCGCCTGCGCGCTGGTCGGCGCGCGCCAGTCACTCGCGCCGCGCGTCGTACCCATGACGGTGCTGGTCGCCACCGGCGCCGCCTTCCTGATGTTCGTGTTCGCCTTCACCAACGCACGCGAATGGGTCGACACCCAGACCACCGTCAACCGCGCCATCCTGCACCTGGTGCCGCTGGTGGTGGTGTGGCTGATGCTGCTGTTCCGCGAGTGGACCGAGGCACGCGAGCGCGCGCGGCCGCGGGAGGACGAGGCAGCGGTGCCGCCGCCACCTTCCACGCCGCCGGGACCTGCACCCGCCTGACGGTCCGCGCAGTGCTCGAGCTTCCCGACGTCACGCTGCTCGCGGCCGACACCGCGAACCACGCGCTGGCGCTGCGCGCGCTGGCGCGCTCGATGGAAGGGGTCCGCTTCGCGCGAGCGGTGCTGCTCACCGACGCGCTGCCGCCTGGCATCGAGGCGCCGCCGGGCGTCGACGTCGTGCCGGCCGTGCGCATCGCCTCGCGCGACGACTACTCGCGGCTGGTGCTGAAGGGGCTCGCGCAGCACGTGCGCTCCTCGCACGTGCTGCTGGTGCAGTGGGACGGCTACGTGCTGCACCCCGACCGCTGGGACGACGCCTTCCTCGATTGCGACTACCTCGGCGCGCGCTGGTTCTGGCACACCGACGGCATGACGGTGGGCAACGGCGGCTTCTCGCTGCGCTCGCGAAGGCTTCTCGAGGCGCTGGCCGACCCGCGCATCGCCGGCGACGAGCCCGAGGACGAGCTGATCGGCCGGCGCTTTCGCCCGCTGCTCGAGCGCGAGCACGGCGTCCGCTTCGGCAGCGAAGCGCTGGCCGACCGCTTCTCGTTCGAGGTGGCGCATCCGCGCGCCACGACCTTCGGCTTCCACGCGCTGTACAACTTCGTCCACGTGATGCCGCAGCACGAGCTCGCGGCGCTGGTGCCGTCGTTCAGCGACGCCATCGCGCGCTCGCCGCAATGCCTGCAGCTCATGCGCAACGCGCGCGCGCTGGGCCAGTGGCTCGCGGTGGCGGCGCTGGCCTCGCGCATCCTCGCTGCCGACCCCGCGCAGGCCGAGGCCGCCGCCGCGTCCGCGGAAGCGGGGCGCGCGGCGGGGCGCGATCCCTACGCGGGCACGCGGCGCAACGACCGCTGCCCTTGCGGCAGCGGCAAGCGCTACAAGGAATGCCACGGCGCCGCGGGTGCCGTGGGCGCGGCATCGCAGGCGCGCGATGCCGCGCAGGCGCGCGATGCCACGCAGGGCGGGCCGCGCGAAGCCACTGCGCCACCGCCGGCGCAGCCGCCGGCCGCCGCTGCCCGCGCGCGTGCCGACGCCGGCCTCGCCGCGCATCGGCGGGGCGACCTCGCGCTCGCCGAGCGCGCCTATCGCGAGGCACTTGCGGCGGACCCTTCGCAGGCCGTCGCCACGCACTACCTCGGCGTGCTGGCCTTCCAGCGCGGCGACGCCGCGGCCGCGCAGCCGCTGGTCTCGCGCTCGCTCGCGCTGGCGCCCGGCGAAGCCGAGTTCCACAACAATGCGGGCCGGGTCGCGCTGGCGCTCGATCGCGTCGACGACGCGATCGACGCGCATCGCCGGGCGATCGCACTCGCGCCGCGCCATGCGATCGCGCACAACAACCTCGGCCTCGCGCTGGTCGAGGCGAACCGCCACGCGGAGGCGGTCGACGCCTACCGCGCCGCGCTGGCGATCCACCCGGACTTCGCCGAGGCGCGCTGGAACCTCGCCATCGCGCTGCTGGGGTCGGGCCGCGCCTCCGAAGGCTGGCCGGCCTACGACGCGAGGCTCGCGCTCGACGCGCTCACCGGCGGCAGGTCGACGCCGCTCGCCCCACGCTACGCCGGCGAGGCGCTCGACGGCAGGACGCTGCTGCTGCGCTGCGAACAGGGCTTCGGCGATGCCATGCAGTTCGTGCGCTTCGCGCAGGACTTCGCGGCGCGTGGCGCGCGGGTGGTGCTCGAAGCACTACCCCCGCTCGCATCGCTGCTCGCCACGGCACCCGGTGTGACGGCCGTGGTACCGCGCGGAACCCCGCCACCCGCCGCCGATTTCGAGCTGCCGCTGCTGTCGGCGCCCGCGGTGCTGGTCCTCGGTGACGACCCCGGCGCGGTGACGCGGCCGATCCCCTACCTGCGCGCGGCGCGCGAGCGCGTCGATCGCTGGCGGGCCTTCGTCGAGGCGCGGCCCGCGCGGCTGCGCGTCGGCCTTTCCTGGGCGGGCAACGCGCGCCACGGTAACGACCGCCGGCGTTCCTGCCCGCTCGCGCGCCTCGCCCCGCTGTTCGGCATCGAGGGCCTCGCGCTGTACTCGCTGCAGCATCGCGACGGCGAGCAGGAGGTGGCGGGCGTTCCCGAGGCGCGCGCGCTGGTCGAGTGCGAGGCGCGCCACGACTTCGACGACAAGGCGGCGCTGGTGGACTGCCTCGACCTCGTGATCAGCGTCGACACCGCCAACGCGCACCTCGCCGGCGCACTGGGCAGGCCGCTGTGGCTGATGTTGCCGTATTCGGCCGACTGGCGCTGGGGAGTGGGCACGACGGCCACGCCCTGGTATCCGCAGGCACGGCTCTTCCGCCAGGCGCGGGCCGGCGACTGGGACGGCGTCGTCGCCGCGCTGGCCGAGGGGCTGCGGCAAAGGCTCGCGGGCGGGCGTTGACGCGCGGCGCCGCGGCTCAGCCGCGCCGGGCCGCGAGCGCCGCGTCGATCGCCCGATACAGCGCGGGCACCGGCGCCGGGTCGTCGAAGATCCGCGCGCGCGCCTCGACCATGGCACGCGACTGCGCGTCGCGGAACGCGCGGTCGCGCGCAAGGCGTGCGGCCAGCGCGTAGAAGGCCTCGTCGTCGCCGGCGACCAGCGCGTCGAGGCCCATCAGCCGCAGCATGCCCGCGCTTTGCCGCGCGCGCATCAGCGTCCCCGGCTGCGTGACGATGGGAAGGCCGGCGGCGATGGCGTCGAGCGAGGTGTTGCCGCCCGACCAGCGCGAGGTGTCGAGCATGGCGTCGCAGGCGGCGTTCACCGCCATGTAGCGGTCGTGCCGCATGGACGGCAGCGCCAGCACGCGCGCGGGGTCGACGCCGGCCTCGTCGAGGCTGCGCACGAACCGTTGCTGGAAGCGCTGCTGCAGGAAGGGGTTGGGGTCGGCGAACAGCACCAGCATCGTGCCCTCCACGCGCCTCAGCACCTCGACGAGCCGCGCATCGTCGCGGGGATGCATCTTGAACACCGACTGCGGGCACAGGAACAGCACGCGGTCCTCGGGCAGGTCCAGCTCGGCGCGCGACAGCGCGAGCGGGGCCTCGGGCATGGCGTAGCGCGTGCCGATGCCCGGCAGTCGCACCAGCGTCTCCGTGTAATGCTGCTCGCCGCCGGGCGGCTCCATGGCGTCGCTGGTGAAGAAGAGGTCGATGGCGGGGAAGCCCGTGGTCACCGGGTGGCCCCAGCCGGCGCATTGCAGCGGCGCGAGGCGCAGCGAGCCCAGCACGAACATCGACGCGTCCATGCCGAGCTCCGGATAGACGATCACGTCGGGGGCGTCCTGGCGGAGCGCGCGCGCCACCGTCGAAGGCTTGGCGCCGGTGAGCGCGCGGAACACGTCGGCATGGCCGCGCAGGCCCGCCACCAGCGCGTCCTCGACGGGGTGCAGGTGATAGACGACCACTTCGTAGCGGCTGCGGTCCACGTCGGTGATCCAGCTCGCGAAATAGCGCCCGATCGTGCCGTCGCGGAAGAACGACGACACGAACGAGACGCGCGTGCGGCCGCGCGGCTCGCGCGGGGCCCGCATCGGCGGCGCATCCGCGCCGGTCAGCGACTCGACGAGCCGCCCATAGCGCCGCTGCAGCTCGCGATCGTCCTCGCCCTGGTAGGCGAGCAGGAAGTTGCACCAGCGCAGCGCGTCGACGCGCTCGTCGTGCGCGAGGCCCTGCGCGGCCACGGGCAGCTCGCGCTCGAGCGTCGACAGGCCCTCGGCGTAGCCCGCGCGGTTGCGCGCGACCTCGGCCTCGTCGGCGGGGACGCTGGGAAGCGACAGCGCGTTGCCGATGTGCGCGCGCAGCGTGCGCGGGTCGCGGCGCAGCGCCTCGGCGAACACCCGGCGGGCGCCCTCGACGTCGTCGGCCGCCGCCAGTGCGCGCGCCAGCAGCACGCAGAGGTTGGCATCCCCGGGGGAGCGGCGCACGGCCTCGATGTACAGCCTGATCGCCTCGGGGAGCTGGCCGCTGTGCTGGCGCATGGAGGCGAGCGTCGCCAGCGCGCCGACGTTGCCGGGCTCGAGCGCGATCGCGCGCTGCAGCGCCTGCTCGGCCGACGCCGCGTCCCCCGCCTCGTGCAGCGCCGTCCCGAGGTTGGCGAAGGCGTGGGCATAGTCGGGCGCGAGCGTGGTCGCGCGCCGGAACGCCTCGATGGATGGCCCGCGCTCGCCCAGCGCCCACAGCGCCGAGCCCAGGTTGTTCCACACCCGCGGCTGCCGCGCGTCGAGGGCCAGCGCGCGCTCGAGGGCCGGGCGTGCACGCGCGGGATTCCCGCCCGCAGCCAGCGCGAGGCCGAGGTCGACCCACAGCTGGGCGTCGCGTGGAACCAGCGCCGCCGCGGACTCGAGGCGCGCGACCGTGGTGTCGAGGTCGCCCTGCACTTCCGCGATGCGCGCGGCGAGGTGCAGCGCCCGCGCGCGGGTCGCGGGGTCGAGCGCGGGGTTCGCCGCCAGCGGGTCGACGATGGCGCGCGCCCGGAGCACCTCGCGGCGCTCGAGCGCCGCCGCGGCGGCCGAAAGCTGCTCAGCGGGCGTCGGCATGGCGCTCCTTTCCGGTCGCGGCCTCGGCCAGCGCGGCCGCGTACGCCGCCTCGAGCCTGCGCGTGTATGCCGCGGGATCGAAGGCCTCCGAGCTCGCGACGCGCTCGCGCAGCGAGGCGCGCAACGACGCCATGAAGCCCGCGTCGGTGGCGAGGCGCACGGCGATGTCGACGTATTCGCGCCCGGTCTCGGCGATGGTGCGCGTCTCGCCGAGGTGGGTGAGGATGCTGGTGCCGGTGCGCTCGCCATGCGTCTGCCCCGCCAGCGTCACCACCGGGACGCCCATCGACAGCGGCTCGATCGTGCCGTTGACGTTGCCGAAGGGCATCGGGTCGAGCACGAGGTCGACGATGCGATAGCGCGCGAGGTTGGTGGCCTCGTCGCGCCCCTGCGGGATCCACAGGATGCGCGAGGCATCGATGCCCGCCGCGCGCAGGATGTCGGGATAGGCGTCGGCGAGCCAGGCCGCGTTGGGCGAGAAGGCGAGGCGCGCGGCGGGAATGCGCTCGAGCACCTCGCGCCACAGCGCGGTGGTGCGGCGCGACAGCTTGAGCGGCGTGACGAACGCACCGATGACCACGGCGCCGGGATCGATGCCGAGCGACTCGCGGGTGTACTGCGGGGCCTCGGCGGGCGCGATGCGCCGCAGCGGGTAGGCGCAGCCCTCCATCCGCAGCAGCCGCTCGACGTGGAAGCGATCGGCATCCTCGAGGTCCGCCACGGCGTCGGTGAGCTTGAAGTCCACCGCCGAAAGGCCCAGCGCCCCGGCGCTGGCGACGTGCGTGATCGCCACGCGCGCGGGCTTGCGCGCGAGGATCGCCGGGCGCGCGCCGCGGGTGTGCGTCGACAGGTCGACGAGCACGTCGAGGTCGGCGGCGTCGATCGCCGCCACGGCGTCGGCATCCGACATCCCCGCCAGCGAGGCGTAACCGTCGGCGTGCTCGCGGAAGGCGGCCGTCACGGCGTCCTCCTCCGCGGAGGTCGCGAACAGCAGCACCTCGTGCCGCGCGCGGTCGTGGTGGCGGATCACGTCGAGCATCATCCGCCCCATCACGTGGTCGCGCAGGTCCGCCGAAAGGTAGCCGATGCGCGTGCGCCCGGCCCTTCGCGTCGCCGGACGCGGCAAGGCCGCGCCGTAGACATGGCGGGCGGCGGTGTCGTAGGTCGCATACAACGCGTACTGCGTGCCCGGCGCGATGTCGTGGAACAGCATCAGGTACAGGAGCTGCTCGAGCGAGTCGACGAGGTCGGTCTCGCTGGCGGGCTTGAAGTCGCCGCGCGAGAGGCGCTCGACGTACTGCTGCACCTTGGCGTAGTTGCCGCGGTACTGGTAGAACTCGAGGGCGTTGGCGACGAGGCCGAGCGCGTCCGGGCAGTTGCGCTCGAAGCGCTCGAACGCGGCCATCCACTGCGCGCCGCGCTCGTGGCGCGCCAGCACGTTGAGCAGCGCACGATGGGCCTCGGCGCGCCGCGGCTCGACCGACAGCACGTACTCGAGCGCCGAGATCGCGGCGTCGGGCTCACCCATCTCGTCGAACACCACGCCCAGGTTGAAATGCGCGTCGACCAGCGTGGGTGCCAGGTCGATCGCACGCTGGTAGGCGCGTGCCGCGTCGGCCAGGTGGCGCGCGAGCTGCAGCGCCACGCCCTGGTTGTAGTGCGTCTCGGCGTCGAGCGGCTCGGCGGCCAGCGCGCGCGCGAAGGCGTTGATCGCGGCCGGCGCGTCGTGCCCGGCCAGCGCGACGTGCCCCTCGGCACGCGACAGCGCCGGCGGCATGCGGGTCGGCACCGCCGCCGCGGCGAGCGCCGCGTCGATCGCGCGGCGCGCCTCGGCGACCTGTCCATGGTCGAGGTGGAGCTGGACGCGCGCGAGCGCCGAGGGCGCGTCACCCGGCGCATGCGCCAGCGCCTGCGCGAAGTCGGCCGCCGCCCCCTCGGGATCGCCGCCGTCGCGGCGCAGCGTGCCGCGCAGGAACAGCGCCTGCGCGTGCCAGGGCGCGACCGCGATCACGGCGTCGTAGCGTGCGCGCGCGCCGCGATCCGCGGCGCGGTGCGCGGCCACGGCCTCGTCGAGGCGGGCACGCAGCACGTCCGCGGGAACCTCGAGCGCCGGAGCCGCCAGCACGCGGTCGATCTCGGCCGCGAGCGCCACGCGAAGCCCACCCTCGTTGTCCGGCAGCACGGTGTCGACGAGCGGCGCGGCCAGCGCGATCGCCACCCGGCACCGCCAGGGCGCGCCGCGCGGGCCGCTGCGCGAGCAGCGTGCCGCACTGGTCGCGCGAGCGCGGTCAGGTCGACGACGAGGTCGGGATCGAAGGCGGCGAGCGCGCGTGCGGACTCGGCGTCGGGAAGCTCGGGAAGCTGCGTGACGCGCGCCGCGAGCGCGGGCTGCCCGGCGGGGGCCGGCAGCGCGGCGAGCGCGTCCACCACGCGCTGCGCGTCGCCGAACACCGCCACGCCCGCCTCGACGCGCGGCGCCTCGACGGCCAATGCGGTCATGAACGCGCGCCACGGCGACCCCGGCGCGTCGAGCGCATCGGCATCGGCGAGCACCAGCACGCGTGCCTTCGCGCCTGCGCCGCGCACCGGCCATGCCAGCGCCGCCTGCGGCGCGTCCTGGATCGCCACCAGCTCGCCGTATCGCCGCGCCACCGCGTGCGCCAGCGCGAGGCGGTCGGCGGCGGGCGCGGCGCCCGCCGACACCGCTTCGACGACCCGTCGCGCCATCACGCGCAGGCTCTCCACGTCGACGGCCGCCACGTCGCCGCCGGCGACGCCTTCAGCGCCCCGTCGTCGAGGTGTACGCGCCTCGGCCGCGAGCGCCAGCGGGAGCTCGCCGCCGAGCACGGCGATGCGCGCGCGCAGCGGCGCGGCCAGCGCGGGATCGAGGCGCGCCAGGCCCAGCGCGACGGCACGGGCCACCGGTCGCCCGCAGCAGCGCCACGGCGGAGGGATCGTCGTGCAGCTCGGCGAGCTCGCGCGCCGCCGAAGGCGCGCGCGCCGCGTCGGCCAGCGAGGCCCCAGCGCCGATCAGCGCGAGCCTCGGCTCGCGCGGCTGCACCGCGAGCACCTGCGTCGCGGCCTCGCGCGCCCCGCCGAGGTCGCGCGTCAGCGCCGACGCCTCGGCGAGGGCCATCCACGCCGGCAGGTAGTCGGGCTTGCGTTGCACCAGCGCGCGCCAGGTCGCGAGCGCCTGCGCGGGGCGATCGAGGCGCCACAGCGCCTCGGCCATGCCCATGTGCGGCGCGGGCGCGTTCGGCTTCATGCGCGAGGCCTTGCCGAAGCAGGCGAAGGCGTCGACGACGCGGCCCTGGTCGAGGTGCTCGCGCGCGCGGTTCTTCCAGTCGTCATAGGAAAGGGCCATCAGCGCAACCTCGCCTTCAGCGCGTCGACCAGCCACGGCGGCAGCGACGCGTAGAGCCGCTCGCCGAGGCCGCTGCGGCGGAGGCGCATCGCCAGCCGGGCGACGCGGGTGCGCAGCGACCGCCGCGCGCGCAGTACCTCCGCGGCCACGGCGGGCGGATGCCAGGGACGATACCCCAGCGCATCGCGTACGCGCGCGGCGTCGAGCGGCGCGAAGGCGCGGGGCGCTTCGCGCGCGGGTGCCGCCGTGTCGTCGAGCGCCAGGGTGTCGGCGGCCATGGCCGCGGCGCCGCGCAGGGGCACGCCGCGCGCGCGGGCCGACGCGGCGGCGCGCGCGGCTCGCCGGCGCCCAGCGTGCCGAGACCAGCGCCGCCACGCGGCCGAGCATGCGCGCGTCATCGCGCCATTCGCCTTCCGTCATCACCTCCGCCGCGCCGGTCTCGCGCGCGCGCTCGGCGAGCGCGCCGATCGGCGGCACCAGCGCCGGCAGCCCCGCGGCCCAGGCCTCCGACAGCGTGAAGCTGAAGGTCTCGGGGCCCTCGGAGGGAAACAGCACGAGGTCGACGCCGTAATCTCGCAGCAGCGCGGGGAGCTCGCCCGGCGCGTAACGCCCGTGCACCGTGAAGGCGGCGTCGCCGCTCTGCCAGGGGCCGTGCTCGCGGTCGAGGTAACCGATCAGCACGAAGCGCAGGGGCAGCCGCGCCTCGCGCGCCAGCGCGACCAGGTTCTCCAGCCGGCGCGCGCCCTTGTCGGGGCCCACCGCGCCCAGCACCGCGACCACTCGCGCGCCGTCGCGCGGCAGCGGCAGCGCGAGCCGCGCGGGCGGCACGGGCGGCGGTTCCGTGACCCCGTGCGCCACGACCACCGGCACGCGGCCGAAGTAGCGCGCGAAGGTATCGGCGGCCCACTGCGACGGCGCGATCACGAAGGCCGCGCGCGCCACCAGCGTGCGATGCGCCTCGCGCCAGGCAGCGATGTCGATGCCGGCGAACGCGCGCTGCGCACCGAGGCAGCGCGCGCAGGCCGCGTCGTCGGTCACCGCGCCGCAGTAACGTCCCGTGTCGTCGAGGAAGGTGATGGTCGGGCAGGCGAAATTGAGGTCGTGCACGGTGTAGCCGAAGGGAAGGTCGAGCGTGCGCAGGGCCTCGAGGATCCCCTCGCGGCAGGCCGAGATGTTGTGCAGGTGAACGAGGCCGATCGAGAAGCTCGCGCACAGACCGCCCACGAACGCGTCCCAGCGCTCGCCCGCGCGGCGCGCGAACGCATAGGACGCGACGCTGCCGTCGGCGCGGTGCTCCTCGACCTGCCAGCGCTCGCCGACCGCCACCGCGAGGAAGTGCCGGCGGCGCCCTCGCGAGGCGTCGACCAGCGTGCGCACATGCGCCTCGGTGCCCCCGCCGTGGTGATGGATCACGTGCAGCACGCCGAGCCCGGGCGAGGCGAGCGCGCCCTCGGCGCTGCGCGCGGCCTCGCGCAGCGGCCGCAGCGGGTCCGCTGCGATGTAGCGCTGCACCATGGCGTCGTAGCCGGGGTGCCGTTCGGCGAGGATGCGCGAATTGCGCGCGACCAGCGCCTGCTTGGACGCGCTGAACGAGCGCGCCCCGGTGTGCGCGACGAACGCGTCGTCGGCCGCGACGTTGCGCCAGCCGTGCGCGGCCGCGCGAAGGCAGAAGTCGTTCTCCTCGCCGTAGCCCGCGCCGAACACGGTGTCGAAGGTGCCGATGGCGTCGAGCAGCGCGCGGCGGACGTAGAAGCAGAAGCCCACGCCGGTCGGCAGGTCCGGGTAGCTCGGCACGGCGAAGCGCGCGAAGGCGCGCGCCACTGGCGTGGGGTCGGCGCCCTCGGGCCAGGCGTTGTCCTCGCAGAAGCGCGGCCAGGAGAGGATCTCGGCGTTGTTGGAGAACGGCGTGATGGTGCCGATCGAAGGGTCGCTGTCGGCGCAGCGGACCAGCGCCTCCAGCCAGCCTTCGCTCACCAGGGTGTCGGAGTTGAGCAGCACGACGTCGTCGCGCGACAGTGCCATGCCGCGGTTGGCGGTACCGGTGAAGCCGAGGTTCTGCGCATTGCGCAGCACCTGGACGCGCGGGTCGCGCGCGGCCAGCGATTCGAGCAGCGGCACGATGCGCGCATCGGGCGAGGCATCGTCGATGAGCGTCAGGCGATGCCGCGCCTCGGTGTGGCGCAGCACGCTGTCGACGCAGCGCGCGACGTCGTCGGGCGCGTTGTACACGGGAACGACGATGTCGATCCTGCGCGGGGCCGTGCCCGCCCGCCGCGCGGTCCGCGACCCGGTGCCTGCGTCGACCACGGCGCCTCAGGACCCGCGCATGCGGCGCCACGCGCCGCGCAGGCGCAGCCACGGCAGCTCGAGCCACCACCGCGCGCCGGCGCGGTAGGCGATGATGCGCTCCTGCGCCGCGAGGCTGCGCTCCTGCTCGCGCAGGACCTCGTTGAGCGAGGCGACATCGGCCTCGAGGTGCTTCGACCAGCCGCGCTGCTCGTCGAGCAGTCCGTCGAGCCTCGCCCTCTCGGCGTCGTGGCGCTGCAGCGCGGCGTCGCGTTCCACGATCAGGCCCTCGCGGAAGGCCACCAGCGACTCGAGGTGCATGACGTGCTCGCTGGCGCGGTCGAGCGCCGCGGTGCGCTCGCCCAGGAGCGCGTCCAGCCGCACGACCTCGGCGCCCTGCGCCTCCAGCCGCGCGTGCTCGGCGCCCCCGCGATCGCCCAGCAGCGACAGCGGCGGGGCCGACGACGGCAGGTCTCGCGCGTCGCGCGCCGCCAGCACCACGTAGTACATCGCCGGCGGCGCACCCGCCGCCTCGACGCCGGCGCTGCCGCCGATCAACGCGTCGGCCGCGGTCGCGCCCGCCGCATCCTCGCGCCACAGCAGCGAGCCGAGCCAGACGCGCTGGTGCCAGGTGATGCGTGCCGGGAACGCGGGCTCGAGCAGCGCGTCGAGCTCGGCGCGGTCGTGCTCGTGGAGGTGGAAGGGATTGCGGTAGCCGCGCTTGTCGGAATACTCGACGCGGTTGGGCGAGGACAGCACCAGCAGGCCGCCCGGCGCCAACACGCGCGCGAACTCGGCGAGCATGGCGCGCTGCAGGTCGAGCGGCAGGTGCTCGAGGGTCTCGAAGGAGACGATCGCCTCGAAGCTGCCGTCGGCGAACGGCAGGGCCGCGGCCGAGGCGCAGTGCCAGCTCAGGTTGGCGATGGCCTCGTAGCGCTGGCGCGCGTGCGCGAGCGTGACGGCGTCGATGTCCACCCCCGCGACCTCGCGCGCCACGCCGGCGAGAAGCGCGCTGCCATAGCCCTCCCCGCAGGCGCAGTCGAGCACGCGGCGGCCGCCCACCAGCGCACGCGCGAAGGCGTAGCGATGGACGTGCTCGAGCTCGATCTCGCCGGGGATTCCCGGGACGAAGCGCTCGCCGGTGAATTCGAGGGACTGGGGCATGGCAGGCGCAGGGGCGCGGGATGCAAACGGTCGATTTTACCAACCGTCCAGTCATCCCCGCGGAAGCCGTCATCCCCGCAAAAACCGTCATCCCCGTAGAGACCGTCATCCCCGTGAAGACCGTCAACCCTGTAGAGACCGTCATCCCCGCGAAAGCGGGGACCCATCGCCTTTGGCAACGGTATTGCGTCGACCCGCGCAAACTCGCGTCGTGCATGTCGCCCGGCGAAACGTGCGCCGGCCACCGGGTCTCGGTCCTCGCGATACACCCGGCTCCGGGCCGAGCCCCGGTGTCCGACGCGCCGGGCGACACGCACGCCACGAGCTTTGCGGCTTCCGCAGATACGCTTGCCCGTGGGCTACCGTATGGTCGCCACGGCTCGCAAGACTGCCCTGGGCCTGCAGGACTGCCACGTCAGACACGCGTGCAGACGCCCTGCTTGACTGGCATGGCGAAGCTAGTGCCCCGCCGGAGTGCAATCGTGGTCGCCTGATGCAGATCGGCGCGGCGGACGTCGGGGGCTCAGGCCTGAGCCGGGGGTATCGCGATCCCCGCGAAGGCGGGGACCGAGCCCCCGATGGCCGTCGCACGCTTCGCCGATCTGCGTCAGGCGGCTGCGATTGCCAGATGCCGCAGTGACAGAGCCAACGGCACAACCGGGTCCCCGCTTTCGCGGGGATGACGGGAGTGGGATGACGGCGCTTCAGGCGGCGCAGAACAGCCCGCGCGCGAGCTCGTCGCTGGCCGTCAGCGCCCGCCACACGCCGAAGCTCCCCAGCGCGGCGATGGCGGCGGCGGCGGCGAGCCTCCAGCCGCGCTCGCCCAGGTGCCGGCGCAGCCGCGCCTGCAGCGTCCCGGCGACCCAGAACGTGGGCAGCGTGGCAGCGCCGAAGATGCCCATCAGCAACGCGCCTTCGGCGACGCCGCCGGCGAAGAGGGCGACGGGCAGCATGCTGTAGATCGCCGCGCAGGGCACGAGGCCCCAGGCCGTCCCCATGGCGTAGCGTGCGGCCCCGGCGGGCGCGTTGCGCGACCACGGCCCCAGCAGCGAGGCGACGCGCACGGAAATCGCCGCGCCGGCCCTCGCCAGCGGCGCGTAGGCGCGCACGCCGGTCGCCATCGACAAGGCGACGAGCAGCAGCAGGGCGTTGGCGAGGACGTACACGGCGCGCTCCGCCGGAACTACCCACGGCCGGTCGAGCACGGCCGCGCCGAGCCCGCCCGCCAGCGCGCCCATCACGGCGTAGGTGGTGAGCCGGCCGGCGTGGGTGAGTGCCTCGAGCCGCCGCAGCCGGCGCCCCGGCAGGAGCGGCGACGACGGCCCCCGCTGCGCCAGGGCCACCGAGAAGGCGCCACACATGGTCATGCAATGCGCTGCGCTGGCGAGCCCCACCAGGGCAGCGCTCGCCGCCAGTGCCGGGTTCAGCACGCCGCGCCCTCGCCGCGCCGCCATCGCCTGGCGGGCCGGGGCGGCGCAGGTAGAATGACCCCAAGCGACCGCGGCGCAGTGCGCGCGGCGCAGCATCCATGTCCAGCCCTCCGCTCCATATCGCCGCGGCGAGTTCCGACCCGCCCTGCTCCCCGGTCGCACGGCTCGTGGCCGACACCCGGGCGCGCTGCGCGCAGTGCAGCCTGCGCGAGCTGTGCATGCCCATCGGCCTCGACTCCGCGGCGCTCGACGCCCTCGACAAGGCGATGGGCCCGCGCAGGCGGCTCCGGCGCGGCGAGGCGCTGTACCGCGCCGGCGACGACTTCGAGGTGCTGTACGCGGTGCGCTTCGGCTCGCTCAAGACCACGCTGCTGGCGCCCGAGGGCCGCGAGCAGGTCACGGGCTATCACATCCTCGGCGACATCGTCGGCCTCGACGGCATCGCCAACCGTTCGCACGGCTGCACGGTGGTCGCGCTCGAGGACAGCGAGGTCTGCCCGTTCCCCTTCGAGGAGATCGAGCCCCTCGCGCGCGAGCACCCCGCGCTGCAGCGCAACCTGATGCGCTTCCTGTCCCAGGAGGTGAACAGCGAGCAACGCACCATGCTGATGCTGGGCAGCATGCGGGCCGAGGAGCGCGTGGCGAGCTTCCTGCTCGACCTGGGCGAGCGCTATCGCAGCCACGGCTACTCGGGCACCGAGTTCGTGCTGCGCATGACGCGCGAGGAAATCGGCAGCTACCTGGGGCTCAAGCTCGAAACCGTGAGCCGCCTGCTGTCGCGGTTGCAGGCCGAAGGCCTGGTGCAGCTGAACGGCCAGGGGCGCGAGGTGAAGCTGCTCGACGTCGACGCGCTCTCGCAGCTCGCCGGGCGCGCCTCCTGACCGCGGCCCCGCGCCCGCCGATGCCGCGACCGCCGGCACCCCGACCACCGGCACTGCAACCACGCGGCTAACGCCGCGCATCGCTTTCGTCCGCCGCGCCGGCGCGGGGCACCGCGCACTCGCCCGGGCAGCCGGGAGGCCGCCGCTCGGCGGGCCAGGGGCAGCGGTTGATCGCGCTGGCGGAACGCTCCAGCCAGACCGTGATCGCCGACGACGCGCAACCCAGCGCCCAGAAGCCGAAGAATCCCAGCGTGTAGATCGCCTGCCGCGACCAGTCGAGCGGCGCGCCGAAGAAGTGGAGCTCGAAGGGATCGAAGATCGTGAAGAAGATCGCCTCGGCGGCGATGGCGGTGAGGAACGCGGGCCAGATCACGCGGATCGCGATGCGTCCACGGGGGTCGGCGTGCAGGTCGCCATCGGTGGCGAGAGGCCGGATGCTCATGTGCGCGGCCCCGCGGCCCCGAACTCCAGCGCCGTCCATTCGCCGCCGGCGAGCACCGTCACCGGGAATTGCCAGCGCGCGCTCGCCAGCGTGACCACCTTGCGCCCCGGCGACAGCACCGGCAACGTCCCGCGCCATGTTCCGGCATCGGGCTCGAGCGTGACGCGCGTGGCACGGCCCGCGCCCTGCACCGCCGGGTCGACGATGGTCAGCGTCCACGACGCGGCGGGCAGCGCGGCGCTGCTGCCCGCGTCCACCGACAGCGACAGGCGGCCATCCGCCGCGGCCACGAGGGTCGCGTGTTTCGGCGGCAGCTCGGTGGAGGGCGTGGCCGCGATGCGGCGGTTGACCAGCAGGCCCAGGCGGTAATAGTCGTTGCTCACCACGCCGTCGTCGGAACGCGCGGCGATCACCCAGGTGGCGATCGACGCGACCACCACCAGCCCGGGACCGCCGAACAGCAGCCAGGGCGCGAGTCCCGCGCGTCGGCGCGGCGCGTCCTGCGCGGGGCCACTCCGGCCGGGCATCGTCGCGCGCGCGACGGTCGGCTCAGCGCGGGATGATGAAGCTGGATTGCTCATGTCGGATCACCCCCGGTTCGTCGACGGCCTCGATGACAAGCGTGATGCGATGCGCGCCCGGGCCATGCGCCGCGTCGCTGCCTGCCTGCCCGGCAGGCAGCTGGAGGCGCAGCGGCAGGAGCCGCGTGCCGGCCGCGTCGACCTCGACCGGCTGCTCGACGCCCACCACCGCGAGCCCGGGGAGCCCCTCGGCGCGGAGGGTGAAGCGGCGCGCGCGTTCGTCGGTGTTCATGATCTGCAGGCGGTACACGTTCTCGATGTGCTCCTGGACCTCGCGCGCCAGCGCGCCGCGGTCGCGGATGACGTCGACGCGAAGCGGATTGCGCAACGCCAGCGCGGTGACCGAGGCCGCGGTGATCAGGACGAGCAGCGCCGCATAGGCGATCACGCGCGGGCGCGCCATGCGCCGCCAGATGTCGCGCGTGGAGAGGTTCTTCTCCAGCGCGTTCTCGGTGGTGTAGCGGATGAGCCCGCGCGGGTAGCCCATCCTGTCCATCACCTGGTCGCATCCATCGACGCAGGCCGCGCAGCCGATGCACTCGTATTGCAGCCCCTCGCGGATGTCGATGCCGGTGGGGCAGACCTGCACGCAGATGCCGCAGTCGACGCAGTCGCCGAGCCCCCTGGCCGCGCGGTCGGCCGTGCGGGCGCGCGCGCCGCGCGGCTCGCCGCGTCCCGGGTCGTAGGTGATGGTGAGCGTGTCGCGGTCGAACATCACGCCCTGGAATCGCGCGTAGGGACACATGTACTTGCACACCTGCTCGCGCATGAAGCCCGCGTTGCCGTAGGTGGCGAAGGCGTAGAACAGGATCCAGAACATCTCCCAGGCGCCGAGCTGCCAGGTGATGGCGCGCACCCCGAGGTCGCCGATGGGCGAGAAGTAGCCGACGAAGGTGTAACCCGTCCACAGCGCGATGGCCAGCCAGCAGGTGTGCTTGAACGCCTTGACGACCAGCTTCTGCAGCGACATCGGCGCGGCGTCGAGCCGGATGCGCGCGAGGCGGTCGCCTTCGATCTTGCGCTCGATCCACAGGAAGATCTCGGTGTAGACGGTCTGCGGGCAGGCGTAGCCGCACCACAGCCGCCCGGCGATGGCGGTGAACAGGAACAGCGCCAGCGCCGACAGGATCAGCAGCACCGCAAGGTAGATGATGTCCTGCGGCCAGAACACCCAGCCGAACACGAAAAAGCGGCGCGCGCCCAGGTCGAACAGCACCGCCTGGCGGCCGTTCCATTGCAGCCAGGGCAGGAGGTAGAACACCGCCTGCGTGGCGAACACCAGCGCCCAGCGCCAGCGCGCGAAGAGCCCGTGGACGGCGCGCGGATAGACCTTGCGCCGTATCTCGTAGAGGGCGATCTCCTGGGGCGCGGCGGCCCCTGGATGGCTTTGGTTCACTTGCCCGCGGGATGCGACAGGCCGTACACGTAGGCCGCCAGGAGCTGGATCTTGGCCGGCTCGAGCAGGTCCTTGTGCGCCGGCATGCGGCTCACCGTGCCCGCGCTGCCGCGCCCCTTGGACACCGTCTCGATCATGGTCGCGAGCGAGCTGCCGTAGAGCCAGACGTCGTCGGTGAGGTTGGGCGCGCCGAGCGCCGGGTTGCCCTTGCCGTCGGCGCCGTGGCAGGCCGCGCAGACCTGGGCGAACACCGGCTTGCCGAGCTGCGCGCGCAGCGGGTCGGCGGGAAGCCCCGACAGCGTGCGCACGTAGTCCACGACGTTGCGCACGCCGTCGGCGCCGAGCGCCGATTCCATGGGCGGCATGACGCCGTTGCGCCCGCCGGTGATCGACGCCTTGATGGTGTCGGGGTCGCCGCCGTACAGCCAGTCGCCGTCGCGCAGGCTGGGGAAGCCCTTGCTGCCGCCCGCGTCCGAGCCGTGGCATTGCGCGCAATGGGTGAGGAACAGGCGCTCGCCCATGGCGCGCGCGGCGGGATCGGCGGCGACGGCCTTCACGTCCATGGCCATGAACTTCTGGTAGATCGGCGCGTACTGCGCTTCCTCGATGCGCACTTCCTCGCGGTACGCGTCATGCGCCGTCCAGTGCAGCAACCCCGGCAGCTTGCCGAGCCCGGGGTAGAACACGAGGTAGACCAGCGAGAAGGCGATGGTGATGTAGAAGAGCCACATCCACCAGCGCGGCAGCGGGTTGTTGTACTCGACGAGGTCGCCATCCCAGACGTGGCCCGTGGTCTCGTTGCTGCCGCCGGGCCTGGCGCCGGGCGCCACCTTCATGCGGCCCATGCTGTACAGCAGGATCCCGCAGCCCGCGACCGACGCGAGCGTGAGGACGATGATGTACCAGTTCCAGAATTCGGAGGTGAAGTCGCTCATCGCGATGCCTCCCCGAGCGACTCGCTCTCGTCGGGCAACGCGAAGGGCGCGTTGGCGGCCTCCGCAAAGGCCTCGCGGCGGCGGCCACTGTACGCCCACAACAGGATCCCGACGAACACCAGGAACGAAACCACGGTGCTGACGGATCCGACGATCGAGTAAGTCTCCATGCCTGTCCCCCGGCCCGCGAGCGCAGCCGTCAGTCCTTCACCTCGGTTTTCACGTTCCGCAGCGCGAGGCCGAGGTTCTGCAGGTAGGCGATCAGCGCGTCCTGCTCGGTCCTGCCTTCCACCGCCTTCGCGGCCCCGGCGATGTCCTCGTCGGTGTAAGGCACGCCCACCCGGCGCAGCGCGCGCATCTTCGGTGCGATCGACCCGGGCTCGAGCGGCGCCGAGAGCCACGGGTAGGCCGGCATGTTGGACTCGGGCACCACGTCGCGCGGCTGGTTGAGGTGCACGCGGTGCCACTCGTCCGAGTAGCGGCCGCCGACGCGCGCGAGGTCGGGCCCGGTGCGCTTGCTGCCCCACTGGAACGGGTGGTCGTAGACCGACTCGCCCGCCACCGAGTAGTGCCCGTAGCGCTCGGTCTCGGCGCGGAACGGGCGGATCATCTGCGAGTGGCAGTTGTAGCAGCCCTCGCGGATGTAGACGTCGCGGCCCGCGAGCTGCAGCGCCGGGTAGGGCACGACGCCCGTCACCGGCTGGGTGGTCGACTTCTGGAAGTACAGCGGCACGATCTCGACGAGGCCGCCGACCGCCACCACCAGCACGGTCAGCACGATCATCAGCCCGATGTTCTTCTCGACGTTTTCCTGCGTGATCGTCGGCATGATGTCCCCGGCCTCACGCGGCGTGCGTCGCGTCGCCGCGTGGCGAGGCGGGGATCGGCGCGTCGAAGGTGTGCCCGCCGCGGGCGGTGCGGATGGCGTTGTAAGCCATCAGCAGCATGCCGGCGAGGAACAGGATGCCGCCCACGAGGCGTATGGCGTAGTAAGGGTACGAGGCCTTGGTGCCCTCGACGAAGGCATAGGTCAGCGTGCCGTCCGGGTTCATGGCGCGCCACATCAGGCCCTGCATCACCCCGGCGATCCACATCGACGCGATGTAGAGCACCACGCCGATGGTGGCGATCCAGAAATGCGCCTCGATCAGCGGCACCGACCACATCGACTCCTTGCCGAACATGCGCGGCAGGAGGTAGTAGGTCGCGCCGATGGAGATGAACGCCACCCAGCCCAGCGCGCCTGCATGCACGTGGCCGATGGTCCAGTCGGTGTAGTGCGACAGCGCGTTGACGGTCTTGATCGACATCATCGGCCCCTCGAAGGTGGCCATGCCGTAGAACGACAGCGAGACGATCAGGAACTTGAGGATGGGATCGGTGCGCAGCTTGTGCCAGGCACCCGAGAGCGTCATCATCCCGTTGATCATGCCGCCCCACGAGGGCGCGAGCAGGATCAGCGAGAACAGCATCCCGAGCGACTGCGTCCAGTCGGGCAGCGCGGTGTAGTGCAGGTGGTGCGGGCCCGCCCACATGTAGGTGAAGATCAGCGCCCAGAAGTGCACCACCGACAGCCGGTACGAGTAGATCGGCCGGCCCGCCTGCTTGGGCACGAAGTAGTACATGATCCCGAGGAAGCCCGCGGTGAGGAAGAAGCCCACCGCGTTGTGGCCGTACCACCACTGCACCATCGCGTCCTGGACGCCTGCGTAGGCCGAGTACGACTTCATCGGCCAGAACGAAACGGGGACCTCGGCGCTGTTGACGATGTGCAAGAGCGCGATGGTGAGGATGAACCCGCCGTAGAACCAGTTGGCGACGTAGATGTGCGGCGTGCGGCGCTTCATGATCGTGCCGAAGAACACCACCGCGTAGCTCACCCATACCACGGCGATCAGGATGTCGATGGGCCACTCGAGCTCGGCGTACTCCTTGGCGCTGGTGTAGCCGAGCGGCAGCGTGATCGCGGCCAGCACGATCACCGCTGTCCAGCCCCAGAACACGAAGGCCGCGAGCGGCCCGCCGAAGAGGCGCACCTGGCAGGTGCGCTGCACGCAGTACAGCGACGTTCCCATCAGCGCCGAGCCGCCGAAGGCGAAGATCACCGCGTTGGTGTGCAGCGGGCGCAGCCGGCCATACGAAAGCCAGGAGATGCCGTAGGTGAGGTCGGGCCAGACGAGCTGCGCGGCGATGACCACGCCCACCAGCATCCCGACGATGCCCCAGACGATGGTCATGACGGTGAATTGCCGCACGACCTTGTAGTCGAACGTCGCCTGCGCGCCCGCCGAGCTGCCTGTGCCGGCCGCGGCCGGTATCGCGATGGTGTTCATGCGGGACTTCCGCTCCTATCCCCGTTGTGCCCTGATCGGCGCGCACGAAAACGCGCCGCGGGCGCGCACCCGACGAGGTGCGCGCCCGTGACTGGCGAATCCTAGGGAATGTGTCAGCGCAGCGTCTTGACCGAAGTCAAGGTGGTTGCGGGCGATCGTCGTCGGCGAGGATCCGCTCGGCGGGGCCCTCGAGGTCGTCGAACTGGCCGTGCGACACGCTCCACCAGAAGGCGATGCCGATGGCGAAGGCCAGCACGACCGACAGCGGGACGAGGATGTAGAGGATGTCCAAGCGTGTCAGCGCATCAGCCGCAGCGCGTTGCCCACCACCGCCAGCGAGGACAGCGACATGGCGAGCGCCGCCACCAGTGGCGTGAGCTGCCCGCTCGCGGCCAGCGGCACGGCGACGAGGTTGTACCCGACCGCCCAGGCGAGGTTCTCGCGGATCACCGCACGGGTGCGGCAGGCGGTGGTGAAGACCGCGTCGACGGCCGACAGGCGGTGCGGCAGCACCACCACGTCCGCTGCCCAGCGCGTGGCGGCCGCCGCCTCGCCGAAGGCCACCGAGACGTCGGCGCGCGCCAGCGCGACGCGGTCGTTGAGCCCGTCGCCGACCATCGCCACGCGCTCGCCGCGCGCCTGGCGCAGGGCGATGGCCGCGCTCTTGCGCGCGGGCGTGGCCCCGGCCTCGACCTCGTCGATGCCCGCGGCGCGCGCCACGGCCTCGACCGTCGCCGCGGCGTCGCCCGAGAGCAGCGCGACGCGGAGCCCCCGTGCGCGCCAGCGCGCCACCACCGCGCGGGCATCGTCGCGGAGCGCGTCGGCGAGCACGAAGCGGGCGAGCGGGCCGTCTTCGTCGGCGAGGGTGACGCAGGTGGCGATGCTCTCGAGTGCCGGCGTGGCGAGGGTGGTGCCGTCGGCCGCCGGCGCGGGCTGCGACGCGGCCACTGGCGCGGGCCGCAGGGCCAGCGCCCAGTCGTGCCGCCCCAGCCGGTAGCGCCTGCCGGCGACGATGCCTTCGACACCGAAGCCCTCGACGGCGTGCTGCTCGCGCGCCGGCGGATGCGGGTCGCCGGTGCCCGGGTCCGCGGCCAGCGCGCGCGCGATGGGATGCGAAATGCCCTGCTCGAGCGCGGCGGCAATGGCCTTCGCACGCGGCGCATCGATCGACGCCCGCTCGAGGCGGACCTCGCGCACGGCGACCTCGCCCACGGTCAGCGTCCCCGTCTTGTCGAGCACCACGGTGGTGAGCTGTGCGGCGCGCTCCAGCGCGCCCTCGCCGGCGCAGAGCACGCGCCGGCGCGCGAGCCCGCCCACGGCGCTGGCGAGCGTGGCCGGCCAGGCCAGCGACAACGCGCAGGGGCAGGAGACGATCAGCACGGCGATCGCGCGCATGGCCGCCTCGGAAGGTCCCTGCGGCCAGCCGATCGCCAGCACCAGCGCGGCGAGCCCGAGCTGCACGGCCACGAAGCCGCGCGCCGCGCGCTCGATGGCGCGCGCGCCGCGGGGCCGCGCGGCGGCGGCGCGATCGGCGAGGCGCGCGAGCGCGGACAGCGAGGTGGCGGCACCCGCGGCACGAACGCGCAGCGTGAGCGGCGAAGCACCGTTGATCGAGCCCGCCAGCACCGCGTCGCCGCGGCGCACCGGCCGCGGCCAGCTCTCGCCGGTGAGCATGGCGGTGGAAAGGGTCGATGCGCCCTCGACGACCTCGCCGTCGGCGGGCACGGTCGCGCCCGCCGCCACGCGGATGCGGTCGCCCGGCTGCAGCGATGCGGCGGCGACCACGCTGCCGCGCCCCGCGCCACCACCCGCAGCTTGGACGCCATGGGCAAGGTCGACGGCATCGCGCCGCAGGCCATCGATGCCCTCGCCCGCGTCGAGCTTCAACGCCGTCTCCGGCAGCGCCGGGGCGATGGCCTCGATGGCATCGCCCGCCTTCCAGCGTGCCCGCGCCTCGAGCCATCGTGCCGACAGGAGCAGCGCGACGAACATGGTCACCGAGTCGTAGTACACGGCGCCCTCGCCCGCCAGCGTCGCCCACAGGCTCGCGCCGAAGGCGACGCCGAAGCCGACGACCACCGGAAGGTCCATGCCCGGCGAGCCCGCGCGCAGGCCACGCCACGCGCCCCGCCACAGCGGCGATGCGCACCAGGTCACGACGGGCAGTACCAGCACGAGGCTCGCCCAGGCGAAGAGCCGCGCGTACCCGGGGTCGACGCCGTCGCGGGTGATGTAGGCCGGCACCGCGAACATCATCACCTGCATCATCGCCAGCAGCGCCACCGCGGCCCGCGCCAGCAAACGCTTCGATTCGCGCGACGCCAGGGCCTCGCGCCGCGCGCGGTCGTAGGGCGTGGCGCGATAGCCGAGGCGCGCGACCTCGCGCAGCACGCCCGCCAGGGATGCGGCCTCCGGGTCCCAGCGCACCGTCATGCGCCGCGTCATCAGGTTCACGCCCGCCTCCGCGACACCCGGCTGCCGCGCCAGCCAGCGCTCGATGAGCTCGACGCAGGCGCCGCAGTGCAGGCCCTCGACCAGCAGCGAGGTTTCGTCCGTCGTCCGCGCGAAATCACCCGTCACCCCCGCGAAATCACCCGTCACCCCCGCGAAATCACCCGTCACCCCCGCGAAAGCGGGGGCCGCGTCAGCCGTACCTCCCGCGAAAGCGGGGGCCTCGATGCGGCGCACGGCCCCCGCTGCGCGGGCGGCGACTTCGAGCGCTGTGAATTCGTCGTTGGGGTCCCCGCTTTCGCGGGGATGACGAACCTGTGGGTCCCCGCTTTCGCGGGGATGACGGAGCGCGCTCCGCGTCGCGGCGTAGAAGTCGTCGAGGCCTGCCGACGCGATCAGTGCGGCGACGCCCTGGCAGCCCGCGCAGCAGAACGCGCGCTCGTGGCCGCGGTGCATCGCGCGCCACCTGCCCGGCACGGGGACCGTCTCGCCGCAATGGAAGCAGCATTCCTCGACGCGGGACTGCGGCTCGAGGCGCGCGTACGCAGGCACCGCGCCCTGCACGGGCGTGCGCAAATCCTCGCGGCCCTCGGGGAGGCCGCCGGCAGTCGCAGTCACGGGCATCGCGTCGCCATGATCCCGCGCCGAGCCCGCACCGGTGTTGATCGCGATCAAGGCCCCCTGCCGGCGCGGGTCCGAGAATGAACCCATGGAAGCCATCCTGCTCAAGCCCTGGCGCGACGCGCAGGGCAAGGTCGCGCCTGGCGCGCGCATCCCCATCGTTCCTGCGCCCCCGGCGCTCTCCCCTTCGGGCCTCGCACCTTCGGGCCTCGCGCCCTCGCCGACCGCGCCCTTCGACCCCGACCTCGTGCGCCGTTACGACGGCAACGGGCCGCGCTACACCTCGTATCCCACGGCCGATCGCTTCACCGACGCCTATGGCGAGGACGACTACCGCGCCGCACTCGCGAAGCTGGGCGGCGAGGGCTCGTCGCCGGTGTCGCTGTACGTGCACCTGCCGTTCTGCGAGTCCATCTGCTACTACTGCGCCTGCAACAAGGTGATCACCCGCGACAAGGCACGCGCCACGACCTACGTGGGCTACGTCGCGCGCGAGATCGAGGCCGTGGCCGGCGCCCTTGCCGGCCGCGCACGCGCGAGCCAGCTGCACTGGGGCGGCGGCACGCCGACCTTCCTCTCGGTCGCCGACATGGCCGCGCTCGACGACACGCTGCGCGGCGCCTTCGACTTCGCCGCCGACGCCGAGTGCTCGATCGAGATCGACCCGCGGCGCGCCGACGCGACGACCATCGCCGCGCTGGCGCGGCTCGGCTTCAACCGCATGTCGGTGGGCATCCAGGACTTCGACCCCGCCGTGCAGCAGGCGGTGAACCGCATCCAGGGCGAGGCCGAGACGCGCGCGGTGATCGACGCCGCGCGTGCCCACGGCTTCGGCTCGGTGAGCGTCGACCTGATCTACGGCCTGCCCAGGCAGACGGTGGCGGGCTTCGCGCGCACGCTGGCGCGCGTGGCGACGCTGCGCCCCGACCGCATCGCGCTGTACAGCTACGCGCACGTGCCGCACCTCTTCAAGTCGCAGCGCGGCATCGACGCTGCGACGCTGCCCGGCGCCCAGGAGAAGCTCGACATCCTGGCGCTTGCCGTGGAGCGCCTCGCCGCCGAGGGCTACGTCTACATCGGCATGGACCACTTCGCGCTGCCGGACGACAGCCTCGCGAAGGCGCTGCGCGACGGCACGCTGCACCGCAATTTCCAGGGCTATTCCACGCAGGCCGAGACCGCGCTGCTGGCGTTCGGTGTGTCGGCCATCGGCTCGCTCGGCGAGAGCTACGTGCAGAACGAGCGCGACCTCGACGCCTACTATGCGAGGCTCGACGCCGGCGACCTGCCGGTGATGCGCGGCGTCGCGCTCACTGGCGACGACCACGTGCGCCGCGCGGCGATCCAGGCGCTGATGTGCGACGGGGCCATCGACACCGCGGACTTCGGCGCGCGCCACGGCCTCGAGTTCTCGCGCTACTTCGCGGAAGACCTCGCGGCGCTCGCGCCGCTTGCGGACGATGGCCTGGTGCGCATCGGCGAGCGGCGCCTCGACGTCACGCCGCGCGGGCGCCAGGTGGTGCGCGCGGTGGCGATGGCCTTCGACAAGCGGCTGCGCGACGCGCGCGCCGCGGCGAAGTATTCGAAGCTGATCTAGCGCCGGCCGGGAAGCAAGCCCCCGTCATCCCCGCAAGAGCGGGGATCCTCCATCAGCTCGCGGACCCCAGCGCCGATTCCAGCAGTGGGTGGCGGGGCACTGCGAAGGGATCGACGACGGTCACGCCGCCCCAGGTGAATCCGTGCTGCAGGTCTTCCGAAAGGAGCAGCCGGCATTCGGCCCGCGAGGAAGCCGCGAGGATGACCGCGTCCCAGATGCCCAGCTGGTGATCGGTCGCCAGATCCGTCGCCGCCAGCATGACATCCGGCGCGGTGCCGGCCACCGGAAAGCTGTCGCGCCAGCTCAGCAGCGCGTCGCGCGCATCGGTCCGGGGCCTGCCCGCCTTTCGGGTCAGGACATTGAAAAGCTCGCCAAGCGCCTGGACGGGAACGACGGTTGCCTGCGGGTCCAAGCGGCCCAGCAGCTCGATGACGCGGTCCCGCTTCTCGATGCCGTTGACGCCTTCGGCATAGGCAAGGATGTTGGTGTCGAGCGCGACCTTCACCGGTCGTCGTAGAGCTCGTCGCGATTCCAGGGCCCCACGTCGACCACGGACTGACGCGCGAGGCGGGACAGAAGCGCCGCGCGCGCTGCGTCGGTGACGGCTTCGAACGCGTGTGCGGGAACGAGCCGAGCCACGGGACGCCCGTGGCTGGTCACCACGTAGCTACGTCCCTCGCGCACGTTGCGAAGGAGAAACGAGAACCGACGGTTGGCGTCGGCTGCGGAAACGGGCTCGTCCATGGGCGGCGGCTAAAGTAGTAATAATACCTACAATATACGCCGCCGGCCTGTTCTGCAAGGCGCCCTATGGCCGAGGCGCGTCTGCGACCGCCCCTCCGCCGCGCGACGCTCGGTACCCGCACGACGCGAGCGACAACGGCGCTGCGCGATGGGTCGCGAGGTCAGGGCTTCGCGGCCTTCTGCAGTTCCTTCTCGTGCTCGCTCATCTTGGGCTTTTCCTTGCGCGGCGACTTGTCGGCCGCGGCCTTGTTGGCGGCGGCGCCGGCAGACTGCGTGAAGCCCGTGCCCGCCGTCGATTCGGTCGTGCCCTTCACCGCCGCCTGCTTGGCCGCCTTGTCCGGCAGCGCCTTGGGCGTGCCCTTGCCCATGGCGGCCTTGTCGGCGGCCTCGCCCGAGCGCACCGTGCCGCCGACGTCCTTGGTCGCGCTCTGCACCTGCTCCTGCTTGGCCTTGTTGACGGTGGCCTTGTCCGTGGACGGGGCCGCGGTCTGCGCGCCGGCGGTCAGCGCGAAGGCTCCCGCGGCGACTGCGATCAACAGTGCTTTCATGCTCTCCTCCGAATGGGGCCGGCCGGATCACCGGCTCGGATCACGATAGCGCGGTCTCCTGCCCCAATCTTGACAATTCACGTCAATCGGAGCGTCAAGTGTCGCAGCTTTTCAAGGCACAGTGAGACCACGATGCCTTCCTCCTAACCTGAACGCGCCTTCTAATGTTCTGTATTAGCGGTAGCGTCAACGTGCATGCCACGTTTGAACGAACTCATAATTTTCCACATAATCAGCGAAAAAACATAGCCACCGCCGAATACAACTGCCGTTAGATACGGAGGCCACCACCAACTGTCAATAAAGTGTCTCATGGAAGGAAACAGCACGATCCAAAGTATGGAGCCGTAAAGCACCGCTACCTGCGTAACAAATCTCCTCTTGGTTGTTATCCTAAAAAAGGGCATTTTGGAACCTTGCGGTCCACACGGTGAACTGACTAGCATTCGTCGAGGTTGGCGCTGATTGCATTGCCATCGCCTTGCGTTGCAAACGGAACCCTAGTTCATTCCATATTGGGAGCGTGCCCCTGCGTCCAGGCGTGCGCCAGCCGCACCATCCCGAATTCCCTCGCGTCTCCCGTGATCGTGAAGCTCTTCTCCACGTGATCGAAGAGCCGCACGCCTTCAGGGTCGAGCGCGTGCGCGCGCAACGTGTACTTGCCAGGCAGCAGCGCGATGTGCGGAAACTCGAGCGCGAAGCCGAACGCCTTGTCGTCGATGCGCACCGGTGAGACACGGTCCATGTCGGTCGACACCCCGTACACCGGCGTGCCGTCGGCGCGCACGATGCCCACCAGCACCACCGGTACGCGGCCGTCGGGTGAGTACACGCTGCCGCTGACGCGCACGTCGGCACCCTGCGCGAAGCTGTCGCCGGGCGCGAGCGCGAGGTCCTGGATGGCGTAGACCCCCGCGGCCGAGGCGGCCTTGCGGGGAATCGGTGCCTTCGACTGCGCCGACTTCTCTTCGTGCCAGGCGAGGTAGGCCTGCGTGACGGTGGGCGCGTCGCCGTAACGCACGACCTCGCCGTCCTTCAGCCAGATGGCGTCGCGGCAGAGCTTCTGCACGTGGTACATCGAGTGAGAGCACAGCAGCAGCGTACCGCCGCCCGCGAGGAAGCCCTCGATCCAGGCGATGCACTTCTTCTGGAACGACTCGTCGCCCACCGCGAGTACCTCGTCGGTGATCAGCACGTCGGGCTCGAGCGCGGTGGCCACGGCGAAGCCCAGGCGCACCACCATGCCCGACGAGTAATGCTTGATGGGTTCGCGGATGTGCTCGCCGAGATCCGCGAATTCGATGATGGCGTCGCGCTTGCCGGCGATCTCGGCGGGTGCGAGGCCGAGCAGCGCGGCCGCGAGGTCGATGTTGTCGAGGCCCGAGTACTCGGGGTGGAAGCCCGAGCCCAGCTCGAGCAGCGCGCCGATGCGCCCGTTCACCACCACGCTGCCGCGCGTGGGCTCGATCACGCCGGCGATGATCTTGAGCAGCGTCGACTTGCCCGCGCCGTTTTCGCCGATGACGCCGAGCGAGGCGCCGCGCCGGAGCTCGAACGACACGTCGTCGAGCGCGCGGAACACGCTGGGTGCGCCGCGCCCGCGCAGGAGGTCCCAGACGAGGCGGAGCCGCCCCGCGCGGCTCTCGACCTTGGCGTAGTCCTTGCCGACATGCGACAGCACGAGGTGCGTGTCGGCGCCCGCCGCGGCACGCGGCGCGCTCGCGCCCGGGACGGCCGGCGTCGCGTCGTTCACAGGAAGTCCTCGAAATGCGGCGACAGCCGGCGGAACACCGCGCGGCCCGCGAGGAACAGCGCGACCGCCACCATCACCGCGACGGCGTCGCCCCATTGCAGCGACAGCCGCCCCTCGAGAAGCGCCTCGCGCATGCGGCCCACCAGCCAGCCGAAGGGATTGGCGGCGAGCCAGGGCCGCACGCGCTCGGGCACGGCGTCGATGGGATAGAGGATGGGCGTGAGGTACATCGCCATCATCAGCACCGGCGAGAGGATGTGCTCGACGTCGCGGATGAACACCTGCAGCGCGGACAACGCCAGCGCGATGCCCGTCACGCCGATGAGAAGCACCATCCACAGCGGCACCGCCAGCACGAGTCCCGCGGGATGCAGCGGCTCGCCCATCGCGTAGAGGATCGCGAGGATCGCGACGTAGCCCGCGAAGTGCAGCGCGAAAGTCGCGCTCACCGATGCGTACACCACCAGCTCGTGGGGAAACGCGACCTTGCGGATCAGCCCGGCATAGCCTCCCAGCGAGGTCGTGCCGCGCTGCAGGGCTTCCTGGGTGGCGAACCAGGGCCACAGCGCCACGGCCAGGAAGGCGAGGAAGCTCGCCTGCCCGAAGCCGCGCGCCGGGAAGATGGCGGTGAAGACGAAGTGGTAGACCGCGAGCAGCGCGATCGGGTTGAGCAGCGCCCAGGCGAGGCCCGAGATGCTGCCGAGGTAGCGCGTGAAGAGCTCGCGGCGGAAGAAGTTGGCGAACAGCGCGCGGTCGCGCGCGCGTGCCGTCTCCCTCGCCGCGGCGTCGTTGCGCGCAGTGCCGGGTGCTTCGCTTTCGCTGACGGGCGCCGATGAAGCCATGACGACCGCCATTGTGCCGCAGCGCCTACTTGGGTGTGGCGGGCGCGTTCTGGCCGCGTCCCTTGCCCTGCCCCTTGCCGCGCTGCGCCGCGCCGGGCGCGCCCGGCATCGCAGCCGACGGCGCGGCCGGCGCTGCGACGGCGCCGTCGATGCGCACCACCAGCGCATCGACCGCGGGCTGGTTCACGACGATGGAGGGATCGTCGCGGACGCTGCGCTGGAGCGTTTGCTGCTGCTGCTCGACGTAGTCGCGGCGAAGATCGGCGATGATCTGCGGCTTCACGTCCTCGAAATCGCGCTTGGCGCCGGGGCGGCGGTCGTCGAGCCGCACCAGCCAGACGGCGTCGGGGCCTTCGATGACGCGCGACACCTCGCCCTTTTCACGCGGGACCGACGCGCCACGGGGCAGGCCCAGGTCGGCGAGGCTGCGCAGGCTGCGCCAGTCGAGCTTGCCGCCGGCGGACGCCGAGGCGTCGTTGGACTCGGCCTTGGCGATGGCCGACATGTCGCCGCCTTGCAGGATGCGCTCGCGCGCCGCGGTGGCCTTGGCCTTGGCGGCCTCGATCGAGCCTCCGGTGGCCGAGTAGCGGATCACCGTGACCTTCACGTCGTCGGGGCCGCGGAAGCGGTCTTCCCGCGTCAGCCAGCGCTCCTTCGCGGCCTGCTCGAGGTTCGGCCGCGCGTTGAACTCGGCCTCCCACTTGGCGACGTTCCTTTGCATTTGCGCCGCGGCGAGCACGCGCTCCACCTCGGCCTTCACCTGCCGCTGCACCTCGGGGTCCTTGTCGAGGCCGGTGTCGCGCGCCGACTGCGCCAGGGTCTTCTCCAGCAGTAGCGCGCGCAACAGCGCGTTGATGCGGTCGATGTTGGCGCCGAAGCCACCCCGGGCGTCCGGCGGCAGCCGCAGGAGCTGCGTGTCGTAGTCACCGCGCGTGACCTTCACCTTCGCAGTGTGCAGCAGCTCGGTGTCGGGAGCGGCAGGGGCAGGTCCCACGACGGGGGCCTTCGAGGTGGCGGCGTCGCTCTTGAACTGGGCCTGCGTGGTGCCCACGAAGGCGAACAGCAGGAGGCCGCCGCACAGGGCGAGCTTGGCTTGGGTAGGGGTCGACATGTCGGGTCCTGGAAAGTCGGCGGGTCGAGGCGGCGGGCATCCGTCGCCTCCCCCACACGAAAAAAGGGATCGGGCCCCTGGGGCCCGATCCCGTTCAGCCTGGTGCGGCTTGGAGCGCCGCGAGGGCGATCAGTTCATTGGTTCAGATCGCGCTCGCGTCGACCGCGACGGTGCAGCCGGAGCTCGCGTAGGCGCCGCAGGCGGAGCTCGTGGCGTCCTGGACCATGAAGTACCAGGTCTCGCCGGGCTTCGCGTAGAGCTTCAGCGTGCTTCCGTTGCGGCCGTAGTCCAGGTACGAATTCGCACCGATGGTCACGGGCATCGTCGCCTGCGACGTACCCGAGGCCCACTGGTGGCTCTGGTACTGGCCGGCCGCGGTGCTGCTGTTCGGGTCGGAATAGCACGGCGTCTTGGAGATCCAGAAGTCGCGCGATGTCCGGTCCGTATCGTCACCGTACTCGTAGAGCTTGATGCTCACCGCGCCGCTCGCCGGCATCACGACGGGGATGACCATCGTCTGGTCCTTCTTGAGCTTGCCCGCGATCACGCGCTGCCCGCTGAAGGTGGAGATCGTCGACCCGGTGACGGACTTCGTGCCGTCGGTGCAGACGGCGGGGATCGTGCCGCCGCCGGAGCCGGACGAGGCGGACCAGGTGGTCGAGCCGATGGCCGAGACGCCGCCCGCCTTGCTCGCGGTGACGCTCATCGTGCCGCTGGCACCCGCCGTCGTGGCCGAGCCGGGCAGGGTGCAGGTCGCGCTGCTGCCGCAACTCGCGTTGCCGGTCGAATCAACCCACGCGTAGCTCGTCGGCGTGAAGTTGCAGCCGGCGGTGAAGGTCTGCGAGTTGCCGGCGGTGATGACGGGCGTGACCGGCGTAACGGAGCAGGTCGCTGCCCCGAAGCTGACGGTCTTGGATGCCGAGCCGCCGGTGCCGCCGGTCAGCGTGGCGGTGCCCGCGGCCGTCATCGTGCAGGTGCTGCCGACAGCCGTGCCGCAGCCGCCCCAGGTCATCGAGTCGGCTGCGCCGCTCGCGGTGAAGCACGACCCGGTCAGCGTGATGCTGTCGCCGATGACGCCGGTGGAATTCCCGGAGATCGAGCAGCTCGGCGAGCCGCCTCCGACGGAAGTACAGGTGATCGCAGTGCCGTTGGCCGTACAGGTGACGGAAGACGGCAGGCTGATGGTGATGGTGGACTGCGCGAACGCCAACGTCCCCAAGGTCATGCCACACGCGGCCACGGCCGCGCACAGCATCGTGCGAATGCTCTTCATGAATCTCTCCTTCGACTTCCCCCGGGTTGACGCGGAATTGCGCTTGCTATTGTGGGCGCGAGTATACCACCCGTGAGCAAGATGCGGGCCGCGCCGCTCGGCGGCGGTTTCGGCCCGCCCATGCCCGCCGATCGGCCGGTGCCTCCCCCCCTGGCGAGGTGCCGCCGGCCGGTGCGCGCGGGGCAAAAAAAAAGGCGGAGCCGAGGCTCCGCCTTTCCTTGCTGCAAGACTGCGTGGATCAGTTGCCGACCGGGGCCGCCTCGGGAACCAGCAGGCGCGTACCCTTGTGGACGAACGTGGCACCGTAGTTCGACAGGATGCCGTTGACGTCGCCGTTCACGTACGAGTTGACCGCGAAGCCGATCACCGGCAGGCCGATGTACGACACATCCGTCGTCGTCGTTCCGCCACCGATCGGCGTCACGTCGCTGTCGCCGACCAGGAAGTGCGGCCAGCCGCCGTCCCAGTCGGTGTTCGGGTTCGTGAGGTCGAGCGCGAAGCCCAGGTTCACCCAGCCGTTCTGGTACGTCGTGTCGATGTTGACGAAGTTCTTCGAACCCAGCACGTTCGACGAATTGAACGTGAGGATGTTCGCTTCCCAGCACAGCGAGTCCGTACGCTGCGGGTCGGGCGGCGAGAAGTCGATCTGCGGGGTCGCGTGCGCTTCCTCGCGGTCGTACATCACCGCCGAAACGTCGTCGCAAGCACCGCCGCCATCCTCGTCGAAGTTGCGCTGGAACAGGTAGTTCACCGAGCCGTTCGGGTTGTAGTAGTAGCGCTTCGTCGGGTAGGTGAGAACCCAGTCCGTGCCCGAATGCGTACCCGAGTCCAGCACGAACGTGTTGTACACGGCGTCGTGCATGAACAGGGCCGAGATCGCATCCGGCGAGTTCGTCGACCAGAACGATTGGTAGATCGTGTTGTTGGTCACGACCACCGAGGTCGCCGGCGACACGTCGAGCAGGTCGGGCTTGATGCTGCCCGGGTCGGCGTAGTTCGCGGTGTCGCGGAAGTTGTCCAGCGCGACGGCGTCGGTCGAGTAGTCGATGCCCGAGGCGACGTTCATGTACGTCACGTCGCCGAACAGGCCACCGATCGGGGCACGCGTGTTCGTCGTGGCGGTCGCCGTCGTCAGGGCCGAAGCCGTGCAGGGCGGGACGCCGTTGACGTGCGTGACGGCGGTCCACGTCGACGTCGCGTCGGCGATGGCGCCCATCTCGATGATTTCCGCATAGCCTTCACGCGTACGGTCGAGCGACTTGTCGCCGATGTACGCCTCGCCCAGCAGCGAGTTCTTGAAGGCCGTCGGGTTCGCGGCATCGGCCGAAACCTTGGGCACCGTGCAGGACTTGTCGAAGGTGCCGACACCCGCGCCGCCAGCCGTGGTCGGGAGGACCGCAGCGGTCCACACGTCCTTCGCCGACAGGAAGAGGTTGAAGTCGAGCACTTCCTGCGAGTTCTTGCCTTCCAGGAAGCGGACCTTCACCGCCTTCGCCGAAGCCGTCGAGTTGACGACCGTCAGCAGCGTCGCGAACGCGTTGCCAGCGGCATCGGTACGGGTCGTGTAGTACGGATAGATCAGGACCTGGCCGAGGCCGTCCGGGTTGACGTTGACCGCTTGCGCGGCGCCCGTCACGCCCAGAGCGCTTACGCCAGCCAGCGCGGCATACAGCGACTTTTGTTTGAACGTCTTCATAGTGGGTGATGACTCCTTTGAGTTGCCGTCTAAAGTGATCACTTCGGAACCAACAGCGAACGAATGTTATTACAGCCTTTTGGATTAACCAAGCAATTAGGTCCCGCCTTACGGTCCCCTGTGGGAAATATGCAACGTCGCCAAATGGCTACAGTAGGAAGACGTAGCGGTATTCCCCCCCTTCAAGGATCCACGTTTCCGTTGCCGGCAGCGGAAGACCCTTCATTTTCGGCGTGTCGATGGTGACTCTCATCGACACCTTGCAAGTTTCCTGCCCGCACTCGACCTTTTCGATCTCGGCCTTGCGGAACCCCCGCAACCGCGCCTTGGTGCGGTACATGTCCAGCGAGGTGGTGGCCTTCGAACCCGCGCTCAGGAAATCATAGGACTTCTGCACGTCCCCGGCGATCAGTGCGGCCCAGCGGGCATTGACCTGCCGGGTGACCGCGGCGACCTTGACGTCCTCGGGCGATTCCTTCGTGACGCCCCCGATCCCTGCGCACGCCGCCAGCGTAACACCGAAAATCGAGGCGACTGTCAACTGTCGCCATCCGGCGACGGAATCGGTGGAAAACAGGCCGGCAAACGGGGAAAAAGCTCCAAACATTTCAAAGTCCCTCGAAAAAGACACTCACGGCCCGCAGCCCCCTATGGCGCGAAGAGGCGGGAAGATAGCACATCGGGCTGCCGGCCGCGCCCGCGGCCGGATGTGAAAATTGCGCAAATTGGGCAGGTGCAAGCCCACCCGCGTCACCGCGGGTGTCCGGCCGCCCAACAAGATTGTTGCGTCTCCGCAACAATCTTGTTGGCACGGAACATATTGTCTTGCTACCGCAACGGGAGCTACTTCGGATCGGGCGCCGCCGGCGCGGCCGGCTTGGCCCGCCCGCGACGTTGCGTGGTCGGCGGGGTCGCCGGCTGCGTGGCAGCCTGGGCCGAGGGCGTGGCCACCCCGGGCGACTGGACCGTGCCGGCGGGCGGTTGCGCGGCGGGCGCCGTGGCGGTGGCGGCCTGCGCCGGGAGGGCCGCAGGTGCCGAGGCCGAGGCGGGCGCCGGCGCAGCGGCCGCGGGGGCCGGCGCAGGTGCCGGCGCAGGTGCCGGCGCGGGCGTCGTGGCAGGCGCCGGCTGCGGCGCAAAGCGGAACAGGTCGGGATTCGGGCCCACCTTCGAGTTGTCCTGCATGCCCGGGAGCAGCGTCGTCGCGCCCGCCGGATACACGCGCCCGGCTTCCTTGCCGCCGGGGAAGAGCTCGTCGATCGCGTCCATGCGGCGACGCAGGTCGTTGATCACGGTGTTGATGTCGTTCATCGACTCGACCACGCGCGGCGTGACGAACAGCACCAGCTCGGTGCGGTTGTTCTTCAAGTCCTGGTTGCCGAACAGGCCGCCGACGATCGGGATGCGGTTGAGCAGCGGCAGGCCCGAGGTGGCGTTCTGCTTGGTCTCGGTGATGAGGCCGCCCATGACCATGGTCTCGCCCGAGGGCACCGACACCAGCGTCTGCACCGACCGGGTGGAGATCGGCGGCGCGTCGCCGGCGATCGCCGGGTTGCCGGGGTTGCTCACCTCGGCCTGCACGTCCAGGGTGACGAGGCCGCCGGCGTTGATGTGCGGCGTCACCTGCACCAGCACGCCGGTGTCGATGTAGGAGGCGGTGGTGGTGACGACGTTGGTGGTGCTGCCGACGATCGACTGCTGGTTGATGGGGATGCGGTCGCCGACCTTGATCGTGGCCTTCTGGTTGTCGAGCGCCGCGATGTGCGGGTTCGACACGACCTTGACGTTGCCGTAGGTGTCGAGCAGGCGGATCGCCGCGCGGATGCCGCCCAGGCCCTCGATCAGGTAGCTGAAGCCCTGCGTGAGCGCGCCCGAGATCGCCTGGCCGATGGTCGCCGAGGACAGCGCCGCCGCGGCCGGGTTGGCGACGTTGCCGCCGTAGCCGTTGCCCGAGGGCGCGCCGCCCCGGAACACCCAGTCGACGCCGAACTGGAACTCGTCGGTCAGCGTGACCTCGACGATCGCCATCTCCATGACGATCTGCCGCGAGGGCACGTCGAGCTTGCGCAGCGCCTGCTCGATGATCTGGTACTCGACCGGCGTGGCGACGATCAGGATGGCGTTGTTGTCCTTGTCCGCCACCACCTGCAGGTTGCGCACCACGCCGGCGTTGATGCCCTGGGCGTTGGCACCCAGCGGCCCCGGCGGCGTGTTGTTGACGGTGACCTGCGGCGCGGGCGGGGTGACGATCGCGGGCTGCGCCGAGAAGGTCGGCGGCGAGACGATCGATCCCGCGGGCGTGCCGGGGGCGACGGTGGGCGCGGTGCTGCCGGTGGGCGCCGTGCTGCGGCCGGTGAAGGCCTGCTGCAGCAGCGGGCCGACGTGCTCGGCGCGGGTGTTCTGCAGGTTGTAGACGTAGAACCGCGGCCCGTCGCCGCCGCCGCCCTTGTCGAGGCGGTCGACCCACTTCTTGGCCTCCTCGACATAGGCGGCGTTCGGGCTCACCACCATGATCGCGTTCATGCGCTCGATGGGGATGATCTTGAAGATCGAGGCCAGCGGCCCGCCGGTCTTGTCGCCGATGGCCTTGTCGAGCTCGGACATCACGCTCTTCACGTCGGCGTTCTGCAGGGTGAACACCCCCACCGACATGCCCGACATCCAGTTGATGTCGAACATGTCCACGGTGTCCATCAAGTTGCGCAACTCGCGCTCGGTCCCGGCGAGGATGACGAAGTTGCGCAGCGTGTCGACGCGGACGGCCTGCTGGTCGCGCGCGAAGGGCTCGAGGATCTTGGCCATCTCCACCGCGCTGATCCAGCGCAGCGGCACGATCTGCACCGAGTAGCCCTGCGGCAGCGCGCGCTGCGCGTTGCCGAGCTGCGGCGAGAGGTTCCCGCGCACCGCGGCCGCCATGGGCACGATCTTCCACAGCCCCTGGTCCTTGACCATGGTCGCGCCCGCCATGCGCAGCACCGTCTCGAGCGTGGCCGGCAGCGCCTCCTTGGGGATGCCCGACGAGGTGCGCAGCGTCACCGTGCCGCCGACGTTGGGATCGATCGTGTATTGCTGGTTGAGGATGTCGCCCAGCACGTTGCGCACCACCTCGCGCACGTCGGCGCCCTCGAAGTTCAGCACGATGTTGCCGCCGACCGCGGTGGTGATGGTCGATGGCGGCAGCCCGCCGCCGGGGAGCTGCCCCTTCACCAGCACGCCGGTGCCCGGGAAGGTGCGCTGGTGCTCGGCGGAGCCGCTGCCGGGCGCGCCGAGGCCGGGGTCGCTGGCGAGCGTCTCGGGCGGCTTCTTGAGCGTGGCGTCGGGCACCGCGTACGGCCGTTGCGTCTGGCACGCGGCCAGCGCAAGCGCGAGCGAGGCGCACACCAGCGTGCGCGCGAAGGGGATGTCGTGCATGGTCGTCGTCCTCGCGCCAGCGGATGCGCGCCTTTCGTTGTTCGTTGCCGTCATCGACGTGGCGGTCGCCTAGGGCGTGCGGTTGGTGTTGCGTTGCGTGGGGCTTCGCGAGCCCGCGCCGGCGGGATTGACCGTCGCCGAGGGGCCGTCGCCCTGCTGCAGGGTCGCGGCGATCTGCGCGGCGCGCGCGGCGCGGCGGCGCTCCGAGGGGCTCATCGGCGTGCCGTCGGGTCGCAGGTACTGCGGGGCCGCCGCGGGTGCGTTGCGGGGCGTGCCCGGCTGGCCGGCGGCGGGCACGGGGACCCCCTGGCGTCCTCCGCCTTCGCCGGCGGGTTGCGCCGGCGGCGCGACCACCGGCTGCACGGTGACCTTGGGCCCTGCGGCGATCTTCAGCACCAGCTCTTCGCTGTCCTCGCCCTGGGCGAGGCGCACGCCGCGCGCGTCGACGCTCGCCACGGTGATGCCGTTGATCTTCTCGCCCTTCTTCACCGTGCGCGGCTTGCCGCCCGAGACTTCCTTGAGGTAGGCCACGGCGGTGTCGCCGTACACCAGCGTGCCGGTCAGCACGAACTGGCCCTTTTTCATCGACGAGGGACCCCCGTTGGCCGACGCGAGCGCGGGCGGCGCCGGGCGGCGCGTGGGATTGAACAGCGGGTGCTCGGCCGTCGCGGCCAGCGCGGCCTCGCCGCCCGGTACCGCGTACTCCGGGAGGACGCCCACCTTGACCGGCGAGGGTGCGACCGGCGCCTCCGGCGGGACGCTGCGCCGCGCGCCCCAGCCGGCTTCGGCTGCGAGCACGCCGGCGGCCACCACGAACGGCACGCCCCACAGCAATGCGCGGCGCGCGCGCGGGTCGAGTGCGCTCATGACTTTGCTCCCTTGGCGGTGCCCGTGCCGCCCGGCGCGGCAGCGGCGGGCTGCGCGGCCCTGCCCGCCTCGGGCAGCGCGAAGCCGATCACGTCGATCTGCACGTTGAGCTCGGGTTCCTGCCCGGCGGCGGGCTTGAACGCCCGCATCACGTTCACCGGGCGCACCGCGAGATTGTCGACGATGGTGTACGGCGTCTGCGTCTCCAGCGCGTAAAGGATCTTGGCCAGCGCCGGCGTGGTGGCGAAGAACTGGACGTTGGCGACGATCTGCTTCATCGCGCCGTCGTCGCGCGCGGGCGGGTTCTGGCTGGTGGTGATGCGCCCGCCGTTGCCTTCGATGGCCGCCTTGACGAGCTCCTGCAGCTCGGCGCCGGCGAGGTTGGCGGCGGTGTTGCGCAGGAAGAAGCGGTGCCCGTCGTGGGCGCGCATGGCGTCGAGCGCCTTGCGGTACTCGGGCGCCTGGGCCGCGACCCTGCGGTAGCGCTCGAGGCGGTCGGCCGAGTCGGCGATGGCGCGATCGTAGTGGAGGTGCGCGAGCACCACCGGGGCCACCACCAGCGCCAGCACCAGCAGCACGGCGGCGAGCGCCAGGCCGACGGCGAGTCCCCGCGACTGCGCGGGGGTCATGGTGACCTTGATCGGGGCGTTCATGAACCTGCGTCCTCGTCGTCGGGATCGTCAGCCGGCGGCTCGGCCGGCGGCGTGGCCGCGCGCGGCTGTGCCTCAGCCGGCGTGGCGGCGCGGGGCTGCGGCGCGGCGTCCGGCGACGCCCCCGGCGGTGGCCGGCCGCGCGGGCCGCTGCGCGGGGCGCGGGGAGCCGGGCTCTCGCGAAGCTGCTGCAGGTTGCGCTCGGCGCGCGCCCTCGCGTCGGCCGCGGCGGCCTGCGCGGCGCCGCTCTCGTGCGCGCGCGGGCATCGGGATTGGCGGCCGGGCGGCCCCGCCGCGGCACCGGTGCGGGCGCCGCGGCGGCCTCGGCCGGTGTCGTGTCGCCGCCCTCGGCTTCGGCCGGTGCAGCGTTCGCCGGCGCCGCGCGCGCCGCGGCCGGCACCGGCGCGACCGGCGTGGGCAGCTCGGCGAGCGCGATGGTCTGGGGCAGCGCGAGCGGGCGCACCTGCACGCCGATGTCGAAGGACTCGCCCGGCCCGGGGTTGAGCTTGGTGGTGGGCGAGCGCGGCGTGGCCTGGCCCACCAGCGCGGCATTCTCGAGCAGCGAGATGAGCTTGCCCGCATTCGCCGACTCGCCCTTGAGGAACACGTTGCGCTCGACGACCTTCCCGCGCACCGTGGTCTTGTACTCGAACTGGGTGAGCCAGGTGTCGTCGGGCAAAAGCCGCGTGATCTCGTCGAGCACGCGCGCCACGCCCGGCGTGGCGTGCTTGCGCTCGAGCGCGAAGTTGTAGTCGCCCACCATGTGCTCGAGCTCGGTGCGCAGGCGGTCCGACTCGCGCGCGCGCACCGCGGCGGCGTCGGCGGCGTTCATCATGTCGATGGCGTGGGCGCGTTTCTGCCACAGTGGCACGACCACCACCGCGGCGACCAGCACCGCGAGCAGGAGCGTGGGCAGCAGCACCTGCCAGCGCAGGAGGCCGCGCACGCCGGCGCGCTCGTCGGGCGCGATGAGGTTGATGCGCGAGGCCGCGGCCTCGCGCGGCGAGGTCGCCACGGCGGCGACGACGTTGCCGCCGAACGAGCGCACCAGGGTGATCGCCTGGTCGAGCGTGCGGCGCCGCACGGCGACCACGTCGACGTCGACGGTGCGCTTCTGCGCATCGCGGCCGGCGACGACCACGTCGAAGTCGAGGTCGTCGGACTTGAAGGGCGTGAGGCGGTCGAGGTCGTAGCCGACCGTGGCGCGCAAATTGTCCTCGACGGCTGCCGGCAGCGTCAGGCGCCGGTGCAGCACCTGCTTCGCGCCCAGCGCCAGCGTCACGTCGCGCGCGGTCCCCGCGCCCCCGCCGCCGAAGATCGCGTCGAGCGCGGCGCGGCCCTGCGCGGCCAGGGTGGCGGGATCGGCGTTCGCGGGGATGCTCGCCGTCTGCGCCACGCCGACGGCCTCGCCGCGCGCCGAGGGCTTCCAGAAGGACACGCGCTCGCCGTCGAGCGCCACCACCGGGCGCAGCTTGCGGCGCTCGAGCACCTGGCCGACGCGCGCCGGCAGCGCGCCCGCGAGCTCGCGCCCCCACCAGGCGAAGAAGCCCGTCACGCCGAGCTTGCGCGCCCAGTCCGCGAGCGAGAAACCGGCGACGTCAGGATCGGCCACTTGCATTCTCCACGGCGTTGCCGCCTTGCGCGTCCTGCGCCGCGATCGGCGCGGCCGCAGTCGACGCCTGCGCGCCCTGCGTCCAGGCCATCACCACCAGCGGGCGGCGCATGTCGGACGAAGGACGCACCACCGCCTCGCGCACGAAGGTCACGCCGTCGGCGCCGCTCGCGGTGGCGTAGACATGCCAGGCCGTCATGGTGCTCGCGCCGAACCCCGATGCGGCGGGGAACGGCGGCACCGGCAGGTTGGCCTTGAGCGCGTCGGCGCGCGCGGCGATGAAGGCGTCGACCGTCTCGGCGGTGGCGTTGGGCAGCGCGAGCAGCACGTCGCGCGACGCGGTCGCGGGATTGATGCCGCGCGCGCGCGAAAAGACGGTGAGGCTCGGCGCGACCTTGGCGAACACCGCGCTGGGCATGCCGAGCACGCGCGCCGCCTCGGCGACGGTCTCGAAGGGTGCGTTGGAGGGCGTGTACTTGAGCCCGGCCGCCTGGTAGTCCGGCGCCTCGGCACCGTTCGGGCGCTTCAGGTCGTCGTTGTCGCGCCAGTCGGCGATCGCGTCCACCAGCGCCTGCGCCGCGGCCTGGTCCATGCCGCCGACGTTGGTGAACAGGCTCGTGAGCAGCGCATCGGGCGCGGTGTTGAGGTCGATCTTCGCGGTCTCGTCGACCACCACCACCGACACCGCGACCTCGCCGTCCTGGTAGCTGTGCGGCATCCCGTTGGCGAGCCAGGAATCGGGGAGCCGCGGGCGCGCCATCTCGAAAACCGCGCGCTCCACCGCGCCGTCGGCGGCCGTGCGCACCGCCGCCAGCGACACGGCGTTGCGCGCGGCAAGCGCCTCGTGGCGCATGCCGAAGGCGAAGGTCGAGCCGATGGCCGTGAGCAGGATGGTCAGCCACAGCACCAGGATCATCGCGATGCCGCGCTGGCGCGCCGGGCTGCGGTGCCCGGCGCGGCGCCGCGCGGGCGCCGCAGCCCGGCGAAGGGGGTCGGGGCGGCGGCTCATGACGACACGCAGCGCTGGCGGTTGTAGTCGTAGCCGCGGCAGCCCGTCTCGGGCGCGTTGCGCGGCGCCGCGACGATGCTCGGCCACGCGGGGCCGTGGTCCGGTGTCACGTCGAGGCGGATGGCGAGCGGCAGCGCCTGGCGGCTTTCCCAGCGGTCGCGCCAGGTGGGCGCGACCGACTGGTCGGCACCCTCGTCGCGGCCGTAGTACTGGATCTTGAGCGACTTGATGTTATCGGCCAGCACCGACGACTCGGCGTCGCCGCCGAACTCGGGCATGGTCGCCGCGTTGACGTCGGGCGTCATGCGGTCGAGCAGCAGCGCCGTGGCGTCGCCGTGCGGCGCGACGCGCAGGCGATAGAACCACACGCCGCCGCCCTGCACGCGCGAAGGCAGCGGGGCCGCGTAGGCGATCTCGTCGGGCGTGCCGCCGAACAGCAGCGGGAAGTCGACGATCTTCTTCATGCGCTGCGGGTGCTGCTCCTCGAGCTGGGTGCGCAGGAACTGCTCGGCGAGGCGCATCGATGCATTGGCCTCGGCGCGCGCCTCCCCGGCCTCGGCGCTGCGGCCCGCCATGCGCAGCGAGCCCGCCAATACCGCCGACAGCAGCGCGAGCAGCGTCAGCGCGATCAGGAGCTCGATCAGCGTGAAGCCGCGCTCGCGGACTTGCCGGGCCTGGGTGCAGCGGCCGCTCACGTCAGGTCCTTGCGATAGAGCTTGATCGTCGACAGCGACACCGAGCGTCCGGGGTTGCCCGCACCGGCGCCCGAGCCCGCGTCCTCCGGTGCCATGGTGGCCGTCACGGTCACGCGCATCAGCGCCAGCGGCATCTGCGCCGAGGCGCTGCCGAGCTCGGGGCTGGTATCGGGGGGCACGTAGGGCTCGACCCTGGCCGTCCAGGTGATGCGCCCGTCGTCCTCGCTGCCCGCGTTGGAGCCCTCCTTGAGCGGCACCACCGCCGCTGCCGCGGCGAGCTGTCCCTCGGCCACCAGCACCAGCCGGCTCCAGTCCTGTGCGGCACCCGCATTGCGCAGCGAGGCGGCGTAGAGCTGCGAGAGCATCGTTCCCACCAGCGCCAGCACCACGAACGCGACCAGCACCTCGAGCAGCGAGAAGCCCGCCTCCCGTCGTGCACCGACTCCCCGTCTTCCCCGCAAAAGCGGGGATCCAGCTCCTGGCGCACCATGGGGCCATGGATTCCCGCTTTCGCGGGAATGACGGACCGGAAGGGTCATTGCAGGATGCTCACGCGGCCGGTGAGCCAGTCGACGTCGACGTCGTACTTGCGCTCGCCCGAGGCGATGGTGACGCGGCCGCCGTTGCTGCCGCCGTCGGGGAAGAAGCGGATCGCGCCGGTGGTCTCGCCGACGATGTCCGACTGCGCGGTGAAGAGCTTGAGCTCGGCGTCCTTCGGCAGGTCGTGCTCGGCGGGATCGTCGGCGACCTTGAAGCGCCGGCCGGCGAGGTCGATGGCGACGAAGGTCTCGCGATGCTTGGAGACGGCCTCGCTGCGCGCGAAGCGCAGGCCTGCGGCGAGCTCGCGCGCGGCCCCGCGCAGCGCGGAGTTCGACACGCCGCCGCCGAGGATCGTCGGCAGCACGACCGCCGACACGACCGCGATGATCATCAGCACGATCAGCAGCTCCAGCATCGAGAGGCCGCGCGAACGCAAGGCTACGGGCCGTCCCAGCTGGTGATGTCGCGGTCGGGGCCCTCGCCGCCTTCCTTGCCGTCGGGGCCCATCGACACGATGTCGTAGGCGCCGTGCTGCCCGGGCGCCGCGTACTTGTACTCGTTCTTCCACGGATCGGTGGGCAGCGCGCCGTTCTTCCAGTACGGGCCGTTCCAGTTGTTCACGCCCGAAGGTGCAGCGACCAGCGCCTGCAGGCCTTCCGAGCTGGTGGGATAGCGTCCGATCTCGAGCTTGTAGAGGTCGAGCGCCTGGCCGATCTGGTTGATCTCGATCTTCGCAGCCTTGCGCTTCGCTTCCTCGGCCTGCCCGAGGAACTTGCTGCCGACCACGCCCATGACGACGCCGATGATGACGAGCACCGCGAGGAGCTCCATCATCGTCATGCCGCCCTGCTTCCTGGTTGCGTTCATGTTTCCTTCGTCCTCCGCCGCACCGCGCGGGACGCGCGGCGGGCCGTTTTTTCCACCTGCGCCCGCACCGGAGGGCGCGACGGGTGGTCCACCTGCCGCGGTGGCGCCGGCCGGCGCCACCGCTCGTTCATTGACAGCCCTCAGTGCACAAGTTCACTCATGCCGAGCACGCCCAGCAGGATGGACAGCACGATGAAGCCGACCACCACCGCGAGCCCGAGGATCATCACCGGCTCGAGCACCGCGAGGAAGCGCTTGATGACGAGCTGCACCTCGCGGTCGTAGACGTCGGCGACGCGCTCGAGCATCTCCTCGAGCTGGCCCGACTCCTCGCCCACCAGGATCATCTGCGTGGCGAGCTTGGGGTAGACGCCGGTCGCCATCAGCGGGCGCCCGAAGCCCTTGCCCTCGCGCAGCTGCGCGACCACGCCGTCGAGCGCGTCGCCCATCACGCGGTTGCCCACCGTCTCCTTGACGATGGACAGCGCGCCGAGCAGCGTCACGCCGTTGGCGAGCAGCGTGCCCAGCGTGCGCGTGAAGCGCGCGGTCTCGATCTTCTGGACGAGCTCGCCGAGGAGCTTGCGGCGCAGCACGAAGCCGTCGAAGCGCTTGCGCATCACCGGGTCGGCGAGCATGCGCCGCACGAGCCACACCAGCGCCACCGCACCGAGGATCAGCGTCCACCAGTAGCTGCGCATGTACTCGCCGGCGGCGATCACCATGGTCGTCGACCAGGGCAGCGCCTTGCCGGCCTGCGCGAACTGCGTCTTGAACTGCGGCACCACGAAGAACAGCAGCACCATCACCGAGATCACCGCGACGCAGATCAGGATGGTCGGGTAGATCAGCGCCGACGACACCGTACCCTTCAGCTCCTTGTTGCGCTCCATGGTGTCGGCGAGCCGCGTCAGCACCACCGCCAGCGCGCCGCCCGCCTCGCCGGCGCGCACGATGTTGATGTAGAAGCGCGAGAACACCTCGCGGCGCGCGTCGAGCGCCTGCGACAGGCTCTTGCCCCCGCGCACGTCGTCGCGCACGCCCTGCAGCAGCGCGGCCACGGCCTTGGTGGGCGCGAGCATGATCAGCGTCTCGAGCGCGCGGTCGAGCGGCAACCCCGAGCGCAGGAGCGTGGCGAGCTCGCGGGTCATCGACAGGAGCTGGTCCTGCGAGATCTTCCTCGCGCGGAACATCGGCTCGCGCGCGCCGCGCGCCGGCAGCGCGGCGGGGGACGCGGCGGCGCGGCCGCTCGACGCCACCACCTGCATGGGCATCAGCCCCTGGTCGCGCAGCCGGTCGACGATCTCGGCCTCGTTGGCGGCCTCGATCTCGCCCGACGAGAGCTCGCCCGCGGTCGACACGGCCTTGTAGCGGTAGAGCGGCATGGACTAGTCCTCGCGCGTCGCGCGAAGCACTTCCTCGATGGTGGTGGTGCCGGCGACGGCCTTGCGCAGCCCGTCCTCGTACATGGTCAGCATGCCGTCCTTCATCGCCTGCGCCTTGATCTCGGTGGCGTTGGCGTGGCGCATCATCAGCGTGCGCAGCGCGTCGGTCATGGGCATCACCTCGATGATGCTGATGCGGCCGGTGTAGCCCGTGTTCGCGCACTGCGCGCAGCCCCTGGCGTGCCACAGCGTCACGTCCTCGCCCTTGGCGAAGCGCGCGAGGCCCATCTGCGCGACCACGTCGGGCAGCGCGCGGTAGGGCTCCTTGCAGGCCGGGCACAGCGTGCGCACCAGGCGCTGCGCCTGGATGCCGACGATGGTCGAGGTGAGGAGGTAGTCCTCGACGCCCATGTCGAGCAGGCGGTTGACCGTCGACGGCGCGTCGTTGGTGTGCACCGTCGACAGCACCAGGTGGCCGGTGAGCGCCGACTGCACGGCGATCTGCGCGGTCTCGAGGTCGCGGATCTCGCCGATCATGATGACGTCGGGGTCCTGGCGGACGATCGAGCGCAGCGCGTTGGCGAAGGTCAGGTCGATCTGCGGCTTCACCTGGATCTGGTTGATGCCCGGCATCTGGTACTCGACCGGGTCCTCGACGGTGAGGATCTTGACGTCGGCGGTGTTGAGGCGGTCGAGCGCGGTGTAGAGCGTGGTGGTCTTGCCCGAGCCCGTGGGCCCCGTGACCAGCAGGATGCCGTTGGGCTGCAGCAGCGCCTTGAGGAAGACGTCGAGCGTGTCCTCCATGAAGCCGAGCTTGTGGAAGTCGAGCGCGACGCCACCCTTGTCGAGGATCCGCATCACCACGCTCTCGCCGTGCATCGTCGGCACCGTCGACACGCGCAGGTCGATCTCCTTGCCCTGGATGCGCAGGCGGATGCGCCCGTCCTGCGGCAGCCGGCGCTCGGCGATGTCGAGGTTGGCGAGGATCTTGACGCGCGAGATCACCGCGGCGGACAGGCGCTTGGGCGGCGACTCGATCTCGTGCAGCACGCCGTCGATGCGATAGCGCACGATCAGGCGGTTCTCGAAGGGCTCGATGTGGATGTCGGAAGCGCGTGCCTCGAGGGCGTTGGTGATGAGCAGCGACACCAGCCGGATCACCGGCGCCTCGGAGGCGAGGTCCTTCAACTGCTGCACATCGGCGTCGAAGGCGATCTCGTCGACGCGCTGCTCGATGTCGGTGAGCTCCGGAGAACCGCTCGCGCGGCCCGCGCCGTACAGGCGCTCGAGCGCCGCGTCGAGCTCGGAGGGGATCGCCACCAGCGGCTTCACCGCGCGCCCCGTGACCATCTCGAAGGCGCCGATGGTGTAGGCGTCGGTGGGGTCGGCCATGGCCAGCGCGAGCTCGTTGTCGTCCTCGCGCACCGGCAGCGCGCGCGCGTCGCGCAGGAAGCGCGCCGAGACGCGCTCCTCGAGGATGGGGAGCTCGGGATAACTCGCCGCGTCGAGCACCGGCAGGCCGAGCTGGGCGGCGAGCGCCTCGGTCACGTCGCGCTGCGCGCAAAGCCCCAGCGTCACCAGCAACGCGCCGAGCTTGCCGCCCGACTCCTGCTGCAGGCGCAACGCCCGCTCCAGCGCGCCGGCGTCGAGCTTGCCGCGCTCGATCAGGAGCTCACCGATCGGCTTGCGGGGTGGGGCGATGTCGTTGTCGGGCACGGCGGGTCGGGCGTGGGTGGTTGAACAGGACAGGAAAAGCGCGCGAGGACGGTTCCGCGCGCCCGGGTCGAAGCCGCCCCGGACCCGCAAGAAGGTCCCGCGAAATAACCTGCGATTCTAGCACGCAGGGTCGTGTAAAAATGACGCAAATCCGTGTTGCACAAGGGTTTTTTGCCTGCGACGGCGCCTGGCCCGCGCTCCGCGACGGGCAGCGCGCAAGCCCTTCGCGGGTCCTCGCGGGCACCCCTTTTTCCAGCACGCGCCGGCAGGCCAACCCCGGCCGCAGGGAAACTAACGCCCGAGGCGGCGCAGGCGACGACATCGATTGCGCAGCGACGATGGATCCGTCCGGCGCGCCGCCCTCGGCGCCCACGCGCGTCCTAGCCGCGGCGCCAGTCGCCCAGGTCCCAGCCGAGCTCGGCCTCGAGGCCGTCGATCTCCTCGGCGAAAACCTTCGCCAGGAAGTCGCGCGCCCCTGGCGGCATCGACTCGCGATAGCCCAGCGCGTTGATCGTCCGCGGGTCGGTGGCGGGAAAGGCGTCGATGCCGAGGAAGCGCGCGACCGCGTCGAGCACGGCGGCGGGATCGTGCTGCAGCGACTCGCTCTTCAGCACCAGGAGCCGGTCGGGCGGGAACAGCGCGCGGATGCGCGCGAGCTGGGCGCGGTACCGGCCCCGGTCGACATACGCGTGGCGGCGGTGCTGGCCGTCAGGCGAGGCCGCGAGGCGGCCCGGCTCGGCCGCGAGCGCCTCCTCGAAGGACAGCGGCTCGCGCCCGCGCGAGACTTCCCAGTTCCAGTGCGAGTAGGCGCGCGCCGCGGGGTCGCGCAGCAGCACGATCCACTTCATCGCCGGGTTGTAGGCCCGCACGCGCGCCGGCACGGCCTTGGCGTACATGTAGAAAGGCGTGGCCTCGCCCGTGGCGCGCACCGCCGGCCGCGCGGCGTCGAAATGCGCGTGGTAGCGCGCGTAGGCCGGGACGGGGACGAAGTTCTCGTCGCGGTCGAAGAAGTGCACCTCCTTCAGCACGCGCGGCACGCGCAGCTGCGGGTGCTCCTTGAGGTAGGTGAACAGCGCCGTCGTGCCGCCCTTCTGCGTGCCCGCGACGACGAAGTCGACGATGGGCGCGCCGTCCTTGCCGTGGCAGGCCTTGTAGCGCTGCCCGCTGCCGCAGGGGCAGGGATCGTTTCGCCCGACGCCGGCCACGGCCTTCAGCGCGCCGCGCGGAATGCCTCGCCTGCGGCCTCGAGGGTGGCGGCCAGCGTCGCCTCGTCGTGCGCGGCCGACACGAAGCCCGCCTCGTAGGCCGAGGGCGCGAAGAACACCCCGCGCCCGAGCATGGCGTGGAAGAATCGGTTGAAGCGTTCCTTGTCGGTGGCCATCACGGCGTCGTAGCCCGCCGGCACCTCGCGCGCGAAGTACAGGCCGAACATGCCGCCGACGCTGTCGGCGCGGAAGTCCACGCCGGCCTCGCGCGCGCAGGCCTCGAGGCCGCGGCACAGCGCCGCGGCCTTCGCCGCCAGGTCCTCGTAGAAGCCCGGGCGCTCGGTGATGGCCAGCGTGGCGAGGCCCGCCGCCAGCGCCACGGGGTTCCCCGACAGCGTGCCGGCCTGGTAGACCGGCCCGAGCGGCGCGATCCTTTCCATGATGTCGCGGCGCCCGCCGAAGGCCGCCACCGGCATGCCGCCGCCGATCACCTTGCCGAGCGTGGTGATGTCGGGCGTGATGCCCGTCATGCCCTGCACGCCGCGCGGGTGCACGCGAAAGCCCGTCATCACCTCGTCGAAGATCAGCACGCCGCCGTGGCGCGTGCACAGTGCGCGGCAGGCCTCGAGGAAGCCCGGCGCGGGGCGCACCAGGTTCATGTTGCCGGCGACGGGCTCGACGATGATCGCGGCGATGGCGTCGCCCTCGGCGCGCATCAGCGCTTCCAGCGCTGCGACGTCGTTGTAGGGCAGCACCACGGTCTCGTTGGCGATGGCCGGCGGCACGCCGGCCGACGAGGGCTGGCCGAAGGTCAGCGCGCCCGAGCCCGCCTTCACCAGCAGGCTGTCGCCGTGGCCGTGGTAGCAGCCTTCGAACTTGACGATGCGGCTCCTGCCCGTGAAGCCGCGCGCGAGTCGCAACGCCGACATGGTGGCCTCGGTGCCCGAGGACACGAGGCGCACCAGCTCCAAAGACGGCAGCCGGCGGCACAGCGTCTCGGCCATCTCGATCTCGAGCGCGGTGGGGGCGCCGAACGACAACCCCAGCGCCGCGCGCGATTGCACCGCGGCCACCACCGAGGGCTCGGCGTGGCCGACGATCGCGGGTCCCCAGGAGCCGACGTAATCCACATAGCGCTTGCCGTCGGCGTCGAACACGTACGGCCCTTCGGCGCGCTCGATGAAGCGCGGCGTGCCGCCCACCGAGCGGAACGCGCGCACCGGCGAGTTGACGCCCGCCGGGATGCTGCGCTGCGCGCGCGCGAAGAGCTCGTCGTTGCGGCCGGATGCCTCCCCCCGAGGCGGGCTGCGCCCGCTTCCCCCCTCTGGGGGCCGAGCGCCTTGGAACGGTCCTGCGGCACTCATGCGGGACTCCGTTCCGCGGTGGTGCGGCCTCGCGCGCAGGCGTCGCTCAAGGCGCGCGCGGCGTCGCGCACCGCGTCCGGCGTCGCGCGGCCCATGACGTCGGCGATCACCGCCACGGCATCGGCACCCGCCTCGATCACGCGTTGCGCATTGCCGGCATCGATGCCGCCGATGGCGACGAGCGGCACGCCGAGCGATCGCGCCTCGGCGAACAGCGACAGCGGCGCGCGCCGGGCGCCCGGCTTGGTGGCCGAAGCGAACACGCTGCCGAAGGCGACGGTGTCGGCGCCCTCGCCGACCGCGGCGCGGGCACGCGCGAGCTCGCCGTAGCACGACACGCCGATGATCGCGTCCTCGCCGACGATGCGCCGTGCGTCGGCCACGCTGCCGTCGTCCTCGCCGAGGTGCACGCCGTCCGCGCCGGCCGCCGCGGCCAGCGCCGCATCGTCGTTGACGATGAACAGCACCCGCCCGCGGCAGGCCGCGGCGAGGGCGCGCGCCTGCGCGGCGCGAAGCGCCGCGTCGTCGGACTTGCTGCGGTACTGGATCGCCGCGGCGCCGCCTTCGATTGCCGCCAGCGCGCGCTGCAGCAGCGCCGCGGTGCCGTCGAGCCCGGGCGTGAGCGCATAGAGCCCGGCGAGGCGCCGGGCACGACGCGCCCGCTCAGTGGCTGCCGCGTGCATCGCCCGGCCTGCGCCCGCCCGCCTCGCCGTCCTGCGATTCGTCGCCGGACGCGCCCTCGGCCGGGGCGTCGTCGCGCGCCCAGAACAGCCGGTCGGGAATCATCTGCCCCATGCCCGGCCGGAACGCCTTGTCGAGGGCCTGCCAGGTGTATTCCTGCGCCTCGCGCACGGCGTCGGGGAGGTCGAGGCCGTTGGCGAGCATCGCCGCGATCGCCGAGGCGAGCGTGCAGCCCGACCCGTGGAAGCTGCCGGCAAGCCGCGGCCAGCGGTCGCTGCGCATCACCCCCGCCTTGCCGTACAGCGTGTTCACCACCTCGGGGGCCGACTCGTGCGTTCCGGTGATGAGCACCGTCTCGGCCCCCGCCTCGATCAGCCGCGCCGCGCAGGTGGCGAGCGTGGGCTCGTCCTCGTCCTCGTCGGACTCCGCGAGCCTTCGCGCCTCGAGGCTGTTGGGCGTGACGATGGTGGTCTGCGGCAGCAGCAACTCGCGCAGTGCGTGCGCCATGGCGTCGCTGGCGAGCTCGTCGCCGCGTCCCGAGGCCAGCACCGGGTCGAGCACCAGCGGCACGTCGGGGTAGTCGGACACGATCTCGGCGATGGCGGCGATGTTCTCGACGCTGCCGAGCACGCCGATCTTGAAGGCGTCGACGCGCACGTCCTCGAGCAGCGCGCGCGCCTGGTCGGCGACCCAGTCGGAGTCGATCGCGAGCACGCCCTCGACGCCCAGCGTGTCCTGCACCGTCAGCGCGGTGATCACGCTGAGCGGGTGGCAGCCCATGCTGGCGAGGGTGAGGATGTCGGCCTGCACGCCCGCCCCACCCGACGGGTCGGATGCGGCGAAGGTCAGGACCAGCGGAGGAATGTCGGCCATCGCTTGCTAGAATCGGATTCTACGTCTTGCGCGCGCTGAACGAAGTTACGATGAAAAAGTACATGTGCCTCATCTGTGGCTGGATCTACGACGAGGCCGAAGGTTGCCCCGAGGAAGGCATCGCACCCGGCACGAAGTGGGAGGATGTTCCGCCCAACTGGAGCTGCCCCGAGTGCGGCGCGCGCAAGGAAGACTTCGAGATGATCGAGATCTGAGCGCCGTCATCCCCGTGCCGTCATCCCCGCGAAAGCGGGGACCCATCCGTAACGCCACGACTGGATTCCCGCTTGCGCGGGAATGACGGTTGCCCGCCTTACGCGCCCGCCAGCAGCGCCGCGATGTCGTGCGTGAACACGTCGGCGCCCTGGCCGTAGCTCACGAACAGCCGGATGCGGCCCTGCGGGTCGAACACGTAGGTCCCCGCCGAGTGGTCCATCGAATAGCTGCCCGGCGTCGGCCCCGGCTGCTTCTGGTAGATCACCTTGAACGCCTTGGCGGTGGCGGCGAGCTGGTCGGCGTCGCCGCGCAAGCCCACGAAGCGCGGGTCGAAGGCCTGAACGTACTTCGCCAGCACCTCGGGCGTGTCGCGCGCCGGGTCGACGGTGACGAACAGCACCTGCACGCGGTCGGCGTCCTTGCCGAGCCGCTTCATCGTCTCGGCGAGCTCGGCGAGCGTCGTCGGGCACACGTCCGGGCAGTTGAGGTAGCCGAAGAACACCACCACCACCTTGCCGCGGAAGTCGGCCAGCGTGCGCGTCGTTCCGGCGGCGTCCGGCAGCGAGAAGCCCTGCGCGAACGACGAGCCGGTGATGTCGGATGCGCGGAACGCGGGCTTCGACGGCCCGCAGGCGGCCAGCAGCGCGCCCACCAGCCCGACGAGGAGCAGCGCGGCGGCGCGGGCTGCGGGTGACGCGCTCAACGGGCGGCCCGCCGCGCTGCGCGCGCCGGGATCGATTCGCGCCTGTGGCGGCCCGGCGGGCTCATCGCCAGTAGTGGTCGACCAGCAGCGCGGCGAACAGCGCGGCGAGATAAAGAATGGAGTAGCGGAAGGCGCTGCGCGCGAGGCCGTCGCTGTAGTCGCGCCACAGCCGCCAGGCGTAGCCCAGGAACGCCGCACCGAGCGCCAGCGCCGCGACGAGGTAGGGCCAGCCGCTCATGCGGATCGCGAAGGGCAGCATGCTCACCGCGACCAGCACGATGGTGTAGAGCACGATCATCAGCCGCGTGTAGCGCGAGCCGTGCGTGACGGGCAGCATCGGCAGGCCCGCGCGCGCATAGTCCTGCGTGCGGTAGAGCGCCAGCGCCCAGAAATGCGGGGGGGTCCAGGCGAAGATGATCAGGAACAGGATCAGCGACTCGGCCGAGACGTCGCCGGTCACGGCGGCCCAGCCCAGCACCGGCGGCATCGCGCCCGAGGCCCCGCCGATGACGATGTTCTGCGGCGTGGCCGGCTTCAGCAGCACCGTGTAGACGATGGCGTAGCCGACGAAGGTGCCGAGCGTCAGCCACATGGTCAGCGGGTTGACGAACTGCCACAGCAACACGAGGCCCGTGGCGCCGACCAGCGTGGCGAAGGCCAGCGTGGCCGCGGGTGTGAGCTCGCCCGAGGGCAGCGGCCGGCGCCGCGTGCGCATCATCGCCGCGTCGATCTTCTGCTCGACCAGGCAATTGATGGCGGCAGCGGCGCCCGCGACCAGCGCGATGCCCAGCGTGGCGAAGAACACGCGCGTGGGCGGTGGAACGCCGGGGGTCGCGAGGAACATGCCGATGACCGCGCAGAACACGATCAGCGACACCACGCGCGGCTTGGTGAGCGCGATGAACTGCCGGATGCGGTTCTCGGCGATCGCGAGGGTCGTCATCCCACCATTTTACCGCCTCGCTCCGGCACGCCTTGCGAGGGGCGATCAGCGGCCGCGAGAGCCCGGGGGACGGCGTGCGCGATGGGTCGCCGCTTTCGCGGGGATGACGAGGTGGGTCCCCGCTTTCGCGGGGATGACGGTGCGGGGTGGCTCAGCCGATCTGCGAGGCCCGCAGCAGCTTGCCCAGGTCCTTCGCCAGCGCCTTGATGTCGGGCTCGCGCGGCCAGGCCATCACCACGTTGCCCAGCGGGTCGACGACGTAGATGTTGCCGCCCCCGCGCGGCCACGCGGCCATGGCGCGCGCCTCGACGCGCAGCACGCGAAGGTCGGGATGCTGCGCGGCGAGGCCGGCGGCCAGCGGCGCCTCGTCGGTCAGTGCCAGCACCCGCACCACGCGCTCCAGCTCGCGGCCCTGCATGGTGCGCGCCTGGCGCGTCGCGTACAGCGCCTGCGCGCAGGCGGCGTCGCAGCCCTGCGACGCCGCGGTGACGATCACCCACTGCCCCTTGAGCGCGGCGAGCGCGAAAGGCTTGCCGTCGCCGGTGCTGCCTTCGAGCGCGGGCGCCGGCGCCATCACCAGCGCGCCATAGTTGGTGCGCGCGTCGCGCTGGAACACGTAGTAGGCGAGGTAGGACGCCACGACCGGGGCGAGGCAGACCACGGCGATCATCACCAGCGGCCAGCGGCCCCTGCCGCGGCGGGCGGCGGGCGTGCCCGATGCGGCGGCGCCCTGCTCCGATGGCCGCGTGCCGCTCATCGCGTGTCCCCTGAACGCGCCGCGCGCCGCGCCTGCAGGGGCACGAACCAGATCCACAGCCCGAGCACCGTGGCCGCGAAGGCCAGCCATTGCAGCATGTACGAAAGGTGGCGCTCGCGGCCGAAATCGGGCGCGGGCCAGTTGCGCGCGAGGCCGTCCTGCGCGTCGCCGGCGTCCTGCTGCACGACGACCGGCAGCACGTCGAGGCCGGTCGCGGCGGAGAACCGCGCGGGGTCGAGGTTCTGCCACAGCGCGCCCTGGGGTGCGGCGTCGGCGAGCTCGACGTAGCGCCCGGGCAGCTCGACGCGTCCGCGCACCACCATCTCACCGGGCGGGACGGGCACCGCGGGCAGCGCGGCGCGCGACGGGCCCCCGGCGACGAAGCCCCGGTCGACCAGCACGGCGCGGCCGTCGGCGAGCGCGAGCGGCGTCACGACGTGGTAGCCCACGCGCCCCGCGTCGACGCGGTTGTCGATGAAGATCTGCCGCGCGGCGTCGTAGTGCCCCTCGAGCCGCACGCGGCGGTAGCGCCACGCCGCCCAGTCGGCACCCGAGGGCGGCAGCGCCACCGGCTCGGCCCGGCCCGCCTCGTCCCAGGCCGCGCGCAGCGCATCCTTTTCGCGCATGCGCGCGTGCTGCCACGAGGCGGCGGCGAGGAACAGCGCGATGAAGAACAGCGCCGCGAGGGTCGGCAACGCTCGACCCAGCGCGCCGCGGCGCGGGTTCGCTTCGCGGGTTGGATTAGACTGGACGTTCATGAAAGCGATCGTCATCGGCATGCTCGCGGCCATCGTCACGGCGCTGGTCGCCGCGGGCGTCTTCCTCTACCGCGACCGCGGCAAGGGCATGCGCATGGTCACCGCGCTCACCATCCGCGTGGGACTGTCGATCGCGCTGATCGTCCTGCTGGTGGTGTCGTATTTCGCGGGCTGGATCAGCCCGAACGGCATGCGCTAGGCGCGGCGCCAGCGGCACCGCGCCCGGCGGGCGCCTTACAGCCAGTAGACCAGCACGAACAGCAGCAGCCAGACGACGTCGACGAAGTGCCAGTACCACGCGGCGGCCTCGAAGCCGAAGTGGTGCTCGGCGTCGAAATGCCCGCGCAGCACGCGGAACAGCATGACGGTCAGCATGATCGCGCCGATGGTCACGTGCGCGCCATGGAAGCCCGTCAGCATGAAGAACGTCGAGCCGTACACGCCCGAGGTGAGCTTGAGGCCGAGCTCGGTGTACGCGTGGTGGTACTCGAAGGCCTGGAAGCCGAGGAACAGCGCGCCGAGCGCGATGGTCAGGAACAGGAAGAGCTTGAGCCTGCCGCGGTGGCCCGCCTTGAGCGCGTGGTGCGCGATGGTCAGCGTCACCCCGGAGGTCAGCAGGATGATGGTGTTGAGCAGCGGGATGCCCATCGCCCCGACCGGCGTGAAGGTCGACTTGACGTAGGGGCCGACGGTCGGCCAGCCGGCGTTGAAGTCGGGCCACAGGAGCTTGTCGCCGCCAAGGTCGGGGATCGACAGGTTGCGCACGTAGAACAGCGCGCCGAAGAACGCCGCGAAGAACATCACCTCGCTGAAGATGAACCAGCTCATGCTCCAGCGGAACGACATGTCGACGCGCTTGCTGTACAGGCGCGCCTCGGACTCGCCGATCACCGCGCCGAACCACCCGAACATCATGATCAGCAGCACGATGAATCCCGCCAGCACCATCCACGGGCCGATCGCGTAATGGTTGAACCACGAGGCCGCGCCGCTGCCCATCAGCAGCAGCGCGAACGCGCCGACGATCGGCCAGTGCGAGGGTTGCGGGATGTAGTAGGCCGGCTGGGTTCCGGGGGTCGGTGCGCTCATCGCGATTTCCCTGTGTTGCTTCAGTGGTTGGCGCCTTCGACGGCGAAGAACGTGTACGAAAGCGAGATCGTCGGCATGTCGCGCGGCATCGACGGGTCGACGACGAACACGACGGGCATCGCGCGGTGCTCGCCGGGCTGCAGCGTCTGCCGCGTGAAGCAGAAGCACTCGAGCTTGGTGAAGTATTTCGCCGCGTTCGGCGGCGTGAAGCTCGGCACCGCCTGGCCGGTGATCGGCCGGTCGGTGGTGTTGGCGACGTCGAACAGCACCTGGCGGACCTCGCCCGGGTGGAGGTTCACCACGCTCTCCTCGGCGCGGAACGTCCACGGCAGGTTGCGGATGTTCGAATCGAGCTCGATGCGCACCTCGCGCGTCAAGTCGACCTGCGTGTTCTTCACCGCGTCGGCCCGGTCGATGTCGCGCAGCCCCGTCGCGCGGCAGATCTGGTCGTAGAAGGGGACGAGCGCGAAGCCGAAGCCGAACATGAACAGCACCACCACGCCGAGGCGCAGCAGCAGCGCGCGGTTGCGCTCGCCCTGCCTGCGCGCACGGGGCTCGTCGCCCACGGGACGGCCCGCCGAGGTGGTGTAGGTGCTCATCGGTCGCGCAGGTTGTGGGCGATCGCGAACACCAGCAGCACCAGCGCCACCATGCCCACGATGCTCATGCCCATCTCGAGGCCGCCCATGTAGCGCGCCACGATCGCGCCGGCGAAGAAGGTCGCGGCGATCGACGCCAGCACCACGCCCATCCGCAGGTTGGCGCGACGCCGCGCCGCGGGGTCCTTGCGCGGCTCGGGCCGGCGAGCGTCGATCGACTGCGACATGCTATTTGATGACCGGGGGCGTCTCGAACGAGTGGTAAGGCGCCGGCGAAGGCAACGTCCATTCGAGCGTGGTCGCGCCGTCCCAGGGCTTGGCCGGGGCCTTCTCGCCCTTGTGCGCGATGCACTTCAGCACCGCGTACAGGAAGATGAGCTGCGACAGGCCGAACCAGAACGCGCCGACGGTCGACACCATGTTCCAGTCGGTGAACTGCTGCGAGTAGTCGGGGATGCGACGCGGCATGCCGGCGAGCCCGAGGAAGTGCATCGGGAAGAACGCGACGTTGAACGCGATCAGGCTCGACCAGAAGTGCAGCTTGGCGACGCGCTCGTCGTACATCGTGCCGGTCCACTTGGGAATCCAGTAGTAGACGCCGGCGAAGAACGCGAACAGGCTCCCCGCCACCATCACGTAGTGGAAATGCGCGACCACGTAGTACGTGTCCTGCAGCTGCACGTCGACCGGCGTGATCGCCAGCACCAGGCCGGTGAAGCCGCCGAGCGTGAACAGGAACAGGAAGCCCAGCGCGAACAGCATGGGCGCCTCGAAGCTGATCGAGCCTCGCCACATGGTCGCCACCCAGTTGAACACCTTCACGCCGGTGGGCACGGCGATCAGCATCGTCGCGTACATGAAGAACAGCAGCCCGGCGGTCGGCAGGCCGACGGTGAACATGTGGTGCGCCCAGACGATGAACGACAGGATGGCGATCGCCGCGAGCGCGTACACCATCGACGCGTAGCCGAACAGCGGCTTGCGCGCGAACGTGGGGATGACCTCGGAGATGATGCCGAACGCCGGCAGGATCAGGATGTAGACCTCCGGGTGGCCGAAGAACCAGAACACGTGCTGGAACAGCACCGGGTCGCCGCCGCCGGCGGCGTTGAAGAACGAGGTGCCGAAATGGCGGTCGGTCAGGAGCATCGTCACCGCGCCGGCGAGCACCGGCATCACCGCGATCAGCAGGTAGGCGGTGATCAGCCACGCCCAGCAGAACAGCGGCATCTTCATCAGCGTCATGCCGGGCGCGCGCAGGTTGAGGATGGTGGTGATGATGTTGATCGAGCCCATGATGGACGAGGCGCCCATGATGTGCACGGCGAAGATCGTCAGGTCCATGCCCATGCCCGACTGCACGGAAAGCGGCGGATACATGGTCCAGCCGCCGGCGGACGCGCCGCCGGGGACGAACAGCGAGCCCACCAGCAGGACCGCCGCGGGCGGCAGCAGCCAGAAGCTCCAGTTGTTCAGGCGCGCGAACGCCATGTCGGGCGCGCCGATGAGCATGGGGATCATCCAGTTCGCGAAGCCCACCGCCGCCGGCATGATCGCGCCGAAGATCATGATCAGGCCGTGCAGCGTCGTCATCGAGTTGAAGAACTCGGGGTCGACGATCTGCAGGCCCGGGTGGAACAGCTCGCTGCGGATGGTCAGCGCCATGAGGCCGCCGACGATGAACATCGTGAACGAGAACCACAGGTACAGCGTGCCGATGTCCTTGTGGTTGGTCGTCGTCACCCAGCGCATCAGTCCCGTCGGGTGGCCGTGGCCGTGACCGTGGTCGTCGTGCGCGTGGTCGTGCCCGGCGACGTGATCGTGCGGAATGCTGCTCATGGTCGTTGCTCCTCGAATCCTGGGCGCCGCGCTACTTGCGCGCCGCGAGAACCTGGGCGGGCTGCACCAGCGGCTCGGCCGACTTGTTGCCCCAGGCATTGCGGGTATAGGTGATCACCGCCGCGATGTCGGTGTCCGACAGCGCCTTCCACGAAGGCATCGCGTTGCGGCCGTGCAGGACCACGTCGATCTGCGGGGCCGCGGGCCCCTGCACGACGCCGTCGCCGGCGAGCGGCGGGATGTTCGCCGCGGGATTGCCGATGCCCGAGGCCTGGTGGCAGGCCGCGCAGTTGGCGGTGAAGACCTTCTCCCCGCGCGCGGCGAGCGCCGCCTGGTCCCAGACCTTGTTCGGGTCGTCGGCGGCCGCCGCGACCTTCTTCTTCTGGTCGGCGAGCCACTTGGCGTAATCGTCCTTGGAGACCACCTCGACCACCACCGGCATGAAGCCGTGATCCTTGCCGCAGAGCTCGGCGCACTGCCCGCGGTAGGTGCCGATCTTCTCGGCCTTGAACCAGCTGTCGCGCACGAAGCCGGGGATGGCGTCCTGCTTGACGCCGAAGGCGGGCACCCACCAGGCGTGGATCACGTCGCCCGCGGTGAGCAGCACGCGCACCTTGGTGTCGACCGGGACCACCAGCGGGTTGTCGACCTCGAGGAGGTAGTTCTCGCCCTTGGCCTCGCGGCCCTCGATCTGCGCCAGCGGCGTGGTCAGCGTCGAGTAGTAGTCGAAACCCTCGCCCAGGTAGTCGTAGTTCCACTTCCACTGGTAGCCGGTGACCTTGACCGTCATGTCGGGGCCCGACGTGTCGCGCATGGCGAGGATGGTCTTGGTGGCCGGATAGGCCATGAACAGCAGGATCAGGAAGGGGATGACGGTCCACACCACCTCGACCGTGGTGTTCTCGTGGAACTGTGCCGCCGGGTGCCCCACCGACTTGCGGTGCTTGAACAGCGAGTAGAACAGCACGGCGAACACGCCGATGAAGATGACGACGCAGATCCAGAAGATGTAGAGGTGCAGGTCGTACTGCTGGCGCGCGATCGGCGTGACCGGCGTCTGGAAGTTCCACGCGCGTTGCGCCCATGCCGGCCATGCGGCGAGCGCGGCGACAACGCCGGGCACCCCGCGTGATGCAGCGCGCAACACGATGCCGGTCGCGGCGCTTCCCCTGGAATTGCGAATCATGCTGTCCTCGATGACGAACGTGTATGGCGTAGGCCCGCGCGCAAGCAAAAGCGCACGGCCCCGGCGGCGTCGCACGCGGCGCCGATCATTCAGCGGGCGTCGGGAGGATGGCGCGCAGGACGCGGGCGGGCTCGTGCCGCAAAGCCTCGAAATGGTACCACGGCACGCAGGGGCATTTCATCCCCGCGCCTCGCGGAAGCCCATCCGGAAGCCCATCCGCGCGAGCGCGCCGGCGGGAAGCATGGTGGCCCCGAACGCGAGGTCCGCGGCGGGCGCTCGCCCCAGCCGCTCGGCGATCGCCGCGACCGTCGCGTCGGCCTCGTCCATCGCCGGGTCGATGCGATTGGCGACCCATCCGGCGAGCGCGAGGCCGCGCAGCCGCACGGCCAGCGCACTCGCCAACGCGTGGTTGATCGCACCGAGGCGCACGCCCACCACCAGCACCACGGGCAGCGCGAGCCGCACGGCGATGTCGAGCACGTCCTCGCGCGCGGAAAGCGGCACCAGCGCCCCGCCCGCTCCCTCGACCACCACCACGCCGGCGCGCGCGGCGAGGCCGCGGTAGCGGTCCTCGATCACGCCGAGGTCGATGGCGCGGCCTTCACGCGCCGCGGCGACATGCGGCGCGATCGCGGCATCGAAGGCGAAGGGATTGACCTCGCCGAGGGGCGCCTCGACCCCCGATGCCGCGCGCAGCGCGGCCACGTCCTGGTTCACGCCGCCGGGCCCCGTGCCGGCCGACACGGGCTTCATGCCCACCGCGGGCACGCCGGCGTCGCGCAGGGCGTGGAGCATCGCGCAGGCGACACGCGTCTTGCCGATGCCGGTGTCGGTACCGGTGACCAGGACGCCTCGGAGCGGTCCTTCGGCGCTCAATGCGTCTCCCCCCGCAGCGGGCTGCGCCCGCCTCCCCCCTTCGGGGGGGCGAGCGCCTCGGAGCGGTCCCGCGGCGCTCATCGAGCGCCCTTCGGGTCGAAGTGGACGATGGCGCGCCCGTCGGGTGCCACGCGCGGCCGCGCCTTCCACGCGTGCCCGTACACCACCTCGTAGGTCACGGCGATGCGGCCGTCGCGGCGCAGGGACTCGAGCGCGGCCTCGGCGCGCGCGAGCCGCGTGCGGCCGGTGAGGCCGCGGTGCCGCGCGGCGAGCGCGTTGGTCGCGCCGATGGCCTTCAAGTCGGCGAGCAGCGCGCGCGGCGTCCCGTAGGTCAGCGTGAGCGTCTCGGCGTCCATCACGGGGTCGGCGAAGCCGGCGTGCACCAGCGCGTCGCCCAGGTCGTGCATGTCGACGAAGCGCGACACGTGCGGCCGGCCGTCGTCGAAGGCCCCGCGCAGCTCGCGCAGCGTATCGGGGCCGAAAGTCGTGAACGAGGCGAGCGCGCCCACTTCCAGCACGCGCGCGAACTCGGCGAAGGCGCGGGCCGGGTCGTCGACCCATTGCAGCGCGAGGTTGGAGACCAGGAGGTCGATCGACCCGGAGGCGAAGGGCAGGCGCGCGAGGTCGCCGCAGACCAGCATCGGCACGCGCGGCGCCTGCCCCCCGGCCGCCCGCGCCGCCCAGCCGGCGAGCCGCGCGAGCCCGCCGCGCGGGGCGTTGCGCGCGCCTGCGGCCGCGAGCATGGGCAGCGCGACGTCGAGGCCGACGATCGACGCACCCGGGTAGCGCGCGGCGAGCTCGGCGAACGCCTCGCCCGTGCCGCAGCCCAGGTCCGCGACGCGGCGCGGCACGAGCTTGACGAGGTCGAGCCGCGCGCGCATGCGCGCGCCGACCTCGCGCTGCAGCACGGCCGCGGCATCGTAGCCCGCCGCGGCGCGGCCGAAGGCACGGCGCACCGCGCGCGCGTCGAGCGCGCCTTCGCGCTCAGGCGGGGTGGGCATCGGCGAAGCCGTCGAGCGCGGCGAGGAAGGCCGCGCGATGGGACAGGAAGGGGATGTGCGCGGCGGGCTCGATCGGGGCGTAGCGCGCCGTCGGCATCGCGCCGGCGAGCCAGGCCCCCGCCCCCGCCGGCGCCAGCACGTCGCGGCCGCCGCTCACCACCAGCGCGGGCATGCGAAGCGCCGCCGCGTCGTCGCGCAGGTCGCTGGCGACGATCGCCCCGAGCGCGTCGTGCAGCGCGGCGGCCGAGGCCGCGGGACGCGAGGCCGCCAGCCTGCGCAGCAGCGCGAGCGTGCCGCGCGCGTCCTCGGCGCCGTGCATCTGCAGCGTGAGGAAGCGCCTGACCGTCGGCTCCCAGGCCACGCGAAGCTCGTCGCCGAAGCGCGCCAGCACGTCCTCGGCCACGCCATTCGGCCAGCCGGGGACGGCGACGAAGCGCGGCGAGGTCGCGACCAGCACCAGCGCGTCGACGCGCGAAGGCGCGCGCCGCGCGAGGCGTTGCGCCAGCAGGCCGCCGAACGACCAGCCGAGGATGCGCGCGCGGGCGATGCCCGCCGCGTCGAGCGTCGCGAGCAGCGCGTCGACCTGCGCGTCGAGCGTGCGTGCCACCACACCCTGGCTGTGGCCGTGGCCCGCGAGGTCGACCACGTGCACGCGATGGCGCTCGACCAGCGACGGCAGGAGCGGCGCGAAGAGTCCCCCGTGCAGTCCCCAGCCGTGCAGCAGCACGAGGTCCGGCGCGGTGGCGTTGCCGGCCGATTCGAGATGCAGCGTCGCGGCCGCGTCGCGGTGCGCGGCGGCCAGCGGCGCCCGGTTCGGCAGGGTCGTCATGCCCGGGGCGCGAGCGCGCCGAGCGCCTCGGCCAGCGCCATGAGGTCGTCCTCGCGATGCGCGGCCGACAGCGACACGCGCAGCCGCGACGTCCCGGTGGGCACCGTGGGCGGGCGGATCGCCGGTACCCAGAGGCCGCGCGCCCACAGGGCCTCGGCCAGCGCGACCGCCTCGTGCGGATCGCCGACGACGAGCGGCTGGATGGCGGTGCGCGACGGCATGGCCGTCCAGGGAAGGCCCTTCGCCAGCGCGCGCCATTGCGCGATGCGCGCCTCGAGCCGCTCGCGCGGCGCGGGGTCGTCGCGGATGATAGCGAGGCTCGCCGCCAGCGCGAAGGCCAGCGCGCCGGGCGCCGCCGTGGTGTAGATGCAGGGCCGCGCGAACTGCAGCATCGCCTCGACGACCGTGCGCTCGGCGCAGACGAAGGCGCCCGCCACGCCCGCCGCCTTGCCGAGCGTGCCCATGTAGACGACGCGCGGCGAGGCGAGCCCCGCGCCGGCGAGGCTGCCGCGCCCGCCGCCCAGCACGCCGAAGCCGTGCGCGTCGTCGACCACTAGCCACGCGTCGTTCGCCTCGGCCAGCGCGAGGAGGTCGGCGAGCGGCGCGACGTCGCCGTCCATGCTGAACACAGCGTCGGTGGCGATCACCCGCGTCGCCGCCCGCGAGGCGGCGAGTCGCCGCGCGAGCGCGCCCATGTCGGCGTGCGCGTAGCGCGTGAACCGCGCGCGCGACAGCAGCGCGCCGTCGTTCAGCGAGGCATGGTTGAGGCGGTCGGCGAAGATCTCCGCGTCGCGGCCCGCGAGCGTGCCAAGGATCGCGAGGTTGGCGAGGTAGCCCGACGACAGCGTCACCGCGCGCGCGTCGTCGCAGGGCCGCACGAAGTCGGCGAGCGCCTCCTCCAGCGCCTGGTGCGGCGCCTGGTGGCCGCTGACGAGGTGCGAGGCGCCGGCCCCGGCACCGTAGCGGCGTGCGCCTTCGGCGAGCGCGCCCGCGACGCGCGCATCGCCCGCGAGCCCGAGGTAGTCGTTGCCCGCGAAGGAAACGACTTCGCGCCCCGCGACCTCGAGCGCACGGCCCTGCGGCGCGTCCACCACGCGCCGCGTGCGCCACAGGCCGTCGCGGCGCCGCGCCTCGAGGCGCCCGGCGAGCGCCTCGCGCACGCCGCTCACGCACATCCCCCCGAAGCGGGCTCTGCCCGCCTCCCCCCGAGGGGGCAAGCGCCTCGGGGCGGCCCTTCGGCGCTCACAAACGCCCCCCCGAAGCGGGCTCTGCCCGCCTCCCCCCGAGGGGGCAAGCGCCTCGGGGCGGCCCTTCGGCGCTCACATCGGCGCCAGATCGAGCCTGGCGAAGAGGGCGCGGTCGGCGTCGACGTCGGGGTTGCCGGTGGTGAGGAGCTTGTCGCCGTAGAAGATGGAATTGGCGCCGGCCATGAAGCACAGCGCCTGGATCGCCTCGCCGAGCTCGCGCCGTCCCGCCGACAGCCGCACCGCGGCCCTGGGCATGGTGATGCGCGCGACGGCGATGCTGCGCACGAACTCGAAGGGATCGAGCGCGGCCTCGCCGTGCAGGCGCGCGTGCAGCGGCGTGCCCTCGACCTGCACCAGGTGGTTGATGGGCACCGACTCCGGGTACGGGTCCATGTTGGCGAGCTGTGCGACGAGGCCCGCGCGCGCGCGCCGCGACTCGCCCATGCCGACGATGCCCCCGCAGCAGGTCGAGATCCCCGCGTCGCGCACGCGCCCGAGCGTGGCGAGGCGGTCCTCGTAGTCGCGGGTGCTGACGATCTCGCCGTAGAACTCCGGCGAGGTGTCGAGGTTGTGGTTGTAGTAGTCGAGGCCCGCCTCCTTCAGCACCTCGGCCTGGCCGTCCTTCAGCATGCCGAGCGTACAGCAGGCCTCGAGGCCGAGGCCCTTCACGCGGCGCACGAGCTCGGCCACGGCGGGGAGGTCGCGGTCCTTGACGCTGCGCCAGGCGGCGCCCATGCAGAAGCGCGTCGCGCCCGCGTCCTTCGCCGCACGGGCAGCCGCCTCGACGGCGTCGGGATCGAGCATGGGCTCGCTCTCGACACCCGTGTGGTAGCGCGCCGCCTGCGGGCAGTAGCCGCAGTCCTCGGGGCAGCCGCCGGTCTTGATCGACAGCAGCGTCGAGAGCTGGACGGCGTTGCGCGGATGGTGCGCGAGGTGCACCTCGTGCGCGCGGTGCACGAGGTCGAGGAAGGGCAGCGCGAACAGCGCCTCGACCTCGGCCACGCTGTAGCGCGCCGCCTTGCGCGGCGCGCCGGCCTGCGCCGGCTGCGAGCGCGCAATGACGCTGATGGTGGCTTCGTCGCTCATCGGCTCATCCGGGTGGCCGAGCGCGCGAAGGCGCGGCGGCGGGGTTCAATGACCGCGCGAGTCTCCGCGGCGGCGCCGAAACTTGTCAAATTTTTTCGCCGAAAAACTTTACAGCGGGCTTCTCGCGAGGCTGCCCTCGGCCTGCGTCGCCTGCGGCGCGGCGATGCAGGGCGGCGTGGCCTGCGAGGCCTGCCGCGCGTCCTGGCCGCGGCTCGGCGCGGCCTGCCCGCGCTGCGCGCTGCCGCTCGCTGCGGGGCGCGGCGCCGACGATTGCGGCCGTTGCGCGCGCGACCCGCCCTCGCTCGATTTCGCACGCGCCGCCTGCGCCTACGACTTCCCGGTCGACCGCCTGGTGCAGGCGCTCAAGTACCGCGGCCAGTTGGCGCTCGCCGAGCCGCTCGGCGAGGCGCTCGCCGCCGCGGCGCGCGAGCCGCCGCTGCCTTGGCGCGTCGACGCGCTGGTGCCGTTGCCGCTCGCGCGCCGGCGCCTCGCGGCGCGGGGCTTCAACCAGGCGCAGCTGCTCGCCAGCGTGGCCTCGCGCCGCCTCGGGGTGCCGCTCCTCGACGCGCTGCTGCGGCTGCGCGACACGCCGCCGCAGGCGACGCTGGTGCTGGCGATGCGCCACGACAACGTGCGCGACGCCTTCGCCGCGACGCGCAGGCTCGACGGCCTGGTGGTCGCGCTGGTCGACGACGTGATGACCAGCGGCGCCACGCTCGAGGCCGCCGCGCGCTCGCTGTCGAGGGCGGGCGCGCGCCGCGTCGGCGCCTTCGTCGTGGCGCGCGCCCTGCGCTAGAGTGCCGCATGCCCGCCGTCGTGCTCGTCCGCCCCGAGATACCGCCCAACACCGGCAACGTGATCCGCCTCGCTGCCAACAGCGGCACGGCGCTGCACCTCGTCGAGCCGCTGGGGTTCCGCATGGACGACCGCGAGCTCAGGCGCGCGGGCCTCGACTACCACGAGTACGCCGACGTGCGCGTGCACGCCGACTTCGACGCCTGCCGGCGCGCGCTCGACGCGCCGCGGCCGCGGCGCTGGCTCGCCTTCACCACGCGCGCCACCCGCAGCCTCGCCGCGGTGTCCTTTGCGCCCGACGACGTGCTGGTGTTCGGCAGCGAGACGCGCGGCCTCGAGGACGAGCTCCTTGCGCGCTTCGCGCCCGAGGCGCGCATCCGCATCCCGATGCGGCCGGGCATGCGCAGCATCAACCTGTCCAATGCGGTGGCGGTGGCGGTCTACGAGGCCTGGCGCCAGCAGGGTTACGCGGGCGGGGCCTGAGGCGGCCCGCGGCACGCGCGATGCCGCACCGACCGCAGCCTGTCGAATAGTCCATTGCCGGCACGGGTGCGCCGCGTGCATGGTTGGGGTGAAGGGGCAGGACCCCCTTGGAGGCCACATGAAATCCGCCCGCCTTCCGGTCGTGCTGTTCGCCGTCGCCAGCGCCCTCGCGGTGACCTTCGCGCCGCCGCCCTCCCACGCGCAGGACCTCGCCGCCGCATCGACGCGGCAACCCGCCGCGCTATTCGCGGCCGGGCTCGCGCGCCAGCAGCGCGGCGACGGCGTCGCGCACCGGGACGCGTCCTGACAGCACGTCGTCGACCGATTCGGTGATGGGCATCTCGATGCCGTGGCGCTGCGCCAGCGCGCGCGCGGCACGCGCGGCGCCCACGCCCTCGGCGACGTGGCCGAGTCCCGCCAGCGCGGACCCGAGCGTCTCGCCGCGCGCCAGCGCGAGGCCGAGGCGGCGGTTGCGCGACAGGTCGCCCGTCGCGGTGAGCACGAGGTCGCCCAGCCCGGCGAGGCCCATCAGCGTCTCGCGGCGCCCGCCCAGCGCCACCGCGAGGCGGGCGATCTCGGCGAGCCCGCGCGTGACCAGCGCCGCGCGCGCGTTGAGGCCGAAGCCCAGGCCGTCCGCGAGGCCCGCGGCGATCGCCATGACGTTCTTCACCGCGCCGCCCGTCTCCACGCCCGCGACGTCGTCGCTCTGGTAGGGGCGCAGGCTGTCGGAACGCAGGCAGCCCGCGATGGCGCGCGCGGTGCCCGCGTCGGACGAGGCCACGGCCAGCGCCGTCGGCAGGCCGCGCGCCACTTCTTCCGCGAACGAGGGCCCCGAGACCACCGCCACGGGCGCGGGCCAATGCCCGTCGACGGCCCGGTGCGGCAGGCGCGCGCCGTCGCCCCCGGCGTCGGTGACGAAGCCCTTGCAAAGCCAGGCGAGCGGCGCGCGCGCACCCGTGGCGGCGAGGCGCCGCACCGCGTCGACGAGGCCCGCGACCGGCGTGGCCACCAGGATGCAGTCGGCCTCCGCGGCCTGCGCGAGGTCGTCGGCGAGTGCGAGCGCCCCGGGCAATGCGATGCCGGGCAGGTAGCGCCGGTTCTCGCCCGCGAGCCGCGCGGCCTGCGCCTGCACGGGGTCGCGGAACACCAGCGTGACGCGCGGGCCGGCGGTCGCGCGCGAGGCGAGATGCAGGGCGAGCGCGGTTCCCCAGGCGCCGGCGCCGACGATGACGACGCGCGCGGTCACGCTCGACGGGACGTCAGAGCCCGAACACCTGCGAGATGCGCACGTAGCCCGTGGCGCCGTCGCGGTGGCGCACCTTCACCCAGCCCGGCACCGCGGTCGAGGCCGGCGAGACGGCGTTCTCGGCAAGCTCGAGCAGCACGCCCTGCTCGGCGCGGAACACCACCGGCGCCGCCTCCTCGGCGGCGGCGCGCACCTCGGCGGTGGGCGTGCGCACCACCAGCGAGCGGCGGTCGGCCAGCGAGGCGCTCGACACCCAGCCGATGCTGCCGTCGACGTCGCGGGTCTTGGTCCAGCCCTCGACCTCGACGATCAGCTCGAGGGGCACGTCGCGCCCGTACAGGAACAGCGCGCGCGCCTTCTGCGAAGGCGCGTCGTAGAGGATGGTGGGCGCGTCGCGGGTGGCGCGGTAGTCGGCCGCGGCCGCCGGCAGCGCGGCGACTGCCGCGAGGGCGACCGTCACCACCGCGCGCGCCGGCTTCATGCGCGTCAGGCGTTCGCCACCGCCGGCTGCCCCGCGGCCTGCTGGCCCTGCTGCTGCGCGTACAGCGCCTCGAAGTTGATCGGCGCGAGGTGGATGGGCGGGAAGCCCATGCGCTGCGTCGCGTCGGCGATGGTCTCGCGCGCGTAGGGGAAGAGGATCTGCGGCGTGTGCACGGCCAGCAGCATGCCGACCTGCGCCTCCGGTCCCTGGACGTTGAACACGCCCGCCTGCGCCGCCTCGACCAGGAACACCGTGCGATCGGCCGAGCGCGCCGTGACGGTCATGGTCAGCACCGTCTCCCACAGCGTCCCCTCGATGGGCGTCGACGCCGTGCGCAGGCCGATCTCGATCTGCGGCTGCTCGGCCAGCCTGAACGACTGCGGCGCGCCGGGGTTCTCGATCGACAGGTCCTTGACGTAGATCTTCTCGATGCTGAGCTGCGCGAATTCCTGCGTGTCAGCCGGCTGCGGCGTGGCTTGGGGAGGCGTCGGGTCGGCCATGGTCGTGCGAGTCCTGGAGAGAGGGCGAAACCGCCGATTTTACCCGAGCGGGCGCCCGGGCAGCCTTCAGCCGCCGGACAGGAGCGGCGCGAGCTTCCCCGCCCGGTCGAGCGCGGCGAGGTCGTCGTAGCCGCCGACGTGGGTGTCGCCGATCCAGATCTGCGGTACCGTGCGGCGCCCGCTGCGGGTCATCATCTCGTCGCGGCGGGCCGGGTCGAGGTCGATGCGGATCTTGTCGATGGCGGCCACGCCCCTGGCGCGCAGCAGGCGCTCGGCCTGCACGCAATACGGGCACACGCCCGTCGCATACAGGGTGATCCGCGGTTGCTTCGCCGGTCCGTCCATCGTCGGTTGCTTCGCCGGTCCGTCCATCGTCGGTTGCTGCGCCGGTTGGTCCATCGTACGTCCCCGTCCCTTCGCGCCCGTCAGGCCTTGACCACGGGGAGCCCCGCGTCGCGCCAGGCGCGGATGCCGCCCGTCAGCGCGTAGAGCTCGCCGAAGCCGAGCGCCTGCAGCGCCGAGCCCGCGCTCGACGCGCGCTGCCCCCGCTCGCAGAAGGCGACCAGCGGCCGGTTGCTGAACTTGCCGAGCTCGCCCGCGCGGCTCTTGAGCTGCGACAACGGGATGTGCACGGCGTTGGGCAGCGTGCCGCCCTCGAACTCCGCGGTCTCGCGCAGGTCGAGCAGCACGGGGTTGCCGCTGTTGATGAGCTTGGTGACGCCCAGCGTGTTGATGGGCTTCATCTTCGACAGGCGGCCGCCGACCAGCGGCCAGGCGAGCAGCGCGCCCGAGACGAGGAACACCAACACCAGCATCCAGTTTTCGACGATGAAACCCATGTCCACGCAATATCGGGGTGACGGCTTAGAATTCTAGCGTATGACCTCGACACCTTCCCTTCCCGCAGCGCCGGCCGTGCCGGCGGTCCGCCCCGTGGTCCTGTTGATCCTCGATGGCTTCGGCGAGCGCGAGGCCGCGCCCGACAACGCCATCGCCGTGGCGCGCATGCCACGCTGGCGTGCGCTGCTCGCGAGCTGCCCGCACACCACCATCGACGCCTCCGAGCGCGCGGTTGGGCTGCCCGCGGGGCAGATGGGCAACTCCGAGGTGGGGCACCTCAACATCGGCGCGGGGCGCGTCGTCTACCAGGACTTCACGCGCATCGACGTGGCGATCGCCGACGGCAGCTTCGCCACCAACCCCGTGCTGGACGCGGCGGTCGCCACCGCCGCGTCCCGCGGCAGCACGCTGCACATCCTCGGGCTCGCCTCGCCGGGCGGCGTGCACAGCCACGAGCGGCAGATCGCGGCGATGATCGCGCTGGCCGGCAAGCCGCCTGCCGGCAAGCCCGCGCCGCGCATCTACGTCCACGCCTTCCTGGATGGCCGCGACACGCCGCCGAAGAGCGCGCGCGCTTCGCTCGCGTTCCTCGGCAAGGCCTGCGCCGCGGTGCCGGGCGCGCGCATCGCGTCGATCTGCGGCCGCTACTACGCGATGGACCGCGACCAGCGCTGGGACCGCGTCGAGGCCGCCTACGACCTCCTGGTCGACGGCCGCACCCCGTTCCACGCCGACGATCCGCTGGCGGCGCTCGACGCGGCCTATGCACGCGGCGAGACCGACGAGTTCGTCAAGCCCACCGCCGTCGGCGCGGGTGCGGGCGGCGCGTCGCTCGCCATGCAGGACGGCGACGTGGTCGTTTACATGAACTTCCGCGCCGATCGCGCGCGGCAGATGACGCGCGCCCTCACCGACCCGGGCTTCACGGGCTTCGCGCGCAAGCGCTTCCCGAAGCTCGCGATGATGGCCACGCTCACGTCCTACGGGGACGATTTTGCGAAGCTGCCCATCGCCTTCGCGCCGCAGACGCTCGAGAACGGCTTCGGCGCCGTGGTCGCGGCGCAGGGCCTCACCCAGCTGCGCATCGCCGAGACCGAGAAATACGCGCACGTCACGTATTTCTTCAACGGCGGCAGCGAGGCGGTGTTCCCCGGCGAGGACCGCATCCTGGTGCCCTCGCCCAAGGTCGCCACCTACGACCAGCAGCCGGAGATGAGCGCGGTGGAAGTCACCGACCGGCTGGTCGCGGCGATCGACGGCGGCCGCTACGACGCCATCATCTGCAATTACGCCAACGGCGACATGGTGGGCCACACCGGCAAGCTCGACGCCTCGGTGCGCGCGGTGGAGACCCTCGACGCCTGCGTCGGCCGCGTGGTCGACGCGGCGCGGCGCGCGGGCGGCGAGGTGCTGATCACCGCCGACCATGGCAACGTGGAAATGCTCGACGACCCGGCCACCGGCCAGCCGCACACCGCCCACACCTTGAACCTCGTCCCCTTCGTGTACGTCGGGCGACCGGCCGAGGTCGCGCAGGGGGGGGCGCTGCAGGACATCGCGCCGACCCTGCTCGCGCTGATGGGCCTGCCCCAACCCGCCGAGATGACCGGCCATTCACTGGTCCGGCTCGCCGGCGATTCGGTGGTGAAGGGGAAGTCACCGCCTTCAAACGCTGCAATCGCTGGCGCTTCTCGCCAGTAAGCGCACACTTCATACCGCACTCGTCGGCGGTGCGGAACTTGCAGGGCAGCAGGGCGGCCCAACCCTCGCTCCAAGGTCCCCGCTTCCGCGGGGATGACCCCGGGGGACCGGCGCGCCAGTCGCGACGGCCGGCGTACAATCGGATCGACCACGGATTTCCTCAATGAAGCGCGGCATCGACAGCGGACGGCAGAGCATGCGACACGGATGGAAAAAGGCGGGACTGGTGGGCTTGGGGACGGTCCTGGGCGTGCTGCTGAGCCTCAATTTCTCGGTGTTCGCGCAGCGCGAAGCCAAGCTCCCGATCCCCTACGAGGACCTCCAGCTCCTCTCGGCGGTGTTCGGGCGCATCAAGTCCGACTACGTGGAGCCCGTCTCCGACGACAAGCTCATCAAGGAAGCCATCAACGGGATGGTGCACGGGCTCGACCCGCATTCCGACTTCCTCGACGCCGACGCCTTCAAGGAGCTGCAGGTCTCGACGCAGGGCAAGTTCGGCGGCCTCGGGATCGAGGTCGGCGTGGAGGACGGGTTCGTCCGCGTGGTCTCGCCCATCGAGGACACGCCGGCGTTCCGCGCGGGGATCAAGTCGGGCGACCTGATCGTCAAGATCGACGACACCGCGACGCGCGGCATCTCGCTGTCCGACGCCGTCGAGAAGATGCGCGGCAAGCCGGGCACGCCGATCACGCTGCTGGTGGTGCGCAAGGAAGCCGAGGCGCCGCTCACCTTCAACCTGGTGCGCGAGGAAATCAACGTCAAGAGCGTGCGCGCGACGATGCTCGAGCCGGGCTACGGCTACGTGCGCATCCGCCAGTTCCAGGACCGCACGGGCGAGGACCTGGCGCGCGCCATCAAGGACTTCTACAAGCAGGGCGACCTGAAGGGCCTCGTGCTCGACGTGCGCAGCGACCCGGGGGGCCTCCTCAACCAGGCGGTCGCCGTGTCGGCCGCGTTCCTGCCCAAGGACGCGCTGGTCGTCTACACCGACGGCCGCACGCCCGACGCCAAGATGCGCCTCACCGCCTCGCGCGACAACTACCAGCGCCGCGGCGACGACATGTTCCGCGACCTGCCCGCCGCGGTGAAGACCGTGCCGATGGTGGTGCTGGTCGACGGCGGCACGGCCTCGGCGTCGGAAATCGTCGCAGGCGCCTTGCAGGACCACAAGCGTGCTGTCGTGATGGGCACGCAGACCTTCGGCAAGGGATCCGTGCAGACCATCCTGCCGCTGTCCAACAACACGGGCTTGAAGCTCACCACGGCGCGCTACTACACGCCGTCGGGCCGCTCCATCCAGGCCAAGGGCATCGAGCCCGACGTGCGCGTCGACGACGGCCGCGACTCGCCCAACCGCATCCGCGAGGCGAACCTCGAGCACCACCTGTCGACCCCCGGTGCGACGGCCGCCGCCGATGCGGCGACGGCCAAGGCCGACGCGGACGCGAAGAAGCCCGCCCGGAGCGATGCTGCCGCGCAGGCACCGCGCTTCGAGTTCGGCAAGCTCGGCGAGGACTTCCAGCTGCAGCAGGCGATGAACCAGCTCAAGGGCCAGCCGGTGATCGCGGCGTCGAAGACGCTTTCGGCCAGCGCGGCGGGCGGCGCGGGTAGCGTCGTTCCCCCCGTCAAGAACTGACCCGCGGCAGGCTTTCACGACGACGCCCGGCACTGGACCGGGCGTTTTCATTCATGGACGACGACGCCCTGCTGCGCTACAGCCGGCACATCCTGCTCGACGAGCTCGGCGTCGACGCGCAGGCGCGCTTCGCCGCCGCGCGAGTGCTGATCGTCGGCGTCGGCGGGCTCGGCAACCCTGCCGCGCAATTCCTCGCCGCGGCCGGCGTCGGGCGCATCACGCTTTGCGACGCCGACGAGGTCGACCTCACCAACCTTCAGCGGCAGGGCCTCTTCGCCACCGCGGACGTGGGCCGGCCCAAGGTCGATGCCGCGGTCGCCCGGCTGCGCGCGGTCAATCCCGAGCCGGGCTTCGTGGAGGTGCGCCAGCGCGTCGGCGACGAAGCGCTCGCGGCGCTGTGCGCGGCCGCCGACGTCGCGCTCGACTGCAGCGACAACTTCGCCACGCGCCATGCCATCAACCGCGCCTGCGTCGCCGCGCGCGTGCCGCTGGTGTCGGGCGCGGCGGTGCGCTTCGACGGCCAGCTCGCGGTTTTCGACGCACGCGACCCGCGCTCGCCCTGCTACCACTGCCTGTTCGGCGAGGGCGAGGAGCTCGAGGAGACGCGCTGCGCGACCATGGGCGTGTTCGCGCCGCTGGTCGGCATCATCGGCGCCTCGCAGGCCGCCGAGGCGCTGAAGCTCGTCGCCGGCGTCGGCGAGCCGATGGCCGGGCGCCTGCTGATGCTCGACGCCCTCGACATGCACTGGCGCGAGGTGCGCGTGCCGCGCGACCCGGCCTGCCCCGTCTGCGGACGTCGCGAATGATGCATCCACGGCAAGGACGCCCATGCTCCCCATCCTCTACGGCCATCCCTTCTCGTCGTACACGCAGAAGGCACTGATCGCGCTGTACGAGAACGCCACGCCGTTCGAGTTCAGGAGCCTCGACCCCGCGTTCCCCGACAACCAGGCGTCGTTCGCGGCGCTGTGGCCGATCGGCAAGTTCCCGGTGATGGTCGATGGCGGGCGTACCGTCGCCGAAGCGTCGATCATCATCGAGCACCTCGACCTCGCCCATCCGGGACCCGTGCGATTCATCCCGGCCGACGCGCGGGAGGCACTCGACGTGCGCTTCATGGACCGCTTCCTCGACCTCTACGTGCACGTGCCCATGCAGAAGTTCACCTTCGACGCGCTGCGCGCGCCCGGGGAGCGCGACCCGCGCGGCGTCGCCGATGCGCGCAGGATGCTCGACATCGCCTACGCATGGCTGGACGCGAGGCTCGCGGGGCGCGAATGGGCCTGCAACGACGCCTTCGGGTTGGCGGACTGCTCGGCGGCGCCGGCGCTCTTCTACGCCGACTGGGTGCACCCGATCCCCGCGGCGATGGCGGCGCTGCGCGCGTACCGCGCGAGGCTCAACGCGCGACCCTCCTACCGTTGCGCCATCGAGGAGGCGCGGCCGTTCAGGCCGTATTTCCCCCTGGGTGCGCCCGACCGCGACTGACGCGCCCGGCGACAGCGAGCGGCCCGGCGGACGGTGGTGGATCAGTCGAACAGGAACTTGCGCTCGGCGTCCCAGTTGGCGAGCGGCGCGCGCTTGAAGCCGCTCTTGGCGTAGAGCGTCCAGCGGCCCACCACGTAGGCGGTGAGCGCGCCGCCGTCGGCGGCGGGATCGCCGTGCCAGGCATTGCCCATCTGCGCGGTGCGCAGCGACTGGCGCAGCGCCGCCTCGATGCGGTCGTAGACCTGGTTCATGCGCACCTGCAGCCGCTCGTCCTCGTTCACCAGCGCGTCGCCGATCAGCACGCGCGTCATGCCGGGGTTCTTCTCGGCGAAGCCGGTCAGCATGGCGACGATCTGCTCGGCCTGCGCGACGCCGTCGGTGGTCTCCGACTGGATCTTGTTCACCAGCGAGAAGAGCGTGGTCTCGATGAACTCGATCAGGCCCTCGAACATCTGCGCCTTGCTGGCGAAGTGCCGGTAGAGCGCGGCCTCGGAGACGTCGAGCTTCTTCGCCAGCGCCGCGGTGGTGACCTTGTCGCCGCGCGGGTTCTCCAGCATGGTCGCCAGCGTCTGCAGGATCTGCAGGCGGCGTTCACCGGGCTTGGCGGCCATGGCGGTGCGTGCAGGCGCTTTACGCGCGCGCGGGCCCGTGGTCGGCGCGGATCATGGTGCCCACGCCTTCGTTGGTCAGGACCTCGAGCAGCAGCGCATGCGCGACGCGTCCGTCGATCACGTGCGAGCTCGCCACGCCGCGCTTCACCGCGTCGAGCGCCGAGCCGATCTTGGGCAGCATGCCGCCGTGGATGGTGCCGTCGGCGAACAGGCCCTCGATCTCGGTGGCGGTGAGGCCGGTGAGGAGCTTGCCGTCCTTGTCGAGCACGCCCGTGGTGTTGGTCATCAGCACCAGCTTCTCGGCCTTGAGCGTCTCGGCGAGCTTGCCGGCGACCAGGTCGGCGTTGACGTTGTAGGCCTCGCCGCGGCGGCCCACGCCGATGGGCGCGATCACCGGGATGAAGTCGCGCGAGTCCAGCAGCTGGATCAGCTCGGCGTCGATCGACTCGATCTCGCCGACGAAGCCGATGTCGACGGTGGGCTTGCCCTCGTCGTCCTTGAGCAGCATCTTGTGCGCCTTGATGAAGCCGCCGTCCTGGCCCGTGAGCCCGACGGCCTTGCCGCCCTGCTGGTTGAGCAGGCCGACGATCTCCTGGTTCAGCTCGCCCAGCACCATCTCGACCACGTTCATCACGCGCTCGTCGGTGACGCGCATGCCCTGCCTGAACTCGCTGGGGATCTCCATCTTCTTGAGCAGGTCGCCGATCTGCGGGCCGCCGCCGTGCACGATCACCGGGTTCATGCCCACCAGCTTCAGCATCACCACGTCGCGCGCGAAGCCGGCCTTGAGCGAGGCCTCGGTCATCGCGTTGCCGCCGTACTTGATGACGATGGTCTTGTCGTGGAAGCGCTGGATGTAGGGCAGGGCCTCGGCGAGGATCTGCGCCTTGAGCGCGGCGGAAACGGCGTCGAGCGGCATGGTCGGGCGAAGGCGGGGAGGCGCGAGTGGCCGCGCGGCCGAAGCGGAGCGGGCGATTGTACCCGAATGCCGGGACCGCGCCGGCGCGCGTTCCGGCGACGAGTGAGCGCTGACGGCCGTCATCCCCGCGCAAGCGGGGACGACGGGCGGATGCGATTGTTGCGCAGCTTCCGCCATGAAATGACGCATGGGTCCCCGCTTGCGCGGGGATGACGTGGCGGATCGGGGATGACGTGGCGGATCGGGGATGACGTGGCGGATTTTGCTATCGTTCGCCGTCATGCCGAGCTTCGCCGCCTACCCGCCGGACGCCATCGCGCCCGGGACGCTCCGGCGCGTGCTGGTCACCAAGCTGCGCCATCACGGCGACGTGCTGCTGGCCTCGCCGGTTTTCAGCGCGCTGAAGCGCGCCGCGCCGCAGGCGGCCATCGACGCGCTGGTGTACGCCGAGACGGCGCCGATGCTGGCGGGCCACCCGGCGATCGACAGGGTCCACGTCATCGACCGGCGCTGGAAGGAAGAGGGGCTGCGCGCGCAATGGTCCGGCGAGCGCGCGCTGATGAAGTCGCTTCGCGCCGCGCGCTACGACCTCCTGGTGCACCTCACCGAGCATCCGCGGGGCCTCGTGCTGGCGCGCACGCTCGCGCCGCGCCACGCGGTGACGCGCGAGCGCCGAGCCGACGAGCGGCCGTGGCTGTGGAAGCGCTACTTCACGCACTTCTACCGGCTGCCGCGCGCCACGCCGCGCCACACGGTCGAGACCAACCTCGACGCGCTGCGCCGCATCGGCATCGAGCCCGATCCCGCCGACAAGGCGCTGGTGCTGGTACCGCCGCAGGCGGCGCGCGAGCGTGTCGACGCCCTGCTGGCGCAGCATGCCCTTGCGCCGCGCGGCTTCGTCCACCTGCATCCCGGGTCGCGCTGGCTGTTCAAGTGCTGGCGCCCGGCGCAGACCAGCGAGCTCGTCGAGCGGCTCGCGGCCGACGGACATGCGATCGTCGTCACCGCGGCACCCGACCCGCGCGAGCGCGCGCTGGTCGATGCCGCGCTGGCGACGCTCGGGGCCGGCACGCGGGCGCGCGTGGTCGACCTCTGCGGCGAGCTTTCGCTCGCCGAGCTCGCCGCCCTCACCGCGCGTGCACGCGCCTTCGTCGGCGTCGACTCGGCGCCCATGCACATCGCCGCCGCGATGGGGACGCCCGTCGTCGCGCTGTTCGGTCCCTCCGGTGAGCGCGAATGGGGACCCTGGCAGGTGCGTGCCGAGGTCGTCGCCTCGGAGCTGCACCCCTGCCGGCCCTGCGGCCAGGACGGCTGCGGCGGCGGCAAGGTCTCCGAGTGCCTGACCACGCTGCCGGTGGCGCGCGTGCACGAGGCGCTGCGGCGCCTCGTCTCGGGGAGCGCCGCGTGAAGCCTACACGGGCGCCTCGCGCGGGCCCCGGGACGGCGGCCGAGGCGCCGGGCTGACATGCGCATCGCCATCGTCCGCCAGCGCTACACACCCTTCGGCGGCGCCGAGCGCTTCGTCGAGAACGCGCTCGAGGCGCTGCTCGAGCGCGACGTCGCGATCACGCTGTACACGCGCGAATGGCCGCAGACGCGGCTCGCGCTGATCGAGCCCGCCATCGTCGATCCGTTCTACCTGGGCAGCCTGTGGCGCGACTGGGGCTTCCAGCGCGGCGTGTGCCGCGCGGTGTCCAGGGCGCGCCTCGACCTCGTGCAGTCGCACGAGCGGCTGTGCTGCTGCGACATCTACCGCGCCGGCGACGGCGTGCACGCCGTGTGGCTCGAGGAGCGCTCGAGGGGCGCGGGCGCGATGGAGCGGCTCGGCCTCGCGCTCAACCCCCACCACCGCTACCTCGTCGGCATCGAGAAGCGCATGTTCGCCAACCCCTGGCTCGCCGCCGTGATCTGCAATTCGCAGATGGTGCGCGACGAGGTCCGCGAGCGCTTCGGCCTCGACGAGGCGAAGCTCCACGTCATCTACAACGCCGTCGATTGCGAGGCCTATGCCCCTGCGACCGCCGAGGCGCGCGCGGCAGCGCGCACGGCACTGTCGCTGCCCGCCGATGCGCGGGTATACCTTCTCGTCGGGTCGGGCTACCACCGCAAGGGCGTCGAGGCCGCGATGCGCGCGCTGGCCGCGCTGCCCGCGCAGTCGCACCTCGTCGTGGTCGGCGCCGACCGCCGCATGCGACGCTACGCCGACCTCGCGCGCAAGCTCGGCCTGCGCGGGCGCGTGCACATCGCCGGCGCGCAGCTCGACGTCAAGCCCTGGTACGCGGCGTCCGACGCCTTCGTGCTGCCCTCGCTCTACGATCCCTGCCCCAACGCCGCGCTCGAGGCGATGGCCTGCGGCCTGCCGGTGGTGACGAGCACGAAATGCGGCGCCGCCGAGCTCGTGCGCGCGCACGACGCGGGCTTCGTCGCCAACGCGCGCGACGTCGAGGCGATCGCCGCGCACATGCGCACCCTCGAGGACGATGCGCTGCGCGCGCGGCTCGGCGCGAACGCGCGCGCGGCGATGCTGCCGCTGTCGGCCTCGGCGATGACGCTGAAGCTCGTGCTGCTGTACCGCGAGCTGCTGGCGGCCTCGGTCGCGCGGCGGCGCGGCGCCAGGCCCTCCCACGCCGCGCCGGCCGATGCACCGGCCGCGCCCGCTGCCGCGCCGCGCGATGCGCCCGCGGACACCAACGCCCGGGGGGCGCCGCCCGGCGGCTCCTGACGGGCGCTGCGCTATACTCGGCGAGCTGTGCAACACCTCCTCGCGTCCCGCTGCTCGCCGCGGCCGGCCGCCGCCCCCTCGCCGAACTGACCCGTGTCCGGCCTCCATCTCTATCGACGACTGCTGACCTACGTCCGGCCCTACGCCTGGACGTTCGCCGCGGCGGTGGGCGGCATGCTGGTGGTGACCGCCGGCGACCTCGTGATGTCGTACCTCGTCATCCCGATCGTCCAGAATTTCCAGAACCCGGACCCCGCGCGCACGCGCTGGCTGCCCATCGCGCTGGTGCTGGTGTTCCTGCTGCGCGGGATCGGCTCCTACGTGTCGGAATACGGCATGTCGTACACGGGGCTGCGCGTGGTGTTCGACCTCCGGCGCCAGCTCGTCGACAAGCTGCTCAAGCTGCCGACCTCGTACTACGACGAGCACGCCTCGGGTACCGTGCAGTCCAAGCTCACCTTCGACGCGCACCAGCTCGCCTCCGCCGCCTCGGGGACCATCGCCACCGCGCTGCGCGGCGCATTCGCGGTGATCGGCAGCATCGGCTTCCTGCTGTGGCTCAACTGGCAGCTCACGCTGCTGGTTTTCGTCGTCATGCCGGTGATCGCGGTGATCACCCGCTATTTCAGCCGCCGCCTTCGCCGCCTCGCGCGCGACATCCAGGCGCGCACCGCCTCGCTGACGCACACCCTCGAGGAGATGATCGTCGGCCACCGCATCGTGCGCGTGTTCGGCGGCGAGGACTACGAGCGGGCGCGCGCGGTCAAGGCCGCCAACGCGCTGCGCCATTCCATGTCCAAGCAGGCCTCGGCGGGCGCCGCCAGCACGCCGCTGTCGGTGTTCTTCGCCGCGCTGGGCATCGGCTTCATCGTCTGGGTGGCGCTGCAGCAGAGCCAGGACGGCAAGCTCGACGTGGCGGTGTTCCTCGCCTACACGCTGGCGCTGATCACGCTGCTCGACCGGCTCAAGTCGGTGTCGGGCATTAACGCGTCGATCCAGCGCGGCATGGCCGCGGCCGAAAGCATCTTCGGGCTGCTCGACCTCGACGACGAGCCCGACACGGGCACCATCGCGCTCGAGCGCGCCGAAGGACGCATCGAGTTCGAGCGCGTGTCGCTGCGCTACGGCAGCGAGGGACGCGAGGCGCTGGCCGGCGTCACGCTGTCGATCGAGCCGGGCGAGACGGTGGCGCTGGTGGGCTCCTCGGGCAGCGGCAAGACCTCGCTGGTGAACCTCATCCCGCGCTTCTACGCGCCGTCGTCGGGGCGCCTTTTCATCGACGGCCAGGACATCACCACGCTCACCGTGAAGAGCCTGCGCGCGCAGATCGCGCTGGTCTCGCAGGACGTGCTGCTGTTCGACGACACCGTCGCGGCCAACATCGCCTACGGCGCGATGGCCGGCGCGTCGCGCGAGGCGATCGAGCGCGCGGCGGTGGCGGCGCACGCGCTCGACTTCATCCGCGCGCTGCCGCAAGGCTTCGACACGCCCGTCGGCGAGAAGGGCCTGCGGCTGTCGGGGGGGCAGCGCCAGCGCATCGCCATCGCGCGCGCGGTGCTCAAGGACGCGCCCATCCTGATCCTCGACGAGGCGACGTCGGCGCTGGACAGCGAGTCCGAGCGCATGGTGCAGCTCGCGCTCGACACGCTGATGAAGGGGCGCACGACGCTGGTGATCGCGCACCGCCTGTCGACCATCGAGCACGCCGACCGCATCGTCGTGCTGGAAGGCGGGCGCATCGTCGAAGTAGGCACGCACGCCGACCTGTCGGCCTCGAACGGCGCCTACGCGAGGCTGGCGCGCGTGCAGTTCGCGCGCGTCGCGGCATGACGGCGGCGCTCTCGGTCGTCCACACCGAATCGTCGAACGGCTGGGGTGGCCAGGAGATCCGCATCCTGCGCGAGGCTGCCGCCTTCGCGGCGCGCGGGCACGCGGTGCACGTGCTGGCCGGCGAGGGCTCGCGCATCGCCGAGGAAGCGCCGCGCTTCGGCGTCGGGGTGACCGAGCTCCCCATCGGCCGCAAGGGCGCGCGCGGCGTGCACGCCATGGCGAAGGCGCTCAGGCGCCGCGCGCCCGACGTCGTCAACACCCACAGCTCCACCGACAGCTGGCTCGCCGCACTGGCCTGCCGCTGGATGTCGCTGGGCGGCGCCCGCCCGCCCGCGCTGGTGCGCACGCGCCACGTCTCGGTGCCGGTCAGCACCGACCCCGCGACGCGCTGGCTGTACCGCACCGCGAGCGCGCGCATCGTCACCACCGGCGAGGCACTGCGCGACGCGCTGGTGCGCGACCTCTCGCTCGACCCGGCGCGCGTGGTATCGGTGCCCACCGGCATCGACCCCGCGCTTTTCGCCTCGCGCGACCGCGCCGCGGCACGCCGCGCACTCGCGCTGCCGGGCGATCGCCCGCTGGTCGGCATCGTCGCGACGCTGCGCTCGTGGAAGGGCCACGCCGACCTCGTCGACGCGTTGGCGGCGATGCGCCATCGCGACGCCCACCTGGTGATCGTCGGCGACGGCCCGCAGCGCGGGGCGCTCGACGCCAAGGTCGCGGCGCTCGCGCTCGGCGGGCGCGTGCATTTCGCCGGGCAGCAGGACGACGTCGCGCCCTGGCTCGCCGCGCTCGACGTGTTCGCGCTGCCCTCCTACGCCAACGAGGGCGTGCCGCAGGCCTTGCTGCAGGCGATGTTCGCGGGCGTGCCGGCCGTCACCACCGACGCCGGCGCGATCCCCGAGATCGCGCGCGCCGGCGAGACCGCCCGCGTCGTGCCTCGCCGGGACGCCGCGGCGCTGGCCGCGGCGATCGACGCGCTGCTCGACGACCCTTCCGGGCGCGAGCGGCTCGCCACGAACGCCCGCGACGCCGTCGCCGGGCGCTACACCGAGTCGGCGATGGTCGAGCGCATGGAGGCGGTGTTCGCGGTCGCGCGCGACGACACCGCGCGCCGCGGCAACCCGCGGACCTGATCCGTGAGCCGCGTCGCGTTCGTCGCCGACCCCAAGGACGTCGCGCGCTGGCGCGACATCGGCGCGCTCGGCGCCGGCGACGTCGACGCCATGCCGGCGCGCTTCCGCAACGGCGTCGACGTGTGGATCGTGCAGTCGTTCCTGCTGCTGCGCCCGCTGCTCGAGGCGCGCGGCGACGTGGTGTCGTTCGGCGCGCGCTACCCGCGCAATGCCATCGGCGTGACCCATTGGGACGACCTCAACGCCTACTTCAACGGCGCGCACCGCGCGCGGCTGATCGGCGTGCGCGCCGACCGCTCGCCGCTGTACTGCTGCGCGCGCGTGGTCGCGCAAAACGACGTGGCGCTGGCGCCCGACGAGCGCTTCGTCCCGCATTGGCCGCAGCCCGGCCTCAAGCCCCGCGACCCGGCACGCGGGGCGCGGATCGGCACCGTAGCCTATTTCGGGCGCGCGGCGCGCCTGCCGCCGTGGCTGCGGAGCCCCGCGTTCCGCGCGCGGCTCGAAGCGCTCGGCGTGTCGCTGGAGGTCCGCGAGAGCGCCTGGGACGACTACCGCGACGTCGACCTCGTCATCGCCGCGCGCCGCGAAAGCTCGCTGATGCTCGCGCGCAAGCCCGCGAGCAAGCTCACCAACGCATGGCTCGCGGGCGTGCCCGCGCTGCTCGCCGACGAGCCTGCGACCGCGGCGCTGCGCCGCGGCCCGCTGGACTACCTGTCGATCGAGGGGCCCGAGGATGCGCTTGCCGCCGTCGCGCGGCTGCGCGACGACCCTTCGATGTACCGCGCCATGGTCGCCAACGGCGCGGCGCGCGCGGCGGCGTTCACGCGCGAGGCCGTGGCGGCACGCTGGCTGGCGGTGATCGACGAAGTCGCGGCCGGCGTGCCGCGCGCGCCCTCGCTGCTGCATTTCGTGCGCAGCGTCACCGCGCAGCGCAGCGAGGCGCGGCGCTTCCGCGAGCGCCACGTGCGCGAGCAGGCGGAGCTCCTGCCGTGAGCGCGTCGCGGGCCGGGGCGATGCACGCGCGGGCCGTGCCCGGCCAGTCGCGGCCGGCGGGCGTGCGGCCGGACGCAGCGCCGGCCGGCGCGATGCTGCGGGGACGCTTCCACGGGCGCGTGGCGGTGGTGGCGCGTGCGCTGGTCGCGCGCCTCGCCCCGCGGCGCCCGCCCACCGGCCCGCGCCGCATCCTGGTCGCGCACCACCTGCTGCTCGGCGACACGCTGATGCTGACGGCGCTCCTCGCCAAGCTGCGCGAGCGCCACCCCGCGGCCGACATCGTGATGACCGTGGCGGCCGCCGCCGCGCCGCTGTACGCGACGCGCCCCTACGGCGTGCGCGCGATCGGCTGGGACCCGCGCAAGCCCTCGCCGGCGCTGTTCGCCGAGGCGCCCTTCGACCTCGCGCTGGTTCCAGGCGACAACCGCTACGCGTGGCTCGCCGCGGCGATGCGCGCGCGCTGGATCGTGGCGTTCGCCGGCGCCTGGTCGCGGCGGCGCGACTTCTGCGTCGACCACTGGGTGCCCTATCGCGCCACCCCCGCGGCCTGGGCCGACCTCGCCTGCGACCTGGTCGAAGGCGCTGCGCCGGCGCCCTACGATCCGCGCGACTGGCGCGCCCCGCCGGCGGCACCCTTCGAGCGGCCGTGCGGGCCCTACGCGGTGCTGCACGTCGGCGCCTCGACCCCGCTCAAGCAATGGGACGCGCAACGCACCGCGGCGCTGGCGCGCTGGCTCGCCTCGCAGGGCATCGCGCCCGTGTGGAGCGGGGGCCCGGGCGAGGAGGCGATCGTGCGGGCGATCGACCCCGAGGGTCGCCACGCGAGCTTCGCGGGCAGGCTCGACCTCGCGCAGCTATGGCATCTCGTCGCCGGTGCCGAGCTGCTGGTCGCGCCCGACACGGGTATCGCGCACCTCGGCCGCGTCACGGGGACGCCCACGGTGGCGCTGTTCGGCCCGGGCTCGGCGCTGCTCTGCGGGGCCGGCGAGTTCTGGCGTGCGAGCCCCTACCGCGCGGTCACCGTCGACCCCTTCCCCTGCCGCGACCAGACGGTGCTGTTCCGCCGCGACATCGCCTGGGTGCGCCGCTGCGGGCGCTCGACGCGCGAGTGTCCGCACCCGCGCTGCATGGACGCGATCGAGCTCGACGACGTGACCGGGGCCGCGCGTTCGCTGCTCGCGCGCAGGCCGCGGGAGGCGGGCCCCTCCTCGCCGCGAGGTGACGAGGACGGCAACGCGGGCGACGACGTGAACGGCGAGGCGGCGCGATGAAGCGCCTGCTGCCGACGATGGCTCCGCGCCTGCCCGGCATCCTCGCCGTGCTCTGCGCCGCCTACCTGGCGATGCTGCCGACCAACAACCTGGTGTGGCCGCGCTCGACGGCCTTCGCCTTCATGTCGGCGGCGGCGGTGCTGACCATCGCGACGCATGCGCGCGACGCGCGCGCACGCTTCGCGGCGGGCGGCGGGGTGCTGCTCGCCATGCTCGCCTGGTGGCTGTGGAGCACGGCCTCGCTGGCCTGGAGCATCGAGCCGCGCTTCTCGGTGCGCGAGTGGGAGACCGAGCTGCAGTACGGGGCGCTGGTGTTCGTGTCCTTCTTCGTCGGGCTGCGCGGCCGCCGCGACCTGCGCAGCATGCTGGTCACGCTGCTGGTCGCCTTCGCCCTGCTCGGCGCGGGGCTCGTCGTCTCCACGCTGGTCACCGGCCGCACCGACCCCACGCGCTGGCACCACGACGTCGGCGTCTGGTCGACGCACCTCGTGTTGTTCGCGCCCCTGCTGCTGTTCGTGATGGCGGGCACCGACGGCAGCACGGTGACGCAGCGCCGCGTCATCTGCTTCGCGGTGCTGCTCGCGCTGCTGCTCGCCAACGCGCGCCTCACCGACAACCGCATCGTCTGGCTGGCCTTCGCCGTCTCCTTCGGCACCGCCGCGGCCGCCGCGGCCTGGCGGTGGCGCTCCACCTTCATGTCGCTGCCCTGGCGCTACGTCGCGCCCATCGCGGCGCTGATGCTGCTGTTCGCCTTTGCCTTCGCCGACGTCGCGCGCGAGCGCGCCGACGCAATAGGCGCGGGCGAGGGCTCGGTGTCGACGGCGATCGAGCACGACCCGCGCATCGCCCTGTGGAAGGCCGTCGGCGAGCGCATCGCCGAGGCACCGCTGGCGGGCCACGGCTTCGGGCGCGGCATCCTGCGCGACGTGCTTCCCACCCAGCTCAACGACCGCGCGCTCACCCACCCGCACAACACGCTGGTGGGGCAGGCGCTGGAAACCGGCGCGGTCGGGCTCGCGCTCTTCGTGCTGATGCTGGGCGCGCTGGCGTGGCGCTACCTCGCGCTGCTGCGCGCCGGCGACAGCCAGCTCGCGATGACCGGGATCGTGGGGTTGTCGATGCTCGCCGGCTTCGTCGTCAAGAACCTCACCGACGACTTCTTCTATCGCAGCAATGCCAAGCTGTTCTGGGCGCTGACGGCGATCCTGCTCGCGCATTCGATCGCGCGGCAGCGCGCGCTGCGCGAAGTCGCCGCCGAATCGCTCTAGCCGCCGTCATCCCCGCGAAAGCGGGGACCCAGCCTTGCCGCTGCGGTATTGCGGCACCTGCGCAATCGCAGCGGCCTGTCGCTCGCGGGTCTTGGTTCGACGGCAACTCGCGGCGATCGCGCCGTCGTCCCCACCCCCGTCATCCCCGCGCAAGCGGCGATCCAGCCTTCAGTGCTTCGATCACGCGAACGTCGCGCAATCCCGGACAACCCGCCGGCACCGGTATCGCCGAAAGCCGCAAAGCTTGCGTCGTCGTCTCCATCGGCGCGGCGGACGCCGGGGCTCGGCCCGGAGCTGGGTTCATCGCGAGGACCGAGCCCCGGTGGCCGCCGCACGTTTCGCCGATGGAGGCGACGACGCATGTTTGCGCGGGTCGATGCAATACCCTCGCCGTACGGTTGGGTCCCCGCTTTCGCGGGGATGGCGGGTCGGGGGGACGACGGGTGCGGGGACGACGGCTCGCGCTATGTGGGTCGCCCGCTAGCCGCGCTTGGCGAGCCGGATCGGCTCGGCCGCGGGCGCGCCGCCGGCACCGGGCAGCGGCTGCACCGGCGCGCCCGCGGGCGGGCTGTACTCGGGCACCCAGGCCGCGAGCCGTGCGCGCACCTCGGCGTCTTCGGCCGCGCGGTCGCGCTCGCACCAGGCGACCATCTGCCCGACGACGTCGCCGTTGAGGCCGCGCGAGCGCGCGATGTAGAGGCGCGGGTGCGGCGTGGGAAGCATGGCCTCCTCGTTGGCGAGCACCTCCTCGAACAGCTTCTCGCCGGGCCGCAGCCCCGTGAACACGATGGCGATGCGGTCGGGGTCGGCACCCGACAGCCGCACCATGTCGCGCGCGAGGTCGAAGATGCGCACCGGCGCGCCCATGTCCAGCACGAGGATCTCGCCGTCGCGGCCGATCAGCCCCGCCTGCAGCAAGAGCTGCGTGGCCTCCGATACGGACATGAAGTAGCGCGTGACCTCGGGGTGCGTCACCGTCACCGGCCCGCCGCGCGCGATCTGCTCGCGAAAGCGCGGGATGACGCTGCCCGCGCTGCCGAACACGTTGCCGAAGCGCACCATCACGAACGCGGTGCCGCGCCCGCGCAGCGATTCGCAGACGATCTCGGCGAGTCGCTTGGTCGCGCCCATCACCGAGGTCGGGTTGATGGCCTTGTCGGTCGACACCAGCACGAACTTCTCGACGCCCGCGGCCAGCGCGGCGCGCGCGATCACGAAGGTTCCCCAGGCGTTGTTGCGCAGCGCCTCGGCGGCGTTCTCGTCCTCCATCAGCGGCACGTGCTTGTACGCCGCGGCGTGCACGATCACCTGCGGACGCTCGCGCGCGAGCACCTCGTCGACGCGCATCGCGTGCTTGACGTCGCCGACGATGCTCGCCATCGGCAGCTGCGGGAAGGCGTCCTCGAGCGCGGTGCGGATGGTGTAGAGCGCGGCCTCGGAGATGTCGAACAGCACGAGTCGCGCCGGGCGGAAGCGCGCGACGTGGCGGCAGAGCTCGGCGCCGATGGAGCCCCCGGCGCCGGTGACCATCACCGTGCGGTTGCCGAGCCATTCGCCGAGCCCCGCGGTGTCGAGCTCGACGGGGTCGCGCCCGAGGAGGTCGTCGAGCTCGATGTTGCGGATGGTGGTGAGGAGCGCCGGCTTGGCGATGAGCTCCTCGTACGAGGGCACCGTCAGCGCCTCGACCCCCGCCGCCGCGCAGAGCTCGGCGACGCGGCGGCGCACGAGGTGCGTGGCCGAAGGCAGCGCGATGATCACCTTGCGCACGCCGTAGCGCCGCGCGCAGCGCGCGAGGTCGGCGATGGGCCCCAGCACGCGCGCGCCGTGCATCTGGCGGCCGTGCTTGCTGTCGTCGTCGTCGAGCAGGCCGACCACGCGCCACTGGCGGCTGCGCGACAGGCCCTGCGCGAGCTGCGCGCCCGCCTCGCCGCCGCCGACGATCAGCACGGGCTCGCCCAGCGCGGCCAGCGGGCTGTACAGGCGGTGCTCCTTCCACAGCCGGTAGGCGAAGCGGTCGCCGGCCATCAGGAAGATCAGCAGCACCGGGTAGAGCATCAGCACGCTGCGCGGCACGACCGCCTGGAACTGCAGCAGCAGCAGGATCAGCGGGATCGACAGCGCGCCGAGGCCCGCGGCGAGCGCGATGCGCTTCAAGTCCGCGAGGCTCGCGAAGCGCCACAGGCCGCGGTACAGGCCGCAGGCGAGGAAGATCGCCGCCTGCACCGGCACGACCCAGGCCATCGACTGCAGCATCGCGTCGGTGAGCACCTCGGGCAGGTCGAACGAGAATCGCAGCCACCACAACGCGGCCCAGGCCGCGGCCGAGGCGATCACGTCGTGCACGAAGGCGAGGAGCGTCCTCGGGTTGAAGCGCAATTTCATCGGCCGGGCATGCGTCGCTTCCAATGATAGTCAATCGCCGCGAACAGCACGGCCAGCGCGGTCGTCCACGCGACGAGCGCCGCCCAGCCGAGGCGCGGCGCGAACGCGAGGAAAGCGAGCGCCAGCGCAGCGCCCGCGACCGCCAGCGCGGCATACAGCGCGAGTGTGCCGCGATGTCCCGCGCCCAGACGGTGGAAGCGCTGGTAGTAGTGCGAGCGGTGCGCCTCCCAAAGGCGCTCGCCGCGCAGCAGGCGCTTCGACAGCGTCAGCGACGCGTCGAGGATGGGCGCGCTCCATACCAGCAGCGGGAACCACGGCGGCCAGCTGCCCTCCGCGGCGCCCGCGATCCCGAGCGCCGCCGCGAGGAAGCCCAGGGTGACCGCGCCCACGTCGCCGATGAACATGCGCGCCGGCGGCAGGTTGACCGCGAGCATCGGCAGCGCCGCCGCCGCGAGGACGGCGTAGGGCGAGGGATCGCCGCCCGCGAGCGACGCCCCGCAGGCGTAGGCCGCGAAGCCGATGACGGCGGCCGAGGCCGCGAGCCCGTCGCTGCCATCCATGAAATTGTAGAGGTTGGCCATCCACGCGATCGCCAACGCGGCCGGCAGCGCCAGCGCAGCGCCGAGCGGCAGCGTCCACACGAACAGCAGCGCGGCCGCGAGGTGCACGGCGAGCCGCAGGGCCGCGGGCAGGCTCCGCCGGTCGTCCTGCAGGGAGATCGCCGCCACCGCGCCGCAGGCCAGCGCCGCCGCCCAGGCCAGCGCGGGGGTGATGCCGGCGGGCAGGCCGGCCAGGGGCGCGGCGGCGCAGGCGCCGGCCAGCATCGACAGCCCGGCGACCCGCGCCACGGGCCGCTGGTGCAGGCCGCGCGCGCCGGGCGAGGCCTGCGGCAGGCGGGCGGCATAGCGCGACAAAATGAGCAGCGCAAGGCTCGCCACGAGCAACGCGGTCAAAAGCGCGCTCAGGATCATTCGCCGGGCTTGGCGCTATTGATCATTTTTTATTTAAAACAATAACTTATGTGCATTCATCGACATCTGGGCGGCGGTTTGCCGCAGGCAGTTTTGTTGCTCCGGCACAACAGCGCGACGATCCTCAGGATGCGCGGGAAGCCTCGGCTTGCCAATGATTTGGCCGCTTTGGCACAATGGGTCCAACTTCTCGTTCCACCCTGAGAAGGTTCCGATGGCAGTGCAGTCGCCGTTCGATCCTGCCAATTTTATCCGTTAGAGGAGAGACTCCATGAATAAAAAGCTCGTCGCTGTCGCCGTCGCGGGCGTGTTGGCAGCTCCGCTGGCAGCGCAAGCGCAGACTGCGAACGTCACGCTGTACGGCCGCTTGAACCTGAGCGCCGAAGTCGTGAACGTCGAGCAGAGCAACGGCACGAAGGGCAATTTCTACCAGGTGAGCTCGAACTCGTCGCGCCTCGGCGTGCGTGGTACCGAGTCGCTGGGTGGTGGCCTGAATGCCATTTTCCAAATCGAATCCAACGTCAACGGCGACACCGGCGGCGGCGTGCTCGCAACGCGCGAAACGTTCGTCGGCCTGCAGGGCGGCTGGGGTACCTTCAAGATCGGTAACTTCCTCGCCCCGTACGACGACATCCACCCGATCTTCGGTAACGTTCCCACCCTGACCACGTCGATCCTGTCGTCGGCGTCGATCTGGGCGAACAACGGCGGCCAAAGCAAGACCTCGGGCTCGTTCGACGACCGCCTGAAGAACTCGGTCCGCTACGACACGCCCAAGCTGGGTGGCTTCACCGCCGGCACGCAGATCTCGCAGCTGGACTCGTCGGCCGGTCAGGGTGGCATCACCTACGGTGACGTGAACACGCAGCGTCGTCACGCCTACGTCTGGTCGACCGGTGGTTACTACAACAACGGCCCGATCCAGGCCGGCCTCGCGTACGAAATGAACAAGGAAGTGCGCGGCTCGAACCTGGACGACTACGGCGTCAGCCTGGCCGGTGCGTACAACTTCGGCGTGTGGCGCCTCGCGGGCGTGTGGGAACGCATCAAGTACGACACCCCGACGGGCGACGTGCATCGCGACTTCTTCGGCGTGTCCGGCACGTTCAACCTCGGCCCCGGCCAGGTGTACGCGCTGTTCGGCCTGGCCAACGACGGCAAGGGCTCGGCCTGCGACATCAACGACGCGGTCAACTGCTCGCGCACGCTCGGCGCCGTTGGCGGCGTGGCTCGCGGCAGCGACACCGGTGCTCGCCAGTGGTCGCTGTCGTACACGTATCCGCTGTCGAAGCGCACCCTGACGTACGTCGGCTACATGGACCTCAAGAACGACAACAACGCCGCGTACAACCTGTTCGGGAGCCAGCCCGCCGGCGTGCCGGCCTCGGGTTACCACCCGAAGGGCTTCGCGCTCGGCATCGTGCACTTCTTCTAAGAAGCGCTTCGAAGCAAACAGCGAGTCTCTCGATGTACGACGGGCGCCCTCGGGCGCCCGTTTTTTTGCGTGTCGCCCGCGCACGCCTCGCGCCTGCGCTGCGGCAGCCTCGCAAGCACGCGCCGGCCGCCGCAGGGTCGGTCGTCGCTCAGACAAGCTTCGCTAACTCGCTTTGGACCGACCCTGCGACGTCCGTCGCAGCGAGGTTGCCGCAGCGCAGGCGCGAGGACTCCGGCGACGCAGGTGCCCGATCGCGTGAAAGCGGTGCAGGTGCGGACGCCATCGCTTGTCACGCATCGCAAACTTCGAGCTGCCTTCGAACGGCGAGACCCCGGATGCGTCCGCTTCGCTCCGCTCGCCGCGGCGGACATCGTGGCTTGCCCCGAAGCGAGTTCGCGCAGCGTGTTTGAGCTTCGGGGCAAGCCACGGTGGCCGTCGCACGCCCGGCGAGCGGAGCGAAGCGGATGCATCCGGCACAAGCCCTCATGGGCACCACACCACCCTGCTAGACTTCGGTGATGCGCAACACCACCCTCGCGTCCCCCGCCGAAAGGCTGATCGACAGCTTCGATCGCGCGCTCCGCACGCTCGCGGGTGTCGGCAGCAGCAGCCGCGCGACACCCGGTACGGCGCTCCCCGAGGCCGAGCTCGATGCGACGCAGCGCGCGCACGCGGCGGGGCTGATGCGCGTCAACCACACCGGAGAGGTCTGCGCGCAGGCGCTGTACTCGGCGCAGGCGCTCATGGCGCGCGACGCCTCGGTGCGCGCGCGCTTCGACGCCGCCGCGCGCGAGGAGACCGACCACCTGGTCTGGACGTCGGAGCGCATCGCCGCGCTGGGCGGGCGGCCGTCGCTGCTGAATCCGCTGTGGTACGCGGGATCGTTCGCCATCGGCGTCGCCGCAGGGCTCGCCGGCGAGCGCAGCAACCTGGGATTCGTGGTCGAGACCGAGCGGCAGGTCGAGGAGCACCTGACAGGCCACCTCGACCGCCTGCCCGCCGAGGACCTGAAGAGCCGCGCGGTGGTCGAAGCCATGGCCGCCGACGAGGCAAGGCACGCCGCGATGGCCGACGAGGCCGGCGCCTTGCCGCTGCCGCGCCCGGTGCGGCGGCTGATGCGCAGTTGCGCCGACGTGATGCGCTCGGTCGCCTACCGCGTCTGACGCTCGGCCGCGGCGCGCGATGCCGCCCTCGCCGCCTTGAAGCCGCGCAGCGCGCGCAGGCGCGCCGCGCGCACCGCGCGCGCCACGCGGTCGCCCGCCGCTGCCGGATCCGTCCCCTTCGTCACCGGGACGGGCCCCGCTGCCTTCGCTGCCCTTGCGTCCTTCGTGGCCTTCGCGGCCACCGCGCCCGCGTCGACGCCGGCCACCACGTCCCGCGCCGCGCCGGCGAGCGCCGCCTGCCCGAACGCGCAGGCCCCGGGCTCGGTGCCGGCGCAGGCGTCGGCCTCTGCCGCGTCGGCCACCCAGGCAAGGCGCTCGGGACGGCGCAAGGCATCGCAGGCGGTGATGAGGTCCAGCATCGCGGCCGGCGCGAGCGTGTCGAAGCCCACGAGCTCCCGGCGGAAACGCGCCGCGAGGCGCGCGGCGTCGCGGCAGTCGAGCGGAACCTTGAGCCGCGCCGACATGCGGTCGGCCGCGCGCAGGGCCGCGGCGGTCGCCGCGCCGGCAGGGCCGCGCGCGCCGGCGGCACGCTGCGCGAGCACCGCGTAGCGGACCGGCAGGCCGCGCGCATGCGCGGCCGCATGGTCGAGCGCGGCCAGGAGGTGCCCGCCGAACGAGCCCGGCGCGCCGCCGGCGAGCGGCACCTCGAACAGCGCATCGACCTCCGGCAGCAGCATCGCCAACGCCCCGCAGTCGCGCAGCACCTCGAGCATGCGCGAAGGCCGCGCCTCCATCAGTCCCCGGGCGAGCTCGCGCCACACGCGCTCGGGGGCGATCGTCGCGAGCTCGCCCGAGCGCGCGAGCTCGCGCATCAGCGCCTGGGTCTCGGGCGCGACGCGGAAGCCGAAGCGCGCCGCGAAGCGCGCCACGCGCAGCACGCGCAGCGGGTCCTCGGCGAAGGCGGGCGACACGTGGCGCAGGATGCCGCGCGCGAGGTCGCCGCGGCCGTCGAACGGGTCGATCAGGTTTCCCGACTCGTCGCGCGCCATGGCGTTGATGGTGAGGTCGCGGCGCTCGAGGTCCTGCTCCAGCGTGACGTCGGGCGAGGCGAAGAACTCGAAGCCGCGGTAGCCCGTGCCGTGCTTGCGCTCGGTGCGTGCGAGCGCGTGCTCCTCGTGCGTGGCGGGATGCAGGAACACCGGGAAGTCGTTGCCGACGGGCGTGTAGCCGGAGGCCAGCATCATCTCGGGCGTGGCGCCGACCACCACCCAATCGCGGTCGGACACGGGCAAGCCGAGGATGCCGTCACGGACCGCCCCGCCGACCTCGTAGACCCGCACCTCGCGCGGCGGCCGCCTCATCGCTTCCCCGCCGGCCGCCGGGCGCACCGCGCGCGGCATGCGCTCAGTCCCGGCCCGCCTCGGCGCGGAACGTGTCGAAGGCGTCGCGCTCGCGCATCGGCGCGAGCCACGCCGCGGCCGCCGAGGCGAAGGGCGTCGGCGCGATGCCGAACACCGCGGGGAAAGGCGCATCGCAGGTGGCGGGCAGGGAAAGCGAGGCGAGGTTGTCCCGCGACATCAACTGCCCCGGCAGGTGCTCGAGCACGCCCGCCATCAGCGTCGCCATCGAAGGCGGCAGCGGCAGCACCGCGCGCGGCCGCTCGGCGACCGCCAGCGACTCGCGGCACAGCCCGGCGAGCGTCATCACCTGCGGGCCGCACAGCGTGTACGTGGCGCCGTCGGTGCGCTCGTCCTGCACCGCCTGGGCGATGGCCTGCGCGACGTCCTCGACCCAGACCGGCTGCAGCGTCGCATCGGCGCCGCCCAGCGCGATCACCGGCATGAAGCCGGCAAGGCCCACGAAGAGGTTGGACAGGCGGTCGTTCGCGCCGAACACCACGTTGGGGCGGAAGACCGTGTGGGTCACGCCGCCTTCGCGCACCGCGGCCTCGCCCGCCGCCTTGGAGCGCAGGTACTTGCTCGGCGCGTCGGCGGCGGCGTTGATCGCCGACACGTGCACCAGCTTGCCGACGCGCTGGGCGCGGCAAGCCGCCACGCAGTCGCGCGGGAATTGCGCGTGGATACGCTCGAAGGTCGCGCCACGCGACTCGTGCAGGATGCCCACGAGGTTGACCAGCACGTCGGCGCCGCGCGTCAGCCGGGCGAGCGAGGCGGGGTCGGTGGCATCGCACTCGACCACCTCCACCGTGGGCAGCAGCCACAGCTCGCGGCCGTGCGCGCGGCGGCGGGTCGGCACGATCACGCGGTGCCCGGCGCCCGAGAGGCGCGCGACGACCTCGCGGCCGATGAAGCCCGCGCCGCCGGCGACGACGATGGTGGCCATCGCCTAGCTCCCCTGCGCGAGGCTGGTGGCGCCGCGCGGCGTGATGGTGCCGAGCCGCGTGGTGAGCGACACGTAGGGCGCGCCGGGCTTGGCGAGCGCCGCCGCATAGATCGTCGTGTTGGCAAGCACCTTCTTCACGTAATCGCGCGTCTCGTTGAAAGGAATGGTTTCCACCCAGATCGCCCCCTCGAGCGGCTGCGAGGGCCGCCACTGGTCGGCGCGCCGCGGCCCCGCATTGTAGGCCGCGGCGGCGAGCGCCGGCTGCCCGTCGAGGCGGTCGAGCCAGTACTTGAGGTAGAACGCGCCGAACTGCGCGTTGATGCCCGCGTCGGTGATGGCGCTCGCACGGTAGTCGCTGCGATTGAGCTGCTTCGACACCCAGCGCGCCGTGGGCGGCATGAGCTGCATCAAGCCCATCGCGCCGGCCGACGACACGATGTCGGCGATGAAGCGCGACTCCTGGCGCGCCACGCCGAGCAGCAGCGAGGGCTCGACGCCGGTCGCGGCCGCGGCGTCGCGGAACTGGTCGGCGTAGGGCATGGGGTAGCGCAGCGCGAAGTCGTGGCGCTCGCGCGTACGGTCGGCGGTGTTGATCGAACGGTCGAAGAGGCCCGCCCTGCGCGCGAACTCGGCCGCCTGCAGGAGCGTCGCGTCGTCCATGCTGCGCACGATCACGGCCCATTCGCGGATCGACTCGGGGCGCATGCCGAGCTCGGCGAGCTTGACCGCGCGCCGCACGTCGGCGCGGGCGCCGAAGTCGGCGAGCCAGATGTCCGTCGTCTGCACCGGCGCGCTGTCGAGCCGCGGCCTGCGCCCCAGCGCCTCGGCGGCGAGTATGCCGTAGTAGCCATGGTCGCCGGCGAGCGAGTCGTAGAGCACCGATGCCTCGTCGGCCTGGCCCTGGCGCATCAGCGCGCGTGCGCGCCAGTAGCGCCACGCGGGTTCCGCCGCGGCCTCGGGCGGAAGGGCGTCGAGCGCACGGCGCACCTCGGGCCAGTCCTGCGCACGCAGCGCCGCGCGCACGTGCCATGCGCGCAGCTCGGCGTCCTGCCGCGACACGAGGGCCTCGGCGAACCAGCGCGAGGCCTCCGGCTCGAGGGCGCGCGCGCCGAGGTAGGCGATGCGGAGGTTGCCGTAGTCGCGCGCTTCGGCCGGCAGCTTGCCGCGCCATTTGAGCCAGGCCGCGTGCGCGGCGTCGGCATCGGCCCTCCCCGCCCGCTCCAGCGCATACAGCGCCTGCACCTGCCCGGAAGGCGTGGCCCAGGCGAAGCTGCCGCGCGCGAGCGCGTGCTGCGGGTTGCCGTCGATGGCGACGAACTCGGCGGGCTTCACGCGCGCGTTACCCGGCAGCGCGTCGCCGAGCGCGCGCACCAGGCGGAGGTTGGAAGCCTCGGCGGCGAGCCGCAGGCGCGCGATGCGGTCGTCGCGCGCGAGGGCGCCGGACCCGATCAGCGCGGCGAACAGCGGCTCGCAGGCGTCGGGGGTGGATTGGCCGGTGAACCACAGCGGCTTCGCCTCGGCGAGCACCGCGTCGCCTTCGCGCTGGCGGCGGTAGGCGATGTCGTCGCAGCGCAGCTCGGTGTCGGGACCCGCGCGCGGCGGCCACTGGGTGGCGAAGGCGGCCCAGTCGCCGCGGCGCGCCAGCGCCTTCATCCAGTCCGCCTGCAGGCGATCGGCGAAGGGAGCGTCGGGATAGCGCTTGAGGAAGGCGTCGACCACGCTGCCTTCGACGCTGTCCAGCGCGAGGGTGAGCTGCCAGGCCTCGACGTAGGGCGCGAGCACGTGGCCGCCGGTGCGCGGCGCGACGCGCGCGAGCGCGCGGGCGTCGCCGCGGTCGAAGGCCGCCTTGGCGGCGACGACGTCGGCGTCGGCGGGATTCTGCGCGCGCGCGGCCCCGGCGAGGCAGAGCGCGCACAGCGCGGCACCCAGCAAGGCGCGGGGAAGCGCGGAAGCGAGGACGGGCATGGTGGACATTGTCGGCGAACCGAGGTCGGCGAGACAACCGGCCCCGCGGGATGCGACCGCCGCGCGTCGGTTTGGTTGCACCGGCGCCGCCGCGTCCACCCCGGCACCGCGGCTCGCGAAACCCGATCGCGCAGCGGGCCGATGCTAGAATCGGCTGCGCCCGCCAGGCGCGCGCCACGCATTGGCCGCGGCTTCGCGCGCACCGCGCGGCGCAGGTCCAGGGAGCATCCTCGATGGTTCAGCGCAAGTCGGCCACCCCGCTGGTCGGGGTCGTGATGGGCAGCGACAGCGACTGGGAGATCATGAAGCACGCGGTCGCGCAGCTCGACGCCCTCGGCGTTCCCAACGAGGCGCGCGTGGTGTCGGCGCACCGCATGCCCGACGACCTCTTCGAATACGCCGAGGACGCCGTGACGCGCGGCCTTCGCGCCATCATCGCCGGCGCCGGCGGCGCGGCGCACCTCCCCGGGATGATGGCGGCCAAGACCACGGTGCCGGTGCTCGGCGTGCCGGTCCCTTCCAAGTACCTGCGCGGCGAGGACTCGCTGCATTCGATCGTGCAGATGCCCAAGGGCATTCCCGTCGCCACCTTCGCGATCGGCGAGGCGGGTGCCGCCAACGCCGCGCTGTTCGCGGCGGCGATGCTCGCCGCGGGCGATCCCGCGCTGGCCCGCAGGCTCGCGGCCTTCCGCGACAGGCAGACGGCCGCGGCGCGCGCCATGCGCGTGCCGCCGGTCGCCAAGCCGGGCTGAGGCACCACGCGATGGCGGCCATCGCGCCCGGCTCCTGGCTCGGGCTGCTCGGCGGCGGCCAGCTCGGCCGCATGTTCGCCATGGCCGCGCAGCGCCTGGGCTACCGCGTCGCGGTGCTCGATCCCGCTGGCGACGGGCCGGCGGCCGCCGTCTGCGACCGCCACCTCCACGCCGACTACCTCGACGCCGACGGCCTCGCCCGGCTCGCCTCGCTGGCTCGCGCGGCCACCACCGAGTTCGAGAACGTGCCCGCCGCCGCGCTCGAATTCCTCGCGCGGCGCTGCCGCGTCGCGCCGACCGCGGCGAGCGTGGCGGTCGCGCAGGACCGCATCAGCGAAAAGACCTTCCTGCAAGGCCACGGCGTCGCCATCGCGCCCTTCGTCGCGCTGCGCAGCGCGGACGACGCCGCCGCGATCCCCGAGTCGCTGCTGCCCGGCATCGTCAAGAGCGCGCGGCTCGGCTACGACGGCAAGGGCCAGGCGCGCGTCGCCACGCGCGACGAGGCGGCCGCGGCCTTCGCCGCGCAGCGCGGCGCCCCCTGCGTGCTGGAGCGGCGCATCGACCTCGCCTGCGAGGTCTCGGTGATCGTCGCGCGACGCGAAAGCGGCGAGGCCTGCACCTGGCCGGTGGCCGAGAACCTCCACCGCGACGGCATCCTCGACACCACCATCGTGCCGGCGCGCATCGACCTTGCGCTCGAGGCGCGCGCCCGCGAGATCGCGCTGGCGGTCGCGAAGGCGCTCGACTACCGCGGCGTGCTCTGCGTCGAGATGTTCGTCACGCGCGACGGCGCGCTGCTGGTCAACGAGATCGCGCCGAGGCCGCACAACAGCGGCCACTGGACCCTCGACGCCGCGGCGACCTCGCAGTTCGAGCAGCAGGTCCGCGTGCTCGCGGACATGCCGCTCGGCGCCACCGCCGCGCATGCCTGCGCGGTGATGGTCAACGTGCTCGGCGACGTGTGGTTCGAGGGCGAGCGGCAGCGCGAGCCCGACTGGGCCGCGGTGCTGGCGATCGGCGAGGCGCGGCTGCACCTCTACGGCAAGGCCGAGGCACGGCGAGGCCGCAAGATGGGGCACGTGACCTGCGTCGCGCAGACCTTGCCCGAGGCGCTGTCGGCCGCGCGTCGCGTCAAGGCGATCCTCGGCATCCCCGGTGGCGACACCCTCGGCTGACGGCCTGCAGGCCGGCCCCTCGCCGCCGGACGGCCGCGGCGCCGAACGCTCACCGGCCGGCGCGCCGCCACTCGCCGGCGTGCGCGTGCTCGACTTCACGCGCCTCTTGCCGGGCCCGGTCTGCACGCAATACCTCGCGGACCTCGGTGCCGACGTGGTCAAGGTCGAGGACACCGGCGCCGGCGACTATGCGCGCTCCATCGGCGCCGAGGGCGACGCGCCGAGCCTCTTCTACCGCAACGTCAACCGCGGCAAGCGCTCGCTGGCCATCGACCTGAAGGACCGCGAGGGGCACGACTGCGTGCTGGCGCTGGCGAGGCGCGCCGACGTGCTGGTCGAGGGCTTCCGCCCCGGCGTGATGAACGCGCTGTCGCTCGGCTACGCGACGCTGTCCCGGCACAATCCACGCCTCGTCTACGCGTCGATCAGCGGCTACGGGCAGGACGGCCCGCGGGCGCTGCGCGCCGGCCATGACATCAACTACCTCGGCTACGCCGGCGTGCTGGCGGAGACCGGCGCGCGCGGCGGGCCGCCCGCGCTGTCCAACCTGCAGGTCGCCGACCTCCTGGGCGGTGCCGCCAGCGCGGCCATCCCGCTGCTCGCCGCGCTGGTGCGCGCGAAGGCGACCGGCCGCGGCGCGCGCGTCGACGTCGCGATGGCCGACGCCGTGCTCGCGCACCAGCACTTCGCGCTGCAGGCGCTGTCGCGCGGCGAGGCCCGCGCGCGCGGCGACGACCTCCTCACCGGCGGCGTGCCCTGCTACGGGGTGTACGCCACCGCCGATGGCCGCCATCTCGCGGTGGGCGCGCTGGAGGAGCGCTTCTGGCGCGCGCTCTGCGCGGCGCTCGGCCGCGAGGAGCTCGCGCCCTTCGGGCTCGCGCGCGGACCCGAGGGCGAGCGCACGCGCGCCGCGCTGGCCGCGCAATTCGCGTCGGCGCCGCTCGCGCACTGGGTCGCGAGGCTCGAGGGCGTCGACTGCTGCGTGACGCCGGTCGCGACGCTCGGCGAGGCGCTCGACGACCCGCAGTTCGCGGCACGCGGCATGGTGGAAAGGCGCGCCGACGGCACGCCGCGGCTCGCGCCGCCCTGGAAGCTCGACGGCGCCGGCGGCGGTGCGACGGCCGAGGCGCCGCGCCAGGGGCAGCACGGCCGCGAGCTGCTCGCCGAGGCCGGCATCGACGAGGCGACGATCGCCGCGCTCGCCGCGCGCGGCGTGCTCAGGGTTTGCGACTGACGCCGGTGCCCTTGCGCTCCACGCCGACCGGCAAGGCGGCGATGCGCGCGTACTCGGCGTCGCCGTAGCTCGACCCGCGCGCGGCGTACTCCCGCGCCATCTCGGTCGCGTCCGCACCCCAGAAGAGCTCGCTGCCGATGGCGAGCGTCGGCACGCCCCAGACGCCGCGCGCGATCGCCTCGTCGGTGTTGCGGCGCAGGGCCTCCTTGACCTCGGGATCGGCGATGGCGGCGTCGGGATTGGCGACGCCCAGCGCCAGCGCGAGCTCGGCCCACTCGATCGGCAGGTCGGGCAGGCGGCCGTCGCGCCACACGAAGCGGAAGATCTGCTGGATCGCGTCGTAGCGCGCGTCGCAGGCGACGGCGAGGCGCAGGAGCGGCAGCGGATTGAAGGGGTGCTGGTGCGGGAAGCGGAAAGGAATGCCGAGCTTGCCCGCCTGCCAGTGCGCGAAACGATAGGTGAAGCTGCGCTTGGCGGGAATCTCCGCGGGGCCCTTGTGCGCGTTGGCGGCGAGGATCGCGCCGAACACCACGGGCTTCGGCCGCACGTCGAGCTTGGGCCGCAGTGCCGGCAGCATCTCGCTCTGCAGGTAGGCGAAGGGCGAGACGAAGTCGAAATACCAGTCGGCGATGGTCACGCCGTGGTCCTCCCGGCTGCAATGCCGGCGGGATCGGCGCCGGCGGCGAGCGCGTCGCGGCGCGCGGGCAGCGCCTCGACCAGCGCGCGCCGCTCGCCGTCGCCCATCGTGCCCCAGCGCGCGATCTCGCCCAGGGTGCGCAGGCAGCCGGTGCAATACGTCTGCGAGGCGTCGAGCGTGCACACGCTGATGCAGGGCGAGGCGACACCGGCGCTCACGGGGCCTCCTCGCGAAGCGGCTCGCGCGCGTCCAGCGCCCGGGCGACGCGCGACACCGGCTCGCGGCCGAGCACGCTGAGGATGTAGTGGCCGGCGCGGCGCAGCGCCGTCATGTCGACGCCGCAGTCGATGCCCAGGCCCTGCAGCAGGTACACGACGTCCTCGGTGGCGACGTTGCCGGTCGCGCCCTTGGCGTAGGGACAGCCGCCCAGGCCCGTCACCGAGCTGTCGAAGGTGGCGACGCCCGATTCGAGCGACGCGTAGATGTTGGTCAGCGCCTGGCCGTAGGTGTCGTGGAAGTGGCCCGCGAGCATCGCCACCGGCACCGCCTCGGCGACGGTGGCGATCAGCACGCGCGTCTTGCCCGCGGTGCCGGTGCCGATGGTGTCGCCGAGCGACACCTCGTAGGCGCCCATCGCCGCGAGGCGCGCGGCGACGTCGCGCACCACCTTCGGGTCGACCTCGCCCTCGTAGGGGCAGCCCAGCACGCAGGAGATGTACCCGCGCACGCGCATGCCGTGGGCGCGCGCGGCCTCGAACACCGGCTGCGCGCGCTCGAGGCTCTCGGCGATGCTGCAGTTGGTGTTGCGCTTCGAGAACGACTCGGTGGCGGCGACGAACATCGCGATCTCGCCGGCGCGCGCGGCGAGCGCGCCTTCGAAGCCCTTCATGTTGGGCACCAGCACCGGGTAGGAGACGCCCGGCTTGCGGCGGATGCGCGCCATCACCTCCGCGGCGTCGGCGAGCTGCGGCACCCACTTGGGCGAGACGAAGGACGTCGCCTCGACCGAGGCGCAGCCGGCGTCGGACAGCATGTCGATCAGCGCGACCTTGGCGTCGGTCGGCACCATCGCCTTCTCGTTCTGCAGCCCGTCGCGCGGGCCGACTTCCACCAGGCGCACGCGCACCGGCAGCCCGGTCGGCAGTTTTCCTCCGTCATTCATGTCGATGACTCCTCGACGTCGACGAGGTCGCTGCCCTCGGCGACGCGTTCGCCCGCGGCGCAGTTGACCGCGGCGACGCGGCCCCTGGCAGGCGCGACGATGGTGTGCTCCATCTTCATCGCCTCGAGCACGACCAGCGGCGCGCCCTTCTCGACCGCGTCGCCGACGGCGACCATCACGGCGACGATCGTGCCGGACATGGGCGCGCGAAGATGGCCGCCGCCCTCGTCCGCACCCGCGGCCACCGACAGCGGGTCGACGCGCGCGAGCCGCCGCCGCAGGCCCGGCCCGGGCCCGCGACCGAAGACCTCGCGCTGCACGCCCTGCGCGACGACGCGTGCCGTCACGCGCTCGCCGTCGATGTCGAGCGCGCGCTCGCCGGACTCGGCAGGTCCGCGCTGCGCGATGGTGAATCGGTGCCCACCGGCCTCGACCTGCGCCGCACCGTCGCCGCGCGGGAAGAGCACGACGCGCTCGATGCGTCCGCCGTCGTCGAAATCGAATGCCACGTGATGCGAGGCCGAGTTCGGCCACCAGGCGTCGACCGCCTCCCAGGGCGAGCGTGGTCGCGGCCCGGCAGGGCCAGCGTCCCACCCCGCCGCTGCGTCCTGCGCACTCGCGCGCGGACCCTCGCCCGCGCGCCGCCATTCGTCGAAGGCCGCGACCGCCAGCGCGCGCGGATTCGCGGCGGCCGGCCCCGTCAGCGCCTCGCGGTTCTTGTCGATCAGGCCCGTCTCGAGGCGCGCCTCGGCGAAGTCCGGCAGCACGGCGAGCCGCGACAGGAAGGCGATGTTGGTGGCGACGCCGGTAACCTCGCAGCCGTCGAGCGCCGCGGCGAGCCGCTCGCGCGCGTCGTCGCGGTCGTGGCCGTGCACGATCAGCTTGGCGAGCATCGGGTCGTAGTACGGCGAGACCTCGTCGCCCGCGCGGAAGCCCGTGTCGACGCGCACGCCCGGCGCGGGTGGCGGCATGCGCCAGTGGCGGATGCGGCCGATCGACGGCAGGAAGTCGCGCGAAGGGTCCTCGGCGTAGATGCGCGCCTCGATGGCGTGGCCCTCGATGGCGAGCTCGTCCTGGCGGCGCGGCAGCACCTCGCCGTCGGCGACGCGGAGCTGCCATTCGACGAGGTCGAGGCCGGTGATCATCTCGGTCACCGGGTGCTCGACCTGCAGCCGCGTGTTCATCTCCATGAAGTAGAAGCGCCCATCCTGCTCGGCGATGAACTCGACCGTGCCGGCACCGACGTAGCCGATGGCGCGCGCCGCCGCCACCGCCGCCTCGCCCATGGCGCGGCGGCGCTCGTGCGTCATGCCCGGCGCGGGCGCCTCCTCGACGACCTTCTGGTGGCGCCGCTGCACCGAGCAGTCGCGCTCGAAGAGGTAGACCACATTGCCGTGCGCGTCGGCGAACACCTGGATCTCGATGTGGCGCGGCGAAGTAAGGTAGCGCTCGACCAGCACGCGATCGTCGCCGAAGCCCGCCTTGGCCTCGCGCTGCGCCGAGGCGAGCGCCGCGACGAAGCCCGCGGCGTCTTGCGCGACCTTCATGCCCTTGCCGCCGCCGCCGGCGACGGCCTTGATCAGCACCGGGTAGCCGATGCGCGCCGCCTCGCCCGCGAGCAGCGCAGGCGACTGGTCGTCGCCGTGGTAGCCCGGCACCAGCGGCACCTGCGCGTTCTCCATGATGCGCTTGGCGGCCGACTTGGAACCCATGGCCTCGATCGCCGCGGGCGGCGGACCCACGAACACCATGCCGGCCTCGGCGCAGGCGCGTGCGAAGGCGGCGTTCTCCGACAGGAAGCCATAGCCGGGGTGGATGGCGTCGACGCGCGCGCGCCGCGCGACGTCGAGGATGCGTGCCGCGTCGAGGTAGCTCTCGCGAGGCAGGGCACCGCCGAGGCGCCAGGCCTCGTCGCAGGCCTCGACGTGCAGCGCGCCCGCGTCGGCGTCCGAGTACACGGCGACGGTGTGCACGCCCATGCGGCGCGCGGTGCGCGCGACGCGCACGGCGATCTCGCCGCGGTTGGCGATCAAGAGGCGGCGGATCATCGCGGTTCGGGATTCCCGCTTGCGCGGGAATGACGAGGACGGCTCCCGCTTGCGCGGGAATGACGAGGACGGCTGCCGCCTGCGCGGGAATGACGGGTATCGGCGCTCACAGGCTCGCCACCCGCAGCGCGGCCAGCAGGACCACGACCCAGATCGCCAGCAGCACCGCCAGCGAGGCCGCGAAGGCGTACAGCCGGTGCATCACCTTGTTGTAGCCGGTGTGGATGACGCCGTGGACGATGCGCAGCGCGACGTAGGCCCACGCCAGCACGATGAGCAGCCAGGAGCTCGCGTGCAGGACCAGCGCCGCCAGCAGCGCCGCGTAGAACAGCACCGGCGACTCGAAGAGGTTGCGGTAGTGGTCGGACGCGCGGTTGTCCTCGAGCTTGGCGGTCATGTCGCGCGCCGCGGCGACGGCCTGCGGATGGATGCGCTTCGCCCTCATCTCGGCGACGCGGCGGCGGAACAGCAGCAGCGCGACGATGAAGGTCCACAGCGCCAGTGCCGCCATCGGCAGCACCAGCAGCCCGTCGAGGGGTCTCAGCATGCCGTCCTCACGCCCGCTCCGAGTCGGAAAGGTGGCCGAACAGCGCGGCGATGCGGCGGAAGATGCCGCGCAGCACGCGCAGGAGCTTCGGCAGGATCCAGATCATCGCCAGCACCAGCAGCAGCACCACGACCAGCGCGGCGAGCGGATAGGCGAACACCAGCCACAGCAGCGTGCCCACCGCGAGGTCCTCGCCGAACGAGGCCGCCCAGTTGGAAAAGGGCTCGGGCGAATGGTTGATGAGCACCCGGCTGCCCGACTTGGTGAAATGGCTGCCCGCCGCCAGCGATCCGCCGAGGATCGCCGCGGCCAGCGTGGTCGCGGGTCCCGCGTCGCCGAACACGCTGGCGGCCAGCGCGGCGCCCGCCGGGATGCGCACGAAGGTCTGCACGAAATCCCAGGCGCTGTCCACGCCGGGGATCTTGTCGGCGAAGAACTCGACCACGAACATGAAGCCCGAGGCGGCGAGCACGTAGGGATGCGCCAGCGCGGAAAGCGCACCCGGCAGCGGGATCCAGTGCAGGAATCCCAGGCCGCCGACGATGAACAGCACGGCATAGAGCCGCACGCCGCTCGCCCAGCCGAGCGTGGCCGCCAGGGCCACGAGCTGCCAGGTGTCGAAATGGTCGAGGGCGTCCAGGGGCTAGCCTTTCGGTGGCTTGGCCGGCGGCGGCAGCTGCGCCGCCCAGGCCGGCGCGCGCTTGTCGAGGAAGGCGGCGAGCCCTTCCTTGGCCTCGGCGGATGCGCGCACGTCGGCGATGCGCCGCGCGGTGTCGGCGATCAGCGCGGCGTCGATGCGCGCGCCGCCGATGGCGCGCAGGAGATCCTTGGCCGCGCCTTGCGCGGCGGGGCCCGAGCGCAGCAGCGCGTCGATCAGCGCGTCGACGCGCGCGTCGAGCGTCTCGTCGGTCGCGAGTTCGTGGACGAGGCCGATGCGCAGCGCCTCCCCGGCGCCGAAGCGCTCGCCGGTGAGGAAGTATCGCTGCGCGGCGCGCGCCCCGATGGCGCGCACCACGTAGGGACCGATGGTCGAGGGGATGAGGCCGAGCCGCACCTCCGACAGCGCGAAGCTCGCGCGGGGGCCGGCGACGGCGATGTCGCAGCAGGCCACGAGGCCCGTGCCACCCCCGTAGGCCGCGCCATGCACGCGCGCCAGCGTGGGCTTCGGCAGCTCGGCGAGCGCGGCGAGCATCGCCGCCAGCGCGCCGGCGTCGGCGAGGTTCTGGTCGTAGTGGTAATGCGCCATGCGGCGCATCCACGCGAGGTCGGCGCCGGCGCAGAAGCTCGCGCCCTTGCCCGACAGCACGACCACGCGCACGGCCGCGTCGGCGCCCAGCGCGCGGAAGGCCTGCGTCAAGTCGGCGATCAACGCGTCGTCGAAGGCGTTGTGCACCGCCTCGCGCGACAGCGCCACGCGCGCGACGCCGGCGTCGATGCGGATGTCGAGGGTCGGGGCGGTCATCGCTTCACATCCGGAACACGCCGAAGCGCGTCTCGCCGCCGGGGCTCTGGCGCGAGGCAGCGAGCGCCAGCGCCAGCACGCGGCGCGTGTCGGCGGGATCGATGATGCCATCGTCCCACAGCCGGGCGCTGGCATGGTAGGGGTGGCCCTCGCGCTCGTACTGCGCGCGGATCGGTGCGCGGAACGCCGCCTCGTCCTCGGCACTCCACTGGCCGCCCCTGGCCTCGATGGCGTCGCGGCGCACCGTGGCGAGCACGGTGGCGGCCTGCTCGCCGCCCATCACCGAGATGCGCGCATTGGGCCACATCCAAAGGAAGCGCGGGTTGAAGGCGCGCCCGCACATGCCGTAGTTGCCCGCGCCGTAGCTGCCGCCGATGATCACCGTGAACTTGGGCACGTTGGCGCAGGACACCGCGGTGACCATCTTGGCGCCGTCCTTGGCGATGCCGCCGGCCTCGTACTTCTGCCCGACCATGAAACCCGTGATGTTCTGCAGGAACACCAGCGGCGTGCCGCGCTGCGCGCAGAGCTCGATGAAATGCGCGCCCTTCTGCGCCGACTCCGAGTACAGCACGCCGTTGTTGGCGACGACGCCCACGGGGTAACCCTCGATGCGCGCGAAGCCCGTCACCAGCGTCGTGCCGTAGCGCGCCTTGAACTCGTCGAGGTCGCTGTCGTCGACGACGCGCGCGATCACTTCGCGCACGTCGTAGGGCTTGCGGATGTCGGCGTTGATCACGCCGTAGACCTCGTGCGGGTCGTGGCGCGGCGGGCGCGGCACGTGCGGGGGCGCCGACGCGCGCGGTGGCGCCAGGTTGCCGACGATGCGCCGCGCGATGGCGAGCGCGTGCGTATCGTCCTCGGCGAGGTGGTCGGCCACGCCCGACACGCGCGTGTGCACGTCTCCACCCCCCAGTGCCTCGGCGCTGACGATCTCGCCGGTGGCCGCCTTCACCAGCGGGGGGCCCGCGAGGAAGATCGTGCCCTGCTCGCGCACGATGATCGACTCGTCCGACATCGCCGGGACGTAGGCGCCGCCCGCCGTGCACGACCCCATCACCACGGCGACCTGCGCGATGCCGGCGGCCGACAGCGTCGCCTGGTTGTAGAAGATGCGACCGAAATGGTCGCGGTCCGGGAACACCTCGGTCTGGTTGGGCAGGTTGGCGCCACCCGAGTCGACGAGGTAGATGCAGGGCAGCGCGTTGTCGCGCGCGATGTCCTGCGCGCGCAGGTGCTTCTTCACCGTCATCGGGTAGTAGGTCCCGCCCTTCACCGTCGCGTCGTTGCAGACGATCACGCATTCGCGGCCGGCGACGCGCCCGATGCCGGTGATGATGCCCGCGGCGTTGATGGTGTCGTCGTACATGCCGTGCGCCGCGAAGGCCGAGAGCTCGAGGAAGGGGCTGCCCGGGTCGAGCAGCGCGCGCACGCGCTCGCGCGGCAGCAGCTTGCCGCGCGACACGTGGCGCGCGCGCGCCGCCTCGCCGCCGCCCTGCTCGATCGCCGCGGTCCTCTGCTTCAGGTCGTCGACCAGCGCCTGCAGCGCGTCGCGGTTGGCGGCGAAGGTCGCGTCGCGGGTCGAGAGCTTGGATTCGAGGATCGCCATGTCAGCAGCGCGCTGGTTCGAGTGGACGGGTCGGCACGGGCGGTCGCAAGGTCGCAGCTCGCATCATCGCATCCACCGCTTCAGCGCGGCCGCGGGTGGCCCGGCATCAGGGCGTAGGGGTGCTTCCAGCCCGGCAGTGCGCGGATCGAGGCGAGCCAGCGGCCGATCGCCGGGTACCCGGCGTTCCAGTCGACGCCGATCTCGTCGTCGAAGAACAGGTAGCCGCAGATCGACAGGTCGGCGATGGTGAGGCGCTCGCCCACGATATGGCTGTGGCCCGAGAGGTGCGCCTCGAGCACGCCCCAGGCGGCCCTGGCGCGCTTGCCGAACTCGGCCATCGCGTCGGCGTTGGGCGCGTCGGCCAGCGCGCGCATGAAGCGGTAGGTCGCCGTATAGCTCGTCAGCTTGTGGTTGTCCCACAACAGCCAGCGCAGGATTTCGCGGCGCTCGTCCTCGTCGTTCCAGCCCCAGCGCCCGAGCGTCGCGGCGAGGTAATCGAGGATCACCCCGGACTGGCTGAAACGCCGCCCGCGATGCTCGAGCACCGGCGCTTCGCCCATCACGTTCATCGCGCGATAGGCGTCGCCGCGCGTCTCGCCCTGGAAGTAGTCGACCTGGCGCGGCGCCCAGTCGGCGCCCGCCAGCTCGAGCATCAGCGCGGGCTTGTAGGCGTTGCCCGACTGCGCGAAGCACCACAGCGTGTACTCGGCCATCGTTCAGGTCCTCGTCTTGCCGGGGATGGGCGCGGCGAGCTCGATCAGCGTGCCGGCGGGATCGCGCACGTGGCAGACGCGCAGCATCCACGCGGCCTGGTCCCGCGGCTCGGTCACGGGCGCCACGCCCCGCGCGCGCAGGAGGTCGGCCGCCGCGTCGACGTCGGCGACGCTCAATTGCAGCAGCACGGCGTCGCCGCCTGCGCCGCCGCCGCGCATGGCCGCGCCCAGCGCCCCGGCCATCACCGGCGTGGCGGCGATGCCGATGCGCGCGGCGCCGGTGTCGAGCTCGACATAAGTGCCCGGGACGTCGACGACCACCTTGAAGCCAAGCGCGTCGCGGTAGAACGCGAGCATCGGCGCGAGGTCGCCGGCGATCAGGCGGACGTGGGTGAGGCCGGTCACGATCGTGCCTCCGCGATGAGCGGGGCCGCGTCCCTCGCCCCCGCGACGCGCGGCCGCAGCAGGTTCGCGCCACGCGCGCTGACGTACAGGGTACCGTCGCTTCCGCGCGCCTCGCCTTCGACGCCGACGATCCAGCCGTCGAGCGAGGGCTTGTGCTCGCAACGGACCACCGTCCACGCGAGCTCGAGCCGCGTCCCCGCGCGGACCGCGCGCAGGAACTTGAAGTCGAAGCCCATGCCGAGCGCCACGCCCAGCGACGACAGGTGCGTGGCGTCGAGGCCGAGCATCAGCGACACGGTGTGCGGGCCGCTGGCGATGATGCCGCCGTATTCGCGCGCGGCCTGGGCGTCGTGGTGCAGCGGGTTCATGTCGCCGCACAGCGTCGCGAATGCGCGGATCGACGCCTCGTCGAGCACCACCTCCTTGGCGAAGCGGTCGCCGACGGCGATCGGCGCGGAGGGAGGGTTCCCCCCGAAGCGAGCTTCGCTCGCCTCCCCCGGAGGGGGCGAGCGCTCGGGGCGGCCCTTCGCGCTCGGTGCGCTCGGCGCGCTCATCGCGTGAGGTCGCGCGCGATCACCAGGCGCTGGATCTCGCTGGTGCCCTCGTAGATCTGGCACACGCGGACGTCGCGGTAGATGCGCTCGACGGGGAAGTCGTTGACGTAGCCGTAGCCGCCGTGGACCTGCAGCGCGGCGGAGGCCACGCGCTCGGCCATTTCGGATGCGAAGAGCTTGCACATCGACGCCTCGCGCAGGCAAGGCAGGCCGTGGTCGCGCAGCGTCGCCGCGTGCCAGACCATCTGCCGCGCGACCTCGACCTCGGTGGCCATGTCGGCGAGGCGGAAGCCCACGGCCTGGTGCTCGGCGATGGGCTTGCCGAAGCTCTGGCGCTCGCGCGCATAGCCGAGCGCCGCCTCCAGCGCGGCGCGCGCCATGCCCACCGCCTGCGAGGCGATGCCGATGCGGCCCGCCTCGAGGTTGGCGAGCGCGATGCGATAGCCCTGGCCCTCGGCGCCCAGCCGGTCCTCGACGGCGACCTCGCAGTCCTCGAAGGCGATCTGCGCCGTGTCCGAGGCGCGCTGGCCGAGCTTGTCCTCGATGCGCGCCACGCGATAGCCCTTTGCACGCGTGTCGACGATGAAGGCGCTGATGCCGCCCTTGCCGGCGGCCCTGTCGGTGACGGCGAAGACCAGCGCGACGTCGGCGTTCTTGCCGCTGGTGATGAACTGCTTGACGCCGTTCAGCACGTAGCGGTCGCCCTTGCGCTCGGCGCGCGTGGCGAGCGCGCCGGCGTCGGAGCCGACCTGGGGCTCGGTCAGGCAGAAGCAGCCGAGCTTTTCGCCACGCGCCAGCGGCGCCAGCCAGCGCGCCTTCTGCGACGTATCACCGAAGGCATTGACCGGCCCGCAGACCACCGAGTTCTGCACGCTGACGATGGTGGACGTGGCGCCATCGCCGGCGGCGATCTCCTCGATCGCCACCGCCAGCGAGACGTAGTCGCCGCCGGCACCGCCCTCCGACTCGGGCACGACCATGCCCAATGCTCCGAGCTCGCCCAGCGCGCGGAGCTCCTCGCGCGGGAAATGGTGCTCACGGTCCCAGCGCGCGGCATGGGGTGCGAGGCGCTCCTGCGCGAAGGCGCGCAGCGTGTCGCGCACCAGCGCCTGGGTCTCGTTCAGCAGCATCGCCGATCCATTGGCGCCGGCGAAGGCATGCGCGCGGGCCTCACTTGCGCACGTCCAGCGCGAGCCGCAGCGCCAGTGCCGCGAACACCCCGGCCAGCGCGCGCTGCGACCAGCGCTTGAAGCGGCCGCTTCGCGCGAACAAGCCGCGCACCTTGTCGGCCGCCAGCACGCAGGCGAGGTCGAAGGGGAACACCACCACGAACTGGGTGACGGCGAGGATCAGCGTCTGCGCCAGCACGCTGCCGCGCGACGGGTCGACGAACTGCGGCAGGAGCGCCAGCTCGAACAGCGCGATCTTGGGGTTGAGCACGCTCGACAGCACGCCGTCGCGGTAGAGGCGCGCCGCGGGGATCGCGGGCGCCTCCGCGGCGGCCATCGCCTCGCGCTCGCGCCAGGTCTGCACGGCCAGCCAGGCGAGGTACAGCGCGCCCGCCACGCGGATGGCGTCGTAGGCGACGGGCACCGCGGCGATCAGCGCGGCGAGCCCGAAGGCCGTCGCGGTGAGGTGCACGGCGAGCCCCGACTGCGTGCCCGCCAGCGTCAAGAGGCCCGCGCGCCGCCCCTGCGCCAGGGTGCGCGAGGCGAGCAGCAGCCAGTTCGGCCCCGGCGTGATGGCGAGCGCCACGCAGGCGCCGGCGAAGATCAGCCAGCTCGACAGGGGCATCAGGCTCATGGTCCGCGGCGTGTCAGGGGAAACCGGGCGCCAATGCTACACGGCGCTACAAACGCTCGATCGCCAGGGCCGTGGCCTCGCCGCCGCCGATGCACAGTGCGGCCACGCCGCGGTGCAGGCCCCGCGTGCGCAGCGCCCCCAGCAACGTAACGACGATGCGCGCGCCCGAGGCGCCGATCGGGTGGCCGAGCGCGCAGGCGCCGCCGTTGACGTTCACCTTGTCGTGCGGCAGGCCGTGCTCCTTCATCGCCGCCATGGTGACCACCGCGAAGGCCTCGTTGATCTCGAAGAGGTCGACGTCGGCGCTGCGCCAGCCGGTCTTCCTGTACAGCTTGTCGATGGCGCCGACCGGCGCCGTGGTGAACTCCGAGGGCTTCTGCGCGTGCGTCGCGTGCGCCACCACGATGGCCAGCGGGCGCAGGCCCCGCGCCTCGGCGGTCGAGCGGCGCATCATCACCACCGCTGCCGCGCCGTCGGAGATCGAGCTCGAGTTGGCGGCCGTCACCGTGCCGTCCTTGCGGAACGCGGGCTTCAACGTCGCGATCTTCTCGGGCGAGGCCTTGGCGGGCTGCTCGTCGCGGTCGACGACCACCTCGCCCTTCTTGCCGGGCACCGTCACCGGCGCGATCTCCCAGGCGAAGCCGCCGTCCTCGCCGGCCGCGCGCGCGCGGGCCAGCGATGCCTTGGCGAAGTCGTCCTGCGCCTCGCGGGTGAAGCTCATGCGGTCGGCGCATTCCTCGGCGAAGGTCCCCATCAGCCGGCCCTTGTCGTAGGCGTCCTCGAGGCCGTCGAGGAACATGCTGTCCTGCACGACCTGGTGGCCCATGCGGTAGCCGCCGCGCGCCTTGGGCAGCAGGTAGGGCGCCTGCGTCATGCTCTCCATGCCGCCGGCGACGATCACGTCCTGCGAGCCCGCGGCGAGCGCGTCGTGCGCGAGGATCATCGCCTCCATCGCCGAGCCGCACATCTTGTTGACCGTCGTGCAGGCGGTGGCGATCGGCAGCCCCGCCTTGAGCGCGGCTTGCCGCGCGGGGGCCTGGCCCTGGCCGGCCGGCAGCACGCAGCCGAAGATCACGCGCTCGACGTCGCCGGGCTTGACGCCGGCGCGCTCGACGGCGGCCTTGATCGCGGCAGCGCCGAGGTCGCTCGCGACCAGCGTGGCGAAGTCGCCCTGGAAGCCGGCCATCGGCGTCCGCGCGGCACCCACGATGACAATCGGATCGTTGAGCATGGAGCCCCTATTTCGTTTCGTTGAACAATTCCCGGCCGATCAGCATGCGGCGGATTTCCGACGTGCCCGCGCCGATCTCGTAGAGCTTGGCGTCGCGCCACAGGCGTCCGGTGGCGTACTCGTTGATGTAGCCGTTGCCGCCGAGGCACTGGATCGCCTCGCCGGCCATCCACGTCGCCTTCTCGGCGGCGTAGAGGATCGCGCCCGCGGCGTCCTTGCGCGTGGTCTCGCCGCGGTCGCAGGCGGCGCCCACCGCGTACACGTAGGCGCGGCAGGCGTTCATCGTCGTGTACATGTCGGCGAGCTTGCCCTGCATCAGCTGGAACTCGCCGATGGGCTGCCCGAACTGGCGCCGCTCGTGCACGTAGGGCAGCACCGCGTCCATGCACGCCGCCATGATGCCCAGCGGGCCACCCGCGAGCACGGCGCGCTCGTAGTCGAGGCCGCTCATCAGGACGTTGACGCCGCGGCCTTCCTGCGACAGCACGTTCTGCGCGGGCACCTCGCAGTCCTGGAACACCAGCTCGCAGGTGTTGCTGCCGCGCATGCCGAGCTTGTCGAGCTTCTGCGCGGTGGAGAAACCCTTCATGCCCTTCTCGACGATGAAGGCGGTGATGCCGCGCGGCCCGGCGTCGACATCGGTCTTGGCGTACACCACCAGGGTGTCGGCGTCGGGGCCGTTGGTGATCCACATCTTGTTGCCGTTGAGGACGTAATGGTCGCCGCGGCGGTCGGCGCGAAGGCGCATCGACACCACGTCGGAGCCCGCGCCCGGCTCGCTCATCGCCAGCGCGCCGACGTGCTCGCCGCTGACGAGCTTCGGCAGGTAGCGGCGCCGCTGTGCCTCGCTGCCGTTGCGCCGGATCTGGTTGACGCAAAGGTTGGAGTGGGCGCCGTACGACAGGCCGACCGAGGCCGAGGCGCGCGAGATCTCCTCCATGGCGACGACGTGCGCGAGGTAGCCTTGCGCCGCGCCGCCGTATTCCTCCTCGACGGTGATGCCGAGGAGGCCCAGGTCGCCGAGCTTGCGCCACAGGTCGGCAGGGAACACGTTGTCGCGGTCGATGTCGGCGGCGCGCGGCGCGATCTCGTCGGCGGCGAAGGCCTGCACGCTGTCGCGCAGCATGTCGAGGGTGTCGCCCAGCGCGAACCTGAGGTTGGAGAATTCGACCATTGCAAGGGCTCCCGGTAGGATGCGCCGGCGCCTACGCGCGCCCGCGCATGACGATCAGGGTCTGCTGCATCAATGCCACCAGCTTGCGCACGCCGCCCTGCTCGGCGTGCACCTCGCCGCGGGTGATGACGAGCGTGCGCCCCGGCTTCACCACGAAGCCTTCGGCGACCAGCCGCTCGCCCGCGGCGGGCGCGAGGAGGTTCACCTTGAACTCCACCGTCAGCACCTCGCTGTCCGCGGGGAAGAGCGTATAGCCCGCGTAGCCCCCGGCGGTGTCGACCAGCGCGCTCACCGCGCCCGCGTGCACGTAGCCATGCTGCTGGGTGACGGCGGGCGACGGTACGAGCGCGATCGCGCAGTAGCCCGGCGAGACCCCGGCGAGCGTGGCACCCAGCGTGCCCATCATGCCTTGCCTCGCGAAGCTCGCGCGCACCCGTTCCGCGTAATCCGGAGTGCTGGGTTCGAAGGCGGTGTCCATCGGTCGATGAAGCGTTCGTCCTGCGACGGCCGCCGCCCGGAAAGCGCCGGGCGGGACGGAGGGTGGGGTCGGGATTGTGTATGACGTTTACGTAAACGTCAATACGCGGCAAGGAGCGGCCAGGCGCCCCTCAGTCGTCGCGGGCCTCCCCGGGCGCCCGGTCGCGCAGCCGCCTCCGGCACTCGCGCTCGATGCCGTCGATTTCCGCCAGCGTCGCGTCGATGTCCTCCTTCTGCTGCAGCAGGCGTGCGCGCCGCTCCGCGAGGAGCTCGAGGAACTTGGCGAGCTGGCCGCGCTCGTTGCGCGCCACTTCGTACATGTCGAGGAGCTCGCCGATTTCCGACAGGGCGAGGCCCAGGCGCTTGCCGCGCAGGATGAGCTTGAGGCGCACGCGCTCGCGCTCGCCGTAGACGCGCACGCGGCCGGCGCGCTGCGGCGCGATCAGGCCCTCGTCCTCGTAGAAGCGGATGGCGCGCGTGGTGAGCGCGAATTCCCGGGCGAGGGCGGAGATCGAGTAATGCGTGGTGCGGGCGGCGGTCATCGTGCGCGGATGACGATACCATAGCGTCCGGCGCGCCCGAGGCCGCCGCCGAAGCCCCCCGCCCCCCCATGAACGCACCGATTCCCCTGTCGCTGGAATTCCCCTTCGCCGCGCCGCCCGCACCCGGGACGTCGCTCGAGGTGGCCCCCGGCGTGCACTGGATCCGCATGCCGCTACCGTTCGCCCTCGACCACGTGAACGTCTGGCGCGTCGGGGGCCGCGAGGGCGACGCCCTCGTCGACTGCGGCATCGGCGACGGGGCGACACGCGCGCTGTGGTCGTCGCTGCTCGCGGCGCGGCCCGCCCCGGTGTCGACGCTGGTGGCGACGCACTACCACCCCGATCACCTCGGCAACGCTGCATGGCTCGGCGCGCGCTTCGGCCTGGCGCCGGCGATGACGCTGGGCGAGTTCCTGCAGGCGCGCAGCGTGTGGAACGACGAGGGCCCGCATTCGCTGTCGGCGACCACGCGCTTCCTGCGCGCGCACGGCATGGACGACGCGCACGCCGAGGCGCTGGCGGCGCGCGGCAATGCGTATCGCCGCGGCGTCCCCGAGCTTCCCGAAAGCTTTCATCGCCTCGTCGACGGCGACAGCCTGGTGCTCGGCGACGGCAGGGCGAAGGTGATCGCCGGCTACGGCCACTCGCCCGAGCACGCCGCGCTGCACCTCGCGGGCACGGGCGTCCTCCTCTCCGGCGACATGCTGCTGCCGAGGATCAGCACCAACGTCGGCGCCTGGCCGGGCGAGCCCGACGGCGACCCGCTGCAGCGCTTCCTCGACTCCATCGGGCGCTTCGAGTCGCTGCCCGCGCGGACATTGGTGCTGCCGGCGCACGGCCTGCCGTTCCGCGGCATCGGGCTGCGCGTCGCCGCGCTGCGCGCGCACCACGCGGCGCGGCTCGCCGAGCTCGAGGACTTCACCCGCGGCGCGCGCGCGCCGGTGAGCGCCGCCGACGTGCTGCCGACGCTGTTCCGACGCGAGCTCGACCTGCAGCAACGCTTTTTCGCCATGGGCGAGGCCATCGCCCACCTCAACCACCTCTGGCACCGCGGGCGCCTCGCGCGACTCGAAGGCGAAAGCGGCGCCGTTCGCTACCAGGCACGACCATGACCGAAGCCTCCAGGACCTCCGCCAAGCCCAACGCCGGCTACGACCCCGAGGCGCTCGCCGCCTCGTTCGTGCAGGCCGCCGAGAAAGCCGCCAAGGTGATCGGCGACTTCGCCACGCGCGCGCCGGAGGCCTCGTCGCCGATGCTCAAGGACGAGCTCGGGCTCGGCAAGGCGTACTTCGAGCTCGCCTCGAAGATGATGACCGACCCGGTGGGCGTCGCCGAGTCGCAGATGCAGCTGTGGATGAAGCACGCCGAGCTCTGGCAGTCGCAATGGCTCAAGCTCTTCGGCGCGGCACCCGTGCCCGTCGCCACGCCCAAGCCCGGCGACAAGCGTTTCCGCCACGACGACTGGCAGCAGCATGCCCTCTTCGACTACATCAAGCAGAGCTACCTCATCACCGCGAGCTGGCTTCACGACAACGTCGCCAAGGTCGAGGGACTCTCCGACAACACGCGCAAGAAGGTCGACTTCTTCACGCGCCAGTACATCGACGCGCTGGCGCCCTCGAACTTCGCGCTCACCAATCCCGAGGTGTTCCGCGAGACGGTGACGAGCGGCGGGCAGAACCTCGTCAAGGGCCTCGCCAACCTGCTCGGCGACATCGAGCGCGGGCGCGGCCAGGTGAAGATCTCGATGACCGACGCCAAGGCCTTCGAGCTCGGCGTGAACGTCGCCACCACGCCCGGCAAGGTCGTGCTGCGCACCGAGCTGATGGAGCTCATCCAGTTCGAGCCCGCGACCAAGAAGCAGTGGAAGCGCCCGCTGCTGGTGATCCCGCCGTGGATCAACAAGTACTACATCCTCGACCTTCGCGAGAAGAACTCCTTCCTGCGCTGGGCCGTGCACGAGGGCATGACGGTGTTCGTCGTCTCCTGGGTGAACCCCGACGCCAGGCTCGCGAAGAAGAACTTCGAGGACTACATGCAGGAGGGCCCGCTGGCCGCGCTCGACGGCATCGCCAAGGCCACCGGCGAGCGCGAGGTGAACGCGGTCGGCTATTGCCTCGGGGGCACGCTGCTCGGGGCGACGCTGGGCTACATGGCCGCGAAGAAGGACAAGCGCATCGCCTCGGCGACGTTCATGACCGCGCTGCTCGACTTCGCGCACGCCGGCGAGCTCGACGTGTTCATCGACGAGGAGCAGGTGAGCTCGCTGGAGGCCAAGATGAACGAGCGCGGCTTCCTCGAAGGCAGCGAGATGGCCAACACCTTCAACCTGCTGCGCGCCAACGACCTCATCTGGTCCTTCGTCATCAACAACTACCTGCTCGGCCGCGACCCGTTCCCCTTCGACCTCCTGCACTGGAACTGCGACTCGACGCGCATGCCCGCGGCGATGCACAGCTTCTACCTGCGCAACATGTACATGAAGAACGCGCTGCGCGAGCCCGGCGGCATCACGCTGTGCAAGACGCCGATCGACCTCGCCAAGGTCGAGGTGCCGACCTACTTCGTGTCGGCGATCGAGGACCACATCGCGCCCTGGAAGGCGACCTTCGAGGGACCGAAGATCCTCCATGGCAAGTCGCGCTTCGTGCTCTCGGGCTCGGGGCACATCGCCGGCATCGTCAATCCCCCCGCGGCCAACAAGTACGGCTACTGGACCAACAACAAGCAGGCCGCCGACGCCGACAAGTGGCTCGCCTCGGCGACGCAGCACGAGGGCTCGTGGTGGAACGACTGGCGCGCGTGGATCGCGCACTACCTCGGCAGCGAGGTGCCCCCGCGCGTGCCGGGCAAGGGCGGCCTCAAGTCGCTGGGGGACGCGCCCGGCAGCTATGCGCGGGTGCGCGCCGACGCCTGAATCTCCGTCATCCCCCGAATTTCCGTCATCCCCGCGAAAGCGGGGACCCACGCACATCATCCCCGCGAAAGCGGGTACCCACCCACGTCATCCCCGCGAAAGCGGGGATCCCACACCCAGGAGTTGCCGCCATGACCCGAACCCTCGTCGCCCTCGCGATCGGCGCAGCGCTGGCCGCGCCCCTGGCGCCGGTCGCCTTCGCGCAGTCGCAGCCCCCGGCGGTCATCCCCGCGCCCAACGCACCGCCCCCGCCGCGCCCGCCCAGCACCTGCGCGGATTGCGGCGTGGTGCGCTCGGTCCGGCAGGTCGAGCAGAAGGGCGGGTCGAGCGGCGGCGGCGCCGTGGTCGGCGGCGTGCTGGGCGGCGTGCTCGGCCACCAGATCGGCAGCGGCCGTGGCAACACCGTCGCCACCATCGCCGGCGCGGCGGGCGGCGCGGTGGTGGGCAACGAGGTGGAGCGCAATCGCAACACCACCCGCTACTGGGAGGTGGTGATCGCGATGGACGGCGGCAACACGCGCACCCTGCACTACAGCTCGCAGCCCTACGCGCGCAACGGCGATCGCGTGCGCCTCATCAACGGCGGGCGCAGCCTCGAGGTGCTGCCCCGCTAGTTCGAACGGTCGTTGTTGCGGCCACCGTCGCGATTGCCTTCCTGGCTTCCGCCGCGGTCCTTGCCGCCGCGGTCCTGTTGCGGCTCGGGTGCCTTGCGACCACGGTCGCCCGAATTGCCGGCATTCCCGCCGTGCTGCTGCATCGGCGGCGTCGGCGCGGCCTGCTGCGGGACGCGGATGGGCTGTTGCGCCGGCGGTTGCGGCCGGGGCTGCTGCTGCACGCGCAGCGATTGCTGTTGTTGCGCCTGCGGCTGGGGTTGCTCCACGCGTAGCTGCTGCTGCGGCGGGCGTTGCTGCGCCTGCGGCTGCGGCTGCTGGACCCGCAGCTGCTGTTGTTGCGGCGCCTGCGGTTGGGTCGGTTGCGGCTGCACGCGAGCGGGTTGCGTTTGCACGCGGGGGGGCTGCTGGCCGGCGGACGGCGCGGTTCCTTGCGGCGGCTGGACGCTCCGCTCGCGCGGCGAGCGCGTTCCCTCGCCCTGCTGCGGGCCGCCGGACCCTTGCTGCCCTGTGCGTGCCCCATCGCCCTGTTGCACGCTGCCCGGCGACTCGATGCGCGGCTGGCGGGGCGTCCCTCCGCGCGGCGCAGCCTGGCCCTGCGCAGCGGTCCCGGGACCCGCGGCCGGGCCCTTGCCGGCGCCCTGCGTGGCGGTGCCTGCGCCCGCGCCAGCACCCCGGCCGGCGCCCGCCTGCATGGGCGTCGTGCCACCGGCATTGCCGGCCCCAGCGCCCGCGCCGCGCGACGGCGTCGTGGTGGTGTAACCCGCGGGCTTCCCTTGCGCGTCGACGCGCGGCAGCATCCGCTCGCCCTGCGCATTGACGCGCGTGACCCCCCGGTGCGCGACGCCGAGCTCGGCGGGCTTGGAGTTGACGTAGTACGCGCCCGCGGGCTTCGGCGCCTCGCGGCCCGGCCCGCGGTTGGACTGCGCCACGGGCTTTTGCAGCTGCATCGGCGGCACGGTGGCGACGGGCTTCACCGTGGCGAGCTGCGCGGTGCTGAGCCGCACGCGATCGGCGTTGTTGATGGGCTGCCGCGCGACCAGGCGGTCGCCGTGCACGGCCGTCACGGCCCCGGGCACGCGCCAGTTGGCGAAGCGGTCAGGGGGCGGCGGCTGGGTGCGCCAGCGTGGGTCGACACGGTACGGCTGGTTGTAGCGATTCCAGCAGCCTGCGCCGCATCCGCCCCACCACGGCCGGAAGGGCTCGCGCCAGCCGAGCGGTGCCCAGCCCCACACCGGCCCCACGCCGACGGCGATGGTCACCCCGCCACCCGTCCAGGCGACCAGCGCCGGCGCCCACACGGGGCGCGCGACGTAGACACCGGGAATCCAGCCCCAACGCCCGCCGATAAACGCCCAGCGCCCGTAGTGGAAGGGCGCGTAGCCCCAGGGCGCGCGGTCGACCCAGGTGAGGCCGAAGCCGCCGACCGTGGTCCAGTAGCCGTCGCTGTACGGCGCCCATCCGGCCGACACCGCGGTGGGGAACCAGACGTTGCCGTACTCGGGCTCGCTCTGCCAGTTGCCGTAGCCCGCGAGGTCGGCGGTACCGACCATCTGCGGAGGCACGTAGCGCGACGTCGTCGCGCCCATGTACAGTGGGTCGCGCGAGGCGCTCCACGCGTCCAGCGCGTCGCGCGCGGGCGGCGGCGCGAAGCGCGCCGAGGTGGTCTCGGCGTTGTCGATGGTGGCCGCGAGGTTGGGAAGCACCTGCTGCAGGCCCGCGCTGACCTGCGCGGTAGCCTCGCCCTGCATCACGGTCACGGTGGTGCGCTGCTGGTCGGGCGAGACGTCGATGCGGTACAGGCCCGGCTGGCGCACCACGACCTGCGTGGTGGGCGTGTCGACGATGACGTTGTCGCCCTGCTCGAGCACGCCCACGCGCAGGATCGCCGCGCCCTGCGCGACGAAGAGCTCGAGGGTACGGTCGTCGAGCACCGCCACGTTGACGTTGGTGGCGGGCCCGAGGCGAAGCTGCGTGCCGCCGAAATCGGCCTCGGCGCGCGAACCCTCGGGCGACCACAGGTTGTCACCCGTCGCGACGGGGTAATTGACGCCGACCGGCGCCCACTGCGGGTTGTCGCCCGCGGGCGCGAGGTCGATCTCGCCCGCGAGGTCGGACAGCCGGCCCACGCGCGCCGGCGCCGTTTCGTCGATGGCCGGCGCCGTGCCGGGGGCGCCGTAGTAGCCCTGCGTGGCGTCCTGGGCGAACGCCGGGACCGCCAGCGCGCCGCCGAGCACCCACATCGACGCCATTGCCGCGAACAGCGGCCTGCGCATCGTTGCGCACCACGAAAAGCGATCCGTCCCTGCCGGCTGGTTCATGTTGTCGTGTCTCCTGGTCATGTTGCCTAAAACGGCTGGGCGCAGGGGCCGTTGACCCACGCGATCTGATCTAGAATGCGACACGCGGGACAAACGTAACAAGACTTTGCCTGAAGGCGCCGCCGCTGCGCCGGGGCACCGCGAGCGGCAACCCACGCCACCCGGAGGAACCGATGACCGCTTTCCGCCTGACGCGCTGCGCCTTCGCTGTCGCGCTGACTATGGGCGCCAGCACGGCCTTTGCGCAATTCAGCAACACCTACTTTTTCGGTGACAGCCTGACCGACAACGGGTCGTACAAACCCGTACTTCCGCCGGGGACGGGCCTGTTCACGACCAACCCCGGGCCGGTGTGGAGCGACGTTTTCGCCGGCCACTTCGGATACTCCGCCAATCCCGCCAACCAGGGCGGGACCAACTACGCCGAGGGCGGCGCGCGCGTCACCCAGCTGCCCGGCGTGCCCAACTCGCCGCCGACCGCCACGGCCGAGCCCATCGCCAACCAGGTCGCCGACCTGATCGCCAGCGGACCGCTCGACCGCGGCGCGCTGTACTCGGTGTGGGGCGGTGCCAACGACATCTTCACCCAGCTCGGGCTCCTCCAGGCCGGCGCGATCACGCAGCCCGAGCTGCAGGCCAACGTGGCGACGGCGGCGACGCAGCTCGTGCAGCAGGTCGCCACGCTGCAGGCGGCCGGCGCGCGCTACGTGATGGTGTGGAACATCCCCGACATCGGCAAGACACCCTTCGGCGTCGCCTCGGGCAACGCCGCGGGGATCTCGTCGATCGTCGGCCTGTACAACAACACGCTGATGGCGGGCCTCGACCAGGTCGGTGGCAACGTCGTGCGCCTCGACGTCTCGCGCTTCCTCGGCGAGGTGATCGCCAACCCGGCGTCGTTCGGCCTCGCCAACGTGACGACGCCCGCCTGCGGCGCGACCGGCTCGCTGGTGTGCACGCCGGCCAACCTCGTCGCGCCCGACGCGGCGACGACCTACCTCTTCGCCGACGGCGTGCACCCCACCACCGCCGGCCACCAGGCGCTGGCGCAGTTCGCCGAGTCCTACATCGAGGGCCCGATGCGCATGCTCGCGCTGGGCGAGGCGCCGATCGCGGTCGAGGCGGCGAATTTCCGCGCCGTCGACGCGCGCATGCAGTCGGGCATCGACTCGCCGCGCCGCGGCACCAAGTTCCAGGCCTGGGCGAGCTACGATTACGCCAACCCGGACTTCAGCGGCGGCACGGCTTCCGTGGCGAACGCCGAGTCGAACCAGCACACCCTCGCGGTGGGCGGCGACATGAAGATGTCGGACAGCCTGCTGGTCGGCGCGCAGTTCGGCTACACCGAGAACAAGGGCGACTTCTCGGCCAGCGGCGGCGGCTACAAGCTGAACGAGGCCATGGGCACCCTCTATGCCGGCTGGGGCGGCGGGCCGTGGTGGATGGGCGCCTCGCTGTTCGCGGGCGACCTCGACTACGACGTGCACCGCGACATCCAGATCCTCGATGCGCACCGCCGCGAAAGCGGCAGCACCAAGGGCTACCACTACGGCGGGCGCCTGCTCGGCGGCTACTGGTTCCCGTACGAGCAGTGGGTGCACGGGCCCTTCGTCAACCTCTCGTACCAGAAGGCCGTGGTGCGCGCGTTCAGCGAGGACGGCAACGACAGCACCGCGCTGTCCTATGGCCAGCAGGAGCGCGAGTCGCTGCAGGGCGGCCTCGGATGGCAGGTGTCGGGGCAGCTCGGCGCGGTGCGGCCGTTCGCGCGCGCCACCTGGCAGTTCGAGACCAAGGACGACGAGCGCACGATCAGCGCGACGCCGGTGAACCTCGGCGGCACCTACACCATCGGCGGCTACAAGCCCGACGGCAACTACGGGGTGTTCAACCTCGGTGCGTCGAGCGACTTCGGCAACATCACCGGCTACATCACCGGCGAGGCGAGCGCGGGCAAGAGCGACGGGAACTACTTCGCCGTCACCGTGGGGATCCGCGTGCCGTTGTAAACGACTGGCGCGGCCGCAGGCGCGCGCGGCGGCGAGGTCCGGCCGCGCGCCCTGCGCGGCCCGCCGGGCAGCGCGTCCACGCTCCGCGCTACGCCTCGCCCTTCCCCCGGTCGGCCTCGTACGCGCGGCTGCGCGTGTCGACGATGCTGTGCCGCAACTCCACCGGCACGTCGTGGTAGGTGTAGGCGACGCGCTCGATCGCAAGGACCGGGCTTCTCGGCGCGAGATTCAGCGCCTTCGCCGCCGCCCTGTCGGCCGCGCGCGCCGCGAGCCGCTCGTGGGTGCGCACCACGTTGATCCCGTACTCGGTCTGGTAGAGGCTGTAGATGGTGCTGTCGCGCTGGCCGAAGCGCGCGGCGGTGAGGCCGGGGAAGCGCGCGGCCTCGACGACGATGGTATCGAGCACCGCGGGCTCGCCCTGCAGGCTCAGCAGGTTGGTGATGCGAAGCACGCGCGCGCCGGGGGCGATCGCCAGCGCCGCCGCCTCGCCGGCGGTCGCGGTGCCGCGCGCGAAGCCCAGCATGCGCGGCTCGGGCAGCTCGCGCGAGCCGTCCGACTCGACGATGTGGAAGAAATGGTAACGGTTGCGCGCGGGACCGTGCAGCGCGACGAAGGTCCCCAGCCCCTGGCGGCGCACGAGGATGCGCTCGGCAGCCAGCTCGTCGGTGGCCTTGCGCAGCGTGCCCACGCTCACGCCGAAGCGCTCGGCGAGCGCAGCCTGCTCGGGCAATGCCCTCCCCGGCGGCCATTCGCCGGCGATCAGCGCCGACGTGATCGCCGCCTTGACCGCCTTGTAGCGCGGCAGGCCCTCGTCGGCCGCCTGGCCGGCGACCGCCTCGTGGCCGCGCGCGCGGCGATGTTTGTGCGGAATATCCATATCATCTAGATGATATGGTTGACATGCTAGCACGCATCGCGGCACACTGGCAGCATCAACTGGATGTCATTCCCGCGCATGCGGGAATGACGGTGCGTGGGTCCCCGCCCCCCGACAACCGCACTCGGGGGCATGTTTCGCGGGGATGACAGGAGGAGAGAGCGTGATCGATTTCGTGGTGCACGACGAAGGCGACTCGGCCGGCGTCGTCGTGGTGGAAGGCATCAAGGCCGGTGCGAAGCTCAAGGGCTGGATCATGGACCAGGACAAGGACCTCGAGGTGACGGCCCTGTCGGACATCCCCATCGGCCACAAGCTCGCGATCAAGCCGCTGGCCAGCAACGACACCGTCATCAAGTACGGCGTCGACATCGGCCGCACCATCGCGCCCATCAAGGTGGGTGAGCACCTGCACGTGCACAACGTCAAGACCAAGCGCTGGTAGGAGGCGCGAACATGAACCTTTCCAACGCGACCTTCCGCGGCTACCTTCGTGACAACGGCCGCGCCGGCGTGCGCAACCACGTGATCGTGCTGCCCGTCGACGACATCTCCAACGCGGCGGCCGAGGCCGTCGCCAGCAACATCAAGGGCACGATGGCCCTGCCCCATCCCTACGGGCGGCTGCAGTTCGGCGCGGACCTCGACCTGCACTTCCGTACGCTGATCGGCACCGGTGCCAACCCCAACGTCGCGGCGGTGATCGTCATCGGCATCGAGCCGGGCTGGACGAAGAAGGTGGTCGACGGCATCGCGAAGACCGGGAAGCCCGTCGAGGGCTTCTGGATCGAGCAGAACGGCGACATTGCCACCATCGCCAAGGCCTCGCGCAAGGCCAAGGAATTCGTCCACTACGCCACCGGCCTCCACCGGGTCGAGCGTCCGCTCGCCGACCTGTGGGTGTCGACCAAGTGCGGCGAATCGGACACGACATCGGGCTGCGGCTCCAACCCCACCGTCGGCAACGCGTTCGACAAGCTCTATCCGTTCAAGACCACGCTGTGCTTCGGCGAGACGACGGAGCTGACCGGCGGCGAGCACCTCGTGGCGGCGCGCTGCGCGACGCCGAAGGTGCGCGACGAGTTCATGGCGATGTTCAACCGCTACCAGGACGTGATCAACCGCTGGAAGACCAGCGACCTGTCCGACTCGCAGCCCACCAAGGGCAACATCGAGGGCGGCCTCACGACCATCGAGGAGAAGGCGCTGGGCAACATCCAGAAGATCGGCCGGAAGTGCAAGGTCGACGGCGTGCTCGACAAGGCCGAGACGCCCACGCACCCGGGCCTGTGGTTCATGGACTCGTCGTCGGCCGCGGCCGAGATGGTGACGCTCTGCGCGGCCTCGGGCTACGTCGTCCACTTCTTCCCCACCGGCCAGGGCAACGTCATCGGCAACCCGATCCTGCCGGTCATCAAGCTTTGCGCCAACCCGCGCACCGTGCGTACCATGGGCGAGCACATCGACGTCGACGTCTCGGCGCTGCTGCGCCGCGAGATGTCGCCCGACGAGGCCGGCGACGCGCTGCTCGCCTCGATGTTCGCCACCGCCAACGGCCGCCATACGTCGGCCGAGGTGCTCGGGCATCGCGAGTTCGTGCTGACGCGCCTGTACGAAAGCGCCTGAGGGCGCGACGCCGGGCGCCCAGGATCGCCCCGTGAACTGAAGACAAGGCGGCCGGCAAGAGCCGCCTCGTGCAGCAGGCGCCCGATGGCCCGCGGAAGCGGCCGGGGCGCTTCCACCCAGGAGGAGGAACACCGTGAAGCGCCATTCCCGATTCGTACCCAAGGCCGTGCTCGCCGCTCTGGCGGCCTGCGCCGCATTCCTGCTGTCCACCACGCCGGCCTCGGCCGAGACCGGCGAGCTCAGGGTCGCGCGGCAGTACGGCATCAGCTACCTGCCGATGATGGTGATGGAGGACCAGAAGCTGATCGAGAAGGCGGCGGCCGCGGCCGGCGTGCCCGACCTCAAGGTCACCTGGGCGACCTTCGCCGGCGGCAACGTGATGAACGACGCGCTGCTTTCGGACAGCCTCGACTTCGCCGCAGGCGGCGTCGGCCCCTTCGTGACGCTGTGGGCCAAGACCCACGGCAACTACAACGTCAAGGGCGTGTCGGCGCTGAACTCGATGCCGCTGTACCTCAACACGCGCAACCCGAACGTGAAGACCATCAAGGACTTCACCGACAAGGACAAGATCGCGCTGCCCGCCGTCAAGGTTTCGATCCAGGCGGTGACGCTGCAGATGGCCGCCGAGCAGGCCTTCGGGCCGGGCCACCAGAACGAACTCGACCGGCTGACGGTGAGCATGAGCCATCCCGACGGCCAGGCAGCCCTGCTGTCCGGGTCGAGCGAGATCACTGCTCACTTCAGCTCGCCCCCCTTCCAGTTCCAGCAGCTCAAGGACCCGCGCATCCACCGGGTGCTCAACTCCTACGACGTGCTGGGCGGCCCGGCGACCTTCAACGTGATCTGGACCTCGTCCAAGTTCCACGACCAGAACCCCAAGGTCTACGGCGCCTTCGTCAAGGCGCTCGAGGAAGCGCAGGCCTGGGTGAACGGCAACCATCGCGCCGCCGCCGAGGCCTACCTGCGGATGAGCAAGGACAAGAGCAGCGTCGACGACATCGTCAAGATGCTCGACGACCCGACGATGGTGTTCACCACCACGCCGAACAACACCATGAAGTACGTCGACTTCATGCTGAAGACCGGCTCCATCAAGGTGAAGCCGGAGTCGTGGAAGGCGATGTTCTTCCCGAACGTCCAAGGGCTCGCGGGCAGCTGATGGCGCCCGCGCCGCTGCTCGACGTCCGCGGCGTCACGCTGCAGTACAAGACGCGCGAGCACCTCGTCACCGCCACCTGGCGCGTCGACTTCAAGGTCTTCCGCTCCGACCGCTACGTGCTGCTCGGGCCGTCGGGCTGCGGCAAGTCGACGTTGCTGAAGGCGGTGGGCGGCTACATCGCGCCCACCGAGGGGCAGATCCTGCTCGACGGCCAGCAGGTGAGGAAGCCCGGCCCCGACCGGATGATGGTCTTCCAGGAGTTCGACCAGCTCCTCCCCTGGAAGACCGTCCGCGAGAACGTCATGTTCCCCATGCTCGCGTCGCGCAAGTACCCGCCCAAGGTCGCGGCCGAGCGCGCGATGCACTACATCGAGAAGGTGAACCTCGCCAAGTTCGCCGACCATCACCCCCACCTGCTCTCGGGCGGCATGAAGCAGCGCGTCGCCATCGCGCGCGGCATGGCGATGGAGCCGGCCATGCTGCTGATGGACGAGCCCTATGCCGCGCTCGACGCGCTGACGCGCCGGCGCATGCAGGACGAGCTGCTCGAGCTATGGGACGAGACGCACTTCACCGTGCTGTTCGTCACCCACTCCATCGCCGAGGCGGTGAAGTGCGGCAGCCGCATCCTGCTGCTCACACCGCACCCCGGGCAGGTCAAGGCCGAGATCGCCAGCGTGCCCCGCGGCGAGTCGGGCAGCGAGGCCGCGCGCCTGCTGGAGGAGCGCATCAACGACATGCTGTTCGCCGACGAGGTCGAGGCCGAGCATGCCAACGCCTGAATCCGAGGTGCTGGTCGAGCGCCCCGAGATCGAGGGCAAGCCCCTCGACGCATCGGCCTTCGGCGTGGTCGAGGCGCCGCTCTCCACCTTCGAGCGCCTCTACAACTGGCCGGTGCTGCGCAAGTCGGTCATCCTGCTGGTGCTCGCGCTCGCCTGGGAGATCGGCGCGCGCTGGCTGAACAACCCGCTGCTGCTGCCGACCTTCAGCGACGCCGTGCATGCGCTGTTCGCCGGCATCGCCAGCGGCGAGATCCCGCGCAAGCTCGTCACCTCGATCAAGGTCCTGCTGATGGGCTACTCGGCGGGCATCGTGCTCGCCGCGATCCTCACGGCGTTCGGCATTTTCACGCGCGTGGGCAACGACCTTCTCGAGACGCTGACGGCGATGTTCAACCCGCTGCCGGCGATCGCGCTGCTGCCCATCGCGCTGCTCTGGTTCGGCCTGGGTTACGGCAGCCTGGTGTTCGTGCTGGTGCACTCGGTGGTGTGGGCGGTGGCGCTCAACACCCATGCGGGCTTCATGGCAGTGTCGCCGACGATGCGAATGGTCGGGCGCAACTACGGGCTGTCGAGGCTCGCCTATGTCACGCGGCTCCTCATCCCCGCCGCGCTGCCTTCGATCCTCACCGGGCTCAAGATCGGCTGGGCCTTCGCCTGGCGCACGCTGATCGCCTCCGAGCTGGTGTTCGGCGTGAGCTCGGGCGCGGGGGGCCTGGGCTGGTACATCTACGAGAACAAGAACGCGCTGGAGATCGCCAACGTGTTCGCGGGGCTCCTCACCGTGATCCTGATCGGCCTCGTCGTCGAGAACCTGATCTTCCGCGTGATCGAGCGCCGCACGGTGCGCCGCTGGGGCATGCAGAGCTAGATGGCGCGCATCGTCATCAGCGAGTTCATGGACGCAGGCGCCGTGGCCTCGCTCGCCGCCGCGCACGACGTGCGCCACGACGCGACGCTGGTGGACGCGCGCGAGGCGCTCGTCGCCGCGGTGCGCGACGCCGACGCGCTGATCGTGCGCAACCGCACGCGCGTCGACGCGGCGCTCATCGACGCCGCGCCGCGCCTCGAGGTGATCGGCCGGCTGGGCGTCGGCCTCGACAACATCGACACGGCCGCGGCACGCGCGCGCGGCATCGAGGTGATCCCCGCCACCGGCGCCAACGCGCTGGCCGTCGCCGAGTACGTCGTCGCCACGGCGATGATGCTGCTGCGTGGCGCCTACCTCTCGACGGCCGAGGTCGCCGCGGGACGCTGGCCGCGTGCGAGGCTCTCCGAAGGCCGTGAGACCCACGGCAAGTGCCTCGGCGTGGTGGGCTTCGGCGGCATCGGCGAGCTCGTCGCGCGCCTCGCGCAGGCCTTGGGCATGACCGTGATCGCGCACGATGCCCTGCTGGGTGACACCGACCCGCGCTACGCGCGGCACGGCGTGCGTGCCCTGCCGCTCGAGACCTTGCTGGCCGAGGCCGACGTCGTCACGCTGCACGTGCCGCTCGACGACGCCACGCGCGGCCTTATCGACGCGCGCAGGCTCGCGCTGATGAAGAAGGGCGCGGTGCTGGTCAACACCGCGCGCGGCGGCGTGGTCGACGAGGCGGCACTCGCCGCGGCGCTGGCCGCGGGGCACTTGGGCGGCGCGGCGCTCGACGTGTTCGCCGACGAGCCTTTGCCGGCAGGCTCGCCGCTCGCCGGCGCGCCCAACCTCGTCCTCACGCCGCACGTGGCCGGCGTCACCGTCGAATCGAACGTGCGCGTCAGCGGCATGATCGCGGAGCGCGTGGCCGCCGCGCTCGGAGCCCGCTGATGCCCCGTTTCATGCCCGCCGAACTCGAATCCCTCGCCGCGCGCGCGCTGTCGCGCGCCGGCGCCTCGCCTTCGATGGCGTCACTCACCGCCGCCGCGCTGGTCGCCGCCGACGCGCAGGGGCTCGCCTCGCACGGCGTCGCGCGCGTGTCGCAGTACGCGACGCACCTGCGCAACGGGCGCGCGCGCGGCGACGCCGTCCCGCGCATCGCGCACGAGCGCCCCGCCGCGCTGCTGGTCGACGCGGGCAACGGCCTCGCCTTCGAAGCCTGCGCGCTGGCGGTGCGCGAGGCCGTGGCACGCGCGGGCACGCAGGGCGCGGCCTTCGCGGCCGTCACCAACAGCCACCATTTCGGCGCGGCGTCCTTCCACCTCGTCCCCGCGGCCGACGCGGGCATGGTCGCGCTGGCCTTCGGCAACTCGCCCGCCGCGATGCCCATGCAGGGCGGCAGGCGCGCGCTGTTCGGCACCAACCCCATCGCAGCGGCTTTCCCACGCCGGGCTGCGCCCCCCCTCGTCGTCGACCTGTCGCTGTCGGAGGTCGCGCGCGGCAAGCTGATGGTCGCCGCGAAGAAGGGCGAGACGATCCCGCCGGGCTGGGCGCTCGACCGCGAGGGCAGGCCGACCACCGACCCCAAGGCGGGGCTCGAAGGGATGATGGTGCCGATGGGCGGCGCGAAGGGCGCGATGCTGGCGCTGGTGGTCGAGCTCCTGTGCTGCTCGCTCACCGGCGCGGCCTTCGGCTTCGAGGCCGATTCGTTCTTCGTCGACGAAGGCAACCAGCCGCGGCTCGGCCAGGCCTTCCTGGTGATCGACCCCGGCGCGCTCGGCGGCCGCGACGTCTACGACGAGCGCATCGAGACCTTGGTCGGCGCGATGCTCGCCGACCAAGGCGTGCGCCTGCCCGGCGCGCGTCGCCAAGGCCTCGCGCGCGACGCCGGCGCGGCGGGCATCGAGGTCCCCGAGGCGCTCGCGGCCTCGCTGCAGGCGCTGGCCATCGGCTGAGCGATGCCGAAGGCGCTGCACCGGGCCCCGTTGCAGGCGCGCCCCGCCGGCCGACGTTGTTCGCGCTGACTTCGCTGCCCTTCGACGCCGCGACCATCGTCGCGGCCGGCGTGATCGTGTTCGCCGCCTACACGGTGTTCGGCATGACGGGCTTCGGCTCGTCGATCACCGCCGCACCCTTCCTCGTGCTGCTCTTCCCGCTCAAGTTCGCGGTGCCGATGATGGTGATCCTCGACCTCTGCGGCGCTTCCCTGCTGGCGCTGCGCACGCACGGACACGTCGCCTGGCGCGAGCTGCTGCGGCTCGCGCCGTGGTTCGTGCTCGGCATGGTCGCGGGCGTCACGCTGCTGGTTCACGCGCCGGAGCGGGCGCTGCTGACGCTCCTCGCGCTGTTCGTGCTGGGCTATCTGGCGCGGGCCCGCTTCGGCCGACCGAGCACGGCCCCGCTGTCGACACGCTGGGGGCTGCCCTTCGGCACCGCGGGCGGCGTGTTCACGGCGCTCTACGGGACGGGGGGGCCCATCTATGTCATCTACTTCGCGCGCCGCATCGCCGACGCGCGCGTGCTGCGCGCGACCATGGCCATGCTGATCCTGATCACCGCGCTGGTGCGCGTGGCCATGTTCACCAGCGCGGGTCTTTACGCGCAGCCCGGGCTGCTGGCGCTGTGCGCCGCGCTGGTCCCGGCGGGCCTCCTCGGGCTGTGGATCGGCAGCCACCTGCACCACCGGCTGCCGCCACATCGGGTTGTGCAGGCGATCCACCTGGTGCTGCTGGCGGGGGCGCTCAACCTGCTCTACCGGACCCTGGTCGCCTGAGGCGCCGGGTCCTGCCCACTCCTCAGTCGGCGGCGAGCAGGCTCTGCCCCGGCGCCACGCGCGTGAAGCGCACGCGTTCCCAGTCGAGCGTGATCCCTTCCGCGCCCTGGCGCACCACCGTGAACGCCGAGGTCGCGAGCTCGCCCGTCTGCGGGAAGTCGGAACGGAAATGCGCGCCGCGCGAGTCCTCGCGCGCCAGCGCCGCGGCGGCGATGGCCTTGCTCACGGCGACGAGGCTCGCGAGGTTGAGCCAGTCGTGCCAACTCGGGTTGAAGCCGCGGTCGCCGTCGGCGACGCCGATGCGCGAGAGCTCGTCGTCGAGCTCGGCCAGCCTGCGCTGCGCGCGCCGCAGGCCCCCGGCGTCGCGCACGATGCCCACGTCGTCCCACATGCAGGCGTAGAGCGCCTCGCGCACGGGCTCGAGCGAGCCCGGTGCCGCGCGGAACGGTGCCTCCTGGCGCGCGATGCTCGCGGCGATCGCGCCTTCGTCGGGCTCGGAGAGGCGCCCTTCCGCACGCACCCAGGCGGCCATGCTGTCGCCGGCGATGCCGCCGAACACCGTGGAGTTGGCGACCCCGTTGCCGCCGAGGCGGTTGGCGCCGTGCACGCCGCCCGTGTCCTCGCCCGCGGCGAAGAGTCCCGCCAGCGCCGTGCGGCCATCGGCGGCGAAGCGCAGCCCGCCCATCATGTAGTGCGCGGTGGGCACGACCTCGACGAGGCCCGCCGCGAGGTCGAAGCCGCAATCGGCGCAGCGCTCGACCATGCCCTTGAACTGCCGGCGCACGTTGTCGGCGCCCAGGTGGCGCATGTCGATCCACACGCCACCGTTGGGCGTCGTGCGGCCCGCGCGCATCTCGGCGTCGATGCCGCGCGAGACCACGTCGCGCGTGGCGCGCTCACCGCGCGCGTCGTAACGCTGCATGAAGCGCTCACGGGCGCCGTTGAGCAGGTAACCGCCGGCCCCACGCAGGCCCTCCTCGAGCACCGTGCCGGTCATGCGTGTGTGCATGCCCGCCAGCAGGCCCGTGGGATGGAACTGCACCATCTCCATGTCGCGCAGCGCGAGCCCCGCGCGCAGCGCCATGGCGAGGCCGTCGCAGCTCTTGTCGCCCGAGGGCGTGTGGTAGCGGTACATGGTCGGCCCGCCGCCCGTGGCGAGCAGCACGGCCTTCGCCTGCACGAACACGAACTCGCCGCTCGGCATGTCGATCATCAGCACGCCGGCGAGCGCCGTGCCGTCGGCCGTGCGCACGAGCTCGACGGCGCGATGGTCCTCGAGCCGGCCGATGTCGCGCGCCCAGACCTGCTCGGCGAGGCGGTTGATGATCTCGATGCCCGTCAGGTCGCCCTTGTGCACGGTGCGGTCGAAGGTCTGGCCTGCGAAGGCCTTCTGGTGCACGCTGCCGTCGGGGTTGCGGTCGAAGAAGCAGCCGAGCTCGTTCTCGAGCTCGTGGATGCGCTCCACCGCGCCGGTGCAGAGCGTCCAGGCGAGGTCCTGGTCGGCCAGCCACTTGCTGCCCTCGATGGTGTCCATGAAGTGCCGCTCGACCGAGTCGCCCGCGGCCAGCGCCACGTTGTAGCCGCCCTGGACCATGCGCGTGCAGCCGCACTTGCCGAGGAGCCCCTTCACCGCGACGGTGATCGAGAGCTCGGGCGCGGCGGCCTGCGCGTGCAGCGCGGCAAAGAGCCCCGCGCCACCGGAGCCCAGGATCAGGATGTCGGTGGCGATGCGCTTCATGGCGAGCGCGCTTCGCGCGGCAGTCGGGCCGCGCGTCGCGCGGGCCGCGCGTGGCGGCGCCCGGCGTTCACGGCTTCACGCCCAGCAAGGCGAGCACGGCCGCGCGTTTCGCCGCGGCCTTGCCGCGCACGTCCTCGTACAGGCTGCCGCCGACGCTGTCCATGCCGACCAGCAAGGGTCCAAAGTCGCGGATGCGGAATTTCCACAGCGACTCGGGATTCAAGTCGTCGAGGTCGACGTCCTCGATCGCCTCGATCCACGTCGTCTCCAGCGCCGCGGTGCCGCCGACGATGGCGAGGTACACGCCACCGAGCTCGCGGAAGGCTGCGGCCGAGGCTTCGCGCAACCCGCCCTTGCCGACGATGGCGCGCACGCCGTACTGCGCCATCAGCGGCCGCGTGAAGCGCTCCATGCGGTCCGAGGTCGTCGTGCCGATGCACACCGGCGCATAGCCGGCGGGGTTGGCGGCATCGGGCACCACCTTGCGCACGTTGGGCGCTGTGTGGATCACCGCATGGCCGCGCAGCTCGAAGCGCGTGCTGCGCCCACGGTCGAAGAGGTGGATCTGCGTCGCGTCGCGGATGCCAAAGAGCGTACGCTGCAGTGTCACGGTATCGCCGACACGAAGCTCGCGCGCCGCGGCCTCGTCGATGGGCATGGTCAGTTCGTGATGGGCCATGGTCGGACGCCCCGTCATCCCCGCGCAAGCGGGGACCCAGGTGTTGGAACGCGTGGGTCCCCGCTTGCGCGGGGATGACCGGGTGAGGCCCCGCTTGCGCGGGGATGACGGGGGTGGCGGGGATGACGGGGTGATGCCCCGCTTGCGCGGGGATGACGATCCTCAATAGCCATACGAAACCCCCGCGGGCGTGAACGTCGCCGACGCGCGGCGCGCCGAATGGCACTGCATGTTGACGGCGACGGGATTCATGGTGATATGGGTCGCGGCGAGCTCGATGTGCACCGCGAAGGCGGTGGCGTCGCCGCCCAGGCCCTGCGGCCCGACACCCAGCGCGTTGACCGCCGCGGTGAGCGCGGATTCGAGCGCGGCGCCCTCGGGATCGGCGCAGTGCGTGCCGAGCGCACGCGTCGCCGCGCGCTTGGCGAGCGCGACGCAAAGGTCGGAAGTACCGCCGATGCCCACGCCGACGATGGTCGGCGGGCAGGTCTTGCCTCCCGCGGCGAGCACGCAATCGACGACGAAGGTCTTGATGGCGTCGACGCCCTCGGCGGGGATCGCCATGCGCAGGAAAGAGTTGTTCTCCGACCCGCTGCCCTTGGGGATCATGGTGAGGCGCAGCGCCTCGTCCTCGTCGACGAAATCGACGTGGATCACCGGTACCTCGGCGCCGCAGGACGTGTGCTCGTTGCGCCGCGTCAGCGGGTGCACGACCGACGAGCGCAGCGGGTATTCGCGCGTCGCGCGCTCGCAGCCGCGGCGGATCGCGGCCTTCAGCGCCACGCCGTCGACCTCGACGCCGCGGCCGATCTCGACGTTGTAGATCGGGATCCCCGTGTCCTGGCAGAGCAGGTTGTCGCGCGCCTCGGCCACCGCGATGTTGGTGATCATCGTCCCCAGCACGCGCTGCGCGGTCGCATCGGTCTCGCGCGAGGCCAGCGCGGCGAAGCCTTCCTTCACGTCGGGCGGCAGCATCTTGAGCGCGCGCACGTACAGCTCGCGGCTTGCATCCTCGACGGCCTTCGCGTCGACCTTCATCCCTTGCCCCTCCATCCCGTCATCCCCGCGAAAGCGGGGACCCACCCGTCATCCCCGCGAAAGCGGGGACCCACGCAGCGTTGCCCGCACCTTTCACCGCACCAGCGCCAGCGCGAACGCGAGGCCCGCGACGGCACCCGCGCCGCAGGACAGCGCGATCCAGTCCTTGCGCAGTCCCGACCACGGGCCGAATTCGATCAGCAGCAGGCGCAACCCGCCCGCCATGTGCAGCGCCAGCAGCACCACCAGCCCCCATTCGGCGAGCTTGAACAGCGGCCGGTCGGCGAAGCGCAGGAAGCCGTCGAGCGCCGCCTCGCCGCGCAGCGCACTCGACAGCGCGAGGAAGTGCAGCGGCAGGAACACCGCCAGCGCGATCCCCGAGATGCGATGCACGAGCCACGCCCACCATGCGGGATGGGCGTGGGCGCGCAGGTCGTTGCGCCGGACCGTCACCCGGTTCCCCCCACCACAGACCACACCGCAACGAGGCCCAGCGCGGCGAGGGCCACCGCGAAAGCGCGCGCGCAGGCGTCGGCCATGCGCGGCGTCCATCCCAGCCACTCCTCGGCGACGCGCGCGAGGCCGATCGGCACGTGCACCGCGCAGGCCGCGACGAACACGACGTAGAAGGCGCCGAACAGCGCATTGCCGCGCGTGCGGGCGAGCAGCGCAGCGCCCGAGAGCCCCGAGTGGACCGCATAGACGATAGTCACGAGGTGCACCAGCACGCAGACCGCGAGCACCATCGCGCTGATGCGCTGCCAGTACCAGCGCTTCGCCTCGCGCGCGGGATTGCCCGCGCTCACGGCTCGAGCTCCCCGCGGATCGCGGCTCGCGCCGTGACGCGCTTCAGCCCCGCGATCGCCGCGGTGGGCGCGATGTGCTTGGGGCAGCGCTCGGTGCAGGACCCCTGGGTATGGCAGGCATGGCAGCCCGCGTCGCCTGCCACCGCGGCGAGGCGCGGCTTCTGCGCCGTGTCGCGCTCGTCGTTTACCAGCGTCCAGGCGCGGTTCAAGGCCGCGGGGCCGAGGAAGGCGGGGCGCCAGGCGACGACGTCGCAGGAGGCGTAGCAGACCCCGCAGCCGATGCACTCGATGCCGGCGTCCGCCGCCTTGCGCGCCGGCGTGGCCGGCGACACCCGCGCGAACGCGTCGTGTCGCGTGCGCGCCCCGCTGAAGCGGCCGCGGGCGCGCGCCCACTTGTCGAAGAACTCGCGCATGTCGGTGACGAGGTCCTTGACGCGCGGCAGGTTGGACAGCGGCGCGATCTCGAGCTTGCCGTCCCGGGCCACGTCGGCGACGTGGGTGCGGCAGGTCCAGCGTGCGCGCCCGTTGACCGTCATCGCGCAGGATCCGCACATGCCCACGCGGCAGGCGAAGCGGTAGGCGAGCGAGGGCTCGCGGTTGCGCTGCACCCAGGTCACGACGTCGAGCACGGTCTGGCTGGCGAGCCGCGGGACCTCGTACGCGACGAAGGCGCCCTCGCCGGTCCCGCGCCCGCGCCAGATCGACACGCGCAGCGACGGACCCTCGGGCGCGGGCGGCGGCGCGCGTGCGCCGTCCTTCCGGGCGTCGGGCTTCGATTCCATGCCGCCATTGTGGACGCTCGCCAGCCACAAGAAAAGCAAATCCTCGTGCATCTGAGATAAAGTATTCCTTGATGCCATCGATCCGCACGCTGCGCCTTTTCGTCGCCGTCGCCCGCGAGGGGAGCTTCGCTGCGGCCGGCGCGTCGATGGGCCTCACGCCCGCCGCGGTGGGACTGCAGATGAAGTCGCTCGAGGCCGAGCTCGGCCTCGCGCTGTTCGACCGCGGGCCGCGCAGCGCGGTGCTGAACAGCGCCGGGCGGGCGGCGCTGCCCGAGGTCGGCGACATCCTCGCGCGCTACGAGGCGCTGGCGCGTCCGCGCGACGGCGGAACGCTGGCGGGGACGCTGGTGATGGGCGCGCTGGTGTCGGCGCTGATGGGCGCCTTCGCCGACGCGCTGTGGGCGATGCGCCGCGACCACCCCGGCCTCGACCTGCGCCTCTTCGCCGGCAAGTCGCGCGACTTCGCGGCGCGCGTCGCCGAAGGCGAGCTCGACGCCGCGATCGTCATGCGCCCACCCTACCGGCTCGCCACGCGCCTCGCGTGGACGCCGCTGTACGTCGAGCCGATGGTGCTGATCGTGCCGCGCCGGCCGCATTTCGCGCTGCCGCGCGGCGCGGGGCGCATGCTGCGCGAATGCCCGTTCATCCGCTTCGACCGCGAGGCCTGGACGGGCCAGCTGGTGCGCCGCGCGCTGCGCCAGGCGGGCGCCGCGGTGCGCGACGACCTGGAGCTCGACTCGGTCGAGGCCATCGTCGAGCTGGTGCGCGGCGGCTTCGGGATCTCCATCGTGCCGCGGCTCGCCAACGTCGACTGGGAAGCCGACCGGGCGCTGCGCATCGTGCCGCTGCCGCAGGTGGACGTGGTGCGCGAGGTCGGCCTCCTCGAGCGCAGGACGCACCCGCGGATGGAAGCCACCGCCGCGATCAAGGCCTACTTCGCCGCGCGCTTCAGCCCGTGAGCGTCGACCCGCGCCAGCGCGCCAGCGCAGCGAGCCCCTCGATGGCGCGGGGGCCGTACCACGAGGTCCACTCGCCGTCGACCAGCGACACCGGCTTGCCGGTCGCGCGCGCCAACGCCTCGGCGTCGCGCGGGCGGAAGGCGTAGGGCTCCGTCGACAGCACGATGCGCCCGGCATCGCGCCAAGCGGGGTCGTCGTCGGCGACCACCGGGTAGCGCTTCGCGGCCGCCTCGGGGACCGTATCGAGGCCCGCGCGCGCCAGCACCGAGGACACGTAGGTGCCGCGCGCCACGCTCATCCACGGCCGCTGCCAGATGAGGTAGAGCACGCGCTCGCGCGGCAACGGCGCGACCGCGCGGTCGAGGGCGTCGAGCGCGCGGTCGAAGTCGCGCAGCAGCACCGCGGCCGCGGCCTCGCGGTCGAAGACGGCGCCGAAGAGCGCGAAAAGACGCCGGTTGTCGACGAGGTCGACGGGATGCGTGACGACGATCGAGGGCACGAAGGCGCGCGCCGCCTCGACGTCCTCGCGCCGGTTCTCGTCGACGTTGACGACGAGATGCGTGGGCGCGAGCGCGCGCAGCGCCTCGAGGTCGGGGTCCTTGGTGCCGCCCGCCTTGGGCACGCGGCGCACGGCCTCGCGCGGGTGCGCGCAAAAGCCGGTGCGCGCGACGACGCGCTCGCCCAGGCCGAGCGCGAACAGCAGCTCGGTGAGGCTCGGCACCCACGAGGCGATGCGCGGCTCGCGCGCGACGCCGTGGGTGACGCCCGCCCAGTCGGCTCGCGCGGGATCAGCCACCGGGCTGCCGCGGCTTGCGCGCGGCGCGCACGAACAGCGCGTCGTACACGGGGCGCGGAAGCGCGCGCAGCCCCTTGGCGACGATGGCCATCGGCCATGGCGTGACGACGTAACGGCGCCGCGCGGCGATGGCGCGCGCGATGCTGGCGGCGGCGCGGTCGGGATCGGTGAGGAAGGGCATCCGGTAGGGATTGCGCGCGGTCATGGGCGTGGCGACGTAGCCCGGGCAGATGGTCACCACCGCGACGCCGTGGGGACGCATCTCGAGGCGCAGGCTCTCGAGGTAGGTGATCGCCGCGGCCTTGGAGGCCGAGTAGGCACCCGAGCCCGCGAGCCCGCGGATGCCCGCCACGCTGGCGATGCCGACCAGCGTGCCCGCGCCGCGGTCGCGCATCGCCCGCGCGAACGGCGCGAAGGTGTGGACCAGCCCCATCACGTTGGTGTCGAACACCGCGCGGAAGGCGGCGATGTCGTCGGGTTCCTCGGTGAGCGTGCCGCGCGAGATGCCGGCGTTGGCGATGACGATGTCGGGGACGCCTGCGCGTGCGCTGAAGTCGGCGCCCGCCGCGGCCATCGCGGCGGCGTCGCGTACGTCCGCCACGTAGGTCAGCACCTCCGGCGGAGGCGCGCCTGCGTTTTCGCCGCTCGACACGCCCACGCTTGCGCCGGTCGCCGCGGCGCGCAACGAATCGGCGACGCGCGCGAGGTCGCGCTCGCGGCGCGCGACGAGGCCGAGCCGTGCACCGTTGCGCGCATAGCGGCGCGCCAGCGCCTCGCCGATGCCGGACGAGGCTCCCGTGATGAAGACTGCAGGCGGCCGCGTCACGAGCGCTCGCGGCGGGCGCGGGTTCAGCCCTTGCGCTCGGCGCGGGCCTTGGCGACCAGTTCGTCGATCGCCGCGGGGATGTTGGCGTGCCCGCCGACCTTGTCGGAGGCCGTCACGAACTTGCCGTCGACGATGATGGTCGGCACCGACTGGATGTTGTAGGCCTGCGCGGCGCGGCGCGCCTTGGACATCTCGTTGGAAATGGTGAACGAGTTGTACATGTCCTCGACCTTCTTGCGGTCGAGGCCATTGGCCGCGGCCCAGTCGAAGAACGTCTTGGGGTCGGACAGGTTCTTGCCTTCCTTGTGGACGGCTGCGAACACCTTGGGCGCCAGCGCTTCCTGGCCCAGTGCGCGCAGCGTGAACCACACCTTGCCGAGGCGCTCCCACGCCGGCTGGAAGGCGACCGGTACGCGGCGCAGCTCGACGTCGGCGGGCTTGCGCGCGATCCAGCCGTCGAGGATCGGCTCGAGGTCCGCGCAGTGCGGGCAACCGAAGGAGAAGAACTCGAGCACCTCGATGTTCTTGCCGGTCTCGGTCGGCACCGGCTGCGGCATGCGCATGAAATTGGCGCCTTCCTGCATGGCCGCGCGCGCCGGCAGCGCGATCGCCGCGACGACCGCGGCCGCGAGGCCCACGAACGCGCGCCGTGCGGGCATTGCCATGGCGGGCGAGGACGCGGCCGGCGCGTCGGCCGACATGGCCCGGGAAGGGACAGCTCGGGTGCTGCGGAAGGATGAAGCCATCGTTGCCAGTCTCCGGAAAAGTTCGGGCGCGGTCCCGCGATGCCCTGCTGCGCGCCATGCGCGGCGCCCGTTGGGCCGCACGGCGCCCGCCGAGTTCCCGCGCGGTCAGTACCTGATCGCCGCCGATTCGTAGCCGCGCTGCGCGAGCTGGTTCTTCATGCGCGCGAGCTCCTCGCCATTGTCATAGGGCCCGAGCCGCACGCGGTAGCGGACCGACTTGTCGGCGAGCACGCCCTGCTGGACGGCGGCTTCCCAGCCGGCGAGCGCGAGCCTTGCCTTGAGGTTCTCGGCGTCGGCCTGGTCGGTGAAGGAGCCCGCCTGCAGCCAGTAGCGGTCCTTGCCCGACGGCGACCTGGGCTCCGCCGGGGCCGTCGCGGCATTGCGCGCCAGGCCCTTGTCGGAGAGCTTGGCGACGTCGACCGCTCGCTCGTTCGGCGCGAGGCCGGCCGTGGCCTTGTCGGCTGCCTTTTCGGCGGCCTTGTCCGTTCCCTTGTCCGCGGCGCGCGCCTTGTCGGCGACCGCGCGGTCTGGCTTCGGCGGCTCGGGCTTGCCGCTGGCGGCGATCTTGGGTTCCTCGCCGCCCGGCAGGATCTTGTAGAAGTCGAAGCGCGGCTTGTCGGCCGCGGCGGCGCCATTGCCCGCCTTGTCGGCCGAGGCGGCCTTGGCCGCGTCGCGCGCGGGCTCGCGCGTGTCCTTCTGCGCCTGCACCTGCGCCTGGTAGACGCTGCGGCCCCCGCCCAGGTAGAACGCCACGCCGGCCGCGAGCGCGAGGCCCATCACCAGGCCGATGAAGATGCCGAGCAGCGTGCCGCCCGCGGATCCGCGGCGTTGCGCACGCGCGGCGGGCCGGCGCGCCGTTTTGCCCTGGGTTGCAGCCATCTGCCGTGAATCCTTCGCCAATGCCGTCCGTTGCCGCCCGTCGTTGCCTGCGCAGCGACGCCGATGCCGCTACATCTCGAGCGGCGCGGCGATGCCGAGCAGCGCGAGCCCGTTGCGGATCACCTGGCCCGTCGCCACCACCAGCGCAAGCCGCGCGCTGCGCAGCGCCGCGTCGTCGACCAGGAAGTGCTCGGCATTATAGTAACTGTGGAACTCCGCGGAGAGCTCCTTGAGATACGCGGTGACGCGATGCGGCGCGAATTCCGCCGCGGCCGAGGCGAGCTCGCCGGGGAAGTCCTCGATCCTGCGCATCAGCGCCACCTCGTAGCGGCTGTCGAGGCGCGAGAGGTCCGCGCCCCGCACGGCGCCCGCTGCATCGTGGAGCTCGATGCCGGCCTTGCGCAGCACCGAGGCCACGCGCGCATGCGCGTACTGCACGTAGTACACGGGGTTGTCGTCGGACGGCGAGCGCGCGAGGTCGATGTCGAACACGAACTCGCTGTCGGCCTTGCGCGAGGCGAGGAAGAAGCGCACCGCGTCGCGGCCCGCCTCGTCGACGAGGTCGCGCAGCGTCACGTAGCTGCCCGCGCGCTTGCTGATCTTGACCTCCTCGCCGCCCTTCATCACGGTGACCATCTTGTGCAGCACGTAGTCCGGGTAGCCGATGGGGATGCCGACGCCCAGCGCCTGCAGGCCCGCGCGCACGCGCGCCACCGTGCCGTGGTGGTCGGAGCCCTGCACGTTGATCACCTTGGCGAAGCCGCGCTCGAACTTGGTCACGTGGTAGGCGACGTCGGGCACGAAATACGTGTAGCTCCCGTCGGACTTGCGCATCACGCGGTCCTTGTCGTCGCCGTAGCCGGTGGTCGCGAGCCACAGCGCGCCGCCCTCCTCGTAGGTCTTGCCCGCCGCCTTCAGCGCCTCGACGGTGCGCTCGACGCGGCCGTCGCTGTACAGCGAGCTCTCGAGGTAGAAATTGTCGAACACCACGCCGATGGCGCGCAGGTCGCGGTCCTGCTCGGCGCGCAGCTCCGCCACCGCGAAGCGGCGGATGGCATCGAGGTCGGCGGCGGCACCGGCCTTCTCGGCGACATAGCGCGCGGCGAGCTCGCGGATGTACTCGCCGCGATAGCCGTCCTCGGGGAAGGCCTCGGCGACGCCCTCGGCCTCGCGGATGCGCGCGTACACCGAGCGCGCGAGGTTCTCGATCTGCGCGCCGGCGTCGTTGTAGTAGAACTCGCGCGTCACCGCGTAACCTTGCGCTGCGAGCAGCGCGGAGATCGCGTCGCCCAGCACCGCCTGGCGCGCGTGGCCCATGTGCAGCGGCCCCGTCGGGTTGGCCGAGACGAACTCCACCATCACGCGCTCGCCGGCGTGCGCCTTCGAATGCCCGTAGCCGTCGGCCTCGCGCAGCGCGTCGGCGACCACGCGCTGGCGCGCGGCCGGGGCGAGGCGGATGTTGATGAACCCCGCGCCGGCGATCTCGGTGCCCGCGACCAGGGCAGACGGCGCGAGCGCCGCGACGATCGCCTGCGCGAGCTCGCGCGGGTTGCGCCGCGCCGCCTTGGCCGCGGCCATGGCGACGTTGCTGGCGTAGTCGCCGTGCGAAGGGTCGCGCGGCCGCTCGACCGTCGCCACGAGCTCGTCCCCGCCGAGCGCCTTGCGCGCGGCAACGGTCAGCCAGTCGGCAAGGTCTTGGCGGGTCGATGACATGGGATCGGGAGGGATCGCCGCGCGACGCGGCATCGGGATCATTCGAGAGCGTCGAATTATAGCTGCCGGGTCGGTGTCGCCCTCCGACTGGCGTCCCGTTCGCTGACGTGGGAGGGCGGGCGCGGCTTCGGGCTTCGAACGCGAAAGCAGTCGGCTGGCGGGTCCCCGCGCGGACGGCTCCATCACGGCGGGTCGCTCGCCCGCGCGACCCGCCGGACGCCGACTTCGCGTTAGGCGCCCGAAGCCGCGCCCGCCCTCCCACGTCAGCGAGGCGTCGTTCCAATGGGTGTGGCTGCATCCGCACGAGTAATCGGCCCGACACTTCGAATCGCGGGAGTCGCGATCGGGCAGGCCCGAGGGTGCGCGCGCAGGGCGTGCCGCGCGGGCGACTAACGCGAGCGGCGTCCGGCGGGTCGCGCGGGCGAGCGACCGGCTTCTATGGAGCCGCCCGCGCGGGGACCCGCCAGCGGAGCGCTTTCGCGTTCGGAGCCCGAGCGGCACGCCCGCTGCGCGCGCACCCCTCGGGCCTGCCCGATCGCGCGTGCCTTCGGTCCGCCCGGAGCAAGATTGCTGCGCCTAGATCGTCGCGGGATCGACGTCGAGCGCGTAGCGCACGCGCCGCGCGGGCAGCGCGTCGATGGCGGCGCGAAACCGCGCGAGGAAGGCCTGCAGCGCGCGCCGGTCGTCCGACTCGACCAGCATCTGCGCGCGCTCGTAGCCCGCGCGACGCGCCATCGCCGCCGCCATCGGCGGGCGCAGCACGACCGTCGACGGAGGCGCGTCGAACGCAGCATCGCGCGCAGCTTCGCGCCCGGCGTCTTGCCGGGCCTCGCGCACCGGCCGGCCTTCCCTGCGCTCCCCTTCGTCGAGGATCGCCTGCGCCGCGGCGTGCGCCGCCTCGAGGAAGGCCATCGCGTCCTCGCGCGCAAGCGCCTCGGCGCCGAGCAGCGCGAAATGCGCGAACGGCGGCAGGTGCAGCGCCTGCCGCTCGGCGAGGAGCGCGTCAGCGAAGGCCGGGTAGCCATCGTCAAGCGAGGCGAAGACCGGGTGCGACGGGAAGTCGGTCTGCACGATCACCTCGCCGGGGAGCGCCGCGCGTCCCGCGCGGCCCGCCACCTGCGCGAGCAGCGCCGCGAGCCGTTCGGTGGCGCGGAAGTCGCCGCTGTACAGCGCGTTGTCGGCGCCGAGCACGCCCACCAGCGTGAGGCGCGGGAAATCGTGGCCCTTGGCGAGCATCTGCGTGCCGACCAGGATGTCGACCTCGTCGGCGGCGACGCGCTCGCGGACGCTGGCGAATGCGCCGCGGCGGCGCATCGAGTCGCGGTCCACGCGCAGGACGCGCGCGGCGGGGAACGCCGCGGCGAGCGCCGCCTCGAGGCGCTGCGTGCCGTGCCCCAGCGGCAAGAGGTCGACATTGCCGCAGGCGGGGCAGGCGCGCGGCGACGTCTCTGCGTAGCCGCAGTGATGGCAGCGCAGGACGGCCGGGGCGCGGTGCACGACCAGGCGCGCGCTGCAGTCGCGGCAGGCGGCCTGCCAGCCGCAGGCGCTGCAGGCGAGCGCCGGCGCGTAGCCGCGGCGGTTGACGAACACCAGCGACTGCTCGCGCGCCTCGAGGGTACGTGCCAGCGCCTTCCACAGCTCGCCGCCGATGCCGTCGTGCGCGCCCGCGTCGGCGACGGGCGCGCGCCGCAGCGC
>JBGAGT010000006.1:0-225022 GCA_044226535.1 Casimicrobiaceae bacterium | reverse complement strand
CTGCACGGACCGGTCTGGTTGCCTCAACGGCAGTCAGACTTTACCGCGCCGGTCTGGCTTGAACATACAAGCCCCGGTGGCCGTCGCACGCTTCGCCGATGGAGGCGACGACGCATGTTTGCGCGGGTCGACGCAATACCACCGCGCTACGGCTGGGTCCCCGCTTTCGCGGGGATGACGGCTACGTCAGCGCAGCTCGCGGGTACGTCAGCGCAGCTCGGGGATCAGCGTCTTCGGGCCGTTGCCCGCGAACCAGCTCTCGAGGTTGCCGCGGCAGAGGTCGCCCATGGCGAGCCGCGTCTCGGCGGTGGCGCTGCCCACGTGCGGCAGCAGCACGATGTTGTCCATGGCGAGGAGCTCGGGCGGCACCACCGGCTCGTGCGCGTACACGTCCAGCGCGGCGCTGCGGATGGTTCCCGCCTTGAGCGCGGCGACGAGCGCGGGCTCGTCGACGATCGAGCCGCGCGCGATGTTGATCAGCGTGCCCTTGCTGCCCAGCGCCTGCAGCACCGAGGCGTCGACGATGTTCTGCGTCGCGGGCCCGCCGGGACAGGCGACGACGAGGTAGTCGGAGTTGGCCGCCAGCGTCGCGAGGTTGGGGTAGTAGGTATACGGCACATCCTGCTTGTTGCGTCCGGTGTAGGCGATGTGCATGTCGAAGGCCTCGAGCCGGGAGGCGATGGCCTTGCCGATGCGGCCGAGGCCGAGGATGCCGGCACGCTTGCCCGCGACCTTGGTGGTCAGGGTGTTCGCGCCCGATGCCCAGTCGCCCGCGCGGAGCTGTCGGTTGGCGCTGACGAAGCCGCGCGCCGACATCAGCAGCAGGGCGACCGCAGTGTCGGCGACGTCGTCGTTGAGCACGTCGGGCGTGTTGGTGACCTTGATGCCGCGCTTGCGGCAGTAGTCCACCGGCACGCCGTCATAGCCCACGCCGAACACCGAAATGATCTCGAGGTTGGGCAACGCGTCCAGGAGCTTGGCGGGTGTCACCGTCCCGCCTCCTTGCACCAGGCCGCGGATCGACGCGCCATCGGCGGCGAGCAGCGCGTCCTTGTCCGCGGCCTTCACGTAGTCGACGCATCGGTAGTCGCGCTGCAGCGGGTCGAGGACGAAAGGAGGCAGCGGGGCCGTGAGCAGGATCGAGGGCTGGGTCATGATGATCTTCTTGGGGGATCGAACCATTGTAGCAACGCGGCGACGAGGCCCATGTCGCCGCTGCCGGTCTCGACCGCGCGCAGGCCGCGTGCGCGCGCGGCCTCGGCGATGCGCGGGTGGCTCGCGAAGGCGGGGAGCACGGAAAGGCGTTGCAGCGAGGTCGCGTCGAGCGCGTCGCAGAGGTTGGCGACGCCCTCGCTGGACGTGAGCGTGAGCGCCTGCGCGCGCCCTTCGGCCAGCACCTCGACGAGGCCCTGCACGCCCACGGGCGGCGCGCGGCGGTAACACGCGACCACGTCGACGCTGGCGCCGCGTGCGCGCAGCGTGTCGAGCAGGAGGTCGCGGCCGCCTTCGCCGCGCAGCAGCAGGATGCGCTTGCCGCGCACGTCGGCGAGTTCGGGCAGTGCCAGCAGGCCCTCGCTGTCGTGACGCTCGCCGGGAAAGCGCACGCCGCGAACGCCGAGGTTGGTCAATGCGGCGGCGCTGCCGGGGCCGGGCGCGAAGGCCTTCACCCCCGGCGGCCAGGGCGTCGGGGGAACGCCGTATTCGGCGGCGTTGGCCGAGACGAAGATCGCGGCGTCGTAGTGGTCGAGCTCGCGCTGTGCGCGCTCGAGCGGCGCACGGTCCGCGGGCGGCAGGATGACGATCGCCGGGAAGGCGATGGCCGTCGCGCCCAGGGCCGCGAGCTTTTGCGAGAACGCGGCGGCCTGGCGCGCGGGCCGCGTGACGATCACGCCGATGCCCGTGAGCGGGCCGCTCATCCGCCGGCGAGCCGCGCAGCGCCGCGCGCCAGGAGCTCGCCGCCGAGCGTGGCGCCGAGGAGGCGCGCCTCCTCGGCATCGACCACCACCGCGTCGCGCTCGCCGCGCATCACCTCGCGGCCGTCGAGGCTCGCCACCAGGCCGCGCAGCCACAGCGAGTCCCCCAGCCATTCCGCATAGGCGGCGATGGGTGTATGGCAGCTACCCGACAGCGCCCGCGCGAAGGCGCGCTCGGCGGTGGTGGCGAACTGCGTCGCGGGGTCGGAGAGCGATTCGCAGAGCGCGATCACGTCGTCGCGGTCGGCGCGGCACTCGACCGCCATCGCGCCCTGTCCCGCCGCGGGAAGGCTGTCCTCGGGATCGATCAGCTCGCGGATGCGCTCGGCCATGCCGAGGCGCTTCAGGCCCGCCGCGGCGAGGATGATGGCGCCGTACTGGCCCTGGTCGAGCTTCGCGAGCCGCGTGTTGACATTGCCGCGCAGCGGCTTGAACACGAGCTCGGGGAAGCGCGCGCGAAGCTGTGCCTCGCGGCGCACGCTGGAGGTGCCGACGACCGCCCGCGGAGGCAACTCGGCGAGGCTGCCGAATTCGTTGGACACGAAGGCATCGCGCGGGTCGTCGCGCGCGATCACCGCGGCGATCACGAAGCCCTCGGGCAGGTCCATCGGCAGGTCCTTCAGCGAATGCACGGCGGCATCCGCGCGGCCGTCGGCCATCGCGACCTCGAGCTCCTTGATGAACAGGCCCTTGCCGCCGATGTCGGCGAGCGGCCGGTCCTGCACCTGGTCGCCGCGCGTGGTCATGCCGAGGAGATCGACGGTGAGGTGCCGGTGCGAGGCCTGCAGCATCGAGCGCACCTGCTCCGACTGCCACAGCGCCAGTGCGGACTCGCGCGTGGCGAGGGTGAGGCGGCGCGGAACGGCGGGCGGCATGAATCGATTCTAGCAGCGCGGGCTATGATGCCGCCTTGCCGTCATCCCCGCGCAACACTGTCCTCCCCGCGCAAGCGGGGATCCACGCTCCCATCGTTCCCCCTCGCCCACCATGCACATCCTCATCACCGGTGGCGCCGGCTTCCTCGGCGCCAAGCTCGCCGCCGCGCTGCTCGCGCGCGGCCACCTCGCCAATGCATCGGGCGCGCAGGCGCCCATCGACAGCCTGACGCTGGTCGACGTCGTTGCGCCGGCCTCGACCGATCCCCGCGTCACCGCGCTGGCCGGCGACATCGGCGATCCCGCGCTGATCTCGCGCGCGTTCGAGCGGCGACCCGACAGCGTGTTCCACCTCGCGGCCATCGTCAGTGGCGAGGCCGAGGCGAATTTCGACCTCGGCTGGCGGGTCAATGTCGACGCCACGCGCGCGCTGCTCGAAGCCGCGCGTGCGCTGGGCACCAGGCCGCGCTTCGTGTACGCGAGCTCCTGCGCGGTGTTCGGCGGCCCGCTCGGCGACCCCGTCCCCGACTCGCAGGCGTTGTGGCCGCAGTCTTCCTACGGCAACCAGAAGGCCGTCGGCGAGTTCCTGGTCAACGACTACACGCGCAAGGGCTTCGTCGATGGGCGGAGCCTGCGGCTACCCACGGTGAGCGTGCGCCCGGGCAAGCCCAACAAGGCTGCGTCGTCGTTCGCCAGCGGCATCATCCGCGAGCCGCTCGACGGCGTCGAGGCCGTGTGCCCGGTGGCCGAGACGACGCGCATGTGGCTCACCTCGCCGCGCACCGTCATCGACAACATCGTCACCGCGCACGAGGTCGACGCCGGCGCCTTCGCGCACACCCGCAGCGTCAACCTGCCCGGCATCTCGACCTCGGTGCGCGACATGGTCGCCTCGCTGCGGCGCGTCGCCGGCGACGCCGTCGCCGATCGCGTGCGCTACGTTCCCGATGCCTTCATCGACCGCATCGTGCGCACCTGGCCGGTGGATTTCGACACGGTGTTCGCGCGCCAGCTCGGCATGCACGCCGATCGCGACTTCGACGGCATCGTGCGCCAGTACATCGACGACGTCATTCCCGCGGCAGCGGGAATCCAGCCATGACGTGACGGCACGTCGTGGGTCCCCGCTTTCGCGGGGATGACGACTGGATCCTCGACTTCGCGGGGATGACGGTTACGCCGCGTCGGCCATGGGCTCGACGGCGCGCAATGCCTCGTCGAGCGCGGTGGCACCTTCGCGCAGCTTCGAGGCGTCCGACAGCACCTGCCGGAAGCGTCGTCCGCCCGGCTGGCCGAGGTAGAGGCCCAGCACATGGCGTGTCATCGCGCGCAGCGGCACGCCGCGCGCGACCTGTCGCAGCGCATAGTCGGCAAAGGCGCGAAACGCCTCGGCACGCGTCGCCACCGGCGGATCGGCGTCGAAGAGGCGCGCGTCGGCCTGCTGCAGCGTCCACGGGTCGTGGTAGGCGAGGCGCCCCAACATCACGCCGTCGCAGGACACGAGCTCGCGGTCGATGGCGCGCCAGTCGCCGAGCCCGCCATTGAGCACGACAATGCACGCGGGAAAGTCGCGCTTGAGCCGCTGCACGACCTCGTAGCGCAAGGGCGGCACCTCGCGGTTCTCCTTGGGCGAGAGGCCCTTCAGCACGGCGTTGCGCGCATGCACGATGAACACCTCGCAGCCCGCGGCATTGACGGTGCCCACGAAGTCGCGCACGAAGCCATAGTCCTCGTCGGCGTCGAGGCCGATGCGGTGCTTCACCGTCACCGGCAGCGCCACCGTGTCGCGCATCGCCTTGACGCACTGCGCCACCAGCGCGGGATCGGCCATCAGGCAGGCGCCGAAGCTTCCCGTCTGCACGCGCTCGGAGGGGCAGCCGCAGTTGAGGTTGATCTCGTCGTAGCCCCAGCGCTCGCCGAGCTTCGCCGCATGCGCGAGCATCGCGGGGTCGGAGCCTCCGAGCTGGAGCGCCACCGGATGCTCGGCGGGATCGAAGTCGAGGTGGCGCGGCACGTCGCCGTGCGCCAGCGCGGGTGCCGTCACCATCTCGGTGTAGAGGCGCGTGTGGCGCGTCAGCAGCCGGTGGAAGTAACGGCAGTGGCGGTCGGTCCAGTCCATCATCGGGGCCGCGCAAAAGCGCCAGCGCAGGTCGGTCATTTCACGGGCAATTCGCAACGACCGCAGGCTCGTGCCGCCACGATGCTTCGCCGGCCCGGTCGCAAGGCAGGCCTTTCACCCGACCTTCACCACCGCCGGTGGCGTCCACTCGCCACGGGTGATCGCATCCTCCGGCCAGTACGCGCGCACGTAGAGCGAGAACTCGGCGTCCTTCGGCGATGGCAGCCAGTTGGCGCGGCCGGCCGCCGTCTTCGGCTCGTCCGCCTGCACGTGGATCGTCAGCGATCCGTCCGCCGCCTGGTGCAGCTCCTTGTTCTTGGTGCCCACCGAGTAGCGCTCGATCGCGTTGGGCTCGAAGAAGTGGTGCCGGTTGTACATCGTGAGCGACCAGAAGCCCTTCACCGGAGGCAACCGGCCGCCCGCGAACGTGACGGTGTAGCGATGGGCGCTGGTCAGCCGCTGGCCGTCCGCATCCAGGTCCTGGTAGAAATACTTCGTCTCCAGCGGCTTGTTGACGAGGATGTTCGACTTCCCGACGGCGGTGCGGGTGAAGTAGTCGGTGCCGAAGGCCGCGCCGTTGTCGATGGTGGTCCAGTGATGCGGCAGCGGGATGCCGTAATTGCGGAACTCGAAGAGCGGCGCGACCAGCTCCTTGTCGGCGCGCTTGGCCTCGTCGATCATCGCCGCCTTCAGCTTCGGATCCCGCTGCGCCACCGCGACGAGCTCCCGCAAGGCGGCATAGCGCGGCTCCTCGCCCGCCAGCGGCGTGGCATCGTCGAGCAACAACGGCAGCTGGTCGAAGAACGTCTCGGGGAAGACCCATTTGGTCTCGGCCCCGTCGGAGTCCGGTTGCGGGAAATGCGGCAGCTTCGACCAGTCGCGCTTCTTCACCTTCCCGTCGAACTCGGCGAGCGGGTATGCATCGATCAGACCGATGACGTCCTGGATGGCGCGCCTGTCTTCGGGCGTGTCGTCCTGGAACGCGCGCGGGGCGAAGAAACCGGTGCTCGTCCCCGAGCGGAAGACTTTGGCGATGCCGGCCGGGACCTCGCCCTTCCACGCCGGCCCGGCAAGGAGATAAAAGCCCGGCTTCGTGCCGTACATGGCGCCGAGATCGGCGAAGCTGTCGGTCCGCAGGTCGACGATCTGGTACACCCAGAAGCGGCCCCCGAAGTCGGGCACCTGCACGACCACCGGACTCAGGTCGAGCGCGAGGGGCCCGCCGCCATAGACGACATCCTGGTTCGGGCAGGCGACCGCGCGCTCGGCCGGATCGATGTAGTCGGTCAGCATGGCCATGCGGTTGACCGGCGCGAACGGCAGGACGCCGCCCAGCAGGCCCGGCTCCGGCGCCTTCCCGAAACCCAGCCGCTTGTTGTAGATGTTCGCCATCGGCCAAGCCCAGAAGTACGCATCACGCGCGAGAAGCCGTGCGTAGGCTTCGGTGATGCGCGTGCCCGGAACGGGGCCGGGAACAGCGCTCGTCGTGCGATTGTCGGTCGGGTTCATCGTCTGCCTCCGTTGGAAGCGCCCGCGCGGGGATCCATGCGGCATTGTAAAGTCAAGGTCTGCCAACACCGCAGGGAAGCGTCCCATGAGCCTTGCCGGCCAAGGAGCCGTCGCGATCTGGCACGACATCGCGCCCGAGGGCCGCACGGCCTTCTATGCCTGGCATGGCCAGGAACACATGCCCGAGCGCGCCGGGATCCCGGGGTTCCTTCGCGGCCGGCGGTACGTCGCCGTCGACGCCGAGCCCGAGTTCTTCAACCTGTACGAGACCGTTTCGCCGCGCACCGTGAGCGGGCCCGACTACCTCGCGCGGCTCAACGATCCGACGCCATGGACGCGGTCGACGGTGGCACATTTTCGCGCGGTCTCACGCTCGCTTTGCGCCGTGGCGGCGAGCTTCGGTGAAGGCCAGGGCGGGCTCATGGCCACCTTTCGCTACGCCGTGGACGATCCCGTCGCCGAAGCCCACCGCGCGCGCATGACGCAACAGGTCCTTCCCGCCCTCGCGGCACGGCCGGGCATCGCGGGCTGCCACCTGCTGGTCGCGGACGAAGCCGCGAGCGCGGTCGAGACCGCCGAGAAGAAGGTCCGCGCCGAGAAGAACCTGATCCCGCGATGGATCGTCCTGGTCGAAGGATGGGGCGACGAGGCGCCGTTCCGCGGGGCCTGCCAGAAGGTCCGCCGGGATGCGGTGTTCGCCGACGCCGCGCAACCGCCCGACCTCGGCATCTACCGCCTGCAGAATTCCCGCACGGCGTCTCCCTGGGGCGTCGGCTAAACCGCCGGGTCGATCCCGTCGTCCAGGCGCAGCCCGCGCGCGCTGCCCTGATGTCAGCCGCGCACGGCCGCCTCGATCGCCGCGATGTCGATCTTGCGCATGGTCATCATCGCCTCGAAGGCGCGCTTCGCGGCGGCGGGATCGGGATGGACGATCGCCCTGGTCAGCGCGACGGGCGTGATCTGCCAGGAGAGCCCCCACCGGTCCCTGCACCAGCCGCAGGCGCTCTCCTGCCCGCCGTTGCCGACGATGGCGTTCCAGTACCGGTCGGTCTCGGCCTGGTCGGCGGTCGCGACCTGGAAGGAGAACGCCTCGCTCTGCTTGAACGCGGGGCCGCCGTTGAGCCCGATGCAGGGTATGCCCAGCACGGTGAACTCCACGGTCAGCACGTCGCCCTTCCTCCCCGAAGGGAAGTCGGCCGGTGCGCGGAATACGGCACCGACCGACGAATCGGGGAATACGCCGGCATAGAAACGCGCCGCGGCCTCGGCGTCGCGGTCGTACCACAGGCAGATGGTGTTCCTGGCGGGATTCGTCATGCAGCTCCTCCATTCGATGTCGTCGGGTGCGCCGGCCGGAGCTCGACATGCGGCACCATCAGTGCCACCCATACCATCAGCAGCGTGACGAGCAGCATCGCCACGAACATCCAGTGCACGCCGTCGGCGAGCGCGGCGAGGAGCTCGCTCGCCACGTCGTGCGCCGCGCCGGGATCCTGCAGCAGGCGCCGAAGATCCTCAGCGTGGCCGTCGGCACTGCCGGGCGCGCGCGCGAGCCCGAGGTTGACCATCGCGCCGAGCACGGTGGCGCCCAGCGTGCTGCCGAGGTTGCGGGCGAACATGTTGGATGCGGTGACGGCACCCCGCTCCTCCCAGCCGACCACTTCCTGGATCAGCACCAGCGCGCTGACGCTGGTGAGGCCCATGCCGAAGCCCATCAACAGCGATCCGGCGCCTGCCTGCACGACACTGGAACCGGGCCCGAGCAGCACGAAGCACAGGGCGCCCACGGGAAGCAGCAGGCTGCCGGCGACGAGCACGCGGCGCATGCCCACGCGATGGAACAGGCGCGCGGACACGGTGGCGCCGACCGGCCACCCGACCAGCATCATGGTGAGCGCGAAGCCCGCGACGATGGGCGAGTGCCCCATCACGACCTGCACGTACATCGGCAGGAACGCCGTGAGCCCCATCAGCGCGATGCTGGCCAGCGCGATGACGCCGTTGGCCGTCAGCACCGGCCTGCGCATCCACAGCGGCAGCGACACGATCGGGTCGGCCGCGCGCCGCTCCTGCAGCACGAACAGGACCGAGGCGACCATGAAGGCGAGCACGGCCGCCAGCGTCGAGGGTCTTGTGAACGAGCCGACGCCGTCGAGCGCGACCATCAGCGATCCCACGACCAGCGTGAACAGGACCGCACCGGCGACGTCGATGGAGCGCGCGCGATGCTCGACCGACTCGTGGAGGTAGAGGAGGTAGCCCGCCGCTGCCGCAGCACCCACCGGGAGGTTGATCCAGAACACCCACGGCCACGACAGCTCGCGGACGATGACCCCGCCGATCACGGGGCCCGCCACCGCGGCGAAGCCCCACACGCTCGCGAGATAGCCCTGGATCTTGCCGCGCTGGGCGGCAGGGTAGAGGTCGGCGATGATGGTCATGCACACCGGCTGCACGACGCCCGCGCCGATGCCCTGGACCACCCGGAACGCGATCATCGACGGCATGGACCACGCGAAGCCGCCGAGCAGCGAGCCCGCCGCGAAAATGGCGATGCCCGCGAGCATCACGGGCTTGCGCCCGAACAGGTCGGCGAGCTTGCCCGAGATGACCGTCGTCGCCGTCTGCGCGAGCAGGAACGACGAGAACACCCAGCTGTAGTACGCGAGGCCGCCCAGCTCGGCGATGATGTGCGGCATCGCCGTCGAGACGATCGTGACCTCGACGGCGACCATGAACATGGACGCCATGATCGCGGCCACGACGAAGGGGCGATGGAGCGGAGGCGAGACCGGCATCGCGTCGAGGATACCCGACGCCGCGGCAGCGCGAGGTTGATAACATCGCGAAGCCCGCCGATCACCGAGGAGTCCCCATGATGCCGCCCGTCACCTACCACGACCTCGCCGACGCCTCGGTGCTCATCACCGGCGGCGGATCGGGCATCGGCGCAAAGCTCACCGAGGGCTTCCTGCGACAGCGTGCACGCGTGGCCTTCATCGACTTCGACGCGCCGGCGAGCCTCGCGCTCTGCGACGCGCTCGAGCGCGAAACGGGGCGCCGGCCGCTGTTCCTCGAGGCCGACCTTCGCGACGTCGCGGCGCTGCGTCGCGCGGCAAGCGCTGCCGCCGACGCGCATGGTCCCGTCGCCGTGCTGGTCAACAACGCCGCGCGCGACGACCGCCACGCCGTCGAGGACGTGACCCCGGAGAGCTGGGATGCCAACCAGGCGATCAACATCCGGCCGCAGTTCTTCGCCGCGCAGGCAGTGCTGCCCGGCATGGTGAAGGCGGGGCGCGGCTCGATCGTCAACTTCTCGTCCATCTCGTTCATGATGAACAACGGCGACATGCCCGCCTACACCACCGCCAAGGCCGGGGTGATCGGCCTCACCAAGGGCCTCGCGGGGCGCTACGGGCGCGACGGCATCCGCGTCAACGCCATCGCGCCCGGATGGGTGGTCACCGAGCGCCAACGCGCGCTGTGGGTGAAGGGCGACAACCTCGCGAGGCACGTCGCGCGGCAATGCATCCCGCGCGAGATGCGGCCCGACGACATGGTCGGCCCTTGCCTCTTCCTCGCGTCGAGCGCCTCGGGGATGCTGACCGCGCAGACGCTGATCGTCGACGGCGGCTTCCTGTGAGGCGCGAGCGGCGCGGCGCTACCGGCTGCCCCCCGATGCACCCTCCCGCAGCGTTTCCAGCACCTGGTCCACGCTGAAGCTGCCGGCTTTCTGGCTGGGCGGAAACTCCTTGAACGTGGCGAGGAACTCGCCGACGATGGCCTGCGCCGGCACGCAGATGAAGGCGTGGTCGAACCACCAGTCGTAGTAGGTGTTCGACGTGATGTCCGCGCGCTCGTACGGATCGGTGCGCAGGTTGAAGAGCTTCGGGAAGCGCAGCGCCGTGAACGGCTCGCTCCAGATCCGCAGGGTTCCCGTGGCGCGCTGCTCCGAGAAGACGAACTTCCAGTTGTCGTAGCGCAGCCCGACCAGGTCGGAATCGTCGTTGAAGTAGAAGAACTCCTTGCGCGGGCTCTCCTTCGTCTTGCCGGTCAGCAGCGGCAGCAGGTTGTAGCCGTCGAGGTGCACCTTGAAGGTCGTGTCGCCGACTTTCATGCCCTTGAGGAGTTGCTCCTTGACGTCGGGGACGCCCGCCGCCGCGAGCAACGTCGGCATCAGGTCGAGGTGCGACACGATGCCGTTCTCGATCGTGCCGGCCTTGATGTGCCCTGGCCACCGGATCATGCTGGGCACGCGGTAGGCGCCTTCCCAGTTCGAGTTCTTCTCGTTGCGGAAGGGCGTCATGGCGCCGTCCGGCCAGGTGTTCATGTGCGGGCCGTTGTCGGTGGAATACATGACGATGGTGTCGTCCGCCATGCCGAGGTCGTCCAGCGCCTTGAGCACCGTGCCGACGTTCCTGTCGTGGTCGATCATCGTGTCGTGGTAGGGGCTTTGCCAGCGGCCGGCCTGCCCGATGCTTTCGGGCTTGGTGTGCGTCCTGAGGTGCATGTGGGTGAAGTTCACCCACAGGAACACGGGCTTGCCGGCGGCCTTCTGGCGCTTGAGGAAGTCCACCGAACGCGCGGCGAAATCGTCGTCGCAGGTCTCCATCCGTTTCTTGGTCAGCGGGCCGGTGTCCTTGATGGTCTGCTTGCCCACCTTGCCGAAGCGGGGATCCACCGTCGGGTCGTCCTTGTCGGTGGCCTTGCAGTCCAGCACGCCTCGCGGCCCGTAGTTCGCGAAGAAGTTCGGGAAGTCCTTGGGATTCGGGTAGTCGGGAAGCTCCGGTTCCTCGGACGCGTTGAGGTGGTAGAGCGCGCCATAGAACTCGTCGAAGCCATGCATGGTGGGCAGGTGCTCGTTGCGGTCGCCGAGATGGTTCTTGCCGAACTGGCCGGTGGCGTAGCCCTGGGCCTTGAGCAGCCGGGCGATGGTGACATCGCGTGCCTGCAGGCCCTGCGGGGCGCCCGGCATGCCCACCTTGGTGTTGCCCGTGCGGAAACCGCACTGGCCGGTGATGAACGAGGAACGCCCGGCCGTGCAGCTCTGTTCGGCGTAGAAGTCGGTGAACCGCACGCCTTCGGCGGCGATGCGGTCGATGTTGGGCGTCCTGTAGCCCATCAGTCCGTCCGAATAGGCGCTGATATTGGACTGGCCGACGTCGTCGCCCCAGATGATCACGATGTTCGGTTTGCCGGTTGCCATGGTTGGTTCCTTTCACGCCGCTTGGCCTGTCTGGGATCTTCGCGTTCCGAAAGTCACTTCGGATCGATCCTGGTGATCTTGCTTCCCTGGACGCCGACGCCCGCCATCAGCCCCTTCTGGCCGAAGATGAAGGCATAGACGTCGTCCTTCGCAGTCGTCGTCGTCAGCGTCTTCGCCATGCCCTCGTCCACCACGACGACCGTCGGGCCGACGCCGATCTCGAAGCCGCCCGCCTTGTCGAGCTGCGCGAGCGCGTTGGCGTTCATGAAGATCATCGCGTAGCCGAACTGCTGGGCACCCGCCTGCAGGCCCACCGACGCGGCCGCGGTGTTGTAGAACGCGACGGCCTTGCCTCCCTTGAACAGCGTGCCTTCGCCGTACTGGCCGCCGACCCCGAGCCCCGCCTTGGTGACCTTGGGGAACACCAGGATTGCCGGCGCCTTGGCGCCGAGTGCCTTGGCGGCGGGAACGCCGGCATAGAGCTGTTGCAACGCCGCGTTGGCGTCCTTGGTCATCTCGGCGGCGCCGGCCGCCAACGCCGTCGTGTGTGCTGCGAAGGCCAGCGACGCGGCCGCGGTGATCGCTTGCAGTGTCTTCATGCCCATGTTCATCTCCCTCCCGTCGATCAGGGGACGCGTCGCGATATCGCCTCGCGAACAGCGGCCCCAAGCACATGCCCACCGACCGGCTTTTCGAGGTATGCCCTCACGTCGAGCTCCATCGCGGCCTCGCGCAATCCCCGGCGCAGGTCGGCGGTCATCACCACCGCCGGCATCGCGTTGCCCCGCTTGCGCAGATGCCTCAACAGCTCGAGTCCCGACATGCCCGGCAGGCGGATGTCGACCACCAGGCACGCCACGTTCGCCCACGAGGTCCCTGCCAGCGCGGCCTCCGCTGCCGCGAACGTCGCCACGCGAAATCCCGACATCGACAGCACGCGGGCGAGTGCGTTGCGCAGCCGGTCGTCGTCCTCCACCAGAACGACCGCCGGCAGCTCGTTCGCCATCCGCGCGCTCCGTCGGGGCGAAGTCGAACGTTGCTGGAGCCCCGTTTCGAGGCCGATGCTCGGCGATGGCGGCAGGCACGTCCATCCCGCTTTGGGGAATCCGCGCCTGCCCTTTGGTGCCGGTCGGCCCGGCGGCGACCTGCTAGCGCGGCTCGCCCGCTTCGCCCGGACGGAAGGCGACGCCGAGCTGCTCGACCATGCGGCCGAGCACCGCGGGCGAGTCGGCCCCGAGCTTCGCCATCACGTTCGCGCGATGCGCCTTGACGGTGCGCTCGGCGATGTCGAGATCGCCGGCGATCTGCTTGTTGAGCTTCCCGTCGACCACGCCCTGGAGCACCGCGCGCTCGCGATCGGTGAGGCTCGCGTAGCGCTTGCGCAACTCCGCCCGCCGCTCCTCGGTGGCACTCTGCGCCGCCTCGCGCGCGAGCGCGGCGCGGATCGCGGCCAGGAGGGGGCCGCGCTCCACCGGCTTGGTGAGGAAATCCACCGCGCCCGCCTTCATCGCCCGCACGCTGGCGGGGATGTCGCCGTGCGCGCTCATGAACACGATCGGGATCCTGCAGCCGCGGCGCACGAGCGCCTCCTGCAGGTCGAGCCCGCTGGGCCCGTCGAGACGCAGGTCGAGCAGCAGGCAACCGCTCGCGGCGTCGGCAGGGTCGAGCAGGAACTCGCCCGCCGACGCGTAGGTCCGCACGTCGTACCCTGCGGCACGCAGCAGCCCGCCCAGCGCCGCGCGCAACGACGCATCGTCGTCGACGAAATGCACGACAGGTCGCGTTTCGATCATGGCCTCATGGGCTTGCCGGACGGGGCGGCGGCGGCTGTGACGCGTCGCCGTCCGCGTCCGGCCGCGCTGCCGGCAATGCTACGCGAAAAACACTGCCGCGCTCCCTGCCGGCGACGACCTCGATCGTGCCGTCGTGCGCCTCGACGATCGACCGCGCGATGGAGAGCCCGAGACCCAGTCCCTTCGGCTTGGTGGTCGCGAAGGACTCGAACACTCGCGACGCGATGGCGGGATCGATGCCCGGGCCGTTGTCGGAGACGGTGATCTCGACGCGATCCCCGAGCGCCGCGGTGGCGACGGTGATGCGCCCGCCGCCGGCGCCATCGCCGTGCCGCGTCAAGGCGTCCATGCCGTTCAGCACGAGGTTCAGCACCACCTGCTGCAGGTGGACGCGATCACCCGTGACAGGCGGCAAGTCCGGAGCGAGCGCGGTCGAAACGGCAACGCCGCGCCGCCGCACTTCCGCGTCGAGCACGCGAAGCGCGTCGACGATCGCCTCGTTGAGGTCCAACCTGCGACGTTCCATCGCGTGCCTGCCGAGGAGGTCGCGCAAACGCGTGATCACGTCGCTGGCCCGCAGGTCGTCGCGGCGGATCTCCGCGACGATCCGCCTGATCTCGGCCAGCGACGGTGCGTCCGCTTCGAGCAGCAGATCGGCGGTGTCGGCATGCGCGAGGATGGCGGAGAGCGGCTGCTTGATCTCGTGCGCGATCGACGCGGTGATCTCTCCCATCGACGCGAGGCGGGCCGCATGCGTGAGCTCGGTGCGTGCAGCCTGCGTGTCCAGCTCGGCGCGGCGGCGTCGCCGGCGCTGCAGGACGAGCGCTGCGATCAGCACCGATTGCGAGACGATGATCAAGAGCCCTGCGACCATCTGCCAGCGGTAGCGCTGCCATGCCGTCGCCTCGGCGAACCGGACGTCGCATCCCCTCGGCAGGGCATCGGGCGAAATGCCCCAGCGGCGCAGCTCGCGTGCGTCCGCCACGCACAGGGGCGCAACGAGCCCGGGTCGCGGCGGGTCGCTTCCCGGCGGTGCGTTCAGCGCGGCCTGGACGAGTTGCGCGGCGCGGCGCCCGCGCAACGCGTAGTCGTCGACGTAGCCGGCGACGATGCCCGTTCCGAGGAAGGTCTCGAAGATGCTGAAAAGCGGTACGGACGAGACCGCAGCGATTTGCGCTGCCGCTTCGCGCGGCACGAACATGCGGGCATTGGTATCCCGATTCATCGAGAGTTGCAGGATCACCGCATTGCTCAGGTGGGCGACCCTTTCGGTGACCTGCTCGAACGTGAGGTCCACCCAGAATTCCACCGGCACCCGCTTGCCGAGCGGCTGCAGTTGTTCGCGCGCGATCGCCAGGACATACCGGTCGAAGTCGGAAGTGCCGCCGATGACGATCACGCGCGCCGACGACGGCCGAAGCCGAAGTGCCAGTTCCGCCGTGCCGGCGATGTCGAACCGGGACGGCACCCCGGTGGTCGAAGGTGACAGCTTTCGCCCGCGCAGGGCGTCGTCCTCCACGCTGTGGAACACGACGTAGGCACCCGGCCACAGCACCTCGCGATGGCGCTCGGCGAAATCCAGGGCCACCGGCGTCACGGCGATGACGGCATCGATCGGCTGCTCCGCGTACTTGCGCCGCAGCAGCGCCACCATGTCGGCTTCGAACGCAGCACCCGGGAAACGCATCATGTCGAGCGTTTCGGCGTAGATTTCCGCGGGGTGCGAGCCCGGCGCCGCAAGTTCCACGCGTGTTGCGCGGTCGATGGCGATGAACGCCGGCAGGTACGGGTCCGTGCCGTTGAGGATCATGATGCGCCACGGCCGGTCTGCCGCGCCGGCGAGCGTGGCGAAAGCCGCGACCCAGGTCAGCAGCAGGGAAGCGGCCAGCAGGCGATACCGACGGCGCATCGGCCAAGCGTAGCGTCCTCGCCTGCGATATGCCAGCGCCGCCCCGGCAAGCTTCGCCGGGCTGGAGCGCGCCTGCGATCAGCGCAACATCACGCCGAGGTAGCTGCGGTCGTCGGCGAAGGCCGTCGCCGTCGTGCCCTTGGTGCCGAGATGCGGGCCGAGCTTGCGTGGATCCTCGCGCTCGACTTCCGCGAATGCCGCTTCCCACGACGCCACGCCGAACCCGGCCCCATGCTTGAAATAGCCGTCGGTGAAAAGCTCGATGGTGTCGAGCGTGTCGATCGCGTACTGGCGCGTGGCGACATGCCGCCCCGGTACCGCGAATCCGTCGAGCCCGCCGTAGCCCAGCACGCGATCGGTCACGTTCTTGAAATCGCCCTGGCCATTGGCGATGCCCTTGTGGATCAGCTCCGCGAGCTCCCACTCCGGCACGTCGGGGTGCCGCGTGCGGCCGATCTCCAGCGCGCGCGACTCGATGTCGTGGAGGGCGGTACTCTCGGCGCCGACGCCGTCGGGGGCGATTGCGCGGGAGGCGACGGCGCGGGCGGCGACCGTGCCGATGTGCGGGGCCCGCGTGCCCTGCCAGGTGATGGTCCGCGCCAGCTCGTCGCAGGCCGCCTCGTCGTGGCCCTCCTCGGCAAAATACCGCCAGGCCTCGCGGCGCAGCACCGAGGTGACGTCGTCGAGCGGCTTCAGCACCTGGAACACGTCGCGGCCGTTGAACCGCGCGCCGCTGTCACCTACTGCGACGACCTCGAGCATCTCGCCCAGGTGGAAGGCCAGCATCACCGTGCAGCCCGCGCGCAGCTTCCAGTCGCCACGCACGGTGTCGAGCACGCCGTTGGACACGTAGCCCGCGTGGATCGCCGCGCCGAGGCGCGCCACCAGCGCTTCCGGCCCCTGGTAGCGCTCGCCGCCACGCAGGCCCAGCAGGAAATCCTCGAACGCGCGCTTGACCGCCCGCGAGGCGAACTGGCCGGAGAGCATGCCGTCGTAGCGGGCGCCGCTGTGGTCGGTCACGCCGTCGATGACGGCGTAGCCGATCCCCGCCATGACGACAAGGCTGTCCTCGTTCGCCTCGGGATGCGCGAACTGCTTGCCGAGGGAAAAGGCTTCGAGGCGCTTGACGATGCCCGGGGCTCCGGGGGGCCGCGGCGCGCGGGTTCGCGCGCCGCGTCAGCACATCACTGGCCCGTGGCCGCGCGCCAGTTCTTGAGCAGCGCTTCCTGGCCGCCGAGCTCGGCGATGGACTTCAACTTCACCAGCGTCAGCGTGGTCAGCGCCGGCAGCCCCCCGGGGCTCGCCACGTCGGTGCGCACCGAGCGCCGGCCGATCTCCTTGACCAGCGTTTCCTGCGTGGTCTTGGACGTCGCCCACTCGATGAACTTCTTGCCGCCGGCGGCGTTCGGCCCGCCCTTGACGAGCGCCACGCCGTCGGGCGTGACGATCGTGCCTTCCTTGAGGTAGACGATCTGCATGGGCGCGCCGCCCTTGATGTACTGCAGCGCCTCGTCCTCCAGCGTGATGCCCATCGGCGTCTCGCCATCGGCGACGTAGCGCGGTACCGCGCCCGAGCTGTCGGTGAGCACGAAGTTCTTGGCGATGGCGCGGTACTTGTCCCAGCCGCCGTCGCCGAAGATGGTCAGCACGCCTTGCAGCTGCTGCATGGCAGAGCCCGAGCCGTCGGCGCGCGCCGAAGCGATCTTGCCCTTCCACTTCGTGTCGGCGAGCTCGGCCCAGCTCTTGGGCGCGTCCGCGAGCGGCAGCTTGGAGGTGTTGACGATCAGCACATAGACGACGCCGGTGTACGGCGTCCAGGCGTCACTGCCGATGAAGCTGGTGTTGATGCTGCCGAAGCTGGTGGGCTTGAAGGGCTCGAGGATGGGGGCGAGCTCGGTCAGCGCGCTGCCGGAGATCGACCAGATGACGTCGGCCGCGGGCTTGCCGGCCTCGGCCTTGGCACGGCGCGCGACGTCGCCCGAGCCCATCTTGACGACCTGCGCCTTGAGGCCCGTCTCCTTCTCGAAGATCGGGATCAGCTTGTCGACGATCGCCGAGATGTGCGCGGTATAGATGACGACGGGCTTGTCCTGCGCCAAGGCGCTGCCGCCGAAAAGCAGTGACGCCGCCAGGGCCGCGGCCGCGCCCGCCACGGCACGCCGTCCGGAATTCACGAAATCCATGTCTTTCTCCTCCTCGACGTTCCCGGTCGATGGTCGGCTGCGATGCTAGAGCCCTTCTCCTATAATTGCAACAAGACGACGTTGCAAACCCCACAGGCACCGGACGAGGGCTGTGAACCAGGAGGGCGGATGAGCTATCTCACCGTGGCCGCGGCGACCAAGCAGTTCGGGACCGAGTTCCGCGCGCTCGATGACGTGTCGATCGCCGTGGAGCGGGGGGAATTCTTCACCCTCCTCGGCCCGAGCGGCTGCGGCAAGACCACGCTGCTGCGCGCCATCGCGGGCTTCAACGACCTGACCTCGGGGTCGATCACGCTCGACGGCCAGGACCTGCGCAAGGTCCCGCCGCACCGCCGCGACATCGGCATGGTGTTCCAGGACTACGCCGTGTTCCCGCACCTCACCGTGTCCGACAACGTCGCGTTCGGGCTCAAGCCGCGCAACGTGCCGGCCGCCGAGGCGAAGACGCGCGTCGAGGAGGCGCTGGCCGCCGTGCGCCTGACCGCGCTGTCGAAGCGCATGCCTGCGGCCATGTCGGGCGGCCAGCAGCAGCGCATCGGCATCGCGCGCGCCATGGTCGTCAAGCCGCGGCTCCTGCTGATGGACGAGCCGCTGTCCAACCTCGACGCCAAGCTCCGCATCGAGCTGCGCGGGGAGATCCGCGACATCCAGAAGAAGATCGACATCGCGGCCATCTACGTCACGCACGACCAGGAGGAGGCGCTGGCCATCTCCGACCGCATCTGCGTGATGAGCGCGGGCCACGTCGAGCAGATCGGCACGCCGCGCGCGATCTACGGCGACCCGCGCACGCTGTTCGTGGCGCGCTTCGTCGGCACGCTGAACGAGCTCTCCGCCGGCCCCGCGCTGGACGCGCTGCTCGGCGCGCTGGGCCTTGCGCCGGGCGAAGCGAAGACCTGGACGGTACGCCCCGAAGGGCTCGCGCTGGGCGAGGCGCGCGCCGGCGGCGACACGCGAAGCGGCGCCGCGCCGCAGGGTACGGCCACGCTGCCCGGCACCGTCGCGCGCTACACCTACCTCGGCCGCGAAGCCCACGTCGAGGTCGATACCGCCGTCGGTCCCCTGGTGGTGCAGGTGGCCAATCCAGGGATGGCGCCCGACCGCCACGCAGGCGAGCCCGTGTCGGTGGGCCTTCGCCGCGAAGCGCTGATGGGCTTCGACGCGGGGGGCAAGCGCGCCGACGGCGGCGGCGACGGGAGCCGCCGCGCGCCATGAAGCGCCTCGACTTCTGGTCGCTGGTGAGCATCCTGACCTGGGTGCTGCTGGTCGCGCTGCTGTTCGCGCCGGTGGGCTCGATCCTGGTGTCGAGCCTGTACGACGCGAACGGCGGGCTCACGCTCGAGAACTACCGCAACTTCCTCGCCGAGCCGCGCTTCCAGCGCGCGGTGCTGAACACGTTGATCGTCGGATTCGGCGGGCTGGTGGGCGCGCTGGTGCTGGGCTCGATCATGGCGTTCTGCATCTCGCGCTTCGTCATCGCGGGCTCGCGCTTCGTGTCGCTGCTGGCGATCCTCGCGCTGGTGTCGCCGCCCTTCATCGGCGCGTACTCGTGGATCGTGCTGTTCGGCGCGGGGGGCGTGGTGCGGGGCTGGCTCTCGAAGCTCGGCATCGACATGCCGCCGATCTACGGCCTGGGCGGCATCCTGATGGTGTTCTCGTTCAAGTTCTACCCCTACGTCTACCTGATGGTCTCCGGCGCGCTCGCCAACGTCAACCGCTCGCTCGAGGAGGCCGCCGAGGGCCTGGGCCTCACGCCCTGGCAACGCACGCTCAAGGTGTCGCTGCCCATGGTGTTCCCGGCGCTGTCGGCGGGGGGCCTGCTGGCCTTCATCCACGCCATCGCCGACTTCGGCACCCCGCGCCTCATCGGGCGCGGCTTCAACGTGCTCGCCACCGAGGCCTACGCGCTGTACTCGGCGGAGATCGGCTCCAACCTGACCATGGCGACCACCATCAGCGTGGCGCTGATCGTCGTGTCGATGGTGTTCGTGGCGCTGCAGCGCTACATGTCGCGGCGCAACGTCTACCACGGCAACCTGATCAACAAGCCGGTGCGCATCCGGCTCTCCGGCTGGCGCAACGTGCTCGCCCACGTCGCCGTCTACGCCATCGGCCTCGTCGGTGCGCTGCCGGTGATCATCTCGGTGATCTTCTCCTTCCGCCGCACCAGCGGGCCGGTGTTCCAGCCGGGCTTCAGCCTGCAGAGCTACGAGCGCATCCTGTTCAACCTCTTCGACGTGGTGCGCAACTCGCTCACCTTCTCGGTGGCCGCGGTGCTGATGATCGTCGCCGTCGGCACGATCGTCGGCGTGCTGGTGGCGCGGCGCACCAACCTCAACACCTCGCTGCTCGACGGCGCGTTCATGATCCCCTACGTGATGCCGGGCATCGTCATCGGCATCGCCTTCGTCGCCACGTTCAACACCGGGCGCATCGTGCTGACGGGAACGGCCGCCATCATCATCCTGTCGATCTTCATCCGCCGCCTCCCCTACTCCGTGCGGACCACCTCGGCGGCGCTGCGCCAGCTCTCGCCCTCGCTCGAGGAGGCCGCGGTGTCGCTGGGCTACAGCCCCTTCCGCGCCTTCCTGCGCGTCACGGTGCCGCTGATCGTGCCCGGCATCGTCGCGGGCGGCATGCTGAGCTTCGTCACCGCCATCAACGAGCTCTCGTCGTCGCTGGTGCTCTACGTCGGCGCGACCATGACCATGCCGGTGCGCGTGTACCTCCTGATCCTCGACGGGGACTTCGGTACGGCCGCGGCGATGTCGACGGTGCTGCTGGTGCTGAGCGGTGCTGCGGTGTTCCTCGCGTTCCGCCTGATGGGTCGCAACGAGCAGGCGTTGCTGTAGCCGTCGTCCCCGCGCCCCGTCATCCCCGCCACTGTCATCCCCGCGAAAGCTCGCCGTCATCCCCGCGAAAGCGGGGACCCATGCCTTGCGCAACGGTATTGCGCGGTGTTGCGCTGTTGCCACCGCGACGCGCTGAACGCTGGATCCCCGCTTTCGCGGGGATGACGGTGCGGGGATGACCTAGCTGCCGCCGGCGAGGCTCTCGAGGAACGACGCCGCGGGCACGAAGAACAGCGAGCCGGTGACCGCGCGGCTGTAGTCGAGCAGCCGGTCGTAGTTGCCGGCGGGATTGCCGGCGAACATGTTGTGCAGCATGCGCTCGATGCGCGCCGGCGAGCGCGCGTAGCCGATGAAGTAGGTGCCGAACTCGCCCTTGCCCACCTCGCCGAAGGACATGTTGTCGCGCACGATGTCGAGCTCCTCGCCGCCCTCGACGATGGTGGTGAGCGCGTTGTGCGCATAGCTCGGCTTCACCGCGTCGTCGAGCTCGACGTTGGAGAGCTTGCTGCGGCCGATGAACTTCTCCTGCGTCTCCACCGGCAGGGACTCCCAGCCTTTGAGGTCGTGCAGGTATTTCTGCACGATGACGTAGGTGCCGCCGGCGAAGGGGGCGTCCTCGCCGCCGACCATGGTCACGTCGAGGGCGTCCTGTCCCGTCGGGTTCTCGGTGCCGTCGACGAAGCCCAGGAGGTCGCGGTCGTCGAAGTACTTGAAGCCGTGCACCTCGTCGACCGCCGCCACCGCGTCACCGAGGCGCGCGACGACGAGCTTGGCGAGCTCGAAGCAGAGGTCGAGGCGCCGCGCACGGATGTGGAACAGGAGGTCGCCCGGCGTCGACACCGCGTGGTGCACGCCGCGGATCTCGCGGAAAGGATGCAGCTCCCTGGGTCGCGGCGCGCCGACGAGGCGGTCCCAGGCGTCGGACCCGATGCCCGTCATGCACAGGAGGTTGGCGTCGAGGTCGCGGAAGCCCACCGCGCGCACCAGCGCCGGGATATCGGCGCACAGGCCGCGCACGGCCGCGCGGTGCCGGGCGGCGGGGTCCAGCGTCACGACCAGGAACACCGCCGCGCGCGTGAGTCGAAGGTCGAAGGGGTGCGGAACGGTCGCGGTCATGGTGCTCGGGCTCCTTCCTCCCGGCGACTATAGCAATGCAGGCGCGCGCGCCGCACTATACTTTCGCGCATCCCTCCGAGAAACCGCCCCATGCGAACCGTTCCCGTCGGCGCCCGCGGCTCCTACACCCTGGTGGTCGCGCCGGAGCACCTCGCGAGCCGCTTCAAGGACTCGATGCTGCCGCCCGTGCTCGCGACGCCGGTGATGATCATGGCGATGGAGAATGCCGCGCTCGAGGCCCTGAAGCCCTGGTTCGAGCCCGGCGAGACGGCGGTCGGTACGCGCGTCGACGTCGAGCACCTCGCCGCGACACCGGTGGGCCGGACGATCGTTGCGCACGCCGAGGTCACGCGCGTCGACGGGCGCCTGATCGACTTCCGCGTCGAGGCGCTCGACGGCGACGTGCTCATCGGGCGCGGGACGCACGGACGCGCGCTGATCGACCGCGAGCGTTTCATCGCGCGGCTGGGCGCCGCGCCGGGCACCGCGCCGCATTGAGCACAGTCCTCCCGCAACCCACCCCCGAAAGGAGCAGCGCGCCTTGAAGCTCTCGATGGACAGCCTCGTGGACGTGCTCGAGCAGCGCGCCACCACCCCCTTCGCCGTGCGCCTGCCCGATGGCGACTTGCGCAAGGTCGGCGAAGGCACGCCCGCCTTCACCCTCGACTTGAAGTCCCGGTCGACCATCGCCGCCGCCGCGGCGCGCGGCCACATGGGGTTGCTCGACGCTTATTTCGACGGCGACATCGGGCTCGAGGGCGACCTGCGCCAGGTGCTCAGGCTGTCGATGTCCGCGGGCGTGAACGATCAGGGCAACGTGCTCAACCGCGCCGAGAACGCGCTCCACGAGCGCCGCCACTCCAACAGGACCTGGGAGCAGGCCAAGGCCAATGCCTGCGCGCATTACGACCTCGGCACCGAGTTCTACCGCTACTGGCTCGACGACCCGTACATGATGTACACCTGCGGCTACTGGTCGCCCGGCACCGCCGACGTCGACGAGGCGCAGCGCAACAAGATCGACCACGTCGCGAGGAAGATCCGCCTGACGAAGGACGACCGCTACATCGACATCGGCTGCGGCTTCGGCGGCTTCATGTTCCGCGCGCACGAGACCCTCGGTGCCTCGGGCGTGGGCCTCAACACCGCGACCAGGCAGGTCCAATGGCTGCGCGAGGAGATCGCGCGTCGTGGCCTGGGCGCCAGCCTGTCGGTGCGCGAAGCCGACTTCCGCGACGTCGACGCGCAGTACGACAAGGTGGTGTCGATCGGCGTGCTCGAGCACGCCGGGCGCGACCAGCTCGCCGAGGTGGTGAAGGCGCACGCCGACTTCCTCAAGCCCGGCGGCTTGGGCCTGCTGCACTTCATCGGCCACGTGGGGCATTTCGAGACCGAGCTCTTCATCCGCAAGCACGTGTTCCCCGGCGGCTGGATCCCCAGCCTCGCCGACGTCATCGTCGCCATGGAAGAGGCGGGGCTCGAGGTCGTCGACATCGAGAACCTGCGGCGACACTACGCGCTGACCCTCGACGCCTGGACCGAGCGCTTCGACCGGCATTGGGACGCGATCCACGCCCTCGATCCCCAGCGCTTCGACGAGCGCTTCCGCCGCATCTGGCGCGTGTACCTGATCGGCTGCGCCGAGATGTTCCGTTCACCCAAGGGCTACACGCACCTGTTCCAGATCGTGTTCAGCAAGGGCAACACCACGCGCGACAACTACCCGATGAGCCGTGCGTTCCTGTATGACTGACGCTTCGCATGGTTGACGCCCGCCATGCCTGACGGCGGCTACGCCGCGCGGCGCGCGGCGCTGGCCGCGGCGTTCGCGCCCGCGCACCAGGCAGCCGAGGCGACGGGTGTGCGTCCCACGGCGGATGCGCGTCCCACGGCGGATGCCGCGTCGACCGCCGCCGCGCCGATCGCGCTGGACAAGCGCACCTCCAACCTCTTCCGCGACCGCAAGGCCGCGCCCAGGCGCAGGCTCGACCTCTCGGCCTTCGACCACGTGCTGGCGGTCGACACCGCCGCCGGCACCGTCGACGTCGAGGGCCTCACCCCCTACGAGGCGCTGGTCGACGCCGTGCTGCCGCGGGGCGTGATGCCCGCGGTGGTGCCCGAGCTCAAGACCATCACCGTCGGCGGCGCGATCGCCGGCGTGGGCATCGAGGCGACGTCGTTCCGCCACGGCCTCGTGCACGACACCATGCGCGAGCTCGACGTGCTGCTGCCCTCGGGCGAGGTCGTCACCGCCACGCCCTTCAACGAGCACCGCGACCTCTTCCACGGCCTGCCCAATTCCTACGGCACGCTGGGCTACGTGCTGCGCGCACGGCTTGCGACGCTGCCCGTCAAGCCCTTCGTCGAGGTGCGCCACGCCCGCCACGGCGACATGAAGTCGTTCTTCGACGACCTCGCCGTCGCCGCCGACCCCGCGAACGGCGACGCCGATTTCGTCGACGGCGTGGTGTTCGATGCGCGCAACCTGGTGGTGAGCCGCGCGCGCTTCGTCGACACGGCGCCGTGGCGCAGCGACTATACGTTCGAAAGGATCTACTACCGCTCGCTGCTCGGGCGCGAGGTCGACTACCTGTCCGCGCACGACTACATCTGGCGCTGGGACACCGACTGGTTCTGGTGCTCGAAGAACGTCGGCGCGCAGAACCCGCTGCTGCGGCGGCTGATGGGGCGCGAGCGGCTCAACTCGCGGACGTACACGAAGATCATGCGCTGGAACAGCCGCGCAGGCCTCACGCGCGCCCTGGCGCGGCTGTCGGGACGCTACCGCGAGTCGGTGATCCAGGACATCGACATTCCTGCCGCCCAGGCGCCCGGGTTCCTCGACTTCCTGCTGCGCGAGGTGGGTGTGCTGCCGATCTGGACCTGCCCCATCCGCGCGGCGCGCCCCGATGCTCGCTTCCCGCTCTATCCGCTACGCAGCGACACGCCCTACGTGAACTTCGGCTTCTGGGACGTGGTCACGTCACGGGAGACCCACGCGCCGGGGGACTTCAACCGCCTGATCGAGCGCGAGACCGCGCGCCTGGGCGGCATCAAGTCGCTGTACTCGGAGAGCTTCTACACCCGCGACGAGTTCGCGCGTGCCTACGACATGGACGCCTATGCGCGCCTCAAGGCGCGCTACGACCCGCAGCACCGCGCGCTCGACCTCTACGCCAAATGCGTCGAGCGGCGGTGAACAGGCAACGCCGTCATCCCCGCGTGCCCGCCGTCATCCCCGCGAAAGCGGGGACCCACGGATTCCCGCATGCGCGGGAATGACGGACGCGCCGCGTCTTACTTCGTGACCTTGGCGACGTCGCCCAGCAAGCCGGCGGCCTTGGGGTTCGACACCGAATGCTTGATCAGGATGTCCGGGGGCAGGATGCCCTTCTTGCCGTAGAAGATCTCGTTCCACTCGTTGTTCGGCGTCACCACCGTGCCATCGAGGTTGAGCCCGCCGTACACGCCCTTGGAACGCGTGAACGAGATGAGGTCGGCCGTCACCGTCGACTTGGCGCCCGCGCCGACCGGGCCGGCCGCGATGCTCGCGTCGCCGCCGAGCTTCACGGAAGGCGCCAGCAGCGAGTTGAGGCCCTTGTCGGTCATCACCACGATCACCGCTTCCGAAACCTCGAGTCCGGCCTGGAAGCCCACGCTCGCCGTCGCGAGGTTGTAGAACGCCGGACCGTGCCAGACCTTGCCGTCGCGCGACACCAGCACCGCGCGGCCGCCGGAGCCCCCGAAGATGAAGCCGGCCTTGACGATCTGCGGCGAGATCAGCAGCGCCTTGGCGCGGCCGATGTTCTGGTGGATCCAGGTCTGGTCGGGGTCGCGCATGAAGTTGCCGAGGCTCGTGCGTGCGTCGTTGACGAGCTTCTCCTGCTCGGTTTGCGCCATGGCCGGGAGGGTGAAGAGGCAGGCCAGCACCAGCGTTGCAGCGGCACGTAAGGCATGTCCTGCAGAAAACCTGTTCATGCGAATCGCTCCAGTCGTTGTCGGAAGGTGCACGCGAATCGGCGTGCGGGCCGACATTCTGCGCGCTTTGGCCGAAGATAGAAAGTAAGCGCTTACTGTCCTTGCTGATCTCGCCAACGGTAGTACCGCACCGACGCCCCGAGGAACCACGGGTTGCCGGTATACAGCGGCCGCGTCTGGAATGCGATGCCGTCGAAGGCCGTGCGGCCCTCGGCATCGCCGAGCACACGATGGCCGAGGCGCATGCCGAGGTAGCCCGCCATCCCCACGCCCGAGCCGCAGTAGCCTGCAGCGTAGTGGATGCCCTCGCGCGTGCCGATGTGCATCAGCTCGTCGAAGGTATAGGCGACGAAGCCCATCCACGAATGGCTGATGCGGGTGCCGGCGAGCTCGGGGAACAGCGCGCAGAGGTCGGCGTGCAACAGCGGGCCGCTGACGCGCGGGTCGGTTTCGCGGAACGACACCCGGCCGCCGAACAGGATGCGGCTGCGATCGGGCGAGGCGCGGTAGTAGTACACCACCTTGCGTGTGTCGCTGACGATGCGGTCGGTGGGCATGAGCCGCGCCATCAGGTCGGGCGCGATGGGCTCGGTGGCGATGATGTAGCTGCCGATGGGAATGACGCGCCGGCGCAGCCACGGCAGCAGCGTCCCGCTGTAGCCGTTGGTCGCCACCACCAGGTCGCGTGCCTGCACGCTCCCGCGCGGCGTCGTCACGCGGAAGCCGCCCGCCACGCGCTCGATGGCGGTGGCGGCGCAATGCGCCTCCACCTGCGCGCCGGCCGCGCGCACGCGCTCGAGCAGGCCCTGGTGGTAGCGCGCGGGGTCGACCGCGGCGTGCCGGCGATAGACGACACCGCCATGGTAGGCGTCGGTGCCGAGCTCGCGGCGCTGCTCGGCGCGCGGCACGATGTCGGCGTCGGCGGCGACGCTCCCCGGCATCTCGTCGCGCGCGCGCTGCACGCGCGCCGCCAGCGCCTCGAACTGCGCGGGCGTGTGCGCGGCGTGGAAGCGCCCCGCGATGCGGAAGTCGCAATCGATCCCCTCCGACGCGACGAGCTCGCCCAGCCACGCCAGCGAACGGTCGCCTTCGGCGAGCACCGCGCGCGCGAGCTCGGGCCCGTGGCGGCGCGTGAGCACCTCGAGGCCCGGCTTGACGCTCGCCGACACCTGGCCGCCGTTGCGGCTGCTGCAGCCGAAGCCCGCGCTTTCCGCGTCGAGCACCAGCGTGTGCCGGCCCGCGCGCGCGGTGACCAGCGCCGCGTTGAGGCCCGTATAGCCCGAGCCGACGACCACCACGTCGGCACGCGGGGGCAAGGGCGCGGGCTCGAGCCGGGGGCGCGGCGTGCGCGCCCACCAGTAGGGCTCGAAGCGGCAGTCGGGCGTGAAGATGTCGTTCATGCGAGGCTGCGCGCGGCGGCCATCGGGTGGCGACGGTGGCTCATGGGGACTCCGCGCCGATCAGGTCCGCGGCGCGCTCGGCGACCATGATCACCGGCGCGTTGGTGTTGCCCGAAGTCACGGTGGGGAACACCGAGGCGTCGACGATGCGGAGCCCGGCGAGGCCGTGCGCCTTGAGCCGGGGGTCGACGACCGAGGTCGCGGGCTCGGGCCCCATGGCGCAGGTGCCCACCGGGTGGAACACCGTGCCCGCGCGCCGGCGGATATCCTCGACCAGCGCCTCGCGCGATTGCGCGGCGGGGCCGGGCGCGAGCTCCTCGTCGATCACCGCCGCCAGCGACGGCGTGGCGGCGAGCCTTCGCAGCAGCAGGCTGCCGTCGACCAGCGCGTCGAGGTCGCGCGGCGCCGACAGCGAGTTCGGGTCGATGCGCGGCGCGTCATGCGCGTCGCGCGAGACGATGGCCAGCGACCCGCGGCTCGCGGGCCGGCAGGGCTGCGCGCTCAGCAGGAAGCCGGGAAAAGGATCGGGGCTCATCAGCGGCCGCACGCCGGCCGGCGCGCGCGTGTACGACAGCGGCGAAAAGTAGAGCTGCATGTCGGGCTCGCCGTCATCCCCGCGAACGCGTCCGTCATCCCCGCGAACGCGTCCGTCATCCCCGCGAACGCGTCCGTCATCCCCGCGAACGATTTCGTCATCCCCGCGAAAGCGGGGACCCACCGCACGCACGAACCCCCCCGCCTGGTTCACCGACAGCGCCAGCGGCCCGCGACGCGACGCGAGGTAGCGCAATCCCACCGCGAGCTTGCCCCACCACGGCCGTAGCGCCTGGTTGAGCGTCGGCACCTTCGCGCGATACAGGTGGTCGATGCACAGGTGGTCCTGCAGGTTCGCGCCGACCGCCGGCGCGTCGCGCACCACGGGGATGCCGAGCGACGCGAGGAGGCGCGCATCGCCGACGCCGGAGCGTTGCAGCAGCGCCGGCGAGCCGATGGCGCCCGCACAGACGATCACCTCGCGCGCCGCGCGCGCGACCTGCTCCTCGCCGCCGCGCGACCACTCGACACCCACCGCGCGCGTACCCTCGAAGCGCAGGCGCAGCGCCAGCGCGCCGGTTTCGACGGCGAGGTTCGGCCGCCGCATGGCGGGGTGCAGGTAGGCACGCGCCGTCGACATCCGCCGCCCGTCGCGCGCAGTGATCTCGAAAACGCCTACGCCCTGCCAGGGCGGCGCGTTGAAGTCGCGGGTGCGCGCGAAGCCCGCCTCCTCGCCGCCGCGCAGGAAGGCTTCGCACAGGGGATGGACGTCGCGCGTGGGGTCGTCGACGCCGAGCGGGCCGCCGGCGCCGCGCCAGGCGCTCGCGCCCTTCGCGCAATCCTCCATGCGGCGGAAATAGGGCAGCACGTCCTCCCAGGACCAGCCGGGATTGCCCCGCGCGCACCAGTCGTCGAAATCGCGCGGCTGGCCGCGCACGAACACCATGGCGTTGATGGTGCTCGACCCCCCCAGCACCTTGCCGCGCGGCCAGTAGCCGCTGCGCCCGGCGAGCGCGTCCTCGGGCTCGGTGCGGTACATCCAGTTGACGCGCGGATCGTAGAAGCTTCGGCCGTAGCCGATCGGCACCTGCAGCCAGAAATGCCGGTCGCTGCCGCCGGCCTCGAGCAGCAGCACGCTGGCGCGGCCGCTGGCCGTCAGCCGGTCGGCCAGCACGCAACCCGCCGACCCCGCGCCGACGATGACGTAGTCGTGGATCATCGAGGGGCCGAGCTTGCCACGCGGGCGCCCACGGCCGCAGGGCCACTCTGGCGAATCTGGCAGACCACTCGAAGCGTCGCTAGCGACGCAGGGGCGCGCCGCGCGCCGCCGCGCGCTGCGAAGGCGCGTCTTCGCGCGACGGGGCGCGGCGAAGCTCCTCGAGCACGCGCGCCAGCGCGATCACCCCGGCGTCGATCTCGGCGGGCGTGATGCCGCCGAAGCCCAGCGCAAGCCCGTTCTGCGCCACCGGCTCGATGGCGTAGCGCGACAGCGGTGACACGGTGATGCCGCGCTCGGCCGCAGCGCGCGCCACCGCGAGCTGCGGCAGCGCGGCGTCGAGGTGTCCGACGGTGTGCAGGCCGCCGTGGCTTGGCATCACGTCGAGCATGCCCGCGAGCCGGCGCGAGACCGCCGCGCACAGCGCGTCGTGCCGCTCGGCGTAGATGCGGCGCATGCGGCGCACGTGCGCGGCGAAATGGCCTTCCGCGATGAACTCGGCGACGACCGCCTGCACGAAGGTCGGCACGCCGTGCAGGAGCTTGCCCGCCACCGAGCGCAGCGTGTCGACCAGCGCCGGCGGCGCGACCAGGTAGCCCAGCCGCAGCGAGGGAAACAGCGACTTGCTGAACGTGCCCACGTAGATCACGAGGCCGGTGGCGTCGATGCTCTTCAACGTCGGCTGCGGCGCGCCGCCGAAATGGAATTCGCCGTCGTAGTCGTCCTCGATGATCCACGCGCCCGCCTCCTCGGCAGCCTTGAGCAGCGCGAAGCGGCGCTCGAGGCTCATGGTCATGCCGAGCGGCTGCTGGTGCGAGGGCGTGACGAAGGCGAGGCGGAAGCGCGGGCAGCCCTTGCGCGCCTCGTCGACGCGCAGGCCCTGCGCGTCGACCGATGAGGTTGAAGGCCTGCTGCGCGCCGGCAACCACGAACACCTGGTCGGCGTCGCATTCGACGCCGCGGTTGCTGCGCAGGTGCGCGGCGATGGCGCGTCGCAACGCGGGATGCCCATCGGCGTCGCCATAGCCCATCACGTCGCCGCGCGCACCGCGCCAGTGCTTGGCCGAAAGCCGCGCCCATTGCGCCATGGGAAAGGCGTCGAAGGCCGGCAGCGCGGTGGTGAAGGCGCGCGCCACCGCGGGCAGCCGCGAGCGCTCGCCGAAGCGCTCGACCGAGCGCGCCATGGCGTGCGCGAGCCTCGGCGGCGCCGGCAGTGGACACGGCTCGCGCAGCGCCTTCGCCGGCGTGGCACCGTTCGCAGCGCGGGGCCGCGGCCGCTCGGCCTCGAGCGCGCGCGACACGTAGGTGCCCGCGCCCACGCGCGGCTCGATCAGCCCCTCGGCGGCGAGGCGCTCGAAGGCCTCGATGACGGTGGTGCGCGACACGCCCAGCTCGCGCGCCAGCGTGCGCGTCGCCGGCAGGCGCTCGCCCGCGGTGATGCCGCCGTCGAGCATCAGCTCGCGCAGGCGCAGGTAGAGCTGGGTGGTGACGGGGCGCGACGAGGCGTGGTCGATCGCCACCGACAGCAGCAACGCCCCGCCCGCCCGCTTGACCATCGAACCTTCCGCCCTTCGCGCCTCGCCCGAGCCGGAAACGGTATCACGGAATTATCAAAATGGACCTTTGTCGCCGACCACTCCGGCGCCGATGATCGCCACGCCGTCATCCCCGCGGCCACGTCATCCCCGCGAAAGCGGGGACCCACGTCATCCCGGCGTACACGTCGTACGGTGTACACGTCATCTCCGCGCAAGCGGGGACCCAGCCCATGAAGATCGCCCGCATCGAAACCTTCTGCGACCAATACGTCGGCTTCGTCCGCGTCACCTCCGATTCGGGCGCGCAGGGCTGGGGACAGATGTCGCCCTACAACGCCGACATCACCGCGCAGGTGACGCACCGCCAGGTCGCGCCCTGGTCGCTCGGCCGCGATGCCCTCGACATCGCCGCGCTGGTGGCGACGATCCCCGAGCGCGAGCACAAGTTCCCGGGCCCCTACCTCTTCCGCGCCATCGGCGGCCTCGAGACCGCGCTGTGGGACCTGCGCGGCAAGCTCGAGGGCAAGCCCGTGTGCGAGCTCTTGGGCGGCAAGCCGCGCAGCCTTCGCGCCTATGCCTCGTCGATGAAGCGCGACATCACGCCCGCCGACGAGGCGAAGCGCTTCCTGCGCCTTCGCGACGCCCACGGCTTCGACGCCTTCAAGTTCCGCGTCGCCGCCGAGTACGGGCACGATGTCGACGAATGGCCCGGCCGCACCGAGGCGATCATCCCGGAAGTCCGCCGCGCGCTCGGGCCCGATGCCGCGCTGCTGGCGGACGCCAACAGCGGCTTCTCGCCGCGCCGCGCCATCGAGGTGGGGAGGATGCTCGAGGCGCAGGGCGTCGCGCATTTCGAGGAGCCCTGCCTCTACTGGGAGCTCGACCAGACGCGCGAGGTGCGCGAGGCGCTGTCGCTGGACGTCACCGGCGGCGAGCAGGACTGCGTGATGCCCGTCTGGCGGCAGGTGATCGACACGGACGTGGTCGACATCGTGCAGCCCGACGTCTGCTACATGGGCGGCATGCTGCGCACGCTCGAGGTGGCGCGGCTGGCCGCGCGCGCGGGCCTGCCCTGCACGCCGCACAGCGCCAACCTCTCCATGGTCACGCTGTTCACCATGCACCTCCTCTGCGTGATCGACAACCCCGGCAAGTACCTCGAGCTGTCGATCGAGGAAGACGACTACTATCCTTGGCAATATGGCCTCTTCCGCAACGATCCCTACGTGGTGCGCGACGGCAAGGTGACGGTGTCAGGCGAGCCGGGCTGGGGCGTCGAGATCGAGCCCGCATGGCTCGCGCGCGCCACATACCAGCAGAGCGCGCTGGCATGAGCGTCGCGACATGACTGCGTCGCTCGAGCACCTGGTGCGCGAGGCGCTCGCCACCGGCCGCATCGCGGGACTGCCCGATGCGCTGCTGGTCGACGGCCAGCGCGTGCCTGCGCTTTCCGGCGCGCGCATGGAAACGATCGACCCCGGGACGGGCCGCGCGTTCGCGCATTTCGCCGCGGGCGGCGCAGGTGACGTCGACGCCGCGGTGCAGGCCGCGCGCCGCGCGCTCGGCGGCGCGTGGCGACGTGTTTCGCCCGCGCAGCGCGGCGCGATCCTCGCGCGCACCGCGGCGCTCATCCGCGCCAACGCCGCGCGGCTCGCCGTGGTCGAGGTGCTCGACGCAGGCAAGACGCTGGCCGAGGCGCAGGGCGACGTCGCCGGCGCCGCGCGCTGCTTCGAGTACTACGCGGGCGCCTGCGACAAGCTGCAGGGCGACACCATCCCGCAGGACATGGCGCACGCCGCGTGGACCTGGCTCGAGCCCGCGGGCGTCGCGGGCCAGATCGTGCCCTGGAACTACCCCATCGCCACCGCGGCGCGCGGCATCGCGCCCGCGCTCGCGGCGGGCTGCACGCTGGTGGTGAAGCCGGCGGAACAGACGCCGCTGACCGCGCTGATGCTGGGCGAGCTGCTGCTCGAGGCGGGCCTTCCCGCGGGCGCCTGCAACATCGTCACCGGCACGGGCGCCGAAGCGGGTGCCGCGCTGGCGGCACATCCCGCCATCGACCATCTCACCTTCACGGGCTCGGTGGCGACCGGCCAGGCGGTGATGCGTGCCGCCGCGGCCAACGTCACGCGACTCGTGCTCGAGCTCGGCGGCAAGTCCGCCGCGGTGGTGCTCGCCGATGCGGACCTCGACGCGGCGGTGGACAGCATCGCCGGCGGCATTTTCGAGAACGCCGGGCAGATCTGCTCGGCCGCCTCGCGCGCGGTGGTGGCGCGAAGCCTGCATGCGGCCTTCGTCGAGCGCATCGCCGCGCGCGCGAAGGCGCTCACGCTCGGCCACGGCCTGCGCAACCCCGGCATGGGGCCGCTCAACTCGCGCCGCCAGCTCGAGCGCGTCGAGGCCATGGTCCGCGGCGCGCTGTCGCGCGGCGTGCGCGCCGCGTGCGGAGGCGGTCCCGCCCCGGCCGGGCACGCGGATGCCGGTGGAGGCGCGGGCGGCTATTTCTACGCGCCCACCGTGCTCGACGGCGTCCCCGCCGCCGACGCCGCCGTGCAGGAGGAGATCTTCGGCCCGGTGCTCGCGGTGCAGGTCTTCGACACCCCCGACGAGGCGCTGGCGCTCGCCAACGGCACGCCCTATGCGCTGTGCGCGGGGGTGTTCACGCGCGACTTCGCCGCGGCGCACCGCTTCGCGCGCGAGCTCGACGCCGGGCAGGTCTACATCAACGAATGGTTCGCCGGCGGCGTCGAGGTGCCCTTCGGCGGCAACCGCCGCTCGGGCTTCGGCCGCGAGAAAGGCCTCGAGGCCTTGAAGAGCTACAGTCGCGTCAAGGCCGTGGCGGCGAAGCTGTGAAACCCCGCACCGTCATTCCCGCGCGGAACCCTCGTCATTCCCGCGAAAGCGGGAACCCAGGGGTACCACTGGGTCCCCGCTTTCGCGGGGATGACTGGACCCCGGAGATGACGGGGCGGGGATGACGGCAAAGCGGTATGCCCGTCTAACCAGAATGGACCTTTTGCCGCAACCACGTACTTCCGACACTGGCCGCTTCGGCGCGGTCGATGGCCGCGCCGCCCCTTCTGGAGAATCCTGGTCATGAACGTCGAACGTCGATCCCCCGCGGCCGCGCTGCTCGCGCTGGCCGGACTCGTCGCATCGCTCGCAGCACCCGCGGCCCTCGCCGAGGAAGTCACGGTGGTGTCGTTCGGCGGCTCCTACCAGGACGGCCAGAGCAAGGCGCTGTTCCAGCCCGCCGGCAAGGCGCTCGGCCTCACCGTCAAGGAAGAGACCTACACCAGCATCAGCGACCTGCGGCTCAAGCAGAAGGCCGGCGCCAACACCTGGGACGCGGTGGTCAGCGGCTCGGGCAGCGCTGCGCGCGCCGGCGCCGAGGGCATGCTCGAGAAGCTCGACTACAAGGCCATCGACGTCTCCAACTACCAGCCCGGCCTCGCGGGCGAGTACTGCATGGCGCTCGACGTGTTCTCGACCGTGCTCGCCTGGAACACCAAGACCTACGGCCAGGCCGGCCCGCAAAGCTGGGCCGACTTCTGGGACGTGAAGAAATTCCCCGGCAAGCGTGCCTATCGCAAGGGCGTCGCCGGTGCGCTCGAGCCCGCGCTGATGGCCGACGGCGTGCCGCCCGAGAAGGTGTACGAGGTGCTGTCGCAGCCCGGCGGCATCGAGCGCGCCATCGCCAAGATCAAGGAGCTGAAGCCGCACATCGCCGTGTGGTGGACCTCGGGCGCGCAGCATGCGCAGCTCATGAAGGACGGCGAGGTCGACATGATCACCGGCTGGAACGGACGCTTCGACGTCGTCGCCAAGGACGGCGCGCAGGTCGCCTACACCTTCAACCAGGCCCTGCTCGACTACGACTGCATCGCCATCCCCAAGGACGCGCCGCACAAGGCCGCGGCGATGAAGCTCCTCGCCGAGATGGCCAAGCCGCAATACCAGGCCGAGTTCACCAAGTACATCACCTACGGCCCGCCGAACAAGAAGGCCTACGACTTGGGCGTGATCGCCCCCGACTACGCGAAGAAGCTGCCCTCGTACCCGGCCAACGCCGCGAAGCAGCTCCCCATCGACCTCGACTGGTACATCAAGAACGAGGCGCGCGCCGCCACGCTGTACCAGAACATGCTGACCGAGTGACGCGGCCGGGCTAAGCTCCGAGCATGACCCGGCGCAGCGCGATACCCATCACCATCCGCCGGGTCTCCAAGTCCTACGGCGATGCGCACGCGCTCGACGCCGTCGACCTCGACATCAAGAGCGGCGAGTTCCTGACGCTGCTCGGGCCCTCGGGCTCGGGCAAGACCACGCTCCTGATGGTGCTGGCGGGCTTCATCCGGCCCGACAGCGGCAGCGTCGCCTTCGGCGACCGCGAGGTGGTGCGGCTCGCGCCGCACAAGCGCGACATCGGCTTCGTGTTCCAGAGCTACGCGCTCTTCCCGCACAAGGACGTCGCCGCCAACATCGCCTTCCCGCTGCAGCTTCGCCGCGTGCCGCCGGCCGACATCGCGCGCCGCGTCGAGGCCGCGCTCGACATGGTCAAGCTCGGCGGCTACGGCAGCCGGCGCATCGATGAGCTCTCGGGCGGCCAGCGCCAGCGCGTGGCACTCGCCCGCGCCATCGTGTTCGAGCCCAGCGTGGTGCTGATGGACGAGCCGCTGTCCGCGCTCGACAAGCAGCTCCGCGAGGCCATGCAGATCGAGCTGCGCCAGCTGCACGACCGCCTCGGCACCACCACCGTCTACGTCACGCACGACCAGCGTGAGGCGCTGACCATGTCGGACCGCGTCGCCGTGATCCGCGCGGGACGCGTCGCGCAGGTGGACACGCCGCGCGCCGTCTACGAGCGCCCCGCCGATCCGTTCGTCGCGAGCTTCATCGGCGAGTCGACCTTCCTGCGCGTCGAGCGCGCCGAGGGCTTGCGTGCCGACGACGGCCGCACCACTGCGTATCGCTGCGCGGGACGGCCGCTGCTCGTCGCCGGCAGGCCTTCCGGCGATGCCGGCGGCGCGACGGCCGATGCGAACGTCGCGGCTGCTGCAGGCGCCGTGTCGCCGAAGGCTTCCGCCGCGCAGGACGCCCCGCTGTCTCTCGTGCTGCGTCCCGAGCACCTCGAGCTCCTCGACGCGGGCCAGGGCGCCGACAACGTGTTCGAGGCCTCGGTGACGCAGGTGATCTACCAGGGCGACACGCTGCTGGTGCACGCCGCGCTCGACGACGGCAGCGCGCTGATCGCGCGGCGCGTCGCCACCCGCGCACCCGGCACCGCGGCGGCCCCCGCGAAGGGCGACCGCGTGCGCTTCGGCGTCGCGGCGCACCACGCCGTGCTGGTGGCGGGCGAGCGGCTGTGACGTCGTCCAACGCGGCCGCCCTGCGCCGCGACGCGCGGCGCGAGCGCCTCGCGCGCCTCGGCCTCGCCTCGCCCGCGCTGCTGCTCATCACGCTGATCATGCTGGTGCCGGTGGCGTGGCTCTTCTGGCTGTCCTTCGTCGCCGACAATGGCACGCTCACCCTCGACCACTACCGGCGGCTGGTCGCCGAGCCCGCCTACGCGCGCACCTTCGCCATGACCTTCAAGGTGAGCGCGCTGACGACGCTGATCTGCGTGCTCGCGGGCTACCCGCTGGCCTACGTGCTGTCGCAGCTCCCCGCGCGGGCCGCCAACCTCTGCCTGATCGCGGTGATGCTGCCGTTCTGGACGTCGCTGCTGGTGCGCACCTACGCGTGGCTGGTGCTCCTGCAGCGCAACGGCCTCGTCAACGCCATGGGCATGAAGCTCGGGCTCTGGGACGCGCCGCTGACGCTGGTCAACAACCTCGGCGGCACGCTGATCGGCATGGTACACATCATGCTGCCCTTCTTCGTGCTGCCGGTGCTGGGTGCCATGCGTTCCATCGACCGCGACTGCCTCAAGGCGGCGGCGAGCCTCGGCGCCTCGCCCTCGCGAACCTTCTTCAAGGTGTTCCTGCCGCTGTCGCTGCCCGGGCTGGTGGCGGGCTCGCTGATCGTGTTCGTGCTCTGCCTCGGCTTCTACGTCACGCCGGCGGTGCTCGGTGGGGGCAAGGTCAACATGGTGTCCAACCAGATCGCCAGCGACATCGAGCTCTTCTTCAACTGGGGACAGGCCAGCGCGCAGGGCGTGGTGCTGCTGGGGCTGACGCTGGCGATCCTCGCGTTGGCCGCGCGCGTGCTGCCGCGTGCGCGCCGCGCCGACGCCGAGGGGATGCATTGAGCGCGGGGATGACGGGCTGGCTGTCGCAACCCGCCAGCGAGACGCAGATCACGCATGGCGCTCGCCTGTGGCTCTACGTCCTCGCCGCGCTGGTGCTGGCCTTCCTGGTGCTGCCCACGCTGATCGTCATCCCCATGTCGTTCTCGGCCTCGCAGTACCTCGAGTTCCCGCCGCGCCACTGGTCGCTGCGCTGGTACCAGAGCTACTTCGGCTCGGTGGCGTGGATGCAGGCGACGGCGACCTCGTTCAAGGCCGCGACGCTCACCGCGCTGCTGGCAACACCCCTGGGCGTGCTCGCGGCCGTCGGGCTGCACGGCTCGCGGCCGCGCGTGGCGCGCGCGGCCGGCACGCTGCTGATCCTGCCCATGATCGTGCCGCTGATCCTCGTCGGCATCGGCGTGTTCTACGCCTACGTGCGCCTGAAGCTCGTCAACACGCTGACCGGCGTGGTGCTCGCGCACACCATGCTCGCCATCCCGCTGGCGTTCATCGTCGTGTCCTCCGCGCTGCGCCAGCACGACGCGAGCCAGGTGATGGCGGCGCAGAGCCTCGGGGCCTCGCCGCTGCGCGCCTTCTTCGCGGTGACGCTGCCGCAGATCCGCTTCGGCGTGATCACCGCGGCGCTCCTGTCCTTCCTCACCTCCTTCGACGAGGTGATCGTCGCGATCTTCGTCTCGGGCGGCCCGAACTCGACGCTGACGCGCAACATGTTCAACGCGCTGCGCGACCAGATCGACCCCACCATCGCCGCCATCTCCACCATGATGATCGTGGTCACCTCGACGCTGTTCGCGCTGTCGCAGGTCTTCGGCAACGGTCGCAGGCGGCGGGCGCATGCCTGAGGCGGGCAGTGGATCCGGGGCCTGCGCCCGAGGCGGACGCCATGCGCAAGGCGCGCTACGGCCAGGCGCACTACAACGTGTGCGCGCGGTTGCCCACCGCGAAGCCGCGCCAGCGCACCTTCACGCCGCGCTCCAGCGCGATGACCTTGAAGAGCTCGCCCATCTCGGCGGGCGAGGTGAGCTTCTGCACCGCCGACGATGCCTTGAGGAATTCCACCGAGCCGGGATCGCCGGCCTCGAGCAGGCGGTCGAGGACACCCGCGCCGACGAGGTAGGCCGCCTGCGTCGCGAAACCCGCCACGGTGAGGCCCTCGGCCTCCCCCGCTTCGGCGATCGCGGTGAAGTCCACGTGCGCGGTGATGTCGGCGAGGCCCGGCCACACGAAAGGGTCCGGCGTCGCACGATGGCGGTAGTGCGCCATCAGCGTGCCCTCGGCACGTTGCGGATGGTAGTACTCGTGGCGCGCGAAGCCGTAGTCGGCGATGAGCATCGCACCCTCCTCGAGGCTTTGCGCGACGAGCCGCACCAGGGCCTCGGCGGCGCGGTTGACCTCGGACAGGTAGTCGATGCCCCGGGGGAAGCGCGCGGCGGCGATGGCGACGAGCGCCGCATCGTCCCCCGATGCCGCCGTCCCGGCCGCACACGGCGCTCGCTCGGCGAAGGCGAAGCGCCCCTCGTGGCGGACCACGCCCCGCAGCTTCCACGCGCCGCCGCGGCGCGCGACCAACGCCACCGGCAAGGCGTCCAGCACCTCGTTCATGACCACCGCGCCGCGGATGCGCGCAGGCGGCGCATCCAGCCACGTCACGCGGCTGTCGCCCGAGAGCCGCGCCTGCTGTCGTGCCTTCAATGCCGCGCTGGGCTCGACGATGGCGTAGCGCGACAGCTTCACCTTCGCCGTGTCGAGCGCCGCGAGCACGTCGGCCGCGAAGGCGCCGCTGCCAGCGCCGAGCTCGACGATCTCGCGACCGCGCGTGGCATCGAGGATTGCGGCGACGTCGGTGGCCAGCGTGCGCGCATAAAGGGGCGAGATCTCGGCGGCGGTGACGAAGTCGCCGGCGGCGCCGAATTTCTGCGCCCCCGCGGCGTAGTAGCCGAGCCCGGGTGCGTTGAGCGCGAGGTCCATCCAGCGCTCGAAGGGCAGGAAGCCCCCGGCCTCGTCGATGGCCCCGGCGAGCGCGGCCTCGACCCTGGCGCTGTGCGCGCGGGCGTCGGCGTCGGGCTCGGGAAGGCGGGGCGTCGAGCGATCCATTCGCGGGATTGTCGCATCGGCCCCTCGACATGCACCCGCCGTCCGGTGCTGGAAAGCCGTTTTGCACCCTCGGAAGCCGGCCATGGAACGCGTGCCCCGATGCAGGCAACCGCCCCCGCGGCTCCGGTAGACTTGTCGCGTGAAGGACAAGACCATCCTGATCACCGGCGGCGCCAAACGCGTGGGCGCCGCCATCTGCCGCGAGCTGCACGCAGCGGGCGCGTCACTGATGCTGCACTATCGCTCGTCGGCGGGCGAGGCGCGCCTCCTGCAGGCGGAGCTCAACGGCCTGCGCGCCGACTCGGTGGCGCTGATCCAGGCCGACCTGCTCGACCTGGGCAAGCTGCCTTCGCTGGTCGAGCAGTGCCTCGGCCGCTTCGGCCGGCTGGACGCGCTGGTCAACAACGCCTCGACCTTCTATCCGACGCCGGTCGGCGAGATCACGCTCGCGGCCTTCGACGATCTCGTCGGCACCAACCTTCGCGCGCCGCTGTTCCTCGCGCAAGCGGCGGCGCCGGAGCTCCGCAAGCGCAACGGCGCCATCGTCAACATCTCCGACATCCACGCCGAGCGGCCGCTGCGCAACTACCTCGTCTACTCGGTGGCGAAGGCGGCGCTCACCGGCCTCACGCGTGCTCTGGCGCGCGAGCTCGCACCCGAGGTCCGCGTCAACGGCGTGGCTCCCGGGCCCGTGCTGTGGCCCGAGGACGGCGATTTCGACGAGGTGGCGCGCCAGCGCATCATCTCGGCGACGCCGCTGCGCCGCGAGGGCTCGGCGGGTGACGTCGCGCGCACCGTGCGCTTCCTGCTCGCCGACGCGCCCTACGTCACCGGCGAGACCATCGCGGTCGACGGCGGCCGGCGCATCGCCATCTAGGTGCCCCTCCCCCGTCATCCCCGCGAAAGCGGGGACCTATCGCATCGCGGGATCCCCGCTTTCGCGGGGATGACGTGATCGCGGGGATGACATGAAGCTCCTGCTGCGCATCACGCGTGCGGAGCCGCAGGAGCTCGCGGCCTCGCTGTGGGCCTTCGTCTACTTCTTCTCGCTGCTGGCGGGCTACTACGTGCTGCGGCCCATCCGAGACGAGATGGCCATCCAGGGCGGCGAGCGCGCGCTGTCGGAGCTCTTCACCGCGGTGTTCCTGTCGATGCTGGTGCTGGTGCCGGTGTTCGGCGCGCTCACCTCGCGCTTCCCGCGCAAGCAGCTCCTTCCCTGGCTGTACGCGTTCTTCGCGGCGAACCTCGTCGCGTTCTTCGTGCTGTTCGAGGCCGGCAACACCCAGGACCCGCGCGTGGCGAAGACCTTCTTCGTCTGGGTGAGCGTGTTCAACCTGTTCGCCGTGAGCCTGTTCTGGAGCTTGATGGCCGACATCTTCGAGACCGCGCAGGCGAAGCGGCTCTACGGCTTCATCGCCGCGGGCGGCACGGCGGGCGCGCTCACCGGCCCTTCGCTCACCGCACTGTTCGTGCTGGTCGTGGGCGTGAAGGGCATGGTGCTGGTGTCGGCCGGCTTCCTGGTCGTGGCGATGATCGCCATCGTGCAGCTTCGGCGCTGGTCGGCGCGCCATCCAAGGTCGGCGCCTGCGACCGAGGCCGCGACCGCGCCTGGATCTGCATCTGCAGCCGGCCCCGTGCCCTCGAGCCAGGCCGCCTCGCGCGCGGCGCGCGACCCGGCGGCCGACGACCGTGCCCTGGGCGGCGGTCCCTTCTCGGGCCTCGTCGAGATCCTGCGCTCGCCCTATCTCGCGGGCATCTGCCTGTTCCTGTTCTGCTACGCGCTGTTGTCGACGCTGCTCTATTTCGCGCAGACCTCGCTCGTGCCCGCGGCGATCGCCTCGAGTGCCGAGCGCACGCGGCTCCTCGCCACGGTCGACCTCGCCGTCAACCTCCTGACGCTCGCCATCCAGCTTTTCGCCTTCGGCACGCTGATCCAGCGCTTCGGCACGGGCTTCATGCTGGCGCTGATGCCGATGGTGTCGCTGGTCGGCTTCGCCGTGCTGGCGAGCTGGCCCCTGCTCACCACGCTCATCGCCTTCGGCATCCTGCGCCGCGCCGGCGAGTACGCCGTCAGCCGGCCCACGCGCGAGACGCTGTTCAACGCGCTGCCCGCGTCGCAGAAATACAAGGCCAAGAACATCATCGACACCGTCGTGCACCGCGGCGGCGACGCGCTGTCGAGCTGGATCTTCGGCAGCCTGCGCGCGATGGGGCTTTCGCTCACCACCATGGCCTGGATGGCCGTGCCGGTGTCGGCGCTGTGGCTCGCCACGGGGTTGCTGCTGGGGCGCGCGGCCGCGCGGCGCGGCGCGCAGGCCGGGACGCAGGGCTCGCCGGGGGCTCCTTCGGGGGCCGCGGCGTCGGTGAAAATCTAGGCGCCCGCTTTCGCGGGCGTGACGGGAGCCGTGGGCGTGACGGGAGCCGTGGCCGTGACGGGAGACGTGGCCGTGACGGGTGCGGGCAGCCTTGCCGCCAGCCGCTCGAGGTAGGGATCGACGATGTCGTGTGCAGCCAGCGCGGTGCGTGTGTGGTCGAGGTACTCGCGCGAGCTGCCGAACGCGCCACAGGCGCAACCGATGATGCGCACCTCCTCGTCGACGGAGAGCTTGCCGGTGTAGTGCGGGTGGTCGCGGCGCACCACGAAGGTGATGGCGTGGCGCGGCGAGCCGTCGACGTCGATCTTCACCCAGCGCGGCACGTAGCTCCCCACCACCATCTCGCGCCGCCACAAGAGGTGCAGCTCGTCGACGGCGAGCGGCGCGGGCAGCCTGAACGCGAGGCCGCGGCAGGAGCCGCCGCGATCGAGGCCGAGCACGAGCCCCGGCTGGTCGGCGGTGCCGCGCGAGGCCAGCGACTTGAGGCAAAAGCGCCGGTGCAGGCCGACGACCGTGGCGATGCGTTTCTCGGCGACGGGAAACAGCGGGTTCCACAAGAGCGACCCGTAGCCGAACACCCACCAGCCGGCGCCTTTGGGCTTGGCCGCGAGCGTGGCGGTGAGCGAGGCCGACAACTCCTCGGGCGAGAGGGCCGCGCGCTGGGTCGCCTTGGCGTACAAGGCGCTCATGCGGTTCTGCTCGAGGTCGCGGCGCGAAAGCGTCATGGCGCCGTCGTGCCTCCGGCAGCCGCCGATGGTGCCCGCGGGGTCACGATTCACCCTCGCGGATGGCGCGCGCCAGGGCCACCTTGGCCTTGCGCCGCTCGGCGGCGCGCGTCTTGCCGTGCGCACCACCCTTGCCGAGCAGCGGCGATCGCGCCACGTGATTGCGCCGCGCGACGGCCGGCAGGCCGGCGGCGGTGCGCGCGGCGATCTCGGTCGCGGAGGGAAGGGCGTGCTGCTTGGCTCGTTTCAAGGCAATCCGCGGAATTCGAGTCTCGTCTCGACCCAGGCCGCGCCCGACAACAACGCATCGTCGTCGCCGGGCGTTGACGCGAGCTGCAGGCCGAGCGGCAGGCGATTGGCGGCGAGCCCCATGGGCAACGAGACCGCGGGCGCCCCCGTGAGCGACCACAGCGTGCAGAAGCGCGGGTCGCCGGTGGTGTCGAGCGACGCGGGCGCCGGCGACGGCGCGGACAGCGACAGGGCGGCGTCGAAGCTGCCGAGCCAGTCGACCAGCGCGGCGCCCATCACCGCGCGCGAGGCCAGCGCGCGGCGGTAATCGCCCGCGCCGATCGCGGCGCCTTCGTCCAGCGCGGCGTCGAGCGTCGCGGAGCGCTGCGCGCGCGGCAATCCCGCGAGGTTGCGCGCGCCCTCGTGGAGCATGATCGTGCGGTGCACCGCGGGTGCCTCGTCGAAGGCGTCGGGCCAGGCCACCGCGGCCACCTCGGCGCCCGCGCGGCGCAGGCCCGACACCACGGCGTCGAGCGCGGCCGCGCTCTCCACGTCGGGCGCGAGCCAGGGGTAGCGCTCGAGGAGCGCGATGCGCGGCGGCCGCTCGCGCACGGCGACACGCGGCGCGATGCAGCCCGGGCGCGCGATCACGCTGGCGAGCCTCGCTGCGTCGGCGACGTTGCGCGCGAAGCTGCCGACGACATCGAGCGTCTCGCTGAAGACCATCACACCGCGACGGTCGACGCGGCCCGCGCTCGGCTTGAACCCCACCACGCCGCAGTACGCCGCGGGCCGGATGATCGAGCCGTTGGTCTGCGTCCCCAGCGCCGCAGGGACGTGGCGCGCGGCGACCGCGGCCGCCGATCCCGACGACGATCCGCCCGGCGTGTGCGCCGTGTTCCAGGGATTGCGCGTCGCGGAGGGCTGCATGAACGCGCATTCGGTGGTGACGGTCTTGCCGAACACGTAGCCGCCCGCCTCGACGATGCGCTGCACGCAGGCCGCGTCCTGCGCCGGCCGGCGGTCCGCCTGCACCGGGACGCCCCAGGCCGTGGGCAAGTCGCGCGTGTCGATGATGTCCTTCACGCCGATCGGCAGCGCGTGCAGCGCGCCCTGCGCCGTGGGATGCACGCGTTCGGCCGCCTCGGCCGCGGCGAGCACGCGCGCCTCGTCGAGCGCGGCCCAGGCGTGGAGCTCGGGTTCCGACGCCTGCACGTGCTTCAGCAGCCACCTCGCGTAGTCGGAAGGCAGCAGCACCCGCGCGTCGATCGCCTTGCGCGCCTCGCCGAGGGTGAGCCGATCGAGCGCCTTCATGGCAAGCGGCCCGTCATCCCTGCGAAAGCGGGAACCCAGCGGCCCGTCATCCCCGCGGAAGCGGGGACCAAGCGGCCCGTCATCCCCGCGAAAGCGGGGATCCAGCTTGGGTCCCCGCTTTCGCGGGGATGACGGGTCGCGGCGCTCATCCGTCGAGGAACAGCGCGGTGAGGTCGTTGAGGAAGCGCCGCCCCAGGGGCGTGGCGACGATGCGCGCGGGATCGGGCTCGAGCAGCCCGCGCGCGAGCGCGCGGTCGATGGCCGGCGCGACGATCGCCAGCGGGAAGCCCGTGCGCTCGGCGAACAGCGCCGTCGGCACGCCCTCGGTGAGCCGCAGCGCGTTGAGCATGAACTCGAAGCCCACGTCGCCGCGGCCCACTTGCGTGTGCTCGATCAGGGGCGCACCCGCCAGCGCCTGCTCGACGTACTGGCGCGGCTGCTTGTAGCGCACCGCGCGCTCGATGCGATCGGGGAACGAGAGCTTGGAATGCGCGCCCGCGCCGATGCCGAGGTAGTCGCCGAAGCGCCAGTAGTTGAGGTTGTGCGCGGCCTCGCGGCCGGGCCGCGCGTACGCCGAGACTTCGTAGCGCGTATAGCCCGCCGCGGCGAGGCGGCCCGCGACGAGCTCCTGCAGGTCGGCCGCCGCCTCGTCGTCGGGCAGCGGCGGCGGGTGGCGGTGGAACAGCGTATTGGGCTCGAGCGTGAGCTGGTAGAACGAGAGGTGCGGCGTGCCGAAGGACAGCGCGGCCGCGACGTCGGACGCCGCTTCCTCCGCCGTCTGCCGCGGCAGCGCGAACATGAGGTCGAGGTTGACGTTGCCGAAGATGGTCATCGCCGCCTCGGCCGCGCGCCGCGCTTCCTCGCTGCCGTGCACCCGGCCGAGTGCCGCCAGCTTGGCGTCGTCGAAGCTCTGCACGCCCAGCGACAGCCGGTTCACGCCCGCCGCGAAATACCCCGCGAAGCGCTCGCGCTCGAAGGTGCCGGGATTGGCCTCGAGCGTGACCTCGGCGTCGGCGACCAGCGGAAGGCGCGCACGCAGGCCCGCCAGCAACGCGTCGATGGCCTGCGGCGAAAAGAGGCTGGGCGTCCCGCCGCCGATGAACACCGTGTACACCTTCCGTCCCCACACCGAGGGTAGCGCGGACTCGAGGTCGGCCAGGAGCGCGTCGATATAGCGCTGCTCGTCGAGCTCGCCCTTGAGCTCGTGCGAGTTGAAGTCGCAATAGGGGCACTTGCGGATGCACCAGGGGATGTGCACGTACAGCGACAGCGGCGGCAGCGCGCGGAAGCGCGGGGCTTGCGAAGGAAGCTCGACCTTGGAGGTTGGCGCGATCGCGATGGTCGGCACGCCGTCATCCCCGCGGGGGCCTGCCCCCGAGTGCCGTTATCGGGGGCGGGGATCCATGTGTGGGTCCCCGCTTTCGCGGGGACGACGGGAGGATGTTCACGCCTGCTCTTCCTGCAGCCGCGCGATCAGCGCGCGCATGGCGATGCCACGGTGCGACACCGCGTTCTTGGCGGCGAGCTCCATCTCCGCGCCGGTGAGGCCGGTGGCGAGGTCCTCGAAATACGGGTCGTAGCCGAAGCCGCCGCTGCCGCGCGGCACGTCGATCACGCGACCATGCCAGCGGCCCTCGGCGACGATGGGTTCGGGATCGCTGGCGTGGCGCACCAGCACCAGCACGCAGGCATAGTGCGCGCGACGGTCGAGCTTGCCCGCCAGCGCGGCGACGAGCTTGTGGTTGTTGCGCGTGTCGGAGCGGGGCTCGCCGGCATAGCGCGCGCTTTTCACGCCGGGTGCGCCGCCCAGCGTGGCGACGCAGATGCCGGAATCGTCGGCGAGCGCGGGAAGCCCGGTGTGCAGGCTCGCGTGGCGCGCCTTGGCCAGCGCGTTCTCGAGGTAGGTGTCGAAGGGCTCGTCGACATCGCGAACGCCGAGCTCGGCCTGCGGCACGACGTCGATGGCGAGCGGCGCGAGCAGCCGCTTGAACTCGCGCAGCTTGCCCTCGTTGCCGGAGGCGAGGACCAGGCGCGAGATCGCCATCGGCGCGATCAGCCGCGCGTGGGCCGCACCGCCGGGCGCTGCAGGGCCTCGCGCTGCAGCGCGTCGATGCGGCGCAGGCCCTGCTCGGCCAGCGCGATCAGCGTGTCGAACTCGGCACGGGAGAAGGGCTCGCCTTCGGCGGTGCCCTGCACCTCGACGATGCCCCCGGCACCCGTCATCACCACGTTCATGTCGGTGTCGCAGCCCGAGTCCTCGTCGTAGTCGAGGTCGAGCAGCGGCACGCCGCGCACGATGCCCACCGACACTGCGGCCACGTGGGACTTCATCGGCGACTTCGCCGGATCCACGCCGGGCAGCCCGCGCGCCTCGCACCAGGCGATGGCGTCGGCCAACGCCAGGCTGGCGCCGGTGATCGACGCGCAGCGCGTGCCGCCGTCGGCCTGCAGCACGTCGCAGTCGACCTTGAGCGTGCGCTCGCCGAGCGCCGAGAGGTCGACCACCGCGCGCAGCGACCGGCCGATCAGGCGCTGGATCTCCTGCGTGCGGCCCGACTGCTTGCCTTCGGCGGCCTCGCGGCGCATGCGCGTGTTGGTCGAGCGCGGCAGCATGCCGTACTCGGCCGTCAGCCAGCCCTGGCCCTTGCCCTTCAGGAAGGGCGGCACGCCCTCCTCGACGCTCACCGTGCACAGCACGCGCGTGTCGCCGGCGGACACCAGCACCGAACCCTCGGCGTGGCGCGTATAGCCGCGCTCGAGGGTCAGCGGCCGCAGCGCGTCGGCCGCGCGGCCTCCGCTGCGCACCGGCGCACCCTGCGCGCCCCTGCCTGCGATGTCGTTCATCCCGAAATTATAGCGGCCAGCCCCTGGGCGAGCGTCTTGCCGGGCGTCCAGCCGCTCGCTGCGGCGAAGGCGCTGGCGTCGACCTCCAGCGACGACACCAGCCGCGCGACGCCGTCGCGGCGGCCGAGCAAGAGGCCCATCGCGCGCAGCGCACCCACCGGCACGTCGGCGAGCCGCGGCTCGAGGTGCTGCGCGGCAGCGATGGCGCGCACCAGCGCCGGCGTCGACACACTCTCGGCATCGGCGACGAAGTAGGTGCCGGGCTTGACGTCCATGGCGGCGACGAAGGCGTCGACGGCGTTGTCGATGCCGAGCAGGCTGCGGCGATTGTCGATGCGCCCGAAGGGCAGCCAGCGGTGTTGCGCGACCGCCTCCCACAGCGTGCGGAAATTGCCGCGCATGCCGGTGCCGTAGACCAGCGGCAGGCGCAGCACCACGGCTCCCGACTGCGATCCCGCGAGCGCCTCGGCCAAGGCGAGCTCGCCCTGCCATTTGCTGCGCGCGTAGTCGTCGGCGGGCGCGGGCGGATCGCCCACGCGGAAGGGCCGGCCCCGCGGCGTGGTCTCGCCGTTCACCTTCACCGTCGAGGCGAGCACCACCTGCCGCACGCCGGCCACGGCCGCCGCCCTGGCGACGCGCGCCGTGGCGTGCGCGTTGGCGGCCGCGAAGGCGGCGGCGGGATCGGGCGACTTCTCGCGCATCACGTGCGCACGCGCGGCGACGTGCATCAGCGTGTCGACGCCTTCCAGCGCACGCGCCAGCGTCGCGGGATCGGCGCGCGCGAGATCGCCGTGGGTCTCGCGCGTGATGGCGCGCACGCGCAGGCCTTCGGCGGCGAGGCGCGCGGCGAGCGCGCGGCCGATGAAGCCCGCCGCGCCGGTGACGGCGACCACGCGCGTTTCAGATCCAGCGCCAGCCATGTTTTCGATAGAACCGGAAGCCGCTTTTCACGAACCAGCCGATGTGGCGCGCGCCCTTGCGCGCGGCGCCACCGCCATGATGCACCGCCTTCACCGCCGGCACGTAGGCGGTGCGCGTGACGCGGTTGAGCCGCACCGTCCAGTCGAAGTCCTCGAAGTAGAGGAAGAACCCGGGGTCGAAGCCGCCCGTCGCGTCGATGGCCTTGCGCCGCACCAGCAACGCCGCGCCCGACATCGCCGGGATATCGACGATCTCGCGGTCGGGATCGACGTCGACCAGGTCGCGCATCTCGTAGCGCGCCATGCGCTTGGCGAAGAACGCCTTGCCGAGCGTGGGCACGAAGCCGCGCAACACCAGCACCAGCACGGAGGGGTAGCGCTTGCACGGATAGTCGCGCTTGCCCGCGGGCGTGAACATGGCGGGTGCCAGCGCGCCGATGTCGGCGTGCTCCTCCATCCAGCGCACGCCCTTCACCAGCGCCTCGCGGTCGAGCTCGACGTCGGGGTTGAGCACCAGGTGGTAATCGGCACCGCTGCCGTGCAGCACCAGGTTGTGCGCGGCGCCGAAGCCGATGTTGGCGTGGCCGGTGAGGAAGGTGAGCTGCGCCGAGCCCTCGGGAAAGCGGCTGCGGCCGAGCTTGACCACCGCCTTGGCGTTGTCCTTGTCGCCGCTGTTGTCGATCAGCGCGACGTTGACGGTCTTCACCACGCCCGCCTCGCGCGCCACATCCACCGCGCGCGCGAGCCTCGCCAGCGTGCGCTCGAGCAGCACACGGTCGGGGCGATACGTGACGATGCTGACTTGTAGCGAGGCGGGCAGCATAGAATCGGCCCAGTGTACCAAGGCGTTTCCGCCGCGAAAGAGACCCTCATGGCCGTAGCCCACAACGTCGATCCGCGCTTCGACGCACCCGCCCTCGTGGCCTTCGCCGAGGCCCTGCTCGCCCGCGCGGGCGTCGCGCGGCCCATCGCCCGCGACGTCGCAGAAGTGCTGGTCGACGCCGACCTGATGGGCCACACCACGCACGGCCTGCAGCTCCTCGCGCCCTACCTCGCCGAGCTCGACAAGGGCACGATGGTGCGCGAGGGCGAGCCCGTCGTGCTGCACAAGCGCGCCGCCACGCAGTCCTGGGATGCGCGCCGCCTGCCCGGGCCGCACGTGGTGCGCCGCGCCTTCGACGCGGCGTCGACCATGGCACGCGACGCCGGCAGCGGCACGGTGGTCATCCGCCGCTCGCACCACATCGCCTGCCTCGCGGCCTACATGCCCGCGATCACCGCGCGCGGGCAGATGGCGCTGCTGTACTGCTCCGATCCCAACACCTGCAGCGTCGCGCCCTTCGGCGGCATCACGCCGGTGTTCACGCCCAACCCCTTCGCAGCCGGCATCCCGACCTCGGGCGATCCCATCCTGCTCGACATCTCGGCGAGCTACACCACCAACGGGCTAACGGGACGCTTGTACGAGGCCGGCGAACACCTCCCCCACGCCTGGCTGCAAGACGAGCAAGGCAAGGCCACCGACGATCCCGCGGTGCTGTTCGGCGGCCGCAAAGGCACGCTGCTGCCGCTCGGCGGCCTCGACGCAGGCCACAAGGGCTACGCGCTGGCGCTGCTGGTCGAGGCGCTGACCGGAGGACTCGCCGCGCACGGGCGCGCCGACCCGAAGGAAGGCTGGGGCGCGACGGTGATGGTGCAGGTGCTCGAGCCCGAGGCCTTCGGCGGCGTCGCGGGCATGGAGCGGCAGATGGACACGGTCGTGGCGGCCTGCCACGCCGCCACGCCGCGCGAAGGCGTGTCGCGCGTGCGCCTGCCCGGCGAGCGCGCGCTCAAGCTGATGCGCGAGCAGCGCGACGGGGGCGTCGCGCTGCACCCGGGCATCATGCCGGCGATCGCGCCCTGGGCGCAGAAGCTGGGCGTGCCCGTGCCCCCGCCGCGACACTGATCACAACGTCATCCCCGCGAAAGCGGGGACCCACCCGATGGTATGAACCGGGCACATGGTTTACAGGTGAAACCGGGGACATGGTTTACAGGTTGGTACGGTGCATGGCGAGGAGGGACGCGCCATGCCCTGGAAGGAGACCTGTGCCATGGAACAACGAGAAGCCTTCATTGCGGCATGGCTGGACGGCGGGTTCAGCATGAGCGAGCTCAGCCGGCGCTTTGGGGTGAGCCGCCCGACAGCGTACAAGTTCGTGGAGCGATTCCGCCACTGGGGTCCGGCGGGGCTATGCGACGCCTCGCGCGCCCCGCACGCGCACCCGAACGCGACGGGTGAACCGCAGGTGGCGGCCATCCTGGCGCTCAAGCGCCGCTACCCGCATTGGGGGCCGCTGACCCTCCACGCCTGGCTGCTGCGCGAGCGCCCGCAGCAGCGCTGGCCGGCGGCGAGCACCATCGGCGAGATCCTCAAGCGCCATGGCCTGGTGCAGCCCCGCAGGCGCCGCCATCACACGCCGGCGCACCTTCTGCCCTTCGCCGCAGTGCATGCCGCCAACGACGTCTGGAGCGCCGACTTCAAGGGCAACTTCGTGTTGGGCGATGGCCGCGTGTGCTATCCGCTCACCTTGAGCGACAACTACAGTCGCTTCCTGCTGTGCTGCCAGGGCCTCTACCAGCCCGACGCCCGCCACTGCCGGCCCCACTTCGAGCGCTGCTTTCGCGAGCACGGCCTGCCACGCGCCATCCGCACCGACAACGGGCCACCCTTCGCCAGCATCGCAGTGGGCGGCTTGACTCCGCTTAGCGTGTGGTGGATCAAGCTCGGCATCCTGCCCGAACGCATCACCCCGGGCCGCCCCCAGGAGAACGGACGCCACGAGCGCATGCACCGCACCCTCAAGGCAGCCACCGCGGCACCCCCCAAAGCCTCCCTCAATGCACAGCAGCACGCCTTCAACCGCTTTGGCACCGAATACAACCAGGAACGCCCGCACCGCAGCCTGGGCGGCGGACGCTCACCTGAGCGCCTGTACCGCCGCTCCCCACGACCTTATCCCGAACGCCTGCCCGAGGTGAGCTACCCGACCGACTTCATCCTGCGCAAAGTCAAAAGCGGCGGCCACATGAAATGGCAAGGCGCCGCCGTGTACATCACCAAGGTCCTCGAGGGCGAGTACATTGGCCTCAAGGCCCTCGACCACGACCGCTTCGAGGCCTATTTCGGCATCCTTCCGCTGGGCATATTCGACGCCCGGCGGGGGCAAATCTTGAAACCGCGCAACCTGCATGTGTAAACCATGTGCCCGGTTTCAAATGTAAAGGATGTGCCCGAATCAACACGATCGTCATCCCCGCGCAAGCGGGGACCCATTGCCGTTGAGCAGTACCGGAACACATGGATCCCCGCTTTCGCGGGGATGACGGGTGGGTCCCCGCTTCCGCGGGGATGACGGGTGGGTCCCCGCTTTCGCGGGGATGACGGGGCGGGCTTACGGCGCCGCCTTGTACCCCACCTTCGCCAGCGCCTTCTTCGGGTTGATCAGGTGGCGCCGCCCGTCGGCCGTCGTGTCGGCGGTCGAGCGGATGATCTCGATCACCTCGATGGGCTTGAGCTTCGGGTTCACCGCGAGGATCTTGGCCGCGAGGTTCGCCACCTGCGGCGACGCCATCGACGTGCCGCTCTCGGCCAGCGGATCGCCGCCGGGGATGGTGCTGTCGACCTGGTAGCCGTTCGCGGCCACGACGACGGTGGGACCGTAGCTGGTGAACGACGCCTCGTCGCCCGCCTTGTCGACGGCCGCGACCGCGATCAGGTTGGGCAGCTTGATGCCGGCCGGCACGTCCTCGATGAACGACGCGTCCTGGTTGCTGTTGCCCGCCGCGGCGATGAACAGGATGCCGGGCGCGCTGGCGAACGCCTTGGTGAGCGCCTTGTGCTGGACCTCGAACATCTCGCGCGCCTTGGCCGCACGCTCGTCGGGGGTCTTGCCGATCTGGCAGAGCTCGAGCTGCTCCTCGACCGCCTTGACGTTGCCGCCCCAGCTCATGTTCACCACGCGCACGTGGTTGCGCTTGAAGAAGTCGACGGTCGACTGCGCGTTCTTCGCGTCGAGCCGCGCGAGCCTCATCGTCGGGCAGGGATCGGGCAGGAGGTGCCAGTCGAACTCGATGCGGCCCACCACCAGGCGGGCGTAGGGATTGCCCTTCATGGTGATGCCGGCGACGTGCGTGCCGTGCATCCAGTTGGACACGAGGCCGATCTGCTCGATGGTGCTCTTGTACTCGTCGGGCTTGAGGCCCGACAGGTAGGTCTTTACCTGCGTCGCCTCGGCGCTGTCGATGTTCGACTGCAGGTCCGAGAATCCCTTCAGCATCGCCTTCATCTGCGGGACCTTGGACTTGAGGTCATCGGGGATGGGCATCAGCTCGCCCTTGGCGGGCTTGCTGAAGCGGTCGAAGGCGAGGACCTCGGGCACACCCTTGGCGTTGTTCACCGTGCGGCCCTTGTACTGCGCGAGGTCGACGCCGCTGTCCCACACCGCAACGTTGACCGGCGCGTAGCCCTTGCCCGGCGCGAGCGCGACGTCGCGGTCGGCCCAGATGTCGGGCTTGTCGACCTTGTTCGCGGCGAGGTAGCCGCCATAGGCGTCGACCAGCGTGCCTTTGAGCGGCAGCACCGAGGTGAGGCTGTAGCGCGCGTTGACGATCGCGGGCGCCAGGTCCGAGCTGATCGAGCCCGCCTTGTCCACCGTCGGCTGGATCACCTCGCGCACGTAGCCCAGCACCAGCGCCTCGCTGCGGATCTCGGCGCTGGCCTTGGCTTCGCGCACGTCGTTGGCGACGACGTTGTAGGGCATCTTGTCGAGCTTGGCGCGGATGTCGCCGCCGACCGCCTTGGCGTACGCGTCACCCTGCAGGTTGCCCTTGTGCGCGGCGATCATCGCGTCCATCGACACGCCCGACATCAGCTTGCTGGAGGGCTTCTCCTCGAGCTCGCGGATGTGCGCCACGCGCTTGGCCGCGGCGTCGTAGTTGCCGTCGAGGTAGTCGAGGCGCGCCAGCAGCCCCTCGAGCGAGCGCAGCATCTCGCGGTCGGCGATGTCGTACTTGTCGAGGATCGACTCGGTGTCGCGCCGCACCGCCTTGGCGAAATCGGCGAACTTGGCGGGGTCGGTGACGATCGCCTCGACCTTGCCGCTCACCGGGTAGGTGAAGCGCGGAAGGTCGGCGGCTTTTTCGATGCGGGGCTTCTGGGCCTGCGCGGGTAGCGCGATGGCGGCCGCCAGCGCGATGGCGCCGACGGCGGAGGCGAGACGGAACATGGACGTCCCTGGAAATGGGGAAAGGGGCGCCATTGTAGGGCCTCGGGCGGGAGGGATTCCCGGCTGGCGATCGGGCGCCCCGGGGGGCGACGGGATGCGGCGCACGGCGATGAACGTCACCCCCGCGAACGTCACCCCCGCGAAAGCGGGGGCCCAGATGGAACGGTACGACTGGGTCCCCGCTTTCGCGGGGATGACGGGCGCTTTCGCGGGGGTGACGGGCGCTTATACGGGGATGACGGGGGGCCTACTCCTTCTTCTGCACCTTCCCCAGGAAGAAGGTCAGCGCCACGATCATCAGCGCCACGCTCGCCGAGAAGGTGAGGAACGGCACGTCGGCGTAGGTGGCGATGGCCTGGCGCAGGAACATCACCGCCAGCACCGCGACCACCACGCTCACGAGGTTCGACTTCAGGTCATCCAGGTCGCGGAACTTGAGCCAGCGCGGCACGGGCAGCGTGGGGTCGACGAACAGCACGTGGAAGCCCAGGCTGATCATGTACAGCGCGATGCCGATCAGGAACACGTCCACCGCCTCGATCATGCCCACCGCGAACGCCTTGGCCGCCTTGGGCGAGAGGTCGCGCGTCATCAGCATGTCGATGACCAGCGAGGCGACCACGCTGAACTCGTAGATCAGCAGCGACACCGCGGCGACGAAGCTGCCGATGACCGCGAGCAGCACCACGAGCCGCGACGAGCCGATGATGCGGCCGATGGTGTCGCGGAGGACGTGGTGGCGCGAGGTCGTGGCCGATGCGAGGTCGGGGCCCGGGGCGTCGGAGGTGGGGTCGTGGGGCATGATTTGCAGAGAATCCGAGGATGTTACCGCCTTGAGAATCTTGCTGCGATCCAGGTAATCCCGCATTGACAATATGTAGCCCATAAGCTACAGTGCACTGTGCGAATCGAGAAAACCGATGAATATGCGAATTGGATCGACTCGCTCAAGGACGTTGTCGGTCGAGCTCGTATCCTGGTTCGCGTCGAGCGATTGATCGCCGGCAATCCCGGACAGTTTCGCAACCTGGCGGGCGGCGTTTCCGAACTCAAGATCGACTTCGGCCCCGGATACAGGGTCTATTACTCGCAGCGCGGCGACCGCTTGTTGCTTCTCTTGGCTGGAGGTGACAAGTCGAGCCAATCGAAAGATATTCAACTGGCCCTCAAATTGGCCAGCAGATTTGAGGAGTGACACCATGGCCCGTACTGCGAAGAAGACCGGCAGGACCCGAACGACGCCCTATGACGTCGCCGATCACCTTCGTACGGTCGAGGAAATGGCGGCGTACCTGGACGCGTGGCTCGAGGAGGCGCCGGATGATGCGCCGGGCATTGCAAAGGCCCTTGGCGATATCGCTCGCGCCAAAGGGATGAGCCAAGTTGCGAAGGACGCCGGCCTCAGCCGCGAAAGCCTTTATCGGGCGCTGAGCAGTGACGGCAATCCCAGCTTTGCCACCATACTCAAGGTCGCGCGCGCATTGGGCGTCAGGCTCCACGCACAGGCGGCGTGATCATCAACCCGGTTCAGGAGGGCGCAAGCCTGCCGGTCACCACCCGCGGGATACCCGCCAGGTCGCGCGCGGCCCGGATGTCGCTAAACCCGTCCTCCGCGAACAGCGCCCTCACCGCCTCACCTTGGTCGTACCCGTGCTCGACGGCAAGCCAACCACCGGGTACCAGGTGCGCGGGCGCCTCGGCGACGATGCGCCGCAGCGCCGAGAGTCCGTCTCCGCCCGGCGTGAGCGCCTCGCGCGGCTCGTGGCGCAGGTCGCCCTCGGCGAGATGCGGGTCGTCGGGAGCGATGTAGGGCGGGTTCGCGACGATCAGGTCGAAGGAGCGGCGCTGGGTCCCCGCCCCCGATAACCTCGCTCGGGGGCAGGCCCTCGCGGGGATGACGGCCGGTACACCTTCGCGCAGCCCGCCGTACCAGTCCGATTCGACGAATTCGACATTGGCGATGGCGAGACGCGCGGCGTTGTCGCGGGCCACGTCGAGCGCCGCGGGCGAGCGGTCGACGGCGGTGACGTGCGTGCGCGGTCGCGCGTGGGCGATGGCGAGCGCGATGGCGCCCGAGCCGGTGCCCAAGTCGAGGACTCGAAGTACAGAGCTCGCCGCGGCGTTGCTTGCCGCTTGGCGCTCTCCTGCGCCCGCGCGTTCTCCATCCGGCGCACGCGCCTTCGCCATCGCATCGAGTGCGATCAGCGCCTGCTCGACCAGCGTCTCGGTCTCGGGGCGCGGGATCAGCACGTCGCGCGTCACCGCCAAGTCGAGGCCATGGAATTCGCGCCGGCCAACGAGGTACGCAATGGGTTCGCCCTGCTCGCGGCGCTGCTTTGCCAAGGCAATAAAATGCTCAATTTCTTTCTGTGGCAATACGTCGTCGCGATGCCCCACCAGCCACGCGCGATCCCTGCCCAGCACATGCGCCAGCAACACCTGCGCATCGATCGGCGCGAGGCCCACAGCCAGCAACGCCTGGCGGACGGTGAGCGGGATCAATGCGTCGCAATCCATGCGTCGCGCTCGTTGGCGAAAACGCGCAGCCGAAGGCCGTAGTAGCGGCCCCAGCCCCGCGATGCGAGCCCCGCCTTCTGCAGCACGTGCTGCGACGCGAGATTGCCCGGGTCGGTCACGCCGATGATGCGATCGAGCGTGAGCGTGACGAATCCGTAGCGCACCATCGCGAGCGCGCACTCGGTGGCATAGCCATGGCCCCAGGCGTCGTGCACGAAACGGTAGCCCACCTCGATGTCGGGCGTGCGCGGGATGTACTTGAGCGAGCACCAGCCGATGAAGCTGCCGCTACCCTTGACGGCGCTCGCGCCGCCCACCTTGCTTCCGCCCTTGCCGCCGGCACCGCCCCGCTCCACCCGCCACGTGCCGAGCCCCGGGTACAGCGCGTAGTTGCGCGTGACGCGGCGCATGGTCGCCGCCACCTCCTCCGGCGTCGAGGGCTTGCCACCGTTGATGTACTTCATCACCCGCGGGTCGGAGTCGAGGTGCAGGATGTCGCTCGCGTCGGCGAGCGTGAACTCGCGCAGTGCCAGGCGATCGGTAGTGAGCCAGGGCTTGGGCGGCTTCACGCCTCGCCCGACAGCTCGGCGAGCTGCTCGGCCTGGAATTCCTGCGACAGCGCGGTGACGAGCTCGTCGAGCTCGCCGTCCATGATCGCGTCGATCTTGTACAGCGTGAGGTTGATGCGGTGGTCGGTGACGCGGCCCTGCGGGAAGTTGTAGGTACGGATGCGCTCGCTGCGGTCGCCCGAACCGATCAGCGACTTGCGATGCGCCGCCTCCTTGCTCTGCCGCTCGCTGCGCTCGCGGTCGAGCAGGCGCGAGGCCAGCACCGACATCGCCTGCGCGCGGTTGCGGTGCTGCGAGCGGTCGTCCTGGCATTCCACGACGAGGCCCGTGGGCAGGTGGGTGATGCGCACCGCCGAGTCGGTCTTGTTGATGTGCTGCCCGCCCGCGCCCGAGGCACGGAAGGTGTCGATGCGGATGTCGGCCGGGTTGATGGTGATGTCGGCGATCGGGTCGGCCTCGGGCAGCACGGCCACCGTGCAGGCGGAGGTGTGGATGCGCCCCTGCGCCTCGGTCTCGGGCACGCGTTGCACGCGGTGCCCGCCCGACTCGAACTTGAGCTTCGAGTACGCGCCGTTGCCCACGATGCGCGCGATCACTTCCTTGTAGCCGCCCAAGTCGCTCGGCGACTCGGACACGAGCTCGACCTTCCAGCGCTGCCGCTCGGCATAGCGCGTGTACATGCGGATGAGATCGCCCGCGAAGAGCGCCGACTCGTCGCCGCCCGTGCCCGCGCGCACTTCCAGGAACACGTTGCGCTCGTCGGCCGCGTCCTTGGGCAGGAGCGCCGCCTGCAGCTCGAGCGTGAGCACCTCCATGCGCGCGCGCGCCGCATCGCGCTCCTCGTCGGCGAAGTCCTTCATCGACGCGTCGCGCGCGAGCTCGTCTGCCGCGGCCAGGTCGCGCTCGGCCGCGCGGTACTCGCCGAGCAGCGATACCACGGGCTCGATCTCGGCGCGCTCCTTGGAGAGCTCGCGGAGCTTCTGCGCGTCCTGCGCCGTCTCCGGCGCGGCGAGAAGCGCGTCCACCTCCGCGAGGCGGGCGTCGAGCTGGTCGAGCTTGAGGCGGAGGGAAGGTTTCATCTTCGTCATCCCCGCGAAAGCGGGGACCCAGTATTAACGGTACGGCTGGATCCCCGCTCCCCGATAACTTCATTCGGGGACAAGCCTCGCGGGGACGACAGCATGTGGGTTCCCGCCCCCCGATTGAAGCGCTCGGGGGCAAGTTTCGCGGGAATGACGGGAGCTAATGCTCAGGCAGCTTGTAGATCCGCTGGAACAGCGCGATCAACTCCGCACGCTCGGCATCGCCCGCCTGGTTGAGCGCAGCCAGCTGGCCATGCATCAGCTTGCTCGTAAGCCCGCGCGCCAACGCTTCCAGCGCAGCCTCGGGCGTCGAGCCCGTGGCGAGCATGCGGCGCGCGCGCTCGAGCTCGCCCGCGCGCATCGCGTCGTGGTGGCCGTGCAGCGCCGAGATGGTCGGCACCACCGCGCGGCCGTCGAGCCAGCGCAGGAAGTGGTCGGTCTGCTCGGCGATCATGGCCTCGGCCTGCACCACCGACTCGCGGCGGATGGCGAGGTTGTCCTTGACGATGGCGGCCAGGTCGTCGACGGAGTAGAGGAACACGTCGTCGAGCGCGCCCACCTCGGGCTCGACGTCGCGCGGCACGGCGAGGTCGACGATGAACACCGGCGCGTGGCGGCGTTGCTTGATCACGCGCTCGATCAGCCCCTTGCCCAGGATGGGCAGCGTGCTGGCCGTGCAGGTGACGATGATGTCGAACTGCGAGAGCCGGTCCGGCATCTCGTTCAGCGTGATCGCGTCGGCGCCGAAGCGGTCGGCGAGCTTGCGCCCCCGCTCCAGCGTGCGGTTGGCCACCGTGATGGCGCGCGGCTTCTGCGCCGCGAAGTGCGTCGCCGCGAGCTCGATCATCTCGCCCGCGCCGATGAGCAAGAGGCGCTGGTCGGCGAGCGAGGGGAAGATGCGCTCGGCGAGCTTCACCGACGCCGCCGCCATCGAGATCGACGCCGTGCCGATGTCGGTATTGGTGCGCACGTCCTTCGCCACCGCGAAGGTGCGCTGGAACAGGCGATTGAGCACCAGGCCCAGCGAGCCCGCCGCCTCGGCCGAGCGCACCGCCTGCTTCATCTGTCCGAGGATCTGCGGCTCACCCAGCACCATCGAGTCGAGGCCCGAGGCCACGCGGAAGGCGTGCGCCACCGCCTTCTCGTTGCCCAGCGTGTAGAGGTGCGGCTGCAGCGCGTCGCCGGGGAGGTTGTGGGCCTCGTTCAGCCAGGCGGCCACCTCGTCCGGTACGCCATCGTGGAAGTACACCTCGGTGCGGTTGCAGGTGGAGAGGATGGCCGCTTCCTTGACCTTGCGGGCGCGGGTGAGGTTTCGCAGCGCGTCGCCCAGGGATTCCGGCGCGAACGCAACACGCTCGCGCACGTCGAGGGGCGCGGTGGTGTGGTTGAGGCCTAGGGCGAAGAGGGTCATGGGCGTGCGGAAGCGGCCCCTTGGCAGGGGCTGGACGGGATTTTACGCCCGTTGGCGCGGGAAGGCTAAGGCAAGGGGTTGATTTGGGACAAGAAAGGGAGCGTGGCTCAGCCGTTCGGGCATGGGGAGTCCGCCACTCGACCTATGGCGGTCGAGCAGCGACCGGTTTCAGGATCGTGGGGAGCGTCATGCGCACCAGCTGTTGCCTTGGACGATCGCGCATTCGGTACTACTCCCAAGTGGTATTACAATTTCTCTTTGGGTAATACCTCCAAGGATCCAATATGGCCACGACAATGACCATCAAGGGGCAGGTCACCATTCCAAAGAAGGTTCGCGACGCACTTCGGCTGAACCCTGGGGACGGGGTCGAGTTCGACGTCAACCGTGAAGGCCAGGTCGTCGTGCAAAAGGCCGACGCCCGCCAAGCCAGCAAGCGCGACCGCTTCGAATCGGCGCGCGGCAAGGCGCAAGTCAAGTGGCGCACAGATGAGTTGATGGCATTGCTGCGCGGCGAGGACTGAAGCGCGATGATGCTCGTCGACACCAACGTCTTGCTGGATGTGCTGCAGGACGACCTGGTGTGGGCAGACTGGTCCATCGGCCAGCTCCGTGCGCAGGCGCAGGTGCATGAGCTGATCATCAACCCCGTCATCTACTCGGAGCTATCGCTGTCATTCGAGTCGGTCGACGCCGTGGATCAATCGATCCACGCAATGGGCATCGAGCTGCGGGAATTACCGCGTGCGGCCCTGTTCCTGGCGGGGCGGGCCTACTTGCAATATCGACGGGATGGGGGAGCCAGGCCGAACGTACTGGCGGACTTCTTCATTGGGGCGCATGCCGCGGTCGTGAGGGGCGGGGTGATTACGCGGGATGCGAGGAGGTACAGACGACACTTTCCAACGGTGAGGCTGCTTACGCCAAATTGATCGCTGCACCTCAAGAGGCTCGGGCGCGCACGTCGATTGGCCATAGCCGGAGGTGTCGCCTGCGGCTAGCGTACTTCGATGGTTCTGCGCCTTGCGAGCTCTCGCCAGCGGTCCGCCTCTTCGGGGCGGAGTCGCCAGTTCCACACTATAGCACTTAGTGCTATAGTGCAAATCGAGACGCCCCGTAGTGATCTTCAAGACCCGATGGTTCGACCGCTGGGCGACCAAGCATGGAGTGGCTTCGGATCTTCTTCGCTACCCCGTCCGTGAAATGGAAACTGGCCCGACGCCCAACTCGGCGGCGGCCTGGTCAAGAAGCGAATCGGTCTACCATGACGCGGGAAGAGCGGCGGATTTCGCACCCTGGTTTCCACGAACAGGGCAAACCGCTGGGTATTCCTGTACGGCTTTCAGAAGAACGAGCGCAGCAACATCGATCCGAACGAACAGGAAGCATTGAACAAGCTGGCGAATCACCTGCTCTCGTTGACTGCGCAGGAGCTGTCGCGCGCTATCCAAGCCGGAGAACTCGTCGAACTCGATGGCGATGCCTAAGAACCCTTCCCCAATCCTTCAAGCGGTCCTGGAGACCGCGAAGGGCCTGCACAAGGCTGGCGCGATGGATCGAGTCACGTTGCGTGATTTCGACCAACTTTGCGTGCCTCCCGTGCCAACACTAAAACCTAAGCAAATCAAGCGCATTCGCGAGGACGCGCGGGTGAGTCAGGCGGTGTTTGCCAGGTTGCTGAATACGAGCGTATCGACGGTGCAGAAGTGGGAGATCGGGCAGAAGAGGCCGACGGGAGCGGCGCTCAAGTTATTGCATTTAGTGCGTGGTAGGGGATTAGAACTCTTGGGTTGTATCCCCGGACGTGGTGTAGGAAGTTGTTGAGTTCGTGACCCGCCGCCCGCGAGGCAGCAAGAGGCTCGCTAGGGTTATGAGCGAGGGCCGTTGGATCGACCGGAGGGCTGCGTGATGAAGGGGAAGGACCTCGTAGTCGAGCTTAAGCGCAAGTTGGCAATCAAGACCGATCGCGCGCTCGCTCACCACCTTGGAATGAGCGAGATTGCATTAGGGGGATGGAAGCGTTCGAAGAAATCAATCACAGCACGCCAGGTTGCCAACGCTATCGACAAGGCTTCCCGTGTCGCTGTGGCGAAAGCACAACAGACGACGTTGCGGCCGATAGTGGAGTTCTTTCCAATAGATGCAGTTGAGTCGACTGGTGGGATGAAGTATGAGCTGTTTCCAACGGGCAAAGATGACAACCCGCTGCACGTTCAGCTTCGGGCCAAGCTGAGCAGTTCGAAAGGAATTTACATTTTCTATGACACGCGGGGACGAGCCATCTATACCGGAAAGGCCAAAGAGCTATCGCTCTGGTCCGAAATGAAAAACGTCTTCAATCGGGACCGCGACACTCAGTCGGTCTACCGAGTCAGACATCCGACGCGTCGCCAAGCATTCAAACCAGCTTACGAAAAACAGAGGCAGCCCACTCGCACAAAGCTTCGCCTAAACGATCTCGCTGCCTACGTCAGTGCGTACGAAGTTGAAAAGGCGATGGTGAATAGTCTGGAGGCTCTGCTGGTTCGAGGATTCGCCAACGATCTTCTTAACGTGCGTATGGAGAAGTTCGACGGACAGGGCACCGGAAAAAAGAAGTCCCCAAGAAAGAAAGCCAAGAGGCGAACGAAGTGAGCCGCATCACTCAGCAGGAACTCGAGAGTCACTCCTGAGGTACCCATGCCGTTGCGCAGCCCACTCGACACGGGCCACTTCGAGTGCGGGATGATGCAACATTGCCGAGGTTCGCGCTACGCGGAGTCGTGCCGGGCGAGCGGCAAATGGCCGATAGCGTGCAGACGCGTGTCCTGTTAGCCATGAACTGAAAGCACCCGCGCGAGATTGGCAGCCTGTGTAACACTCGTACGATTGGCATTGCTTCGAGGAACCCAGCAAGGCTACGACGACGACACTCGAGGGGCAGGGCGCCTAAGAAGGTCTGGCAAGCACTCCACCTCGTACCCTACGATGGCGTTGAATTCGGCGCGAACCGCGAAGATCGGGCTGTCGCGCAAAAGGTCGGCACCAGACCAGAGAACAAGCGTGACTGCTTAGGGCCAGCGCGCGGCAAGCCCCAGATGAACTGGTGCGCCGATGAGCTCGCGGCCGCGCTCCGCGGAGTGGATTCAGTCGCCATGTATGTTCAGGCGACGGCTTACTTACTTTTCTCCATCGTGACAATGACATATAATTTTCTGCTACCGCAACCGCACGCCACACAGAACAATGGAGTCTTTTGAAATTTGCGCTGGCGCCGGCGGCCAAGCTCTCGGCTTAGAGCAGTCTGGGTTCTCTCACATTGGGCTTGTCGAGAACGACTCAGCGGCCTGCAATACTCTGCGTATAAATCGTCCATTGTGGAACGTGATTGAGGCAGACGTCCGTTCGATTTCAGCAAGGAACTTTAAGGGCATCTCCCTCGTTTCGGGCGGAGTTCCATGTCCTCCATTCTCCAGAGCAGGCAAGCAGTTGGGCAGAGGTGATGATCGTGACCTATTTCCCGAGGCGATTCGACTTGTTGACGAGTGTCGACCCGACGCCGTCATGTTGGAAAATGTGCGCGGCCTTCTTGATTCGATCTTTGACGCCTATCGTGGAAAGATAATACGGCAGCTCCGCGCGCTCGGCTATGAGGCAGATTGGAGGCTGTTAAATGCTTCCGAATTTGGCGTCCCGCAACTGCGGCCGCGTGTCGTTTTTGTTGGCTTGCGAAAGGAAATAGCTCCTCACTTTTCATGGCCGGTTCCGTCGACATCCCCTCCGATGTCTGTTGGAGCGGCTTTATATGACTTGATGTCGTCAAATGGTTGGCGGCAAGCCAATCGATGGAAGGAGCTGGCCGGCGACATCGCTCCAACAGTAGTGGGCGGCAGTAAGAAGCATGGCGGTCCCGATCTCGGACCGACTCGAGCCAAGCGAGCTTGGGCCAGTTTGGGGGTGGATGGAATGGGAATCGCCGATGCGTCTCCCGCCCGCGAGTTCGTGGGTCGCCCGCGCCTCACAACGCGCATGGTCGCGAGGCTACAAGGCTTCCCCGACGACTGGGAGTTCTTTGGAAAGAAAACCGCCGCATATCGCCAGATCGGTAATGCATTTCCGCCGCCTGTAGCACGCGCCGTTGGCTCTCAGGTGCAACTAGCGATCGAAAAGTGGGCTCGTAGCCGACTACGACGGGCGTAGCACTTTGCGCGAAAATAGGCCACGGCTACCATCGCATACACACGTTCCCCTATGTGTAACTTCGGATTTTCAAGAACGCGGCGATCGCTCGTTTAGGAACTCCTGAAGCCGTTTGGTGACTCTGTCGAGGCGACCCAACTCACATTCCCAAACGGTCAGATACTTCCACCCAAGTCTCGTCAGAGCGCTCTTTGCGGACCGATCTCGCATTTGAGTGCGCCTCAATTTCGGCTCCCAATAGCATATGTTCGACTTGGGGAGACGTCCTTCGTTGCACGATCGATGCTGGTGCCAGAAGCAACCGTGGACAAAGATCGCCTTGCGCTTCGCGATAAAGGCTAAATCAGGACATCCCGGGAGATCACGTCGATTCAGACGATAGCGGTATCCAAGCTTCGACACAATCGAGCGCACCGCGCGCTCCGGCCCGGTGTCAGCGCTACGAATACGGCGCATGTTTTCGCTACGTTCCATTCCCTATGCAAGAAGGTTCGCGGCTTGCAATGTTTGCTTCTCTTCCATCGTACGTATGTCGATGGCAATGAATTCGTCGTTCCTGCAGCGTGGCAATTTTAATTGATCGATTACAGCCCCATGCTGCCTGCCAGACAGAACTGCAATCCCTTTCGCCAACAATAGATCCCTGGCGCCTCCATTGCGGCGCAAACGCTTCATTGGATCTCCCAATTGTCTAGCCACAGCTCTAATTGTTTCCCTTGTGATTGGCTCTCGTAGCACGGTGGAAAATAGGCGGAATATCCGTTGGGTCGCGCTAACATTCTTCATCTCTGTGATGTAGCGACTCGTCGCAACGTCCAATTGGGCAAGCAAATTGCGAGGCAGGGGCTGGTCTTTGAGAATCCACAATATATGATTGAACCCTGCCGCCGAAACGCCGCACTTTCCGTCTTGATTTGGCACGCTTGTTAGATACGCGGGCTTTGCAATCATTACGCCAAGATGACACGTAGATTTGGTCTCATCGGATGCGATTAGAATACAAGGATGTCCGTATGCTTCAGTTGGAATCATCCATGTGCTCCCTACCGTGTTCTTTACATCGACATCCTTACCGTTGATTTCCAAGTCAAGCCTACCCTTCGGAATTCCCAGAAAATCTCTGACAAGGATCTCAATTTTAGTGCCGATATAGGTTTTTTCCGTTTTCTCGAGCTCTTTAATTGTCAGTCGCCCAGTTCGCGGCGTGTCGATTACTTCATTGATGGCCTGCCGAATCCTCTCCGGAAATTGCTCACGCAATTCATATAGGCCACCAGATCGTTTCACGATTTCGCAGCGCAAGGCTACCAATTCATCGTAATCCGCGTGCCCTGGGAGAACTAACGATGCAGGAAGGACTTTCAATTGACTTGGCTGACGATAGCTAACGTATTGAAGGTGCAGACGCTTCCGCCCTTGGCTTCGGGAAGATGCGCACAATAACTTTGTAAGTTCACAAATCTACGAAGCATGCGGGCGTAATATTTGTGAACCATTTCGCGGAATCGGACGGCGTCCTTTTAGGATGGCGAACGCTCCGCGCCACAATGCGTGATTGAAGAATCCCCACGAGATCATCAATGAACGGCTGCTCGCCATCCCATTCCTCGGGCAGCCCGAATTGTCTAAATTCTGCCCATCGGCGAAACACGAACGCATATAGATCCGCCACTTGAACCAAACCTGCATGGTGCGACTTCACCGTGAATGAACTGTCGATGAGCTGATCTAGCGGCGGCCGTTTCGCGCTGCGCGCGTAGTAGTCGTCTGTCCAGGATGGGGGCGCCCAAAGGAGCTCGGATAGGTTGTCGGAGCCGATCTTGTTTTCGTCAAAGATTACGAAGGTGCGGCCCTTGTTCTTCGCGTGTTCCTGATTATTCTTTTGCAGCTGAAGCGCAATATGAAGCGCTGCTGCAAGCCATGGGTCCTGCCTGGGCAACCATGGACCCTTCGAGTTCGAAAACGCTACGCGGTCAACCGCAGCAATGACGAGGTGGTGCTTGCGCGCGCAAACCCATTTGCATATTGTTTCAGCTAGGCCTTTGCGCGTCTGTGCGTCGATTTTCTTCCACCGATTTCGACCGAAGATCATCTTTGCGCCCTTCAGTTCGCGAAGATTCTCCTGAAAGAGTTTTTGTACCTCGTCGAAAATCTCCCCGAATTCGACCACGGTTCTGTTTAGGCGTGCGACGTCCGCCAGGATGCCTACCATGACGAGGCATGGATCGGCATCATTGTTCCCGCTCTCGTCTACGTAACAAACTTTCATCTCATGATTCCCAGACCACTTGATTCAAGAAGTGAGCGATGCCGCCCCCTGGTCAGGCATTTGGTCGTTTCGGATCCTGAGCAACCCGCCGCTGAAAGCGGCAAGCACTTTGGGGGGTGCTCGCTCACACTTGCCGCGGGCGTTGTCAAATCGCGCAGATCCTCGATTACGTCACCGCTCCTCCTGAGCAAGATTTGGTCCCGATAAGACGCGAGTTGCACCCCCCGCTCCTCGCCAATGCCCGACATCCTCAACTTACAATTGTTGCGGCAGACGCATTGGCGCGAAGGCGGGATGCATAAATGTCGAAATCCAAATCGCCACGGCCAGCAAGCGCAATCAAGCAATGAATATGGTCCGTCCACACCTTTCGCACGGAACGGTGACCGGAGGGAGGAAGCCATTGGCACGACAAGCCACGTAGCGAAATCTTCCATCGCAACTAGGGCAGTGGATTGTCCCGCCCTCCGTCTTAGATATATTTTGGTCCGGATACCAAGTTCTCTCGCGAGTCGGCACCCCTGATGCTTCATCGGCTCCTATAGTGGGAATCCCTGGGTAGTACTGCACGGCGGCTTCGAAGTATTCCGGATCTGCCGGCGGCGCCATCGGCGATAGGTTGTATCCGAGTAGCGGTCCTCTATACGGAGATTCCAGCTGCACGGGTGTGCGCTTTAGCCCAAGGCGTGCGCTCACATCTTCGACCACGGCAATTGCCGCCGAGACTGAAATGCGGAAGAACTCCCGATTCGGCGCAACTCGGAGCGAGGCCAAATTGCTGTGAACGTGAGATTCGCACATCGAAGGTTGCGCCACTTGCGCTGCGTACACCACGGTAAACGGGAGTGGTACCCCAGTTGTGCTTAGCTCCGTAGCCCGCTCTTCCGGAGCCCGTCCGGAGAATCCGATCTTCACAAGACCTGGCATTGCATTGTTAGCGAGAATGTAGACGAATCCAGTGTCTGTTTCTTCCATACTTTTTGTACCCACAGATGGACACGGCGGTACCAATAGATCCTCTAGCACACGTCTTTACTTGTGACTTGATGTGAATGGAGACAGCGGGCACAGGGAAGGCACGCGGAGAATTGTGATATTTGCATTCTTCCAGTCTTTCGTCGACCACCAAACTTTTGTTCGGGTCCGGAAATTATCTAGACCCAAACACGTCACTGGGGTACATCCTCATTGTCTCTTCCGTTCCACATTCAACGGGGTGCGCGTTTAGCACTATGTTCTCGACGATGAGTTGATCGTAAGGGCCTGCTCGTGCACCTTCCCCACTCTTGTTCGCAAGCACTTGGGATCGATTACTTCGACCATGCCCCCATGCCGCAAAATATCCATCACCAACTCCCGATCATCCCGATAAGGCAGCTCCAGCAAATACCTCCCCTCCTTATCAAACGACCCCCTCTGCTCCGGATGCCAAACCTCCGACGCCACCCACCTCGCCCGCTCCTTCGAAAACCTCAGCTTCGCCCACTTGGCCTCGCCCCCACGCACGATTCCGTAGCTCGTCGACAGGTAGTCGTCGAGCTCCTTGAGCGACACCTCCTTCGCCGGCGCATCCAGCACCTCGACCCCACGTAGCCCGTCCATCGAGAAGCTCCGCAGGTCGTCGCGCAGGTGGCACCACGTGTCCAGGTACCAATTCTCCCGGTAGTGCACCAGGCGCTGCGGTGACACCTCGCGCGAGGTGTGCTTATCGGTGCTGCGCGCGTAGTAGTCGATGCGCAATCGTTTGCGCTTGAAGATCGCGCTGCCCACCTGCGAGAAGAACTCCAGCGGCATCTTGCGTTTGGCGAACGACAAGAGCCGTACACGATTGCGTACCTCGGTCGCTGTCGCGTCGCCGCTCCCCAGCACGCTGTTGATCTTCTCCAGCAGGGGCGCGATGTGCGGCCCGATCAGGCCGCCCTGGTCGAGCGACGAGAGAAGGTGCTGCATCATCAGCAGCGCGTAGGCCTCCTCTTCGGTGAACCACAGGCCAGGTAGCTCGAAGCGAGGACCGACCGAAGGCGCCTTGTCGAAGCGGTAGCCGCCCGCGTCGCCGTCCCACACGACGGGCGCATGCAGCCGGTCGCGCATGTAGACGAGGTCACGCTTGAACGTGGCGAGCGACACCTCGAGCGTGTCGAGGAAGGTCTGGCGTGAGACCAGCCCCTGCTCGTTCAGCAAGTCCTTGATCTTGTAGATGCGCTCGGTCTGGTTCATGGCTGCTGCGGGGCGTCCGCCAAGGGGACGGCTGGCTCTTGCAAATATCGGGCCGATGTCAACACGCAGGCGAAGGGCGACCACGGCGGATCGGCGTCGAGCAGGGCGTCGAGTGCCCCCTCCAGCCGTTGGTGGTGCCCCCACCGCGCCATGTCGGCAAGTGCGCGCGAGGCGCCTTCGATATGGGCTCGCGCCAACATATTGGCTTTCCCCAGCGTTGTGCACAGGCCCGATCCATGCGGGGTGGGCGCTTCCACGCCGCATGCCCGCTGCAGCAGCGGGGTGACCACGTCTCCCGTGAGTCCTCCCACCGCGAGTTCGAGCCTCTCCCCATCGGCAATCGCGTAGGCGCGGTCCGGTGCGTCACTGCCGGGGTAGTACTCGAGCGTGACCTGCGCTTCCCCGAACCCTCCCTTGCCCACCAGCCAGCGTGCCAACGCCCGGGCGAGCAGCCCTCCGCGCCGGTCCACCTTCCAGAGGTCCTTGCCCGACCACGCGCCGCCGCCGATGGGCACGGTCGGCCCATACGCGTCCATGACCAGCTTCTTGCCGGTCTGGCCGTTGTCGCCATTGGGTCCGCCGCACACGAACATGCCGGCGCCGTTGAGGGTGACGTGCGGCGTGGGCAGCCCGGCGCAGGCCGTCTCGACGGCCTCCCGGGCGAACCCGTCCAGGAACATCCAGTCGCTGCCTTCATGGTGGTTGAGCGAGATGGAGACGGCCAACGGGCGCCACGAATGGCCGCTCCTCGCCACGCGCACCAGCACCTTGCCGTCGGGGCCGACCTGCCCCGCGCCTTTCGCGGCGCGCAAGTCATGTAGCGTGCGTGCGATTCGTCGCGCGAGCCAGTGCGCAGGTGGAAGCCCTGCGCATCCTTCGATCGCGTTGGCGTAGCCCACGCAGATCGCCTGGTCGTCCGAGAGATGGCGCAGGGGCGCCTCGCCTTCGTCGAAGGGGGCGAGCCGGAGATGCCGGGTGATGTGCAGGTCCTCCGGCCGCGGGCCCCACGCGTGGCCGGCGGCGTCTTTCCCATACCCCGCTGCGCGCCAGGCGTCGCGCACCCAGGCGTCGAGGTTTGCTTCCACGACGCGCGCGGCTTCCGCGTCCTCGATTGCGATGCGGCCGGTGACCACCAGCTTGTCGAAGACGCAGGCCGCTTCGATGCCGCATTGCCCGCGGGCGGAGAGGCGCGACACCGCACCGACGATGCTGTCGGCCACTGCATCGCAAAGCTTGTCGGGATGGCCGGGGAGCACCCATTCGGCGCACTCGACGGCCTCGCCGCGCTGCAGCCATTGGTGGGCGATGGGGGACGAACTCATGCGGCCTCCTTCAACGACAGTTGGGGCAGCCGGACCGCGTGGCCGTGCAGCGGCCCCAGGAAATCGGCCTCGCCGCCATGGGTGATCACCCCGGCCACGCGCAATCGCCTTGCCGCGAGCAGGCGCACGTGCTCCTGTGGCACCGCACCCACCCATCCGTCGGTGGCGATGACCGCGCGGCGCACATCGTGCCGCAGCATGTGCTGGGTGACGTCGGCGATGTCGGTGCCGCCGGTGGAGGTCGCGACGCCGCGGCGCAGCGCCGCGTGGTCGACGTCCACCACCTCCGTGCTGAAGAGGTGCACGCGCGGGTGCATGTGCTCGAGGAGGGGCACGATGGCGCCGTAGAGCAGCGGCAGCACGTCGGCCATGCTGCCTGACACGTCCACGTAGAGGTGCACGCGGCCGACAGTGTCGCGCGACACGGCCCCCGCAGTGCCCCGCCACAGCAGGACCTCCTCGCCCCCGGCCTCGCGCCAATACCCGCGGCGGTCAGCCCGGGTACGGAACGGCTCGAGCGTTTCGGCTTGCGCGGTGCGGAGCCCGCCCTTGAGCGTACCCGGATGACGTTGCGCGACCTTCAGCACCGCCCGCCGGATCGCCGCGATTGCACCGCGCTGGGCCTCGGCCACCTGGATCGTGTCTTCCGACAAGGGTCCGCCCTGGTCCCGCCCCGACCGCAGGTCCACCATCGGCCAGCGCGCGACGATCCCGCGGACGGCGCCCATCAGGTCCGCCGGGATGTGCTGCTCGTCCTCGTGGTTGCCGAGCAGCGGCAGGTCCTCGAGGGGGTCGCGGCCTGCGCGCCCGGGCACCACGAGTAGCGTGGGCATCAGCTTCAGGACGTCCGAGTACGAGACCTGCCCGTCGCTGTAGAGCGCCTTGTGGACCGCCAGCGCGCGCCCCTTCAGGGCCCATCGCTCCTCGCGCGTGCGCCAGCCTTCGGGCGGTCGCAGCAGCGCCTCCGGGAACGCGGCGGCAGCGTACGTGTGGCGGAACAGCGACGTTCCCTGCCAATTCTCGAACAGGTGGCAAAGGTGCGCGTTGATCACCGCGTCGAAGGCGAAGTTGTCGGCACGCGTCACGCGCGGGAAGAGCTGCGTGTGGCCCATCACCACGTGGTGCAGCTCGTGCAGCACCAGCATCACCAGCTCGGCATCGTTGCGGCAGGCGTGCTCGACGAAGAACGGGTTCACCAGCAGCCGGGACCTCGCGCCGAAGGTCACGCAGGCGGTGGGGATGCGCGTGGTGGCCTCGATGTCGAGCAATTGCAGCAGTCGCGCGAAGGCCGGCTGCGACACCGGGAACGCCGACCAGATGCGCGCGGCGAGCGACCTCGATTGGGCGCTCATGGCGCCCTCCCGATGCGCGGCACCATGACGTGGTGGCGCTTGTAGAGCTGCAACGCGAAGCCGATGGGCCTTTCGTCACGCAGGAACATGCGTCCGCGCTGGTGCGCGAGCACGGCCAGCGTGCGCTTGGGCGAGCGGTCGATGGGCAGCGGGTGGTAAGCGTCCTCGTCCCAGGGGTGCTGCGCCACGAAGCCCAGCGGCGGGAGGTCGAGCTCGTCCAGGTCCCAGCTGCCCACGCGCGCGAGCACTTCGTCTTCCAGGGACTCCGTGGTGCGGGTGTCGTACGAGGCCAGCTCCTCGTCGCCCAGCACGACACCATCCACCGCGCGTGCCACGGCCAGCGCCGCACGCATGGGCTTGCGAATGCGTACCGTGCCGTTGCGGCCCTTGTCGCCCAGCAGTGAGCGCAATACGGGCCTTGGCACGACGGCATCCGACCCCGCCAGGAAGTTGAAGCAGCCGACGGTGCGCAGCCCGCTCGCCGAACATCCCTCCGCGGTGTCCGCCAGCAACGCCGTGACGTTGACGATGCTGCGCGGCGGGGAACTCATGTTGTGGAGGACACCGCCCGGATCCGCGGTCTTCGCGTTGTGCGTCGAGGCGGTGCTCATGCCGCCTCCCTCGCGGGCGAAGCCTGCGCCGCGCCCTCCACGAACAGTGCGCGACACTTCCGGTCGAATTCGACCAGCACCGCCGGCTCGAAGACTTCCTCGGTCGTGAAGGCCAGGGCCAGCAGCGTGTTGCCAAGCTGGACGCCGTCTTCGCCCTGGCGGGCAAGCTCGCGTGCCACGGTGATCACCTTCTGGTGCCCGGCGACCCGCTGGCGCGCAACCTCCTTCTTGTGCGTGGCCTGTTCTACGAAGCCCTGCACGGCGTAGACGGGCTCGGCCACGGCCTCGTAGCACGGCACGGTGACGCGCCTGTCGGTCGAGAGGCGATACAGCAGGTGCCGCGAGAGCACGTAGCGTTGCGGAAGGGTGAAGCCGGCCCACGCGTCGCTGACGAAGGACGACAGCTCCAGCAGCCCCATGGGGGGAGAAGCGCCACCGACGGCGTGCGCCAGCCTTTCCAGCGGGTCGCGTATCGCTCGCAGTGCGTGCCACACCGACTTGGTGGGGGCACCGGCGGCGGTCACGGCGGCGCGATGGATAGCGTGGAGCTTCGCTTCGTCGACGACGGTGCCGCGGGCCCTCTGGGGCAGTCCCCACTTGAGCGCGAGGAAGGCGTCGTCCTCGAGCGGGACGGCTCGCTCCAGCGCGGCGTTCGCGGCGGTGATGGCAAGCGCGTTCGAGAACAGGTACCCGGCGCGGCGGCCGCTCACGGCGAGACCGGCGTCGCGAAGGAGGTCGAGGAGTGCTTCCACGTAGTTGCAGACCCAGTCGCGCGAGGCATGGTCGACGTGCCCGAGCGCGGTGCGGGCGGCATCCACGAGGCGGCCCACATGTTCGCCGCCGGCGGCTTCCTGCGCACCCGAGGCGATTAGCGCCAGCCGGTCCTTGCGCGAGAGATCCTCGACGCCCGGCACGGCCACCACGAAGGGAAAGCGATCGGCAAGCGCTGCGTCGAGCGGAAGCGAGCCCTCGTACACGTCGTGCGAGAGCGGGTCCCCGGATTGCGCGCCGTCCTCGACACCGATATCGCACGGCGGCGGGTTCATCGCCGCCCAGCGAAATCGCAGCGCCGACAATGCCCGTCCCTGGATGCGCCTTTCGTGGACCAGCGAGAAGAGCTTGTTCTGCACTTCCGGGCGGCAGCGGGAGATCTCGTCCAGGAACACGCTTTGCGCGCTCCAGATGCTCTCGGGCGTGTCGAGGTACTGGATGCCATCGCGCGCGGCATTCGGCACCGGGAAGCCGAGCAGGTCGTCGAAGCTGATGAGGCTCGCGTTGTAGTGGCGATGCTCGAGGCCCAGGGCACCCGCGACTCGGTTGAGCAGCGCCGACTTGGCCGTCCCGTGCGCACCGATGAGAAGCAGCGGCGCTTCGCTGGCAAGCGCGGCCAGCAGCACGGCCTCGAGGTGATCGAGTCCGTAGAGGTTGAGCGGGCGAAGGAAACTGCTGGACGTGCTGGTCATCGACGTCGACTCCAAGGCCGGCGCCCCGTTTAGCGGTCTTGTTTAGCGTCGCCCGAAATTGGGGCTAAATCGCGACGTGTTGCATCAGCTGGCGTGTCGACTAGCGCAAACGAAAAACCCTCCGTTGCGGAGGGTCGACGCCATGCCCCCGCTTGGTTGCCCCGATGCCCCGGAGCCGCATCCCGCTTTCGCGATCCACCTTGCCCGGGTAGGCAGGTTGGCATGGGCGTCGGCCCAACTCGAAATGCGCGTGAATGGTAGCGGGAGCGGTCGCGTGATGTCAATGCAGCGCGTGCCTACGATGTGTTCGCGTGTTGTGGTGTTCATTGCCGCGGATGCAGAACATGGTCACAGCCTATTTGATGCCGGGCTCATACGGTGAGCCCGGCGGCGCGCATTCTCGGCGCTTGCATGATCATGGAACCCACATGAACGCTTCCAGGAATACCCAAGCCAAGGGACCCTCGCCGGATCGGCTGAAAGCGCTGGACGAATGGCTCGACAAGAACGTCCGATGCAGCCCAACGCCCGCCCTCGTGACGCTTTCGGCGTTCCAGGTGAACTGGAAGAACCTCAGTGGATCGTTTGCGCTCGAGCTGGATGGCACGGTGCTCGAAGATCGCTTCGACTTCGGGCTCGACGTCGCAGGGCGCCCGCATCTGTTCTCGCCCATGTTCGTCTCTCCGCTCGGTGTTCCTGCGAGCTTCCCCGCCATCCACCTGACCAGCGCCACCGAGGCAGCCATATTGGAGGCGCTGCGGAGTTTCCTGCCGTCGGTCATGCCGCTTGGCCGCGATCCACGCACGGGCAAGGAGCTCACCATGCTCACGCCCATGGAGGAGCGTGTGGTCGAGCCGGAGAAACTTCGGAAGGCCATGCGCGATCTGGAAGACCCGACGTGGACGATATCGGCCGGCACCTCGAGTTTGGATCTGGGATGATGGAGAACATGAACTGCTCAACGATTCCCTTTCCCCTTTACCACGGGACGTCGACTCTTTTCTTATCAGGCATTGTGGAGTTCGGCTTGGGAGGCGCCAATCCAATCGCCGACTTGCGGCTCCTCGAGTTTGCCCGGAAGCTGTATCCGCTGGTACAACAGCATCTTGCGCCGCTGGATGACTACATGGTCAAGGTGGGATCTTTCGAGTCCATGGTCGAGCAGAAGTCTTCCGCGATGAACTTCCAGCACGGCCAAGCGTATCTCTCGCCGTCGCGCGAGACTGCCGTTCGGTATGCCGCAAATAACCCCTACGGCTCCGAATTGCTGAGCACCACTTTGGAACTTCTTCGGGGACTTGTTCGGCTGGACGTTCCCGGCATACGTGATGCGCTGTACCAGGAATATCCACAGATCTTCGCAAAATTGGACATATCTGCCGCGCCGATTCTGGTTCGAGTGGACGACGTGCCCAGTGACGCGCTTCTGACGGAAGGTGGACACGACCCAAGCAAGTCCATCGACATGCTCACCAATCTCATCGCTTCGGATCGAGATGTCTACCAGGCCATGTCCCAGCAAACAAACTTCAGGCTTACCCGCCCGATGGCAGCCGAGCAGCTGCGCTTTTGGTTGATCGACGTCCGCAAGTGGCACGTTGCTTTTCCAAAGTACGCGCTGTATTCGGTCTCGGCCACCGCAGACACGTAGAAGGCTGCCAAGAAGAGAATCTGAAAACTGCGTTTAGTTCGACAACGGATCGCCCTTGCCCTGCTCTCCCTTCCTCCGCAGCCACGCAGCTTTGCTCTCCTCGACATCCAGCTTCTGGTCGAGCTCGTCCAGCGCTGCAAGCCGATAGTTCATCCGCCGCGCGGAGAACATCGCTTCCTTGCTTCCCTTGCGGCTGTCGCGCTGCGTGACCAGGCGCTCCATCGTCGCCATGATCACCGAGGCCCACTCGTGCGACGCGAACTTGGCCTTGGCGGCGGCGACCAGCGCGGTCGCCTTCTCCCAGTCGCCTGCTTCGATGCAGCGCCGCACTTCCAGCAAAGCATCCGCCGCGTCCAATTCCAGTGCGCGCTGGGCGACTAGCCGGTCCGGCAACAGGCGCTCCCACTCGGCGCGGTCGAGGACAGCGAGCGGCGGCACCGACGCCATGACGAAGAGCGGCGTGCTGTCGATCGATGCGGCCTGCACGCTGACGACGATCGGCAAATGCTTCGGGTCGACGGCCGCCTCGCCGGATTGGTCGGCGGGAACGGTCACCTCGAACAATGCCCACGCTTCCGATGCGAAGGCGAGGTCCGGCAGCCTCCACGCATTGGGTTCGCCTTCCACAGGCTGGTAGTCGTTGCGCAGCTTGACGACGACGCCCTCGGGCGCGTGCACCTTGAGCACGAGGCCCCGCGCGCTGAGGTGGGTGAGCAATGCGAACTCGGTCGCGAACGGCTCAGCCAGGTCGGCCGCGGTCTGGCCGTAGTAGGCGCTGCCGAGGCCCGCGCTCGCCATGGCGATCATCAGCGCTTCGTTGAAGTGGTCGCCGAGGCCGTAGGTGGACGTTCCCACGCCCTTGCGCGCGAATGCCTTGCACTGCGTGGCGATCGCCTCGAGGTCGGTCTCGCCTTTGTTGGCTGCGCCGTCGGAGAGCAGGATGACGCGGCTGATCGCGCCTGCCGTGACGTGATCCGCCAGGTCGCCGGCGCCGGCCTGCCAGCCGCCATGCAGGTTTGTCATGCCGCCGCTGTCGATCGACGCGAGTGCGGCCGCCAATCCCATCTTGCCGGTGGCAGGCTGCAGGGGTGCGATGCAGGTGATCTCGTCGTCGAAGGCGTAGATCGCCGCCTGGTCATCGGGCGCCAGGCTGTCGATCATCGTGCGGGCGCAACGCTTGGCCTCGTCAAGCGGAGTCCCGGCCATCGAGCCGGAACGGTCGAGCACGATGGCCACGTGCAGCGGTGGACGCGGGCCTGCGCCCTCCCCTTCACTCGGGGACTGGATGCGGGCGAGGACGCGCAGCGTGGTCGGCTGGCCGTCGACGAGCGCCGGCTTGTCCGGCGTCAGCAGCAGGTTGATGCCTTGTGGCGAAAGCTCGTTGGACATCGCGTTCTCCCTTGATCGTGCGTGAAGCCATGATCGGGGAGCGCTGGCTCAACACGTGAGCTTGGTGCAGTCGAACGAGCGTTCTGCGCACGCGACGCGCTACGCAAACACCGCCGCGCACTCGAGCATCGTGTTGTCATGGATCCCGAGCACCTTGCTCAACGGCTCCTGATACCCGCCCGCAAGATTCCACGCGACCGGCAACGCATGTCGCTCGGCCGCTTCGAACACATGTCGATCCCGCTCCTTCAATTGCTCGGTCGTCAGCCAGCCTCCGAGCGGATCGTCGACATGCGGATCGGCGCCAGCCTGGTAGAGCACGACGTCGCAATCGGCCATCGACTCGACGATCGCCGGGATCTGGCGCAGGAATGCGCCCGCCCGCGTGGGGTCGCTCCAGTGCGCTCCGGCGCTGTAGTGGACGACCCACGTCGCGTCCAGGCGGTCGATGATGTCCTGTGTGCCGTTGCCCCAGTGCTGGTCGAAATCGAGGATGCCGACGCGGCGCGCGAGGCCTTCGTTGCGCAGCACGCATGCCGTCACCATCAGGCCGTTGAACGTGCAGTAACCCTCGGCACTGGCGTAGCCCGCGTGATGGAAGCCCGAGCACGGTGCGACGGCGACGGCCCCCGACGCGACGGCCGCCCGCGCCGCCGCGAGCATCGCACCCGAGGTGTAGGGCAGCGATCGCGCAACCGACGGCGAGCGGTTGTCGAACCCGTTGTTGCGCCGGCAGGCCAGCACGTCCTCGACGAACGCGCGGTCGTGTGCCCGGCCGAGCTCGTCGACGGTCGCCGGCCGCGGCGCGACGATCTCCATGTCGACGCCGAGCCTGCGCCACGAGGCCACGACCAGCGCCGGCTTGTGCGCACTCGGGGAGTGGGTCTGCGCGTCGGCGACCATCGCCTCGGTGTAGAAGACCTGGATCGTCACGATTTGGAGCTGTTGCTTGTCGGCATGCTGCCATTCTGGCGCTCCGCTGGCTCACCGCGTGAGCCCGGCGGCGCGGATCATGCTGCCCATGGAGCATCGTGTGGGGACGCCATGTACACCGTGGATATGACAACGATGTCGGAGGAGTTCCTGCCGTGCTGGGTCGGCGCGGCGAGGCACCTGGACGCGCGGATGGACGGCGGCATCCAGTCATGGCTGCGGCGATATCCGGATCCGCCGTACGTCGAGCACCTGTCGTTTCGCCTCGGTAACCAGCTGTTCTTCGTGCGCGTCGAGGATGCCGACCGCAATGTCGAGGGTCCAAGCAATCCGGATGCGCTCCGACACGTCGCCTCGCTCGCCAACGGCCACGCTTGCGTGATGCCGATGCGCAAGGTCGGCGTCGAAGGCAATTGGCTCCCCACCGAGACGGGCTGGGGGCTGCTCGATGCCGCGACACGCAAGCTCGTCGACCCGCTGTCGCTGGTATCCGACGCGTTGATCGAGATGACCGATTGGGAAGTCCACGACATGGCGGTCGAAGTGGTGCGGCAACAGCTCCGCAAGGAGGGCTACGAGGTCACCTCCTGGCATGGCAACCGCGGCTTCGACCCATCGATCTGGTTCGTCGGCGACAGCAAAGGCCTCGAGTGGGTCGTCGTGCGCGCGACGCGCTACCCGGCGATGCAAGCGGAGCGTCCCTCGAGCTGGATGGAGATCGCGGCGACGTGCTCGTCGACGAGCAGCATCGGGCATTTCGCCTCGGTGGCGCTCGCCAACGTCGAGCAGGCGTCCGAGTCCGCCGGCAACACCGTGGTTCCCCTGTGGCGGGGGCACGGGACGTTCGCGCGCTTCACGGGACTCGAATGACGCGAGGGTCAGCGATTCACCCGCCGCGTCCGATGCCCCACCGTCACCACCTTCCCATCCGCCACCACCGCATACACGTTCATCAGCTTCTCGGCACGCTTGTACGCCGCCTCCCCCATCGACCGCCGCGCCGCCAGCCGCGAACGGTGATCCATATAGAGGATCTCGGCGCCACGATGGTCGTGGCGGACGTGGCCGTACGACTCGAGGCAGTCGAGGGCGTCGGCGGGGATGCCGCGCTGGCGAAGGCGCGCGGCGGCGTGGGTGGTGAGGTTGGGGTACATGGCGGCTCCTGGCGGGGGTGGTGCCAGTCTGGCAAGCCGCGGGCTCAGGGCGCGAGCCTGTGTCATTCCCCGGGGTCGTCATCCCCGCGAAAGCGGGGACCCAGTCGTGACGGTACGACTGGGTCCCCGCTTTCGCGGGGATGACAAGTGAGCAGGTGTATCTCTTCATGAACAATTGTTCAGGCACAATACGGGCTTTCCCGCCCCCCGCCTCCCCATGATCCGCATCCTCGGCCACCGCGGCGGCCGCGACCTCTGGCCTGAAAACTCCCTGCAGGGCTTCCGCAACGCGATTCAACTCGGCGTCGACTGCGTCGAGTTCGACCTGCACCTCTCCGCCGACGACGTGCTCATGGTGATGCACGACGCGACGCTCGAGCGCACCACGCACGGCAGCGGCCTCGTGCGCCGCCAAACCGCGGCCGAACTCGGCAAGGTGCGTCTCAAGGACTCGACCGAGACGGTGCCCACGTTCGAGCAGACGCTCGACGTGTTCGAAGGCAACACCACCGAGCTTTACGTCGAGATCAAGACCGACGCGGTGGGCGACCGCTACCCCGGCATCGAGCGCATGGTGCTCGACGCGGTCGAGCGGCGCGGCATGGCGGGCCGCACGACCATCGTCAGCTTCGTGCCCGAGTCGCTGGAAGATGCTCGCGCCATCGCACCCGGCATCGCCGTGGTGTGCCCCGTGTTCAAGCAGTCGACGCAAATGCTGGGCGGCCTCGACGCGCAGATCGCGCGCCTGGAGCGCATCCCCGGGTGCCTCATGTCGTTCGAGCGCACGCTGCTCGCCGCGGCGCGCGAGCGCTTGCTCGCACGTATCCCGCGCAGGCAGTTCCTCGTCGGCATTACCAACGAGCCGGCCGAGCTCGACTGGTGGGCGCAGCAGGACGTCTACCAGATCGGCAGCGACCGGCCGGATCTTGCGCTGGCTGCGCGCAAGCGATATCTACCCTGAGGATCGATCGAAACCTTCAATTGCGCGCATCCGTGCCGGAGTGCGCGCACCCGTTCATGCCGCCATCAGCCCGGGTCCGCGATCAAGCCTACCGACGCGATGGCCGCCACGGCGCAATCCTCGTCGCGATCGGAGGTGTCGCCACTGACGCCGACCGCCCCGAGGATCACGCCTTCGTGATTGCGCACGAGTACGCCGCCGGGATTGGGAATCAGCCTTCCGCCGCTGGCTGCCGCCAGCGCGCCGAAGAACACCGGATTGCGCTCGGCGCGGCGAAAGAGCTCGCGCGAGCCGAGTCCCATCCCCAATGCACCCCACGCCTTGCCGCGCGCGATCTCGACACGCAGGATCCCCGACCTGTCCTCACGCTTCAGCACGACATCGTGACCGCCACTGTCCAGCACCACGACGGTCATGGGCTTGAGACTTTGCTCGCGCGCCGTGGCGAGCGCGGCGTCGACGATCCTCGATGCGACGTCCAACCGTAGCGTTTCCATCGTCCGCTCCTACAGCAGCTTCCCCGGGTTCATGAGGCCAAGCGGGTCGAATGCGCGCTTGATCGCGACCATGGCGTCGATTTCGATGCTGCTCTTGTAGCGCCTCAGCTCCGTGCGCTTCGCCTGCCCGATACCGTGCTCGGCGCTGAAGCTTCCATCCATCTCCGCCACGACGTCGTAGAGCACGCGGTCCAGCGGATGGGGCCAGTCGGCCGGTGCGCCCTTGCTCGATGGAAGGATATTGAAATGCAGGTTGCCATCTCCCACGTGCCCGAAGCACACGATCTGCGCGTCCGCCATGCATGCCGCGACGGCATGCTCGGCCTTCTCGATGAAGCGGGGAATCGACTCGACCGGTACCGCGATATCCGAACGCAGCGCAGGACCCGCCGCGCGCACGGCTTCGGGGATGGCTTCTCGATATCGCCATAGCCGCCGCGCTTCCGCCACGTTCTGCGCCACGATCGCGTCGTCCGCGTAACCCGCCTCGATGGCGGCCTGCAGGCCTTCTTCGAGCACGGTGCGCAGCTCTTCGTGCGCCCGCCCCGCAAGCTCCACCAGGACATACCAGGGGTGGACCTCCAGAAAGGGGCTTCGTGTATCCGGCACATGGCCCAGCACGAGCTCGACGCAACTGCTGCCAATCAGCTCGTACGCAACGACCGCGTCGCAGCGTTCGCGAAGAACCGTCAGCAGGCCAATCGCCCCTTCGGCCGCCGGAATTGCCACCAACGCCGTCTCACGTCGCGGGAGCAGCGGGAACAGCTTGAGCACCACCGACGTGATCACGCCCAGCGTTCCTTCCGACCCGATCAGGAGCTGCTTGAGGTCGTAGCCGCGATTGTCCTTGCGCAGCGCGCGCAACCCGTCCCAGGTCGATCCGTCCGCCAGCACCGCCTGCAGCCCGAGCACGAGATCGCGCGTATTCCCGTAGCGCAACACGTTGAGGCCGCCGGCGTTGGTCGCGACGTTGCCGCCGATCTGGCAGCTGCCTTCCGCACCCAGGCTCAGCGGGAAAAGGCGGCCGGCGTCCATCGCCGCCTGCTGCACGTTCTGCAGGATGCATCCGGCCTCCACCACCATCGAATCGTTCCCGGCATCGACTCGCACGATCCTGTCCATGCGACCGAGCGCGAGCACGACGGCCGTTCCACTCCCGTCGGGTACCGCGCCTCCGCACATGCCCGTGTTGCCGCCTTGCGGCACCATTGGAACGTGCGCAGCGACGCAGGTCCGAACGACTTCCGCGACCTCGCATGCGCTTGCGGGTCGCACCACGGCGCTTGCACGCCCGCGATACGCACCGCGCCAATCCTGTACGAACGGCTCGACCGTTTTCGGATCGGTGAGCACATTCGCTTCGCCAACGATCCTTGCCAGCCTTTCGAGTAGCGGCGTCCTAGAGCCGGACATCGCTGTCGTCCTCCCACAGGTCGGCGATCACCGTCTGGTCGCGGTCGAAGCCATAACGCTGCACCGCTTCCATCCAGAGGTCGCGTACCTGGCTGGCAATGGTATGGCGCGCGCCGATGTCCTCACCCAGCCGCGCCGCGATGGCCATATCCTTTGCCAGCAAGCCGAGGGCCATGCCTGTGTGATAGCGGCGGGTCAGCACCTGCGCGACGATCTTCTTTTCCAGGGGATGCTGGCGGCCGGTGCACATGGCGGTGAGCGCCTCGACCATCAACCCCGTCTCGAGACCGGACTTCCGGCCGATGGTCATCGCCTCCAGGAAGGTCACCAGCGTTGCCGCGTTGGCGAAGTTCGCGATGGCCTTCAACGCGTGGCCCGTGCCGCTGGCGCCGCACCTATACGTCTTGCGTCCCATCGCGTCGAACAACGGAAGGCATCGCTCGACGGCATCCGCGTTTCCGCCAGCCATGATGTCGAGCGTGCCATCGCGCGCGAAGGGAACGCCTCCCATCACCGGAGCGTCGACGAATGCGCGATCGTTATGCGAAAAGGCCGCCGCGATTTGACGGGTCGACGACGGGCTCGACGTCCCCATGTCGACGGCGATCCCTCCGCGAGGAAGCAACGAAACGAGGCCACTTTTCCCGAGCATGACGGTCCGCACGGCATCGTCGACGGGGAGCATGGCGATCGCCACCTGCGCGTCCTGCACGGCGTCGGCGAGCGACGTGCACGCGCGACCTCCATGCACGTTGGTGAACTGCCGGAGCACGTCCCGCCGGACATCGTACAGGCGCAGGTCGTAGCCGGCCCTCAGGAGACGGGACGCCATCGGCGCGCCCATGTTGCCCAAGCCGATGAACGCAACCGTGCGGACCTGTGCCGCGTTCGCCTGATTGGCGGCACCGTTCATCGAAACACTCGTCCGGCACCGTGCATCGCCGCGTCGAAGACCTCTGACAGGAAGACGGCCGCGCCGCCGCGATGCGCCGACAGCAGCGACGCATCGACTGCCGCCAGCGCGCGGCAGCCGTTCTCGGCCGACAATTCGAGCGGTGCGCCGGTCCGCACCGTCTCGGCAAAGGCGTCCAGCTCGTCGCTGAACATGTTGCCGGCGGCGACCGCGAAGCGTTGCTCGCGCGCGTCCAGCCCACCACGCGGCCGCACGCTCAGCGTCGCGCCCTCGTGAATGCGCGAGGGTTGTCCCCACAAGGCCTGGTCCACCTCGTAGCGCAGCGTGCCGGCGTCGCCCGCCACCTGGACGCTGTATTCACCCGCGCTCGTCCAGCTCGTCGTCACCGCCCCCAGCTTGCCGTCCGCGAAGCCGATTCCCAGCACCCACTGGTCCTCCACCTCCGCACCGAGTGGCGAGCACTTCGCCGAGAGCGCGGACACGTACTCGAGGTCGCCGCCGAGCGCGCGCAACGTATCCAGTTGGTGGATCGCGATCTGCGACAGCGGACCGCCCGGCGCCCCCGACTGGCGCCATCGCCAGTCTTGCGGTGCAAGGCGCAGGCCGCGATCGTTGGCGAATCGGGCCTCGATCAGCGATACCCGCCCAAGCGTGCCCGCTGCGATCGCCTGGCGTGCGTAGCGATTGCCCGCCAGCATCCGTGCGCAGTGCCCGACGGCGATGTGAACGCCGTACCGGGCTTCGAGGTCGACCATCGCAAGGCCGTCCACCAGTGTGCTCGCGATCGGCTTTTCCACGAACACATGCTTGCCGCTGCGTGCTGCCCGTTCTGCAAATTCGCGGTGACGGTCGTTGGGCACGGCGATGATCACCGCTTCGATTTCCTGATCAGCGAGCACCCGATCGAGATCGTCCGTCAACGGGACATGCAGCTCGTCGGCGAACGCGCGCGCGCGGTCCGGGTTGCGCCCCCAGCACGCGACGACATCCAGGTGCTGGCTGCTTCGTGCTGCGTCCGCCAGTACCCGCGCCCACGCGCCCGTCCCGAGCATGGCGGCACGGACCCGCTCACTGGAAGCGTCGATCACTGGCCCCCGGTCCCTGTGACGCTGGTTCCGCCACACACGAACAACGCCTGCCCGGTGATGAAGCCCGCCTCGTCGTCGAGGAGGAAGCCCACCGCGCGGGCGATATCGTGCGGCGTCCCCAGGCGCTTCACCAGGATCCTTTCGACGACCGCCTTTCGCTGCTCGCTGCCCGGAGGATGGCCGCGCGCCCAATGCGCCGTTTCGACCGGTCCCGGCAGGACCGCGTTCACGGTGATCCCGAGCGGTCCCGTTTCGATCGCAAGCGTTCGCGTCATGCCGAGCAGGCCGGCCTTCGCCGCCGCGTAGACCGTGCGGCCCATCTTTCCCAGCACGGCCCGCGAGCTGATGTTGACGATGCGCCCGAATCCCGCTTCGCGCATGCCCGGCACCACCGCCTGGCAGAGCAGCATGGCCGCGCCCAGCGTGATGTCGGTCACGTAGCGCAGGTCCTCGACCGTTGCCTCCTCCAGCAGCGCCGGGCAATTCGCCCCGGCGTTGTTGACCAGGTACCGGACGTCGTACCGCCCGGCAATCTCGCGGGCCACCTCCCGAGTAAGCGCGAGATCCGAAAGGTCGACGGCGTGAAAATGCAGCGACGGATGCTCGAGCGCCGGCGCGTGTCGCTGCAGCGCGACGACCGTCCGGCCACGCTCCAGCAAATGCTGCGCAACCGCGGCACCGATGCCGGCGCTGGCGCCGGTGACAACCGCAACCGTCTCGCGCAACGTCATAGGTAGTCGACGATCTTCCAGCTCCCGGGCTCGGCGTTGACAACACTCCGTGCCCTGCCGGGACGACGGTCTGCGTAGACCTTTCCCTCCTTCATGACGACCTGGATGTTCTTCTTGGCCTGCAGGCAGCGAATGTCCGTCAGCGGGTCGCCATCGACCGCCACGATGTCGGCGAGCTTGCCGGCCTCGAGCGTGCCGAGATCCTTGTCCAGCTTGATCGCCCGCGCAGCGTTGCGCGTGCAGGTCAGCAGCGCGTCCATCGGCGTCATGCCCAGGTTGACGTAGATCTCGAGCTCCGCGGCGTTGGTGCCCATCTCGGGATCGAATCCCATGTCGGTGCCCATGGCGATGTTCACCCCGGCCTTGTGCATCTTCTGGAACGTGCGAAAGCAGCTTTCCTGGATTCCCTTCATCTTGTTGAGCACGAATATCGAAGTGCCCTGTTCCTTGCGCAGCTGGATCGCATGATCGGTTCGATGCGAAAGCGTGGGCGTGACGGGCACGCCTCTTTCCCGGATCATCTCGACGGTTTCGTCGTCCGAGAACACCATGTGCTCGATGGTGTCGGCGCCCGCGGCGAGCGCCATCTGCTGCGCCTGCGGCGTGAAGCAATGGACCGCCGCGATCTTGTGGAAGGCATGGGCCTCGTCAACCACCGCGTCCAGCTCGACCTGGGTCATGTTGCGAATATCGGGCTCTTCCTTGTCGGTGCCACCCCCGCCCGATGCGCAGGTCTTGATCACGTCGGCACCATGCAGCAGGTTGGTCCGCGCCAGCTTGCGCAACTCCCAGGGACCGTCGGCATTCTGGAAGCCAAGGCGCTCCGCCGCGCGCGGCTGTATCAGGTCGAGGTGCGATCCGGTGATCGTCGTGAATGCCGCGACCATCATGCGGGGGCCCTCGACGATGCCCATCTCGATGGCATCGCGAATGGCGCAGGCTTCACGCACCAGCAGCCCCCGATAGGTTTGCAGGCCCATGTCGCGCAGCGTGGTGAAGCCCATGTCGAAGCACAGCTGGGCGTGGAAAAGCCCGTACATCTGCTGCAGTTCCGGCGTGATCTCCCACTGCGCGACGCGCATGTTGTGGAAGGTCAGGCAGTTGAACATCATCGTGTGGATATGGACATCCAGCATGCCGGGAATCAGCGTTGCGGCACCACAATCCAGCACTTCGGCATCCTTGGGGATGCTGATCGTGGAGCGCGTGCCGACCTCTGCCAGGCGGGTGCCGCGCACGACCAGGACCGGGTCGAGCACCGGGGACGCTCCCGTGCAGTCGATCATCCGGCGCCCCAGTACGTACAGCGCGGGCCCTTCGGTATTCGGTTTCATCAAGCGGCTAGGTCCTTGAACCAGGTGGTTGTGGTGGGTGATTCGTCGAATTCATTCGGAGGCGGCGAGGTGCCGTCGCGTCGATGGAACATCGTTGCCGGGGAGTCGCGCCTTGTCCCCGCGCCGCGCGCCTTCCCTGAAGACTTCGATCACCGACTTGAAGCGCGCATACGTGTCTGCGCGGATGGTGAGATTCCGCCGTTCGCGGCCACCCTCGAACGCGAAGGTCTCGAATGTACGCAGCAGATGGTCGGGCTCGATGCCGCGCACGATGAACACGAGGCGCGAGCGCCGATCGTCGCCGGTGGGCCAATCCGCCAAGGCCACGGGCTCGTTTACCACCGATTGCACCGCCTGGATCGCGTACGGCCGGCCCTCGACGTTGACGATCCCCTTCACCCGCAACAAGCCGGCACCGCGGAATCCCGCGAGCAGGTTCATCCACAGCACGAATCCCGGCAACGTGATCGGCTGGTCGTACACCAGCGAGCACGAGCGTATGGCCGGATCCGCCGACGCCGGAGCGTGCTTCCTGGCGTAATCTTCATCGTTGAGCCAAGCGCGGGCCCTCGAACAGATCTGCTCCACCGCGTAGCCGCCGTTGTCCAGCGTTTCCGGGGCGATATCGCCATGTGCGGCACGGACCTGCGTTGCGCCGGGATTCAGCTCCGCAAGCCGCTCGGACAGGGCGTCGAGGCCCTCCGGACTCGCGAGGTCGGCCTTGGAGATGACGAGCACGTCGGCGACCGCCGCCTGCTTGACCGACTGTTCGTTCATCCTCAGGTGCGACGCTCCCTGGACACCGTCGGATACCGCGACGACGCTGCGCAATTCGAAATGCCCCGTGATGGCCGGGTCCGTGAGCAGCACCTGGATGATCGGCACCGGATCCGCAAGGCCCGAGGTCTCGATCAGCACCCTGTCGAACGACGCGCCGTGTTCCTTCCTGTGCTCGTACAGATCGAGAAGGCTCGTGGCGATCTCCTCGTGCACGTGCCCGCACATGCAGCCGCCGTCGACGATCCGCATGCGCCGCGGCGGTGCATCGATGAGCAGGTGATCGACGCTGACCTCGCCGAACTCGTTGACGACGACCGCCGCATGGGCATAGGCCTTCGCCTTCAGCATGCGGTTGACGAGGGTTGTCTTGCCGCTGCCGAGAAACCCGGTGACCAGGATCACCGGTATGCGAGCGTCGCGCGGCGGATCGCCTCGCGCATCATCCTCCTCGCGAACGATCATGGCGCGGGGTGCCCCATCCGCTCCTCCATCCTGATGGGGTCGTCCGAGGGGTTCGCGGGGAGCTCCCGCTCGACAATGGCGAGCTGCTCGAAAAACGACTCCAGATACGCTTCGAACGACCGGTCATGCCTCGCGGTCTCCTCCGTTCCGAAATCGACACGGGGCGGCGGCTGGAGATCGAAATTCCCATAGCGATCCTCGCCCCGCACGAGCGACGCGGGCATGCGGCGCGAGCCGACATGACGTACACGCGCGGGGATGTAGCTCAGCGCGATGCCGATGCGCCGCTCCGACGACCGGTTCGGCGTCGATTGGTGCACCGTGCAGGTGTGGTGAAGGGAAAACTGGCCCGGCGCAAGCACCGCCCGCGCGATCTCGGCGCGATCGAACCATTCGACGATGATCTGGCCGGCGGTATTGACGCTGTTCTCGACGACGTTGCTCCGCTGCAGCAGCTGCCCCCGGACGTTGCTGCCCACGGCGAATTCGACCGGCCCCGCTTCGGCCGAAACGTTCGACAGCGCCACCCAGGCCGTCAGGTGATCGAAAGGGCGCAAGCCGAAATAGGTCGAGTCCTGATGCCATGCGGCGATTTCCGCACTGCACGGCTCCTTGATGAAAAACCGGCTCGTATACAACAGGATGTCCGGCCCAAGCAGGTCTTCGACGACATCGACGATCTTGTGATGGCGCGCGAGCTCGTCGACCCATCGCACCAGGTAGTGCAGATTGCCGCGATACTTGCGCTCGACCGACATCAACGAGCCACCCAGCCTGTCCTCGGTTTGGCGCAGGCAGTCCCGGTAGTGCGCCACTTCGTCGGCGTCGAGCGCATCGAGTGGGAAGAGAAAGCCGTTGGCGCGATAGCTCGCCATCTGCGGGGCCGAGAGGATATTCGCCATGTGTCTGCGATCCGTTGACGGGTGCGATGTCACGCGTGCCGAATGCTCGGGGAACCTAGACGTCGCCGTGAAACTGCATGTAGCGACGCATGCTGCGCGCGAGTGCCATCCGGAAGACGCGGTCCACGATCAGCCCGACGATGCCCAGTGACAGCAATCCGACGAACAACTGGTCGGTTTGCAGCAAGAGCTGCGAGTTCATGATCAGGAAGCCCAGGCCCTCGCGCGCGCCTATCAATTCCGCGGCGACGATGCCCATGAAGGAGAAGCCCAGCGCAACGCGCATCCCGGTCAGTACATAGGGGACCGCGGACGGAAGCACGACCTTGACGAACACCTCGTACTCGGAGGCCCCCAGGCAACGGGCCGCACGGACTCGAGTCAGGGGGGTTCGCGAAACACCGGCCGCGGTGTTCAGCAGCACGATGATCACGGTCGCATACACGATGATGAAGAATTTCGACAGCTCGCCGATGCCGAACCAGAGCATCGCCAGCGGAACGATCGCCACCGGTGAAATCGGCCGGATCAACTCGAGGACAGGGTCGGCGAGCTCGCGAATGATCCAGACGCGCCCGATGAGCGCGCCCAGCAGGATTCCGAGCAGGCAGCCGATCACGTAGCCGATCAGGACGCGCTTCATGCTCACTGCGATGTGCATGAAGAGCTCGCCGCTGAGGATCATGCTCCAGGCCTTGCTGAACGTCGCAGAAGGTGTGGGGACCAATACCGGGTTGAACAGCGTTCCCACGCTCCACTGCCACAGCAGCAGCAGTGAGGCGATCGCCGCAACGCCCATCAGCATCCGTCGCACCGACTGCGGCATGTGGCGCTTCGGCCCTCGTTTGCTGCTCGCGCCGGCGATCGGTTCGTTCCTGGTCATCGTCTGCTTGCCCATTACGCAGCCTTCGAAAGGGCGCGGGCACGGCGCACCTCTTCCTGCAACTGGGCTTCCAGTGTTCGATTGAGTTCGACGAATTCGGGGTCCGTGCTGCTGCGTGGCGCGGGCAACTCGACCTTGATCTCGTGCTTGATGGTCGCCGCAGGTCCTGCCGTCATCACGGCGACGCGGGTTCCGAGCAGCAGGGATTCGACGATGTCGTGGGTCACGTAGATCACGGTCTTGCCGGTTTGCCGCCAGATCCTCGAAAGCTCTTCCTGCATCAGGCGCTTGTTGATCGCGTCGAGCGCGGCGAACGGCTCGTCCATCAGCAGGACGTCGGGGTCCATGATCAGGGCGCGGGCGATCTGCACGCGTTGCTTCATGCCTCCCGACAGCTCGAAGGGGAACTTGTGTCGATGCTCTTCGAGGCCGACCAGGCGCAGGAGCTCGCGCAGCTTGCGCGCGAGCTCCTTGTCGCGCGATCGTCGAAGCTGCGTGCCGAAGAGGACGTTTTCCTCCACGTTCAACCAGGGGAAAAGCGCCTCGGTCGCGTCCTGGAAGATCATCACGCGATCGGCACCTGCGCCGGCGATGGTTTCCTGCCAGGCGTGGCCGTCGCTCTGGCCGACATAGCGGATCTCCCCGCTCGTCGCCGCTTCGAAGCCCGCAGCCATGCTGAGCAACGTGCTCTTTCCACATCCGCTCGGACCGAGCAGGCAGTAGAAGTCGCCGCGCTGTATCGATATCGAAACATTGCGCACGGCGTCGTACTCGTCGCCGCGGCTGTCCTTGAACACCTTTTGAACCGATCGGAACTGCAAGCTGGTCCAATCGTGCAGGTGTGTCGCGGGCTTGGCTCGCGCGAGTGCAGGCGGGCTCTCCACGTCGTCCGCTCCTGTGCCCGTCACTGCACGAGCGCGCTATTCACCTTCGCCAGGAACCGGCTGTCGAACATCGTCGCCCAGTCGATCTTGATGTTCACGAAGTTGCCCACGACCTCCATGTCGCGTCGAAAGGCGGGTGTGAAGGCGAGATCCCAGTTGATCACCTCGAGGATGTCCCGGGTCGCCTTGATGTCATCGAAGCGAATCTGCGCCGCGACGATCTTGGCGGCCTCGTCCAGGTTCTGCGGAATCCACTTGCCGGCCGCATCCAGGCCGCGGAGGAACGCGGCGAGCTCTGCGGGGTGCTTCGCCGCGTAGTCCTTGGTGGTGGTGACGGCTTCCCATTCCTCGAAGTAGCCCTTGGCGGTCGTAAGGAGGTGCACGTCCTTTGCCGCGGCGAGCGCCCGCCAGCCAAAAGGTTGCCAAATGACGAACGCGTCGATATCGCCACGCACCAGACCGGTGACCATTTCGGCTGGCCGCAGGTTGACCATTTCGATGTCGCTGGTGCTGAGGCCGCCCCTTGCAAGGTAGAGCTTGGTGAAGAACTCGGAGGTCGACCCGAGCAGGACACCAACCTTCTTCCCCTTCATGTCCGCCGGGCCCTTGATCGTGTTGCGTGCCACGATGACCGACAAGGTGTTGTAGTGCGCCTGCGGCGATACGCCGATGAACCCCTGCTGCCAGAGGCGGATCGTCGGCTGGTCTCCGGCGACGATCACCGAACCCTTGCCGGTGCGAAATGCGTCGGCGGCCACGGATCCGCTCGCGAAGTTGGTGATCTTCGCGGGCAAACCTTCCTTCTGGAAGAACCCCTTCTCCGAGGCGACGATCACGTTGCCAAAATGGGGCGTCGTGCCGATGTAGATGTCCATCGGCGTGAGTTTTTCCTGCGCTGCCGCGGCCGGGGCGAGTGGGCCGCCGACTGCCAGCAGGCCGCCAACGCCGGCGGTCCTCAGGATCTGCCTTCTCTTCCGGTCAATGCTGTGCTGCGGCATTTCGATTCTCCTCGATCGCAAGTCAGGTCGATTCGTCGGTTCAGTGCTGGTGTGGATGTGCCTGCTGGTCCTTGGGCACGATCCCCAGCTCTTCCCTTGTCCTCGTGCAAACGTTCGCAATCAGCGACAAATACACTTTGGTCGTCTGGAGCATGTCCTCGATCGAGACGTGCTCGCCCTGCTGCGGGTTCCAATCGCTTTGTGCGTTGTCGTAGTGAAAGCCACTCGACAGCGCCCGCGTACGCCCCGTTGCCCCGTAGTTGAGCGAAGGGATGCCGTGGCGCACCAGTTCGCAGGCGTCGGAAGCGACCGGCAATGCGGTCATCTCGATCGGCGTCCCGTGCACCTCCTCGTGCGCCTTCGCGACCTGCTGGTAGATGTATTCCTCTTCCCCGCACTCGGACGGCCACTGATTCATGAACACGTTCATCTCGAGCGTCAGCTTCCCGAAATCCGGGTCCTTCGCGCGCAGGTCGGCGACGACCCGTTCGATTTCACGCTGGACCTCGAGCGGCTCCTGCTCTGGCAAGAGTCGCGTATCGACATACAGCGTGCAATGCACCGGGACACGCGAGCAACGGTATGGCCAGCCTCCTTCGATCGCCGACAATGTGACGTGCGCCCGCATCCCGTATTTCGAGCGACGCACTTCGTATTCGTCGCCCCACGCCTGGATGGCGTGCATGACCTTCATCATGTTGTTGATCGTGTTGTCCTTCTTATGGCCGAACACGGTGTGCATCGGGTCCCCGACCAAGGTGATCTTGGTCCAGACGTATCCGCCGTGGGCACGGCACAGCGTCATCCCCGAGGGTTCGCCGACCACGCAGAAGTCGGCTATGGCGCCGTGGGTAATGGCGTACCACGTACCGCATGCGCCCCCACGGTAAAGCGGGCCCTGGTAGTCGTCGACCTGCGATTTTTCGATCTCGCCGGCGACCGCGGCGAGCATCACGTCGCCCTTGAGCCGCACCTTCGCCGTCTTCAGGATTTCGAGCGCGTGTATGAAGCACGCCAGCGAGCCCTTCATGTTGTAGATGCCGAGGCCGTAGATCCATTCGCCATCGACCACGGACTTGGGCTTGTACCCCGGCTTGTCGGGCATGTACTTCTCGCTGCCCGTGTACGAAGTGTCCATGTGGCCGTTGAACATGAGCGTCGGACCGGATCCATCGCCACGGACGATGCCGATCGCGTTCGAGCGCTCCTCGTCGAATTCCTGTGGCAATATTGCGATGCCGGCCGCGCGATAGCGCTGCAGGATATAGTCCGCACACGCCTTTTCCGAACCCGTCGGGCTCGGTATGTCGACGAGGTCGCACGCGATTCGCATCAACGCGTCGCGATCGACCAACTGGTGCAGCTTCTCCTTCAGCGAATCGACTTCACTACCCATGACGTCCCCCGGGATGTAAGCGACTTGCACGATTCGGTCGAATCGCGCGTCGAGTTGCATGTGGGTCTACGGTAGTCCAGGTAACGCCATTGATCAAATACCGATCCCCTATAGGAGCCATCGATATCGTCTATGGATGGCGCCGTTCGGCCGCGCGTGGTCCACACGCGCCGTCGCGGCGGGAATCAATCCCGAGTCTGCAGGCCGCGGTAGACCGCCCGGATCATTTCCGCCATGCGCCTCGCGGCGACGGTGCGGTAGCCGTCCCGGCGCCAGAGGATGGCGCAGGTGCGCCGGGGCGTCGGGCGGGTCAATCGAACCGCGTGCAAGTCGGAGCGATTCGTGATGACACCGCGTGCGAGCACGGTCGCGAGCGGTGCCTGCCGAATCGTCGCCAGGATGGGCTCGATCGAATTCATCTCCAGGACCACGCGTGGTGTCAGGCGCTGGCCAGCGAAGAAGCGCTCCACGAACTGGCGCGCTCCGAATTCCTCGGTGAGCAAGACCAGCGACAACCCGGCAAGCATCGACATCGGCATCGACGTCCGGCGGGCGAGCGCATGGCGTCGTCCGACGATCAGCACCAACTCTTCCTCGAACAGCGTTTCTGCCGCGATGTGCTCGTTGTCCTCCGAGGCATAGGCGACCGCGAAATCGAGGTTGCCCACCAGGAGCTCTCTCTCCATTTCCACACGGGGGAGCAATCGCGCCACGACGTGCACACCGGGATACCGGAGGGCGAAGTCGGCGAGGACAGGCCCGAGGAGGGAGCTCGTGAACGAGTGGAATACGGCGAGCCGGAGGTTGCCGCGGACCAGTCCTTCGAGCTCCGCGATCGCGACAATCCCGTCGTTCAACTCGTTGAGCAGGCGGTCACAGTATGGCTTGAACGTCTCGCCGGCGGGCGTCAGCTCGGCCCTGCGTGCGAATCGCTGGAACAGGCGGGTCCCCAGGCGCCCTTCGAGCTGCCGTATCTGTTGCGACAGCGTGGGCTGCGAAATGTGAAGCACTTCCGCGGCGCGCGTGAAGCTCTTGCAATCGGCGACCGCAAGGAAATAGCGCAGGTGTCGAAGTTCCATTGCCCGCGCGCGTACCCGGACGATCGGTACCGTTGGATGACTTTCTCGACTTGCCGGATCGTTCGCCGCCATGAGCCAGATCGATCGATTCTGAAGGTTCGGGGGCTTCCCGGGTCGACAGCTTGCGCGATGCTGGCAAGACATGCAATGGAGGACACATGATCGTTGCACCAGACAACACTGCAGCAGTGAGGCAGCTCACCATCGTCTTCGACCTCGACGGCACGCTGGCGCACACCGCGCCCGATATCGTGCGTTCGCTCAACACGGCGCTGGTGGAACACGGGGTGCCGGCCATCGACGTGCCCAAGGGCATCGCGATGATCGGCGCCGGCGCGCGCGTGCTGGTCGAGCGGGCGCTGTTCGAGCTGCGCGGCGTGCCCGTCACCGAGGACGAGCGCGAGCACATCGTCGCGCGCTTCATCGTCCACTACGCCGACGCAATCAAGGTCGACTCGGCACTCTACCCCGGCGTGCTCGAGGCGCTCGACGCGCTGCGCGAGCGCGGCCATCGCCTCGCCATCTGCACCAACAAGCCCGAGCACCTCGCGCGGCTGCTCGTCGATGCGCTGGGGATCGCCGATCGCTTCGACGCGCTGGCGGGCATCGACACCTATGCGTGGAAGAAGCCCGATGGCCGGCACATCGCGTCCACCGTCGAAGCGGCTGGTGGCGACCCGCGCCACGCGGTGATGGTGGGTGACTCGCACTTCGACGTGTATGCCGCGCGCGATGCCGGCGTGCCGGTGGTGGCGGTGAGCTTCGGATATTCGGACAAGCCGGTCGTCGAGTACGAGCCCGACGTGGTCATCGACCACTACGATGCGTTGGTGGGGGCGGTGGAGGCCCTCGCGTCGTTTTCTGGCAGCACCGTCATTCCCGCGAAAGCGGGAATCCAGTCGTAGCGAGGCGCTAGAACGTGGGTCCCCGCTTTCGCGGGGATGACCGCGTCACGTCATTCCCGCGAAGGCGGGAATCCAGCCGTAGCGAGGCGCGAGTCGCGGCAAGGCAAAATGCCTCCGTTCGCCAACGCGACGAATCCAGCCCACCTCCACCGGCCGCATGACCCTACTGCCTCCGTCACCCGCAATCATCGACAACCGCGCCCGCTACCGCGGCTGCCTGCTGGGCGGCGCCATCGGTGACGCGCTGGGCGCGCCGGTCGAGTTCCTGTCGCGCAACGACATCCTGGTGCGCTTCGGCCCACAGGGCATCACCGACTTCGCGCCGGCGTATGGCGTCACGGGCGCGATCACCGACGACACGCAGATGACGCTGTTCACCGCGGAAGGCTTGCTGCGTGCGCATGCATCGGCGCCAAATGGCACAGGCGATACGCTGCGCCGCGAGCTCGCACTGGCCTACCTGCGCTGGCTGGCGACGCAGGGCGAGCCGCGTCCTGCGGGGCTGCTGAATCCACCACCCCCCGGTCCGCCAACCGGACTGCTGCTGCACCGCGCGCTGCACGCGCGCCGCGGTCCCGGCAATACCTGCCTCACGTCGCTGCGCACCACGCGCGATCCCGGGGCGTTCGCGAGCAACGACAGCAAGGGCTGCGGCGGCGTGATGCGCGCGGCCCCCGCGGGCTTGTACGCGTATGCGCTGCAACTCGGCGCCGACACGGCCTTCGACATCGGCGTCGCGTCGGCCGCCATCACGCACGGCCATCCATCCGGGCAGCTGCCCTCGGGCGCGCTGGCGTTGATCATCGAGCGGCTGTGCGCGGGCGCGACGCTCGACGAGGCGATCGTTGCCGCGCTCGCGCGCCTGCGGCGTGAGCCGGACCACGGCGAGACGGTCGAGACCATCGAGCTCGCCTTGCAGCTCGCCGCGCAGTCGGCCGCACCGGCGAGCGCGCAGGCGACCGATCACCCGCGCGCCATCGCCCGACTCGGCGAAGGCTGGGTCGCCGAGGAAGCGCTGGCCATCGCGCTGTACTGCGCGCTCGTCGCCGGCGACTTCACCGAAGGCGTGGTCCTCGCCGTCAACCACGACGGCGACGCCGACTCGACGGGTGCGATCGCCGGCAATCTCCTCGGCGCGATGCTCGGCGAGGAAGCGATCCCCGGGAAATGGCGGCGCGGTGTCGAGCTCGCCGACGTGATCGGCGACATGGCCGCAGAGCTGTACGCACTACGACTGTCGCCTGGGTCCAGGGCGTAGCCCGGCTCATCTGGCGAGACACCGCCGTGGGGCGGTGGGTCCCCGCTTTCGCGGGGATGACGGGCGTGGGGATGACGGGCGCGGGGATGACGGGCGCGGGATGACGGGCGCGGGGATGACGGGCGTGGGGATGACGGGCGTGGGGATGACTATTCGCGGCGGAATTTCCAGGGCGGCACGGGGTTTGGGCCCGCCCACAACCCTATTCCCCGCTTGCGCGCCCAGTCCTCCGCCTGCTGGTAGCGCAGGCGATCCTCGAACGACTGCTCGCGGTCGTACTGCCGGTAGTGCCAGGCGAGGCCGTCGGCGACCTGCGCGAGGTTGACGTCGATGCCGTCCACCAGCACGGTGCCGACGATGCGGTCGTAGCGGTCGAGCTTCGACCACTGCACGGTGACCTCGCGATGCATCGTGCGCGCGACCAGCGCCTGTCGCGACACGTTGGCATAGGGCTGCGCGCGCTCGGGCGCGTCGATGCCGGCGAGCCGGATGCGATAGGGCCGCCTGGCGGCGTCGAGCACGGTGAGGGTGTCGCCGTCGGAGACCGATATCACGCGGCCGTGCAGCGTGTTGAGGGCGAGGCAGGGGTCGCTCGCGAGGAGGGGGAGCGTGAAGGCGAGTGCGAGCACACAGCGCACGGCCAGCCGCCGTGGATCGATGCCCTTGCGCCCATCGGCGCCGACGGCGATCACGCTAGCGGATACGCGCCGCGAGCCACGCCACGACATCGGCCATCACCGCTTCCTTGCCCGTGTCGTGCAGCGGGTCGTGGAAGTGGCCGGGGTAGAGCTTCAGCATCTTGTCGGCCGAGCCGGCCTGGTCGTGGAACTGCTGGCTGCCCGCCGGCCGGGTGGCCGTGTCCGCCGTGCCGTGCAGGACGAAGAGCGGCAGCTTGATGTCGGGAAAGCCCTTTTCCAGCCGCACGTCGGCCTTCACCATCTCGGCGACGGTGCGCGTGGGCTGCACCTCGTGCGCGATCAGCGGGTCGGCGTCCATCGCCGCCACCACGGCGGGATCGCGTGAGAAGGCCTTGTTGGGCAGCTTGAGGATGTGCGCGTGCGGCGCGATGTGCGCGATGCCCTTGATGGCGGCCAGCGCGAAGTCGGGCGCGGGCACGCGGAAGGCGAAGCTTTCGCACACCAGCCCCGCGAGCTCCCGCTGGTGCTCGAGCGCGTACAGGCTCGCGACCACGCCACCCGCGCTATGCCCCAGCACGAACATCGGCACGCCCGGATGCGCGGCACGCGCGTGCAGCACCGCCACGTTCGCGTCGGCCACGTAGTCCTCGAAGCTTTCGACGTAGAAGCGCTCGCCGTCCGACTTGCCGCGGCCGCGCAGGTCGACGGCGTACGCCGCGAGGCCCGCAGCGTTGAGTTGCGCCGCCACCCAGCCGTAGTGGCCGCTGTGCGAGTTGAATCCCGGGACGATGACCACCACCGCACGCGCGGCGCCTTCGGGCACCCATGACGCGACGTTGATGTGCAGCCCCTTGGTGGTGGGCAGGCGGGTTTCTTCGGTGCGTGCGCTCAAGGCGGGATCCTGGCTCGGTGGGAAGCGTCGATGCTACGTTGCGCCGGGGATTTCATCCACCGGAACGTTTGCGCCCTTTCGTCACGCGCTTTGGTACACCGGCAGCCTTTGCCGCGCCGTTGCGCTTTGCGACCACCGTACGCTTCGAGGCGTAGGTCGCGCGCGCTTCGCCCACCGCCGGCGTCGGCACCATCTCGTCACCCGGTTCGGGCGGGCGGTCGGCAATCTTCCGGAGAATGTTTGCGGCGAGCCTGGGGTCCGCAGCTTTCGCGCGTTCCGCAAAATACTCGGCCGTCTTGAGTGCCGAGACCTTTTCCGCGATCGCCATGACGAAGAACTGGTTCATCGATACGTTCTCCTCGTCGGCGCACCTTCGCGCATATTCGAAAAGCGAATCGGGAATGCGCAGCGCGTAATTGCTCATGTTCGTGTCCTCAACCGCGGCAGCAACTCGCTTGGCCGCCACACCGGCACGTTGAAGCGCTGCGCCGCTGGCTGGAAGTCGGCTCCATCGAACGTGACGAGTGCATGGGCCTGCCCACTCAGCGCCGTCTCGAGCACCATTTCGTCCTTTGGGTCTTTGAGCTGCGGCCGCCATGTGAAGTGCAACTCGCACGGACGAACGTGACATACCCATGCCGCCATCAACGCGTCGATGTCGGCGTCTGGCAAGCGGTGAACGGCCGCGATGTCGCTGCGCTTGAGCGTCGCCTCGTACTCCACCCATAGCGGAACCGACGCACATGCCTCGAACGTCCCTTGCAACCACTCGGCAAGTACCTGGAAGGACGCCCCGTTGCGGCTTCGCAGTCCCGCCACGAGCACGTTCGTATCGAGCGTCACCCGCAGCAGTTTCATATCGCCGATAATATGATACGGGAGGTCGAACGTCAATGCGCATGGACATGCTCACGACAGCGTGGCCGGTCCGACGCGTGGGCCGCTACGCCCTGACGAACTCGCTCTTGCCGCCCAGCCAGCGCATCAGGTGTGCCTCGGCGGCGGCCGGGTCCTTGCGCAGGAGCTCGTCGGCAGCATCGCGCGCGAGCTCGATCAACGCGACGTCGCGCTCCAGGTCGGCGAAGCGCAGCAGCGGCACGCCGGACTGGCGCGCACCGAGGAACTCGCCGGGACCGCGGATCAGGAGGTCCTGGCGCGCGATCTCGAAGCCGTCGGTGTTCTCGAAGATCACCTTCAGCCGCTCCTTGGCGGTGTCGCCGAGCGGCTCCTCGAACAGCAGGATGCACTGCGCCTCGGCGTCGCCGCGGCCCACGCGGCCGCGCAGCTGGTGGAGCTGCGCGAGGCCGAAGCGCTCGGCGTGCTCGATGACCATGGTCGCGGCGTTGGGCACGTCGACACCCACTTCGATGACGGTGGTGGCAACCAGCACGTCGATCTCGCCCGCGACGAAGGCCGCCATGGTCGCGGCCTTCTCGGCGGGTTTCATGCGGCCGTGGAGCAGCCCGACGCGCAAACGCCTGTCATTCCCGTCTTCCCCGTCATTCCCGCGAAGGCGGGAATCCACCTCGCCGTCATTCCTGCGAAGGCGGGAATCCACCTCGCCGTCATTCCCGCGAAGGCGGGAATCCACCGGTATATCGTGGGTCCCCGCTTGCGCGGGGATGACAGGCGCGGCGATGACGGAGTAGGCGGCGGTCAGCTCCGCATGCAACGCCACCGCCGTCTGCAGCTCGAGCTTCTCGCTCTCCTCGATCAGCGGGCACACCCAGTAGGCCTGCCCGCCGCCGGCGCAGCGCTTGGCGACGTGCGCGATGATCTCGGCACGGCGCTTCTGGTTGACGAGCCGCGTGCTCACCGCCTTGCGGCCCGGCGGCAGCTCGTCGATCACCGACACGTCGAGGTCGGCGTAGAACGACATGGCCAGCGTGCGCGGGATGGGCGTGGCGCTCATCATGAGCTGGTGCGCGTCGGCCATGCTCTTGCCACGCAGTGCCAGGCGCTGCGCGACGCCGAAGCGGTGCTGCTCGTCGATGATCGCGAGACCGAGCTGCGGCATCTCCACACCCTCCTGGAACAGCGCGTGCGTGCCCACCGCGAACTGCGCCGTGCCGGAGGCGATGGCCTCGAGCGCCGCGCGGCGCTCCTTGGCGGGCAGTGAGCCCGACAGCCATGCGATCTTCACCGGCAGCCCCTCGAGCCAGGCGGCGAGCTTGCGGTAGTGCTGCTCGGCGAGGATCTCGGTGGGCGCCATGAACGCCACGGGCCGACCGCTCTCGATCGACTGCAATGCCGCGAGCGCCGCGACAATGGTCTTGCCCGCACCCACGTCGCCCTGCAGCAGGCGCTGCATGGGTTGCCCGCGCTTGAGGTCGTGCGCGATCTCGCGCCACACCTTTTCCTGTGCGCGCGTCAGATTGAAGCCCACGCGCTCGAGCAGCAGCCTGGTCAGCGCGCCCGTGCCAGTGAGCACCGGCGCGCGCCGCTCGGCGCGCGCGCGGCGGTGCATTTTCATCGAGAGCTGCTGCGCGAGGAGCTCGTCGAACTTGAGGCGCGTCCAGGCGGGATGCGTGCGCGCGTCGAGCGCGCGCTGCGTCAGCGACGACAGCCGCGGCGGCGGCGCGTGCAGGAACGTGACCGCGTCACCGAACTTCCACAGCTTTTGCCGCGCGACGAAGTCCTCGGGCAGCACCTCGGCGAGCCGCGATGGGTCGGCCGCGAGCGCGCGCTCGATTTTCGCGCGCAGCGTCTCCTGGCCGAGGCCCGCGGTGGTGGGGTAGACGGGCGTCAGGCGGTCGGGCAAGGGTGTCGTGTGCGCGGGATCGTCGCGCAGCACGGTGAACTGCGGATGCACGATCTCGGGCCCGAAGTGGCCCTCGCGCACGTCGCCGTACACGCGCAGCCGCTCACCCGGCTGCAACGCCTTCTGCTGGTTGGGATAGAAGGTGAAGAAGCGCAGCGCGAGCACCGCGCGGCGCCCGCCTTCGCCTTCCTCGATCGTCGCCACGAGCTGGCGGCGCGGCCGGAACTGCACCTCGGCGCGCACGATGCGCCCTTCGGTCTGCACCGTCGTCCCCGCCACGACCTCGGCCAGCGGCGTAAGCCGCGTGCGGTCCTCGTAGCGCAGCGGCAGGTGCAGCACGAGGTCTTCCTCGCGCGCGATGCCGAGTCGCGCGAGCTTGTCGGCGAGCGTGTTGGACGCGGCCGGCTTGTCGCGGGCGCCCTTCTTCTTCACGCAGGCAGCAACGCGATCGCCTCGACCTCGATGCGCGAGCCGCGTGGCAGCGCCGCGACCTGGTAGGTCGAGCGCGCGGGATACGGCGCCTTGAACGCCGCGGCCATCAGCTCGTTCACCTTGGCGAAGTCCGCGAGGTCGGTGAGCAGGATGGTGAGCTTGACGATGTCGTCGAGCGTTGCACCCGAGGCCGCGAGCACGGCGCGCATGTTGTCCAGCACCCGCGTGGCCTGCGCCTCGATGCCGCCTTCGACGATGGTCATGCTCACGGGATCGAGCGCGATCTGGCCCGACATCCATAGCGTGCGGCCGACGGCGATGGCCTGCGAGTAGGGGCCGATGGCGGCGGGCGCGCCGCTGCTGTGGACGGGCTTCTTGGTAGGCGGGCGCACGGCGGCGGTGCGGGAGGTCGGGGTCTTGGGCACGGCGGACTCCAGTTTCGAGGGGGTGGCGAAGGGGATCGCAGCTGCGAAACCAGCGGATCGGAACGCGTCGCCCGAGTGTAGCAAGCGTCCCGGGAGCCCCTTTCGGGCAGGGGCGCCAACGCGTCTTGTCGTAAAACTGTAATATTTACAGGAGGCTCGCGTCGAGCCCCAATACACCGTCGAGGCCATGGCCCGTGCAGCGGCCGCAAGCCTCGCTTCGCGCAACCCGAGGAGACATCCGTGAAGCTCGCCGTCCGCTCCATCGCAGCCGTCGCTGCGCTGTCCGCCGCCGCATTCCTCGCCGCCTGCTCGGACAGCGGCACGCCCGGCCAGGCCGCGGCCACCAAGTCGCTGGTGCTGTACGCCTCGCACCCCACCGAGATGGTCGACACCTTCGTCAAGGCCTTCGAGAAGGAGAACCCCGGCGTCAAGGTCGAGCTCATCACCGGCGGCACCGGCGACCTGCTCGGCCGCGTCAAGGCCGAGAAGGACCGCCCGCAGGGCGACCTGCTGTGGGGTGGCAGCTCCACCACCGGCGGCAGCGCGCCCGAGCTCTTCGTCAAGTACGACTCGCCGGTGATGAAGGACATCGGCGACGCGTTCAAGGACCCGACCGGCTACAACGCGCCTTTCGACGCCTTCGCGATGGTCATCGTCTACAACAAGGACCTCGTGCCGGCCGCAGAGGTGCCGAAGACCTGGGCCGACCTGGCCGATCCCAAGTGGAAGGGCAAGGTGCGCTTCGCCAATCCTGCGTCGTCGAGCTCGTCGTACGCCGCGCTGGTGAACTGGAAGCTGATCGGCGACTGGCCGTTCATCGAGAAGCTCGCGAAGAACATGATCATCGACGAGAGCTCGAGCGCGCCCTTCACCGCCGTCGCGCAGGGCGAGGCTCCCCTGGGCGTCGCCTACGAGGAAGGCGCGTACCGCGTGCAGAAGACCGGCAAGGTCGGCATCGTCTATCCCGCCGACGGCGTGGTGGTGCTGCCCGGCGGCCTGTTCCTGATCAAGGGCGGCCCCAACGCGGTGAACGCGAAGAAGTTCGCGGATTTCGTGCTCGCGACGCCGCAGGAGCAGGTGCTGGTCGACAAGTTCGCCGGCCGCCGCCCCGCCAACACCGCCGTCAAGTTCCCCGAGGGCATGCCCCCGGTGTCGCAGCTCAAGGTGCTGGCGTATCCCACCGACGAAGCCAAGGCGCAGCAGAAGGATTGGCTCGCCAAGTGGAAGGAGATCATGATCGCCACGCGGTGACGCCGCGCCCGTCATCCCCGCGCCCGTCATCCCCGCGAAAGCGGGGACCCACGCTGGATTCCCGCATGCGCGGGAATGACGTGCGCAAGCGGGGACCCACCGTGGGTTCCCGCTTTCGCGGGAATGACGGACGGGCATCCACGCGATGAGCGCTCCCGCGGCCACCGCCGCGAGCGTCGAGCTCGCGGGCGTCACCATCCGCTTCGACGACGTCGTCGCGGTGCGCGACGCCACGCTCGCCATCGCCGGCGGCGAGTTCTTCACCCTGCTGGGCCCCTCGGGCTGCGGCAAGACCACGCTCTTGCGCGCCATCGCGGGCTTCTACCGGCAGTCGCAGGGCCACATCCGCATCGGCGGCGCGGTGGTCGACGACGTGCCGGCCTGGCGGCGCGACACGGGGATGGTGTTCCAGAACTACGCCATCTTTCCGCACCTCGACGTGTGGCACAACGTCGCCTACGGCCTCACCGCGCGCGGCATCACCGGCGCCGAGGCCGAGCGGCGCGTGGCCGAGACGCTGGCCATGGTGGACCTGACCGGCCTCGAGAAGCGCATGCCCAAGCAGCTTTCGGGCGGCCAGCAGCAGCGCGTGGTCATCGCGCGCGCGGTGGCGGTGCAGCCGCGCGTGCTGCTGATGGACGAGCCGCTCGCCAACCTCGACGCGAGGCTGCGCGTGCGCCTGCGCAACGACCTGAAGCGCCTGCAGCGGCGCCTCGGCATCACCACCCTCTACGTCACCCACGACCAGGAGGAGGCGCTGTCGCTGTCCGACCGCATCGCCGTGATGAGCGGCGGCGTGGTGCTGCAGGTGGGCACGCCCGAGCATGTCTATGCGCGCCCCGCCTCGCTGCGCGTGGCCGAGTTCATCGGCGAGGGGAATTTCCTGCGTGGACGCGCCGGGCGTCGCGAGGACGTCACCGAGGTGGTGCTGGGCAATGGCGCGCGGCTGCGTGTTGCCGGCACCGCATCGCGGCATGACGGTGACGTGTGGGCGGGGTTCCGGCCGCAGGACGTGACGGTGGCGTCGCGGCACGACACCGGCGGGGTCACGGCGGCGGTCCACGGTGGCGGGGCCCACGCGCTCGCGGGCCGCGTGCAATCGCGCACCTACCTCGGCTCGCAGGTGCGCTACGAGGTCGACTGCGGCCTCGAGCGGCCGGTGTCCGCGCAGGTCGCCGCGTCGGGCGAGGCGGGCGCGCTGCACGAAGGCGCCGAGGTCGTGCTCGAGGTCGCGCCGTCGCAGGTGATGCTCTTCGCCGGCAACGACCAGGACGTGGAGCTGTGAGTCGCGCGCGCGGCACCACCGGTGGGAGGGCCGCGGCCGGCGCCGGCAGGCTCGACTTCTGGACCGTCGTCACCATTGGAGCGCTCGGCGTGTTCGTGCTGTTCCTGGTGTACCCGCTGTTGCGGCTCTTCATTTCCAGCATGACGAGTGCCGAGGGGGGCGCGCAGACGCTGCTGCACACTTACGCCGAGTTCTTCACGCGCCGCTATTACTACGGCACGCTCATCAACGGCCTCGCGGTGAGCGCGGCGGCCACCGTGCTCGCCACACTCCTCGGCGCGCCGCTCGCCTACCTCGTGGGCCGCTTCGACATCCCCGGCAAGCTCCTGGTGCGCGCACTGGTGGTGCTCACCTTCGTATCGCCGCCCTTCATCGGTGCCTATGCGTGGATCCTGCTCCTCGGGCGCAACGGCGTGATCACCGGCTGGCTGGCCGAGCTCGGCATCCGCCTCCCTTCCGTCTACGGCGCGACCGGCGTGCTGCTGGTTTTCACGCTGCAGGCGCTGCCCTTCGTGTTCCTGATGGTGAGCGCGGGGCTCAAGACGGTCGACCAGAGCGTCGAGGACGCGGCGATCAACCTCGGGCGCAGGCCCTCCGCGGTCGCGCTCACCGTGATCGCGCCGCTGATCGTGCCCTCGCTCGCCACCGGCGCGCTGCTGGTGTTCGTCACCTCGCTCTCCGATTTCGGCACGCCGATGATCATCGGCGAGCACTTCCGCGTGCTGGCGAGCCAGATCTACAACGAGTTCGTCAACGAGCACGGCGGCAACCCCGCGGTGGCGAGCGCGCTGTCACTGATCCTGCTGGTCATCACGGTGGGCGCGCTGCTGTGGCAGCGCGCGTGGACGCGCAAGCGCGCCTACGGCCAGGAGACCGTGCGGCCGCTGGCCACGCGGCCGCTGACGCGCGGCCAGCGGGTGCTCGCGACACTGTACGTCTACGGCCTGGTGCTGGCCGCGAGCCTGCCCATCCTCACCATCGTGGTGTCGTCGTTCCTCAAGGCCAGGGGGCCGCTCATCACCGGCGAGTTCACGCTCGAGGGCTACGCCAACGCGCTGCGGCTGCCGCAGGCCCTCTTCAACACCGTGCTGTTCTCGACCGTGTCCACGATCCTGTGCGTCGCCGGCGGCGCGCTGGTCGGCTACGTGGTGGCGAGGAGACGCGGCCGCATGGCCGGCGCGCTCGACGCGTTCTCGATGATTCCCTACGCGGTGGCCGGCGTGGTGATGGGCATCGCCATCGCCATCGCCTTCGGCGGCAAGCCGTTCTTCCTGGGCGGCACCGCGGCGATCCTGGTCATCGTCTACTTCATCCGCCGGCTGCCCTACTCCATCCGCTCGGTGTCGGGGATGCTTGGGCAGATGGGCACGCAGGCCGAGGAAGCCTCGATCAACCTCGGCGTGCCGCCGGGGCGCACCTTCCTGCGCGTGACCGTGCCCATGGTCACGCCCGCGCTGATGTCGGGTGCGCTGCTCACCTTCGCGACCATCGCGCGCGAGTTCAACTCCACGGTGATCCTGTACAGCGGCGCCACGCGCACGCTGCCCGTCGAGGTGTTCGCGCAGGTGCTGCAGGGCAACTTCGCCAACGCTTCGGTGGTGGGCACGGTTCTGATCGCCGTGAGCCTCGTGCCCATCGTCGTGCTGTTCCGCTTCATGGCCAGGGACGAGGACGTGCTGGTCTAGGACCGTCGTCCGCCCTTCGCATTCGCCCTTCGCCTCCACTCGTTTGCGTGACGCTTCGCCGCCCCTCCTTCAACCGCTCCCTTCCTCACTCGAGATCGACATGAATCGCTCGCAATTCCTCCGCGGCCTCGTCGCCGCCGTCGCCTTTGGCATCGCCCCGCTCGCCGGCGCACAAGCCTGGCCCGCCAAGCCCGTCACGCTGGTCGTGCCCTTTCCCGCGGGGGGCCACACCGACATGATCGGCCGCGTGCTCGCCGAGGAACTCGGCAAGCGCCTCGGCCAGCCGGTGGTGGTGGAAAACCGGCCCGGCGTCAACGGCTCGCTCGGCACCGAATCGGTGATGCGCGCCACGCCCGACGGCTACACGCTGATCATGGGCGGCGTCGGCACGCTGGCGATCAACCCGCGCATGAACGCCAACGTGAAGTACGACTCGATGCGGGAGCTCACGCACATCGCGCTGATCGGCCGCAACCCCAACGTGCTGGTCGCCTCGCCCAAGTTCGAGGCCGCGACGGTGAAGGACGTCATCGCCAAGGCCAAGGCCGCGCCGAAGTCCATCAATTTCGGCCTGACCGGCATCGGCTCGTCGGGGCACCTGGCGATGGAGCTCTTCAAGCAATCGGCCGGCGTCGATTTCACCTCCATCCCCTACAAGGGCGACTCGCCGGCGATCAACGACCTGCTCGGCGGCCAGGTGGACCTGTTGTTCGTGAACATCGTCGGCGCCGCCCCGCAGGTGAAGGCGGGGAAGCTGCGCGCACTCGCCGTGACCAGCGCCACCCGCAGCGCGCTCCTGCCCGACGTGCCCACGCTGGTCGAGTCGGGGCTCACGAACGCGGTGGCGGAATCGTGGACCAGCCTCGCGGCACCCGCGGGCTTGCCGCAGCCCATCGTCGATCGCCTCAACCGCGAGGTGCAGGACGTGCTCGCGCAGCCCGCGATCCGCGACAAGCTCGCGTCGACCGGCACGGCGACCATGTCGGGCTCGCCCGCCGAAGCCACGGCGTTCGTGCGCGGCGAGGTGGACAAGTGGGCGGCGGTGATCGCCAAGGGGAACATCAAGGCGGAGTGAACGGCAATCTTGGCCGGCCCGCACCCCTCGGCTATAATCGCGCCTCTCTGGGGACGTAGCTCAGCTGGGAGAGCGTCGCGTTCGCAATGCGAAGGTCGGGAGTTCGATCCTCCTCGTCTCCACCAGGATTACCCAAAAGCCCTGATTCTTCAGGGCTTTTTTGCATTTTGACGACAGCGCGGATCGAAGCGGTCCATCGAAGTGAGCCACTTATGCGACGGCGCAGCACTGGCTGGTCCCGGCGCTGCCATTGAATAGCACCTCCCTCGCCCTCGTCGTCCTCGCGGGCCTGATCCACGCGATCTGGAACATCGCCGCCAAGAAGGCAGGCGGCGATGCGCGCTTCGCCACGTTCAGCTCGGTGCTGGTGGCGCTGATCTGGGCGCCGGTGGGCATCGGGCTCGGCTGGAGCGTGGTGCCGGCCTGGGGACGCGTCGAGTGGGGCCTCGTGCTGGTCAGCGGCGTGCTGCACGTGCTGTACTACGTCGCGCTGCTGCGCGGCTATCGCAAGGCCGACCTCACTGTGGTCTATCCGCTGGCGCGCGGCTCGGGGCCGCTGCTCTCGTCGCTGGTCGCCATCGCCTTCCTGGGCGAGCGCATCTCGCTGCTGGGCGCCGCGGGCATCGCGGGCGTGGTGGTCGGCGTGTTCTTCATCGCGGGCGGCAGGCGCATGCTGCACGCGGGCCACGATCCCGCCGCGCGCGCGGCGATGAAGACCGGCATCAAGTACGGCCTCCTCACCGGCGCCTTCATCGCGAGCTACACGGTGGTCGACGGCTACGCGGTCAAGTTCGCCGCCATGTCGCCCATCCTGCTCGACTACTTCGGCAACTTCGTGCGCGTGGTGGTGCTGCTGCCAATCGTCCTTCGCGACCGGGCCACCGCTCGCGCGCACTGGCGTACGCAATGGAAATACGCGCTGCTGGTGGCCGCCATCAGCCCGCTCGCCTACGTCCTGGTGCTCTATGCGATGCAGACCGCGCCGCTGTCGCACGTGGCCCCGGCGCGCGAGATCTCGATGCTGTTCGCGGCGCTGATCGGAGGGCAACTCTTGGGCGAGCGCGACCGGCTGGCGAGGATCGTCGGCGCGGTGCTGATCGCGCTGGGGGTGATGGCGCTGGCGCTGGGCTGATCAGGCCGTCAACCGCTGCAGCAGCGGGAACAGCCTCGCGTCGCCGCATTGCGCGACGTTGAACCGCATGAAGCCGCCCGCCGACTGCGACGCGCTGAACACGTTGCCCGGCGCCAGCACCACGTCCTCGGCGAGCGCCGCGCGCGCGATCTCGCTCGAGTCGCGGCCTTCCGGCAGGCTGCACCACAGGTAGAAGCCGCCGCGCGGCTGCAGCCAGGGCTCGATGCCGATGCGCTGCAGGCGCTCGCCGACCGTGCGCCGCGCACGCACGAGGCGCCTGCGCAGCTCCTCCATGTGCTTGCGATAGCCGCCGCCGGCGAGTACCGAGGCGAGCAGTTCGGCGGCGATGGCGCTCGCGCCGGCGAAGCTGGTGGCGACCTGCAGGTCGGCGAGGTCGCCGCACCAGTCGGCGCGCGCCGCGATATAGCCGCAGCGCGCGGAGGCCGACAGCGTCTTGGAAAAACTGCCGATGCGGATCACGCGGCGCAGGCCGTCGAGCGCGGCCAGCCGCACCGAGGGCTCTGGCTCGAAGTCGGCGAAGATGTCGTCCTCGACGATGGTGAGGTCGTGGCTCGCCGCGACATTCAGCAGGCGATGCGCGACCTGCGCCGACATCGTCGCGCCGGTGGGGTTCTGCAACGCCGAGTTGGTGATGTAGAGCCGCGGGCGCTCGCTGCCGACGACGCGCGCGAAGGCTTCGACGTCCGGGCCCGTCGCCGTGTAGGGCACGCTCACCACCTTCGCCTGGTGCGCACGCAGCAGCGCGCGGAAGTTGAAGTAGCAGGGATCGTCGATCAGCACGGTGTCGCCCGGCCGCAGCAGGAAGCGGCAGACGAGGTCGATGGCCTGCGTGCCCGAGCTGGTGAGCATGAGCTGCTCGGGGGAAACCTCGAGCCCTTCGTCGGCGAAGCGCGCCAGCAGGATGCGCCGCAGCGCCTGCGACCCGCGCGTCGCGCCGTATTCCGACAGCGTCGCATCGGGCGAGCGCGCCGCCGCGCGCAGCGCGCGCCGCAGCGCCTCGGCCGGCATCCAGTCGGCGGGAAGCCATCCGCAGCCGGGCTTGAGCGTGCCCGCGTCGGCGTCGAGCGATTGCCGCGACACCCACAGCGGGTCCACCGCGCGTGCCTGCGGCGGGTCGTCTCCCCCCAGTACCAGCGGCGGCGACGCATGGGTCGACACGTAGAACCCCGAGCCCGGACGCGCGCGGATGAGGCCCTCGGCGACCAGCCGGTCGTAGGCCTCGACCACGGTCGACGGCGACACCTTCATCGCGACTGCGAATCCGCGGATGGAAGGCAGCCGGTCGCCCGGCGCCAGCACCCTGCCGGCCACGCGCCCGCGGATGGCCTGCATCACCGCGTGGGTGCGCGTCGGCGCCGGCGCGAGCGCGGTTGTCGGCAAGGGTGGCAGCCGTGTGGTTTCCTCCATCCATACAGTTTGCCAGAATTGTATGGTTCCGTGCCCAGCGCCACGCCCGCCGATCGGCTAGCCTGACCGCTCGCATCGGAGGACACATGGGTGGGACGAACACGCGCGCGCACCGGTCGTTCGAAGGCTGGGGCAGCGGCTTCCTGGGGGTGGCGATCTTCAGCGGGTCGCTGCCCGCCACGCGCGTCGCCGTGCAGGGGTTCTCGCCGCTCTTCCTCACGTCGGCGCGCGCGGTCATCGCCGCGGCGCTGGGCGCGCTGCTGCTCGCCGCGCTGCGCCCGCCGCGGCCGGACCGCCGCGACCTCGCTGCGCTGTCGATCGTGGCGGCGGGCGTGGTCGTGGGGTTCCCGCTGCTGACGGCGCTGGCACTGCAGCGCATCACCTCGGCGCGCTCGATCGTGTTCATCGGGCTGCTGCCGCTCGCGACCGCGCTTTTCGCCGTTTGGCGGGGCGGCGAGCGCACCAAGCCGGTGTTCTGGCTGTTCTCCATCGCCGGCAGCGCCACGGTCGTCGCGTTCGCGTGGACCGGCCAAGGCGGGGATTCGCTCGCTGGGGACCTGCTGATGATCGGCGCGATCGTGCTGTGCGGGCTCGGTTACGCGGAAGGCGCGACGCTGTCGCGCCGCCTGGGTGGATGGCAGGTGATCTCGTGGGCGCTGCTGCTCGCCTCGCCGGCGATGCTGGCGGTGGCCACCGCGACGCTCCCGTCGACGTGGAGCAGCATCGGCGTGCCGGCCTGGCTCGGCCTCGCCTACGTCTCGGTGTTCAGCATGCTCATCGGCTTCGTGTTCTGGTACCGCGGCCTCGCCCAGGGCGGCACCGCGCAGGTGGGGCAGCTTCAGCTCCTGCAGCCTTTCATGGGGCTCGCGCTCGCCGCCCTGCTGCTCGGCGAGGCGGTCGCGTGGTCGATGATCGCGGCGACGCTGCTGATCGTCGCCTGCGTGGCGGGCGCGCGGCGATTCGCGCGCTGAGCTACTTGCCGATCATGATGTCCGAGGACTTGATCACCACCGACACCGTGTCGCCGACTTTCAATCCGAGGTCGTCGGTCGCCTCCCCATCGGTATATGAGCCGTGAACGGCCTGCCCGCCAATGGCGGCCGGGCGACCGCCGACAGCCCGCGTGGTAACGTGGACATCCTTCCGCATTCCGCATCGGGGCACCCACCATGGAAAAGCGTTCTCTCGGCCAAGGGCTCGTCGTCTCGACGCTCGGCCTCGGCTGCATGGGCATGTCGGATTTCTACGGCGGCCGCGACGAGGCCGAGGCCGTCGCCACCATCCATCGCGCGCTGGAGCTCGGCATCACGTTGTTCGACACCGCCGACATGTACGGCGCGGGCCGCAACGAGGAGCTCCTCGGCCGCGCGCTCGCCGGCCGGCGCGAGGGCGTCATCATCGCCACCAAGTTCGGCAACGTGCGCAACCCGGACGGCACGTTCAAGGGCGTCGACGGGCGCCCCGAGTACGTGCGCCAGGCCTGCGACGCGAGCCTGAAGCGCCTGGGCGTCGACGTCATCGACCTCTACTACCAGCACCGCGTCGACCCGAACACGCCCATCGAGGACACCGTGGGCGCGATGGCCGGGCTCGTGAAGGCCGGCAAGGTGCGCTGGCTGGGCCTGTCCGAGGCCGCGCCCGCCACCGTTCGCCGCGCGGCGGCGACGCATCCCATCGCCGCACTGCAGACCGAGTACTCGCTGTGGAGCCGCGAGCCCGAGGACGAGCTCCTCGCGCTGTGCCGCGAGCTCGGCATCGGCTTCGTGCCGTACAGCCCGCTGGGCCGCGGGTTCCTCACCGGGCAGATCCGGAGCATCGACGACTTCGAGCCCGACGACTACCGGCGCCACTCGCCGCGCTTCGAAGGCGAGAACTTCGCGCGCAACCTCGCGCTGGTCGACGAGATCCGCACGCTCGCGGGCGACAAGGGCTGCACGCCCTCGCAGCTCGCGCTGGCCTGGGTGCTGGCGCAGGGCAAGGGCATCGTGCCGATCCCCGGCACCAAGCGGCGCAAGTACCTCGAGGAGAACGTCGGCGCGCTCGCCGTCGGGCTCTCCGCGGACGACCTCGCGCGCATCGACCGGGTGATCCCGCGCGGCGCGGCGTCGGGTGCGCGCTACGCGCCCAAGGCGTTGGCCGCGATCAACCGCTAGCTCGGCGGCATCGCGCGCGGCAGTTCGCTGGACGATTTAGGCGGCTTCGCTTCCGCGGCCGGGCGCGCCGAGGGAACGAACGCATCGGAGAAGCAGAACTGCTCGCCGAGCCCGTGGGCGAGGAAGTCCGGCACGGCGGCCTGCACCATGCGCACCGAGCCGCAGGCGTAGACCTCGTAGCCGCGCAGGTCGGGATGATCGGCGAGCAGCGCGTCGTGCACGTAGCCGCGCCGGCCCGGCCACGGGTCGTCGGCGGCGACCTCGGAAAGCACCGGGACGTAGCGGAAATTCGCGTGCTCGGCCTGCCAGCGCTGCACGAGCTCCTGCAGGTAGAGGTCGCCTTCGGTGCGCACGCCCCAATAGAGCTCGATTTCGCGCCCCACGCCGCGGCGGAAGGCGTCCTCGAGGATGCTCTTGATCGGCGCGAAGCCCGTGGCGCCCGCCAGCATGAGGATGGGACGCTCGCTGTCCTGCAGCGTGAAGCGGCCGAGCGGCCCCTCGAAGTCGATCGTGTCGCCCACCTGCATGCGCTCGAAGACGTGCGTGGTGAAGCGCCCGCCGGGAATCAGGCGCACGTGCAGCTCGATCACGTCGCCCGCGGTCGACGGGGGCTGCGCCGGATCGGCGGGCGCATTGGCGAACGAGAACGCGCGCCTCGCGCCGTCGTCGAGCAGGATGTTGATGTATTGCCCTGCCGTGAAGGGAAGGTGCTCGCCGTCAGGCAAGGCGACGAACAACCGCATGAGGTCGGGAGAGAGCCGCTCCATGCGCTGTACGCGCGCCTTCCGGCGCTCGAGCGCCGTGCCGTCGGCCTGCAGGAGCGACGCCACGCCCTCGACCTCGATCTCGACGTCCTCCAGCGCGACCGCGCAGCACATGAGCGCTTGTCCTCGGGCGCGCATCGCCGCAGTCAGCGCCGATTCCTGGAAGGGCCCCTGGTCGACGCTGCCGTTGAGCACCGTGCACACGCACACGCCGCAGCCCCCGGAGCGACACTCGTAGGGGAATGCGAGACCGGCGCGCAGCCCCGCCTCGAGGAGCGTCTCGCCCGGCCGTGACGCGGCGCGCGCGGGCCCCGGGTGCGCGGTGATCTGCTTCAGCGCGCCCACGCGCCGCCGCGGGGGCAGCCATGGCATGGCGAGCAACAGCAAGGTCCCGCCGGCCAGGAACACCCACACCTTCCCCAGCGGGCCGGCGTGGATCATCGGAAAGACGGGCAGGAGGAACCAGTCGAGCGAGAGCGTGGCGGGAATACTGTGCAGGTCGGCCGGACCCTGGCTCGCCACCGGCGCGACCAGCGCCAGCGCGACCAGCATGACGCCCAGCACGATCGCGATCCGCCGTGGCGGCTGCGTCGTGGCCTTGGGCACCCGCTGCACGTGCACCCACATCATGAGCAGCAGCAGCAGCGGCACGCCGATGTGGATGAACACGAGGAGCGAGAACAGGCGGTCGCTCACGTGCTCGGGCAGGATGAAGTTGCGGATCAGCCGGCCCTGGAAGCCGGGCAACCAGTCGAGCCACTCGAAGGTCGCCTGCGTGACGAACTGCGCCAACCGGTCCCAGGGCAGCATGAAGCCGTTCACGCCGGCGATGTAGGTGAGCCACAGCAGCGCGACGCCGGTGACCCACGAGAACCAGCGGAAGCCACGCAGGCGGTCGAACGCGAAGCAGCGCAGCATGTGCAGGAGCATGGTCAGCACCATCGCGTCGGAGGCGTGCCGATGCACCGTGCGCAGCACGCGTCCGCCGCCCCATGCGCCCTCGGTGATCGCCTGGACCGAGCGGTACGCGCCGTCGACGCTGGTGTCGAAGAATGCGTACAGCACGAGGCCGGTGGCGGCGACGATCCAGAACAGGAAGAAGCTGATCGGACCCAGGTGGTAGAGGGGGTTCATGCGGTCGCCGAAGGCGCGGTTGAACATCGCCTCGACGCGCATGAAGCCGGCGCGCAGCACGCGCTGCAGGGCCGCGATCATGCCGCAGCCCCGGCGCGCACGGCGCGGCCCATGCCTGCGCGCATCGCGCGCAGCACCACCAGCGCGAACAGCAGCCCGCCGACGATGGCGAGGAGCCCGCCCAGGCCCATCAACGCCATGCCGGCGACCTCGCCGCCGGTGCGCAACACCTGCTCGGCGCCGGCGACCTTGCGCTGCACGCCGTAGCCCCCCGACCAGACGAGGCCGGCGATGTGCAGGAGCTGCCCACCGCCGTACAGCCAAGGTTGCGCGACCGCGAGGCGGCCGGCGGGCACGCCGTAGCCGAGGATCGGCAGCAGGTGGTATACGAGGCCCATCACCGCGAGCGTCACGCCGACGATGCAGCCGTGGTAGTGCGCGGGGATCTTGACGTTGTTGCCCTGGATGAGGACGCCGATCACGCCGCCGGCCGCGAAGAGCAGCATCGAGGCGAGGAGCGCGGCGCGCAGCGGACGCTGCGCGGGCGCGAGCCGGCGCAACGGCGCCAGCGCGAGGAGGACCGCCAGCACCAGCGGCGCGATCGCGAGGCCGCCGCCGACGCGCATCGCCATCGTGTGCATGTCGCGGTGCTCGACGCTGCTGACCTCGTGCACGAGGTACGCGAGCGGGGTGACGAAAACGCTGGCCAACGCGATCGCGAACAGCAGCAGGACCACCCGCGGGCTCAGCACGACGCGGCCGCCGCAGGCCTGCGCGAGCGCGAGCCACGACACCAGCATCAGCAGTGTCCAGGTGAACTGCAGCGCGTGGCCGCCTCCCCAGAACAGGATCTCGTAGTACGCCTTGTCGGGCAGCGTGGTCGGCACCACGGCAAGCGACCAACCGAAGGCGAGCAGCGCCACCGCCGCCGCCACCGCGCTCGCGTTGAGGCCGAAGCGCAGTGCGCCGGTGCCGTCGAGCGCGGGGCCGATCGGCGCGACGCGGGTGAGCGCGAGCAGCACGAGCGCCAGCGCGCCTGCGGCGAAGGTCCACAGCGCGAAGCGGAAGGTCGTGCCGTCGAGCATCGGGATGTAGTTGGCCATCACCGCCTGCGTCGGCGCGACGAACGCGGCCGCCGCCATGCCGAGCGCACCGAGCGCGCACAGCGCGAGCGGCACGCGCGCGAACAGGCGGCCGGTCGGCGTCGCCGGCGGCCGCAGGTTGAGGCTCCACAGCAGGCCCGCGATGGCCACGAACCACACCAGCACCGACAGGTCGACGTGGACCACCAGCGCCACGCGGAAGAAGTCCCCGGCGAGCATGAACGCGTTGATCCCCGGGGTGCGCGCCAGCACCAGGAGCACCGAGAACAGGCCCGAGCCGAGCAGCGCCGCGAGCGCCAGCCACAACCATCCGCGCGCGAGCGCGCGTCCTTCGGCGGTCACCGCCGGCAGCGCGTAGTCCGCGGGCCTGCGCGCGGCCGCGGAGCCGACGCCGGGTCGCGATGGCGGCAGGTCGCGCCGCTCGTGCAGAAGGGATGTCGAGGCGTTCATTGCAGCGTGATGCCCCCTCGGGTGGGGTCGAAATCGATGACCAGCACCTGGCCGGGGGCGAGTTGCACGGTCGCCTCGCGGTGATATGCGACGGCGCCCGGTCGCACGTCGTCGGTGAGGCGGACCTCGATGCGATGCTCGCCGGCCGGGACCACCAGCCGTTCGTAGATCGACGAGGCGCCGTCCCGCGACAGGCCGCCCGGCGGCGCCGCGCGGTTCAGCACGCTGTTGCCGTCGAGGGCGACCTCCACGGTGATCGGGGCGCGCTCGCGCGGGCACTGCACCGGCGCGCGCATGTTGGGCGGCAGCCTGGCGAGCTCCTCCGCGGTGAGGGTGCGGCATTCGCCGATCGGCTTGCCGACACGGGTGACGCTGACCTTGATCACCGCCTCATCCGGCCCCAGTGGATGAAACAGGGGCCACTGCGAGAACACGCCGATCGCCAGCGCGAACAGGCCATAGAGGGCGGCCTGGCCCGCCCACTGCAGGGGACCGGTCGGGGCGGCGGCGCGCGCGTCGGACACGGTGGAGGCGAGGCGCTGCGCAGTGGCGAACGAGAACGCGACGAGGGGAACGCCGCAGCCGCTCAGGCCGTGCTGCCGGACACCGGTCGCGCGGGTGCTGGACATGGCGTGCGTCGCTGGCGCCGCTGCCGACGCCATTCGGCGAACAGGTAGGCGAACACGGTGGAGAAGAAGAGCGCCCCGCCGATGATCTCGACGATGAGCTTGTAGTCGTAGCGGTACTCGCCGGTGTCGGGATCGTAGATCGTGCACAGGATGCGCACGCGCTCGATCACCGTGTCGATCGTCACCGATGCACGCGCCGGCTGGTCGAGCAGGAGCTCGCGCAGCGGCTTTCCGAGCCGGTCGGCGCGCAGCTTGTCGCCGAGGACCTGGGCATGGATGCGTCCTCCGGCGTCGACCACGGTCACGCCCAGCACATGGTCGAAGCCGGCGGGCGTCGCGACCCAGCTGAAGCCGAAGGCGCGCGTCAGCGCGTCGACGTCACGGCCGGCCGGGCTCAGGAACTCCCAGTTGCGGTCGCCGATGCGCTGCTGCGCCGCGAACGCCCGCATCGCCTCGGGCGTGTCGAACGGCTGGTTGAAGCCGATGCTGATCACGTTGAACTGATGCTCGCCGAGCACGCGGTCGAGGCCCCTGACCGCCTCGTACAGCGCGCGCGTCTGCGTCGGGCACACCTGGAAGCAGCCGGTGTAGATGAAGCTCACCAGCAGCGGCTTGCCGCGGTAGCTCGACAGCTTCACGGGCTGTCCGCGCCGGTCGCGCATCTCGAAGTCGGGCAGCGCATGGCCGACCGCCGCTTCGGCGAACCCGGTGGCTGCGCGCTCGTCGAGCGAAGGCACCTCGCCGAACGCCCGCGCGGCGGCCCCCGGCGTATCCGTGGCCGACGCGCTGGTCGCGGGCGTACCGTCCGCGGTGCCGGCCGGCGCGATCCCCGCAGCCGCGACACCGCCGACGAGCAGCGCCAGCCCTGCGGCACGCGCGCCTCGCCGCCAGCCTTTGCCGTGGGAAGCGGAGTGTCGGGCCGCGCGGGGGTCAGCGCAGCGCGGCATCGACCAGGATCCCGGCGATGAGCGCGGACAGTTGCACCATCGACGCGAAGAACGCGGCCATCGCGGTCGCGCGCGCGGGATTGCGGGCGAGGGCCCGCGCCTTGGCGGCGAAGTGCACACCTCCCGCCACGGCCCCTGCCGCGTAGGCCCAGCCCGCGCCGAACGCGAGGGGCAGCAGGGAAACCCCGACCAGGAGGAGCGTGTTGGCGTACACGATGCGCGCCGCTCGCGCCGGCCCGACGACGACCGGAAGCATCGGGATGCCGGCCTCGGCGTATTGGGCCTCGTTGGCGATGGCGAGGCTCCAGAAATGCGGCGGCGTCCACAGGAAGAGCACGAGGGCGAGCAGCAGCGCCTGCGGCCCGAGGTGCGGGTCGACCGCCGCGGCGCCCGCCAGCACCGCGAAGCTCCCCGCGAGGCCGCCGATGACGATGTTCCATGGCGTGCGGCGCTTCAGTCCCAGCGTATAGACCACGCCGTAGGTGAGCGCGCCCAGCAGGACGAAACCGGCGCTGATCCCGTTGACGAGCCACCCGGCCGCCGCGACCGCCGCCGCCAGCAGGCCGACGATGAGCGCGAGCCAGCCGCCGCTCCGCGGCAGCGCGCCGGTGGCGAACGCCCGCCGGCAGGTGCGCGGCATCAGCCGGTCGCTCTCCGCCTCGACGAACTGGTTGAACGCACCCGCGCTCGCCGACGCCACGAGCACCGACAGCGCCACCACCAGCGCGGTCGACGCCGGCACCGGGCCACCGGGCACGATCACGAAGCCGGCGATCGCGGTCAGCATGATCAGCATGCCGATGCGCAGCTTGAAGACGCCCAGGACCAGGCGCCAGCGCGCAACGCCGCTCAGCTCAATTGCCACAGCGTCGAGAGGTACTTCCAGTTGATGAAGTAGTACAGCACGAAGGCGACGAGGAACACCATCGCCAGCGTGAAAGTCCCCGGTGCCGCGAATCCGATCGATCCATAGGTCTGGGCGGCGATCGTCGGCGCTGCCCGCGGCACCGGGGTGAACTTCGAGCTGCTGACGCCGGCGTCGAGCCTGCGTCCCCACAGCAGCGAGCCTACGGTGACGTAGATGAATATGGCGCCGCCCGCGATCGCTATGATCCCCGCCACGCCCACCAGCGCCATCATCAGGTAGGCCGCACCGGGCCATTCGTATGCCAGCGCGGCGCCGCTGAACGCCATGTCCCAATGCCGCCGCGACACGCCGAGCGTGCCCGCGCCCATCATGACCAGGCAGAAGAAGTACATCGAGAAGCCGAACAGGTACGGTTGCCACCTCGCGAGCCCGGGCGCGATCATCTCGCGCTTGAACAGCACCGGGATGAGGTAGAACGTCAGCGCCATGAAGGTCAGCGTGGTGCCCACGACGACCGTGGCGTGGAAGTGCCCCGGCACGTAGATCGTGTTGTGGATGATCATGTTGAGCTGCTCGGTGCCCATCATCACGCCCGAGATGCCGCCCAGGAAGCCGAAGCCGATGATCGAGATGAACACGCCTGCGAAGGTCGGGTTGCCCCACGGCGCCTTGCGCAGCCACTCGAACAACCCCTTGGTGAAGCCCTTGTTGCGCTGCGCCACCTCCATCGCCCCCGGGATGGTGAGCCCGTGCAGCATCGAGGCGAGCACCGCGAAGTACATGAAGTAGCTGGTGTTGATCACCTTCCACCCGGTGCTGAGCCCCGGGTCGGCGAGCAGGTGGTGCGCACTCGCCAGTTGCAGGAACAGGATGTAGAGCAGGAACGCGGTGCGGCTCACCCGCTCGCTCATCGGCTTCGCGCCGAAGGCGATCGCGGCAACGAGGTACCACACCGAGATGTGCGCGGCGACGTTGATCTGCTGCGACGAGTGCCCCAGCGCCCACCAGATCATCCGGTAGGCGAGCGGATCGACGCTCTTGACCACGCCCATCGACAGCAGCCAGGTCGGGACCAGGATGATCGCGCCGGAGACGAGCGTGAACACCGCGATGATCGCGGCGGTGATGGCGCCGAAGGTGACCAGCGGCACCGAGCCCTCGTAGGTCCGTTCCCGCCGCGCCACGACCAGCGTCCCGAAGAAGACGAAGCAGGCCACCAGCGCGCCGACGGCGAAGAGGATGAGGCCGAGGTAGAAATTCGGCTCGGCCATCATCGGCACGTAGCTCGTCATCATCACGCTCGACGCGCCGCGGAACACGGCGACGTTGTTCACCACCGATCCGATGAGCATCAGCGCGAACGCGAGCCAGGCGATCTTCGGCGTGGCGATGCGACAGCGCAGCAGCGTCGAGGCACAGAAGTACAGGACCGCGATCTCGAAGAAGATGATCCAGAAGATCAACATGTCGAGGCCGTGCGCCGTCAGCACCATGTAGAAGGTGTCGGCCTCGAGCCAGCGTATCGAGGGAGTGCGCGTGAGCACCACGCCGATCGCGAGCAGGCCCCCGATCAGGAGCCAGACGACGCCGACGAAGGCATTGGCCTTCATCAGCCCTTCGGCCTGGCGCTCGAACTGCAGCCCGGATCGCGGGCAGGTGCGATAAGTCGTCGCGACGGTGGCCATCGCCCTCTCCCCTTACTTGACGTAGAGGCGGCTGACCATCGTGTGATGGCCGATTCCGCAGTATTCGTTGCACACGAGACCGTAGGTGCCCGCCTGGTTCGGCGTCACCGTCACCACGTGCTCGAAGCCCGGCACCATCTGGATGTTGATGTTGGCGGGCTGAAGCGAGAAGCCGTGGTTGTAGTCCATCGCCGAGAGGTGAAGACGGTAGGTCTTGTCCTTCTCGAGCTCGAGGATGGGATAGAAGCTCCACAGGCGCGCCAGCAGGTAGACGTCGCTTCCCGGCGGTGGCGCCACCACCGGGATCTTCTGGTCGGTCTCGGTGCGGACCGTGTAGCTGTCGACCATGGTCTGCACCTTGGCCATGAATTTTTCCGGCGGGGTGCGGTAGGTCACCGTCGACAGGTTCTGCTTGCCCCAGATGTGCCAGCCGACCATCATCACGAACATGACGAGGCACCAGAGCAGTGCGATCACGATCCAGGTGCCTTCGACGCGGTCGATCGGGTGCCTGTACCAGAGGCGTTCGCTCGGGGGAAGGATGGCGCTCATGCAGGTCTCCGCGTGCTCATTTGCCCATCGGGATCGTCAGGATGTCGTACATGCCCCAGACGGTGTAGACGACCATCGGGATCAACACCCCGAGGAACAGCAGCAGGAAGGGGTTGTCGAGCAGCTGCTGCATCCACGGCACCGGCTCGTTGGGGTCGTCGGGGTTGTCGTGCGCGGGTGAAGCCATGACCTTTCCTCCGTCCGTCGACGCGCAGTGACAGGATGGCCCTGCGCAGTGCGGGCCATTGTGTTCCCGAGTGCAATGGTCGGGATTGATCTAGATCAAGCCATGCCGGCCTGCAGCCTCGCGGCCCGCCGCGGCGAGCGGCCTGCGGTGCAGGATGCAGGTAGCATCGCCGCTTCGTCGCCCCGCACCGAACCCTCATGTCCTCCCGCGCCTCGCCGCACGCGCATCGCGCGCCATTCGCGCCGCGGTGCGCGCCTGCCGACGATCCCCTCGCGTCGCGCCGCCGCACGGTGCGCCGCCTCGCGCAACTCGGGGTGGTGCTCATGATTGCGGTCATCGCACTGAGCGCGTTCCTGCGGCTCGCCCAGTCGGGTGTCGGCTGCGAAGGTTGGCCGGGCTGCTACGAGCGCACGATCCGCGAGGCGGGAAGCACCGCCCCGGTCCACCCCATCGTCGCGCCCGCGCGCATCGCGCACCGCGTGGTTGCGTCCACCATGCTGGTCTGCGCACTCATGCTCGGGGTGGCGACGCTCGCGAAGCGTCCGCGCCTTGCGCGCGAGGGACGCATGGCGCTCGGGCTCATCGTGCTCGTGCTGGCGCTGGCGACGTTGGGAGCGGTGGCGCGAGGCTCGACCGCGCCGATGGTGATCCTCGGCAACCTCCTGGGAGGATTCGCGATGCTGGCGCTGTGCGCGCGGCTCGCGAGCGCAGCGCCTGCCCCGTCACCGGCGCTGCGTCGCTGGGCGCGGGTCGGCCTCGCGCTGGCCGCCGCGGAGGTGGCGCTCGGCGGACTCGTCGACGCCAGGCACGCGGCCGCCGCATGCGGGAGCTGGGAGCAGTGCGCGCGCATCGCGCTGGATGCCGGCTGGGATGCCGGCGTGCTCGATCCACGGCACGCGCCCGACACGGGCGCGATCGTGGCGCCCTACGCGCGAGGCGCGTGGATCCAGTGGTTGCACCGCAGCGGCGCGGTGCTCCTCGTTCCGGTTCTCGTCGCCGTGACCCTCGTGGCGCTGCGCGATCGCCGCCACGCCGCCGCCGCGACCCTCGTCGCGCTGCTCGTGGCGCAGCTCGCGCTCGGCGGACTGCTCGCGTCCGCAGGCATGCCGTTGCCGCAGGTGCTCGCGCACAACCTCGCTGCCGCGCTCCTGGTCGCACTGCTCGCGCGGCTCGCCTGAGCGGGATTTCCCACCTCGCGCAAGTCCCGTCGCGACCCCGCGTGCTCAGCGTTCGACAAGCGCACGGATGCGCGCCTCGAACGCTCCGCGGCGCGCGGCGCTGAAACCGTGTTCGACCACCGCGACCTTGCCGGAGCGATCGATCAGCACCGAGCTCGGCAAGACGTCGATCCCCCAGGCCTCCGGGGTCGCGCCCGCGGCGTCGAACACGATCGTGAACCGCGCCGGGACCTGTTCGAGAAAGCGCGCGGCGTCGCGGCGCTGCCCGTCGATGTTGATTCCCACCACCTTGAACCCCTTCGCACCGTATTTCTGCTGCATCGCGTTCAGCCACGGGAACGATTCGCGGCACGGCGCGCACCACGACGCCCAGAAGTCCACCCACACGACTTCGCCTTTGAGCTTCGCGAGCTTCACGACGACGCCGCCGGCATCCTCGAGCGCGAAGCCGGGCGGCGGCGAGCCCGGCCTGGGCGCCCGCGAATTCGGTGCGGCGGCGGACGGCGCCGCGGCGGCGGGAAGCGCGGCTCCCGACGCCCCGATCGCCGCCGCGACGACCATGGCGAGGGCCGCTGCCACGCGCAGCAGGTTGCGCGTGCGCGGCATCACGACACGAAAGCGGGCGCGCGCTGTCGACACGGCAAGGCCTCCTTGTGTTCGAGCCGTCGCGCCTGTCTTGCAGCGCGCGCGGGGAGCATTCCGCTGGCCCTCGTGCAGTTTAACTGCGCGCGCCTCGGGGAGACGGCGCGGAAAACGCTAGAATGCGGAGATGTCGCGGCAACCGCACGGATGTCGCGGCAACCGGACGGAACCTCTGCCGGGAAAGCCTGCCGAAACCATGCCCATGAAGACCCCATCGACCCTTCGTTCGCTGCGCCGTGCCGCAGCCCGCCGTGCCGCGTTGCCGGTGTTCGCCGCGGCCTGCTCGGCCGCCGCCCTTCCGGCCTTCGCGCAAATGCAACCCGTCGGCACGCTCGGCGGCTCGGCCGCGCTCACCGGCGTCGCCAACTTCGGCAGCGACCTCGACAAGGGCGGCGACGTCAGCTTCAACGCCGCCATCGCCAACGGCAGCCTCTCGTACCAGCTCGCGCCGCAGTTCCGCATGGGCCTCGTGCTGCGCTACACCTACGAGGACTGGAGCTTCGGCGGCGAGCGCAGCGCGTTCGGCGGCGTGAGCCCGTGGTCGAGCGTGCAGCGCCCCGGCGTCGGGCTCGACTTCACCTACGCCCCGGCGCCCGACTGGCTGATCGGCGTCTCGCCGTCCATCGACTGGTCGTACGCCAATGGCGCGAGCGCCAGCGACGGCGAGGTGTATGGGGCGCTGGTCAGCGTCACCCACGTGTTCTCGCCGCAGCTCGTGCTGGGCCTCGGCGCCGGCGTGTACCGCAACGTGGGCAAGACGCAGGTCCTGCCGGTGCCCATCATCAGTTGGCAGATCGACCCGCACTGGCGCGTGCAGAATCCCTTCCCCGCAGGCCCGACGGGCGGCGGCGGCGCCGAGCTCGTCTATGCCTTCGACACGCCCTGGGAGGTCGCGGGCGGCGCGACCTATCGCACCGAGCGCATCCGCCTGTCGCGCGACGGCGCCTATCCGGGCGGCGTCGCACAGCTGCGCCAGGTGCCGGTGTTCGGCCGCGTGACGTATCGCCTCGACCAGCGCTCGCGCTTCGACTTCTACGCGGGCGCCCTCACCGGCGGCAAGATCGACGTCTACGACGCCGGCGGCGACGGCGTGGCCAGCGACAAGTTCAAGGCCGCGCCCTTCGTCGGCCTGACCTTCGCGACGCGGTTCTGACGGTCATCCCGCGAGGGCCTGCCCTCGAGTGTCGTAATCGAGGGACCCATGCCTTTGGCATCCCCGCGGGCGTACCATCGTCCGCGCAGGTAGCCCCGGCCATTCGGGGCGGGGTCACCGCCGGGAGCCGCGCGGTCATTTCCACGCATCCCGAATCGAAGCGACGTTCGACGATCAGGGAGGTGTCATGGCCACTGCACGAGTCAAGCGTGTTCGCGAAGTGATGCCCTTGGGGCGGAATTGGGGCAGCGCCGTCCAGAAACTCGTCATGCAAACCGCGGTCGCGCAGGCGCGGTTCAACCTCGCATCGGGAAAGCGCGCCAGGAAGGACGAGGTCGAGGTCGTGATCCCCGTCAGCGTGCATATCACGTTTCCGCGCAACGGCAAGGAGATCGAGGCCGACGGGGGCGCGCCGGGCTGCGTATGCACCTTCAAGCAGGACGAATCGGGCTCGGTCTGCATCTGCGTCGGCCCGGGCGCCGCGAGCTGCGACTGCACCCCGATTCATGTGAAGGCCTGAGGGTCCCGGCGGGGCGAACGCCCCGCCCTTCCGGTGTTCGGCGGCATGGGTCCCCGCCCTCGATTACGACACTCGAGGGCAGGCGCTCGCGGGGATGACGGCTAGACGATGCGGGTGATCTTCTTCTTCTTCCACACCAGGCGGTAGTACAGCGCCTGGAACACCAGCATCGCGGTGAAGGCGATGGGATAGGACATCCATACGCCGTCGAGGCCGTAGCGTTGCGACAGCAGGTACGCCGCCGGCAGCTCGATCGCGACGATGCACAGCACGGCGATCGCCACCGGCACCAGCACCACGCCCGAGGCGCGCATCACCCCCGACAGCACGGCGGCGCAGCCGTATACGATCGTGCTCCACAGCATGATGTGCAGCAGCTTCTGCGCGGTCTCGATCACCGGCGCGTCGGTGATGAAGAGGCCGAGCAACATCCGCGAGAAGAGGTACCCCAGCAGCACCAGCCCGCCGGTCATGGCGAGGTTGAGGATGATGCCGGTGCGGGTGATCTCGCCCAGCCGCTCGGCGCGCCCCGCGCCGATCATCTGCGCGCCGAGGATCGACGCGGTGATGGCGACGGATATCGCGGGGAACTGCGCGTAGTTGACGACCTGGTTCACCGCGCCGTAGGCGGCGGTGGCGTCGGGGCCGAAGCCGTTGACCAGCGCCAGCAGCGCGATCTCGGCCAGCGACATGATGATGACCTGCATGCCCGTGGGCAGGCCGATCTTCACCACCAGCTTGAGCAGCGCGGGATCGACGCGCAGGTCGCGCAGGAGCTCGCGGTCGGGGGCGAGCGGATGCCGCTTGCGGCGCATCCACCACGCCATGAACGCGAGCGCGACCACGAAGGAGATGATCGAAGCCATCGCCGCCGACACCACGCCGAGCTTCGGCAGGCCGAACGTCCCCTTGATGAAGGCCGGCGTCAGAGCCGCCGACACGATGGTCGACAGGATCAGCGCGTACAGCGGCGTGACGGTGTCGCCCACGCCGCGCATGAGCTGGGTGGCGAGGATGAACACCAGCAGCACCGGCATCGACAGCATCATCAGCCGCGCGTAGCGCACCGCGTCGTCGTGGATCGATTCGGGCGTGCGCAGCGCGGCGAGGAGTCCCTCGGTGAACGTGCCGCCGAACAACGCGATGGCGACGCCGAGCAAAAGCCCCAGCGCCAGCGCGGTGCCGGCGATGGCCTTCACCTTGTGCGTCTCGCGCGCACCCCAGGCCTGCCCGATCAGCACCGACGCGCCCGCGCCGATGCCGATGACCAGCGAGATCAGGAAGAACACGATCGGGAACACCGCCGCCACCGCAGCCAGCGCGCGCGTGCCGAGCATCTGCCCGATGAACACGTTGTTGAACGTGCCCGACAGCGACTGCAGCACGTTGGCCAGCAGCATCGGGCCGAGGAAGATCAGGAACGCGCGCCAAAGCGAGCCCTGCAGCAGCGCGGCGCGCGATGCATGCATGCCTGCGGGGAAGCGTCGCGGAGCGGGTGGCGAGGGCAACGCGGAGGGGCGGCGTGGGTCGCGTTGCCGGGATCGCCGGCGCGGCTCGAGGCGCGCATTGTACCCGGGTGCTATCGTAGCGGCCCCGACGTACCACGCGAGGCCCCGTCATGAATGCGCGCCCCTCCATCGCCGAGCGCCGCCGCGCCTTCCGTGCGCTGCATCGCGACGGATGCTTCGTCATTCCCAATCCCTGGGACGTCGGCAGCGCGCGCTACCTCGCGTCGCTGGGCTTCAAGGCGCTGGCGACCACCAGCTCGGGATTCGCGTGGTCGCGGGCCCGGCCCGACAACGGCATCACGCGCGACATGGCGCTCGCGCACCTCGCGGAGATGGTCGAGGCCACCGACCTGCCCGTCAACGCCGACTTCGAAAGCGGCTTCGCCACCGACGCCGCGGGTGTCGCGGAGAGCGTGCGGCTCGCCGTCTCCACCGGCGTGGCGGGGCTCTCCATCGAGGACTCGACCGGCGACGCCGTGCACCCGCTGTTCGACCTCGACGTCGCGGTCGAGCGCATGCGCGCCGCGCGCCGCGCCATCGACGCCGCCGGCGGCGACACGCTGCTGGTCGGCCGCTCCGAGGGGTTCTTCGTCGGCAAGCCCGACCTGCACGAAACCATCCGCCGCCTGCGCGCCTACGCCAACGCCGGCGCCGACTGCCTGTACGCGCCAGGCCTGCGCGACCCGCGCGAGGTGCGCTCCATCGTCGATGCCGTGGCGCCCAAGCCCGTGAACCACCTGGTGGGAAGCGCCACGCCGGCCACCGTGGCCGAGCTCGCGTCGCTGGGCGTGCGGCGCGTCAGCGTCGGCGGCGCGCTGGCGCGGGCGGCCTGGGGCGGCTTCATGCGCGCCGCGACGCTGCTGGCCGAGGAGGGTCGCTTCGACGGCTTCGCCGACGCCGCGCGCGGGGCCGACCTCAACGCCTTGTTCGCCCCCGCTCGACAAGGGCCGCCGGCAGGCGCAGCATAGGTGCTCGCGTACGCGCGAGAAAGGAGCACTCCCATGAAACACCTGCTCGTCCTGGCCGCGCTCGCCGGCTCCTTCGGGACCGCCGTCGCGTGCGACATGGCGCCGATGTCCGAAAAGGACGCGGCCGTCACCAACAAGGTCGCCCCTATCGCCAAGGTGGCGCAGGCCTCGACGTCGACGCAGGCGCTGAAGGCGCCGGTCGCGCCGGCTGCCACCGCCCGCACCGGCCTCGCGGCACCGAAGGCGCCCGAGAAGACGTAAGCGCGAGCCGCAAGCGACACTCGCTCGACCGGTCCCGCCGAGCGCGGGACCCGAGCCGGCAGCCGCCCCCCGGGGCGGCTTTTTGTTGCCCGGCTAGGCCCGCGCGCGGCGCCGCTTCAGCGCCGCCCGGTTCCACACGCACACCACCAGCAGCACCAGCGTGGTGAGCCAGCCCATGGCGAGCAGCGTGGCCGAGCGGCCCACGGGCACGAGCACGGCCAGCGCCAGCGCGCCGGCGACATGCGAGGTGGGCACGCGGCCGTAGACGATGGCCTTGTAGATGGCGGAGCCCAGGAGATAGATCGCGGGCCCCGCCACCAGCACCGCCACTTCGCGCATCTCCAGCCCGCGGTGGGGGTGCTCGAGCACGAGGTCGTTGCCCACCGCCGAGACGATGATGCCCGCCACCAGGATGGCGTGCACATAGTTGAACCAGGCTCCCACGCGGCCGGGATCTTCGGCGCGGGTGATGGCCTCGGTGGCGTCGCGGCTGGCCGTGCCGAAGTACAGCCACCACAGCGCCGCGGTGCCGAGGAGGCAGGCCATCAGCGCCGAGCCGAGCGTGGCGTCCCAGTGCCCGGCCGCGGAGAACTGCCCGCCGGTGGCGAGCAGCGCCTCGCCGATGGCGACGATGGTGAAGAGCTGGCAGCGCTCGGCCATGTGCCCGCCCTCGATGGTCCAGTCGCGCGAGGGGAGCGAGCGCCCGAGCACGGGCAGCGCGAAGCCGATCATCGGCGACAGGTATTCGCAGGCGATGGCCGCGATCCACCAGGCGATGCGGGTGCCCGGGTCGGCCGCGAGCCCGCCGGCGATCCACAGTACCGCCGAGATGCACAGCCAGCCGAGGATGCGGCGGTAGTTGTCGTAGAGCGCGTGGCCGCGCCCCAGCGCCAACACGGCGAACACCGAGCGCCCCACCTGCATGGCGACGTAGGCCAGCGCGAACACGAGGCCGCGCTCACCGAAGGCCTGCGGGATGGCCGAGGACATCAAGAGCGCGAGCAGCATGGTCGCGAACACCAGCGCGCGCACCACGGGGCGCTCGGGATCGAACCAGTTGGTGAACCAGGCCATGTACTGCCAGCCCAGCCACACCGCGAACCACAGCACCAGCGCCTCGAGCACGCCGTGAGGCGAGAGGTCGTGCAGCAGGTGGTGGGAGAGCTGGGTGACCGCGAAGGCGTAAACCAGGTCGAAGAACAGCTCCTCGTTGGTCACCCGCGCATGATGGCCGTCGCGGCGCCGCAGCAGGGAATGTACGATCATGCGGGGCATCATAGCGAACCATCACCGCCGTGCGCGGTCATCCTTCCAGCGCATGGCAACAACCGGAGGCCGGACTCGCATGGAACGTCGCAAGATCAGTGATTTCCCCCCCGAAGTGCTCAAGCTGTTCGACGGCTACATCCACGGGCACATGGACCGCCGCGCCTTCCTCGACCGCGCGAGCCGCTACGCCGTCGGCGGCTTCACGGCCGCGGCCATGCTCGAGGCGCTGACGCCCAACTACGCCTGGGCGAACCAGGTGGCGAAGGACGACCGGCGAATCGTCATCACCGAGCGGGTCGAGTACCCCTCGCCCGCGGGCTCGGGCACGGTCAAGGGCTACCTGGCGATGCCCAAGGGCACCGACGCCGGGCACAAGCGGCCGGCGGTGATCGTCTACCACGAGAATCGCGGCCTCAACCCCTACATCGAGGACGTCGCACGCAGGCTCGCGGTCGCGGGCTACGTGGCCTTCGCCCCCGACGCGCTGTCCCCGGTGGGCGGCTATCCCGGCACCGAGGAGAAGGCGGCCGAGCTCTTTTCCAAGCTCGACCCCGCCAAGCGCACCGAGGACCTGATGGCCGCGTACGCCTACGTGAAAAGCCGTCCCGACGTCGTGCCGGGCAAGGTTGGCGCGGTGGGCTTCTGCTTCGGCGGCGGCATGGTCAATACGCTCGCCGTGCGTGCGCCCGACCTCGCCGCAGGCGTGCCCTTCTACGGCGCGCAGCCCTCGGCCGCCGACACCGCGAAGATCAAGGCACCGCTGCTCATCCACTACGGCGGGCTCGACGAGCGGGTCAACGCCGGCTGGCCGGCGTGGAAGCAGGCGCTCGAGGCCAACCACGTGAAGTACGCCGAGTACGTTTACCCCAACGCCAACCACGGCTTCCACAACGACACCACGCCGCGCTACGACGAGGCCGCCGCCAAGCTCGCCTGGGAGCGCACGCTGGCGTTCTTCAAGGAGCACCTGGGCGGCTGAGCGCGTGGGGTCATCCCCGCGAATGCGGGGACCCCTGCGCCGTCATCCCCGCGAAAGCGGGGACCCACCGCCGTCATCCCCGCGAATGCGAGGATGACCGCGCAGGTGAAAAGAAAACGGCCGCTTGCGCGGCCGTTTTCACTGGGTCCCCGCTTGCGCGGGGACGACAGCTGGGCTTCAGCGGCGCCGGCGCAGGTCGCGGACGGCGAAGCCAGCCACCAGCAGCATCAGCAGCAGCAGCGCCGTCTCGCCCAGCGTGGGCACCGGCACCACCGCAGTCGGCGGCGGCGTAACCGCCGCGAACGCCGCGGACACCGACAGCGCGCCGGTCACCGTCACCACGCAGGTCCCCGTTCCCGAGCAGCCCGAGCCGGTCCAGCCGGTGAACGTCGAGCCCGACGCCGGGGTCGCGGTCAGCGTGACCACGGTGCCGGACGCGAAGGACGCGCTGCAGGTGGCGCCGCAGGAGATGCCGGCGGGCGTGCTCGTCACCGTGCCGCTGCCCGATCCGGACAGCCCCACCGAGACCGAGAACGTCGGCGCGAGGTCGAACTGGGCGTTGACGGTCTTCGCGGCATCGACGGTCACCACGCAGGTTCCCGTTCCTGAGCAGCCTTCGCCGCTCCAACCGATGAACACCGAGCCCGAGGCCGGCGTCGCGGTGAGCGTCACCACGGCGTTTTGCGCGAAGGCCGAGCTGCAGGTCGCGCCGCAGGAGATGCCCGAGGGCGAGCTCGTCACCGTGCCGTTGCCCAGGCCCGCCTTGGTCACCGTGACCGAGAACGTCGGCGCGAGCTCGAACTGCGCGTTGACGGTCTTCGCGGCATCGACCGTCACCGCGCAGGGTCCGGTGCCGGTGCAGGCGCCCGTCCAGCCGACGAACACGCTTCCCGCATCCGGCGTGGCGGTCAGGTTCACGACAGTGCCCGGGTAGATGTCGGAGCAGGTCGCGCCGCAGTTGATCGCGCCGCTGTCCGCCGTCACCGTGCCGGTGCCGCCGCCCGACCGGGCCACCGTCAGCGTCTGCCCGACCACCAGCGTGAACGACGCACCGCTCATGTCGTAGTCGTTGAACGCCGTGTCGCTGACGCTCGACGCGCCACCGCCGGTGGGCTGGATGGTGTACGTGCCGAGCGGCGTGCTGGCCGAGGCGGTCAGCGTGAGGTTGACCGCGAGCAGGTTGCTGCCCGCGGCGGCCCCCGCGAGGCCGATGGTGCTGCGGCCGAGGTTCTCGTCGCTGTCGGGGTCGAGCAGCGCCGCCGCCGGCGCGAGCACCGTGCCGTCGGGCGTGCCCGAGGCGGTGTCGTCGTAGATGCTGCCGGCGAAGCTGCGGCCCGTGATGCTGATGTAGCCGCTGCTGCCGGGGGCGGTCTGCGACAGCGTGAAGGCCGCGCCGATGGTCTGCGTGGCCGGCGCGTCGATGCGCACGTCGATCGACGTGCTGGCGCCGGGCACCACCGTGGCGGTGGTCGCAGACCCACCCGCCGTGACGAGGCGCGTGGTGACCTGCGCCAGCGCGCCGGTCGCCGTCGTGCCGACGATGGCGAGGACCGCGAGGACCGATCCCAGGCGCAGCAGTGCCGCGGATCCCCGCTTACGCGGGGATGACGCCATGCGCGGGGATGACGCCGGGGACTCGCATGGATGGACCTTCGACATGGCCGTGACTCCGTTGTGCAAGGGCATGGTGTTCATCTCGTCGTCGTGTCGCATGTCAGGGTGCCGGAAGAACCTTGGCGAGGTTCGAGTTGGCGAGGCCGATGTCGGCCGCGCTGATGGTCCCGCTGGCGTCGATGTCGCGCAGGAAGTTCCCCACGGTCGTCGTGCCGAGCACCGTGTTGATGAGGCCCATGTCGGCCACCGTCACCTTGCGGTTCTGGTTGGTGTCGCCCATCAGGAAGCCCACCCGGCGCGACACCGTCGGCGCGCCGGTGGCGCCGTCGGCGCCGACGATGCCCGACAGCTCCACGGTCACGTACTTGCGGTCGCTGACGTTGGTGAGCTGAACCTCCACGTCGTTGCCGGTGAAGCTCGTGGCCGCCAGCGTCGCGTCACCCGAGCCCTCGGTCAACGCGGCGTGGGCCTCGCCTACCGGCTTGTCGAAGCTGAACACCACCGTCTGCGAAGGCCCGCGGCGCGGCTCCGTCGTCGGGTCGCTGCTGTTGGCCGACAGCAGGAGGTCGAACGCGCCCGCCGCGCCGTGCACCTTGCGCGAGAAGCCGTTGGCGAACGTCGGCGCCGTCCCGGCGAGCAGCACCTTCTGCTGGGTGTTGCCCGGGGCGTTGTGCAGGTGAATCATCAGCGCGCCCAGCGAGCCGTTGGCCGCGAGGTTGGCGGCGTTGTAGGCGACCGAGATCGGGTAGTCGGAGAAGCCGGGGAGGAACCATCCCGAGTCGTCGCCGCCCGCGCCGAAGGACACACCCGGCGCGGCGAGGTGGTAGGTGAAGGGGCCGAGCTCCTGCTGCAGCTCGCCGTTGACCCAGCTGTCGACCCAGTAGGTGATGGTGGAGGTGGCGGTGATGCCCAGCGAGGACAGCGAGACACCCAGCACGCTCACGTCGTTCTGGAAGAACCGCATGTCGGGGTTGCCGGCCGGGTTCCACCCGTTCGCGAACAGCGACAGCGACGACGTGCCGGTCGCCCAGCGGTACACCGCGGTGGCGATGACGTTGGTCGGCGAGCCGCTCGAGTTGCGCGCGATGTACGGGAAGATCGTGTACAGCGGGTTGCCCGACCCGTCGACGAGCGTGATCTCGACGTCGTTGTAAGGCGTCCCCGGCATCGACACCGGCGCCCACATGCCGATGCCGAAGGTAAGCCGCGACGACAGGGGCTCGAAGCCGATGCCGAGCGTGCGTACCTGCGCGCCCGCCGGGATGGCGGGATCACGCTCGGTCTCGGCGACCATCTCGTAGGGCAGCACCAGCGACAGGGCCTGCTCGACCGAGCTCACGTTGCAATCGGAAGCCGGGTCGCCCCCCAGCGGCGTGCCCGTGCACACCGGCGTCCCGCCGATGTTGATCGTGGCCGTGCCGCTGGCCGCGCCGCCCGTCTGGATCGCAGCGTCGGTCTTGACCTCGCCGGCCGGGAACGGCGCGACGAACACCGGCACGCGTGCGACCGACTCGTCGTCGCCCTCGAGCACCACGTAGCCGCTCGCCTCGCCCATCCAGTACCGCGGGAATGCCGTCGCGCTGAGCGTGGTGAGCTGGGTCGCGAACGTCGTCGGGTTGAAGTTGTTGAGCGTCGTCGCCGGGTCGCCGTCCATCGTCACGTCGATGGTCGTGGAGCCGCCAGCAGGGATGGTCACCGGCGTCGAGGGCACGGAGAACGTGATGCCGGGGTTCTCGAGCAGCATCGCGATGCCCGGGGTGAGCGTTACCGGGCTCGCGCCCTTGTTCTCGATGCGCAGGGCCTTGGTGACGCTCGTCGGCCCCGGGCCGATCTGCCCCGGGAACGTCAGGTTGACGGCACCCGCGGCGCCGTCGGCGAAGGCGACGTAATTCAGGTCGGCCGCAGCCACGCTGTCGATGCGCCCCGCACCGACCAGGCTCGCGCTGTGCTGGTAGCCGCCTCCCAGGGGTGCGGTGTAGAGGTCGTGGATGGCGCCGTTCATCGCCAGCGCCTTGATCTCCTCGACCGTGTAATCGGGGTGGAGTTGGCGCAGCAGCGCGGTCATGCCCGCGACGTGCGGCGCCGCCATCGACGTGCCGGAGATGGTCAGCGACTGGTTGCCGGTGATGACACCGCCTGCGGCGGGCGTGATGCAGTCGCCGCCGGTGTTGCAGGTCATCCCCGTCTGCGTCGACACGATGTTGGTGCCGGGCGCGGTGATGTCGGCCTTCATGATCATGTCGGCCATGCCGGTGTCGGCCGAGCCGTTGTTCGGCCCACGCGACGACGAGGCATTGACCATGTCGCCGCCCGGGACCAACGGGAGGGACACCGTCGCGCCCGCCTGCGCCTTGAGGGCGGCGCCGTCGGGCTGGCTGATCATGACCGAGGAGATGGTCGCGGTCGCGTCGCCGCCCATGACGATGGGCACTTCGGCGGTGTTGTCGACGACGACCACGGCCGTCGCACCCGCCACCTGGGCGTTGACGATCTTGACGATGAAGTTGCAGGTGCCGCGGTCGACGATGGCGATCTTGCCCGAGACCGAGGCGGACACGGTGGAACACGCGTTCGCCGGAGAGGCGATGGCGATTTCGCCCGACAGCGGCGTGCCGCTCGGCAGCGCCGGCCCGAAAGACGCGGGGACCGCGAAGTAGTTGCCACCGGGCGAGGCCACCGTGGCGGCATTCTCGTAGCCGTCCCAGGAGTTCGCCACCGAGATCACGCGCTTCGCCGAAGAAGGCGAACCCACGTTGAAGTAGCTGTCGCCGCCGTTGCCGGCCGACACGACCACGATCACGCCCGCGGCTGCGGCCGCCTCGGCGGCCTCGGCGCTGGTGTCGGACAGGCCGCCCAGCGGCGAGCCCAGCGACATGTTGATGACGTCGACGCCGTCGGTCACCGCGTGCTCGATGCCGTCGACGGTGAGGAAGGTCGAGCCGCCGCAGCCGAAGATGCGGTAGGCGTAGAGCTTGGCGTTGGGCGCCATGCCGGGATAGATGCGCAGCGCGTCGGCGTCGATTGCCGTGTCGAACGGCCCCGGGAAGGTCGCGCCGCCGGTGGTCACGCCGTAGCCCGCGGCCGTGCCCGCGACGTGCGAGCCGTGGCCGCCGCAGTCCATCGGGTTGTCGTCGGGTTGCGGAGGCGCGGCGTCGTCATTGGCGTCATAGTCATCGCCGGCGAGGTCGGTGCCGCCGACGACCTTGGTCGTGGGGAAGATCGGCACGCCGCTGTTATGGCCGACAGTGCTGATCCGGTCGTTGTCGGCGTAGGACGCCGCGCTGCCGTCACCGCCGAAGTTGGCGTGCATGTAGTCGATGCCGCTGTCGATGATGGCGATCTTGATGCCCGTGCCATCGACCGCCGGCCGCGTCTCCCCGCCTTCCCACACCGAGGGCGCGCCGACGAAGGGCACGCTCTTGGCGCTGGTGGGCACCTCCTTCTGCAGCACGCGCACGCGCAGCACGCCGTCGACGCTGCGCAGCTTCGCGACGTCGGCGGCCGAGACCTTCATGGCGATGGCGTTCTTGACCTGCTGCACGCGGTAGATCTCGGTGAAGGCGATGCCCTTGCCGCGGATCGAGCCCGCCACGCGGTCCTGCTGCGTGCGGTTGGCGTTCACCTGGCTCGACAGCGCCGCGTCAGCCGAGGCGTTGACATGCCCATGGCGGCCGCCCGCGGCGACATAGCGCTCGAGGCCCGCGGGCCCGCTCAGCTCGACCAGCACCGCGACGGTCCCTTGCGGGTTGCGTTGCGTCAGCGCGCGCGGCGCGACGAAGCCCGGGTCGGTCGCGTTGAGGATCACCGGCTCGACCGCGGAAGGCCGCGCGATCGGCGCCGCCGCGCACAGCTCCGCGATTGCAATCGCCAGCGTGGCTGCCACCACGCGGACACGAGCGCTTCCCGCGCGCCGGGCGGGCATGCGGGCCCGCGCGACACGATCACCAGTCGACATCATGGATTGGATCCCCATTCGTGCTTGCCGCGGCACCGCTTGCGCGGCCCCGCGTTCCCCCGCCCGCCGTCACGATCGTCGCGCCGGCCGGCATCCCCTTGTTGCCTGCGATGCATGCGCGTGTGCCGCGCTGCATCGTGCGCCGCGAATCTACACCCATCCGTGCGCGATTCCAAGGCGCAGCGCGGCGCACCGCGATGTGGCGGGGCGCCCGGACGTGGCGCGGATGGGTCCGCGCAGTGGCGAGCCGGGGGGTGACTTATGATGACGGCATGAAATCCCGGCAACTGTTACTCCGCCTGTTACCCCGCCGATCGCATGCGCGACATCGGCGCGCGGCCGCGCACGCGGCGTGGCATCGCGCCCTGGCCGTGGCGGCGCTCGGCGCCTGCGCGCTGCTGGCGGGTTGCGGCGGGGGCGGCGGCTCGTCCGATTCGGCGCAGGCCCCGCAAACCTGGTTCGACACCGCCCTCTATTCGAGCGCTTATGGCAGCCGGCTCGATTCCGCGCAGGAGCTCGCGGTCTCGTCGAAGCACACCGTCGTCGTGGACGGCGCGAGCCATGCGTACACGGCCACGGTCGGCCACCTCACGGCCAGCGATCCCGCGACCGGTGCGCCCGAGGCGTCCTTCTTTTATGTCGCCTACACCCTCGACGGCGCATCCGCCGCCACGCGGCCGGTGACGTTCTTCTACAACGGCGGGCCCGGGTCGGCGACGGCCTGGCTGCACCTCGGGTCGTTCTCGCCGGTGCGCCTGCAGACCGGCGCGCCGTCGACCGCGAACCCCGCGCCCTTCCCGCTCGTTCCCAACGCGCAGAGCCTGATCGACGTCACCGACATGGTGTTCGTCGACGCCGTGGGCGCGGGCCTTTCGACGGCGATCGCGCCCAACATCAACCTCGAGTTCTGGGGCGTGGACGCCGACGCCGGCGTGTTCCGCGATTTCGTGCGCCGCTACCTCGCCGCCTACCAGCGCGACGCCTCGCCCAAGTACCTGTTCGGCGAGTCCTACGGCACCACCCGCAGCGCGGTGCTGGCACGCGCCCTCGAGACCGCCGGCATCGAGCTCGAGGGCGTGATCCTGCAGTCGTCGGTCCTCGACTACAACGCGAGCTGCGGGGCGGCGACCGTCCCCTGCACCGGCTTCGTCCCCTCGTACGCGGCCACCGGCGCCTGGTACCAGCGTGACCTGCCGAATCCCGGCGAGGCCGAGCTGCCCGCGTGGCTCGAAGGGGCGCGCAGCATCGCCACCGGGCAGTTCGACCCCGCCGTGCGCGCCTGGCGCACGAGCCGCACGCCCCTGCCGAGCGCGTTGGCGCAGACCCTCGCCAACCTCACCGGGCTGGACGCGGCCACCTGGAGCACGCGCGTGAACGTCACGCCGGCCATCTACCAGGCCCAGCTCATCCCGGGCACCGTGCTGGGGCTCTACGACGCCCGGATGAACGCCCCCGCCGGCAGCGCGCTCGCCTCGAGCGGCGATCCTTCGAGCGCGTTCTTCGAGGACGGCTTCGCCACGGCGATCACCCGCTACCTCGCCGACCTCGGCTACACCACGCCGTCGCGCTACGTCCTGCTCGGCAACGCGATCACGCGATGGACCTTCGCCCACGAGGGCCGGGCGCTGCCCGACACGGTCCCCGACCTCGCGGCCGCGCTCGCGCTCAACCCCTCGCTGCGGATCCTCTCGCTCAACGGCTACCACGACATCGTGACGCCCTTCTACCAGACCGAAATCGACCTCGCGCGGCTGGGGCCGGGCGTCGACGTCCGCATCCTGCACTACATGGGAGGCCACATGACCTACCTCGACGACGATTCGCTGGCGCGGGAGAAGGCCGACCTGCGGGTGTTCTACGCCGCCGGTACCGCCGCGACGGGCCTCGCCGGAGGCACGCCATGACCTCGGCGCTGCCGACGGGTGCGACACCATGAGCGCGCGACCGCGCCGGTGCCTGTGCGCGGCCCTTGCGCTGCTGGGCGCGGCGACGCTCGCGCCCGCGGCGCTCGCCGCCGGCTCCGACGTGCCGGCGGCCGTCATCGAGACGCCGCATCGCGACCCCTGGGTCGCGCCCGAGCAGCGGGGCGCCGAGCGGCGGGCTGCGCCATCTTCCGGCACCGACCTCGCCGCCGAAGCGCGCCGTCGACTCGCCGCGAGCTTCACGGCGGCCGACGGCGATGGCGACGGCCTGCTCACGCGCGACGAGGCCGCGCGCGGCTTCGGCTTCATCGCGCGGCACTTCGACGCGATCGACACGGGCGGAACCGGCCGCGTCGGCTTCGACGACCTGCTGCGCTTCCTCGACCAGCGCGCCCAGGCGGCGGCCGCGGCGCGGCGCTGAGGCTCCTGTACGGCTGACCATGGCCGCCCGCGCGGCTACGGTATGCTGGCCCCGGGGCTTCAACGGATCGGCATCGCGCCGGGGGCGCGACGCCGTGGAGGTTGCGATGCACCTGGTCGACGTCACCATGCTGCACGGACCCGCCGTGGGCGGCGTGTCGCGCTACCTCGCGACCAAGCGACGCTGGCTGCGCGACCATGGCGGCGTGCGGCATTCGCAGGTCGTCGCGGCGGCCGCCGAGGGTCGCGGGGGCGAGGGCGAGGTCCTGCTGCGCGGCCTGCGCCTTCCGGGCTGCGGCGAACTGCGCTGGGCCTTCGACGCGCCGCGCTGGGTGGATGCGCTGGCGGCACTCGAGCCCGACGTCATCGAGACCAGCGACCTGGGCTCCGAGGCCTGGTTCGCGCTGGCGGCGGCGCGGCGTTGCTCCGTCCCGCTGATCGCCTTCGCGCACGTCGACCTCGTGCATTTCGCCGACGCCCGCCGCGGCCCGCTGGCCGAGCGGGTGCTGCGGCGCTATTCGCGCCTCTTCTACGAACGCTGCGACCTGGTGATCGCGCCGAGCGCGCACATGCGCGACCGGCTGGCGTCGCTCGGCATCGAGCGCGCGCTGGTGCGCCACCTCGGCGTGGACGCCGAGCAGTTCCATCCCCGCTTTCGCAGCGCCGGGCTGCGCCGCAAGCTCGGCCTCGCCGAGTCGGCGCGGCTCGCGATCTACGTCGGCCGCTTCTCGTCGGAGAAGCGCATCGACGTCCTGCTCGACGCCTACCGGCGCCTCGGCGCCCCGCACCACCTGCTGCTGGTCGGGGGCAGCGCGGGCGAGGCGCTTCCGCCGCTGCCGCGCAACGTCACGCGCATTCCCTTCGTCGCGCGCACCGCGGCGGTGGCACAGCTCATCGCGAGTGCCGACGTCCTGGTGCACGCGGGCGACGTCGAGACCTTCGGCCTCGTCTACCTCGAGGCCATGGCTTGCGGGCGGCCGGTGGCGGCCACGCGCGGCGGCGCGGCACCCGAGGTCATCGACGCCGCCTCGGGCGAGCTCGCCCGGCCCGGCAGCGGCGCCTCGCTCGCCGAGGCGGTGTCGGCGCTCTATGCCCGCGGCATCGACGCCGTGGGCGAGCAGGCGCGACGGCGCGTCGAGGCGCATTTCTCGCTCGACCATTCGATGCATCGCATGCTCGCGCTGTATCGCATGGCGGTCGCCGCGCCGCTGTCGACGGTGCCGGCGCTGGTCGCCACGCGGAAGATGGTGCCGGCACCGGTGACGACCTGATGGACGATCGCGCCGGCGACCGTGCCGACGCCCGGGCGAGGCCGGTCGCGGCGATCGTCGTGCACGACGTCGCGCCGGCCACCTGGCCGCGCTGCCAGGTGCTGCTCGACATGATCGACAGCCTGGGCTCGCCGCCGGTGACGCTGCTGGTCGTGCCGCATTTCCACCGCGGCGTCGCGGTGCGCGACGCACACGCCTTCGTCGACGCGCTGGGCCGGCGCCTCGCGCGCGGCGACGAGCTCGCGCTGCACGGCTACTACCACGTCGACGAGGCCGCGGCGCCGCGCAGCCTGGCCGGCTTTTTCGCGCGGCGCGTGCTGACCCGCAGCGAGGCCGAGTTCGCCGCCATCGACGGCGGCGAAGCGGCGCGCAGGCTCGCGGCCGGCATCGCGCTGTTCGAATCGCTGGGCTGGCCGCTCGATGGCTTCGTGCCGCCGGCCTGGCAGCTCAACGCGGCCACGCGGCGCGCGCTGGAGGCGAGCGGCCACCGCTTCCGCTACGTCCCGGTGAAGGCGGGGATCCACCGGCTGCCGGACTGGTCGCTCGAGCGCACCGGCAACTTCTGCTACAGCCCCGATCGCGCGTGGCGCCGCGCGCTTTCGCGCACGCTGATCGCGCGCGAGGCCGCACGGATGGCTTCGCGCAGGCTCCTGAGGCTGTCGCTGCACCCGCTCGACGCGGGCTTCGCACCGGTGCGCGAGCACTGGCGGCGGTTGATCGAGCGCACGCTCGCCGACCGCACGCCGCTCACCAAGCGCGACGCGATGGCGATGCCTTCGCCCTAGGCCGTGCAGGCGCTGCGTGCCTCGCGCCGCGGGAAGTTGAGCGGCACGTGGTTCATCGACAGCCGCCGCAGGCCCGCGCCCAGGAAGGCGATGGCGCAGTCGACGTCCTCCGCGCGGTAGCCGCCCGGCACCGGCGTCACGCCGGTCTTGCTGCAGCGGTGCAGCAGGATCATGTCGAACACCTGGCGCGCATAGCGGAAGCCCGCGTCGAGCGTGGCATCGGGAATGCCGGGCAGCGACTGGCGAAGCGCCTGCTTGAACTCGCAGACGACCTCGCCGAAGTAGCGCTCGTGCCATTCGGCACCCTCGGGTGCCTCGGGCAGGCGCGCGATGACGCAGAGGTAATTGCGCCAGGGCGTGTCCTCGGCGCACTCGACGCCCTCGAAAGGCAGCCACCAGGCGCGCAGCACGTCCTCGGCGGTGAACGAAGGGTGCGCGCGCGCCTCGCGCAGCGCCTCGCGCCAGGCGTCGCCGATGCGCGCCGCGCGGCGCCCCAGCGCCTCCTCGAACAGCAGCTCCTTGCTGCCGAAGTGATAGTTGACCAGCGCGACGTGGACCCCCGCCAGCCCCGCGAGCGCGCGGTGCGAGGGCTCGCGAAAGCCGCGCTCGGACACCAGCGTCTCGGCTGCATCGAGCAGGCGCTCGCGCGTGGCATCGCCGCGACGCGGCAACGCGGTGACCCGGGCAGCTTCGGCCATTTGGCACCTCCACAGGATGATTCGTTGCATCGTGCAACAGGCGGCCCGCCCGCTGAATCGGCAGTGCGCCGATCAGCGTGTAGGACATCGGGCGACAGCGGGTTGGCGTGCGAGGACGCGCAGGACGGCGCGACCCGCGAAAGCGTGTGCTTACTGACGCACCGCTACTTGGTGCCGAAGATGCGGTCGCCCGCGTCGCCGAGGCCCGGCACGATGTAGCCGTGGTCGTCGAGCTGGCGATCGATGGCGGCGGTGAACACCGCGACGTCGGGATGCGCGGCCGTGAAGGTCGCGATACCCTCCGGCGCGGCGACGAGGCAGACGAAGCGGATCGAGCGCGGCGAGGCGGCCTTGATGCGCGTCACCGCCGCGACCGCCGAATGGCCGGTGGCGAGCATGGGGTCGAGCACGACCACGTCGCGCTCGGCGAGGTCGCGCGGCATCTTGAAGTAGTACTCGACGGCCTCGAGCGTGTCGGGATCGCGGTAGAGGCCCACGTGCCCGACGCGCGCCGCGGGCACCACCGACAGGAAGCCCTCGAGCAGGCCCGTGCCGGCGCGCAGGATGGGCGCGAACACCAGCTTCTTGCCGTCGATCAGCGGCGCACGCATGCGCTCGAGCGGCGTGTCGATGTCGACGTAGTTCACGGGCATGTCGCGCGTCACCTCGTAGGCCATCAGCGCGCCGATCTCGCCCAGCATGCGGCGGAAATTGTTGGTCGAGGTCTCGCGACGGCGCAGCAGCGTCAGCTTGTGCTGCACCAGCGGGTGGTCGACGACGGTGACCTTGGCGCTCATCGGGCGGGGGCGGGGCGCGCGCGCGGCGCCCCCTGCGGCGGAATTGCCGCAAGGATGCCGACGCGACGCCGCGATGACAAGCGGCGCCGCGCCGGTGCCCCCGCGCCCATCAGGCGCTTCCTGCGAACAGGCGCATCCACAGCGCCATGGCGACGCCCACCGCGCCGATCCTGCCGGCGTCGTCGCGCGCGCGGCGCCGCGCGATGCGCGCGGGCGCGTGCACCACGCCGCCTTCCGGCGCGCAGGCCTCGTGCATGCCGCGCTCGCGCGCGCGGTAGTGCCTTTCCTCGCGCGCGGCGAGGTGGACCACCATCCCGTCGCGCGATTGCCAGTACGCGCCCCGCTCGCCGGCGCGCACGAGGTGCGCGTCGTCGCAGCGATGTGGGCGCATCAAATGCATGCTTCTCATTTCGTGTGCCTCTTCTGTTTGTGGGTTGCAAAACGGCCCCCGCACGCGGGTTGCACGCGCGGAAACGCACCAACGCGTCCCTCGACGGAGGAACGAAAGGAAAGGCCGGGATTTGCCGGGCTGTCCGAGCGATCCGCCGTCACCGGCGGATTCGTCGTCCGGCCGGTCGGCTAGTGGAAGGCGATGCCGACGCCGCGCTTCGCGGAACGAAGCGACTGCGACGATGCCAGCGCCCCGAGGTTCGCGTCCCATCCACCGCGTGCGCGCATGCCAGCGCACACGCCGCCAAGGGCGGTCGCGCGGTTCGGCAGTTGCTTGCGGTTGGACTTCATGGACACTTCCTTTCGGATGCTGGCGACTTCGATAGCTCGCGGGAGCGAGTGGAGTAATCTTATCGCCGCCACCGTGGCGCCGGCAACGGAAATCGCGTGCGCTGCCGCGCCCGCAGCCGGCGCGCTGGCGTCGACGCAACACTCCCATGCCCTCGCCCGCACCCCTCTCCGAATCCGAGCTCGAGCGCCTGTCCGCCGCGCTCGCCTCCGACGACCTGCCGCAGGCCATCCCGATCGACGCGCTGCAGGGCGCGGTATACGCCTGGGCGAGTGCCGGAGGCGCCTTCGCGCCGGCCGGCGACGGGGCTGGGGATCGCGTCGAGGCGAAAGTGCTGCATGCCTTCGCCTTCGGCGACGATGCCACGTGGCGCGACGACGCGACGCGCGCCGACGTCGAAGGGCTGGTCACGCGCTTCGCCGCGGAATGCGAGCGCGACCTCTTCGGCGCCGAGGATTCGCTGCCGCTCCTGCTGTTCGACGACGACGCCGGCCGGCCCGACCACGCCACCTGGTGCCGCGGCTACATCGACGGGCTCGCCGCGGCCGAGGCCGGTGACGATGCGCTCGACGCGCTCGACGACCTCCTGCTGCCCATCGAGGTCCTCGCCGCCGAGCCCGGCGACGCTGCGCAGTTCGAGGGCATCGGCGACTTCGCGGCGTTCCGCCGCGAGGCCGCGCGCGACCTGGTCGACGTCGTGCTGGAGATCCGCGACGCGTTCTTCGACGCGCGCACGCCGCGCACGCCGCTGCGCCGCGACGCGCCCAAGGTCGGGCGCAACGATCCCTGCCCCTGCGGCAGCGGCCGCAAGTTCAAGCAATGCCACGGCCGTGAGGACTGAGCGCGACGCGGCTGCGCCGCGCATTCCACGCACCCCGTCGAGCGCGCCCCGCGACGCATGAACCCGCTTTCGCGACGCGCGTTCCTGCGAGGCGGCGCGGCGCTCGCCGCCTCGGCCACGCTTCCACACCTGGCGCATGCCGGCGACGACGCGTTGCCCGCCTTCCCGGCGTTCGGCGCGGCGTCCCCGGCCGGGCGCGCGTCACCGGCCGCGCGCGGCGCGAAACTCTCCGACGTCGACCACATCATCGTGCTGATGAAGGAGAACCGCTCCTTCGACCATTACTTCGGCATGCTGCCGGGCGTGCGCGGCTTCGGCGATAGCGCCGCGCTGCTGCTGCCCGATGGGCGCCCGGTGTTCGCGCAGCCCGACGAGCGCAATCCCGACGGCCACGTGCTGCCCTTCCGCCTCGACACGCGCTTCACCAGCGCGCAAAGGCTGGAGGACCTGAACCACAGCTGGGGACCGCTGCACGGCTGCTTGAACCACGGCGCGATGGACGGCTTCGTCGCGCTGCATCGCAAGACCGACGGCGAGGCGGGCCCGCTGACCATGGGCTACCACACCCGCGACGACATCCCCCTGTACTACGCGCTCGCCGACGCGTTCACCATCTGCGACGGCTACCACGCCTCGGTACTCGGCCCCACGCATCCCAACCGCTATTTCCTGATGACGGGCTCGATCGACGCCGACCAGGTGCACGGCCGTGCGGCCATCGACAACGGGGGCCGTGCCTACGAGTGGGAGACCTATCCCGAGCGCCTCACGCGGGCCGGCGTGAGCTGGCGCATCTACCACGACTGGGACGACTACGGCTGCAACGTGGTCAAGTACTTCAACCAGTACCGCGCGGCGGCGCGCACCTCGGAGCTGCGCAACGCCGCGCTCACGCCGCGGCCCTTCTACCAGCTGTTGCACGACATCGCCACCGGCAACCTGCCGCACGTCACCTGGATCGTCCCGCCCTCGGATGCCAGCGAGCATCCCGACTACCTCCCCGCCGCGGGTGAGCACCACACGCACCGCGTGCTGCAGGCGCTGTGGTCGAACCTCGAGGTTTGGTCGAAGACCGTGCTCGTCATCAACTACGACGAGAACGACGGCCTGTTCGACCACGTCCTGCCGCCGCTGCCGCCACCCGGCACGCCGGGCGAGTACGTGAACGGGCTGCCGGTGGGGCTGGGTTTCCGCGTGCCCTGCCTGGTGGTGAGCCCGTTCTCGCGCGGCGGCTACGTGGTGTCCGACACGTTCGACCACACGTCCACGCTGCGCCTGATGGAGGCGCGCTTCGGCGTCGAGGTGCCCGGCCTTTCGCGCTGGCGCCGCGAGACCTGCGGCGACTTGACCGCCACGCTGGGCCTCGGCGAGCCCCCGCGCCACGACGTGCCCGTGCTGCCCGAGACTGCGGCGCGGCTCGCCGACATCGAGCGATCGGTGATGGACCTGCCTTCTCCCGCCGTGCCGCTGCGGCAAGCCATGCCGGAGCAGGAAGCGGGCGCGCGGCCGCGGCGCGGCAAGCTGTCGGCCTGAGCGGCCACGCGCGACACCGGCGCGCGGGCGCGCACCGGCACGGCACGCGCCGCGCCGCGATCAGCCGGCCTTGGGAAGCCGGCAGCTGAGCTCGAGGTTTCGCGTGGCGTAGCTCACCGTCAGCTCGCCCTGGTGCTCCCAGACCTGCATGTCGTTGCCGATGTAACGTGCGCCGCTCGCGCTCATCACGCTGAACACCGTCGTCGCGCCGTCGGCGGTCTCGACCTGGCCCGAGGGCGGGTCGGTCTCGAACCAGGTCACCACCACCGTGCTCGGCGGGCTGCCCTCGCAGGTGAAGCGGAAAGGTCCCCGGGAAGGCACGAGGCCGAAGCGGCCCTGCAGCTCGGCGATGCGCGTGCGATAGACGCTCGACAGGCAGGACGTGGGGTTGCCGGTCTGCGGGCAGCCGTCGCGGCTCTGCGTCCAGTCGCGCTGCTCGGCCGCGAAATAGGCCGCCGACTTGTCCTGCGGCATGCGGCGCCAGATGTCGCTGAAGATCTGGCCCAGCTTGGCGTCGAGGCCGGAAAGCACCGCGTCGGCGCAGATCATGCGCTGCGCCGAGTTGAGGCGCTTGCTGCAATCGAAGGACGGCCTGACCTGGAAGGGAACGGCGGCAGGCGCCTGTGCGGCGCCCGGCGCTGCGGCGGGTGCAGGCGCGACCGCGGCGGGTGCCGCGGAAGCGGGTGCTGCGGCGGAAGGCGCGGGCGCAACCTGCGCGACGGCGGTGGTCGCCACCCACGCGGCCGCAAGCGCGCCGAGCGCCATCGCGCCATGCCGCGCGGAAACCTTCAGGAGCTGCAGCATCGTGCCGGTCCTCGCCAAGGGGGAGCCGTACGATACACCGCGCCCTCGCTCAGTCGAACAGCGTCGGCTCGGGCGGTCGCGGCGCGGCGACGGACGCATCGGCCAGCGGCAGCAGCGTCCCCGCGCGCACGCCCAGGAGCCGGATGCGCCGGTCGAAGGTGACCCGCGCGAGGCAGCGGCCCGCCGCCTCGCGGATGGCGGGCGCGTCGTGCACCGGCGCATCCATCGTGCGGTCGCGCGTGACGGCGTGGAAATCCTCGAAGCGCAGCTTGACGCCGATGGTGCGCGAGGCATAGCCCTTGCGCGAGAGGTCCTCGGCGAGCTCCTCGCACAGCGAGGTGAGGATCGCGCCGAGCTCGGCCTTGTCGCGGCGCACGTCGAGGTCGCGCTCGAAGGTCGTCTCGCGGCTGATCGACACCGGCTCGCTCGAGGTCTCGACCGGGCGGTCGTCGATGCCGTTCGCCGCCGCGTGCATCCACGTGCCCTGCGCGCGGCCGAAGCGCTGCGCGAGCCAGGCGGGGTCGCGCGCGGCGAGCTCGCCGATGGTGCGGATGCCCAGCGCCTCGAGCTTCGCCGCGGACTTCGGCCCGATGCCGTTGATGTTGCGTGCGGGCAGCGGCCAGATGCGCGTGGCGATGTCGCGCGGGCGGATCAGCGTCAGGCCGTCGGGCTTGTCGAGCTCCGAGGCGATCTTGGCGAGGAGCTTGTTGGGCGCAACCGCGATCGAAGAGGTGAGGCCCGTGGCGCGTGCCACCGCGGCCTTGATGTCGCGCGCGAGGCCCGCGGCGAGCTCGTAGCGCGCGTCCTCGCAGAGCGGCCCGCGCGCGCCGACGAGGCCGGTCAGGTCGATGTAGATCTCGTCGATGCCGCGGTTCTCGATGTGCGGCGCGATGTCGGCGACGGCCGTCTTGAAGCGCCGCGAGTAGCGGCGGTACCGGTCGAAGTCCACCGGCAGCACGATCGCATCGGGCGCCAGCGCGGCGGCCTTCATCATGCCCTGCGCCGAATGCAGCCCCAGCGCGCGCGCCGCGTAGGTGGCGGTGGTGACCACGCCGCGGCCGCGGTAGCCGCGCAGCGTCTTGAAGCTGCGCGTCACCGTGCCGGTGACGGGGTCGGCGACCTCCTCGGGTGCATGGCGGCTGCCGCCGCCGATCACCACGGGCAGGCCCTTCAGCTCCGGGTAGCGCAGGAGCTCGACCGAGGCGTAGAACGCGTCCATGTCGAGGTGCGCGACCAGGCGGAGGGGCGGCGCGGCGGACGGAACGCTCATCGTCCGGCGAGTGTAGTACCGCTGCTATAATCCGGGCCGTTCGCCGCCGGTGTCCGCTCGCGAAGCACGCTTCGCCGGACGGCGGCGATTTCGCTTCGGCGGGCGTACCGGTCGCCCGTCCTCACCGGCTGCCCGCCCTTTGCCCGTGGATACCGCCACCTCGCCCGCCGTCGCAGCGCCCGCCGACCTCGTCCGCGACGTCGCGCGCCGGCGCACGTTCGCGATCATCTCCCACCCCGACGCGGGCAAGACCACGCTGACCGAGAAGCTCCTGCTGTTCGGCGGCGCGATCCAGCTCGCCGGCACCGTCAAGGCGCGCAAGAGCGCGCGCCACGCGACCTCGGACTGGATGGAGGTCGAGAAGCAGCGCGGCATCTCGGTGACGAGTTCGGTGATGCAGTTCGACTACGACGCGCACACCATCAACCTGCTCGACACCCCGGGCCACCAGGACTTCTCCGAGGACACCTACCGCGTGCTCACCGCGGTCGACGCGGCAGTGATGGTGATCGACGCCGCCAAGGGCGTGGAAGCGCAGACCATCAAGCTGCTCGAGGTCTGCCGGCTGCGCAACACGCCCATCATCACCTTCGTCAACAAGATGGACCGCGAGGTACGCGAGCCGCTCGACCTCATGCAGGAGATCGAGGAGGTGCTGGCCATCGACTGCGCGCCCGTCACCTGGCCGCTCGGCATGGGCAAGGCGTTCCGCGGCGTCTGGCACCTTCTCGACGACCGCCTGATGCGCTTCACGCCGGGCGAGGAGCGCGTCTCGGCCGACACCGAGCTGATCGAGGGCATCGACAATCCGCGGCTCGACGAGCTCTTCGGCGGCGAGATCGCCGCCTTGCGCCACGACGTCGACCTGCTGCGCAGCGCCAGCGAGCCCTTCTCGCTCGATCGCTTCCTCGCCGGCACGCAGACGCCGGTGTTCTTCGGCTCGGGCATCAACAACTTCGGCGTGCAGGAGATCCTGCGCGCGCTGGTCGAGTGGGCGCCGCCGCCGCAGCCGCGCGACGCCGGCGCGCGGATGGTCGCGCCCGTCGAGCGCACGTTCAGCGGCTTCGTGTTCAAGATCCAGGCGAACATGGACCCGCGGCACCGCGACCGCATCGCCTTCTTCCGCGTCTGCTCGGGCCGCTATTCGCCGGGGATGAAGGTGCGGCACCTGCGCGAGGGCCGCGACATGAAGCTCGCCAACGCGCTGACCTTCATGGCCAACGAGCGCGTGGCGAGCGAGGACGCGGTCGCGGGCGACATCATCGGCATCCACAACCACGGCCAGCTGCAGATCGGCGACACGCTGTCCGAAGGCGAGGCGCTGGGTTTCAAGGGCATCCCCTACTTCGCGCCCGAGCTCTTCCGCGTCGCGCGCCCGCGCGACCCGTTCAAGTCCAAGCCGCTCGCCAAGGGCCTGCAGGAGCTTGGCGAGGAAGGCGCGATCCAGGTCTTCTCGACCAACTTCGGCAACACGCTGCTGCTCGGCGCCGTCGGCCAGCTGCAGTTCGAGGTCGTCGCCGCGCGGCTCGCCAGCGAGTACGGCGTCGACGCGATCTACGAGAGCGCCGTGATCTCCACCGCACGCTGGCTCACCTTCCCCGACGCCGCCGTGCGCCGCGACTTCGAGCGCGAGCAGGGCGCGTCGATCGCCACCGACGTCGACGGCAACCCGGTGTTCCTCGCCACCAGCAAGTACAACCTGCAGGTGACCACGGAGCGCTGGCCGAAGGTCGTGTTCCGCACCACCCGCGAGCACGGCGAGCGGCTGTCGTGACGGCCTGCGCGCGTTGCGCGATGATCGCGGCTCGCGCGCCCGCCCGGTCCTGCATCTGTCAGCCTCGGAGAACGACCATGTCCCGCGCCTTCATCTCGCTCGCACTCGCACTCGCCGCGGGCCTTTGCGCCCCGCTGGCCGGCGCGCACGATTACACGCTCGGCAACCTCGCCATCGGCCATCCCTGGGCACGCGCCACCGCACCCGGCGCGCCCGTCGGAGGGGCGTACCTCAGCATCGACAACAAGGGCGGCACCGAGGACCGGCTGGTCGCGGCCTCCTCGCCCGTCGCCAAGTCCGTCGAGCTCCACCAGATGGCCATGGAAGGCGGCACGATGAAGATGCGCGCCGTCGAGGGCGGCATCGCCATCCCGCCCAAGTACCAGGTGACGCTGCGGCCCGGCGGCTACCACCTGATGATGATGGGGCTCGCCAAGCCGCTGGTGGCCGGCACGCGCGTGCCCCTCAAGCTCAGCTTCGAGCACGCCGGCACCATCGACGTCGAGCTCGCCGTCGAGGCGATGGGCGCGGGCGGCCCCGGGCACGAGGTGCACAAGGAATAACCGGCGGCGAACGCGCGTCGGCCGCGCGGCCCGGCCCTTCGAAACTTCGCTATCATCGATGCCTCGTTCGCCGAGGAGGGAGATCGCCATGTTCACGAAGGTTGCGCGTGCAAGCGCCTGTGCAGCGATCGTTGCGACGGCGTTCGTCTTCGCCTGCGCCGCGGCGAGCGCGCAGGGAACCGATGCCTGGGCCCGCGACGTCAAGACGAAATACGGCGGAACTTCGATACGCGTGCTCGGCATCCCGCATCCATCGTCGGATGCGATGCGCGCGATGTCGGCGGAATTCGAGAAAGCCACCGGCATCAGCGTGAGCTGGGAGATGGTGGGCAGCGGCGACATCATGCCCAAGCAGCTCCTCGCGCAGACGGCCGGCGACACGTCCTACGACGTCTACATGGTGAAAGGCACCGCGCTGGCCGAGTACGACGCCAAGCGCGTGCTGGTTGACCTGGCGCCCTATGTCCGCGACAGGGCGAAGACGCCGCCCGGCTACGACTACGACGATCTCGCTCCCGCGTACCGCAAGGGCATCGGCGAGGACAAGGGCAAGATCCTCGGCATCCCGGTGGCCGGCGAGAGCTTCTTCGTCGCCTACCGCAAGGACCTGTTCGCCAAGTACGGCAAGTCGCCGCCGGATACCTTCGACGACCTGCTCGCGCTCGCGCAGTTCTTCCAGGGCAAGGAACCGGGGCTGTACGGCATTTCCATGCGCGCCGAGACCGGTCGCACGTTCGCGCTGGCATGGGACCTGTTCACGCCGGGGTTCGGCGGCGCGATCCTCGACGAGAAGACCTGGGACGTGAAGATCGACAGCCCCGAGACGCTGGCGTCGCTCAAGTACTTCCTCGCGCTGTTGCACAGCGCTCCGCCCGACATTGCCACCTACTCCTGGGACGCGGCAGTCACGGCGTTTGCCGCGGGGCGGACCGCGATGTGGTTCGACGCGACCTCGCTGCAGCCCTGGGTGGTGGACCCGTCGAAGTCCAAGGTCGTGGGCAAGGTCGCGTATGCGCCGCCACCCAAGGGGCCCAAGGGCCGTTACGGTCCCGTCGGCGGCTGGAGCCTCGGCATACCGAGCGTGGCGAAGAACAAGGACGCCGCCTGGGCCTTCATCGCCTGGATGACCTCGAAGGCGAAGGCCATGGAGATGGTCGAGCACGGCGGCGTGCCGTCGCGCACGTCCGTGCTCGACGACCCGAAGTTCGTCGCGCGCGATCCCAGCATGGCGACGGCGCTGAAAGGCAGCCTCGATGCCGCCGACAATCTGCTCGCAATCGGACGGCATTGGGTCCCGGCGACGCCCGAGGCGACGCGCATCGACCGCGTGGCCGGCGAGTACGGCGGCCAGGCGTTGCTCGGCAAGCTCACGCCCGAGGCGGCGGTGGCCGCCGCGGTGCCGGAGCTGAAGCAGATCTCGGACAAGATCAAGAAGACGTCGAATTGACCTGCGGGCGCCGCGGGACGACGCGCCCGTGAAGCGCTTCGCGTCGTGGCCATGGCTCGCACCCTCGGTGCTGCCCCTGGCAGTGCTGAGCGTGGTGCCCATCGCACTGCTGTTCTACATCAGCACGACTTCGTTCGAGATCGGCTATCCGTGGCCTGAGCGCGAGTCGGTTGGCCTCGAGAACTATTACACGCTGTTCTCCGGGCGCGAGCACGAGTTCTGGCCGTCGCTGCGCCTGAGCCTGGTCGTTGCCGTGGTGTCGGTCGCGGTCAAGTCGCTGCTGGGACTGGGCGTCGCGGTGCTGCTCAATCGCGGCCTCAAGCTCGAGCGCCTCCTGATCGCGCTGCTGATCCTCCCGATGGCGGTCAACCCGGCGATCGCCGGGCTCATGTGGAAGCTGATGTTCAGCTTCGATTTCGGCATCGTCAACGTGGTCCTCGAGCGCATCGCGGGAACGCGCGTCATCTGGCTCGGCGAGGGGTGGGCGCTGTTCTCGGTCCTCGTCGTGCTGGTGTGGATGCACTTCCCTCTCTCGGCGCTGATGCTGCTGGCAGGGCTGCGCAGCATCGCGCCCGAACCACTCGAGGCGGCGCGCATCGACGGCTGCTCGCGCTGGCAGGTCTTCCGGTGGATCGTGCTGCCGCAGCTCAAGCCCGTCCTCGTCAGCAGCAGCCTGTTCCAGGCAATCCTCGCACTGCAGGTGTTCGGGCCGATCTACATCATGACCGACGGCGGCCCGGGGCAGGCGACCGAGATCCTGCCGATCTACATCTACAAGACCGCGTTCGGGATCGGCGCCATGGGCCTGTCCGCCGCCGCCGCGGTGGTGCTGGTCGTGATCACCATGGCCCTCGCGGGCGCGCTGATGGCGGCGGGACGGGCGAAGGCATGAGCCCTGCAATGCGCCGGACTGCAAGGCGGCGCGCCGCAAGGGCGCTCACCTACGTGCTGATCGCGCTGGCGGCGCTGTTCGCGGCATTCCCCGTCATCTACATGGTGCTGACGTCGCTCAAGACGCGAGCCATGCTCTACGAGCCGGCTGCGCTGCTCTTCAGTCCCACCCTCGACAACTATCGCTCCGCGCTGCTCAAGTACGGCCTCGACCGTTATCTCGTCGACAGCACCATCGTCTCCGTGTCGAACGTCGTCGTGTGCATGGTGCTCGGTACCGTCACCGCCTACGCGCTCCATCGCTTCCCGATCAGGCACAAGACGCCCCTCCTGTTCGGGATGCTGCTGCCGCGCATCATGCCCTCCATCGCGCTGGTCCTGCCGTTCTACATCATCGGCCTGACGCTGAAGGTGCTCGACACCTACCTTCTGCTCGTGGTCGCCTTCATCGTCTTCAACCTGCCGTTCGTAGTGGTGATGATGAAGAGCCATTTCGACAACCTGCCTCCCGACCTCGAGGAGGCCGCGCGGCTCGACGGCTGCTCGCGCCTTGGCGCGCTCTATCGCATCGTCCTGCCGCAGATCCGCGTCGGCCTCTTCGCCACTGCGATCATGGCCTTCACGTTCGCGTGGAACGAGTTCACCTACGCGCTGTTCCTCGCGTCGACCAACGTCAAGATGATCTCGACTGCCGTCATATTCTTCAAGACCGAGCGCGGCATCCTGTGGGGCGAGGTTTCCGCGCTCGGCGTGATCGGCGTGCTGCCGGTGATCATCATGACGCTGGCCACGCAGAAGTACCTCGTCAAGGGCGCCACCTGAAGCCGCGGTCGCGAGAGCAGACGGTAGAATCGCACCATGCAAGCCGCTACCCGGGAACTCGCTCCTGCCCCGGCCGACGCCGGTCGCGCCGCGGTCGCCCGCCCGCGCGCCGTCGCCGCGTGGCTGCTCGCCTGCTGCGTGCTGGTGTTCGCCATGGTCGTGGTGGGCGGCGTGACGCGTCTCACCCACTCGGGCCTTTCGATCACCGAGTGGCAGCCCATCGTCGGCACGCTGCCGCCGCTGTCGGCCGAGGACTGGCAGCAGGCCTTCGACAAGTACAAGCTCACGCCCGAGTTCAGGCAGGTCAACCACGCGATGTCCCTCGACGAGTTCAAGGGCATCTTCTGGTGGGAGTACGTCCATCGCCTCCTCGGGCGCGCCATCGGCGTGGTGTTCCTGGTTCCCTTCCTGTGGTTCCTCGCGCGGCGGCAGCTGCCGCGCGGCTACGCACCCTGGCTCGGCGCGATCTTCGTGCTGGGTGGCCTGCAGGGGGCGCTCGGCTGGTACATGGTGCAAAGCGGCCTGGTCGACGACCCGCGCGTGTCGCAGTTCAGGCTCACCGCGCACCTCGGGCTCGCGGTGCTGATCTTCGGCGCCATGCTGTGGACGGCGATGTCGCTGATCCGACCCGCGCGCGCGACCGCCTCGCCGGCGCTGAAGCGCGGCGCGTACCTCTTCGCCGCGCTGGTGTTCCTGATGATCCTCACCGGGGGCCTGGTCGCCGGCATCCGCGCGGGCTTCGCCTACAACACCTTCCCGTCGATGAACGGGCATTTCGTGCCGCCCGAGATCCTGATGATCGAGCCCGCGTGGCGCAATTTCTTCTGGAACATGGCCACCGTGCAGTTCGACCATCGCGTGCTCGCCTACACGCTGGCCGCCGGCGTGGTGCTGCTGGCGATCGCCGTGCTCCGCGCACCGCACGCATCGCCGCGTGCGCGCACCGGTGCGGTGCTGCTGGTCGCGATGCTCGCGGTGCAGATCGCGCTCGGCATCTTCACCCTTCTGCTGGTCGTGCCGGTGCCGCTGGCCGCGCTGCACCAGGCCGGCGCGGTGCTGAGCTTCGCGCTGGCGCTCAACCTCGCGCACGCGCTGCGCTGAGCCGGTGACCCGCGACGAGCTCGAGGCGCTGCTCGACGCCATGGCGGCGGCCAACGGCCTCGTCGTCGACCCGGCGTACCGCGAGGGCGTGCTCGCCAACCTCGCGCGCATCGCCGAGCAGCATACGCTGCTGGCGGGCTTCGACCTCGCCGGCGCGCCGCTTCCGGCGTACCGCTTCGAGCCGTGAACGACTACGCCGCGCTCGACGCCGGGACCATCGCCGCCGGCGTGCGCGAGGGCCGCCTTTCCGCGCGCGAGGTCGCCGAGGCCGCGCTGGCGCGCATCGCCGCGCTCGACGCGCGCTACAACGCCTTCACCGCCGTCACCCGCGAGCGTGCGCTGCGCGAGGCCGGCGCGATCGACCGGCGCCGCGCCCGGGGCGAGGCATTGCCGCCGCTGGCGGGCGTGCCTTTCGCCGCCAAGAACCTTTTCGACGTCGAGGGCCTCACCACGTTGGCCGGCGCGAAGATCGAGGCTTCGCGCCCGCCGGCCGCGCGCGATGCGACGCTGGTGGCGCGGCTCGCCGGCGCGGGCGCCGTGCTGGTCGGCTCGCTCAACATGGAGGAGTACGCCTACGGCTTCGTCAGCGAGAACGCGCACTATGGCGCGGTGCGCAACCCGCACGACGTGTCGCGCGTGGCGGGCGGCTCCTCGGGTGGCTCGGCGGCGTCGCTGGCCGCGGGGCTCGTCCCGCTGGCGCTCGGCTCCGACACCAACGGATCGATCCGCGTGCCCGCCGCGCTCTGCGGCACCTGGGGGCTCAAGCCGACCTACGGCCGGCTGTCGCGCGCCGGCGCTTACCTCTTCTCGCAAAGCCTCGACCACGTCGGCCCGATGGCGCGCTCGCTGGCCGACCTCGCCCTCGCCTACGACGCCGTGCAGGGCCCCGACGAGCGCGACACGGCCTGCGCGCAGCGCGCGGCCGAGCCCGTGTCGCGCGAGCTCGATGCGGGCATCGACGGCATCCGCCTCGCCACGCTGGGCGGGTATTTCCACGACCACGCGGGCGACGATGCGCGCGCCGCGCTCGCAGCCGCGGCACGCGCGCTCGGCGCAACGCGCGAGGAAACGCTCCCCGAGGTCGGGCGCGCGCGCGCGGCGGGCTTCATCATCACCGCGTCCGAGGGTGCCGCGCTGCACCTGTCCGACCTGCGCCTGCGCGCCGCGGATTTCGATTTCGCCACGCGCGACCGCTTCTTCGCCGGCAGCATGGTCCCCGCCTCGTGGTACCAGGACGCGCAACGCTTCCGCGCCTGGTTCCGCGCGCAGGCGCACGCGCTGTTCGGGCGCGTCGACGTGCTGCTCGCGCCCGCCACGCCGGTGCCCGCGACGCCCATCGGCGCGAGCTCGTTCGAGATGCACGGCCAGGCGTTCCCGCCGCGCACGCACTTGGGCCTCCTCACCCACGCGCTGGCCTTCGCCGGCCTGCCGGTGGTCGCCGCGCCGATCGCGCGTGCGCACCGCTCCTGCGCGCTGCCGATGGGCGTGCAGGTGATCGCGCCGCCGTGGCGCGAGGACCTCGCCTTCCGCGTCGCGAAACGCCTCGAGGCCGAAGGTGTTGCGGCCTCGGAGCTCGCACCCGGCAGTCTGCGATAATCCGTAATCCAGCTTCTCCGGCATTGCCAGGCGTCTCCATGGCCGACCCCCGCACCCTCGACGAACCGCTGTCCGATATCGAGCTCGACGAGCTCGAGGCTTTCCTCGCCTCCGATTCGGTGCCGCAGGACTGCATGGACCTCGAGATGCTCGATGGCTACCTCACCGCCATCGTCAGCGGGCCCGACGAGGTCCAGCCTTCCGAGTGGCTGCCGGGCGTGTGGAGCGAAGGCGGCAAGAGCGCCTCGCCCGCGTACACCTCCAACGAGCAGGCGCAGCGCATCATGGCGCTGGTGCTGCGGCACATGGTCGGCATCCAGCGCACGCTGGCCGAGTCGCCGACGCGCTTCCGCCCGCTGCTCTATTACGCCGACGACCACGCGCAGAAGGAAAAGGCGCCGGCCGAGGCCGCCGCATGGTGCGAAGGCTACGTCGCCGGCGTGAAGCTCCGCGAGGACGACTGGCAGCCGCTGTACGACGCGCAGGACGCGCGTGACTGGATGTTCCCCGTCGAGGCGCTGGCCTTCGGCGAGCACGACCCCGAGTTCGCCGAGTGGGTCGACGACAAGGAGCGCCGCGCGTCGCTGGTCGACGAGCTGCCGGTGGCGAGCGTGCTGGTCTATCGCTACTGGCAGGAGCGTCGCCGCAGCAGCGAGACGCGCGGTGCGGGCAACCGCCGCGTGCTCTCGGCGAGCGTGCGCAAGGCGCGCGAGCGCCTCCACTAGCGTGGTCCGCGCCGTCGCCTCCACGACGACGGCCCTTCCCGCGCACGCTGCGCGGCCCGCGCCGCGCGAGCCTCGGCGATGAGCGGCGGCGCCATGGCCGGTATCGCGTCATCGAGCGGTGAACGCATCCTCGCGCAATGCGAGGCGCTCGCCGCTTGCAGCGAAGGCGACGGCGTGCTGACGCGCCGCTACCTCACCCCGCAGCACCGCGAGGCCGCCATGCTGATCGCCGGCTGGATGCGCGACGCCGGCATGCAGGCCTCGCTGGACGCGTTGGGCAACGTGGTCGGGCGCTACGAGGCGGCCTCGCCCGGCGCGCCGGTGCTGATCACCGGCTCGCACATGGACAGCGTGGTGAACGCGGGCCGCTACGACGGCATCCTCGGCATCCTCTGCGCGATCGAGGCCGTGCGCGAGCTGTCCGACGGCGACGGCCGGCCGGCCTCCGGCCGTCAGGCGTCGCCTTCCGGCCACGGGCGCCTTCCCTTCGCCATCGAGGTCGTCGCGTTCGGCGACGAGGAGGGCGTGCGATTCGGCTTCTCGATGATCGGCAGCCGCGCCCTCGCGGGCCGCTTCGACACGGCCTGGCTCGAGCGGCGCGACGGCGAGGGTGTGTCGCTGCGCGAGGCGATCGTCGCCTTCGGTGGCGACCCGGCCGCGATCGCGTCGCTGGCGCGGCGCCGCGACGAGGTCCTCGCCTTCGTCGAGCTGCACATCGAGCAGGGGCCCGTGCTGCTCGACGAGGGCCTCGCGCTGGGCGTGGTCACGTCGATCGCCGGTGCCACGCGCGTGGGCTTGCGCGTGACGGGGCTCGCGGGCCACGCCGGCACCGTGCCCATGGGCGTGCGCCACGACGCGCTCGCCGCGGCCGCGGAGATGGTGCTGGCCATCGAGGCGCACGCACGCCGCAGCGGGGGCGCGCTGGTCGCCACCGTCGGCAAGCTCGAGGTCGTGGGCGGCGGCGCGATCAACGTGATCCCCGGCGAGGTCGCGTTCACCCTGGATTTGCGCGCGGGCGACGACGCGACGCGCGAGGCCGGCGTCGCGGCGATCGACGCCCTCACGGCGGACATCGCCGCGCGGCGCGGCGTCGCGCGCGGCTGGGCGCCGCTGTTCGAGCTGTCGGCAGCGCCCTGCGACGCGGGCATCCGGGCGCTCCTCGCCGAGAGCGTCGCCGCACAGGGCATCGCGCCGCGTTACCTGCCGAGCGGCGCAGGGCACGATGCGATGGAAATGGCGCGGCTCGCGCCCACGGGCATGCTGTTCGTGCGTTGCGGCGCCGGCGGCATCAGCCACCACCCCGACGAGACCGTCGAGGCTGCCGACGTCGAGGTCGCGACGCGCACGCTGGTCGATTTCCTGCGCCGCCTTGCCGCGCTTCCCGGAGTCGGGGATCCCCGCTTGCGCGGGGATGACAGGTCGCGCGGGGATGACAGGTCGCGCGGGGATGACAGGTCGCGCGGGGATGACAGGTCGCGCGGGGATGGCAGGTGGCGCGGGGATGACTGGTGGCGCGCGCCATCATGACGCGCATGCTGCAGCCCTCGTCCCCACCGGCGCGCGCGCTCACCGCGTACGAGCGCATGGGTGACTGGATCGACGACCACCTCGACGAGTCGATCGCCTTCCTGCGCGAGATGCTGCGCGTGCCCACCGACACGCCGCCCGGCGACAATGCCGCGCACGCGGCGCGCGCCGCGCTGCTGCTCGAGCAGATGGGCTTCGCCGTCGAACGGCATGCGGTGCCCGACGAGGATTGCCGCGCGCACGGGCTGCGCTCGGCCACCAACCTGGTGGCAAGGCGCCGCTTCGGCGAGGGCCCGGTGATCGCGCTCAACGTGCACGGCGACGTCGTGCCCCCGGGCGCGGGCTGGAGCCACCCGCCTTACGCGGGCGCGATCGTCGACGGGCGCATCTACGGCCGCGGCGCCGCGGTTTCCAAGTCGGACTTCGCGACCTTCGCCTACGCACTGCGCGCGCTCACCGCAGCGGCGCGGCCCTCGCGCGGCACGGTCGAGCTGCACATCACCTACGACGAGGAGCTCGGCGGCGCCTGCGGGCCCGCGCGCCTGCTCGCGGACGGCAGCGTCCGGCCCGACTACGCCATCTGCCCGGGCTTCGGCTATGCGGTGGGCGTGGCGCACAACGGCTGCGTCCAGCTCGAGGTGGGCGTGCACGGTGTCGCCGCCCACGCCGCGATGCCTTCGAGCGGCGTCGACGCGCTGGCCGCCGCGGTGTCCCTGATCGACGCCCTGTACGCGCACCGCGCCGTGCTCGCCGCGCGGCATTCGCGGGTCGCGGGCATCGATTCACCGACGCTCAACGTCGGCACCATCGCCGGGGGAATCAACACCAACGTGGTGCCCGACCACGTGAGCTTCCGCCTCGACCGCCGCGTGATCCCCGAGGAGTCGACGCGCGATGCCGAGGCCGAGTTGCGCGCGCTGCTGGAGCACGCGGCGATCGGGCTGCCGGGCATCACGCTGGTGGTGAAGCGCCTGCTGCGCGCGGAGCCGCTGGCGCCGCTGCCGGGCCACGAGGCGCTGGCGGCGCTGCTCTGCGGCCATGCCACGCGCGTCTTCGGCGAGGAGGTGCCCGCCACGGGCACGCCGCTTTACACCGATGCGCGCCACTACGGCGCGCACGGCATTCCCACGGTGCTCTACGGCGCCGGGCCGCGCACGCTGCTCGAGTCGAACGCCAAGCGCGCGGACGAGAACCTCGTCATCGACGACCTTCGCAAGGCGACCAAGGTGGTCGCCTGCGCGCTCGCCGACGCCTGCGCGACGCTGCCCCAGCGGCACCGCTAGAACGCTGCGCTGCGGGAGCGACGCTCCTCTCGAGCGATGCGCCCCTGACGCTCCTCTCGAGCGATGCGCCCCTAGAACCGCAGCGCGCCCAGCACCGCGTAGCGCACCGGCGCCTCGCCGACGCGTCGCGCGGGAAGCTCGGCGGGCCAGTTGCGCGCCTCGTAGTCCTCGATCAGCTCGACCAGCTCGTCGAAGCGACGGCCGGCCGGGGTGTCGGGATCGGACAGCATGAGGTCCTCGAGCTCGTCCAGGGCGGCGGCGTAGGCCGACTCGTCGGCAAGCGCGGGTGGATCGAACAGATGAGGCATGTCGTACCCTCCGAAGGTGGACGAGGCGATGCTGCGCCCCGCGCGCGCGGGCCCGCCATCGGCCGTGCGGACGATTCGCCGTCGGCGCATTCCCACGTCCCCCGTCGAATATTCGACGCGGCCTGCGCAGCCGGTTGTCGCATTCGGCAAGGGTCGGCGGGGAATTCGTGACACGATCCGGTGGTCGAACCTCACCTGCGAAACGATTGCGAGGGCGCGCGGGAGCGCGCCCGAACCCGGAAAGGAACCCGCCATGGCCCAATTGCACACCGCGACGCCCAGCGTCCCCGCCACGCTCACCGACGACGTCGCCGCGCAGAACCGCGACGACGCGCGGCGCGAGCTGGTCGCCGAATGCCGCCGGCTGCTCGGCGACGCCGAGGTCCTGTTCGAGCGTGCGCGCTCGCTGTCCGGCGAGGCGTACCTGCTGGCGCGCGACGAGCTCGACCGCACGCTGGTGTCGCTGCGCCGCCGCTACGAGACGCTCGCCGACGACGCCGCGCTGCGGGCCGAGCGCATGCGCGTCAGCGCCGACCGCTACGTGCGCGAGAATCCCTGGCAGGCGGCGAGCATCGCCGCCGCGATCGGCGCGCTGGTGGGCATCGCCCTGTCGCGCCGCGACTAGCTAGTCCTCGTCCTTCCACTCCTTCCACCGCGTGTCGCGCCCTTCGGCGCGGCGGCGGTCGAGGAAGGCCAGCCATTGCGGCGGGTTGGTGCTCGACAGCATGGCGCGTACGACGATGCCGGCGATGATCAGCACCACCGCGGCGAGGATCAGGAAGGTCAGGGTCGGGTGGTCCATGCGTTCCTCCGCGTGACGCCATCATAAAAAAAGGCGGCGAATCCGGGGGGATTCGCCGCAACGTTTCCTGCGGGGAGCAGGATTGGCCCGGGGAAGGCCAGGGGAGAGAGGTCAGTCCAGGCTTTCGTGTCCCGCCTGCGTGTCAGAGCTTGGCGCGCGCGTCGCGGGCCGCGGCCGAGCTCGTCAGCACCGGGTCCTCCGGCAGCGTGTCGTACTCGTCCGCGAAGGCGTTGACCTGGCGCTCGGCCTCGTCCTTGCCCACGCCGTAGGCTTCCTGCACCTTGCCGATGAGCTGGTCGCGCTTGCCGGCGATGACGTCGAGCTGATCGTCGGTGAGCTTGCCCCATTGTTCGCGGGCCTTGCCCTTGAGCTGCTTCCAGTTGCCTTCGATGCGGTCCCAGTTCATGTCGTGCTCCTTGCGATCGTGAATGGAGTCGCCGCCTCGGATGCCAACCGTGCGACGCCGTGTAACGTGGCGCCGCGTTGTGTCATGCAGCACCATGGACCCCACTTTACGCAGGCCGAGGCGTGCGATTCATCGGCGCAAGGCCGATTGATGCGTCGGACGGATGACGACAGGAGGGCGGGCTAGTTCGGGCCCAGCGTGCCTCCCGGCACCAGGTCGAGCGACCCGGGATGCTTCTGCATCCACGCGCGGGCGTACGAGCAAAGGGGCGTCACCTGCCAGCCCGCAGCGCGCGCCTGCGCGATGGCGGCCTCGACCAGCTGTCCGGCGATGCCGCGGCCGCCGAGTTGCGGCGGCACCTCGGTGTGCGTGATCTGCATCACCTTGCCGGCGAGGCGATAGAGGAGGTGCGCGTTGGCGCCGTCGAGATCGAGGTCGAAGCGATGCCGCGCGGCATCGTGCACGATGGGCAGGGCCCCGGGAGGATTCGTGTCGCTCATCGCTCGATGATACTCACTTCGGCCAGAACGCGTAGGCGTCCATCGCCAGCGCGCTGCCTTCGATGCCGCGGTGAAAGCGCTCGGGCCGCGCGTCGGGCGCCGCGGCGCCCCAGGCGAACAGCAGCGGCACGAAATGCTCCTCGGTAGGATGCGCGCGCGCGCCGTCGGGCTCGAGATCGCGATAGTCGGCCACCGCGCGCGCGTCGCCCGCGGCGATGCGTTCGGCCAGCCAGTCGGCGAAGTGGGCCGCGTAGGGCATCGGCGCCGCTTCACCGTTCCCGCCGCGATGCCCGGGACGCCAGTCGCGCAGGTTGTGCGTGGCGTGGCCCGAGCCGATGACCAGCACACCTTGCTCCGCCAGCGGCGCGAGCGCACGGCCGAGTTCCCAGTGGTGCGCAGTGCCGCGCGCGGTCTGCACCGACAGCTGCGCCACGGGGATGTCGGCCCCCGGGTACATGAAGCGCAGCGGCACCCAGGCGCCGTGGTCGATGCCGCGGCAGCCGTCGATGCCGGCCGCGATGCCCGCGTCCTTGAGCAGCGCGGAGGCACGCTGCGCCGTCTGCGGCGCGCCGGGCGCGTCGTAGCGCACGCGGTACAGCGCCTCCGGGAATCCATGGAAGTCGTGGATGGTCTGCAGGCGGTCGGCGCCGGTGAGCATGGGCACGGCGGTGTCCCAGTGCGCCGACGCGATCAGCACCGATTCCGGGCGCGGCAACTTCGCGGCGATCGCAGCCCAGGCCTCGCCCGACGGGCCGGCCTCGAGCGCGTGCATCGGCGAGCCGTGCGAGACGAAGATCGTGGGAAACGCGTTCATGTTCGTTCTCCTCGTATCGCGCGGTGCCGCGTGAACGCGGCACCGCGTGGGGCGCGCCTTGACGCGGTCGAAGTACGCCTGCAGCGGGCTGATGTCGACGCCGGTCCAGTCATGCCAGGTGAGCATGGTGAAGAGATAGGCGTCGGCCGCCGTGAAGTCTTCGCCGGTCAGGTAGGGCTTGCTGCCGAGCGTCGAGGCGACCCACTTGAAGCGGTTCGCGAGCTTTTCCCTGGTCGCGGCCTTGAGCTCGTCGGTGACGAGGCCGGTATGGTCGAACAGCACGCTGTAGGTCTTGTGGATCTCGGAGGTGATGTAGTTCAGCCACTCCTGCACGCGATAGCGCTCCATGCTCCCCGCGGGGGGCACGAGCTTCGACTGGGGCGCCTTGTCGGCGATGTACTGGACGATGGCGGGTCCTTCGGTCAGCACCGAGCCGTCGTCGAGGTGCAGCACCGGCACCGAGCCCTTGGGGTTGATGGCGTAGAAGTCGCTGCCGTCCTCGAGCTTGTGCGACTTGAGGCTGACCTTGACCAGCTCGGCGGGGACACCGGCCTCGGCGAGCACGATATGCGGCGACATCGAGCAGGCACCGGGGGAGTAGTAGAGCTTCATCGTTCGTTCCTTGTCGTGACAGTGGGTGGAGTCGATTTCCGGGGGGCAGCAGCGGTGGATTGCTCGGGCCGCCACGGCGACCCTCCAAGAATGCGTCTTGACAGGAACAGCAAAAAGAGGACTATTGGGAATAGATTATTGCGAATTTCGCAAGAATGGACCTATTCCAGGGAATGCGCGTCTTCAGCGAGGTGGTGGCGCAAGGCCACCTGTCGCGCGCGGCCGAGCGCATGGACCTGTCGGGCTCGGCGGTCTCGCGCCACCTCGCGGACCTCGAGGCGCACCTCGGCGTGCGGCTGATCAACCGCACCACGCGCCGCCTGTCCCTCACCGAGGCCGGCCAGGCCTTCCACGAGCGCACGGTGCAGATCCTCGCCGACATCGACGAGGCGGAAGCCGTGGTGACCTCGGGCGCGGTCACGCCGCGCGGCACGCTGCGCCTCACCTGCTCCATCGCCTGGGGCAGCGCGCACCTCGCGGCCGCGATCGCCGCGTTCGCGCGGCTGCATCGCGAGGTTCGCTTCGAGCTCGACCTCTCCGACCGCGCGATCGACATCGTCGACGAGGGCATCGACCTCGCCATCCGCATCGGCGAGATCGGCGGACAGTCGCTGATCGGACGCCGCATCGGCACCATGCGCCTCGTGTGCTGCGCCGCGCCCGCCTATGTCGCGGTGCACGGGTCGCCTTCGACGCCGGAGGAACTCGCGAAGCATCATTGCCTCACCTACGCCTACGCCTCGGGCGGCAACCTCTGGCGCTTCCGCGGCAGCGACGGCAGCGAGCACGTGGTGCGCGCGCAGGGACCCGCGCACGCCAACAACGGCACGATGCTGGTCGCGCTCGCCGAAGCGGGCATGGGCGTGACGCTCGAGCCCGACTTCGTGGTCGCCGACAAGCTCACGCGCGGGAGCCTGGTCGCGTTGCTGCCCGGCTACGAGCCGGGTTCCGCGGGCATCTACGCCGTGTATCCCAGCCGCAGGCACCTCTCCGCCAAGGTGCGCGTGTTCGTCGACTTCCTGGTCGGCCATTTCCGCGACCGCGGCGCGGGCCCGGCCGCGGCACCCGCGCGGGCGCATACTGGCCCGGCTCCCGGCAATGCCGCCCGCTCGATGAGGCCCCGTCGATGAATGCCCGGTCCCAGGTCCTGGCCGCGTTGGCGGCATGCGTGCTCGCCACGGGCGTCGCCCACGCCGCGACCGGGCTGCCCCGCTACATCGCGACGCCGCTTTCGACGCTCGGCGGCCTCGAGAGCGACGCCTATGCGATCAACCAGGCCGGCGACGTCACCGGCCTCGCCGCGCCCCCCGGCAGCGCGCCCTATGCCGCGTTCCTCCATCACGACGGGCGGATGTCGGCGCTCGGCCCGTCGCCCGATACCAGCTACGGCGTGGCGATCAATTCATCGCGCGACGTGGTCGTGCGCAATGCGCTGCCGATCCCCATGGCCGGCCGCCCGCCGCTGGTGATGTGGTACGCGACGATCTATCGCGACGGCCAGGTCCAGCGACCCTTCCCCGACAACTACGAGACCACGGTCGACGGCATCAACGACGCGGGCATGATCACCGGGACGATGGGCGACACCGCGTACCGCGGGACGCAGGCACCCTACGAGCGCCTCGAGGGGCTCGCGCGCGCCCGTGGCATCAACGCTGCCGGCGCGGTGGTCGGCTCGACACCCGCGCCCGAAAACCCGTTCGCCGAGCATGCGGTGATCGCCGACGTGTCGGGCAACCTCCACGACCTCGGGACGGTCGGCACCTGGTCGAGCTCGGGCGCCGCCATCAGCGACAAGGGCCACGCCGCCGGTTCGCTCTACTGGACGCCCGCGCAGGTCGGGGACGCGAGCAGCCACGCCTTCCTGTGGGACGGCCGCTTGCACGACCTCGGGCCGCTGAACGAGAGCTACGACCAAACGCGCGCCGAAGGCATCAACGACGACGATGTCGTGGTGGGCGTCGCGAGCGATCCACGCATGATCCTCGACCGTGCCTTCGTCTACGCCGGCGGCACGATGGTCGACCTCACGTCGCGCGTGGTGTCGGGCCTCGGGAATGCGGTGCTGATCGATGCGCCGGCGATCAACAACGCCGGGCAGATCGCGGCGACGGGTTGCAGCATCGGGATCTGCCAGGCGTTCCGGCTCGACCCCGTTGCGGGGACGCCGCCCCCGCCCGCGCCGGTGACGATGGTGGAGTACCACCACGAGGGCTTCGACCACTATTTCATGACGTCGCTGCCCGCGGAAATCGAGGCGCTCGATCGCGGTGACGTTCCCGGCTGGGCGCGCACCGGCGAGTCGTTCCAGGTCTATCCCGCGCCGACGGCGGGTGCCGAGCCGCTATGCCGCCTCTTCAACGCCGGCATCGAGCCGAGCTCGCACTTCTACGCCGCGGACCCGAACGAATGCCTGGTCGCGCAATTCCACCCGGGATGGACCTGGCAGCTCGAAGGCATCGTCGCGTGGATCCCCGTCCCGCACGACGATGCATGCGCCGCCGGCACCGTCCCGGTGTTCCGCCTGTACAACAACGGCATGGGTGGAGCGCCCAACCACCGCTACACCACCCGCATGGCCGTGCGCAGCGCGATGATCGCGCAGGGCTGGACGCCCGAGGGCTACGGCGCCCAGGGCGTGATCATGTGCGCGCCCGGCTGAAGCCCGCGGCGTCCGCCGGCGCTCAGCGCAGCTGGATCTTGCCGCCGGGAGGCGGAAGGCTGCCGGTTTCCGGTATGACGATCTGCGACTGCGACTCGCGGCGCATCTGCTGCAGCTCGCGCATGGCGCGGTCGACGCCGGCCTTGGCCGCCTCGCCGTAGCCCTCGACGGCATCGGCGAGGTTGTCCGCGTCGATCTCGAAGCTGATCGGCAGCGGTCCCACCGTGGTCATGAGCTGCGCTTCGCCCTGGTAGAGGGTGGGACGCGACGCGTCGTTCTGGCCGCTGGGCGTCACCGGCTGCAGCACGCGCAGCGTGCCGACGCGGCGGTCGGTGTAGATTTCCTCGCGATACAGCGCATCGACGTCCATTTTGGCGTCGCCGACGCGGGTTTCCTCGGCCATGGCGGTTCCTCGTTGACGGATGGGGCGTATTCTAGAACGGGCGTACGGGACGGCCGGCGACGCGCATGGAACGATCGCGCCACCCGGGCTGCCCAAGCCCTTGGCACCAGGATGGGGGTTGCGACCATGAACCACAAATCGATGCTCGCCGTCGCCGCGCTCGCGGCGGCGGCACTCATGTCCTCGGCGGCGCTCGCGCAGCGCGGCGGTGGCGGGGGCGGCCATGGCGGCGGTGGCGCCTGGGGCGGCGGCGGAGGCCACGGCGGCTCGTGGAGCGGCGGCCATGGCGGCGGCTCGTGGAGCGGCGGCCATGGCGGCGGCTCGTGGGGTGGCAGCGGCCATCCCGGCGGGGGAGGTTCATGGGGCGGCGGCGGTCGCCCCGGCGGCTCCTGGAACAATCAATGGCACGGCGGCTCGTGGAACGGCGGCTGGCACGGCGGCTCGTGGAACGGCGGCTGGCACGGCGGCTCGTGGAATGGTGGCTGGCACGGCGGCGGGTGGGGCAGCGGCTGGCGCGCCGGCTGCTGGAATTGCTGGCATCCCGCCGGCAGCTGGTGGCGCCCGGCCGGATGGTGGGGCAGCGTCTGGTGGCCGGGCGGCTGGTGGTGGCCCGGCTGGGGATGGGGCTGGAACGCCTGGGGTCCCGCCTGGGGCGTGTCGGTCACGGTGCCGGTCACGACCTGGTCGTCGAGCACGGTGACGACCTTCGACAACGGCTCGCTGGGCGGCAGCTTCGGCAGCGCGCCGCCCGCCGACGCGTGGTCCCCGGAATCCGCGCCGCCCTCGTCGATGCCACCCTCGTCGATGCCTTCTTCTTCGTCGTCGCCGCCGCCGGCGTGGACGCCGCCGCCTTCCTCGGCGCCGGCCTCGCAGGCGGGCGTGCCGGCGCAGGTGCAGCGCGCGCCCGACCGCTTCCGCTATGCCTGCCCCGGTGCGGGCTATTACCCGGCCGTGCGCACCTGCCCGCAGGGCTGGGTGCAGGAGCGCGCGAGCTAGCGCCCGCCGCGGGGTGCAACGGCGCGCGAGCTGGCGGTGACCCCGCGGCGGCCAGTCGCGCGCACGGCCCTCCTACGCAGGCCCGATGCGCCTACCGGCGCAGCGCGTCGATGCCGCGCGCCACGCCGTCGAGCGTGAGCGGGAACATCCGCGGCCCCAGCGCCGACAGCACGATCTGCGTCGAGCGCGTGTACTCCCAGGCGCGCGGCGGCTCTGGATTCCACCAGATGACGCGGCGGAAATGCGCGAAGAGGCGCGCAAGCCAGGCGATGCCCGGCTCGTCGTTGGTGTACTCGACGCTGCCGCCGCGCTCGGTGAGCTCGTAGGGGCTCATCGCCGCGTCGCCGACCACGATCACCCGCCAGTCGGGGCCATAGGTGCGCACGAGCTCGAGCGTGGGCGTGCGCTCGCTGCGCCGGCGCACGTTGTCGCGCCAGACGTGGTCGTAGATGCAGTTGTGGAAGTAGAAGGTCTCGAGGTGGCGGAACTCGCTCTTCGCCGCCGAGAAGAGCTCCTCGCAGGCCTCGACGTGCGGGTCCATCGAGCCGCCGACGTCGAGGAACAGCAGCACCTTCACGCGGTTGCGGCGCTCGGGCTGCATGCGGATGTCGAGGAGCCCCGCGTTGTGCGCGGTGCCGTCGATGGTGCCCGGCAGGTCGAGCTCCTCGGGCACGCCCTCGCGCGCGAAGCGGCGCAGCTTGCGCAGCGCGACCTTGAGGTTGCGCGTGTTGAGCTCCACGTCGCCGTCGAGGTTGCGGAAGTCGCGCGCCTCCCAGACCTTGACCGCCGTGCGGTTGCCGCCCTCGCGGCCCATGCGCACGCCCTCGGGATTGTGTCCATGCGCGCCGAAGGGGCTGGTGCCCCCGGTGCCGATCCACTTGCTGCCCCCGGCATGGCGCGCGCGCTGCTCGGCGAGGCGCTCCCTCAGGGTCTCCATCAGCTTGTCGAGCCCGCCCAGCGCCTCGATGCGGCGCCTGTCCTCCTCGGAGAGGTTGCGCATGAATTCGCGGCGCAGCCAGTCCTCGGGTATCTCGCGCGTGTTGTCGGGGCCGACGTCGAACAGCGCGTCGATGCCGTTGAAGTAGCTGCCGAAGGCGACGTCGAAGCGGTCGAAGTGCTGCTCGTCCTTGACCAGCGTGGCGCGTGCCAGCGCATGGAAGTCGTCGAGCGAGCCCGACACCACCTTCGCTTCCAGCGCCTCGATCAGCGTCAGGAACTCGCGCGTCGACACCGGCAGCCGATGCGCGCGAAGGTGCAGCAGGAACCCGGTCAGCACGCCGCCGCCATGTCATCCCCGCGAAAGCGGGGACCCAGCCGTGCCCTTGGCTCTGTCACGGCGGAATCGGGCAATCGCAGCTTGTGCCGTTGGCTCTGGTACGGCGGCATCGGGCAATCGCAGCTTGTGCCGTTGGCTCTGCCACGGCGGCATCGGGCAATCGCGGCCGCCTGATGCATATCGGCGAAGCGTGCGACGGCCATCGGGGGCTCGGTCTTCGCGATATCCCCGGCTCAGGCCCGAGCCCCCGACGTCCGCCGCGCCGATCTGCATCAGGCGACCACGATTGCGCTCCCGGCGGGGCATGAGCTTCGCCATGCCAGTCATGCAGGGCGTCTGCACGCGTGTTTGGCGTGGCGGTTCTGCAGGCCCAAGGCAGTCTTGCGAGCCGTGGCGACCATACGGCAGCCCACGGGCAAGGGTATCTGCGGGAGCCGCAAAGCTCGTGGCGTGCGTGTCGCCCGGCGCGTCGGACACCGGGGCTCGGCCCGGAGCCGGGTGCATCGCGAGGACCGAGCCCCGGTGGCCGGCGCACGTTTCGCCGGGCGACATGCACGCCACGAGTTTGCGCGGATGCCGCAATACCCCAGCGCACGACGCGAGTTTGCGCGGATGCCGCAATACCGTTGCGCTACGGCTGGATCCCCGCTTGCGCGGGGATGACGGGCGTTCACCGCGGTCGGTCGAGCTGGAAGCGCAGGTGGCGCTTCACCGCGGGCCATTCGCCGTCGACGATGCTGAACACCACGGTGTCGCGGCGGCTGCCGTCGGCGAGCTGCTGGTGGTTGCGAAGCACCCCGTCCTGCTTGGCGCCGAGCCGCGCGATGGCCTTTCGCGAGGCGAAGTTGAACCAGTGCGTGCGGAACTCCACGGCGATGCAGCCCAGCACCTCGAAGGCGTGGGTGAGCAGCAGCAGCTTGCACTCGGTGTTGAAGGCGGTGCGCTGCACGCGCTTCGCATACCAGGTGTGGCCGATCTCCAGGCGCCGGTTCTTGGCGTCGACGTTGAAGTAGCGCGTCGAGCCGGCCACCTCGCCGCTCGCGCTGTCGCGCGCCGTGAAGGGCATCGCGCCCTGGTCCTCGCGCATGGCCAGCGCGGCGTCGACCCACTCGCGCATCTTCGCGGGCTGCGCGACGCTGGTGTACCAGAGCTCGTGCAGGTCGCCGTCACCCGCGGCCTTCGCCAGGCCCTCGACGTGCGCCGCCGACAGCGGCTCGAGCGTGGCGTGCACGCCCTTCAGCGTGACGGGCTCGATGAATCGGGTGGTGGTGCTCATCGCCCCGCCCTCGCCATGAACGCCACGCGCTCGAAGAGGTGCACGTCCTGCTCGTTCTTGAGCAGCGCGCCGTGCAGCGGCGGCAGGAAGGCCTTGCGGTCCTTGCTGCGCAGCGCCTCCGCGGGAATGTCCTCGGCGAGCAGCAGCTTCAGCCAGTCGAGGAGCTCCGAGGTGGACGGCCGCTTCTTGAGCCCCGGCATCTCGCGCAGGTCGAAGAACGCCTCGAGCGCCTCGCCGAGCAGCGCCTTCTTGATGCCCGGGAAGTGCACGTCGACGATGCGCGTCATCGTCTCCTTGTCGGGGAAGCGGATGTAGTGGAAGAAGCAGCGGCGCAGGAAGGCGTCGGGGAGTTCCTTCTCGTTGTTGGAGGTGATGACCACCAGCGGCCGGTGCTTCGCCTGCACGGTCTCGCCGGTCTCGTAGACATGGAACTCCATGCGGTCGAGCTCGCGCAGGAGGTCGTTGGGGAACTCGATGTCGGCCTTGTCGATCTCGTCGATCAGCACCACCGCGGGCGTGTCGCTGTCGAAGGCCTGCCACAGCACGCCGCGGCGGATGTAGTGCGCGATGTCGGCGACCTGCGCATCGCCGAGCTGCGAGTCGCGCAGCCGCGACACGGCGTCGTACTCGTACAGGCCCTGCTGCGCCTTGGTCGTGGATTTGACGTGCCACTGGAAGAGCGGGCGGCCGATGCTCGCGGCGACCTCCTCGGCGAGCAGCGTCTTGCCGGTGCCGGGCTCGCCCTTGACCAGCAGCGGGCGCCCGAGCGCCAGCGCCGCGTTGACGGCGAGCTTCAGGTCGTCGGTGGCGACGTAGGTGGGTGTTCCCTGGAAGCGCATGGTGTCGATGGTAGCGGAAAGGCCCCGGCGGGCGTGTTGGCGGAAGGCAGCGCGGGCGGCGGGCCCCGGCGGGCGGGTCCCCGTCAGTGGAGGGCCCACTGCAGCGCCCACAGCGAAAGCATGCCGGCCGCCATCGTCGCGAGCGTGTTGCGCGTGGCGAAGCCGACCCCGCCCGCGACCAGCGCGGCGACCACTCGCGGCGAGGTCGCCGTGCCGACGTTGGGGGCGCCCACCACGACCATCGGCAGCACCAGCGCGGTGAGCATGGCCGCGGGCACGTACTTGAGCGCGCGTGCCAGCATCGGCGGCATGGAGCGGCGGGCGAAGATGGCGATGAACGACAGCCGCGAGAGGTAGTTCAGTATCCCCACGACGACGATCACCACCCACAGCGTGACGGAGGGGCTCATCCCTGACCCGCCCGCGGGTCCCGCTTCTCGCGCGCGAGGTCGAGCAGCGTGCCGGCGAGGATGCCGATGACGCCCGCGGCGATGAGGTTGAGGCGCATCGGCAGCCACGCCAGCGCGAACACGGCGATCCCGGCGCTCACTGCCGCGGCGATGGCCGGCGGCGTGCGCAGCAGCGGCGCGATCAGCGCGATGAAGCACAGCGGCACGGCGAACTCGAGCGACCACGACGCGGGGATCAGGTTGCCGGCGAAGTAGCCGGTGATGTTGGTCACCTGCCACATGCCCCACAGCGCGAGGCCGCCGCCCAGGAAGTGCATCGCGCCGCCGCGGGGGTCGTGGCGCGCGTCGAAGCGGCGGATCGAGGCGGCGAAGGCCTGGTCGGTGAGCAGGAAGGCCAGCGCGTTCTGCCAGCGCGCCGGCAGGGGCTTCAGGTACGGCGCCATCGCCGCGCTGTACATCAGGAAGCGCAGGCCCGCGACGAAGCAGGTGAGGACCACCACCGCGACCGGCGCGTGCTCGGCGATGAGCTGGGAGGCGAGGATCTGCGCCGCCCCGGAGAAGATGATCATGCTCATGCCGAGCGCCGCCCAGACGTCGGCGCCGGCGCCGGCTGCGCCGACGCCGCAGACCAGGCCGAAGGGCACGAGCCCGACACAGGCGGGCAGCATTTCCGCGAAGCCTTCGCGGAAGTCCCTGGACGCGAGGATGTGGCGCATGCGAACGAAGGGGGAGGCGATGCCTCCCCCGATGGCGCCGAGTATACCTTTGCTACGATGCGGGACCCTCGCGACGACCAGGATCGACACCATGGACATGCCCGCCAACGCGTTCAAGCGACGCATCGCCGCGTTCGAACCCGTCTGGGGAACCTGGCTGCAAGCCGCCTCCCCCACCAACGCCGAGCTGCTCGGCGCGGCGGGCTACGACTTCATGGTGGTCGACATGGAGCATGCCCCGCTCGACTACATGCAGGTGGTCGAGATGCTGCGCACGCTGGCGGGCACCGGCGCCTCTGCGGTCACGCGCGTGCCCTGGAACGACGCGGTGCTCATCAAGCGCGCGCTCGACGCCGGCGCGCAGACGCTGCTGCTGCCCTTCGTGCAGGACGCCGGCGAGGCGAAGGCCGCCGTCGCCGCCACCCGCTACCCCCCGCAGGGCATCCGCGGCGTGGCGGGGATGACGCGCGCCTCGCGCTACGGCGCGGTCGACAACTACCTCGCGCGCGCCACCGACGAGCTCTGCGTGATCGTGCAGGTCGAGACCGCCGCCGCGCTCGCCGAGCTGCCGCGCATCCTCGAGGTGCCGGGCCTCGATTCGGTGTTCGTGGGCCCGAGCGACCTCGCGGCCTCGATGGGCCACCTGGGCAACCCGCTGCACGCCGACGTGCAGCGCGCGCTCGAGCAGGCGGCGAAGCTTTGCCGCGCGGCGGGCAAGCCCTGCGGCTGCCTCGGCGGCAACCCGCAGAACTCGCTGCGCTACCGCGACTACGGCTACAGCTGGATGGCGACGGGCTCCGACGTGCTGATGCTGGCGACGCGGGCGCGCGAGTGGCTCGCCGAGGTGAAGGGCCCGAAGCCTTGACGGGCAGGCCGGCACCGGCTGCGCGCCGCGTGCGGCGCGCGCGATGACCGCCCCGCTGCTTGCGCTCGCCGCAGGCGGGGCGCGCGTCGACCTCGCGCCCGCCGTCGGCGGCGCGATCGCGCGCTTCGCGCTGGAGGGCGTCGAGGTCATGCGTCCCATGCCCGCCGACGCGCTGGCGGCGGGCAACGTGCGCCTCGCGGCCTCGTACCCGCTCGTGCCCTATTCCAACCGCATCCGCGACGCGTCGCTGCTCCATGACGGCCGCGTGCACCGCCTCGCGCGCAACTTCGGCGAGCATCCGCACGCCATCCACGGCGTGGGCTGGCAGCGCGCGTGGCGGGTCCTGGACGCCGGCGCCGGGCACGCGGTGCTGTCGCTCGAGCACGCGGCACGGGACGACGAGGCGCGCGCGGCCTGGCCCTGGCCCTTCGAGGCCATGCAGGCCTTCGCCCTGTGCGCGGACGCCCGCTCGGCGCAACTCGCCGTCACGCTGACCTTGCGCAACCGCGGCGACGCGCCCTTCCCCTTCGGCCTCGGCTTCCACCCCTTCTTCACCCGCGACGCCACGACCACGCTGCGCTTCGACGCCGAAGGCGCCTGGCGCAACGACGCGACCCAGCTCCCCGTCGAGCACGTGCCCGCGGCCGAGGTGTTCGACGGTCATCCCCGCGAAAGCGGGGACCCGGCCACCTCGAGCGCGCGCAGGCTCGCCGGCGCGGACCTCGACAACGTGTTCACGGGCTGGCGAGGCCGCGCCGCGCTCGACACGCCTTCGCGCCTGCGCGTCGACGTCGCCGGCGACAGCGCCATGCGCTTCCTGGTCGTCTATGCGCCGCCGGGACGCGACTTCGTGGCGGTCGAGCCGGTGACGCATGAGACCGACGCCTTCAATCGCGCGGCGCGGGGTGCGCAAGGCACCGGCACGCGCGTGCTGCCGCCCGGCGCCGCCTTTTCTTGTACGATGCGAGTGACCGCCTCACTCGCGCCGCGCCCATGAAATCCGCCGAATCACCCTTCCGTTGCGTCCTCGACCTCCGCGCGCTGCTCGGCGAGTCGCCGGTGTGGGACCCCGTGAAGCGCGTGCTGTGGTTCGTCGACATCGACGCGCCGGCGATCCATCGCTTCGACCCCGCCTCGGGGCGCCACGACGCCATGCCCATGCCTGCGTCGGCCGGCTGCCTCGCGCTGCGCGAAAGCGGCGGCCTGGTGGCGGCATTGCGCGACGGCATCTGGTTCGTCGACGAGGGGGGGAATCTCGGTACGCGCGTCGCGGCGGCGCCGTACGCGCCCGCGCACCATCGCTTCAACGACGGGCGCTGCGACCGGCAGGGCCGCTTCTTCGCGGGCTCGATGAACGAGCGGCGCGACGCGCCCACCGGCGCGCTGTCGCGCCTCGACGCCGACCACACGCTGCACACCGTGCTCGACGGCATGACCATCAGCAACGGCCTCGCCTGGAGCCCCGACGGGCGCACCATGTACCACGCCGACACGCCGACGCGCACCATCCGCGCCTACGACTACGACATCGCGCGCGGGACGCCGTCCAACGCGCGCGTGTTCGCGAAATTCGAGGGCGACACCGAGCGTCCCGACGGCGGCGCCGTCGACAGCGCGGGCAACTACTGGACGTCGTTCTATCGCGGCGGTCGCGTGGTCGCGCTGTCGCCGCGCGGCGAGGTCGTCGCCGACTACCCGGTGCCGGCGATGTGCCCGACCATGTGCGCCTTCGGCGGCGAGGACCTGCGCACGCTGTACGTCACCACCGCGCGCAACGGCCGCGACGCCGCGGAGCTCGAGCGGCTGCCGCAGTCGGGAAGCGTGTTCGCGATGCGCGTCGACGTGCCCGGCCTCGAGGAGCCCCGCTACGCAGGCTAGCGGGGAATCGCCATGGCGATCCTGATCGACCCCGCGGCGTACCTGCGCATCGACGCGCTGCAGCCCTTCGGCACCACCGCCACCGGCGCGTCCTTCGCCACCTCCACCGGCGACATCTTCGACGTCAGCTCCTACGGCGCCGGGGTCTTCCGCCTGCGGCTGGGACCGCGCACGCGGCCCGACTACGGCATCGTCACCGGGCGCACGCGCGAATGCGAGGTGACGCACCTGCGCGGCGAGTCGGTGTTCCAGGCGGGCGACGCCACGCTGGAGATCGAGGGCACGCCGCTGCGCATCCGCGTGCTGTGGAAAGGCGAGCGCGTGCTCGAGTCGACCACCGACCTGCATCCGCGCGGCTGGACGCGGCTGCCGCCCTTCGGCCGGCTGCGCTCGGGCCAGCAGTGGACGGCGGCGCTGGCGCTCGCGAGCGGCGAGCCGGTGTACGGCCTCGGCGAGAAGTTCGGCGCGCTCGACAAGCGCGGCCAGCTCGTGCACTCGCAGGTCGACGACGCCATGGGCGTCAACACCGCGCTGGCCTACAAGGCCACGCCCTTCGCCTGGGGACCGGGCAGCGGCGCCGGCGCCTGGGGGATTTTCGTGCACACCCCCGGCATGGTGTCGCACGGCGTGGGGCATGCCGACTGGTCGCACCGCAGCTACGCCGTGGTGGTCGAGGACGAGGCGCTCGACCTCTTCCTGTTCGCCGGCGACGATCCCGCGGCGATCATCGGCGCGTACACCGCGGTGACGGGACGCGCGCCGGCGATCCCGCTGTGGAGCCTGGGCGTCTGGGTGTCGCGCAACTACTACGCGACCTCGCAGGAAGCGATCGACGTCGCGGCGCGGCTGCGCGAGCGGCGCATCCCCGCCGACGTGCTCACCCTCGACGCACGCGCCACCTGGGACAACGCGACGCGCTTCGACTTCACCTGGGACGCGAACCGCTACCCCGACCCGCCCGCCGCCATCGCCGCCATCAAGCACCATGCGCTGCGCGTCTGCGTCGCCGAGTCGCCGTACGTGTCGGTGCACTCGCCGCTGTTCGCCGAGATGGCGCAGCGGCGCATGCTGCTCGCCTACGAGGACGGCACGCCGGTGGTGTTCGCCTGGAACCTCGAGTCGGGAGGCATGGCCGGCGACAGCATGGCGCCGCTGTCGGACAGCGGCATCGTCGACTTCACGCATCCCGGCGCCTTCGAGTTCTGGCGCGACGCGCACGGCGCGCTGTTCGAGTCCGGCGTCGACGTGGTGAAGAGCGCGTTCGGCGAGCACGTCCCCGACGAGGCCGTCGCCGCCAACGGCGACCGCGGCGCGCGGCTGCACAACGTCTACCCGCTGCTCTACAACCGCTGCGTCTACGAGGCCACCGCCAAGTTCAAGGACGGGGCGCCGGTCATCTGGAGCCGCGCGGGCTGGTCGGGAAGCCAGCGCTACCCGGTGTGCTGGGGCGGCGACCCGCAATCGGACTGGGAAGGCCTCGCCGCGTCGGTGCGAGGCGCGCTGTCCAACGGCATGAGCGGCACGCCCTTCCACGCCACCGACGTCGGCGGCTACTACGGCACGGTGCAGCCCTCGGCCGAGCTCTACCTGCGCTGGCTGCAGGTGTCGGTGTTCGCCTCGCACCTGCGGCTGCACGGCCGCGGCGAGCGCGAGCCCTGGGCCTTCGGTACGCAGGCCGAGGCGATCGCGCGCAAGTGGCTGCAATTCCGCTACCGGCTGCTGCCCTACCTCGCGGCGCTGGCGGGCGAAGCCTCGCGCAACGGCCTTCCGGTGATGCGCGCCATGCCGCTCGCCTTCCCGTCGGCGTCGATGCTGCGCGGCTACGACACCCAGTTCATGTGCGGCGACGCGCTGCTCTGCGCCACCGTGCTGCATCCGGACGGCATGGTCGACATCGCGCTGCCGCCCGGCGCCTGGTACGACCTCAACACGCGCCAGCGCTTCGCCGGCAGGCAAGTGCTGCGCTACCGCGCGCCGCTCGACCAGTTCCCGGTGTTCGGGCGCGAGGGCCATGCGCTGCCGATCGGCCGCGCCGTCCAGCACAGTGGCGAGATCGACCCGCGCGCGCCGCTCGAGTCGCTGTGGCTGTTCGGCCCGCCGTCGGCCGCCCTGGAGGGCTTCGCGCAGGTCGCCGTTGGGCGCGCGGCGCCGGCGGGCGATGCGGATCCGGCCTGGCAGGTGCGCGCGGCGAGCGGCTTTTCGGTGCAGGTGTTCGGGGACACGCCCGTCACCGTCCACCCGCTCGCCTGAGCGCGCGACATGCGCGAGCTCCCCGTCGTCGCCATCACCACCGGCGAGCCCGCCGGCATCGGGCCCGACCTCTGCGCGATGCTGGCGCATCGCCATGCGCGCGAGCCCTTCGACGCACGGCTGGTGCTGATCGGCGACCGTGCGCTGCTCGCCGCGCGCGCGGCGCGCCTCGGCCTCGAGGTCGCGTTGCCCGTCCTCGATGGCGCTTCGCGGGCGCCGGTGCATGCGACACCCGGGCTCGCGGGCGCTTCGCGGGCAACCGATCACGCGATGCGCGCGCCGCCGCTCGCGGTCCTCGACCTGCCGCTCGCGCGCGAGGTCGTGCCCGGCAGGCTCGACGTGGGCAACGCCGGTTACGTGCGCGCCACGCTCGAGCGCGGCGCCGACGGCTGCATGGACGGGACCTTCGACGCGCTGGTGACGGCGCCCGTGCAGAAGAGCGTGCTGCTCGACGCCGGCATCGACTTTCCCGGCCACACCGAGTTCTTCGCGATGCGCAGCGGCACGCCGCGCGTGGTGATGATGCTGGCGGGCATCGAGGGCGAGGCGCCGCTGCGCGTGGCGCTGGTGACCACGCACCTCGCGCTCGCCGACGTGCCGGCGGCCATCACGCCGCCCGCGGTCGGCGAGACCCTCACGATCGTCGACCGCGAGCTCCGTGCGCGCTTCGGCATCGCCGCGCCGCGCATCGCCGTCTGCGGCCTCAACCCGCACGCCGGCGAGGGCGGCCACCTCGGCCGCGAGGAGATCGAGGTGATCGCGCCGGCGATCGCCGCCGCGCGCGCGGCGGGCATCGACGCCACGGGCCCCTGGCCCGCCGACACCATCTTCGTGCCGCGGCATGCGCGACACCACGATGCCATCGTCGCCATGTTCCACGACCAGGGGCTGCCCGTGCTCAAGTCCGTGACCTTCGGCGATGGCATCAACGTCACGCTCGGCCTGCCGTTCATCCGCACCTCGGTCGACCACGGCACGGCGCTGGACCTCGCGCGCGACGCCGAGGCCGCGAAGCGTGCGGACCCCGGCTCGCTGGTCGCCGCGCTGGCGCTGGCGATCGCGCTGGCGCGCGGGCGCGCGGGCGCACCCCGGGACGCGCCACGGTGAACCGCGGGGGCACGCCCGCCGTGACACGCACAGTGGCGCGCGTCGTGGCGCGCGTCGCGGCATGCAGGGCGGCGGCGCGTGGCGCCTTCATCGCGCTGCTGCTCTGCGCGGCGGCGCCGCAGGCACGCGCCGACGGGCCGGCGCCCTGCCTCGTCGGCAATGCGTTTTCCTTCGGCAACGTCGCGGTGGGGACGTCCGCCTCGCGGGACGTGACGGTGAGCAACTGCGGGGAAGGATCGCTGGTCATCAGCGGCACCGACGTGGCGCCCGGCTCGTCGCCGGCCTTCGCGTTCTCGGGAACCTGCGTCGCCGGCGCGGTGCTCGGGCCGTTCGAAAGCTGCAGTGTCGGCGCGGATTTCATCCCGGCCGCGGCGGGACAGGTGTCCGCGGGCCTCTATGTGCGCAGCGGCGCGGCGAACGCCCTGGCCGCCTTCTACGGCCGCGGGACCGACGCGCGCGCCGGCACCGGCACGCTGCGATTCGTCCCCTCCCCCGCGGTGTTCCCGCCGACCGGCGTCGGCACGAGCTCGGCGGTGCTGCCGGTCGACCTCGTCAACGACGGGCCGGGAACGCTGACGCCGACCGCCATGGTGATCAACGGGACCGATGCGCACGACTTCAGCGGCCAGCAGGGCAGCTGCGTTCCCGGGACCCCGCTCGCCGCGGGGAGCTCGTGCACGGTGTCGCTGCGCTTCCAGCCTCGCGAGCAAGGGCCGCGCAGCGCCACGCTGCTGGTCGATGCGCCGGAGCTCGCCGACCTCGCGAGCCTCGCGCTGGCCGGCACGGGCAACAGTCCCTCGCAGCCCGTGGCGCTGGTGGTCGAATACCATCATGCGGGCCTCGACCACTATTTCATGACCAGCGCACAATCCGAGATCGGACTGTGCGACGCGGGCCTGCCGCCCTGCGCGGGCTGGCAGCGCACCGGCTACAGCTTTTCGGCACGGGTGAACTCGACCGGCGGCGCGGCCGGCGTCTGCCGCTTCTACAACGACCACTTCGCCTCGACCAGCACGCATTTCTACGCGCTGCAGGGCCTCGGCTGCGAGGAGACGCTGTCCTACTTCCCCGACTGGCAGCTCGAGACGCGCATGCTGTTCTACGCACTCGCACCGTCGGCCGGAGGTGCCTGCGCACCGGGCTTCGTGCCGGTGTACCGGCTCTACAACAACGGCGAAGGCGGTGCACCCAACCACCGCTTCATCACCGACCTCGCGGTGCGCGCACAGATGGTCGCGCGCGGCTGGACGCCCGAGGGTTCCGGCACCGGCGTCGCGTTCTGCGTGCCCGGTTGACGCGCGGCGCCCCCATGTCCCGCCTCGACGGCCACGCCGCGCGCCGCCGCTTCGGCCAGAACTTCCTGGTCGATCCCCACTACATCGGCCGCATCGTCGACGCCGTCGACCCGCGTCCCGGCGACAACCTGGTCGAGATCGGGCCCGGGCTTGCCGCGCTGACCTCGCGGCTCGTCGCGCGCGCGGGCTCGATGAAGGCGGTGGAAATCGACCGCGACCTCGTCGCGCGGCTGCGCGCCGAGTATCCACCCGGGGTGCTCGAGGTCATCGAGGCCGACGCGCTCGAGTTCGATTTCGCGGCACTGGGGCCGCGGCTGCGCGTGGTGGGCAACCTGCCCTACAACATCAGCTCGCCGCTGCTCTTCCACCTCGCGGCCTGCGCGGAGCAGCTCTCCGACCTCACGGTGATGCTGCAGAAGGAGGTCGTCGCGCGCATGGTGGCGGCACCCGCCACGCCCGACTACGGGCGCCTTTCCGTCATGCTGCAGGCGACCTTCGCCATGACGCGCCTGTTCGTCGTGCCGCCGGGCGCCTTCAGGCCCGCGCCGAAGGTCGATTCCGCCGTGGTGCGACTCGTGCCGCTCGCCGCGGGCAAGCCCGCCATCGACGACGCCGGGGTGTTCGCGCGCGTGGTGACGGCCGCGTTCGCGCAGCGCCGCAAGACCCTGCGCAACGCGCTCGCCGCGCTCTGCGATGCCGCCACGCTGGAGGGCGCCGGCATCGACCCCGGCGCACGCGGGGAGACACTGGCGCTGGGCGACTTCGTGCGCCTCGCCAACCGGCTTGCGGGCGCGGCGGCCGGGGAAGGCGCGCGATGACGGGCACGGCGGCCTCGCGACCCGGCGCGGCAGCCCTGCAGCGCTTCGACCCGCGCAAGGCGCGCGAGGTGGCGGAAAGCTTCGACCTCACCAGGCTCGCGCCCGACTTCTACGCCGATCCCTACCCGTACTACCACGCGCTGCGCGAGCACGCGCCGGTGAAGGCGATGCCCGACGGCTCGTGGTTCCTCACGCGCTACGACGACATCCTGCCCGTCTACCGCGACCCGAAGCTTTTCAGCTCGGACAAGAAGAAGGAGTTCGGCCCCAAGTACGGCCCCTCGCCGCTGCTCGAGCACCACACCACGAGCCTGGTTTTTAACGACCCGCCGCTGCACACCCGCGTGCGCCATGCCATCGTCGGCGCGCTGTCGCAGAAGCACATCGCGGCCATGGAGCCGGGGCTCGTGGCGCTGGTCGACCGCCTGCTCGACGGCCTCGCCGCACGGGGGCGTGCCGACCTCATCGCCGGATTCGCGGGCGCGATCCCCGTCGAGATCATCGGCAACCTGCTCGGCGTGCCGCACGACGAGCGCGAGCCGCTGCGCGGCTGGTCGCTCGCGATCCTCGGTGCGCTCGAGCCCGTGCTCACGCCCGAGCGCGCCGCGGCCGGCAACCGCGCGGTGGTGGAGATGTGCGCCTACCTCGAGGGCCTCGTCGACGCGCGAAGGCGGCGCCCCCGCGATGGCTCGACCGACGTGCTCACGCGCCTGATCGAGGGCGAGGGCGAAGACGGGCGCCTCAGCGCCAACGAGCTCCTGCACCAGTGCATCTTCCTGCTCAACGCCGGGCACGAGACCACCACCAACCTCATCGGCAACGCGCTGCATGCCCTGACGCAATGGCCTGGCGAGCGGGCGCGGCTCCTGGCCGATCCCACGCTGATCGAGCGCGCGGTCGAGGAATTCCTGCGCTTCGAGAGCTCCAACCAGCTCGGCAACCGCATCAGCACCCAGCCCGTGGAGGTGGGCGGCGTCGCGCTGCCGGCCGACGCGCGCATCACGCTGTGCATCGGCGCCGCCAACCGCGACCCCGCCCAGTTCGCCGATCCCGACCGCCTCGACCTCGCGCGCAGCCCCAACCGGCACGTCGCCTTCGGCTTCGGCATCCACACCTGCGCGGGGCTCAACCTCGCGCGGCTCGAGGGCCGCGTCGCCATCGGCCGCTTCCTCGCGCGCTTTCCCCGCTACGCGCTCGACGGCGAGCCGCTGCGCGGCGGCCGCGCGCGCTTCCGCGGCTTCGCGGCCCTGCCGGTGGACGTCGGCGTCTGACCGGCCCCGCGCCTCCGGTGGCCGGCGCGCGCGCCGGCCGTTGGCCTAGAATGCGCAGCACACGAGGCAGGGGTCACGCATCCCGCCCGCCCTTTTCCCTGGAGGAGTCACCGATGAACGTTCCCTTCGCGCGCACGGCCGCCGCCGTCGCGATCACCCTGGCCGCGGCGCTCGCCGCCCCCGCCGCGCTGGCGCAGGTCAAGGTCGGCGTGACCGTGTCGGCCACCGGCCCCGCCGCCTCGCTCGGCATCCCCGAGCGCAACACCATCCCGATGTGCCCCAAGACCGCGGGCGGCAAGTCCATCGAGTACATCGTGCTCGACGACGCCACCGACACCACCACCGCGGTGCAGAACACGCGCAAGCTGATCGGCGAGAACAAGGTCGACGCGATCATCGGCTCGACCACCACGCCCAACTCGCTGGCGATGATCGACGTGTTCGCGGAAGGGCAGACCCCGGTGATCTCGCTCGCCTCGTCGGTGCGCATCATCGAGCCGGTGGATGCCAAGAAGGCCTGGTCCTTCAAGACCCCGCAGACCGACGTGATGATGGCCACGGCCATCATGGAGCACGCCGCCGCCAACGGCGTGAAGACGCTGGGCTACGTCGGCTTCTCGGACGCGCTGGGCGAGGCGTTCTTCGCCGAGGTCGAGAAGGCCGCCAAGGCGAAGAACATCGCGCTGGTCGCGAACGAGCGCTTCGCGCCCAAGGACACGAGCGTGGTCGGCCAGGCGCTGAAGCTCGTCGCCGCCAAGCCCGACGCCATCGTCATCGGCGCCTCGGGCACGCCCGCGGCGCTGCCGGCGACGACGCTCACCGAGCGCGGCTACAAGGGCAAGCTGTACTTCAACCACGGCGTCGCCAACAACGACTTCCTGCGCGTGGGCGGCAAGGACATCGAGGGCGGCTTCGTGCCCGCGAGCCCGGTGATCGTGGCGAGCCAGCTTCCCGACAGCCACCCGGCGAAGAAGCGCGCCATGGAGTACACCGCGCTGTACGAGGCGTCGTTCGGCCCCGGCAGCGTGTCGGCCTTCGGCTCCTATACCTGGGACGCCTGCCTCGAGCTCGCCAATGCGATCCCGGTCGCGCTCAAGACCGCGCAGCCCGGCACCGTCGAGTTCCGCCACGCGCTGCGCGATGCGCTGGAGAACACGAAGAACCTCGAGGTCAGCAACGGCGCCGTCAACCTGTCGAAGACCGACCACCTCGGGCTCGACTCGCGCGCCCGCGTGATGGTGCAGGTGAAGAACGGCAAGTGGGTGCTGCAGCCCTGACGCAGCGGTCACTCCCGCGAAAGCGGGAGCCCACGACGTCGCAGGAGGAAACGCCCGGCACGCGCCGGGCGTTTTTCAAGGGTGAACTCAGAACGCCAGGTGCAGCAAGGTCGGCTCGAGGTGCGCGAGGGCGAGCAGGGCCAGCTGCGCAACGACGATCACGATCACGGGCGTGATGTCGATGGTTCCCCCCAGGGGCGGTATCCACCGGCGCAGGGGGCGAAGCAGCGGGAAGGTCAGCGCGTTCAGCACCCCCGCGAGGGGCCCGTCGGGGGCCGTCCACGACAGGATGGCCTGCACGATCACCGCCACGATCAGGATCCACAACAGCGCCTGGAACAGCTTCAGCAGCGCCAGCAGCACGAGGTAGATCGCGGCGTTGGCCGACAGGACGTCGAACCCCGCGCCGAACAGCATGAACACCGCCCCGAGCCAGGCCGCCTGGACGAGCAGCGCGCCGGCGAGCGTCGCCCAGTCGAGCCCCTTCACCCCGGGGATCACCCGGCGCAGCGGCTTCACCAGCCAGTCGGTCAGCGCGATCACCGACTGGCCGAGCGGGTTGCGGAAGGGCGCGCGCATCGTCTGCATCAGGAAGCGCAGCAGCAGCGAATACGTGACGAGCCCCAGCACGACGTCGAGGACGAGCTTCACGGCCTGGTGCAGGAAGCTTTCCATCGCTATTCGCGTCCCGCGGCGTCACCGAGCTCGGCGGCGCGCACCGCCGCGGCCCGTGCCGCGCCGATGATCGCGGCCCTGACCGCATGGCGGTCGAGCTCGGCGATGCCGCGCTCGGTGGTGCCGCCCTTCGAGGTCACCTGCGTCCGCAGGGTCGCGGCGTCGTCGCCCGAGCGCTGCGCCAGCGTCACCGCGCCGTCGAAGGTGGCGTAGGCGAGCCTTCGCGCGTCGGCAGGCGCGAACCCCAGCTCCAGCGCCGCTTCGGTGAGCGCCTCGATGAAATAGAACACGTAGGCCGGGCCGCTGCCGGAGATGCCGGTGACGGCGTCGAGCATCGACTCGCGCGGGCACAGCACCACCTCGCCGGCCGCCGCGAGCACGTCCAGCGCGGCCTCGCGGCCCTGCACCGGTACGCCCTCGCCGACGTGCACGCCGCTGATGCCCTTGCCCACCAGCGCCGGGGTGTTGGGCATGGCGCGCACGATGCGGCCGTAGTCGCCGAGCCAGCGCCCGAGGTCGGCGCTGCGCACGCCGGCGAGGATCGACAGCACCGCGGGCACCCCATGGATGCCGGGCACGAGCGCCTCGCAGGCGGCACGGCCCTGCTGCGGCTTCACGGCCAGCACCACCAGCGTCGGCCCGCGTGCCAGCGCCGCGGCGGCATCGGCGCCCAGGTCGAGCCCGGGATAGCGCGCGGCCAGCGCGTGGCGCTGCGCGGCCGCGGGCTCGACCACGCCGATGTCTGCCGCGCTGCGGCCTTTTGCGACCAGCCCGCCGATCAGCGCGCTCGCCATGTTGCCGCCGCCGATGAAGGCGATGCGTCCGCTCATGCCCTGTCCCCCCGTGTCCGTGCACCAAAGATCGCCGACCCGACGCGTACCTCGGTCGAGCCTTCCGCGATCGCTGCCTCGAGGTCCTCGCTCATGCCCATCGACAGCACCGGCAGCTCGAGGCCCGCGTCGCGCGCGCGCGCGCGCAGGCCCCGCAGGATGGCGAACTGTGCGCGCTGCGCGCTGCGGTCGATCCCCGGCGCGGCGATGCCCATGAAGCCCTCGAGCGCCAGTGCGGGGAGCCTCGCCACCGCCCTGACGAGCGCCAGCGCCCCATCCGGCGCGACACCGTGCTTGCTGGCCTCGCCGCTGATGTTCACCTGCACCAGCACCGCGAGGCGCGCCCGCCCGGGGAGCGCGGCACGCGCGGCGTCGAGGCGCTCGGCGAGCCGCGGGCGGTCGATGGACTCCACCGCGTCGAACACCGCGGCGGCGCGCCCCGCCTTGTTGGACTGCAGCGGCCCGATCAGCCGCCATTCGATGCCCAGCCCGGCGAGTGCCGCGGCCTTGTCGGCGGCCTCCTGGACGTAGTTTTCGCCGAAGGCGCGCTGGCCGAGCCCGTGCACCGCGCGCACCGCCTCGGGGGGGAAGGTCTTGGAAACGGCCAGCAGGCGGACTTCGGCGGGGTCGCGTCCGGCGGCTTCCGCCGCCTCGGCGACACGCGTCCTCACGGCTTGCCACGCGTTCTCGTACTGGCTCATAATCGCCCGGCCGATGCCGTTGTCATGAGACGGCATGAAACTTGCTGTGAATTGGTGAAACACGCGGAATTATAGATGGACATCACCGAACTGCTGGCTTTCGCGGTCAAGAACAAGGCGTCCGACCTGCACCTGTCCGCCGGGCTGCCGCCGATGATCCGCGTGCACGGCGACATCCGGCGCATCAACCTGCCGCCCATGGAGCACGAGGACGTGCACGCCATGGTGTACGACATCATGTCGGACGCGCAGCGCAAGACCTACGAGGAGATGCTCGAGGCCGACTTCAGCTTCGCCGTCCCCAACCTCGCGCGCTTCCGCGTCAACGCCTACAACCAGAGCCGCGGCGCCGCGGCGGCGTTCCGGACCATCCCCAGCAAGGTGCTGTCGCTGGAGGAATTGAACGCCCCCAAGGTGTTCGCCGAGCTCACCAACCGCCCGCGCGGCCTGATCCTCTGCACCGGACCCACCGGCTCGGGCAAGTCGACGACGCTGGCGGCGATGACCAACCACGTCAACGAGAACGAGTACGGCCACATCCTCACCATCGAGGACCCGATCGAGTTCCTGCACGAGTCCAAGAAGTGCCTGATCAACCAGCGCGAGGTGGGGCCGCACACGCTGTCCTTCGCCAACGCGCTGCGCGCGGCGCTGCGCGAGGACCCCGACTACATCCTGGTCGGCGAAATGCGCGACCTCGAGACCATCCGCCTGGCACTCACCGCCGCGGAAACGGGCCACCTGGTGTTCGGCACGCTGCACACCTCGTCCGCCGCCAAGACCATCGACCGCATCATCGACGTGTTCCCGGCCGCGGAAAAGGACATGGTCCGCGCGATGCTTTCCGAGTCGCTGGTGGCGGTGATCGCGCAGACGCTGCTCAAGACCAAGGACGGCCAGGGCCGCGTCGCCGCGCACGAGATCATGATCGGCACGCCCGCCATCCGCAACCTGATCCGCGAGAACAAGGTCGCGCAGATGTACTCGGCGATCCAGACCTCGCAGGCGATGGGCATGCAGACCCTCGACCAGTGCCTGGTCGAGCTGGTGCGGCGCAACGTGGTCAACACCGCCGAGGCGCGCAACCGCGCCGTCAACAAGGACCTGTTCGCGGGCTGAACGCGGGCTCGGACCCTGCCTTTGCGCGGCGCCGACCCGAGCCGCGAATAAAAGCGGGGTCCGGCCCAACATCTGGGGAACCACCATGGAACGCGAAAAGGCGACCAAGTTCATCCACGAGCTGCTCGACCTCCTGGTCAAGCAGAAGGGCTCCGACCTCTTCATCACCGCGAGCTTCCCGCCGGCGGTCAAGGTCGACGGCAAGATCTCGCCGGTGTCGAAGACCGCGCTCACGCCGCAGCACACCATCGAGCTCGTTCGCAGCGTGATGAACGACAAGCAGGCGGCCGAGTTCGAGTCGAGCAAGGAATGCAACTTCGCGATCGCGCCGCCGGGCATCGGGCGCTTCCGCGTCAACGCCTTCGTGCAGCAGGGCCGCGTCGGCATGGTGCTGCGCACCATCACCACCGACATCCCGCACTTCGAGGACCTCGGCCTGCCGCCCGTGCTGAAGGACATCATCATGTCCAAGCGCGGCATCATGATGTTCGTCGGCGCCACCGGCGCCGGCAAGTCGACCTCGATGGCCTCGCTGCTCGGCTACCGCAACGAGAACAGCTACGGCCACATCATCACCATCGAGGACCCGATCGAGTTCGTGCACGAGCACCGAAACTGCATCGTTACGCAGCGCGAGGTGGGTGTCGACTGCGACAACTGGCAGATCGCGCTGAAGAACTCGCTGCGCCAGGCGCCCGACGTGATCCTGATCGGCGAAGTACGCGAGCGCGAGACCATGGACTACGCCGTCTCCTTCGCCGAAACCGGCCACCTCTGCCTCGCCACGCTGCACGCCAACAGCACCAACCAGGCGCTCGACCGCATCATCAACTTCTTCCCCGAGGAACGGCGCGCGCAGCTCCTGATGGACCTGTCGCTCAACGTGCGCGCCTTCGTCGCGCAGCGCCTCATCCCGCGCCGCGACGGCCGCGGCCGCGTGCCGGCGGTCGAGGTGATGCTCAACTCGCCGCTCGTCTCCGACCTGATCTTCAAGGGCGACGTCGGCGGCATCAAGGACATCATGAAGCGCAGCCGCGAGCTCGGCATGCAGACCTTCGACCAGTCGCTGTTCGACCTCTACGAGTCGGGGCTGATCAGCTACGAGGACGCGCTGCGCAACGCCGACTCGCTCAACGACCTGCGCCTCGAGATCAAGCTGCACGGCAAGGAGGCGAAGAACCGCAACATCTTCGCCGGCACGGGCAACCTCGACATCGTTCCCGAGACGCCGAACGCGGCGGTCAACCGCTTCTAGGCACCCGCGTTGGCGCGCGCCGCCGCGTAGGCCGCGTCGCGCTCCTCGCGCGTCAGCACGCGCGGCTCTGCCACCGGCCTTCCGTCGCGCGCGAAGAACGGCGAGCGGCGGTAGCGCCCCGACAACCGCGCACCGCCGGCGCGCGCGATCGCGGCGAGCACGAACGACAGCGTGGCGAGGCGCGTGGGGCTCGCCGTGCCGTGCGCGTGCGCGGTGTTCACCCTCGCGCGCACCGGCCCGAACGAGGCTTCGACCGGCACCTCGCCCTCCAGCACGTTGTGCACGAGCCCCGCGTAGGCGATGCGCCAGTCGCGCGGCGTGTTGGCCACCGGCGTCGCGCAACAGCGCGTGTGCCAGCGCAGCAGGCCGCGCGGCGACAGCGACAGGCAGGCGAGCGACTCGATGCCCTGGTCGAAGACCACGTGCGAGGCGGTGATCGCGACCACGTCGGTGCCACCCATCGCGTCGACGACATCGCGCGGATGGCCGAGTGCCTGCGCGTAGGCCTGGCAGTCGAGGCAGTAGCACACGCCGCGGCCCATCGCGTGGCGCGGGTTCACGACGCGGCCTCGCAGCGTGCCGCAGCGGCAGCGCAGGGGATGGCTTTTCATCGGCCTCGGGTGGCGCGGGCGGTGGTCGCCGGGCCCCACTGTACACCGCAGCAGGCCGGCGCCGCTCGCACGCGCTGCCGCTGTGCTAGGCTTGCTTTCCACCGGGACGTTTCGCATGGCCGGCACATCCGCGCATTCCCCTCGCCCCACCGAGATCACGCTGCACCAGGCGTCGCGCGTGCTCGAGATCGCCTTCGACGACGGCAGCCATTTCCGGCTTCCCTGCGAGTTCCTGCGCGTCTACTCGCCGTCGGCGGAAGTGCGCGGCCACGGCCCCGGCCAGGACGTGCTGCAGGTGGGCAAGCGCGAGGTCTCGATCACCGCGCTCGAGCCGGTCGGGCACTACGCGCTGAAGCCGGTGTTCAGCGACGGCCACGAGAGCGGGATCTATTCCTGGGACTACCTGCACGAGCTCGGCTTGCGCCACGCCGAGCTCTGGCAGGACTACCTCGCGAAGCTCGCGCAGGCCGGCGCCTCGCGCGAGCCGGCGGGGGGCCACGCGGCGGGTCCGGCCGCGGCCGCACCGGGCGGCGCCGGCGCGGCCGCCGCGCAGGGCACCCACGCCTGCGGCTGCGGTGCCGGCGGCTGCGGCTCGCACCGATGAACGACGACCGCACCCACTTCGGCTACCGCGAGGTCTCGCCCGAGGAGAAGACGCGCCGCGTGCGCGGCGTGTTCGAGTCCGTCGCGTCGAAGTACGACGTGATGAACGACCTCATGTCGGGCGGCCTGCACCGGCTGTGGAAACGCTTCGCCATCGCGCTGTCCGGCGTGCGCGAGGGCAGCCGCGTGCTCGACGTGGCGGGCGGCACCGGCGACCTCGCGCGGTTGTACGCCAGGGCCGCGGGCGCAACCGGCCGCGTGGTGCTCACCGACATCAACGGCGCCATGCTCGCGGCCGGGCGCGACAAGCTCATCGACGCGGGCCTCGCGCTGCCCATCGTGCAATGCGACGCCGAGAAGCTGCCCTTCGCCGACCGCGCCTTCGACTGCGTGTCCATCGCCTTCGGCCTGCGCAACGTCACGCGCAAGGAGAACGCGCTCGCCGAGATGCGCCGCGTCACGCGCCCGGGCGGGCGCACGCTGGTGCTCGAGTTCTCGAAGGTGGCGGCGCCGCTGGCGCCGGCCTACGACTGGTACAGTTTCAACGTGCTGCCGCGGCTCGGCCGCTGGGTGGCCGGCGACGAGGCGAGCTACCGCTACCTCGCCGAGTCGATCCGCATGCACCCCGACCAAGAGACGCTGGCGGCGATGATGCGCACCGCGGGCTTCGACCGCGTCGAGGTCCACAACCTGGCGGGCGGCGTGGTGGCGCTGCACGTCGGCACCGTCTACTGATCACGCGCGCCGCGGGGCGGAGCCGTCCCGCGGGGCGAGGCAGCACGAAAGCGAACGGAGAAGGACGATGAGCACGCGAGCGAAGTGGAAGGTCCTGGGCCTGTCGCTGGTGGCGGCGACGACGATGCTGGCGGGCACGGCCGAGGCCGCGCGCATCGGCAGCGGCCGCAGCCTGGGCGTGCAGCGTGCGGCGCCCCCCGCCGTGCGTCCCGCGCCGCAGGCGCCTGCGGCCAGCAAGGCCGCGCCCTCCGCGCAGGCGCCGTCGTCGCAATCCACCAAGCCCTTCGACGGGCCCGCGGCCAATCCCGTGATGCCGCGCGGCACGCCCGCTGCGGCGGCGCCGGGCGCCGCGGCGGCGTCGACGGCGGCCGCCGGCCGTACGGCCTCGCAGGCCGGGGCATCGCGCTGGCTGGGCCCGATCGCCGGCATCGGCGCGGCGCTGGGCATCGCCGCGCTGCTGTCGCATTTCGGCATCGCGCCGGCGATGTCCGACCTGCTGGCACTGGGACTGTTCGCGCTGGCCGCCGTGATGCTTGCACGCCTGCTGTTGCTGCGCCGCGCACGCGGCGCGCAGGGTGCCGCGTCCGTGCCGGAAGCCGCCGCCCGCGACGACGCCGGCACGCTGTTCGACACGCGCTTCGGCGGCGCGCTGTCGCGCAAGCCCGCGAGGGAGCCCGCGGCGGGATGGCCGCCCGGCTTCGACGCCGAGCGCTTCGCGCGGCAGGCCGTCCAGCAGTTCCGCGTGGTCCAGCGCGCCTACGACCACGGCGACACCGCGCTGCTGGCCGACGTGATGACGCCCGAGCTCTACACCGAGGCCGTCCAGGAGCTCCGCGCGCGCGGGCTGCACATCCCCACCGAATTCGACACCGTGGACGCCGACGTCCTCGACGTCGCCACCGAAGCCGATCTCTACTGGGTGCGCGTGCGCTTCCACGGCATGGTGCGCGAGGACGGCGCCGCGGCGGCGCAGCCCTTCGACGAGGTGTGGAACCTCTCCAAGCCGGTCGACGGCTCGAGCGGCTGGCTGGTGGCGGGCATCCAGCAATCGATCGCCGCCTGACCCGGTCCACCGGCGATGGCCACCGCCTCCTCGCTCCCCGCGCGCGCCGTCGGCCGCGCGGTGAATCGCGCGCTGCGCGACGAAGACGCCCTGCGCGGGAAGCTGGCCGCGCACGCCGGCGCGGTGTTCCGCGCCGTGTCGGGGCCCGTGTCCGCGAGCTTCGCCATCGCCGCCGACGGCGCGCTCGAGGAGCCGCAGCCCGACGCCGCGCCGCAGCTCACGCTCAGCGTGGCGCCGCACGACCTGCCGCGGGTGATGCACGACCCCGCGCAGTTCACGCGCCTGGTGCGCGCCGAAGGCGACGACGCGCTCGCCGCGACGCTCGCCGGGCTCGCGACGACCGTGCCGTGGTTCGTCGAGCGCCTGTTCGCGAGCGCCTTCGGCGCGATCGCCGGGCAGCGCCTGGCCGACGCGGGCCGCGCGCTGCTGGGCTGGCCGGCCGAGGCCATCGATCGCATGTCGGGCAACGTGACGAGCTACGTGCGCGACGAGTCGCGCCTCGGCGTCGCGCGCGACGAAGCGCGCGCCTTCGCCGACGAGGTCGCCGCCCTGGAGCAGCGCGTCGCCGCGCTCGCGGCGCGCGTCGATGCGCTCCGGCCGCGCTAGCGGCGCGCCGGCCCGCCGACCGCGGCGCGCCCCATGACGCGCATCACCCGGCTCGCGCGCATCGCCGTCGTGTCGCTGCGGCACGGCCTCGACGAGATCGTGCTCGCGCACCCGCGCTTCGCCTCGCTGCGCCCGCTGGTCGGCGGCGCGCTGTTCTGGCGCGGCGCGCTCGACCGCCCGCGCGGCCAGCGGCTGCGCGAGGCGCTGCAGGACCTCGGCCCCATCTTCGTCAAGTTCGGGCAGATGCTGTCGACGCGCCGCGACCTCCTGCCCACCGACATCGCCGACGAGCTCGCGCTGCTGCAGGACCGCGTGCCGCCCTTCCCCGGCGACGTCGCGGTGGCCACCGTCGAGCGCGCGCACGGCAAGCCGCTCGACGCGATGTTCGCGGCCTTCGACCGCACCCCCGTGGCCAGCGCCTCGGTCGCGCAGGTGCACCTCGCCACGCTGCACGACGGCACGCCGGTGGCGGTGAAGATCCTGCGCCCCGACATCGACCGCGTGATCGAGAAGGACCTCGCGCTGATGCAGACCGCGGCGAAGCTCGTCGAGAAGCTCTCCGCCGACGGGCGGAGGCTGCGGCCGCGCGCGGTCGTCGCCGAGTTCGAGAAGACCATCCGCGACGAGCTCGACTTGACGCGCGAGGCCGCCAACTGCTCGCAGCTCCGCCGCCACTTCGTGCACTCGACGCTCTTGCGCGTGCCGCTGGTGTATTGGGACTACACGGCGCGCGAGGTGCTGGTGATGGAGCGGATGAGCGGCATCCCCATCGGCCGCATCGACGCACTGGTCGCGGCGGGCATCGACCGCAAGCGCCTCGCGCGCTCGGGCGTGGAGATCTTCTTCACCCAGGTGTTCCGCGACGGCTATTTCCACGCGGACATGCACCCCGGCAACATCTTCGTCACGGCCGACGGGCCCGACGCCGGCAAGTACATCGCGCTCGACTTCGGCATCATGGGCACGCTGTCGGAAACCGACAAGAGCTACCTCGCGCAGAATTTCCTGGCGTTCTTCCGCCGCGACTACCGGCGCGTCGCCACCGCGCACATCGAGTCGGGCTGGGTGCCGCCCGACACGCGTGTCGACGAGCTCGAGGCCGAGATCCGCGTGGTCTGCGAGCCGATCTTCGACCGCCCGCTGAAGGAGATCTCGCTGGGTCGCGTGCTGCTGCAGCTCTTCCGCGCCTCGCGCCGCTTCAACGTCGAGATCCAGCCGCAGTTGACGCTCCTGCAGAAGACACTGCTCAACGTCGAGGGCCTGGGGCGCGAGCTCGACCCCGACCTCGACCTGTGGGTCACCGCCAAGCCCTTCCTGGAGCGCTGGATGGAGGACCAGATCGGGCTGCGCGCGCTGGAGCGACGCTTCCTCGCCGAGGCGCCCTACATCGTCGCGGCCCTGCCCGAGTTGCCGCGGCTCATCCACCGCCGGCTCAGCGCGGAGCCCGCGGCCTCCGACGCCGCGCTGAAGGCGCTCGCCCAGGCGCAGAAATCGCGTAACCGCTGGCTCGCGGTGATCGCGCTGCTGCTGGCGGCCACGCTCGCCGCGCTGCTCTGGCAACGATGAGCGCGCCCCCATGACCCACTCCGCCATGCCTGCGCTTCCGCCGGCCGACCTGCGTGATCGCGTCGCGGGGACGCCCGACGACCGCTGGTTCTGGAAGTCCGGCGCGGATTCCGTCGCCGACATCGAGGCGATGCTTGCCATCGCCGGGAAGTCGTTCGCCGACTTTCCCCGCGCGCTCGATTTCGGCTGCGGATGTGGCCGGATGCTGCTGCATCTCGGGGAAGTCGGCGCCAGGATCGAGCTGCACGGCGTCGACATCGACCCCGCGGCGATCGCCTGGGTGCAGGCGAACATCGCGTGGACGCGTTGCGGCGTCAACGACGGGCTGCCGCCGCTCGCGTTTCCCGACGCGCATTTCGACCTCGTCTTCAACCACAGTGTCTTCACGCACCTCGACGAGCGCTACCAGGATGCGTGGCTCGGCGAACTTCGGCGCGTGGTGAAGCCGGGGGGCCATCTCGTCCTGACCATCGCGGGCGAGCATTTGTTCGCCGAGCTCGTGAAGACGCACCGCGACGCGGGCGTCGACCCGGCGCCCCTGCTGCGGGCCTTCCGGGAGGAAGGCGTCGTCTTCATCGAGGACGACGGGTGGAAGGGCGGCCCCTTTCCCGACTTCTACCATTCAGCGTTCCACGCGCCGTGGTACGTGTTCGAGCACTGGGGCCGGTTCCTCGAGGTCGAGGCCTATGTCGTTCGTGGCGCGCTCGGCCAGCAGGACAGCGTGCTGCTTCGACGCCCCGAGGCGCCTTCGGCGACCGACATCCTGCACAGCGTCGCCGCCGGCGCGTCGCCGCCGTCGACCGCCGTCGCGCAAGCGCCGGGCCCGCAGGCGGCCCGCGCGCCGAAAGCGAGCTTCCTCGCGGGCATCGCGGGACGTTGGCGGCAGCGGACCCGCGGCCGCTGAGCGGTTCAGGCCGCCCGGTCGCCGGGCTTCGCGTCCACCCCGGTGTTGGAACGCGCGGGTAGCGCGACCATCATCGGCTGCCCCGGCTTCGTGCAGCCGGTATCGCAGCAACGGCCGGGCTGGCGGTTCCTCGTGATCGGACGGCCGTCATCGTGCAGGATCCCCCGCTCGAGGAGCCGCTCGACGAGCTCGACCTTCGAGCCGACGGGGTAGTTGCGCCAGATCTCCTGCTTCATCGCGGCCGGGGAGCCGCCGCCGTGCAGGCTGATCACCGAGTACCAGCCGCCCTGGTAGGAAGCAGTCAGGTCCTCGATGAAGCGTGCGGTCTGGATCCGCTTGTCGTACGGAATGTCGGGATTGGCCTGCAAGACCTCCGACAGACTGGCGGCAGTCGCGGGGTTGTGGTCTTCGTCGGGACCGGGCAGCGCGACGATCAGGCCGCCCGAAACCTCGTGCGCGATGCGGTGCATGTCGTAGATCTGCGTCGACAACAGCAGCTTCCCGATGTTGCTGAACACCGGGTCGGGCATGAACGAACCGCTGTGCTCGTCCCGAGTCGCGTAGACGCTCGCGGCGACGCCGCAGGCATAGAAGCCTTCGGTGATCTTGATCAGCTCCACCATCGGATCGCGCAGGTTGGCCTTGGCGCCCGGATCGAGGCCGTTCGCCTCGCAGATCAACGCGCCGGCGCCGATCAGCAGGTCGCCGAAGCCGGCGCGCGCCGCGATGCAGCTGTGGCGATGATGGGTCGCGTAGCTGTAGGTGAACACATGGCTGTGCTCCCAGTCGCCCGCGCAGAAGACGCGCTCCCAGGGAACGCACACGCGGTCGAAGACGACGACGGCCGTGGCCTGGCCGTACTTGCGCGAGAAGATCGCCTCGCCGTGCTCGAGCTTCTCGCCGGGACGCCCTGCGGGCCGCGTGACGATGGTGATGCCCGCGGCGTCGACGGGCACCGCACAGCAGACCGCGAAGGCCGCGTCCTCGGATCCCATGTTCCGGCTCGGCATCACGAGGAACTCGTGCATGTAGGGCGCGCCGGTGACGATCGCCTTGGTGCCGCTGATGACGATGCCTGCGGCGCCGGTTTCGACGATATGGACGTAGGTATCGGGGTTGGCCTGCTGATGAGGCTTCCTGCTGCGGTCGCCCTTCGCATCGGTCATCGCGACACCGAGCGAAAGGTCCGCGTCCTGCACGTGGGCGAGATACGCCTGGAAGCGCGATCGATGCTCGGTCGTGCCCTTGGCATCGTCGATCCGGGCGACCGCCTGCGCGATGCCGTTCAGCGCATCATGCGCCAGGTAGCGCTGCGCACAGCCCGTCTCCTGGCAGAGAACCCGGACCGCCTCGAGCTTGTTGAGCAGGTCGCCGGCGGACTCGTCGACATGCAGCATCCGGCTCACCACGCGGTTGCGCGCAGATTGCGTCGCCAGCGCGATGGGCGCGAGCTCGGGGCGCAGTGCGTAGTCGTAGGTGAACGCGAGCGCGTTGACGCCCGGCCGCAGCGCGGGCTCGTCGGCGACGCTGTGGACCTGCCTCCCGTCGCAGAAGACCGTCGGCTTGCAACGCCTGAGCGATTCCCGATACGCGTCGCCCGACATGAGGTCGGACTTGCCTCTGCGCAGGTCGTCCATGTGGCCTCCCTTGAACGTCGTTCTTGTGATTAAACACTGTTCATTGTATTTGTCAAGCGTACAATCGACCGATGGCCAGCCCCCGCAACCCCGCCGCCCCCCGTCCGCCAGCGCGCACCGATCCGCGCGACCGCCGCAACGAAGCACTCGCCGATGTCAGGCGCCAGCTCGTGCTGGACGCCGCGCGATCGGCGTTCTTCGAGCTGGGCATGGAGAAGACCAGCATCCGCGAGATCGCCAAGCGGGCCGGCTATACGCCGGGCGCCATCTACAGCTACTTCGCGAGCAAGGAAGAGGTGTACGGAGCGCTGCTGGGCGAGTCGCTCCAGCGGCTCAATGCCGCGGTGCAGCAGGCACGCGCGAGCGCCGGCTCCGATATCGACCGGCTGCGCAGGACGGCCCGGGCGTTCTTCGACTTCTACCGGGACAATCCTCGCGACCTCGACCTTGGCTTCTACCTGTTCCAGGGAATGAAGCCACGAGGCCTCACACGCGAACTCAACGAAACGCTCAACGCCCGCCTTCGCGAATCCCTGCAGCCTGCGCAGGACGCGTTGGAGGGCCTGGGCATGCCCGCGCCCAAGGCGCTGGCGGAGGTCACCGCGCTGTTCGCGCACGCCGTCGGGCTCCTGGTACTGAGCCATACCGGCAGGATCCGCATGTTCAGGCAGACCTCGCAGGATTTGTTCGACGCCTACCTCGACCAGCTGTCGGCCCGGGGGGAGGCTGAACCGTGACCATGGATGCGGTTCCCGCAGGCACCTGCGCGCTGGTGCTGGTCGACTACCAGGCGCGGTTGATGCCCGCGATCCACGACTCGGCGAACGTGATCGCCAACGGCGTGCTGCTCGCGCGCGCGGCGCGACTCCTCGATATACCCGTGCTGGGCACCGAGCAGAATCCCGCGGGCCTCGGCCCGAATGTCGCGGAAGTCAGGAACGGATGCGCGTGCACGCTGGCCAAGACCCAATTCGACGCGTGCTCGGACGGCCTCCTCGAGGCGATCCAGGCGGCCGGGATGGGCGGTGACGACGTCGTCGTGGCCGGCTGCGAGGCCCATGTCTGCATGATGCAGACGTCGCTCGGCCTGCTGCGCGCGGGCAAGCGACTGTGGGTGGTCGAGAATGCGAGCGGCTCGCGCCGTCCCTCCGATCACGCCGCGGCGATGACACGACTGGCGCGCGCAGGTGCGATGATCGTGACCCACGAAATGGTCGTGTTCGAATGGCTGCGCAGCAGCGACCATCCGCGCTTCAGGGAGGTCCTGGCGCTCGTCAAGGCCGCGAGCTGAGTGCACTGGGTCCCCGCTTGCGCGGGGATAACGGCGTGGGTCCCCGCTTTCGCGGGGATGACCGGGGTGGTGGATGACGGCTAGACGCGGTACGAGGTCGTTTCCTCATTGGGCAGGAGCTGCGGCTTGCGCGCGCCCACCCCGACCAGCGGCGCGCGGCGCAGGAAGGCGTTGTCCTCGCCGAGCACGAAGCGCACGAGGTCCTCGAGCGTCGAGTCCTCGAACTTGTCGGCGGGGAACTCGACGATCACGGTCTCGAAGCGGTCGACGTTGCGCAGCGTCACCTCGACGGTCTGGCGCCGATAGTCGGGCAGGAAGCGCACGAAGCCGGTGACCGCCGGCGTCACGGTGAAGCGCCCTTTGCGCACCACGCGGTCGTCGTCCTGCACCGGCCGGTAGGTGAACTTGAGCTGCGCCGTGCGAAGCTGGTCGTCGACGGCGGTGACGGCCGACACGGGCGCCGCGATGTCGATGGGCTTGGGCAGCGACAGGCGGTAGAAGAGCTCGACGTACTCGACGGCCTCGTGCCCGCCGAAGGCCTTGCGGCGGTACGAGACGAAGCCCTGGTCGAACTGCGGCGAGGGGATCGACAGGAGCTCGCCGACGCGGAAGTCGTGCGCCACCACCGGCCGGATCACGGCCAGGTGGCCGATCGCCTCGTCCAGCCACTTGAAGGCGCGCCACATCTTGCGGTCGAGCTCCTTCAGCGCATCGTCGGGGGTGCGCTTGACCGACTTGTCCTGGCCGCGCAGCGCGTCGGATTGCGCGCGCAGCGCATCCAGCAGGTTCGGGGATGGCTTCTGGTCCGGCATGGGCCCGATAAAGGTATCACGTCCGCTGGCGGCCCCTGCATCGTCCGGAGGTTGCGGGTGCGTGACCGCGGCCCCCCCGGGCGCGCCGGGGCGCCGGCGCGGAAAACCCGCCCCATGCAAGACTCGGGCCCGGGCCCCTTGCGCGCTTTGCCATTACAATGCCGCGTCGATTTCCCCGGTGCCCGCCGGCGCGCAATGCCGCTTCTCGAACTCTCCCAGGTCACGCGCCGGTTCGGCGATTTCGTCGCCGTCGACGACGTTTCGCTCGGCATCGAGGCCGGCGAATTCTTCACCCTGCTGGGCCCGTCCGGCTGCGGCAAGACCACCATCCTGCGCATGATCGCGGGCTTCGACCTGCCCGACCAGGGGCGGATCCTGCTCGACGGCGTCGACCTCGCCGACAAGCCGCCCGAAGGCCGGCCGGTGCGCACGGTGTTCCAGAGCTACGCGCTGTTCCCCCACATGACGGTGGAGGGCAACATCGCCTTCCCGCTGCAGATGGCGCGCACACCCGCGCGCGACATCCCCGCCCGCGTCGCCGAGGCGCTCGAGGACGTGCGGCTCACCGGCTTCGGCAAGCGCCTGCCTCACGAGCTCTCGGGCGGCCAGCGCCAGCGCGTCGCCATCGCCCGCGCGCTGGTGACGCACCCGCGCCTGTTGCTGCTCGACGAGCCGCTCGCCGCGCTCGACGCCAAGCTCCGCGAGGAACTGCAGATCGAGCTCATCCACCTGCAGCGCGAGGCCGGCATCACCTTCGTCTACGTCACCCACGACCAGACCGAGGCGCTGGCGCTCTCGCACCGCATCGCGGTGATGAACAAGGGCAAGGTCGAGCAGGTCGACGAGCCCTCGAAGGTCTACCGCTTCCCGCGCTCGCGCTTCGTCGCCGACTTCATCGGCCAGTGCAACCTGTTCGGCGGGCGCGTCTCGGCCCACGACGCGGGCGTGGTGACCATCGACGTCGAGGGCCTGGGCGCGGTGCGCGTCGCCACCCCCGCCGGCGTGGCGCCGGGGGCCCCCGCCAGCGTGGCGCTGCGCCCCGAGCAGATCCGCATCGGCGCGCCGGGCAGTACAGGCGCCGCGGCCGCCGACAACCGCTTCGAGGGCAGCATCGCCGACTTCCTGTACATGGGCGACGTGACGGTCTATCGCGTCAACACCACGGGCGGCGCGCGCGTCGAGGCGCTGCTCGCCAACTCGCAGACGGGGCGCGCCAAGTTCTTCGAGCCCGGCGACGCGGTCGTGGTCGACTGGCCCGCGGCGGCGGGCCATTTCATCGGGGAATAGCAGGTCCGTGGCGGGTGACGCGATGACGACGGGCACGGCCGGTGCGGCAACCGGGCGGCGTGCCCGCGCCGACGCCGGCAAGTGGCTGGTGAGCGGCCCGCCGATCGCCTACCTGCTGCTGTTCTTCGCGGTGCCGACGCTGATCCTCGCGTTCGCGGCCTTCCGCACGCCGGGCGAGTTCGGCGGCCTCGCGCCGCTCGTCGACGAGGCGGGCAAGCTCGACCTCAACCTCGATTCCTTCGCGCGCTTCTTCACCGAACCCGTCTACTTCGAGGTGTTCGTGAAGTCGGTGGGGTTCGCCGCGCTGACGACGCTCTTCTGCCTGCTCCTCGCCTACCCGCTCGCGACGCTCATCGCCCGCGCGCCGAAGAAGTCGCGCAGCCTCCTGCTGCTGCTGGTGATCCTGCCGTTCTGGAGCAACTTCCTGATCCGCATCTATGCCTGGATGATCATCCTCGGGCCGAACGCGGCGCTGGCGCGCGGCGTCAACGGCGTGCTCGTGTGGTTCGGCGCGGGGCCCGTGCCGCTGCTCTTCAGCTCCTTCGCGGTGCTGGTCTGCCTCGTCTACGTGCACCTCCCCTTCATGGTGCTGCCGCTGTACGCCAACCTCGAGAAGCACGACCCGGCCCTGCTCGACGCCGCGCAGGACCTCGGCGCCAACGGCTGGCAGCGTTTCTGGCGCATCACCTTTCCCCTGTCGCTGCCGGGCGTCTACGCCGGCGCGGCGCTGGTGTTCATCCCCGCGCTGGGCATCTTCGCCATCCCCGACCTCCTGGGCGGCCCCGACGACACGCTGATCGGCAACCTCATCAAGCAGCAGTTCCTGGAGACGCGCGACTGGCCCTTCGGCAGCGTGCTGTCGATCGTGCTGACCGTCGCCGCGCTGGCGCTGGCCGGCCTCGCGGCCTGGTTCGGCCAGCGTGCCACGCGCGCGCGCGCCCTCGAGCATGCGTAAGCGCCGCAGCGCGCTCGTCGCCGCCGCGCTGGTGGGCTATGCCTTCCTGTACGTGCCGCTGGCCATCGTCGTGGTCTACTCGTTCAACGATTCGCGGCTCAACGCCGAGTGGGTGGGCTTCACACTCGGCTGGTACCGCACGCTGTTCGCCGACGAGGACATGCTCGCGGCGGCGCGCAACTCGCTGGTGATCGGCCTCGCCGCCAGCCTCGTGTCGACGGTGCTCGGCACGATGGCGGGCTTCGCCATGCACCGCTGGCGCTCGCGCCTGCTGCCCGCGCTGGTGCTGACGCCGATCGCCATCCCCGAGATCCTGGTCGGCGTGGCGCTGCTGATCTTCTTCGTGCTGCTCAACTTCACGCTGGGGCTCGTCTCGGTGGCGTTGGCGCACATCGCCTTCTGCATCGGCTTCGTGGCGATCGTCGTGCGCTCGCGCATGGCCGGCATGGACGAGAGCCTCACCGAGGCGGCGCGCGACTGCGGCGCGACGCCCTGGCAGGCCTTCCGCCACGTGACGCTGCCGCTGATCATGCCAGGCGTGATCGCGGGCGCGCTGATGGCCTTCACGCTGTCCATCGACGACTTCGTCATCACCTTCTTCACCGCCGGCGCCGGCACGGTGACCCTGCCGCTGCAGATCTACTCGATGATCAAGATCGCCGTCACGCCCGAGGTCAACGCGGTGTCAACGCTGCTGATGCTGGTGACGTTGATGCTGATCGTCGTCGCCTCGCGGCTCTCGCCCTCGCTGCTGCGATCGGATTGACCGCGCCGGACCGCCCGCCGCACCGACCGACCCACCAAGGAAACGCCATGAAGACCTCCTCCCGCCGCCTTCCCGCCTTCGCACGCGCCCTGGGGGTGCTGGCTGCCGCGCTGGTCGCCATGGCGCTGGCCGCGCCGGCCGCGTCGGCGAAGGACCAGCTGCACCTGTACAACTGGAACAACTACATCGCCCCGGAGACGATCAAGCGCTTCGAGGCGCAGTGCAACTGCGAGGTCGTGCAGACCTACTACTCGGACAACGAGGAGCTCCTCGCCAAGCTCGCCGCGGGCGCCAAGGGCTACGACGTCATGGTGCCGACGTCCAACGCCGTGCAGGCGCTGATCCGCGGCAAGCAGTTGAAGCCCCTCGACAAGGCCAAGCTGCCCAACATCAGGAATATCGACCCGCGCTACCTCGACACCTCCTTCGACCCGGGCAACGTCTACTCGGTGCCGTATGCGATGTCGACCACCATCCTCGGCTACAACGACGCCAAGATGAAGGAGCTGGGCATCCCCACCGACACGTGGGCGGCGATCTTCGATCCCAAGTGGCTGGCGAAGGTCAAGGGCCGCGTCACCGTGCTCGACAGCGCCAACGAGCTCTTCGCGGCCGCGCTCAAGTACCTCGGCTACAGCGCCAACGACGTCGATCCGAAGCACTGGGACGAGGCCGCCGCGGTGATCAAGAAGGCCAAGCCCTACTGGGCGGCGTTCAACGCCTCGTCGTACATCAAGGAGCTCACGGTCGGCAACATCTGGCTGGTGCACGGCTATTCCAACGACATCTTCCAGGCCAACCTCGACGCGGTCGCCGCCAAGCGTCCCTTCCACATCCTGCAGGGCATGCCCAAGGAAGGCGCGGTGCTCGCGGTGGACAACATGGTGCTGCACGTGGCGGCGCCGCGCGCCGACCTCGGCCACCAGTTCATCAACTTCATGATGGAAGGCAAGAACTCGGCGGAGCTCACCAACCTGATCGGCTCGGGCAACCCCAACACCGCCGCGCTGCAGTACATCGACCCGGCGATCCGCGCCAATCCGGCGATCTTCCCGCCGCCCGAGGTCGCCGCGAAGCTCGAGCAGCTGAAGGACATGACGGTCGCGCAGCGGCGCCTGCGCAACAAGCTGTGGACGGAGATCAAGGCGGGGCGCTAGCGCTCCCTCGCCCGCGGGGGCGAGCCTCGGCCCGCCCCCACAGCGCATCGCAAAGGGTCACGCCAGCCCCAGGAACGCACGCAGGCGCTCGTGCTCGTCGTCGAGCGCCTGCTTCCAGTCACTCGACGCCGGCACGCGTCCCTCGAGGTGGGTCTCGATGCCGAGCCTGCCCGCGTCGAGCCCCGCGTTCGCCCAGCCCACCACGCGGTCGCCGGCGAGCAGTGGCAGCGCGTAGTAGCCGTAGCGCCGCTTCGCGGCCGGCGTGTAGGCCTCGAAGCGGTACTCCCACCCCCACAGCCGCTCGAAGCGCTCGCGGTCCCAGACGATCGGGTCGAAGGGCGCCAGCAGCCGTACCGCGTCGTCCGGCGCGAACGCCCGCGGGTCCTCGTCCGCGGGCCAGTACCAGGTCGTGCCGCCGACCTGGGCTTGCGCGAGGCGAGCGCGAGCGCGCTTCAGCGCGGCGGGCCGGCCCGCGGCGAATTGCGGCACCGCGGCGCGCAAGCGGTGCACCAGCCAGGTGAGCGTGGAGCTCGGCAGCGGCGCGTACACGTGCAGCGCGAGGTCGACCAGCGCGTCGAGGACCGCGGCGGGCTCGCCGGCCCCGGCATCGGCCACGGGCGCGTCGCGGACGGCGTAGACCCGCACGCCGCCCTCGCGGCGGGCGATGCGCAGCAAGCCCCGGTAGTGCATCTGGTCGAGCAGGTGCGTGGTCGCGTTCGACGAGCCGCCCCAGTCGTTCTCGACGCGACCGTGCTGGAACGCGGCGTCGACGTCGCGCGGATGCACGCTGCCGCGCTCGTCCACGAACGCCAGGATGTCGGCGGCGCGGCGCTTCTCGGTGGGGGTCCAGCGGGTATGCGCGCGGCGCGGGTGCATCAGGGCGTTCAGCTCGCGCGTCACGAAGCCGTAGTTGACGAAGAAGTCCTCCTCGACCGGCAGCCGCGCGTAGCGCCGCTCGAGGTCGCCGGCGCGGTAACCGGCGACGCGGTGGCGCAGGATCAGGTCCTGCGCGCGCGCCGGCGCACGGATCGGGTCGGCCTGGACGAAGCCCAGCCGGCGCAGCGCCCTCGCGAGGGTCGTCGGGGCGAACAGCGTGCGCGCCACCGCATGGCGACGCAGCGTCGCCAGCGTGAGCGCGCGGGTCATTCGCGCGCGGCGCGGACGCGGGCGGGACGCTGCGCGCGGCCCCGCGCCGCGGGCGGGTCGCCGAACACCAGCGTGGGGCGGATCTCCACGGTGCGCTGCCGGTCGCAGGTGCCGTCGTCGATCATCCGGAACGCCTCCTCGAGCAGCTCCTCGGCGTTCTGCCGCACCATCAGCAGCGGGAAGTTCAAGCTCGCGGCGAAGGGGTCCCAGTCGTAGCAGCCGAAGGCGCACTCGGCGAGCTCCTCCGGCGGCAGCGTCTTCAGCACGCGCACCACGCCCTCGAGCGCGATGGTGGAGTTGATGAACAGCGCGCGCGGCAATCCTCGCAGCCGCTCGTGCAGGGCGCGCATCGCCGCCTCGGCGAGGTCGGCGTCGTAGCCGCAGGCGTCGAGCTGGTCGGGGGCGACCGCCTCCCCGCGGGCGCGCAGCGCGTCGACGAAGCCCTCGATGCGGCGGCGCGTCGCGTAGTCGGTGGCGATGCCGCCGAGGAACTGGATGCGGTCGCGCCGCGCGCTGCGCGCCTTCGGCGCGCGCTCGCACAGCGCGTGCGTCAGCTGCTGCGCGCCCCAGAAGTTGTCGCTGATGACCGAGGCCGCCATCGTGCCTGGCAGGTCGACGTTCACGTGCTCGACGCCGTATCTGCGGCAGGCTCGGCTCACCGAGTCCGGGTCGGTGGCGCCGGCAACGACCAGGTGCTCGACGCGGTACGAGATCAGCGTACGCACCGTCTCGAGCTCGAGCTTCGGGTCGCGCAGCGTCGACACGACCAGCGGGTACCAGCCACGCGCCCGCGCGAAGCGCTCGAAGGTCTGCGACATGCCGCTGAAGAAGCGGTTGTCGTGGATGGGGATGATCATGCCGATCAGCCCCGACCGGCTGCGGCGCAGGCCGCTCGCCTGCCGGTTGACGGTGTAGTCGTGCTTGGCGGCGAGGCGCCTGACACGCTCGGCGGTGCCCTCGGAGATGCGGCGCTCCCGCCAGTTGCCGTGCAGCACGGCGCTGACGGTCGACGCCGAGACACCGGCGAGCGACGCGAGGTCGAAGATCGTGGGCTTGGCGGGCTTCATCGGCTGCCGGCGATCATAACCTCGCGCCCGCGTCGCCGGAGCGCTTGTTGGCCGCGGGCTTTGCTGGCAGAATGCCCGTCGCACAATCGATTGTGCACGCCGCCCGGCATGGGCCGCGACAGACGGCCGCAACCGACAGCCGTTCCGAGGAGAAAGCCGCCGTGGCGAGCCGCGACCCGCAGCATCCCAACATCCTGTTCGTCGTCAGCGACGACCAGGGCGCGTGGGCCCTGGGCTGCGCGGGCAATCCCGAGATCCATACCCCCAACCTCGACCGGCTGGCGAGCCGCGGCATCCGCTTCGACGAGTTCTTCTGCGTTTCGCCGGTGTGCTCGCCGGCGCGGGCGTCGCTCCTCACCGGCGACATCCCGTCGCGCCACGGCGTGCACGACTGGATACGCGCCGGCAGCATGGGGCCCGGGCGCATCGACTACCTCGCCGGGCAGACGCTCGTCACCGACGTGCTGGCGCTGCGCGGATGGCGCTGCGGCCTCGTGGGCAAATGGCACCTCGGCGCATCGGATCGCCCGCGGCCGGGCTACGTCACGTGGTTCGCCCACCAGTTCGGCATGGGGCCCTACGAGGATGCGCCGATGGTCGAAGGCGAAACGCCCGTGACGGTGCCGGGCTACATCACCGACGTGCTCGGCGATCGCGCCAGCGCCTTCATCCGCGACGAGGCGGCGCGCGACGCGCCGTTCTGGCTCTCGCTGTGCTTCACCGCGCCGCACTACCCGTGGATCGGCTGCCATCCCGAGCCCTTCACCCGCCTCTACGACGACTGCGCCTTCGCGTCCTGCCCGGACGAGCCCCCGCACCCCTGGTTCATCGGCGGCAAGCCCGCCGTGGAAAAGGGGCGCGCGCAGCGACGCGACAACCTGGTCGGCTACTTCGCCGCGGTGAGCGCGATGGACGCGGCGATCGGCCGCGTGCTGGACACGCTCGACGCCGAAGGCCTCGCCGAATCCACGCTGGTGGTGTTCGTCGGCGACAACGGCATGAACATGGGCCACCACGGCATCTGGGGCAAGGGCAACGGCACGATGCCGCCCAACCTCTACGACACCTCCGTCAAGGTGCCCTGCATCGTCGCGCAGCCCGGGCGCATTCCCGCGGGCCGCGTCGACCGCACGCTGCTCTCGGGCTACGACATGTTCCCGACGCTGCTCGACTGGGCGGGCGTGCCCTGGTCGAGCGGGCGCCCCGTGCCGGGCCGCAGCTTCCGCGCCATCCTCGAGGGGCGTCCCGACGAGCGCGACCGCCCGGTGGTGGTCTTCGACGAATACGGCCCGGCGCGCATGCTGCGCACGCGCGAGTGGAAGTACGTGCACCGCCATCCCGACGGTCCGCACGAGCTCTACGACCTCGAGGCCGATCCCGGCGAGCGTCGCAACCTCGTCGACGTTCCGCGCCAGGCCCGGCGCGTGGCGACGATGCGCGACGGGCTCGCCGGGTGGTTCAGCCGTTACGTCGACCCCGCGCGCGAAGGCCTCGACAAGGGCGTGACGGGCTGCGGCCAGGTCGATCGCGCCGAGACGGCCTCGGCGACGCACCGCGCCTTCGAGACGAGCCACACGGTCGGTGCCGACTGGGACCTGTGGGTCGACTCCGGCGACCGGCCGGGCAGCACCAGCATTCCCTCCAACCGCTGACGCGTACCATCATCCACTCCTTTCGAGCACAAGCCATGAATGCCACCGACTCCCCCATGACCGCCGTGGTCTGCCACGGCCCGCAGGACTATCGCGTCGAGCGCATCGCGCGCCCGCGCGCCGGCACCCACGAGATGCTGATCCGCATCGGCGCCTGCGGCATCTGCGCCAGCGACTGCAAATGCTGGAGCGGCGCCAAGTTGTTCTGGGGCGTGAACGGCGCCGCCCCCTGGGTCAAGGCGCCGGTCGTGCCGGGCCACGAGTTCTTCGGCTACGTCGAGGAGCTGGGCCCCGGCGCCGCCGAGCACTTCGGCGTGGCCATCGGCGACAAGGTGATCGCCGAGCAGATCGTGCCCTGCGACAAGTGCCGCTACTGCCGCTCGGGCGAGTACTGGATGTGCGAGGTGCACAACATCTTCGGCTTCCAGCGCGAGGTCGCCGACGGCGGCATGGCGCAGTACATGCGCATCCCGTCGACCGCGCGCGTGCACCGCATCCCCGAGGCCATGCCGCTCGACGACGCAGCGATCATCGAGCCGCTGTCCTGCGCCATCCACGCGGTCCAGCGCGGCGACATCCAGCTCGACGACGTCGTCGTGATCGCGGGCGCCGGCCCGATCGGCCTGATGATGGTCCAGGTCGCGCACCTCAAGACCCCGCGCAAGCTGGTCGTCGTCGACATGGTCCCCGAGCGGCTCGAGCTCGCCAGGCGCTACGGCGCCGACGTGGTGATCAACCCGAAGACCGACGACGTGCTCGCGATCGTGCACGGCCTCACCGGCGGCTACGGCTGCGACGTGTACATCGAGGCGACGGGATCGCCCTCGGGCGTGACGCAGGGCCTCGACATGATCCGCAAGCTCGGGCGCTTCGTCGAGTTCTCGGTGTTCGGCAAGGACGCCGAGGTCGACTGGTCGATCATCGGCGACCGCAAGGAGCTCGAAGTCCGCGGCGCGCACCTCGGCCCATATTGCTACCCGGTCGCCATCGATCTCTTGTCGCGCGGCCTCGTCACCTCGAAGGGCATCGTCACCCACGCCTACTCGCTCGAGCAATGGGACGAGGCGATCGGCGTGGCCAACTCGCTCGACTCCATCAAGGTGCTGATGAAGCCCTAGCGGGACCCCGCCGCACGCCCCGCCGGGCGCGCGGCCCACCACGACGCAACAGCGCAACGTCTGGAGGAAACCATGCAAGCACTTCGCCGCACGCTGCTCACGGCCGCCGCCATCGCGGCCGCGGCCGCCACGCTGTCCGGTCCCACGCTCGCCGCCGACCCGCCGGGCAAGGGCATCACGCTCAACATCGGCTTCTTCCCCGTGGTCTCGCCGGTGCCCATCATGCGCGCGCAGCACCAGCTCGAGGACAAGGGCTACACCGTCAACTGGGTGCCCATCAACCAGGGCCTGCCGGGCGCCGCCAGTGCCATCGCCGCGGGCCAGCTCGACATGGCCTGGGGCAACAGCGTCTCGGCGGTGGTGATCTTCTCGCAGTCGCCCGACGCCGCGCAGTTCGTCGGCCAGTCGTTCGTCAACGCCAACGTCACCGTGGTCGCGACCAACAGCCCCATCAAGAGCGCCAAGGACATCCAGGGCAAGAAGGTCGTGGTCAGCGGCATGAAGACCGCGTCGACGCTGTTCTTCCAGATCGGCCTCAAGAAGGCCGGCGTCGACCCGATGGCCAACGAGTACTTCGTGTCGGGCACCGGCCCGGGGATGGTGGGCGTGCTCGACTCGGGCGGCGCCGAGGTGGTGGCGGGCTACGTGCCCTACGTCGCCGACATGGAGCTGCGCAAGATCGGACGCGTACTCTTCACCGGCTCCGACGCCATCGGCCGGCCCGCACCCGGCGACGGCTTCATCGCCAGCACCAAGATCATCCGCGAGAAGCCCGAGGCGGTGCGCGACGTGCTGCGCGCGGCCTTCGCCGCGACCGACTACATCAAGTCGAACCCCGCCGACGCCTACAAGCAGATGGCGGAATTCGCCAAGGTCGACGTCGCCGCCGTGCAGCACTCGTTCGACAAGAACCTGATCGGCGTGGCCGCGACCTACGTGCCCGACGTCGAGGGCATCGTCGAGACCGTCGGCATCGCGCAACAGCTCGGCTTCGCGCCGCAAGGCGTCGACCTGCCGACCTTCGCGAAGAAGTTCGAGAACACCGCCCTCGCCAAGGAGGCGATGGCCAAGCGCTGATCCGCGCGTTCACGGCGATCCATGGCCACCGGCAACGCTTCCGCGGCGCAACGCGCCCCCCAAGGCCTCTCCTCCTCCTGGGCTTGGGGTGCGCTGGGTGTCGCGGTGGCGCTTGCCGTGTGGACGCTCGCCGCGTTCGCGCTCGCCAAGGGCGGCGGCTCGATCGGCCGCCTGCCCCAGCCCTGGGTGGTGGCGCGCGCGTTCGCGGCTTACCTGACGGGCGATTTCTGGCGCGACCTCGTTGCCAGCCTGCGCGTGTTCGCCATCGGCTGGGGGCTCGGCACGCTGCTCGCCACGCTCGCGGGGCTGCTGCTCGGGCGCTCGCGCACGCTGGGCGAGATCTTCCTGCCGGTGATCGAGGCCATCCGGCCGGTGTCGAGCATCGCCTGGGTGCCGCTGTCCATCGTGTGGTTCGGCTTCGGCCTGTCCAGCAAGGTGTTCCTGGTGGGGCTCGCGGTGTTCCTGGTGGTGATCGTCTACGCCGTCGACGGCGCCCGCCGCATCCCGCCCGACCTCGAGCGCGTCGCCACCATGCTCGGCATGGGCGGCGCCGCGCGCTTTCGCAGCCTGGTGCTGCCCTCGACGCTGACCGAGGTGCTGATCGGTGCACGCGTGGCGCTGATGGCGGGCTGGGGGACGGTGATCGTCGCCGAGCTCGTCGCAGCCGACTCGGGGTTGGGCGCGCGGCTGATCGCCGTCCAGCAGAGCTACAACGTCCCGGCGGTCATGGCCTCGATGATCGCCTTCGCGGTCAGCGGGTTTGCCATGAACGCGCTGTTCTCGCGCGCCGAGCGCGCGCTGCTGCCGTGGCGCGAGGCGAGGAAGGCCGCGGCGTGACACTGCCGCACCTTTCGCGAAGGGCCGCGCTGGCCACGCTGGGCGTGGTGCTGGTGCTCGCGGCCTGGCAGGCGACCGTGAGCGGGTACCGCCTCGAGCGCATCGTGCTGCCGCCACCCGCCGAGGTGGTCGCCACGCTGCTGCGCCTGCTGCAGACGCCGGCGTTCTGGCGCGACGTCGGCGTGAGCCTGTTCGAGTTCCTGTCGGGTTACCTCGCCGGCGGCGCCGCGGGCATCGCCGTCGGCGCGCTGATGGGCGAGTCGCGGCGCTTCCGCGACGCCGCCACGCCGGTCGTCGAGTCGCTGCGCTTCGTCGTGCCCTTCGCATGGATCCCCCTCACGGTGCTGTGGTTCGGCACGAGCTACACCGGCAAGGTCCTGCTGGTCGCCTACGCGGTGTTCTTCGTGATGGTCGTGTCGACGGCGCGCGCCATGACGACCGTCGAGCCGACGCTGTCGCGCGTGAGCACCATGCTCGGCATGAGCCGCTTCCAGCGCGCGCTGCGCGTGCACCTTCCCGCCGCCGCGCCGACCATCGCCAGCGCAGCGCGCGCCGCGGCGGCGATCGGCTGGATCGCCGTCGTCGCGGCCGAGTACGTCGGGGCGAGCAAGGGGCTTGGCGTCATGATCACCAACGCCGCCACCTCGCTCGACACCGGCGTGGTGATCGCCGGCATGATCGTCATCGGCGCCATCGGCGCCGCGGTCAGCGCGCTGGTGGGCGCCTATGCCCGCGCGCGCTGGAGCGGGCGATGAGCGGGTTCAACCGATGAGCGAGGGCACGCTGCGCTTCGAGGGCGTGAGCCATCGCTACGCGACCGCGACGGGTTCGCTGGAGGTGCTGCGCGACGTGAGCTTCGCGGTCGCACCCGGCAGCGTCGCCTGCGTGGTGGGGCCCTCGGGTTGCGGCAAGAGCACGTTGCTCTCGCTCGCCGCGGGCCTCGCGGCGCCCGCCGAAGGGACCGTCCTCTGGAACGGCGTGCCGGTCGAGCTCGGGCCCACGCGCCACCTCGGGATGGCCTTCCAGCAGCCGGGGCTCTTCCCCTGGATGACGGTGCGCGAGAACGTCGCGATCGGCCCGCGCACCCGCGGGGCCACGGTGGCCGAGGCGCGACGCAAGGCCGACGCCATGCTGGAGACCGTGGGGCTCGGCGAGTTCGGCAACGCCTGGCCGCGCGAGCTCTCGGGTGGCATGGCGCAGCGCGTGGGCATCGCGCGCGCGCTGGTGCTGGAGCCGCGCCTGCTGCTGCTCGACGAACCCTTCGCCGCGGTGGACGCATTCACCCGCCTCAAGCTGCAGCAGGAGCTCGCGCGGCTCCTGCGCATCGACCGGCCCACGGTCGTGTTCGTCACGCACGACGTCGGCGAGGCCATCGCCGTCGGCGACCAGATCGTGGTGATGACCCAGCGCCCCGCGTCGGTGGCGACCATCATCCCCGTCAGCCGCGAGGACCGCGACCGCGCCTCGCCCGCCTATGCCGCCAAGCTCGCGCTCACGCTCTCGCACCTGGGCGTGAAAAGCGGCGAGTAACCTGCCTGAGGAAAAGCACGATGAGCGAGTACGTGATCGGCGTCGACATCGGGACGCAAAGCACCAAGGCGCTCCTCACCGACGCGCGCGGCCGCATCGTCGCGCAGCACTCCCAGGGCTACCAGCCCGACACGCCACGCCCGCGCTGGGCCGAGCAGTGGCCGCAGGTGTGGCTCGACGCGGTCGAAGCCTCGGTCGCGGGCTGCGTCGCCGCCGCGGCCTCGAGCGAGCCCGGATTCGCGCCCGCGCAGGTGCGGGCGCTGTGCATCAGCAGCCTCTACGGCGGCTCCGGCATCCCCGTCGACGCGGCGATGCAGGCCGTGCATCCCTGCCTCATCTGGATGGACCGCCGCGCCATCGCGCAGGTGGACTGGGTGAAGCGCAACGTCGACCTCGACTGGCTGTACGACGTCACCGGCAACGGCGTCGACAGCTACTACGGCTACACCAAGATGATGTGGCTGCGCGACGAGCGCCCCGAGGCCTGGAAACGCACGCGCTGGTTCGTGCCGCCCAACGCCTTCGTGATACACGCCCTCACCGGTGAGCTCGCCGTCGACCATTCTTCCGCCGGCAACATCGGCGGCGTCTACGACAACCGGCGCGGCACGTGGTCGGCCGAGGCCTGCGAGCGCCTCGGCCTCGACGCGCGCATGCTGCCGGAGCGGCTGCTGCGCTCGAGCGAGCGCGTCGCGGGGCTCACGGCCGCGGCGGCGAAGCGCCTCGGCCTCGTCGCCGGCACGCCGGTGATCGCCGGCGGCATCGATGCCGCCATGGCGACGTTCGCCGCCGGCGTCACGCGCCAGGGGCAGCATGTGGCGATGATGGGCTCGTCGATGTGCTGGGGCACCATCACCCGCGAGGTCGACGCGCGCCGGGGCCTCGTGTCGATGCCCTACGTCTACGGTGCGCCCGAGGATCGTTACGTGTTCGGCGGCGCGAGCACCGCGGGCGCGGCGGTCACCTGGCTCGCCAACCTGCTGCGCGGCGCCAGGGCCTGGGGCGGCGACGCAACCCCACCCGACGCGGCGCTGCTCGCCTCGCTCGAGGCCGAGGCGCAGGCGCTCCCGCCGGGCGCGGAGGGCCTCGTGTTCCTGCCCTACCTGATGGGCGAGCGCAGCCCCATCTGGGACGGCGAGGCCAGCGGCGCCTTCGTCGGCCTCAATCTCGTGCACGGCCGCGCGCACCTCTACCGCGCGGTGCTCGAGGGCGTGTCGCTGGCGCTGCGCCACAACATGGAAGCCGGTGCGGCCGCCACGCTCGACGAGGGCCTCGTGGTGGTGGGCGGCGCTGCGCGCTCCGACCTGTGGATGCAGATCATCGCCGACGTCACGCGACGCAACGTGCGCACCATCGCCGAGGACGTCGAGGCACCGATGGGCGCCGCGTTGCTTGCCGCGTCTGCGATGGGCCTGGTCGACGCCGCCGAGGTCGCGCGCGGCTGGGTCACCCTCGCGCCGCGCGCAGCACCGAGCGAGGATGCCGCCAAGGCGTACGACCGCAGCTTCGGCATCTACAAGGCGCTGTACCCGGCGCTCAAGGACTCGATGCACGCGCTGGCGCGCTGAGCGCCAGTCATCCCCGCGAAAGCGGGGATGACGACTTGATCAGCGACGCGGATCGATGACCGGCAGGCGGTGGCGTACCAGCAGGTCGCGCCATCGCGGGTCGTCGCGCAGGCCGTCGAACGAAGGATCGACGGCGGTGCACACGAAGTTCATGTCGCGAAGCGTCGCGGCGCGGTCGAGCGCCGCGAACGCGGCGTCGGCGTCGCCGAGGCGCGCGTGGGCGATGGCCATCCGGTAGGGCCCCGCGCGGTCACTGCCGAAATGCGCGAGCAACGCGTCGAGCGAGCGCCCCGCGGCCGCCCTTCGACCTGCGACCGCCAGCGCCTGCACGATGCCGAGCGCGCCGATGGAATCGTCCGGCCAGCGCGCGGCGATGTCGCGGAACGCGTGCAACGCGGCACGACGTTTGCCCGCCTGCAGCCACGCGCTCGCCAGCAACACCCGCGCAACCAGGAAACCGGGCTCGATGCCGAGCACGCGCTCGAAGCGCGCGGCGGCACGCACGTAGTCGCGCCGGTAATACCACAGCAGGCCCTGGTGCGTGCGAAGCCGCGCGTCGAGGGGATCGAGGCTCATCGCCACCTCATACGCGGCCTCGGCCTCGTCGAAGCGGCCGGAGAACATGAGCTGCCAGGCATAGCGGCGGTGCGCGCCGGCATCGGCAGGCGCGAAGCGCAACTCGTTCAGCACGGCGCGCTCGGCGCGCGCGAGGTCGCGGTCGATGGCGAAGGCCAGGAAGGCCTCGACGCCGTGGGCGCTCGCGAGTTCGGCGTCGAGCGCGAGCGCGCGGGCGGAAGCCTCGCGCGCCGTCTCGACCAGCGGAGGATCGGGGAAGGGTGCCAGTCCCACCAGCGCCATCGCCGCCTGGGCGCGGCCCGCCCAGGCCGGCGCGAACGCGGGGTCGTGCCGCGTCGCCTCGCCGAAGAGCTCGAGTGCGCGCCGCAGGTCATCGGCGGCCGGGCGCCGCAGCATGTACTGGCCGCGCTGCCAGGCGTCGCGCGCGTCGTCGCTTTCGGTGACGCGGCGCGCGGCGCGCGCCAGCGGCGCTGCCGCGACGTCACCGAGCTCGAGGTCGGCGACGAGGTCGCGCACGATCCGGTGCACCAGCGAAGGCTCGGACAGCGCGCCGGCATCGTAGGCATGGGACGCGCGATAGGTGCCGTCTTCGACGGCGACGCGCTTGACCCCCACGCGCACGCCGTCCGGCGTCGGGCGCACGCTGCCCTCGACGATCACCGTCGCGCCGAGCGCGCTGCCGATGTCGCGCAGGTCCTCGCCGCGCGCCATCCATGCCGCCACCGAGCGGCGCGCGATCACGCGCAGGCCGGGAAGCTGGGCCAGCGTGTCGACCACCTGGTCGGTGAGCATGTCGCAGGCCGCATCCTGACCGGCCTCCGCCGCGCCCCCCGCCCACGCGAAGGGCAGCACCGCGAGCACCGCCGGCGGCGCCGCCGCGCGTGCCTCGAAGCGCGGCACGTAGCTGCCGGCCTCGAGCCTCACGACCACCGCGGCGCCGGCGCCTTCGTCGGCGTAGTAGCGCTCGAGCTTGTGGCGAAGCCTGCGCAGCTCGACGCGCACCGTGGTGTCGCGGCGCGGGTCGAAGGACGAGGGCGCGCGCCCGAACACCTCGGTCGCGAGCACCGACTCCTTGATCTCGCTGGCCGCGCCGTCGAGCGTGCGCTGCACGAGGTGCCGCAGCAGCCTGCGGTGGCGGAGCGACCGCCGGAAGGTCGCGCTGCGCTCGATGTGCGCCAGCGCCGACAGCACGAGTCCGGCCGGGGGACCGCCAGCCAGCGGCGGGAGGGGGGCGGTGGTGTCGGGCATTCGCGTCTTCGCGCGCACCGGACACCTACCGGTCACCTGCGCGCGCACCTGTGCGACGCAGGCCATTCTACATAATCGAACCGCACCGCGAATGCGCGCGAAGGGGCGGGGGGAACGACCGATGCAGCAAGGCGAAACGGGCTTCGACGCCACTCGCGCGCGCGCCTGGCACTCGCTCGCCAGGGGGCTCGGGCTCCTGCTCGCGGTGGCGGCGCTCGTCGTCGCTGCGCCCTCGCGGGCCGACCCGCGCATCGACGCGCTGGCCGCGACGCTCGCCCACGACCCGGCACAGATCTTCGCGTACCTCCGTGACCAGGTCGGGGTTGAACTGTACAGCGGATCGTCGCGCGGCGCGGTCGGGACCCTCGCCAGCAAGGCGGGCAACCCGATCGATCGCGCTGCGCTGGGGGTGGCGCTGCTGCGCGCCTCCGGTTTCACCGCCCGCTACGCCCAGGCCACGCTCGACACCAGTGACATACAACGTGTCATCGCGCGGATGTTCCCCGGTGTCCAGCGTGCCCTCGGCTGCAACAACCCGGGGGGGGTAGCCAACCCGCTCAACGACTACGCGCTCGGCGTCTACGCCAAGACGCACACCTGGATCGAGTACAAGCCCACAGGGGCGAGCCCGTACACGGCCTTCGACCCGACGCTGGCCGACGCGGCCATCGGCAGCGTCATTGTCGCGGCGACGTCGAATTTCGACGAAATCCCGGCCAGCCAGAAGCAGCGCGTGCGCTTCCGCCTCATCGCCGAGACCTATTCGCAGGCGGGCGCGCTGTATGGATTCCCGATCGGCAGCACCACCGTGCTCGACCAGAGCTTCGACGCCGCGGACCTCGTCGACAAGCCGGTGACGTTCGGCCATTTCGTGTCGCAGTCGACGCTGCCCGGGCTCGCCATCTCCGCGTCGACGAACACCTATTCGCCCTACATGGTGATCGGCGACGCATCGGCCGACCCGCGCGACTACCAGGTCGTGCGCGGCAGCGACTACACCGAGCTCCTCACCAACTTCCCGCTCGGCACCACGCTCCTCACCGGCGTGACGCTGACCATCGACCTCGTCGATCCCCTGAACTCCGCTTACCCGACGACCGTCGAGCGCACGCTCCTCGACCGCATCGGTTACGCCAAGCGCCGGACGGGCGGCGTCGTCGACTATGCGGCCACGCCCGAGGACGGCCCGGCGCTCACCGCGCTCGACCTCCTCACCGTGCAGGTCGCGTCCTCGGCCCAGCCGCTCGACGGCTTCGCAGTCCGCCGCACGCGCATGCAGGCGCTGCAGGCCGAGGCCGCGTCGATCGCGCCCGCGGTCGCCGCGATACCCTCGCCCGACCTGATGACGCCCGACGACGTGGCGCTCGCGGCGCGCGCGGTGTCGCTCAACCGCGCGCTCGCCATCGCGCTGATGGAGCTCGGCACGACGGCATTCGAGGGCGCGAGCGACGTCGCGACCGAACGCAACGCCTCGATGTATCTCGTCAAGGCCACGCTGGGGACACCGCGCGTCACGATGGCGCGTGCCTCGCTCGCCGACAACGCGCTGGCGTTGTCCCTGGACATCCGCCGCAACACCCTCGCGGTCTCTCCTCAGCCGGGGATCTCCTACGTCAACAGCCAGCGCTTCGAGCAGGCGCGCGGCCTCACCGAGTCGGTGCTCGAGGGAACGATCCTCGGCGAGATCACCGGCGGCACGCCGGTCACCCTGGCGACGCTGTTCGACGCGCAGCGCGATCCCAGCGCCTACATTCCCCTCACCAGCGCCAACATCGCCGACGTCGACGGGCTCGCGCTGTCCGACGACGCCAAGGCGCGCATCCGCGACGCGCTGGCTGCGAACCGCGTGGTGCTCGCGCCGCGCGCCCCTGTGGACATCGGCGGCAGCAAGCCACTCACGGCCTGGCTCGAGTCCGATCCCGTGAGCGGCCAGTCGATCAGCACCTTCGAGGACGGCACGCACAACGCCTTCGTCGAATATGCGGCGATCTACTTCCAGCGCTTCGGCGAGCAGAGCCTCGAGAACTCGATGGCCAAGTTCGTCGGCCAGATGAACTCCATCGGCGTGGTCTCGATCGCCTACATGGCGGGCCTGATCGACGCCATCGCCGCCAACGCCGAGTTCAGCGACTCGTTCGTCGTCACCAAGGAAATCATCAAGGAGGTGATGGAGAACTCGCTGAAGACGATCCTCGAGTTCCTGAAATGGACGACGGCGGAGCTCGAGCTCAAGGGCGCCTACGGCCAGATCCATGCCCTGATCTCGGGCCTGCTCGAGGGCATCGAGACGTTCGAGAAGGGACTCGAGCTCGCGCTGGGCGATCCTCCCGTGGCCGACATCCTGCTCGCGCCGCCGCTTCCCGCGCTGCCCGCGCCGGGCGCCCACGGCGCCACGCCCGGCGTCAGCGTCACGGTCGCCCCGGACTCGCGCTTCGTCTACAGCTGGAACGGCGGCGAGTTGCCGACCGTGTTCCTCGCCACCATCGTCAACACCGGTCCCGCGACCGACACCTTCCGTTACCAGCCGCAGTTCAGCGACTACCCGTTCGGCGCGCCGATCACCCCGCCGGCATTGACGCTCGCGCCCGGCGCGACGGGCGAGCTCAGCGTGTGCCTCGTCCCCGGCGCGCCGCTCGCGAATGCCGGCGCGCCTATCACGTTCGGCGGCAACGTCGTGAGCGTGACCGACCCGGCGGTGCATGTCCCCCTCACCGGGAGCTTCGGCACGCCTTCCGTCGCCGCGGCGGCGCTGCGCATCCTGCCGGTCGCCGCCAACCTGCAGGCCGGTGCCTCGACGCAGGCCACGCTCACCCTCGACACGCTCGGCAATGCGGCGACCACCGTGACGCTGGGCGCGGGGCTTTCCGGCAAGCTCTCGATGAGCGGCCTTCCCTCGTCGGTATCGCTGGCCGCCGGGACCAGCAAGTCGATCCCGCTCACCTTCACCGCAGCCGCCTCCGCGCACGCGGGCGACTCGCTGGGAGCGCTGATCACCGCCGACTTCGGCGGCCTCGAGCCCTCGACGACCGCGTTCGTCGCGATCGTGGTGTCGGCCACGACGCAATGCACGGTCGATGCGGGCGCCGCCGCCAACGACGTCGGGCGCAGCGCGCTCGGCGGCTCGCTGTTCCGGCTTGCCGGCGACATGGACGCCCTGCGCGCCGCGCCGGCCGACGCGCTGGCGCTCGCGGCCGTGCTCGCCGAGCTCGACTACCTCACCGGCGTGCAGATGTACGGCGGCTACGACCAGGCCTACCTCGCCTCCGCGGTGTCGACGCTCGCGGCGCTTCGCACGACGCTCGCCTCGGCGAGCGCCGCCGCCATCCCCTCCGTGCTGGCCTCGATCGACGCGGCGCTGTGCGGCCTGCGTGGCACGCTCGCGCAGGCCTCGCAAGGCGACTTCGGCCTCGGGCTCGCGCCGACCACGGCCTACAACATCCCCTCGCAGTCGACCACGGTCGCGATCAACGTCTACAACCAGCGCGCCGTCCCCCGCGTGTTCGACATCGCCGTCAGCGGCGTGCCTTCCGGCGTCACGGCGACCGTCAACACGCCGACCATCACCGTACCCGCGAGCTACCAGACCAACGGCTGCTGCGGCTCGCCGCCGCTCAGCGTGACCTTCGCCAACACCGACGGCGACGCGCGCGCCTTCACCTACACCGTCACCGCCACGCCGCACGACCAGCCCTCGGTGTCGCGCAGCGCGGAGGGCCAGCTCGCGCTGCGCCCCGACCTCATCCGCGTGGTGACGGTCACGCCCTCGCCGGTCTACGGGCCCGCGGGCACGCCCATCGTGGTGTCGGTGCGGGCGATGAACTCGCTCAACACCACGCGCAGCGTCTACGGCGAGTGGACGGCGCGCGACCGCAACGGCGTCGTGCGCGCCGGCGGCAACACCGCGGCTGCCAGCGTCGCCTCCGGCGACGGGCTGTTCGACCTGCCCGCGTTCACCGTCAACACCACCGGGTTTGCCGACGGTCCCTACGCCCTCGACGTCGTGCTGCGCGACGCGACGCAGTGCTGCGACGCCTTCCCCGGTGGCAGCGGACAGGGTGCCTTCATCGTCGGCATGCCGTTCTCGGCCGCGCTGTCGGTGGCCCCGCAAGGCGTGCCTCCCGGCGACAGCGACGTGACGGTCACGCTGGCGATGTCGCACGACTCGCTGCCCACGCCCTCGATCGTCGCGCGCGGCGCGCATGCCTTGCCGGCCGCGGCCCGCACCCTCGCGCGCCGCGGGCACTACCTCTATGCCTGCGAGGAAGACCGCGTGTCGATCATCGACGCCACCGATCCTTCCGCCCTGGTCGACGTCGGCAGCTTCGCCACGGGCGTGCTCGCCAGCGGCTACGGCGGCGTGGGTTGCAACGTCGAGGGCGACACGCTGGTGCTCGCCTACAGCGGCGACTCGCCGACCTCGTTCGACGCCGTCAAGATCGTCGCCTTCGACATCGGCGCGGGCCACGAGACGGCGCCGGTGCAGCAGAACGCGACACCCGCCGACCTCGGCAAGCTGTTCGGCTCGTCGATCCTGTTCGACGGCACGACGGGCTACATGCCGACGCAGATCTTCCTGTACAACCCGTTCTCCAACTTCATCTTCCAGCAGAACGGCAACCTGCTGCGCCTCGACCTCTCGACGCCCTCTGCGCCGGTGCTCGCGGGCGAGCTCTTCCACCACGTCGACGCGGGCGACACCAACGACCCGGTCTACGGCGGGCCGAACCTCGTCACCGGCGTCGCGCAAGTGGGCACGCGGCTTTACCTGTCCACCTCGACCTCGACGGGCGGCGACACGGGCAGCGGCGTCGGCAGGCTGGATGTCGTCGACTCGACCCTGCTCGCTGGCAACTGCCCCGGCAGCCCGAATCCCTGCATCAGCAAGGCGATCGACGTGCCGGGCACGCGCATGCTGTTCGGCCTCGCGCGCCAGGGCAACACGCTCGTCGCCGCCGGCGACACGCTGGGCTACTACGACGCGGTGCGCGGCCTCACCGGCAACCTCACCCTCACGGCCTTCGACTTGAGCGACCCGGCGAACCCGGTGCTGCGCTCGACGCTCGTCACGCCGCTCAACAACGCGCGCTACCAGAACCAGTGCAACGCCAACGGCGACGCGGGCTCGGCGACCATCACCGCGCTCGACAACCAGTTCTACGCGGTCAGCGGCTTCAACCCGGGCACCTGTTCCTGGGTGATGGCGCTGGTCGATGCCAACGACCCCGACAACCTTCGCGTCATCCCCTACGACGTCACCGACGTGCTGACGACGACGCTGCTCGACGGCGGCACGCTGTACGCGATGACGCGCACCGGCATCCTCGTCTACGACTACGCCATCCTCACCGGCCCGGCGATCACGGCGCGCGTCGACATGGCCAAGGGCAACGGCGTGGCCGTCGTGCCGGGCTCGTTCAGCCTTGCGCCGACGTCGATCGACACCAGCGACCCCGACCTCGACACCTACACCTGGGTGCAGCCGTCCGCCAGCACCATCACCTGGCAGGCGCACCTCACCGGCGTCGATCCCGGCGAGACGCGCGACGTCGCCTACGGCGGCGACGTGGAGTTCACGCTGCCGTCGATGGGGCACGGCCTCTTGCCGCTCGGCGGCGCCGCGGTGGTGAGCGACCAGGCGATGAGCATCGATCCACCTTCGCAGACCGCCGGGCTCGGGCGCCCCGCGACCTACACCATCACCCTCGACAACCCCTCGGCGTCGCCCGTCGGCTACGCGCTCGACGTGGCGGGCGTCGACCCCTCGTGGATCGTCCACCTCGACACGCCGGTGACCGTGCCCGCGGGCGGCAGCGCGACCTCGACCCTGGTGCTGCAATCGACACTGGGCGACTACGGCCTCGCCTACCCGTTCGTGGTGACCGCCACCGCGCCCTCGTACAGCACCTCGGCGCGCGCTGCGCTCTATCTCAACGGCTACGACCGGCCGACGGGACCCGACCCGACCAACAATTCCGCCGGCACGCTGGTCGTGCCCTCGCCCAACCCCATCGCCGTGGGCCGCGGCGACACCGCGCGCGTGACCCTCGCCACCACCAACGTCGGCACCGGGGCCGTGACGTACTTCTACGCGGCGGCCGTGGTGCCGAGCGGCTGGACGGTGACCTTCGAGAACAACTACGTCGTCACGGATCCCGACACCGAGCTCGACGTGGTCGCCGACATCGCCACGCCCGTCGGCGTCGCGCCCGGCAGCTACGACGTCGAGGTCGACCTCTACAACGGCTTCTCCTACGTCGGGCGCACGGCGCTCACGGTGAACGTCGGAAATGCGGGCGTGCGCCTCGCGCTGTCGCCGTCGTCGGGCCCGCCGTCGACGGTCTTCGGCGTGGTCGTCAGCAACACGGGGACCACCAGCGACACCTTCGACCTTGCCGCGGTGGGCCCGCTCGGACCCGTGGTGAGCTTCGACGCGGCGGCGGTCACCCTCGCCGCGGGCGCCTCGCAGACGGTGAACGCCACGCTCGGGGGGACCGCGTACCTGCCCGCAGGCAGCGCGACCTTCGACGTCATCGCGCAATCCCGCGCCGACGCCGCAGCCCGCGACCGCGCCACCGCGACCGTTGCGCTCGCCGCGACGCGCGGCCTCGAGCTGACCGGCGATCCCACCAGCGTCAACGTCGGCGCCACGCCCGCCACGCGCAGCTTCGCCATCCGCCTGCGCAACGCTGGCAACGTCGAGGACAGCTACCGCCTGGCGATCGTGTCGACCACGGGCGCCGTCAGCGCCGCCCTGGCCGACGCCAACGCGGCATCCGTGCAGTCGATCGCCTCGGTGGCGCTTCCCGGCACGGCGGTGGGACAGTTCCTGCTGAGCGCGACGCTCGCGAGCGGCCTCGCCGGCACGGTGACGCTGGAAGCGCGCTCCAACAGCGACGATTCCCTGGTGGCGTCGCTGACCCTCACGCTGTCGGCGGCCGCCGCACCCGCGCTCTCGGCGACCCCCGCCTCGCTCGCCTTCGGGTCGCAGATCGTCGGCACGACCAGCGCCACCAAGACCTCGACGCTGACCAACACCGGCGGCGCGCCCTTCACCGTGGCGACGCTCGCCGTCGCCGGCGCGGCCGCAGGCGACTATGCGCAGCAGCCCGGCGCGAACGCCTGCGCCGTCGGCAGCGTGCTCGCCGCGGGCGGCGGCAGCTGCACGCTCGACTTCGCGTTCACGCCGGCGGCCGCGGGCGCGCGCAACGCCAGCGTGCAGGTCGGCGACGGCGCCGCGACCAGCATCGGCGTACCGCTGCAGGGCACGGGCGCGGCGGGCGACACCTGCGTCACCGGCGCCGTGCCCGACGGCACCGCAACCGCCTGCTTCACAGGGGGCGGCGCGGCCTGCCGTTACGAGCACGCCGCATTCATCCCGCTGGAAGGCGACGCGGCCTCGCCGCCCGCAGGCTCCGCGCCCGCGGGCTACACCTTCCCCTTCGGCCTGCTCGACTTCGCCACCACCGGCTGCACGACCGGCGGCACGCTCGACTTCACGGTCACCTACCCGCGCGCGCTGCCCTCGCAGACGGTCTATTACAAGTACGACTCGCCCGATGGCCGGTCGCCGCCACAGTGGCATACCATCGCCGCCGGCGTCGACGGCCCCACGCTGCACTTCAGCCTGCCGGCAGGCAATGTCGTCGATCCGGGCGGACCGGCGTACCCGGACGTCGCGCCACCACCCCCGGCCGCAGTGGTCCCGGTGCCGGCGCTGGGCGACGCCGCGATGGCGATGCTGGCGGCGCTGCTGGCGATGCTCGGGCTCGCGAGGCTGAGGCGCCGCGCGTAAACGTCATCCCCGCGTCGGTCATCCCCGCGAAACAAGCCCCTGAATGTCTCAATCGGGGGGCGGGGACCCAGCCGTAACGCAACGGTATTGCGTCGGTCCGCGCAAACATGCGTCTTGCGTTACGGTATTACGTCGACCCGCGCAAACATGCGTCGTCGCCTCCATCGGCGAAGCGTGCGACGGCCACCGGGGCTCGGTCCTCGCGATGGGATTGCGCGGCGTTGCGTGGATGTGCCGGGCCGCGCTGAAGGCTGGGTCCCCGCTTTCGCGGGGATGACGGCGCGATGGCTGCGATCTTCGGGAGCAAGACCCGCGCGCGAGTCGGCGGGACTCGCAATCGTGGCGGCCCGAGCGCATCGGCGCGACGGACGTCGGGGGAGCGGGCCCGAGCGGGTTCATCGCGAGGACCGCTCCCCCGAGGGCCGTCGCCGCCTGCCGATGTGCGACAGGCCGCTGCGATTGCGCAGCTGCCGCCCTACCCCAACGACAGGCCGCCGCGATTGCGCAGGTGGTGCCCTACCGCGCGCATAAGGCTGGGTCCCCGCTTTCGCGGGGATGACGGCTTGCCGCGATTGCGCATAATCGCAGCCGTGACCCCGATCCAGCGCAGCCACCACTCGCAGCTCCCCCACATTCTCGCCGTGCTGTACGCCGCGGCGATCGTGTTCGCCAGCCTCCAGCCCTTCGGGCCGTGGCTCGCGCCGCCGCAGGGCACGCCGTTCTGGCCGCTGGCGCCCGACCTGCGCACCACGCGCTTCGACGGCCTGCTCAACGTGATCGCCTACCTGCCGCTCGGCCTCTTCACCGGGCTGGTGCCGCGGCGCGCCCATCCGTGGAAGCGCACCGCGGCAGGCGCACTGGCGGGCTTCGCGCTGTCGTTCGCGATGGAGTCGGCGCAAGCCTGGCTTCCCACGCGCGACGCGAGCCTCATCGACTGGATCACCAATACCTCCGGCGCGGCGCTGGGCGGCGCCCTGGCGGGCTGGCTGGCGCGCAGCCCGCGCCTGAAGCGCGCGCTGGTCGATGCGCGCAACCGCTGGTTCCTGCCGGGGCGCATCGGCGACGCGGGGCTCGCGCTGCTGGCGCTGTGGCTGGTCGCGCAGTCGAACCCCGGCGTGGGCCTGTTCGCGACGACCTTCGACCCGGCCGTCGCGCCGTCGGCCGCGGCGATGCCGCGCGAGTTCGCGTCCTTCGCGGTCGACGCCGCCGAGAGCATGCTGCAGGCCTTCGGCGTCGGGTTGTTCGTCGCGCTGCTGCTGCGCGACCGGCGGCATTTCGGGATGGCCATGATCGCGCTGATCGCCATCGCGACCTTCGCCAAGGGCATCACCTCGGTGGCGATGCTGCGTCCCGCCCCCTGGCAGAGCTGGCTGCGTCCCGAGGTTTCGTTGGGCGTCGCGGCGGGCGTGCTGCTGCTGCTCGCCACCACCAGCCTCGCGCGGCCGGTGCTGGTGGTGTCGAGCGCGGTCGCGCTGCTGCTGTCGGTGATCCTGCCGCCGCTTTTCATCGAGACCACGGGCGCGCCGGGCGCGCTGCCGCTGTTCAACTGGCGCCATGGGCAGCTGCTGAATTTCAACGGGCTCACCCATGCCGTGCTGCTGGCGTGGCCGCTGGCGGCCGCCGCGTGGCTCGGCGCGCTGGCAGGGCGTCCCGGCTGGGGCGCGGTCGCATCGCCGGCCGACGCGCCGATGGCACCCCGGCGGCAGGGCGGCACCTGACCGTTCGGGGCCCCGCGGCAGGCGGGGATGGTCGTTCCGCTAGAATCGTCGCATGGGCTACTACAAGCACCACGTGTTCTTCTGCTGCAACAAGCGCGATGGCGGCGAGCGCTGCTGCGCCGACGCGGGCGCGGCCGACATGCAGAAGTACGCCAAGGGCCGCATCAAGGACCTCAAGCTCTCGGGCAAGGGCCGCGTGCGCATCAACAAGGCGGGCTGCCTCGACCGCTGCGACGAGGGGCCCGTGCTGGTCGTCTACCCCGACGACGTCTGGTACACCTACGTCGACGAGTCCGACATCGACGAGATCATCGACCGCCACCTGGTCGGCGGCGCGATCGTCGACCGGCTGCGCATCTGACGCGGCCGCTCGCCTGCCTCCGGCCATGAGCACCCCGCTTCCCAACCGCCCCGAGCGCTTCACCATCGCAGGGCCCGCGGGTGCGCTGGAGATCGCGATCAACCTTCCCGCGGCCGCGCCGGTCGGCATCGCGCTGGTCGCGCATCCCAATCCCACGCAGGGCGGCTCGCTGGACAACAAGGTCGCGCAGACGCTGGCCAAGTCCTTCGTCGCGCTGGGGCATCTGGCGGTGCGTTGCAATTTCCGCGGCGTGGGCGCCTCCGAGGGAAGCTTCGACGACGGACGCGGCGAGACCGACGACGCGCTGGCGGCGCTGGCCCATGCACGCGGGCGCTTCGGCGCGGAGCTGCCGGTGCTGCTCGCGGGCTTCTCCTTCGGCTCCTACGTGCAGACGCGCGTCGCCGGGCAGGTGGACTACCAGCGCATGGTGCTGGTCGGGCCTGCGGTCAACCGCTTTTCCACCGGCGGCGTGCGCGCGGATACCGTGGTGGTCCATGGCGAGGTCGACGACGTCGTGCCGCTCGCCGCGGTCTTCGACTGGGCGCGCCCGCAGGAGCTTCCGGTGATCGTGTTCCCGGGCTGCGGGCACTTCTTCCACGGCCGGCTGATCCAGTTGCAGCAGGTCGTCACCAACCTGCTGCAGCGGCCCGGCTGAGCCGTCGTCGCGTCGAGGGCGGCAGCGCTCGCCGCGACGCCGGCGAGCGCGCCTTGCGCGGGCTTCCCTTACGCGGGCTTCTTCAGCACTTCGGCGAGGAACTTCGAGGCCTCCGCCTTGGAGGCCTTGTCCGCCGCGGCGTCGTACTTGAGCGGCAGCTTGAACGTCTCGCCCAGCGCCGTGGCCTCGGGATTGGTGAAGGCATGCACCGCGCCGGGGTACTCGACGTAGCGGTAGTCCACCTTCGCCGCGTCCATCTCCTTCTTGAACGCGACGACGGTGTCGGGCTTGATGAAGGGATCGGCACCGCCGTTCATCACCAGCAGCTTCGCCTTGACGCGGCCGGGCTGGGCGTCGCCGGCATTGGCGCCGAGCCCCGCGTGGAAGGCGGCGACGCCGGCGAGATCGGCGCCCGAACGCGCCATGTTCAGTACGACGGAGCCGCCGAAGCAGAAGCCGATGGCGGCGATGCGCGCGCCATCGACCGTGGGCTGCTTCGCGAGCTCGGCCCGGGCCGCATTGAATCGCGATTGCATCGCCGCGGGATCCTTCATCACCGCGCCCGACAGCGCGCCCGCATCCTTCGGGTTGTCGGCGGTCTTGCCGTCACCGTACATGTCGGCGACGAAGGCGGTGTAGCCCTGGCCGGCAAGCCGCTTCGCCTCGGCGCGCGTATGCGCGGTGATGCCCCACCATTCGGGCACGACAACCACGCCGGGCCGCCGGGCGCTGCCCGCATCGTCGTAGACGACATAGCCCTTCAGCGTGGTGCCGCCATCGTGGTAGGTCACCGGCACTTCCTTGATGGCCGCGACGGCCTGGACGGCACTCATGGCGAGCACCACCCCGAGAATCAGCGTGCGCATGGGACTTCCTCCGTGGGTCATGGATCGGCGAGCCTACCATCCCATCCCGCGCGCTAGAATCCACGATCGCCCGGGGGTCCCCATGCTCGTCGTCAAGTCGCTGCACATCATCTTCATGGTGACCTGGTTCGCGGGGCTCTTCTACCTGCCACGCCTCTTCGTCTACCACGCGCTCGCGGCGCCCGGCGACCAGGTGGGCATCCAGCGCTTCTGCGTCATGGAGCGCAAGCTCTACTACGGCATCATGACGCCGGGCGCCGTGCTCACCCTGGCGTTCGGCGTGTGGCTCTGGCTGGGCTGGGGATTCCACGGCGGCTGGCTGCACGCCAAGCTCGCGCTGGTCGCGCTGCTGGTCGTGTTCCATGCCTACCTCGGCAAGCTGATGGTGGACCTGCGCGAAGGCCGCAACCGCCACAGCCACGTCTACTACCGCTGGATCAACGAGATCCCCGCGCTGCCCATCCTCGTCGCCATCGTGTTCCTGGTGGTGATGAAGCCGTTCTGATGACCGAACGCTACTTCGCGTCCTGCCCGCGCGGGCTCGAGGGCGCGCTGCGCGACGAGCTCGCGGCGATCGGCGCGCAGGAACCCGCGGCAGCCGACGGTGGCGTAGCCTTCGCCGGCGGGCACGAGACGGCGATGCGCGCCAACCTCGAGTCGCGCATCGCCAGCCGCGTGCTGTGGCGCGTGGCAGGCGGACGCTATCGCAGCGAGCGCGACGTGCACGCCATCGCGCGCGCAGTCGACTGGAAGGCGCTGTTCCGCGTCGACCGGACCTTGCGCGTCGACGTCGCGGCCACGCGCTCGCCGCTGAAAAGCCTCGAGTTCGCGGCGCTGACCACCAAGGATGCCGTCTGCGACCGCTTCCGCGACGACACCGGCAGGCGCCCCTCGGTGGACAAGCGCCTGCCCGACGTGCGCATCCACGTGCACCTCACGACGGACACCGCGACGCTGTACCTCGACACCTCCGGCGACCCCCTGTTCAAGCGAGGCTACCGGCGCGACAGCGAGGAGGCGCCCATGCGCGAGAACCTCGCCGCCGGGCTGTGCGCGCTGGCGGGCTGGCGCGGCGTCGCGTCCGCGCCTGTCGCCACCAGCGCGGCCATCGGCGCCGGCCCGAGCAGCGACGGCGATGCCGGCGCCGGTACGACGCAAGGCGCCTTCCTCGACCCCATGTGCGGCAGCGGCACCATCGCCATCGAGGCAGCGATGATCGCCGCCGACCGCGCGCCGGGCCTTTCACGCAGCTTCGGCTTCCAGAAGCTCGCATGGTTCGACGGCCCGCCCTGGCAGCGCATGAAGCAGGCGGCGCGCGACCGCGTGCGCAGCGCCGGCGCGACGCCCCGGCTGTTCGCGCGCGACATCGCGGCGCCGGCCATCGCCAAGGCGCAGGCGAACGCGCAGGCCGCGGGCGTGGCCGAATGGCTCGCCTTCGCGCGCGCCGACTTCCTGGATGCCGACGCCCCCGCCCCCGCCGGCACGCTGATCGCCAACCCGCCCTACGGGGTGCGCCTGTCCGACCGCGATGCGCTGGCGGCGCTGTACCCGCGCATCGGCGACACGCTCAAGCAGCGCTACGCCGGCTGGACGGCGTGGCTCTTCTCGGCCGACACGTCGCTCCCAAAGCTCATGCACCTCAAGGCGACCTCGCGGACGCCGCTCTACAACGGCGCGCTGGAATGCCGCCTGTACCAGTACCCGCTCACGCGCGGGGCGATGGTAAAATGACGCCCATGGGAATGCTGCCTGCACGCAACTACGTTTCGTCGCACACCGACTTCATCCGCGAGCTCATCGAGAAGGATCCGCGGATCGTCGACGAGCAGCGCAAGGGGCGCGCGCTGTGGTGGGACAAGACGCCGCGCGACCTCGCCGAGCGTCGCGTCATGGACCATGGCCGCGTGCCGCAGAAGCCCTACGTCTACGCGCTCGGCGACGTCGACGAGTAGTGGCGCACGCCGCGCCGGCCAGGCGCCCAGCGTCGCGCGCTTCTTCGCCCGCGCATGAGCGTATCGGGCCGCCGTAAGCGCGAATCGATCCCGAAGTGCGCCGTGCGGAAGGTGGTCGAATGAGCCCGATGCGCATCTTCTTGATGGTGCTGGCGGCCATGGCCCTGCTGGCCTCGGTCGAGTTCTACGCGCTCCATCGCTCGCGCACGGCCGGTTCCGCAAGCGCGCCCGTCGCAGCGGCCGAGGCGCCCGCCGCAGCCTTGCCCGAGCCGAAGGCGGCGCCCTCCTCGCCTCCCGTCAACGCCCCTGCTGCCGCCACGCCGGCACCGGCGGCGATGCCGGCGTGGCCGCTCGCCAACGACAAGGCCACGCCCATCGTCGGCTATCTCGATACGCCCGCCGACGAGGTGATCGTCGCCGACGCGCTCGACATCGTCGGCTGGGCGAGCGCGCCCGCTGGCATCGCTGCAGTCGAGGTGATCGTCGATGGCCGGCACCATGCCGCCGAGATCGGCCTCGTTCGCGACGACGTCGCGGCCGTGCGCCGCGACGATCCCCATGCCGCGCGCGCCGGCTTCCGCTTCCATGGTGAATTCGCCGATCTCGCGCTGCAGCGCCACGCGGTGCAGGTGATCGCGCGCGATCGCGAGGGCCGCGAAGCGCTGGTCGGCGGCCTCAGCCTCGTGTCGCCGCGGGCTCTCGCGCGCTGGGCCGACATCGCCAGGACCAACCCGGGCTTCGCCGATCATCCGTTCTGGTTCCTGATGGCGACTTCCGGTGTCGCCCGTGGCGGTGGCGACGGCATCGCCGCGCAGTATCGCGCGCTGGTTTCGCCGACCGTGCGCATCGGCATGGCCGTGCCCATCCTGTACATGCGCACCACCAAGGGCGCGCCCGGCGACTTCGCCTTCGACCCGGCGTTCGAGCTTTCGCGAAAGTGCAAGAACCGGCCCGTCGCCGATGACAACCTCGACGGCGTGATCGCCTTCGCGCTCGCGCAGCGGCTTCCCGTGCAGTTCATCCTCAACGGCGGCATCTGGGGCGACGCGAGCTGCGAGTCGCTGGAATGGGACCTGACCGACCACCTGCAGCTCGACCCGCTCAACTGCCAGTGGGACCAGCTGAACGAGGTACTGCCGGACGACTGGGTGAAGGGGCTGGTCGGGTCGACCGAGTCGCCGCTGCTGTCGCGCTCGCTGACCTACAACGTGCATGCACGAAGCGTGCGGAGCTACAAGCGGCGCAACCTCCAGGCGGCCGCTGCCATCGTCGCGCGCTTCGCGCGCGAGCATCCGGAGCTCTTCGTCGGCGTCAGCCTCGACGCCGACACCTACATGAATCCCTTCGTGCGTGACGGCCGGCGCTTCGACTACAACCCCGGCATGCTGCGCCAGTTCCGCGAGTGGCTGTCGGGCACCGGTCCGTATGCCGGCGTCACCGCCGGCGGTGCACCGGACCTGCGCGCATGGCGGCGCGCCAAGCCGCTCACGCTCACGGAGGTCAACCGCGTCGCACACCAGACGTGGACCCGCTGGGAAGACGTCGACCCGCCACGCGAATTCCCTGGCGACGAAGGCAAGCCCCTCGGTACGGACCAGCTGCCCTATTGGCAGGACCCGTGGTACCGCGAGTGGGACGTGTTCCGCCGCCATGTGATCGGCCTGCACTACGCCGAGCTCGCGCAATGGACGCACGATGCCGGGGTGCCGGCCGATCGCATCTTCACCGCGCAGGCCTTCACCCACCACGACCTGGTGCTGCGGCCGATCGCGACCTGGATCGACAGCGACGCCACCGACTACGACTCGGCGGGCGTGTCCATCGAGGGCGCGATGCCGCGCGTGGGGCACCTCGGCGCCATCCTCTACGGGCCTTCGTCCGAAAATCGCGTGACCATGGACAACGACCGCAGCCTGTTCGCGACCATCGCACGCTTCGACCGGCAGTGGGCGATCGTCGAGTCGAACGCCACCAACCTCAAGACGCCCGGCGTCCTGCCGACCTATGCGCAGTCGTACCGCGGGTTTCGCGAGCTCTTCAATTTCGGCGGACGACAGGTCGCGCTGATGGCGTGGAACGGCTCGAACGGCCGCTTCGCGGGACAGCCGGGCTACGTGCCCTACACCGCGTTCCGCAACACGCCCGCCGAGCAGGCGATGATGGACTTCATGGTCAGCCACGCGGGCCTCCCGCAGGGCTCGCTGCTGTGGACCTTCGGGAGCGGGACGCACGCCGACGACGACGGCTGGACCGCCACGCGCGGTGTCGTGCTGCCCACCAACGGCGCGCTGGTGATCCATCCTTACGGCGACCGCATGAGGCTGCGCTCGCCGGCCGACCAGGTGATACGCCCTTCGTCGATCACCCACGCCGAGCTGCGCTTCGAAGGCGCGGCCACGCTCCTCGAGGCGGTCGCTTATGCGAAGCTGGCCGGGGACGACCGCTGGCAGGCAGTCGGTCGCTCCCGCGGGACCACCCTCGCGTTCGAATGGCCCGCAGGATGGAAGGATCCGCGCGCCATCGTCGAGCGGGTCGAATTCGAGCTCGCCTTCGCGCCGGGTGCGGCGGGATCGCACCTGACCGCGATCGCGCTCCGCCCGGGCCGCTGAGCGCGCGAGGCGCCGGGTGCATCGCCCCAACAACCGCGCCCGCTGGATCACCGCGTCGGTGGCGGGCGTCGCGGTCGCGGCGCTGCTCGGCATCGCCTCGTGGCGCGCCACGCAACACCCTCGCAGCGCCGCTTCGACCGAACCGCCTGCGGCCGCCATCGTCGTCGACGCGCGGGCGCTGCCGCCGCCGGCGACGAAGCGCTTCCCGGCACCAGGGTTCGGCGGCGCCACCGAAGGTGCCGTCGACCATCCCGTCGAGCCCAACGCGCGCAGTGCCGGGATCGCGCTGGACGGCTGGGCCACCGACCCCGCGGGCATCGACCGTGTCGAGGTGAGCGTCGACGAAGCGCGCGAACGCGCCGTGTACGGCGTCGTGCCGCCCGGGGTGACGCTCAAGCCGGGCCAGCAGAGCACGCTGTGGGCGTTCGCGCGACCGCTGCCGCCCGTGTCGATCGAGCGCCACGAGGCCCTCGTGACAGCGGTCAACACACGCGACGAAGGCACGCTGCTCGGGCGCCGAAGCTTCGTGCGGCCCGAGGCGATGGCGCTGTGGTCGGCGAAGCTCGATGCCTCGCCGTCGCTCGCGCAACGCCCCTTCACCTTCCTGATGGCGACCTCGGGCGTCGCGCACGAGGGTGCCGACGGGGTGTTGGCGCAATACCGCGGCCTCACCTCGCGCACGCTGCGCGTCGGCATCGCCGTGCCCATCCTGTACATGCGCACCACCCGCGGCGCCGCGGGCGACTTCGCCTTCGACCCGGCGTTCGACCTTTCGCGACGCTGCCGCGACCGCCCCGTCGCCGACGACAACCTCGAATCGCTGATCGCCTACGCCGTCGCGCAGAAGGTGCCGGTGAACTTCATCCTCAACGGCGGCATCTGGGCCGACGCGAGCTGCTACAGCCCCGAGTGGGACCTCACCACGCACCTCGAGGGTGAGCTCGCCAACGACCAGTGGGACCAGTTCGGCAAGGTGATGCCGGGCGACTACCGCAAGAACCTTCCCGGTTCGACCGCGTCGCCCGAGCTCTCGCGCTCGCTGACCTACACGGTGCACAACGCACGGGTGCGCGCCTACAAGCGGCGCAACCTCGAGGCGGCGGCGTCGATCATCGCCGCCTTCGCGCGCGAGCATCCCGAGCTCTTCGTCGGCGTCACGCTCGACGCGGACACCTACATGAACCCCTTCGTCGAGGGCGGGCGGCGCTACGATTACAACCCCGGCATGTTGCGGCAGTTCCGCGAATGGCTGTCGGGGACGGGGCCCTACGCGCGGCCTTCGGCCAATACGCCGGCAGTCGGTAGCAGCAACTCCGGCGCGAGCGCTACCGTGGCCCGCGCGCGCGTCGATGCGCTGCCCGATCTGTCGCGCTACCGGCGCGAGCCGCCGCTCACGCTCGCGGAGGTGAACGCACTGGCGCACGCGCGCTGGCGCACATGGTCCGAGGTCGACCCGCCGCGGAGCTTCCCCGGCACCGGCAACACGCCGGTCCTGCCCGGCGTGACGCCCTTCTGGAAGGACCCGTGGTACCTCGAGTGGGACGCCTTCCGCAAGCACGTGGTGCAGCTCCACTACGCCGAGCTCGCGCAATGGGCCCATGGCGCGGGCATTCCCTGGGACCGCATCCACACCGCGCAGGCGATCACGCCGCACGACGCCGATGGCCGCCCCGTCGCGACCTGGCTGCGCAGCCCTCCGCAGTACTTCGATTCGGCCGGCGTGTCGATCGAAGGCGCCAAGCCGCCGCTCGCGCACCTCGGCGTGCTGCTGTACGGCCCGTCGGCGAGCAACAGCATCCGCATGGAGGAGGGCCACAGCCTGTTCGCGACGCTGGCTCGCTTCGACGACGCCTGGGTCGCCGCCGAGATGAACGCCACCGACCTGCGCAAGCCGGGCGTATTGCCGACCTATGCGCAGTCGTACCAGGCCTTCCGCGACCTCTTCAACTTCGACGCGAGCCAGGTCGCGCTGATGGCCTGGAATGGCACCAGCGGGCTGCTCGCGGGCGCGCCCGGCTACGTCGCCTACACGTCGTGGCGTCACACGCCAGGCGAGGCCGCCATGATGGACTTCCTGGTGAGCCACGCCGACCTGCCGCGCGGCGCGCGACTGTGGACCTTCGGCTCGGCACGCCTCGCGACCGACGACGGCTGGACTGCACTCACCGGCGTGATCGCCGCCACGCCCGGCGGCCTGTCGCTCACGCCGACGGGCGGCGCGCTGGTGTTGCGCTCCCCCGACGACCAGGTGATCCGCGCCTCGCGCCTCGGCACGCTGCTGCTGCGCTTCGACGGCGACACGCGTCTTCGCCGCGTGGCCCTGCGCGCACGGCTCGCGGGCAGCACGCAATGGCTCGACGCGGGTGAAGGCCAGGGCGAGCGCGCGGGTCCGCTCACCTCGCTCGAGCTTGCGTGGCCTACGGCGGCCATGGCCGAAGGCGCCATCGTCGAGGCCCTCGAGATCTCCATGGAATTCGAATCCGCAGCGCCGCCCGGGCGGATGACGCGCGTGCTGCTCTACCCGCACAGCTGACCGGTCATCCCCGCCCCGTCATCCCCGCGAAAGCGGGGACCCAGCCGTACCGCGACGGTATTGCGTCGACCCGCGCAAACATGCGTCCTGCGAGGGGTATTGCGTCGACCCGCGCAAACATGCGTCGTCGCCTCCATCGGCGAAGCGTGCGACGGCCACCGGGGCTCGGTCCTCGCGATGACCCCGGCT
>JBGAGT010000027.1:0-29913 GCA_044226535.1 Casimicrobiaceae bacterium | reverse complement strand
AGGGATCTGTATGCTGATATGAGGTAGAGACGCCGTTAAAGTCTCTGCGCTTGGTGATCGCTCCTGACACGGCGTCATGCTCCAAGAGGGACCAATTTCCATCACAGTTCTCGCACGGGTCTGAATTACTAGTGCTGACTGCCCTCTCGGCGATGATCTGATACCCTTGGACGCGCACTGTTCCGAGTGGATCACGAATCGAAACGGATCCCACACTCCCACCTGTCGCCTTGTGGGTGATTTCAAAAAGGCCAACTTTCGTCCCGTCGCCTAAGACGTGGGTGGTTGAAATCGCCTTGCCGTCCTCGTCGTATTGAAAGATCGAAAAGCGAGCCCCATTCTCGTCGATGATGCCTGTCAGGGCTGTTGGTAGAGCAAGCCCGTTTGTATATGCGGCTTCGCCATAAAGGTACGTGCGAATCTTGTTTTCAGGATAGATGACCCTGACGAGCATGTCGTTCTGGTCGTACTCGTAGCGAGTCACGTTCTGGGAAGCATCCGTCACCGAAGTTATGTGGCTTTCGCTGTCGAATCCAAATGTCAGCGCACGCCCGAAGTCGTCCGAAAGCTTGCTGATTCGACCGCTCGCGTCATACGTGTACCAGATGCTTCTTCCGGAGCGATTCGATACTCGTAGCACACGCCCTGCGGCGTCGTATTGTTCAACTTCGTCTGCTCCAGTACGGTAGGTCCAACCTAGCAGCGCGCCGCTTCCATCGAGATTACGTATCAACTGGTCAGGTATATCGGAATCGCCAACGAGCGCGCTTCCATTAAAACGGAATTCGTATATTCGTCCATTGGGGCGATATGCCAAGACGACGGGCACCGTTCCAGACGTATCGTGAATAATTGTTCGTTCAAAGTCCCCCCGCCACAGAAGCCCAAAGGGTCCTCGTCCTTGGCCAAGACTGTTGTAGTGGCGAACCACCGACAATGGCAACGCGCCGGTACCCGCAAGGTCCAACGCTCGTTCATACTTATTTCTGGTAACCCAATTCACTGGGTTTCCCATACCAATGCCACAGCATGGCTCCCCCAGATTTTTGGGGTGCAGATTTGCATATGGGGTGCAGTAGTACGGTTCCAGTCCGCAGCTGCCACTTGGAACGTTAGATTTCGAGGTCAATGCGAACGCTGGTCCGCAATATGGCAACACCTTTCTAAATGATGTGTGATGATCCTCAACCGCGGAGTTGAATTGCGTATTGCAGGTACAAGGAACGATGCTATCTTCTGGAACCAGGGGATTCTTCTCCATATCCCATGGACCGTAGATTAGAGTGGACGGCGTGCCAGCGCACTGTCCTGCCGAGATTGGGACAGCTGAGCCTGTGCAGGCGACTTGGAACGCGTTCTCATCCTCGACCAACTGATTAAGTAGGTCCTCGACCCGCGGCGAGTAATGATGGTAGTAGCGGTATAGATTTGTGCATACCATTTCAACTTCGTTTTCCCAGCCATTTTCAAGAATGGGAATACAGAAATGAGCGCCACCCAGTTGGGTGCAATCCTCGCTCGAGATCGCCATATCGGCGTAGGTCACGCCCAAACAGAAGCTCTGCAGAAATAGTGCGAAGAGCCAGCCGACCGCAGTTTGTATATGAATGCGACTAGATATCATCTGACTCGCCCCTTGGCCGACGACTCTTTGTCTGTGTAAGCCTTAGCCGCCCCTGCTAAGGTACGCAAAGTGAGAAAGCGTCTAACAGCGCATGCAAATTGGTCCGAAGCTCATTCGCGCGTAGAACGTCACACGGTAGAACGCAAGGCGCCTAGGCATCGACATCGGACCCGCAGTGGCCTCGGCATCGTCGCATCCTACTCTCCCACCATCTGCGAGCGTCAAGCAGTTTGGGAGAACAATCGATTGCGCACGGCGCGATAATGTTGCCCCCGTCGTCCTATCGCTGCCTCATTGCATCTGACCCGCAAAAAATTCATCTGTGCACGGCAGGGCAAACAACTTGGCAATGAATCTGCATCTGCGCGCTGACCCGACACGCAGCCTATCGTCGTTTGTCCCACGGAACGGCGTCGCAGGAACTATGGTGCGCAAGATCACGCGCACGTGCTTCACACGCGCACATCGTGCTCGATGGTCTATTGCGAGCGGCGCTCACGCCGATCGCGAAGCGTCACGAAGCGCCAGCTCTTTGGGGTGCTGCGGGAGTCCGTCCAATCCGGAGCTGCGACGCGTCCCCGTACTACGTCCCGGAGCCTAGGTCCTTCTGCAGGGCGGCTTGCAATGATGCGTGCCGACTTCGATTGATGGCAATGTCGTGGAACTCGTCGAAGGGGTACTTCAGTTGCAGAGACATGGCCAGCTGCGCACTGAAGTGAAATTCACTGATGCACACTCCGACCCACTTAAGAACGTCGATAAGTCCGAGGTGATTGGCGCCTCCGGACACAAGAATCGCATGATCGTAGCTCGTTGCTGAAGGCTTGATTCAATGTCCCATGAGCAATCCAAGGTCGACACTTTTCCCGTTCGCGTCTTGCGAGGGCAATATTGGGACGTGGCCGGCGCAATTAGTCTCGGCGACATCGTCTCGGGAGCGACCACGATGTGCTCAGGTACCGTGGGCGCGCCTGACGTCACCACAGAGATGCATCAGGTGCGCTGGTTGTCGGCCGCTGAACGCGTATGTCGATGAGCAGTGTCATCCTGCTACTCGATCGAAAGCCCCAGCCGTCTTTGCTGGGCACGCCTCAATGATCGACGTGACTCGTGAAAGTGTGGCGGTAGCTATCTTCGGAATTCGTGGCGGTTGGCTGATGCCACTACAAATGTTCTAAGCGCTCCAAAACGTACTTCATCACCTCCTGCCCAGTACTTTCGTTGGTCTCAACGATCTGAAGGAGCGATGCTGTGTACCGCTCATTTACTGTGGCGTGCTGGAGAGACTCGTCGGGAGGGTTGGAGAGTTGGCCAGCAATCTTTTCGTCGTCGCTCGTCCGAAGCTCAAATATTTGCAAGCGGACGTTTAAGCCTACGAGAATTGCCTCGACGGTCACGGTGGTCCCCAAGGTTTGCGTAACTTCGCTCACAATTCTCAGGGCATCCTGGATTTCGGCACGAGTCAGCTTGCGCAATGTGGCTTGAGAAGATCGACTTGTGGCGTATTCCACAGATACAGCAGCATGCAATTCCGACAAAGAGGCTAAGAATGCCCGGTATCGATTGGCGGTTCGAGGGGAGATCGCTCGAAGCATCTCTCGGAGGGCGCTTTCGTCAGCACCTGCACCAACAAGATCGCAAATCGTCGTAAGCGCGCGCTCCTGAAGCGCGCCCTCGATCATCTGCGTATTTTGGGCAGCACGCAAACGGATGATCAACGAGCCTGCAAAAGCAGCTTGGAAGTTCATGGCAGTCAACGCAGCAATGTCATCGGGGATGGGGCCGCGAACGGCTTGACGCCCCGAAATCCACTCGCCAGCCGCATCGACAAGCGCTTGCAGCGTTGTAAGTGTCTTGCCCATTGCCTTCGAGGGAATTTCGTGCTTTCGGGGGGCAGTCTCAATCGCCAAATCGATAACATCGCGATTTTCCACGCGCGCAACTACGACTGGATCGGTGCGCGACCTTGCCTCTGAAATCGGGCCCAGATGGCCCGGTGCTGGCAGCCAAGAGCTCTCTATGTCGCTGGGGGAAACGAGTTCGGTCTGAGTTGTCCCGTTTCTATATTGGAGGTAGTGAATTAGGCAGGCGTCTTCCGGACTTTCAAATACATCTCGCACCTGCGCTACGCCGTCACGAACTGCTTCCAGTCGTTCGTGCGAGAGTTCCGCAATGAGCCAATCCAAGCGATCTTTCGCTTGGTGCGCAGAGACGACCAAGTATGTGCGTCCACGACGGTCCCGCGCTGAAAAGAGTCGTGGGAAGTCGTACTCTTCGTAGACCTCCCAGATGCGAAGCGGGCCAGTTGTCTCAGGCTCGAGCATCAATCGTGGTGGTAGCAACTTCGCTATCTACAGAGAACTTGTGAACGCTCTTCCCGACTTCCGGACACCACCAAGTGTGGTGTTCGGGAGACCGCTTACTAGGTGTGGCGGCATAAACGCCGTCGGAGGCGTCTAGATTGGCAGAAGAAACGACCATGCTGCGTACCGCCGGGTTGATCTGTCTGTCTCGGTGGGCAATCGCGTGATCGAGGCTAACGAACACCGACAAACCGCAGCACTGGCATTCCTTTCCCGGGCTCGACAGCCCTACCTCGTGCCAGGATGTAAAGTCGACAAGTGATATTCCTTGGCGCGCCACGAGTCGGAAGTACTTGACCTGAGTCGGTAATTTGTAGCCAAGCAGTCTGTAAGTCCCTAGTGTAATTTGACGATGGAGGACTTGCAGAATGAAGAAGCGGTTTACCGAAGAGCAGGTCGTGCGCATCCTTCGGGAGGCGGAGAACACCGGGATCCAAATCCGGGAGCTCTGCAGGCGCCACAACATCACCGAAACGACGTTCTTCCGCTGGCGCCGCAAGTACGGTGGAATGGACGTGCCCGATGCCCGCCGGCTGAAAGACCTGGAAGGCGAAAACGCCAAGCTCAAGCGCTTGGTCGCCGAGCAGCTGCTGGTGATCGAGGGGCTGAAGGAGTTCGCGGGAAAAAAAGCGGGCGGCCTGCCAGCACCTGGGTTTCAGTCGCCAAGTAGCGAACTACCGTCTGCGGCAGCCGGCCAAGGACCGCGAGCTGGGTACGAAACTGATCGCTACGTCGCAGCAATTTCCGCGTTTCGGATATCGACGTGCGGCAGCATGGCTGGACGAGGGGCAATTCCGGGTGCGCCGCCTTTGGAAAGACTTGGGACTGCATCTGCCCAAGCGGCGCCCGCGCCGCAGGCGATGTGGCACCGACATGCGGCTGCCTGGAGAGCCGCGTCCGAATTCGGTCTGGAGCTATGACTTCGTTCATGATCGGCTGGCCAATCATCGGACGATACGGATGCTGTGCGTTCTCGACGAGCACACGCGCGAGTGTCTTGCCATCGAAGTCGCTCGGTCGTTGAACTCGCGTGACGTGATCCTGACCCTTTCACGGCTGATGCGCCTGCATGGGAAGCCGCAGTTCATCCGCTCGGACAATGGCGCGGAGTTCACCGCGGCGACGGTCATGCGCTGGCTGCGCGACCAGCAGGTCGGACCGGCATACATTCCACCTGGCAAGCCTTGGCACAACGGGTTCGTAGAAAGCTTCAACGGCAAGCTGCGCGATGAATGCCTGAATCGCGAATGGTTCCGAGACCTGCGTGAAGCAAGAGTGCTGATCGAGACCTGGCGCCAGTTCTACAACCACCGCCGACCACATAGCGCGCTCGGCTATAAAACGCCGGCCCAAGTGGCCGAGAATGCTCGTATGATTTCCCCTCAACTTACAGCCTGAATGGTCACAAGAACCCAACTCAGGAGAATGCCAGACCTGGCGCCAGTTCTACAACCACCGCCGACCACATAGCGCGCTCGGCTATAAAACGCCGGCCCAAGTGGCCGAGAATGCTCGTATGATTTCCCCTCAACTTACAGCCTGAATGGTCACAAGAACCCAACTCAGGTCAAGGGGTCTGTTGAGTGTCCCCTTTGCGGTCAAGTTGCGAGTGACCGCTTCTGGCCGGTGAGGAGCGTACAAGGCGAGGCGAACTTCGCGTGAGTGGCTGGGCGCACCATAAGATGTTAGATTGATTAAGTATTCGGCCGATCAAGATCCTAATTAGCTCAACGACATACCAATGCCCCGCGTTGTCCCCGACATTTTAAAATGGGCGCGAGAGACTGCCGGGCTGTCGCTGCAGCAAGCGGCGGACAAGCTTAAGCTGCAGGCGACACGTTCCGCATCGGGTGACGCGAGGCTGGCTGCCTACGAAGGCGGCGACGCTGATCCCGCGCGCCCCCTCCTGGTCAAGATGGCGAAAGTCTATCGCCGTCCGTTGTTAGCTTTCTACCTCGCTACTCCTCCGCAGAAGGGTGATCGGGGTGAAGACTTTCGTACGCTTCCGGAGCGACAAACCGAGGCCGAACCACTCGTCGACGCGCTGCTTCGTGACCTTCGCGCTCGACAATCAATGGTGCGCTCGATTCTCGTCGACGACGACGAGGCGACGCCATTGCAGTTCGTGGGTTCGCTGTCGGTCGCGCAGGGAGTTGAGCAGGTGGCCGCGTCGATGCGCCTGGCTCTACGATTCGACCTGTCGAGCTATAGGGCGCAAGGGTCCGCCGAAGCTGCCTTTAGCCTGCTAAGACAGCGAACCGAGGATCTCGGTATCTTCGTATTGCTTATTGGAGACTTGGGAAGCCATCACTCGGCAATCGAGGTAGAAGCGTTCCGTGGATTTGCGTTAGCCGATCCCATTGCGCCATTCGTGGTCATCAACGATCAGGACGCGAGGACGGCATGGTCGTTCACGCTTCTGCACGAGCTCGCACATCTTTGGATCGGCGCCAGTGGAGTGAGTGGCCGCGTAGCAGAAGGACGCATCGAACGCTTCTGCAATGACGTCGCCAGCAACATATTGCTACCGAACAATGAGATTCTGCAGTCGGGTGTTGAGCAGACCACGACGATTGATCAGGCCGCCCAGCTCATTGGCGCGTTTGCAAGAGAACGCCTAGTCAGTCGCTCCTTAGTTGCATATCGGCTCTACCTCTCCAATCGCATATCAGCGAGGACTTGGCAGGAGCTGCGAGAGCGATTTGTTTCGGAGTGGCGCCGCAGTAGGGAAGCGCGACGCGAAAGAGATCGTGGAAAGCATGGCGGACCGGACTACTACGTCGTTCGCAGGCACCGGCTTGGCTCTGCGTTGCTAAGGTTCGCCGCGCGCAATCTCCAGGAAGGCTCGTTGACGCCGACAAAAGCGGCCAAAGTGCTAGGCGTGAAACCAAGAAGCGTGCAGCCGCTGCTCAGTGGCGCCGGTCTCTAATTCGCTAGAGACCACCTCGTGTACCTCTTGGATGCCAACGTTCCGATCACCGCAGCGAATCAATACTACCCACTCGATGCAGTACCCGAATTTTGGGAGTGGCTCGCATATCAAGCGGAGATTGGCAATATAAAGATGCCGATTGAGACGTTTGAGGAAGTCAAAGATGGCGGGACCGATGAAGAAAAGGATCTCCTCTACGCTTGGGTCCAGTTGCACAAGGACATCCTCGTACTTGCTGAACAAGTGGAGCCCGCAACTGTCCAGCGAGTGGTCGAGGATGGATATGCAAACGATCTTAACGACTCAGAACTCGAAGAGATCGGCCGAGACCCGTTCTTAATTGCGCATGCGTTGACGGACGCCCGCAATCGCATCGTAGTCACGACGGAGGCTTCTGCGCCAAGCAAGAGACGTCAAAATAGAAAAGTGCCCGATGTATGTAACGATCTGGGCGTGGTCTCTTGCGACACATTCAAGATGCTCCGCGATCTCGCATTCAAGACCAGCTGGACGAAACCAGCGTAGACGCTGAGTGCTCCAGTTGGCGGCCGATGACCGCTTTTTGGCACTCGAACGAGGGACCGCTTGTGGCCGAAAGCAGCCATTGAGGGATGCCACATGCGAGCTGGTCGCCAACCAAACTAGAGCCCCAGCGGCGCCACTTGTGCTGGCTTCTTCCAACCGGAGACCTCGGTCGACTTGCGACGCTGGCTGCGGCGAGCGCGGGCATGGGCGCTTTGACGCCCGCCCCCGCCCGCCCCTCCGTCACATCTTGAAACGATTTTCCCACCCGTCCCGGCACCCCATCCCCCCGCCGCTGGGCGGAGGTGCCGACACGCGGCGACCGTCTGATATACGATCGAATCCCCGCTATTTCGGCTAGGCCGCCCGTGTCGTTGGTCCAGATCGCGCTGCGTCGCCCTTACACGTTCATCGTGATGGCGATGCTCATCGTCCTCGCCACCCCGCTCGCGCTGAAGCGCATGGCGACGGACATCTTCCCCGAGATCAACATCCCGGTGATCAGCATCATCTGGAACTACAACGGCCTGCCTGCGCAGGAGATGGGCCAGCGCATCGCGGCGCAGAACGAGCGCGGCCTCACCACCACGGTGAGCGACATCGAGCACATCGAATCGACGTCGCTCGCCGGCCGCTGGTGATCAAGTACTCGGCGTCGAGCATCTCGGTGGTGCAGCTCGGCCTGACGTCCTCGACCTTGCCGGAAAACGTGCTGTTCGACCTCCGGTGCAGACGCTGCGCCCGCAGCTCATCACGATCCCCAGCGTGGTGATCGGGTTCCCCTACGGCGGCAAGAACCGCCTGATCTCCGTCGACATCGACATGCCCGCCTAGCAGGCGCGCGGCATGTCCCCGGCCGACGTGGTAAACGCGATCAGCGTCCAGAACCTGATCCTGTCCTCGGGCACGGCCAAGCTGGGAAGCACCGATTCCTGATCAAGGCGCTGGGCGGGGTTGGCCCTGGCAGGTGGCGCTGAGTTTTGCTACCCAAGCAACAGCGCCATCATCCTCGGCGCGATCAGAGCTTCAATGATCCGATCGTTCCGTCCTTGCGAATCGAATACAGCGCGGGTCGAAGCGTGGCTTCAGCAACTTTGTAGATGCGAGGCAACGCCTTAAGAAGAAGTGAAGCAGTGTCGGCGGCGCTCAGGTTGCCACTGGTGAACACGAATACGAGCGCGAGAGATTGGCGGATCGCTTCGATCTCGTTTGCCTTTCGGCGTATGTTCTGATCCCGAGTGATCGCCAGCCAGCCGTTCGAGCTCACGGCGGCGATCCAATCGACGTCGCTCCCGTCAGGCGGAAATCTGTCGCGATGAGCGACGAACGGAACGCCGGCCTGTTTCAGACGCTCTCCGAGGGCTCGCGACCACGCGTCGCGATCGATGAAGAGCGTTGGATGTTTAGGCGGCGAGCTGCTGCTCGTAACGGATCGCTTCGAGGATCTGGTCCGCGCCGACGCCATAGTCTTCGGCCATGTCCTGCGGCGAATCGCCTGCGGCAAAGCGATCCTTGATCACGTCGGTCCGCACGCCTGCCTCGGCGACGATCGGGCGGCCGAATGCAATGTGCGGGTCGATGACCACGAACGTCGGCTGCTCCGTGGCCGAGGTCGAGGTTCGGGTAAAGGGGAAAAGCCGAACAGGAGTGCCCTTCGGGCCCCTCTCGATGCGCTGTAGCCGGCGCTCAAACTCTCCACGAAGCGCGGTCTGCCCGCCGCCCGATACCGATACGAGCTGCCCTGCGCTTTCGAGGAACAGCTCGATCCCATTGGTCAGGAAGTCCTTCGCCAGTAGCGGCCTATCCTCGTTCAGATCTTTGCGGACGTACTCGAGGGCCTTGCGCGTCTTCTGCAGCGAAATTCGATGGCCGCGTGTTATCGCGCCCAACACGTGCAACTCGCAAAGGTTGGAGAACGAGAGCAACCTCGCCTTGGCGTCGGCCGGCACGATGACCTGCCGGAATACGTGTCGCAAGCCGTCGCGGCTCTTGTATCGCTGTCCGAAGCACCACGCGCGGACGGTGGATGCGTTCAGTTTCAGCAAATAGGCCGCCTCGGCAGCTGTGTAGCTAGGCGCGTCGAATATCGAATCCTTTCGGTGCCTGATGTCGTTGGAGTGAGCGGTAGTTCGCACGATCTGGCAATCCTGAGCGCGGCGCCCTCGCAGATTGTTAATGATAGCGGCCGACGCCGGCTCGCGTCCACTACGCCTTGCTGTAGATCTCCGCCCCCTTCTTCACGAACTCCACCGCCTTCGCCTCCATCCCCTTCGCCAACGCCTCGGCTTCGGCGAGTCCCTGCTTCGCCGCGTACTCGCGCACGTCCTGCGTGATCTTCATGGAGCAGAAGTGTGGGCCGCACATCGAGCAGAAGTGCGCGAGCTTCGCTCCCTCCTGCGGCAGCGTCTCGTCGTGGAACTCGCGCGCCTTGTCGGGATCGAGGCCCAGGTTGAACTGGTCCTCCCAGCGGAACTCGAAGCGTGCCTTGGAAAGCGCGTTGTCGCGCAACTGCGCGCCCGGGTGTCCCTTGGCGAGGTCGGCGGCGTGCGCGGCGAGCTTGTAGGCCATGATGCCGTCCTTGACGTCGGCCTTGTTGGGGAGCCCCAGGTGCTCCTTGGGCGTGACGTAGCAGAGCATGGCGGTGCCGTACCAGCCGATCATCGCAGCGCCGATGGCGCTGGTGATGTGGTCGTAGCCCGGCGCGATGTCGGTGGTGAGCGGACCCAGCGTGTAGAAGGGCGCCTCGCCGCAGAGGCGCAGCTGCTCGTCCATGTTGTGCTTGATCATGTGCATGGGCACATGTCCCGGGCCTTCGATCATCACCTGCACGTCGTGCTTCCACGCCACCTGCGTCAACTCTCCCAGCGTGGCGAGCTCGGCCATCTGCGCCTCGTCGTTGGCGTCGTAGATCGAGCCGGGGCGGAGTCCGTCGCCGAGCGAGAAGGCCACGTCGTAGGCCTTCATGATCTCGCAGATCTCCTCGAAATGCGTGTAGAGGAAGCTCTCGCGGTGGTGCGCGAGGCACCAGCCCGCCATGATCGAGCCGCCGCGCGACACGATGCCGGTCATGCGTTTCGCCGTCATCGGCACGTAGCGCAGGAGGACCCCGGCGTGGATGGTGAAGTAGTCGACGCCTTGCTCGGCCTGCTCGACCAGCGTGTCGCGGTAGATCTCCCAGGTGAGCTCGGCGGCCTTGCCGTCGACCTTCTCCAGCGCCTGGTAGATGGGCACGGTGCCGATGGGCACGGGCGAGTTGCGCACGATCCACTCGCGCGTCTCGTGGATGTTCCTGCCGGTGGAGAGGTCCATCACCGTGTCGCCGCCCCAGCGGATCGCCCAGGTCATCTTCTCAACCTCCTCGCCGATGGACGACGAGACGGCCGAGTTGCCGATGTTGGCGTTGATCTTGGTGAGGAAATTGCGGCCGATGATCATCGGCTCGCTCTCGGGATGGTTGATGTTGTTGGGGAGTATCGCGCGGCCGCGCGCGATCTCGTCGCGCACGAACTCGGGCGTGATCGCGGCGGGGATCGCCGCGCCGAAGCTCTGGCCCGCGTGCTGGCGGCGCACGATCTCGGGCAGCGTCGCCAGGTGGTGCTCGCGGCGAAGGTTCTCGCGGATGGCGACGAACTCCATCTCGGGCGTGACGATGCCACGCCGTGCGTAATGCATCTGCGTGACATTTGCGCCGGCCTTCGCGCGCCGCGGCAGGCGGTGGAGGTCGAAGCGCATGCCGGCGAGCGCGGGGTCGGCGAGTCGCGCCTGTCCGTAGCGCGACGTCGGGCCTGCGAGTGCCTCGGTGTCGCCGCGCTCGGCGATCCACGCCGCGCGAAGGGGGGCGAGGCCGCGACGGATGTCGATCTGCGCCTCGGGGTCGGTGTACGGGCCCGAGGTGTCGTAGACGGTGAGGGGCGGGTTCTTCTCCGCCACCGCACCCGGCGCGTGCACGGGCGTGTCCGATTGCGTGATCTCGCGCATGGGCACGCGGAGGTCGGCGCGCGAGCCCTGCACGTGGATCTTGCGCGACGCGGGTAGTGGCGCGACGGCGGCGGCGTCCACCTGCGCGTCGCGGGCGAAGAATCGGTCGTTGGCGTTCATGGCACTCCTTTCGTGCGGCGATCGAAGGAGTGCAGCGGAAGGGCCTTGGGGATGGACCCGGCTGGTGAGCCGGCTGTTCCACCGGAGGCCCCGGTGACGTGCACGCTTCCCTCGCGCCGGCATTAACCGGATCAGGTTCCAAGGGTTTGATCTCACCCGCGAGCCGCGTCGATGACGATGCGGTGCAGGACCCCTAGCGCTGCCTGCACGCTACGCCGAATCGACCGCTACGGCAAGGCGACCTCCGGCCGCCGGCCGCGGCGCTCGATTCAGACCTAAGTCGATGGCAACGGGATCTGCATGCGCGTCGCGAACTCGTCCGCGCTCAGTACTCGTCCGGGAAACGCGTTTCGCAGGGCGAGGAGGTCGGCGTCGCTCGTGATGAGCGACGTGGCGTTGGCGCTGATCGTGAGCGCCAGGAACACCTTGTCGTTGCCGTCACGGCATTCGGGAATCGAAGGCCACGCCGTCGGCGACGTGAACACCTCGGCATAGGGGAGGAAATCCTCGATCAGCGATTGTTGCTCGCCCGGCGATAGGCCGAATTTGGGATACGCGAGGACGCGCAGGAGTTCACCAACCGTTTCCCGACAGACAATCGGCCGGATTTGATCGCGTTGCCACGCGTGCCTCACCCATGACAAGCGCCCCGCGCTGAACACCAGCGCCGACAGCACGATATTCGTGTCGAGCACTGCCCGAAGCGTCACTTGCGCGCCCAGGCGACCGCATCGCTCACGTCCTGCTCGGATATCCCGAGTTCCTCCAGCTTTTCGCGCACGGCTCGAGCCTGTTGCAGGCGCACGGGGGTCAAGACGATGCGCCCGGCCTCGACCGTCACTTCGAAGTACGTGGAGGGCTCCACACTCGAAATGGCCGACTTGGGCAACGTGATCTGGTTCTTGGATGTCAATTTGGCGAGCATCGGGCGGTCTCCTTCGGAGCGAGCGAAGTAAGGATACATTACTTCCTTACTTTCTGCCAATGCGCGGCGCCGTTCGCCCGCGTGCCTTGTATTGAACCCGCACGCCCGTCATGGGGCATATCGGCCTTGCGTGCTAGCGTGGGGCATGACTGCCACCATGTTGAATAAAGGCCACCTTCGCTGCAGCACGCTTGCCACGCGGGGGATGGGCCTTTGCTCTGTTGCGGCGACGCTATTGCTCGCGCTGCCGGCGACCGCCGTCCCCACGCTCGCCGACTGCGCCGCGCTGGACGACGACGCCAAGCGCCTCGCCTGCTACGACGAGGCGCAGGGCCGCAAGCCGAAGCCCAGGCCCACTGCGGAGCTGCCGGCCGCGGGCAAGCCCATCGCCACCGAAGCTGCGCCCATGCCCGCGACCGCGCAGGCGGATGCGGCCACCACGCCGCCATCGACGCCTTCGCAGGCCGCCAAGGGCGTCACCGCCGCGGCCGCCAGGTCGGTGACCGGCCAGGCCGACAACCTCGCCACCCCGCCGCCCACGCCGCGCTCGCTGCTGGGCGAAGCCTGGGCGCTGGACGCCAACGCCCGCGACCCCCGCTTCAACCTGCGCTTCCACAATCCCAACTACGTGATCGTCCGCTACTCGGGGGACGTCAACCGCGACCCGTATTCGCCAAGCCTCGGTCCCGCGACCACCGAGCCGGTGGACCTGCAATCGACCGAGCTCAAGTTCCAGGTGTCGTTCAAGGCGCGCCTGTGGGAGACCGAGAACCGTCGCTTCGCGATGTGGCTCGGCTACACGCAGCAGAGCAACTGGCAGAGCTTCAACGAGCCGCTGTCGCGGCCGTTCCGCGAGACCGACTACATGCCCGAGCTGATGATGGCGCTGCGGCCCGACCTCGAGCTCGGCGGCTGGCGCTGGCGCCTGCTCAACCTCGGCGTCGTGCACCAGTCCAACGGCCGCGCCGACCCGCTGTCGCGGAGCTGGAACCGCGCCTACGCGGAGTTCGGCATCGAGAAGGACAACTTCGCGTTCTATGTGCGCCCGTGGTACCGCTTCAAGGAGAGCGCCGACGACGACAACAATCCCGACATCACCGACTACATGGGGCACGGCGACATCCGCGCGATCTATCGCTCGGACAAAGGCTATGCGATCGCCGCCACCGGGCGCTGGAACGGCCAGAAGCGCAAGGGCGCCTTCGAGCTCGAGCTCAGCACACCGCCGCTGCTCGGGCCGCTCAAGGGTTACGTGCAGGTCTTCAGCGGTTACGGCGAGAGCCTGATCGATTACAACTGGCGGCAGACGACGATCGGCGCCGGGCTTTCGCTCAACGACATCCTGTGAACTGAACCGGATGCCGGTGCCGTGGAGCGGGTGAAGGGAATCGAACCCTCGTCGTAGGCTTGGGAAGCCTCTGCTCTGCCATTGAGCTACACCCGCGCGACGGCAATTCTAGCGCGTGCGTCGCGGTGCGGTCCGATCTACGGTATCGTTGCCGGGAGTGCCCTTCGCCGGCGACGCTGCCCGTCACGGTGCCGGCCCGCGGTCCGCGTGGCGGGTCGCAGCTGCGCCGCGGGGCCGAACAGGGAGAACGCGCATGCGCGACGCTGCATTGCCCATCACGCTGATCGTGGTCGGCCTCGTCTGGCTGGTGTGGTACCAGGGCTGGTTCCCCGACATGGACTGGGTGATCAGCATCGGCTTCATCGTTGCGGGCATCGCGGTGCTGGCCATCGACGGCTTCACCAAGAATTCGGTGGTGATGGGACCCTTCCTCATCGCCATCGGCATCGCCTGGTTCGCCCACGACCGTTACCGCACGAGCTTCACCATCATCATCCCGGTGATGCTGGTGATCCTCGGCCTCCTGATGCTGGTCGCGCGCATGACGTCCATCCCCGAGCGGCGCGTACGTCCCGACAAGACGAGCTGACCGGCTTCCCGGCACGCTCCGGCGCGCCTTCGCGGCGCCCGTCCCCCGCGCCACCATGACACGGCACGCCCACGTCCCGCTGTCCTCCATTGCGCTGATCATCGGCTCGGCGCTGTGCTTCTCGACGCTCGACTCGATCGTCAAGTCGCTCGCTGCGACTTACCCCGTCCCCTACCTGGTGTTCGTGCGCTGGGCGGTGCAGACCGTGGTACTGCTCGCGTGGCTCGGGCCCACCATGGGACGCACGCTGCTGAGCACGTCGCGGCTGCGCGTGCAGCTCGTCCGCGGGGTCATGCTGATCGGCTCGTCGCTCCTCTTCGTCGGGGCGCTCAAGTTCCTGCCGCTGGCCGAGGCCACGGCGCTCAACTACTCGACCCCGGTGATCGTGACGGTGCTGGCGGCGGTGTTCCTCGGCGAGCGTCTTTCGCGCGCGAGCATCGGCTTCGTCATCGCGGGCATCGCCGGCGTGCTGCTGATCGTGCGCCCCGGCAGCACCATCTTCCAGCCGGCGGCGCTGTTCGCGATCGGCTCGGCGGTCTGCTACTCGCTGTTCCAGGTGCTCACGCGCATGGTGATCCGCGACGACCCGCGCGTCACGCTGTTCTACCCGGCCCTGGTGGGCACGCTGCTGTCGTCGCTGTTGCTGCCCTTCGTCGAGATGCCGCGTCACGTGCCCTGGACCGACGTCGCGCGGCTGGTCGCCGGTGCGCTGGTGGGGACGGCGGGGCACTTCACCTTCATCCTCGCCTTCCGCCACGGCGCGGTGTCGGCGCTGACGCCCTTCACCTACTTCCAGATCGTGTTCTCGACGCTGCTCGGCTGGGCGCTGTTCGGCGCCTTCCCCGACGCCTGGGCGCTCGCCGGCATGGCCGTCATCGCCGCGTCGGGGCTCTTCATCACGCTGATGCAGCAGCGGCGCAGCCGCGAGTCGCTGCCGCTCGCGCCCGAGCCCACGGCAGTGGACTGACCCGCCCGTCATCCCCGCGCAAGCGGGGACCCACGCCCGTGCCCGTCATCCCCGCGCAAGCGGGGACCCACGCCCGCGCCCGTCATCCCCACGCAAGCGGGGACCCACGCCCGTGTCCGTCATCCCCGCGCAAGCGGGGACCCACGCCCGTGTCCGTCATCCCCGCGCAAGCGGGGACCCACGCGCATCTGCTATCGTCGGGGCCGCGCCGCGCAAGGCGGCCGACCGCCCACGAGAAGCATCCAACGGAGAAAACCACCATGAGCAAGCCGCGCATCGGCTTCATCGGCGTCGGCCTGATGGGCCACGGCATCGCGAAGAACCTCGTCGAGAAGGGCTTCCCGCTGACCGTCATCGCGCACCGCAATCGCGTGCCCGTCGACGACCTCGTCAAGCGCGGCGCGAAGGAGGCGAAGTCCTTCGCCGAGGTGGCGCGCGCCGCCGACATCGTGTTCCTGTGTGTCACGGGCGCGCCGCAGGTGAGCGCGGCGATCGAGGGGCCCGAGGGCGTCGCCTCGGCCGCGCGCGAAGGCATGGTCGTGGTCGACACCTCGACCAGCGAGCCCGCGGTCACCGCGGCGCTGCGCGAGATGCTGGCGAAAAAAGGCGTCAAGCTCGTCGACGCGCCGTTGGCGCGCACGCCGGTGGAAGCCGAGCTCGGCAAGCTCAACATCATGGTCGGCGCCGACGACGCGACCTTCGAGCAGTTGAAGCCCGTGCTGCAGGCCTTCTGCGAGAACATCATCCATGCCGGCCCCGCGGGGCACGGCATCGTGCTGAAGCTCATCAACAATTTCATCGCGCAGGCGATCTGCACCGCGACGGCCGAAGCCTGCGCGGCGGCCGCGAAGTCGGGCCTGTCGATCCGCAAGCTGCACGAGGTGGTCTCGGCCGGCGGCGTGAACTCGGGCCTGTTCCAGATGCTGGTCGGCAAGATGCTCGAGACCGGCCAGCTCGACGGCCTCAAGTTCACGCTGGTCAACGCCGCCAAGGACCTGCGCTACTACACCCACTTCACCGAGTCGATGATGCTGCCCTCGGTGATGGGCGAGGCCGTGCACCAGAGCCTCGTCGCCGCCAATGCGCTGGGCTTCGGCGACAAGTATGTGCCCTCGCTGATCGAGGCGCAGGAGAAGCTCACCGGCGTGAAGATCGTCGGCGCGAAGTAGCCGGTCATCCCCGTGCAAGCGGGGATCCAGCCGTAGCGCGGCGGTATTGCGTCGACCCGCGCAAACATGCGTCGTCGCCTCCATCGGCGAAGCGTGCGACGGCCACCGGGGCTCGGTCCCCGCTTTCGCGGGGATGACGGCACGATCGCCGTGATCTGCGCGAGCATGACCCGCGCGGGAGTCGGCGGGAGCCGCAATCGTGGCGGCCCGAGCGCATCGGCGCGACGGACGTCGGGGGAGCGGGCCCGAGCGGGTTCATCGCGAGGACCGGTCCACCGAGGGCCGTCGCCGCCTGCCGATGTGCGACAGGCCGCTGCGATTGCGCAGGTGACGCCGTACCCCAACGGCAAGGCATGGGTCCCCGCTTTCGCGGGGATGACCGCTACTTCAGCCCTTGACCGCCCCCGCGGTGATGGCGCTGACGAGGTGGCGTTCCAGCGCCGCGTACAGCGCCATCACCGGCAGCGTGGCGATCACCGCGGCCGCCATCAGCTCGTTCCATTGCACGCGGTACTCGCCGACCATGTTGGCGATGCCCACCGACAGCACGTACATCGACCCGTCGGTGGTGAGCACCAGCGCCCAGACGTAGGAATTCCAGGCGATCAGGAAGGTGAAGAGCACCACCGCGACCAGGCCCGGCCGGGACAGCGGCAGGATCACGCGGAAGAACGCCGTCCAGGGCCCCGCGCCGTCGATGGTCGCGGCCTCGTCGATCTCGCGCGGTATGGCGCGGAAGAAGCCGATCAGCATCCACACCGAGAAGGGCAGCGCGAACGACGAGTACGCGATGATCAGCGCGAGATGGGTGTTGAGGAGCCCGAGGTCCGACATCAGGCGGAAGTACGGGATGATCAGCAGCGTCTCGGGCAGCATCTTGGTGAACAGCAGGAACAGCACGAAGGGCGTGGCACCCTTCTCGAAGAAGCGCGTCAGGCCGTAGGCCGCGAGCGAGGCCAGCATCACCGAAAGCGCGGTCGCGCCGGCGGCGACGATCAGGCTGTTGACGAAGTAGCGGCCCACCGGGCGCTCGGCGAAGATGGTCGCGTACGCCCCGAGCGACCAGTGTGCCGACAGGAACCCGGGCGGGGACGCGAACACCTCCGACGCGGGCTTCAGCGAGGTGTTCACCATCCAGTAGAAGGGGAACAGCGTGACCGCCAGCGCGGCGAGCGCCAGCGCCCACAGCAGCGTGGTGCGCGCGGGAGAAGGCGGCTTGATCACCCGCGCACCTCGCGGTCGACGCGGGTGGTGCGGATGTACACCGTCACCAGCAGCAGCACGATGCCGAGCAGCAGCACGCCGATGGCGGCGGCCTCGCCGAAGCGGTTCCCGCGGAACGCGGTGTTGTAGAGCAGCACCGACAGCACCTCGGTGGCGCCCGCGGGGCCGCCGCCGGTCATCACGCCGATGATGTCGTAGTGGCGCACGGTGTTGATCACGTCGAGCGTGGTCGCCACCACGACGAGGTAGCGCAGGTTGGGCCAGGTGACGTAGCGGAAGCGCTGCCAGGCGTTGGCGCCGTCGAGCGACGCCGCCTCGTACTGCTCGGCGGGGACGGTTTGCAGCCCGGCGAGCATCAGCAGCATCACGAAGGGCACGCCGCGCCAGGTGTCCACGGCGACCACCGACAGGAACGCCGACAGTGGCTCGCCCAGCCAGGCGCGCGGCGCGTCGATGAGGTGGGCGGAGTGCGCGAGGTAGTTGACCACGCCGAACTGCGGCTCGAGCAGCCACAGCCAGATGGTCGCGCCTACCGCGGGCGCGATCATCCATGGCGTCAGGAAGGCGATGCGCAGCGCGGTGCGGCCGTGGCGCAACTCGGCGAGCAGCAGCGCAAGCGCCAGCCCCAGCAGCATGTGCAGCGCCACCGACAGCGTGGTGAACGCCGCCGAGATGCCCAGCGAGTGCCAGAACGCACCGTCGCCGAGCACGGTCGCGTAGTTGGCGAGCCCGACGAAGGTCGTGCGCAACCCGCGCACGCGCAGGAGGCTCGTCCAGAACGCGTGGCCCAGGGGGAACAGCACCACCGCGGCGAGGAACAGCGCCACCGGCGCGACGAACGCGTACCCGGCGAGGCGGCGACGTGCGAGCTTCATCGTCCCATCGGCGCTCGATGCGCCGCCACCCGAAACGCGCCGCCCCTGGTCCCTGTCAACGGATCCCTGATGCCCGGATCAGATGTCGCGCAGCTTCTTGGTCAGCCGCGCGTCGAGGTCACGGAAGATCGCCTCGGTGTTCTCGGGGGCGAGCAGCGCCTTCTGCACCGCGTCGACGATGTCGTTGGCGGCGATCTCGGCCCAGGCGGGATGCGGCAGCGGGTAGCTGCGCGCCTGCGCGCCCATGGCCACGAACTGCGCGAGCATCGGGTCGGCCTTGATCGCCGGGTCGTCGGCGACATCGTTGCGCATGGGCATCCAGTTGGCGACCACGGCGCGCTCGACCTGCCACTTGCGATCGGCGTCGAACTTGATGAACTTCCACGCTGCCTCGGGGTACTTGCACGAGGCCGAGATGCTCGACGCCGCCACCGACGCCAGCGTCGGCGCGTTGGGCACGTTCGCCGGGTTGGCCGTGGCGAAGAGCTTGCCCTTCAGCGCGGGGTTGTCGCCCACGACCTTGGCGACCGACCAGTAGGCGTTGCGCATGGTCGCGATCTTCTGCTGTGCGAAGAGGTTGGTCTGCTCGAGGTAGTTGGTGGTGGTCGCCGCCGGCGCGGCGATGCCGCCCTTGCTGGCGAAGCCGAGGTAGGTCTTGATCGCGGCGAGGCTCTTCGGGTTGCTGGCGAACGTCGCCTCGGTCATGTCCTTGTTGAACGCCTCGCCGCCGTTGGCCCAGATCCAGGTGAGCAGCACGCGCGTGGTGGTGTCGGTCTTCCCGCCGAGCACTGCCATCGCCCAGTGGTCGTCGCCGGTGAGCTTCTTCCCCCACGCGACGTACTCGTCGATGGTCTTCGGCGGCTTCGAGGGGTCGAGCCCCGCCTTCACGACGAGGTCGCGGTTGTAGATCTCGCCGTAGGTGCCGCCCCAGATGGGCAGCCCGAAGAGCTCGCCCTTCCACTTCGCCGCCGACAGGATGTCGGGGGTCCAGGCCTTGCGCCAGGCTTCGGGCTCGGCGTTCCAGAACGTGTCGAGCGGCAGCAGGTAGCCGTTGTACGCCGCCGTGGTGAGGTCGACGGTGACGATGCAGGGTGCCTGCTTCGCCTGCGCGGCGGCGACGAACTTGGTCCAGTGGTCCTTGCGCGCGACCAGCACGGGCTCGATGCGGATGCCGGGATTCGCGGCCTCGAACTCGGCGATGGTCTTCTTCCACACCGGCTCGTACTGCTTCTCGGTGAGGTTGGCGGTCTGCCATTGCAGGACGATGGGGTCGGCGGCGCGCGCGGCACCGAAGGGCGCCAGCGACGCGACACCGACCGCGATTGCAATGTTGACGAGGGGGATGCGGATCATCGTGTTCTCCTCCGGTTTACCAGTACAGCGCGCCTTCGCGCTCGCTCATCGGCTGCGGGCGCGCAGCCATCTCCTCGAGGGCCTCGAGGTCGGGCTCGATGCCGAGGCCCGGGCCCTCGGGCAGGATGAAGTGGCCGTCCTCGAAGCGGATCGGCACCGTCGACGCGCGGTCGCGCATCTCGCGCTGCGGCTCCATCTGCTCGAGGATGAAGAAGTTGGGCACGGCGGCGGCGAGGTGCATCGCCGCGGCCGTGCAGATCGGGCCGCCGGGGTTGTGCGGCGCGACCGGCACGTACCAGGTGTCGGCAAGCGCGGCGATCTTGCGGATCTCGGTGAAGCCGCCGGCGTGCATCAGGTCGGGCTGCACGATGCGGCAGCCGCCGCGCTCGAGGAGCTCCCGGTATTCGAAGCGCGAGAGCAGCCGCTCGCCGGTGGCGATGGGCGTCGTGAGGCTGCGCTGGAGCTCCGCCATCGCGCGTGCGTTCTCGAAGGGGATCGGCTCCTCGAACCAGCCCGGCCGGTACGGGCGCAGGGCCGCGTCCAGCATCGGCGCCGTACGCGGCGACAGGAGCTCGCTGCACTCGATGAAGATCTCCGCGTCGCCCGCGCCGTCGCGTGCGGCCTCCATCAGCGCTGCCGCGCGGCGCAGCTCGCCCGCCTCGTTGGCGCGCAGGCCTTCGCCGGAGAACGGCCGGCACTTGAACGCGGTGAAGCCGCGCCGCACCGCCTCGCGCGCGCCGTCCCGCGCCTTCTCGGGCGTGTCCGCGCCCTGCAGCCAGTGGCTCGCGTAACCCCGCAGCCGCGTGCGGATCGCGCCGCCCAGGAGGCGCGCGACCGGCACGCCGAGGCGCTTGCCTTCGAGGTCCCACAGGGCGATGTCGAGTGCGGCGAGCGCCGTCTGTGAAACGGCGCCGCCGCGCCAGCGCCAGGCATGGTAGAGGCGGTGCCAGTGCCGCTCGGGGCCGGCGGGGTCCTCCCCGACGAGGTGGGGCGCGAGCTCGCGGATCGCCGCGTCGACGGCGTCGATGGAGCCGTGCAGCGAGCCTTCGCCCCAGCCCGAGAGGCCTTCGTCGGTGTCGACCCGCACGAACAGCCAGTTGCACCAGTCGACCCAGAACCGGAACGTGTGGACCGCCGTGACCTTCATGGATTTCCGCGTTGATGAAACGTTTCAGGCATGCGAACATACCCGTCCTGCGGCGCGGGCGCAAGCTGCGCCGCGTCAATGCCCCCGACCACCCACGCCACCGGCGCCCGATGCCCTCGACCAGCCCCCGCCGACGCCGCGTCACCATCCTCGATGTCGCGCAGCGCGCCGGGGTGGCGGTCGGCACCGCGTCCAACGTGCTCAACGACAGGGGCAACGTCAGCCCCGAGCGCGCGGGCAGGGTGCGCGCGGCCATCGAGGCGCTGGGCTACGTCCCCGACGGGGTCGCGCAAAGCCTGCGGCGTCGGCGCTCGCGCGTGGTCGGCATCTGCGTGCCCGCCACCACCAGCGCCTATTTCGCCGCGCTGCAGGAGGCCTTCGAGGACATTGCGGCGCAGAAGGGCTACGAGCTGATGCAGGTGCTGTCGCGCGGCGACCCCGCGCTCGAGCTGCGCCGCGTCGAGGCGATGCTGTCGCGCCGCGTCGACGGCGTGATCCTCATCCCGGTCACGCCGCCCGACCGGACCTTCGCTGCCCTCGCGGCCTCCGGCGTCCCCGCGGTGATTGTCGACCGCTCCTTCGACGACCCGCGGTTCGACTACGTGACCATCGACGAGCGCGGGGCGATGCAGGCCGCCACCGTGTCGGTCATGCACGAGGGCCACCGGCGCCTGCTGTTCGTCGTGCGCTGGCCGAGGCTCGTCACCACGCGTGCGCGCATCGCCGGCTTCCGCGCCGCGGTGCACCGGCACGGCGGCGAAGGCCAGATCCTCGCGCGTGGCGCCGACGACGCGGAATTCGAGCGCGAGCTCGCCCGCGCGATGGCGGCGCCGGATGCGCCGACCGCGATCATCGCCAGCAACAGCGCCATCGGGCTCGCCGTCCTCAAGGCGCTGCGCGCCACGGGGCGGTCGATCCCGCGCGACGTGTCGCTGATGGTCTTCGACGAGCCTGAATGGGCCGAGGTGGTGAGCCCTCCGCTCGCCACGGTGCGCCATCCCACGCCCGAGATGGCGCGCATCGCCTGGGAGCTCCTGATCCAACGGATGGCGAATCCCCGCGCGAAGCCGCGGCGCGTGGTCTGCGAGGCGACCGTGCAGCCGGGCCCGTCGGTGGCGCCTCCGCATCGCTGAGCCGTCGTCCTCACACCATCGTCATCCCCGCGAAAGCGGGGACCCAGCCCTACCGCAACGGTATTGCGTCGACCCGCGCAAGCATGCGTCCTGCGTGGGGGTATTGCGAGACCCGCGCAAACATGCGTCGTCGCCTCCATCGGCGAAGCGTGCGACGGCCACCGGGGCTCGGTCCTCGCGATGAACCCAGCTCCGGGCCGAGCCCCGGCGTCCGCCGCGCCGATGGAGGCGACGACGCACGCTTTGCGGCTTCCGGCGATACCGTTGCCGGTGGGCTGCCCGGGATTGCGCGGCGTTGCACTGGTGTCGCCGTGAGGTCTTAAAGGCTGGGTCCCCGCTTTCGCGGGGATGACGGCGCGGCCGCTGCGATTGCGCAGGTGGTGCCCTACCGCGCGCACAAGGCTGGGTCCCCGCTTTCGCGGGGATGACGGCTCCCGGGGATGACGCAAGTTGGACTTGCAACTTCATATCTGTTGATGCCAACATAGCGCCTCGCGGGGCCCGGAAGGCCCTCGCCGGGGAGGGGAATGGACTTCATCTTCATGCTGACGCGCGCCGACCGCACCATCGAGGATGCGGCGCTTGTCGTCGAGCAGGTGCTCGACTGCGGCGTGCGCCATATCGGCTTCAAGGACGTGGGCGTCGGCCCCGAGGTGCAGCGCGACGTGGTCGAGCGCATCCGCCGGCGCGGCGGCACGAGCTACCTCGAAGTGGTGAGTGCAACATCGGAAGCCATCCTGCGCTCGCTCAAGGCCGGCCGGGAACTCGGCGTCGACTGCATCCTGGGGGGCACCGATCTCGCCGTCGCCGGCGACGTGCTGGGCGACCTCGCGCGCTACTTCCCGTTCCCCGGGGTGCCGGTCGGGCACCCGACGCGCCTCGGCGGCTCGCCGGCGCGCATCGAGGCCGACGCGCGCCGCGCGCGCGCCATGGGCTGCGGCGGCGTCGACCTCCTGGCCTACCGCGCCACCGAGGCCGATCCCGTCGAGCTCGTCGCCGCTGCGCGCCGCGCGCTGCCCGACGGGCGCCTGATCATCGCCGGCAGCGTCAACAACGCGGCGCAGATCCACACGCTGGCGCGCGCCGGTGCCGACGCGTTCACCATCGGCTCGGCGGTGTTCGACGGGGCGTTCTCGCCCACCAAGGGCTCCCTGCGCGGACAGGTGCAGGACATCCTCTCTGCCTGCGCCAGCGCGCCTTCGCGGCTGCACTGATGACCCGCGCCGCCCTCGTCACCGAGCAGGGCGGCGAAGCCCTGCTGGAGGCGCTCTGCGCCGGGCGCTACGTCGATCCCGACTCGGGCGAGCGGCTGCCCGCGCCGTCGGTGAAGGTCGTGATCGACCGCGGGCTCGGCGGCCGCGCGGGTGAGCTGCTGCGCGGGCTCGGCCTCGGCGCGCGGCTTGCCGTGGTCAGCGACAGGACCACGCATGCGCTGCTCGGTGCGCGCGTCGAGCGTGCGCTGGGCGACGTCGCCGCGGCGTCCATCGTGCTCGACAGCCACGTGCATCCCGACGCGGAGACCTCGGCGCGCCTCGCGCAGGCCTGTGCCGGGGCCGACGGCATCGTCGCGGTGGGGTCCGGAACGGTCAACGACCTCTGCAAGCATGCGGCGGCCGCGCTCGGCCGTCCCTACGCGGTGTTCGGCACCGCGCCGTCGATGAACGGCTATACCTCGACCAACGCGGCGATCACGGTCGAGGGCCACAAGCAATCGCTGCCTGCGGTGCTGGCGCGCGGGGTCTTCCTCGACCTCGACGTCCTCGCCGGGGCGCCCGCGCGCATGATCCGCGCGGGCCTGGGCGACTCGCTGTGCCGGAGCACCTGCGAGCTCGACTGGCGGTTGTCGCAATGCGTGCACGGTACTTCGTTCCGCACGGCGCCCTTCGCGTTGCTCGCGCCCGACGAGCCACGGCTCTTCGACGACACCGCCGCGCTGGTCGCGGGCGACATCGATGCCATGGCCGCGCTCGCCCGCACGCTGGTGCTCTCGGGCCTCGGCATGACGCTGTGCGGCGGCAGCATGCCGGCGAGCCAGGGTGAGCATCTCGTCAGCCACTACATCGACATGCTCGCCCCTGCCGGGCGCGCGAATTACCTCCATGGCGAGCAGGTGGCCGTGGCCACGCTGTCGATGGCGCGGCTGCAGGCCCGCATGCTCGAAGGTGGGCCGCCGCCACCGCGCGCCTGCAGCGTCGACGCGAGCGCGCTGGAAGCGCGCATCGGCCACGGCCTCGGCGCGTCGTGCTGGCAGTCGTTCGCCCCCAAGGCGCTCTCGCCCGCGCAGGCCGAGGCGCAGCAGGCGCGTATCGCCGCGCACTGGGACGCGTGGCGCGAGGCGCTCGCGCCGATCTCGCTCGGCCCGGCGCGCCTCGAGGCGGCGATGGCCCGCGCCGGCGTGCCTCGCACGCCGGCCGCGATCGGCGTGTCCGATGCGTTCTATTGCGAGGCGCTGGCCAACGCGCGCTACCTGCGCGACCGCTACACCTTCCTCGACCTGGCCGACGACGCGGGGCGCCTCGACCCGCGGTCGCTCCTCGCATGACGCACCCGCGCGCGACCGCCGGAGCGGCAGCGGCTATGATCGCAGCAGGCAACACCTCGCTGGCGGTGGCTTCCGCGTGCCACCCCGCCGACCCCGACCATGCCCCCACGGATACCCCGACTCACGCAGGCCGAGCGCCACGAGCGCATCCTCGCGCTGCTGAGGCGCGACGGCATCGTGCGCATCGCCACGCTGGCGAGGGCCTTCGACGTCACCACCGAGACCGCCCGGCGCGACCTGGACGAGCTGGCGCGCAGCGGTGCCATCAAGCGCACCTACGGCGGCGGCGCGAGCCAGTCGCTGATCGACGAGCCGGGCATCGGCATCCGCAGCCAGGCGCACGCGGCCGAGCGCGCGGCGATCGCGCGCGCCGCGGCGGAGCTGGTCGAGCCGGGCGACGCGCTGATGGTCGATGCGGGCTCGACCACCAGCCTCTTCGCCGCGGCGCTCGCCGCGCGCAATCTCCACGTCACCGTGCTCACCAACTGCCTGCCGGTGGCGGCCGCGCTGGGCAGCGGGGAGCGCTGCCGCGTCATCCTCTGCCCCGGCGAGTTCGTGCTGCGCGAGGGCGGGGTGTTCGGTGGCGACACGCAGCAGTTCATCGCGCGCTACAAGGCCAACAAGGCCTTCATCGGCGCGGGCGGTGTCGAGGCGGGCGGCTTCAGCGACACCGACTCGGCGGCCTGCGCGATCAAGCGCGCCATGATGGGGCGTGCCGACGCGACGCTGGTGCTCGCCGACAGCTCCAAGTTCGGCATCGCGCAGTTCGAGACCATCGCGCCCCTCGCGGCGGTCTCGACGCTGGTCAGCGACGCCATGCCTTCGCGCGCCCTCGCGGCGCAGCTCCGCAAGGCGGGCGTCGAGATCATGGTCGCGCCCGCCTAGCCGGCGAGGCCCCGCCCGGGTCGCGCCCGGGAACGTTTCACGAGCCGTGTCGCAGCTCCAACGCGGTTTATTGTGGACAGCAAATCGGCGTGTTATCGTCGCCGTGCCTCGCGCAACCGCGACTGCCGCCGCAACGGCAGCCGTGGTCGCGCGTCGCGGCCTGTAGCCCGCTGTCCGTCCGCTGGTTCATCGATCCTGTGGCGCCGCTCCCGGCGCCGCTGCCCCACGAAGGAGAAGCAAGATGATTCGCATCCGGTGGCTCAATGCGTTGGCGGCGCTCGCGCTCGCCCTGGTCTCGATCGGCGCACGTGCCGGCGACATCACCGTGTACACGGCGCTCGAGGAAGACGACGTGCGCGTCTACCTCCAGGCGTTCAACAAGGCGCACCCCGACATCAAGGTCAACCTGCTGCGGCTGTCGACCGGCGACCTCGTCGCGCGCATCCTCGCCGAGAAGGCGAACCCGCGGCACGACGTGATCTGGGGCACCGCGGTGACCCAGCTCGCCGATCCGCGGATCCTCGAGATGGCGGAACCCTACAAGCCCGCGGGCATCGACGCGGTCAAGACCGCGTTCAAGGACCCGCAGAACCGCTGGTTCGCGACCACCGGCTACTTCGCCGGCTTCTGCGTCAACACCGAGGTGTTGCAGAAGCGCAACCTGCCCATGCCGACCTCGTGGCAGGACCTGCTCAATCCCGTCTACAAGGGCCAGATCGTCATGCCCAACGCGGCGAGCTCGGGCACGGGCTACCTGATGATCGAGAGCATCCTGCAGATGAAGGGCGAGGAGAAGGGCTGGCAGTTCCTCAAGGAGCTCGACAAGAACATGGCGCAGTACATCAAGTCGGGCTCGCGGCCCTGCAAGGCAGCCGCCACCGGCGAGTACGCGATCGGGCTGTCGTTCGCGTTCTCCGGCGTGAAGATGATCATGGAAGGCTACCCGATCAAGCTCGTCATCCCGTCCGAAGGCGCAGGCTACGAGATCGAGGTCTCGATGCTGATGAAGACCGCCAAGAACAAGCCCGACTCGAAGACGTTCCTCGACTGGCTGCTCACGCTCGACGCCGCGAAGCTCTACGGCGAGCGCTCGGAGATGTCGTCGGTGCCCGGTGCCAAGCCCACCGAGGCGGTGCTGAAGGCGGGCCTGCCGCCCGACGTCTCGACGGTCCTGTACAAGATGGACTTCGACGTGTCGGCACGCGACAAGGACAAGGTGCTCGACCAGTGGAAGAAGACCATCGAGCGCTGATGGCGTCGTCCCCCGCGCGCCCGGCCTTCGCGCGCGCGGAGGATTGACGTGTTCCTGTCGCTGCGCGGCATCCGCAAGCGCTTCGGCGGCGTCACCGCCCTCGATGGCGTCAGCCTCGACGTCGCCGAGGGCGAGCTGGTCTGCTTCCTCGGCCCCTCGGGCTGCGGCAAGACCACGCTGCTTCGCATCATCGCCGGCCTCGAGACGCCCGACGAGGCGACCATCCTGCTCGACGGCGCCGACCTGATGCGCGTGCCCGCGCGCCTGCGCAATTTCGGCATCGTCTTCCAGTCGTACTCGCTGTTCCCCAACCTCACCGTCGCACGCAACATCGCCTACGGGCTCGCCTGCCGCAACTGGCCGGCGCGCGAGATCGACGAGCGGGTCGACGCGATGCTCGAGCTCATCAACCTGCGCGACCACGCCGGGCATCGCCCCTTCCAGCTCTCGGGGGGACAACAGCAGCGCGTGGCGCTCGCCCGTGCGCTGGCGCCGAAGCCGCGCGTGCTGCTGCTCGACGAGCCCTTGTCCGCGCTCGACGCCAAGGTGCGCGAGGACCTGCGTGCCGAGATCAAGCAACTGCAGTCCGTGCTCGGCATCACCACCGTGATGGTCACGCACGACCAGCACGAGGCGATGGAGCTCGCCGATCGCATCGTCGTCATGAACCGCGGGCGCATCGAGCAGGTGGGACCGCCCGGCGAGCTCTACGACCGCCCGGCGACGCATTTCGTCGCCGACTTCCTCGGCCGCATGAATCCCTGGCCCGACCGCGAGGGCGGGGCGATGCTCGGCGTGCGGCCCGAGCACCTCGAGCTGGTGGCGCCCGCCGAGGCACCCGAGGGCGCGCTGCACGGCTCGATCGAGCGCGTGGTGTTCCTCGGCAGCACCACCCGCGTCGTCGTCGTCGCCGACGGCGGGCGCTGCATGGTCGAGCTGCGCGGCAGCCGCCCCGACCTCGCCGTCGGGCAGGCGATCGCGCTGCGCGCGCCGCGCGAGCGGCTGCTGCGCCTCGGGGCGCCGTCCTGACCACGACCGCTGCCACGAGGGAGCTGCCGGGCGCCCCGCGCTTCGACACCGATCGCCTGGCGGTGGCATTGCTCTTCGCCGCCGCCGCCGTGCCGCTGCTGCTGTTCGTGGTCTGGCCGTTGGTCGAGATCCTGCGCCTGAGCTTCGACACCACTGACGGCTCGGTCTTCGGCAACTACGCGCGTTATTTCGCCAACCCCAAGTTCGCGCGCGTCGTGGGCAACAGCCTGCGCGTGTCGGTGACGGCGACGGCGATCACCGTCGTGCTCGCCTATGGCTTCGCCTATGCCATGCACCGCTGCATGCCGCGGGGGCGCCGTGCGCTGGGCGGCATCGCGCTCCTGCCGCTGTACGCGCCTTCGCTGGTGCAGGCGCTGGGCATCCTGTTCCTGCTCGGCCGCAACGGCGTGGTCAACCGCTGGCTCGGGCTCGAGATCGACATCTACGGCTTCTGGGGCATCGTCGTCGCCGACGTGCTGTACGCCTTCCCGCACGCCTACCTGATCCTCGGCGCCGCGCTCGCCATCGCCGACGCGCGGCTCTACGAGTCGGCGCGCATGCTCGGCGCCGGCGCGGCGCGGGTGTTCCGCACGGTCACGCTGCCCGCGACGCGCTACGGGATCATGTCCGCGGTGTTCGTGGTGTTCACCATCGTGATCACCGACTTCGGCAACCCGATGGTGATCGGCGGCGACTACAGCGTGCTCGCCACCGAGATCTACAACCAGGTCTCGGGGCAGGGCAACATGGCCATGGGCTCGGTGATCGGCGTGGTGCTGCTGCTGCCCGCCGCCGTCGCGGTGTTCGTCGAGCGCTGGGTCGCGCGGCACCACCACGCCGCGCTGGGCGACCGCGCGGACCCGCTGCGCGTCGTGCCCTCCCCGGTGCGCGACCGCGTCGCCACCGGCTACTGCGTGCTGGTCTGCGCGGCCATCGCGTCCATCGTGCTGGTCGTCCTCGTCGCGAGCTTCGTGACGCTGTGGCCCTACAACATGCACCTGTCGCTGCGCCACTACCGCTTCGAGGTGCAGAACGGCCTGGCACCCTTGTGGACCAGCATCGGCGTGTCGCTCGCCGCCGCGGCGCTCGGCATGGTCGCGGTGATCGTCGCCGCGTCGGTGGTGCGCCGGATCGGTCCCGCGCTGACGCAGCTCCTGTACTTCCTCGCGGTGCTCCCCGCGGCGGTGCCCGGCATGGTGATGGGCCTGGGCTACATCCTCGCGTTCAACCGGCCTGGCAACCCGCTGGAGGTGTTGTACGGCACGCTGGCGATCCTGGTGATCTGCAACGTCTACCACTACCACGCGCAGGGCTTCCTGATCGCCTCGACGGCCATGAACCAGGTCAGCAAGGTGTTCGACGAGGCCTCGACCTGCCTTGGCGGCGGCGTGGCGCGCACGCTCGCCACCGTCACGCTGCCGCTGGTGGCGCCGGCGCTGGTCAGCATCGGCGTGTTCTTCTTCGTGCGCAGCATGGTCACGCTGTCGGCGGTCATCTTCCTGGTGACACCGGCGACGCAGCTCGCCGCGGTGTCGGTGCTGCTGCTCGACGACTCGGGCAACCAGAACCAGGCAGCGGCGTACTCGGTGTGCATCATGCTCGTGGTCGGCGTGGCGCTGGCGCTGCTCGAGGGCGGCCTCGTGATCATGCGTCGCCGCGGCCGGCTGCGCGGCATGGCACTCGCGCGCGCCTAGCGTCGTCCCCGCGAAAGCGGGGACCCAGCCTTGCCGCTGCGGTATTGCGGCACCTGCGCAATCGCAGCGGCCTGTCGCGCATCGGCAGGCGGCGACGGCCCTCGGGGCTTGTATGTTCAAGCCAGACCGGCGCGGTAAAGTCTGACTGCCGTTGAGGCAACCAGACCGGTCCGTGCAGTTTGGTAGGGGCTGGGGTCTTTGAACCCGTGACCGAGTAGAAGGCGCACGGCAACCGCGCTGGT
>JBGAGT010000005.1:0-245922 GCA_044226535.1 Casimicrobiaceae bacterium | reverse complement strand
GGCGCGGGCGTGGTCCTGGCGGGAGCGCCTGCGGCAGGTACGCCTGCAGGTGCGCCCGCCGGCGCACGTGGGCCCGACGCGGGCGAGCGCCATGTGCGCCTTTCGGCGCTGACCGGCGAAGGCCTCGACGTGCTGGAGCGCGTCGTGCTCGAGGTGGTCGGCGCCGTCGGCGACACCGACGACGCCTTCCTCGCGCGCGAGCGCCACCTCGCCGCGCTGCGCGAGGCCGCGCGCGAGCTCGGCGACGCGGCGCTGCAACTCGCCTCCTCCAAGCCCGCCCTTGAGCTCGCCGCCGAGTCGTTGCGCCGCGGGCACGACGCGCTCGCCTCCATCACCGGGAGCTTCACCGCCGACGATCTCCTCGGCGTGATCTTCTCGCGGTTCTGCATCGGCAAGTGAGGCGGCCCCGACCGATCGCGCGTTCCTTCGTCCCTGAAAGGCTCCCCGTGAGCTGGAACCCCTCGCAATACCTCAAATACGAGGACCTTCGCCTGCGGCCCGCGCTCGACCTGATGGCGCGCATCCCGCTCGCGGCGCCCAGTCGCGTGGTCGACCTGGGTTGCGGCGCGGGCAACGTCGCGCGCGTGCTGGCCGCGCGCTTTCCGGGCGCGGTCATCGACGGCGTGGACTCCGACGCGGCCATGCTCGGGCGCGCGCGCGATGCCACGCGCGGCGATGCACGCTTCCGCTGGCACGACGCGGATCTCGCGCGCTGGCGGCCCGAGGGCCCCGTCGACCTCGTCTTCAGCAACGCCGCGCTGCATTGGCTCGATGGCCACGACGCGCTCTTCCCGGCAGTTTTCGCGCAGGTCGCCGCGGGCGGCGTGCTCGCGGTGCAGATGCCCGACATGTTCGCCGCGCCTTCGCACCTCGCGCTATTCGAGACCGCGGAATCACCGCGCTGGGCGCCGCGCACCGCGGCGGCGATGCGCAAGAAGCCGGTCGCCGCGCTCGAGCGCTACCACGCGCTGCTCGCGCCGGAGGCTTCGTCGCTCGACCTGTGGCGCACCAGCTACCTGCAGGTGCTTGCGTCGAAGCCGGGGGCCGAGCATCCGGTCGTCGCGTGGATGCGGGGTGCCGCGCTCACGCCCTTCATCGCGGCGCTGGGCGGCGACGCCGAGGCGTTCGTCGCCGAGTTCGCGGCGCGCGTCGAGCGCGCGTATCCGCGAGGGGGCGACGGCGGCGTGTACTTCCCCTTCTCGCGCGTGTTCATCGTCGCGACGCGGCGCTGACGAAGCCGGGTGTCACGTCGCCGCGCCGGTGCGGCGGTGATGCTCGATATCGCGATGTCGCCGCGCCGCGCCACGACGGGGCGGCGCATTGCGATGCGATGTCGCGATGCGGCAGGCGAGCGTCGCGCGTGGTCTGGCCTTCTGGCCGATCGTTGCGCAATCGATCGAGCGCTTCCCGTCCGCGTTTGCGGGGCTAGAATCGAACGATGCTTTCGCTCGAGGTCGCCCGATGAATTCGCCCGAAACCCTCGCGAGCCTCCGCGCATCGGTGTTCGCGCCCGACGGCCTGCGGCACCGCGGGCTGCTGCGCTGGGTGCGCGAGGTCGCGACGCTGGCGCAACCCGCGCGCATCGAATGGTGCGACGGCAGCGACGCCGAGTACGACAGGTTATGCGCTGCGCTGGTGGATGTGGGGGCGTTCACGCGCCTCGACGCGGTGAAGAGGCCCAACAGCTACCTCGCGCGTTCCGACCCTTCGGACGTCGCGCGCGTCGAGGACCGCACGTTCATCTGCAGCGCGCGCAAGGACGACGCGGGGCCGACCAATCACTGGGTCGACCCGCGCGAGATGCGCGCGACGCTGCAGGGGCTTTTCGCCGGCGCGATGCGCGGACGCACGCTCTACGTCGTGCCCTTCTCCATGGGCCCGCTCGGCAGCCCCCTGTCGCAACTCGGCGTCGAGCTCTCCGACAGCCCGTATGTCGTCGTCAACATGAAGCGGATGACGCGCATGGGGACCGCCGCGCTCGAGGCGCTGGGCGAGGACGCGCCCTTCGTGCCCTGCCTGCACTCGGTGGGCGCGCCGCTGGCGGAGGGCCAGCGCGACGTTGCCTGGCCCTGCAACGCCACCAAGTACATCGTCCACTTCCCCGAGACCCGCGAGATCTGGTCGTACGGCTCGGGCTATGGCGGCAATGCGCTGCTGGGCAAGAAGTGCCTCGCGCTGCGCATCGCCTCGGTGATGGGCCGCGACCAGGGCTGGCTCGCCGAGCACATGCTGATCCTCGGCGTCGAATCGCCGCAAGGCGACAAGCGCTACGTCACCGCGGCCTTCCCCAGCGCCTGCGGCAAGACCAACTTCGCGATGCTCATCCCGCCGCCCGCGTTCGAGGGCTGGAAGGTGACCACCGTCGGCGACGACATCGCCTGGCTCAGGCCCGACGGGGAAGGGCGGCTACGCGCCATCAATCCCGAGGCGGGCTTCTTCGGCGTGGCGCCGGGCACGAGCTGGACCTCCAACCCCAACGCCATGCGAACGCTCGAGCGGGATGTCATCTTCACCAACGTGGCGTTGACCGGCGACGGCGACGTCTGGTGGGAGGGCATGACCGACACGCCGCCCGGGCAGCTCGTCGACTGGCATGGCCAGCCGTGGTCGCCGGGTTGCGGGCGCAAGGCCGCGCACCCCAACGCGCGCTTCACGGTGTCGATCGCGCGCTGTCCCTCGCTCGATGCCCGCTGGGACGACCCGGCGGGCGTGCCGGTATCCGCGATGATCTTCGGCGGGCGCCGCAGCGACACGTCGCCGCTGGTGGTCGAGGCCGGCAGTTGGGCCGAGGGCGTCTATCTCGCCGCGACCATGGGCTCGGAAACCACGGCGGCGATGGCGGGCGCCACCGGCGACGTGCGCCGGGATCCCTTCGCGATGCTGCCCTTCTGCGGCTACCACATCGGCGATTACTTCGCGCATTGGCTGGCAATGGGGCCCAAGCTCGTCGATCCACCGCTCATCTTCGGGGTCAACTGGTTTCGCAAGGACGCCGACGGCCGCTTTGCCTGGCCCGGCTTCGGCGACAACATGCGGGTGCTCACGTGGATCGTCGGGCGCTGCGCGGGAGCAGCGCCGGCTTCCGGCTCCACGCTGGGCGCGATGCCGGCGTTCGTCGACCTCGACTGGCGGGGCCTCGATTTCGACGAGCTGCGCTACGCGGGGCTGATGCGTATCGATGGACCCGAGTGGGAGCGCGAGCTCGAGGCGCACGCGGCGCTCTTCGACAAGGTGGGCGATCGCTTGCCGCCGCAACTCGCCGAGCGGCGGATCTGGCTCGGGTTGGCGTTCGGCCGCTGAGTGCGGCCCGGGCGGCCCCGGAGCGGCGCGCGGCGGGTCATTGGCGAGCTTGCCGGGTACGCGGGTCAGCGCGCGCCCCTGGACTTTTGTAAGCGAGCATTTACTTCTGCTCGCGAGGGTGCCCCGCTGCGGCCACCCGGACGCTCGCACTTGATCGCAGCCGCCGTGTTGGCGAAGCCCGCGGCGGCCGCGACGCTCATGCCTTCGGCGAGCGCAATGGCATAGGCGGCGTGCCAGACGTCGCCCGCGGCCAGGGTGTCGACGGCGCGGATGGGGAGACCCGGGGCATGGTGCTCCTGGCCATCGTCGAGCCAGAGAAAGCCCTCGGGACCGAGCGTGACGCCGACGAGGGCGCTGGTCATCCGCGCCACGCGCTGCAGCGCCGCCCCCGGGCCGAGCCCGGGCACCAGTGCCGCCAGCCCCCCTTCGGAGAACGCGACGTGCGTGGCGCGCGGCACGAGGTCGGCGAGGTCTTCGGGAGGGCCGATGTCGGCGTCGAGGAGCGCGATCCTGCCTTCGGCCCTGGCGCGATCGAGTACGCGTGCGGACGCCGACGGCCACCGTACGTCGCACATCACCACATCCACCGCGGCGACGCGGTCGAGATCGAGCCAACGCGTGTCGTGGTCCAGCGCGGGGTCGTTGAAGGCGCAGATCAGGCGCTCGCCGCGCCCATCGACGATGATGGCCGCGGCAGGGGAGACGCAGTTGGGGATCCGCCGGACTTGCGAAACATCGACGCCTGCGGCGGCAATGTCGTCGGTGATCCGATGGCCGAGCTCGTCATCGCCGACCCGCCCCCAATACTGGACCTGGGCGCCCAGCCGCGCCGCGGCGACCGCGGCGTTGGCGCCCATGCCGCCGCCTGACTGGATCAGGCGCGTCGCCAGGACCTTGGTCGGGTGGCTGGGAATTTCATCGACCGTGTAGATCGCGTCGTTGGCGCACATCCCGACGCTGATGGCGCGGATGGTCATGGGCCGAGGCGCCGGGGGCGCGGCGTTTCACGTGAAACGAGGACAGGCATGAACGGTGGTCGGTCGTCTGGCTGATGGCCGGTGGGCTCGGATTGCCGTAAAATACCAAGTTCGTGTCCGCGGCGTCCCCGGCGTGTGCTGAGACGCTTCGCCCCGTGGCACGAAAACCCCTGCAAATCATGGACTTTCCCGACCGATTCGAAGTGATCGTGGTCGGTGGCGGCCACGCCGGCACCGAAGCCGCGCTCGCGTCCGCGCGCATGGGCCGCCGGACGCTGCTGCTCACGCACAGCATCGAAACGCTCGGGCAGATGTCCTGCAATCCCTCCGTCGGAGGCATCGGGAAGGGCCACCTGGTCAAGGAGGTCGATGCGCTCGACGGCGCAATGGCCATTGCCACCGACGAGGCGGGCATCCAGTTTCGCACCCTCAATTCCAGCAAGGGGCCGGCCGTGCGGGCGACGCGGGCGCAAGCCGACCGCGTGCTCTACAAGGCCGCCATTCGCAAGCGCCTCGAAACCCAACCCAACCTGACGCTGTTCCAGCAGGCGGTCGACGACCTGCTGGTCGACGGCGATCGCGTCGCGGGGGTGGTCACACAGATCGGGCTGCGCTTCCTGGGCGACACCGTGGTGTTGACCACGGGGACGTTCCTGTCGGGCCTGATCCATGTGGGGCTCGAGCGCCACGAGGCGGGAAGGGCGGGCGAGCCGCCCGCCAAGCGCCTGGGTGCGAGGCTCCGCGAGCTCGAGCTGCCGGCAGGCCGCCTCAAGACCGGCACACCGCCGCGCCTCGACGGCCGCAGCCTCGACCTCGCGGCGCTGGAGCAGCAGCCCGGGGACGTACCGGTGCCCGTGTTTTCCTTTCTGGGCGACGCCTCGATGCACCCGCGGCAGCTGCCCTGCTGGGTGACGCATACCAATGCGCGCACCCACGACATCATCCGCGGCGGCCTCGACCGTTCGCCCTTGTTCACCGGTGTCATCGAGGGCATCGGGCCGCGCTACTGCCCGTCCATCGAGGACAAGGTGGTTCGCTTCGCCGACCGCGACAGCCACCAGATCTTCCTCGAGCCCGAAGGGCTCACGACCGACGAGATCTACCCCAACGGGATCTCGACCTCGCTGCCTTTCGACGTCCAGCTCGCGCTGGTCCGGTCGATGAAGGGCTGCGAACGCGCCCACATCCTGCGCCCCGGCTACTCGATCGAGTACGACTTCTTCGACCCGCGGGCCCTTCGGCCCACCCTCGAAACCCGTGCCATCGGCGGGCTGTTTTTCGCGGGCCAGATCAACGGCACCACCGGCTACGAGGAGGCGGCGGCGCAGGGCATCCTCGCCGGCATCAATGCCGCGCGCGTGGCGCGTGGCGAGGAAGGATGGTCGCCGCGCCGCGACCAGGCCTATCTCGGGGTCCTGGTCGACGACCTCGTCACCCGCGGCGTGACCGAGCCTTACCGCATGTTCACCTCGCGCGCCGAGTTCCGGCTGCAGCTCCGCGAGGACAACGCCGACCTCCGCCTCACCGAGGACGGCCGCCGCCTGGGCGCCGTCGGCGACCGGCGATGGGATGCGTTCTGCCGCAAACGCGACGCCGTGGCAATGGAACTCCAACGCCTTGGTTCCACGTGGATCAATCCCCGTGTGATCGAGCAGTACGACGTCGAACGGGTTGTGGGTCAAGCGCTGGAGCGGGAGTATGTACTCACTGACTTATTGCGCCGGCCGAACGTCGACTACGCCACGCTGATGACCCTGCCGGGCACAGGGCCTGCCGTCGAGAACCCGCTGGTCGCCGCCCAGGTCGAGGTGCAGGTCAAGTACCAGGGCTACATCGATCGCCAGCGCGACGAGGTGGCACGCCAGGAAGACCAGTCCGACGTGGTCCTGCCGGACACGCTCGACTACCGTACGCTGCGCGGCCTGTCGACCGAGGTGCAGCAACGCCTCAACCAGCACAAGCCGCCGACCATCGGCCATGCCTCGCGCATCCCCGGCGTGACGCCGGCGGCGGTGGCGCTGCTGCTGGTCTACGCCAAGCGCGGGTTCGCCCGGGACGGCACCGCAAGGGCCAGCGCGTGAGCCTGCGCACCGCGGGGACACCCGCCCGCGTTCCGGCGCGTCGCGAACCCGCGGGCGTGCCCACCATCGCGCTCGACGCGGGCATCGACGCGCTCGGCCTCCGTCTCGACGACGCGCAACGCGCAGGGTTGCGCGACTTCCTCGCGCTGCTGGCCAAGTGGAACGCGCACTACAACCTCACCGCGATCCGCGAGACCGCGCAGATGGTGACCCACCACGCGCTCGACGCGCTCGCGGTCGTGCCGCAGCTGCCCGCCGCCGGCGCGGCGACGGTCCCAACCGCAGGCCCGCCGCTGCGCCTCCTGGACGTCGGCACCGGCGGGGGCATCCCCGGCCTCCCCATCGCCATCGCGCGGCCCGACATCGACGTGACCCTGCTCGATGCCAACGGCAAGAAGACCGCGTTCGTGCAGCAGGCGATCATCGAGCTCGCGCTTCCGAACGCCCGGGTCGTGACCGCGCGCGTCGAGGAATGGCGCGGCGAGCACGTTGCGCGCGAGGGTTTCGACATCGTGATCTCGCGCGCCTATGCCGAGCTCGCGAGCTTCGCCCGGGGCGCGATGCGCCATCTCGCGCCGCAAGGCCGGCTGTTCGCCATGAAGGGCGTCGTGCCGAGCGACGAGATCGCCGCGCTGCCGGACACGGTGCGCGTGGCGCAGGTCGTCGATCTCGTCGTGCCCGGGCTCGATGCCGCGCGCAGCCTGGTGATCATGGAGCGCGCATGAGCGACAGCCCGGCGGCGGTCTCCGCGCGCGCCCCGCGCATCATCGCCATCGCCAACCAGAAGGGCGGCGTGGGCAAGACCACCACGGCCGTCAACCTCGCGGCGAGTCTCACCGCCATGAAGCGGCGCGTGCTCCTGATCGACCTCGACCCGCAGGGCAACGCCACCACCGGCGCGGGCGTCGACAAGCGCGCCTGCGCGCACACCGTCTACCAGGTGCTGCTGGGCGAGCGGCGCATCGCCGACGTGCGCGTGGTGTCGCCCTCGGGGGGCTTCGACCTCGTGCCCGCGAACCGCGAGCTCGCGGGCGCCGAGGTCGAGCTCGTCGACCTGCCCGAGCGCGAGACGCGGCTCAAGGACGCGCTCGCCGACGCACTGTCGCAGATGAAGGAGGCGATCAGCGAGGTGCTGCCCGAGTACGACTTCATCCTGCTCGACTGCCCGCCTTCGCTGTCGCTGCTGACGCTCAACGGCCTGTGCGCCGCCGACAGCGTGCTGATCCCCATGCAATGCGAGTACTACGCGCTCGAGGGCCTGTCGGACCTGGTGCAGACCATCAAGAAGGTGCGCGCGCACCTCAACCCCTCGCTCGAGATCGAGGGCCTGCTGCGCACCATGTACGACCCGCGCAACACGCTCGGCCAGAACGTCGGTGCCGAGCTCGAGAAGCACTTCGGCGACAAGCTCTACCGCACCATCGTGCCGCGCAACATCCGCCTCGCCGAGGCGCCTTCGCACGGCATGCCGGCGTTGAAGCTCGAGCCGCAATCCAAGGGCGCGCTGGCCTACCTCGCGCTGGCAGGCGAAATGCTCCGGCGCATGGACGGCGCCGCGGCGCAGCCCGACGCGACATGAGGTATCGCGGCAAGGCATTGCGCCACAGGATCGATCGCGGCATCGCGGTGCGCGACATGAGGATTCACACGTGATTCGACCGAAGGGACTGGGGCGCGGCCTCGACGCGCTGCTCGCGGGCTCCGACGAGCAGGCGGGCGCGCGCGATTCGCTGCAGATGCTGGCCATCGACCGGCTGAAGCCCGGCAAGTACCAGCCGCGCTCGCGCATGGACGAGGCCTCGCTCGCCGAGCTCGCCGATTCCATCCGCGAGCAGGGCATCATGCAGCCCGTCCTGGTGCGCCCCGTCGACGGCGGCAAGTTCGAGATCATCGCCGGCGAGCGGCGCTGGCGCGCCGCGCAGCGCGCGGGCCTGCGCGAGGTGCCGGCGCTGGTGAAGACCGTTGCCGACCAGGCGGCGCTGGCGCTGGCGCTGATCGAGAACATCCAGCGCGAGGACCTGAACCCGCTCGAGGAGGCGCAGGGCCTCGCGCGGCTGATCGAGGAATTCGGGCTCACGCACGACGCCGCCGCGAAGGCGGTGGGGCGTTCGCGCAGCGCGGTGACCAACCTGCTGCGCCTCATCGGCCTCGCGCGGCCGGTGCAGGAATACCTGATGAACGGCGACCTCGAGATGGGCCATGCGCGCGCGCTGCTCGCGCTTCCCGCCGAGAAGCAGACGGGTGCCGCGACGCGCGTGGTCAACGAGCACCTGTCGGTGCGCGAGACCGAGCGCCTGGTGCACGCGTTGCAAGGGGGCCTGCGCAAGACCGCGTCGCGCGCGCAGAAAAGCCGTGACGCGGATCTCGCGCGCCTCGAGACCGAGCTTTCCGACGCGCTCGGCGCGAAGGTGGCCATCGAGGCAAGGCGCGGCGGGGCGGGGCGCGTGGTGATCGGCTACGCGAGCCTCGACCAGCTCGACGGGCTGGTCGCGAAAATGCGCAAATAGCAACGGCGCGTGCAAGGCACGCGCCGTTGCGGGCGGCGGGGCCGGGCGACGGCGCGCAGCGGCCGCCGGCTCGGCCACGCGCCGCTGCGTCCAGGGTCTACAGCGCCTTCAGCATCGCGTCGCCGCCCGAGACCTCGAACTTGCCCGGTCCTTCGACGTTCAGCACCTTGACCACGCCGTCGTCGACCAGCATGGCGAAGCGCTGGCAGCGCACGCCCATGCCGCGCGGCACGAGGTCGAGCTCGAGGCCGAGCGCCTTGGTGTAGGTGCCGCTGCCGTCGGCGAGCATCCGCACCTTGTCGCCGGTGTGCTGGTCGCGCGCCCAGGCGCCCATGACGAAGGCGTCGTTCACCGACATGCAGGCGATGGTGTCGACGCCCTTGCGCCGGAGCTCGTCGAAATGCTCGACGTAGCTCGGCACGTGCTTGGCCGAGCAGGTGGGCGTGAACGCGCCGGGAAGGCCGAACAGGATCACCTTCTTGCCCCTGGTGAGGTCCTCGATGGCCACGGGGTTCGGCCCCACGGCGCAGGCGCCGCTCGCCACCTCGTGGTACTCCTGCAGCGTGCCTGCGGGCAGCCGGTCGCCAACCTTGATCGTCATGTCGTGTCCTCGGTCCGGGTGAAAAGCGAAGGATGCCGCGGCGCAAAGCGGGACGCGCGCGGCGGATGCGCCAGATTGTAGCCCCGTGGCTCCGCGCCCCGCGCGCGCGGGCTTCGCCTCGCGAGCGCGCTGCGCGCTTTCGCCGCCCGGCGTGACGCGCCGCGGGTATCGGAGTAGCGTCCCCGCTTTGTCGACGATCCCGGAGACCGCATGGCCGCCCGCAAGACTTCGCCACGCATCACCCTGCACGTCGCCACGCGCAAGGGACTGTGGACGCTCGGCGGAGATGCGGCGCGCCGCACGTTCACGGTGAAGGGCCCCGCCTTCCTCGGCCACATCATCCATCACGTGCTGCGCGACCCACGCGGACCCCGCGGCCGCGGCACGCTGCTCGCCGCCGCGCGTACCGGCCACCTCGGCCCCACCATCTTCCGCTCCACCGACAACGGGCGGAGCTGGAAGGAGGCCGCGCGCCCGCCCGCGTTCTCGCGCCCCGACAGCCGCAGCGTCCACCACACGTTCTGGCTGGCGGCGGGGCATGCCTCGCAGCCCGGCACCTGGTACGCCGGCACCTCGCCGCATGGCCTCTTCCGCTCCGACGACGACGGCGTGAGCTGGCGGGGCGTCGACGGCTTCAACCGCAATCCCTCGCGCAAGGCCTGGTGCGGCGACGACAAGGACGGCACGCCCGACGGACCCACGCTGCATTCCATCCTGGTCGACCCGCGCGACAAGGCGCATCTGTATATCAGCCTGTCGAGCGGCGGCACCTTCGAGTCGCTGGACGAGGGCGCGAGCTTCACGCCGATGAACCTCGGCGTGCGCGCCGACTTCCTGCCCGATCCCGACCCCGCGTTCGGGCACGACCCGCATTGCGTGCGTCTTTCCGCCGACCCCGACCGGCTCTACCAGCAGAACCACACGGGGATCTTCCGCATCGACCGCCCGGCGACACGCTGGACCGAGATCGGCGGCTCCATGCCCAAGGCGGTGGGGTCGATCGGCTTTCCCATGGTGACGCACCCGCGCGACCCCGACACGCTGTGGGTCTTTCCCATGGACGGCACCGACGTCTGGCCGCGCACCGCGCCGGCCGGCAAGCCGGCGGTGTTCCGCTCACGCAATGGCGGCGGGACGTGGACGCGCCAGGCCAGGGGCTTCCCGGCGAGCCAGGCGTGGTGGACCGTCAAGCGCCAGGCGATGACCCGCGACGCGGGGGACCCCGTCGGGCTCTACCTCGGCACGACCTCGGGCGAGGTCTGGGCGAGCGCCGACGAGGGCGCGAGCTTCCACTTGATCGCACGCAACCTTCCGCACATCTACGCCGTCGAAGCCTCGTGATGGCCGTTCGCCCTCCGTCGACGTCGCGCCGGCCCGCTGTCCGCCGCCTCCGCTGACCCATGGCCCGCCGCTCCGACGAAGTCGCCACCATCGTCGACGTCCGCATTCCCTCGCCGCTGCGCTCCTACACCGGCGGTGAGGCCGAGGTGCGCGTCGCCCTGCCGCTGCTCGCGCCGGAGTCGCCGCCCTCGCTGTCGGCGGTGATGGCGGCGCTCGAGGGCGCGTATCACGGCATCCGCTTCCGCATGGTCGACGAGCACGGGCGGTTGCGGCCGCACATCCGCATCTACGTCGACGGGCGCGACGCCCGCGACATGCGCACCCCCGTGCCGCAGGGCGCTGAGGTGATGATCGTGGCGGCCCTCTCCGGCGGCTGAGTGGCACCCGATCCCGCGCCGCAGCATCCGTTGCCGGCCCCCCGGTTTTTACGATAGAATCCAAAGGTTTGCTCGTCCCGGCTGCGGCCGGGCCAGAACCGATGGAGAGGGCCCGGCCATGCGCGAGGTGAAGTCTCCCGCGCCGGTCGTCGCGCCGCGTCGGGAAGCGGGGCGCCCCGGCAATGTCCTGGGGACGCTCGCCTCGCGGCCGATTCGCACCGTGCTCCGCTGGCAGGTCATCGCCGCCGTCGGCATCGCGGCGCTGTCGGCGGCCGGGGGCGGGTGGACGGCGGCAGGCTCGGCGCTCCTGGGGGGCGGCGTGGCGGTCGCGGCGGTGGTGGCGTACGCGCTGATGCTGGGCGCGGGACGGGAGGCGACGGCAGGCGCGGTAGTCGCGACCATGCTGCGCGCCGAGGCCGTCAAGATCGTGGTGATCATGCTCGGCCTGTGGGCCGTGCTGACGCAGGTGCCGTGGCTGTCGAAGCTGCCGATGTTCGCGGCGTTCGTGGTGGCGGTGATGTTGCAGAGCGTCGCGCTGCTGGCCAAGGGCGGGCCGCGAGGGCAGGAACGGCAGGACTAGCAGGGGGCGCCGGACCGGGCAACCGGCCTCGGCGGACAGGACAGGCAGGGCGGGCCCGTGCCCGCATCGACACTTCCGCAAAGACTTCTTCGGACATTCCATGGCGGCCGGCACCGAACTCACCCCGACCGAGTACATCAGTCACCATCTCACGTTCTTCACCAAGCGCGTCGGTGAAGGCAGCTTCTGGACCATCAACGTGGACACGATGGTGATGACCATCGTCGCCGGCGTGCTGGCCTTCGGCTTCATGTGGTGGGTGACCCGAAAGGCCTCGGCGGGCGTCCCTTCGAAGACGCAGGCCGCGGTCGAGCTCGCGATCGACTTCATCGACCGGCAGGTCAGGGACATCTACCACGGCGACAGCCCCGTCGTCGCGCCCATCGCGCTCACGACGTTCGTGCTGGTGGTCATGCTCAACGCCATGGACTGGCTGCCGATCGACGTGATGGCGCTGGTGTACGAGCATGGCTTCCACCTGCACAACTGGCGCAACACCCCGACCGCCGACGTCAACACGACGTTCGCGCTGGCGCTGTCGGTGTTCGCGATGATGATTTTCTACTCGGTGAAGGTGAAGGGGCTCGGTGGCTGGCTGCACGAGCTCATTTCCTCGCCGTTCGGCCTGAAGCCCGTCTGGGCGTCGCCGCTGCTGGTCTGCGCCAACCTGCTGTTCCAGCTCGTCGAGTACCTGTCCAAGCCGCTGTCGCACTCGCTGCGGCTGTTCGGCAACATGTACGCGGGCGAGATCATCTTCCTGCTGCTCGGCATGTGGGCGGCGACCGGCCTCGTCGGCACCGCGGCGGGCGCCGTGCTGCACCTCGGCTGGGCGATCTTCCACATCCTGATCGTGCTGCTGCAGGCCTACATCTTCATGATGCTCACCGTCGTCTACATCTCGATGGCGCACGAGCATCACTGACGTTTCGAAGCACCCGTTCAACACTCATCACCGCAACGCAAGGAAAGGTAAAGACATGGACAAGCTCCAACTGCTCGCGCAGATCCAGGCCTCGACGGGCATCGGCATCGGCCTGATGATCGGCCTGGGCGCGCTCGGCGCCTGCGTCGGCGTGGGCATCATGTGCTCGCGCTTCCTGGAGGGCGCCGCGCGCCAGCCCGAACTGATGCCCCAGCTGCAGGGCAAGGTGTTCCTGCTGCTCGGCCTGATCGACGCCTCGTTCATCATCGGCCTGGGCATCGCGATGCTGTTCGCCTTCGGCAACCCGCTCCTCGCCGTCATCCAGTGATCGTGCGCGGGCCCCGGGCCCGCCGTCGGGAGAATTTCTCGTGAACATCAATCTCACGATCATCATGCAGGCCGTGGCGTTCGCGGTCTTCATCTGGTTCTGCGCGCGCTTCATCTGGCCGCCGCTCACGCGCGCCATCGAGGCACGCCAGAAGACGATCGCCGACGGCCTTGCCGCGGGCGAGCGCGGCCGCGCCGAGCTCGTCAACGCCGAGAAGCAGCAGGCGGGCATCGTGGCCGAGGCCAAGGCCAAGGCGCAGGAAATCGTCGCGCAGGGCGAGAAGTTCCGCAGCGAGACCGTCGAGGCGGCCAAGCGCGAGGCGAAGGCCGAGGCCGACCGCATCGTCGCCGCCGCCAAGGCCGAGATCGAGCAGGAAGTCGCCCGCGCCAAGGAAGACCTGCGCACCCAGGTAAGCAAGCTCGCCGTGAGCGGTGCCGGCAAGATCCTCGGCCGCGAGGTCGACGCGAACGCGCACGCCGCGATGCTGCGCGAGCTCGAGACGCAACTCTAGGCGGAGCGAGGCCATGGCCGAACTGACGACGGTTGCCCGTCCCTACGCCGAAGCGGCATTCGAGGTCGCGCAGGCCGCCAAGGCGCTGCCGCAGTGGTCGAGCACCCTGCAGCTCGCCGCGGCTGCCTCGAGCGACGCGCGGCTGCAAGTCGTGCTCGACGATCCCAAGCTCGCAGCCAAGCAGAAGGAAACGTTGCTGCTCTCGTTGCTGGGCGACGCGCCCGCCGACCTCCGCAACTTCGTCAAGGTGCTGGTCGAGGCGGGGCGCGTCGAGCTCCTGCCGCAGATCAGCGAGCTCTTCGACGCCCGCAAGGACGCTGCCGACAACGTGGCGCGCGCCGAGATCGAGACGGCGATCGCCCTGACCGACGCGCAGCTCGCGGCGCTCAAGGTGTCGCTCGCGCGTCACTTCGGCAAGACCGTCGAGGCCGAGGTCACCATCAACCCCGCGCTGATCGGCGGGGCGCGCATCACCGTGGGCGACCGCGTGATCGACGGCAGCGTACAGGGCAAGCTCACCGCGATGGCCAACCAGCTTGCGGCCTGACAAGGCGCACTCCCGCATCCGCCGCACGACCACGATCCGAATCCACCGAACCGACAAGGCGCACGACAGCCACCGCACCCGGCGCGCGCGCGACACGAGGCCACCATGCAGTTGAATCCTTCCGAAATCAGCGAACTCATCAAGGCGAAGATCCAGAACCTCGACACGGGGACGCAGGAGCGCACGCAGGGCACGGTGGTGTCGGTGACCGACGGCATCTGCCGCGTGCACGGCCTCTCCGACGCCATGCAGGGCGAGATGCTCGAGTTCCCGAACAACGTGTTCGGCCTGGCGCTGAACCTCGAGCGCGACTCGGTCGGCTCGGTGGTGCTCGGCAAGTACGAGGACATCACCGAGGGCGACACCGTGAAGTGCACGGGCCGCATCCTCGAGGTGCCGGTCGGCCCCGAGCTCATCGGCCGCGTGGTCAACTCGCTCGGCGAGCCCATCGACGGCAAGGGCCCGATCAACGCCAAGATGACCGACGTCATCGAGAAGGTGGCGCCGGGCGTGATCGCGCGCCAGTCGGTGTCGCAGCCGGTGCAGACCGGCCTGAAGTCGATCGACGCGATGGTGCCCGTCGGCCGCGGCCAGCGCGAGCTCATCATCGGCGACCGCCAGACCGGCAAGACCGCGGTGGCGATCGACACCATCATCAACCAGAAGGGCAAGGACCTGATCTGCGTGTACGTCGCGATCGGGCAGAAGGCCTCGACCATCGCCAACGTCGTGCGCAAGCTCGAGGAATACGGCGCGATGGCTTACACGATCATCGTCGCGGCCTCGGCGTCGGAATCGGCGGCGATGCAGTACATCGCGCCGTATTCGGGCTGCACCATGGGCGAGTACTTCCGCGACCGTGGACAGGACGCCCTGATCATCTACGACGACCTGACCAAGCAGGCCTGGGCCTACCGCCAGGTGTCGCTGCTGCTGCGCCGCCCGCCGGGCCGCGAAGCCTACCCGGGCGACGTGTTCTACCTGCACTCGCGGCTGCTCGAGCGTGCCGCGCGCGTCAACGCCGACTACGTCGAGAAGTTCACCAAGGGCGCGGTCAAGGGCAAGACGGGCTCGCTCACCGCGCTGCCGATCATCGAGACGCAGGCGGGCGACGTGACTGCCTTCGTGCCGACCAACGTGATCTCGATCACCGACGGCCAGATCTTCCTCGAGACCGACCTCTTCAACGCCGGCATCCGCCCCGCCATCAACGCGGGCATCTCGGTGTCGCGCGTGGGGGGTGCCGCGCAGACCAAGGTGATCAAGAAGCTGGGCGGCGGCGTGCGCCTTGCCCTTGCGCAGTACCGCGAGCTCGCGGCCTTCGCGCAGTTCGCCTCCGACCTCGACGACGCGACGCGCAAGCAGCTCGACCGCGGCCGCATGGTCACCGAGCTCATGAAGCAGCCGCAGTACTCGCCGCTGTCGGTCGCCGACCAGGCGCTGACGCTGTTCGCGGCCAACCGCGGCTACTACGACGACGTTCCGGTGGACAAGGCGCTGGCGTTCGAGTCGGCGCTGCGCGCGTTCATGCACAGCAAGTACACCAAGCTGATGGACACGCTCGAGGAGACCAAGGACATGCCGGCCGACGCCGAGAAGGCGATCTCCGCGGCGATCGAGGACTTCAAGAAGACCGGAAGTTTCTGACGGACGAAAGTGAAAAACTACTTTCGCCCGAGGAAGTCACCTGAAAATCGCCGGCAAAGCCGGTCGATTTTCAGCGGCAACGGCGACTAAAGAGCAGGCGACAGCCGGGAAAGCGCGAGATGGCGGGATCCAAGGAAATCCGGACCAAGATCAAGAGCGTGCAGAACACGCGCAAGATCACCAAGGCGATGGAGATGGTCGCTGCGTCGAAGATGAAGAAGACGCAGGAGCGGATGCGCGCGTCGCGGCCGTACATGCAGCGCGCCATGGCGATCGCCATGCACACCGCGCACGCCAACACCGAGTTCAAGCACCCGTTCCTGAACGCGCGGCCTTCGGTGAAGCGCATCGGCGCCATCGTCGTCACCACCGACAAGGGCCTGTGCGGCGGCCTCAACACCAACATCCTCCGCGTGGCGCTCAACAAGCACAAGGAATGGAAGGCGGCCGGGCAGGACGTCGACTACGTCGCCATCGGGAGCAAGGGCCTCGCGTTCCTGACGCGCATGGGCGCCAACGTGGTGTCGAGCGCCACGCAGCTCGGCGACCGCGCGCAGCTCGACAAGCTGGTCGGGCCGGTGAAGGCGCTGGTCGATGCCTTCATCGAAGGCAAGGTCGACGAGATCTGGCTGTTCTACACCTCCTTCATCAACACCATGAAGCAGGAGCCGCGCGCGGTGCGCATCGTGCCGGTGCCGCAGGAGTTCCAGGTGACGCAGGACGATGTGCTCACGCCGCACGTGCAGTCGGGCGCGTGGGACTACATCTACGAGCCGGACGCGAAGGCGCTGCTCAACGGCCTGATGCGCCGCTACGTCGAGTCGACCGTGTACCAGGCACTGGCCGAGAACATGGGCTCCGAGCAGTCGGCGCGGATGGTGGCGATGAAGGCCGCCTCCGACAACGCCGGGGACATCATCGACGAGCTGCAGCTCATCTACAACAAGTCGCGCCAGGCCGCGATCACCAAGGAGCTGTCCGAGATCGTCGGCGGCGCCGCGGCGGTCTGACGGCGGCGCCGGGCCGCGCAGGAATAGACGGACACCGGGGAACGCCGCAGCACGCGGGCCCCACGACGAATCGAAGTCATTGAACGCAAGAAACAGAGGGTGACATGAGCCAAGGAACCATTGTCCAGTGCATCGGCGCCGTGGTCGACGTGCAATTCCCGCGCGACGGGATGCCGAAGGTGTACGACGCGCTGATTCTCGACGCCGACAAGGGCAACACGCTGGTCGAGCAGGGCCTCACGTTCGAGGTGCAGCAGCAGTTGGGCGACGGCGTCGTGCGCACCATCGCCATGGGAAGCTCCGACGGCCTGAAGCGCGGCATGAAGGTCACGGGCACCGGCAAGAACATCCAGGTCCCCGTCGGCCCCGCGGTGCTCGGCCGCGTGATGGACGTGCTCGGTCGCCCGATCGACGAGCGCGGCCCCATCAACGCCACCGAGAAGCGCGGCATCCACCGCGAGGCGCCCAAGTTCGACGAGCTCTCGCCTTCGGTCGAGCTCCTCGAGACGGGCATCAAGGTCATCGACCTGATCTGCCCGTTCGCCAAGGGCGGCAAGATCGGCCTGTTCGGCGGCGCCGGCGTGGGCAAGACGGTGACCATGCTCGAGCTCATCAACAACATCGCGACGCAGCACTCGGGCCTGTCGGTTTTCGCCGGCGTCGGCGAGCGCACCCGCGAGGGCAACGACTTCTACCACGAGATGTCGGACGCCAAGGTCATCGTGCAGGAGGACCTCGGCAAGTCCAAGGTGGCGATGGTGTTCGGCCAGATGAACGAGCCGCCGGGCAACCGCCTGCGCGTGGCGCTCACCGGCCTCACCATGGCGGAATCGTTCCGCGACGAGGGCCGCGACATCCTGATGTTCATCGACAACATCTACCGCTACACGCTGGCCGGCACCGAAGTGTCGGCGCTGCTCGGCCGGATGCCTTCGGCGGTGGGCTACCAGCCCACGCTGGCCGAGGAAATGGGCCGCCTGCAGGAGCGCATCACCTCCACCAAGGTCGGCTCGATCACGTCGATCCAGGCCGTGTACGTGCCCGCGGACGACCTGACCGACCCGTCGCCGGCGACGACCTTCGGCCACCTCGACGCCACCGTCGTGCTGTCGCGTGAAATCGCCTCGCTCGGGATCTACCCGTCGGTCGACCCGCTGGACTCGACGTCGCGCCAGATCGACCCCAACGTCGTCGGCGAGGAGCACTACACGGCCACGCGCCGCGTGCAGGCCACGCTGCAGCGCTACAAGGAGCTGCGCGACATCATCGCCATCCTGGGCATGGACGAGCTCTCGCCCGAGGACAAGCTCGCGGTGTCGCGCGCGCGCAAGATCCAGCGCTTCCTGTCGCAGCCCTTCCACGTCGCCGAAGTGTTCACCGGCTCGCCGGGCAAGTACGTGTCGCTGAAGGACACCATCCGCGGCTTCAACATGATCGTCAACGGCGAATGCGACGCGCTGCCCGAGCAGGCGTTCTACATGGTCGGCACGATCGAGGAAGCGTTCGAGAAGGCGAAGACGCTGCAATAGAGCACGGTCATTCCCGCGCAAGCGGGAATCCAGCCGTGGGTCCCCGCCTTCGCGGGGATGACGGAGATGGGTCCCCGCTTGCGCGGGGATGACGGAGAGAGGTCGAGGCACATGGCGAATACGATTCATGTCGACGTGGTGAGCGCCGAGGAGCAGATCTTCTCGGGCGAGGCGGAGTTCGTGGTGCTGCCCGGCGTCTCGGGCGAGCTCGGCATCTACCCGCGCCACACGCCGCTGCTCACCGAGATCAAGCCCGGCACGGTGCGCATGAAGCTGCCCAACGTCGACAAGGAAGAGCTCGTCTTCGTGCAGGGCGGCTTCCTCGAGGTGCAGCCCGACCTCGTGACGGTGCTCGCCGACACGGCCATCCGCGGCAAGGACTTGGACGAGGCGAAGGCGCTGGAAGCCAAGCGCGCCGCCGAACAGGCGATGGCCAACAAGACTTCGTCCGAGGAAATCGCCACCGCCGAAGCCGAGCTCGCCACCGCGCTCGCGCAGCTCGAGGCGATCCGCAAGCTGCGCAACCGCGCGTAACGGGCCGTCGCCCGCCCGGCGGCGCCGCTAGTCCCACCCGGGCACCGACGGCACCCGCAGCGTCGCGATCTGCGGGAGGTCGAAGCCGAAATCGCGCGCGACCAGCTCGCGCAGCGCGTGCCGGTCGGCGAGCTCGAAGCGCCGCTCGGCACGGGCCCCGCCTTCACCCTCGCGGATCGTCACCTCGCGGTTCATCACGCTGACGCGACCGCGCGGCGTCAGCGCGCGCAGCATCAATCGCTCGCGGAACGCCGACTGCGGCCAGGTCGCGGTGAAGTGGTTGGCCATTTCGATGTCGAGCGGCGTCTCGCGCGTCATCGGCGACACCCAGCAGGGCTGGTCGCGGCCATCGACCTCGGCATGCAGCACCCACTCGCCACCTTCCAGCGCGAAGGCGTGGGCGATGCCGTCGGCGACCACCCGCCCGCCCGCACCTGCGCCGTCGCCGCCGTGGGGCATGCCCGATGCGTCGCCGACCCCGGTGCCTCCCACGGGCACTGGCACGGGGACCCGCGCCCCGAGCCCGCCAAAACCCGGGTCGGCCGCGTAGCGCGCGCCGTCGATCTCCACCGCGACGAACATGTGCGTGCGGGCCGCCTCGTCGCGCGGCCGGAACAGCAGCACGCGCGCGAGATGCCGAGTGACTTCGAAGCCGGCCGCCTCGAGCACGGCGGCGAAAAGCGTCGCGTGCTCGAAGCAATAGCCGCCGCGCCGCGCGCGCACCAGCTTCGCCTCGAGCGCGGGCAGGTCGAGCGGGATCCCGAGCCCGAGCAGGACGTCGAAGTTCTCGAAAGGGATCGCGCGCATGTGGGCATCGAGGAGCCCGGCGAGCGTCGCGAGGTCGGGTCGGACGGGGCCTTGCCAGTCGATGCGGCGAAGGTAGGCATCCAGGTCGATCATGTCGCGCGATGCTATCATTGTGCATTGCACAATCGGCGGAGCTCGCGCCATGACCGACTTGAACCGCACGCTCGACCGCTCGGTGCAGATCTCGCGCCAGGTCGCCGACACCTTGCAGCGCCGCACGGCGACCGCGCGCGAGCGCTTCGCCGAGGCGGCGCGCCGCGCCTACGCCGATTTCGCCGACGCGGCCCCGCGCGGCAAGACACCCGCGGACCTCGTCACCGACTGGGCGCGCTACCAGGTCGACTTCGTGCAGCGCGCGGCGCTGTTCATGGACACGTTGCGCGAGCGCGGCAACCAGTGGCTGCGCCACGAGGCGGCGGGCAAGCCCCCGGTGCTGCACTACGACTACGAGATGATCGCCGACGCGCGCAAGTACGAGCGCGCGGCGAATTACGCGCTGGTGCGCATCATCCCGCCGCGCGGCACGGTGGTCGACGACGGCAAGCGACCCTTCATCATCGTCGACCCGCGCGCGGGCCACGGTCCCGGCATCGGCGGCTTCAAGGAGGACTCGGAGGTGGGCGTGGCCATGCGCGCCGGCCACCCGGTGTACTTCGTGATCTTCTTCCCGGAGCCCGAGCCGGGCCAGACGCTCGCCGACGTCACCGACGCCGAAGCGGAGTTCATCCGCATCGTCGACGAGCGCCATCCGCGCGCGCAAAAGCCCGTGGTCATCGGCAACTGCCAGGGTGGCTGGGCGGTGATGATGCTGGCCGCGGCGCGCCCCGAGATCGCGGGCCCGCTGGTGATCAACGCCGCGCCGATGTCGTACTGGGCGGGCGGCGATGCGGGCAGCCCGATGCGATACGCCGGCGGCCTGCTGGGCGGCGCATGGCCCGCGCTGCTGGCGAGCGATCTCGGTGGCGGCAAGTTCGACGGCGCCATGCTGGTCGACAATTTCGAGCGCCTGAATCCCGCCAACACGCTGTGGGAGAAGTGGTACCACCTCTTCGCCAACATCGACACCGAGCCCGAGCGCTTCCTCGAGTTCGAGCGCTGGTGGGGCGGGTTCTACCTGATGAACGAGGAGGAGATCCGCTGGATCGTCAACAACCTCTTCGTCGGCAACAAGCTCACCGCGGGCGAGGCGCGCCTCGGGCCCGGGCGCTACTTCGACCTCAAGTCGATCAAGCAGCCCATCATCGTGTTCGCCTCGATGGGCGACAACATCACGCCCCCGCAGCAGGCCTTCAACTGGATCGCCGACATCTACGAGTCCACCGAGGAGATCAAGGCGCACGGCCAGACCATCGTCGGCCTCCTGCACGAGGAAGTGGGGCACCTGGGCATCTTCGTGTCGGGGCAGGTCGCGAAGAAGGAGCACACGCAGATCGTCGAGGTGCTGAACTACATCCAGACGCTGCCGCCGGGCCTGTACGGCATGGACATCGAGGAGCACCACGCGGCCGACGGCACGGTGAGCTACGACGTGACGCTCAAGGAGCGCAGCCTCGAGGACCTGCGCACCTCGCGCGACTACGAGAAGGTCGACCAGAAGCCCTTCGAGGCGGTGGCCGCGCTGTCCGAGCTCCTCGAGCGCGCCTATTCGCTGCTGGCGCGCCCGATGGTGCGCGCCGCCACGCCCGAGTGGCTGGCCAACGTGATGCGAGATTTCCACCCGCTGCGCGTGCAGCAGTGGATGTTCTCCGACCGCAACCCCTTCCTGTGGGGCGTGCCCACGCTGGCGGCGATGGCGCGCGCGCACCGCGCGCCGCGTGCCGCGGACAACGACGTGCTGCGCTACGAGCGCCTGCACTCGGCGCTCACCCGCGCGCGGCTCGACCTCTACCGCGACCTGCGCGACGCGGGGCTGGAGGCGCTGTTCTACCAGGTCTACGGCAACCTCCTCTCGCTGGAGATGGCCGACGAGCGCGCCGACTACAAGCGCAAGACCAAGTTCGACCCGCGCGGGCTTCCCGCGGTGCGCGAAGTGCTCGACACCATCGAGCACGGCAGCGCGGTCGAGGGCATCGTGCGCATCGCCATGCTGATCACCAAGGCTGGACGCGGCACGCACCGGCTGTCGCAGATGCAGCGCACCCGCGACATCCTGGCGCCCGAGGGCGACATCGCCCACCTCACCGAGGACGAGCAGCGGCGCCTCCTGCAGGAAGAGACCATCGTCGTCGAGTTCGAGCCGTTGCGCGCCAAGCGCTCGCTGCCGCGCGTGCTGCGCACCGCCGGCGAGCGGCGCCGCGCGCACCGCTTCCTCGACGCGGTCGCTTCGGGCGCGCACCTCGGCGAGGAGCAGCGCCGCGTGATCGCCGAGATCCGCGCGCTGCTGCCCCTGTCGGGCCAGGCCGCCACCGCCCTGCCGGCCAAGCGTGCGACGCCGCGCCTGCCCGCGCCGCCCGCGCGGCGGGTGCAGCGGCAACGGCAACGGTCGCGCGCCGCCGGCGCCTGAGCGGGCGGGGCAGGCCCCGCGAGCCGGCCCGCGAACGTTCGCCGCGCAGCCGCCGGCCCGGCATCCGCGCACGTCGTGTAACCTTGCGCGCGATGGCCGAGGCCCGTAACAGGATGTTCGACGAACTCGCGGTGGGCGAGCGCGCGGAGGTCGCGCGCATGATGACCACCGCCGACGTCGAGGCGCTGGTGTTCGCCTCGGGCGCCGTGCAGCCGGCCGAGCTCGCGCCGGCATCGCGCGCGCCGCCACCGGATGCAGCCGCGCGCGCCGTGCCGCCGCAGGCACCCACGCCGGTCGCGCCGGGCGCGGCGTCGATCGCCCTCGTCTCCACGCTGGTCATGCGCCGCCTGCCCGGGCCCGGCAGCGAGATCGTCGCCACCGACATCACGAGCGGCGGCGCCATCGAGCCCGGCGACCAGCTTTCGGCGAGCGTGGTGCTGCGTGCCAAGGACGCCGCCGCGGGCACACTTGCGCTCGACTGCCGCTGCAGCAACCAGCGCGACGAGGTGCTGGTGGAAGGCACGCTGTCGGTGAGGGCGCCGCGTGCGCGGCTCGCCTTCGACGACATCGCCGAGCCCTCGATCGCGCCGCGCCATGCCGACCGCTTCGCCGCGCTGTTCGCCGCCAGCGCCGCGTTGCCGCCGGTGCGCTGCGCGGTGGTGCACCCCTGCGACCGCGACTCGCTGGAAGGCGCGCTGCAGGCGGCGAAGCACAACCTCATCGTACCCGTGCTGGTGGGCCCCGAGGCGAAGATCCGCGCGGTGGCGCAGGCCGCGGGCGCGAGCCTCGAGGGCGTGGAGCTCGTCTTCACCGAGCACAGCCACGCGGCTGCCGCGGCTGCGGCGGCGCTGGCACGCGACGGCAAGGTCGACGCGCTGATGAAGGGCAGCCTGCACACCGACGAGCTGATGCAGGCCGTGGTTGCGCGCGAAGCCAACCTGCGCACCGACCGGCGCATGTCGCACGTGTTCGTGCTCGACGTGCCGTCCTACCCGCGCCTGCTGCTCGTGACCGACGCGGCGATCAACATCGCGCCCGACCTGGACGCCAAGGCCGACATCGCGCGCAACGTCATCGCGCTCGCGCAGGTGCTCGGCATCGACGCGCCCAAGGTCGCGATCCTGTCGGCGGTCGAGATGGTCAACGCCAAGATGCCCTCGACCCTCGACGCCGCGGCGCTGTGCAAGATGGCCGACCGCGGCCAGATCAGGGGCGGCGTGCTCGACGGGCCGCTCGCCTTCGACAACGCCGTCAGCGCGCATGCCGCCGCCACCAAGGGCATCGTGTCGCCGGTCGCGGGCCAGGCCGACGTGCTGCTGGCACCCGACCTCGACGCCGGCAACATGATCGCCAAGCAGCTCCAGTACCTCGCCGGCGCGTCGAGCGCGGGCATCGTCATGGGCGCGCGGGTGCCGATCGTGCTCACCTCGCGCGCCGACGACGTGCGCTCGCGGCTCGCCTCGGCCGCGGTGATGAAGCTCTGTGCGCATGCCCTGCGGATACGCTGACGCCAGCCCGCCAATGAAGGGGTCACGGCGATGACGGCCTCCGTGGCCTCGACCCGCGACTCGGCAACGGCGAGCGGGGCGATCCTGGTCGTCAATGCCGGCTCGTCGAGCCTCAAGTATTCGCTGTTCGCGCGCGAAGGCGGGATCGTGGAAGGCGGTACGCCCGGCGACGCGACGCCGCTCGCCCTGCGCGAAGTCGGCATCATCGACAACCTGCTCGGCGAAGCGAAGTTCAGCGCCCGCGACGCCGGCGGTGCGACGCTCGCGACGCAGGCCTTCGCGAAGGGCGCCTTCGCCTCGGCCGACGCCTCCTTCGATTTCCTGCTCCAGCGCATCGAGCGCCTGGGCGTCTCGCTGTACGCAGTGGGACACCGCGTCGTGCACGGCGGCACGCGCTACGCCGCGCCGATTCGCGTCACGCCCGAGGTCCTCGCGGCGCTCGAGGCGCTGACACCGCTCGCGCCGCTCCACCAGCCCTACAACGTCGCGCCGATCCGCGTGCTCGCCGGGCGCCACCCTTCGTTGCCGCAGGTGGCCTGCTTCGACACCGCGTTCCACCAGACCGCGCCCGCGATCGCGCAGGCATTCGCGCTGCCGCCACCCTTTCCGGGCGAAGGCGTGCGCCGCTATGGCTTCCACGGGTTGTCGTACGAGTACATCGCCGAGCGGCTGCGCGAGGTGGACCGCCGCACGGCGGCGGGCCGCGTCATCGTCCTGCACCTCGGCAACGGCGCCTCGGCCTGCGCGATGATCGACGGCCGCAGCGTGGCGAGCACCATGGGCATGACCGCGCTCGACGGCCTGATGATGGGCACGCGCGCGGGCAGCCTCGACCCGGGCGTGCTGCTCTACCTGATGCGCGAGCACGGCATGGACGCGGCGGCGCTGGAGACGCTGCTGTACAAGCGCTCGGGGCTCCTCGGCGTGTCGGGCGTGGCAAGCGACATGCGCGCGCTGCTCGCCAGCGACGACGAGAGGGCGCGCTTCGCCGTCGAGCTCTTCTGCTATCGCGCCACGCGCGAAATCGGCTCGCTGGCGGCGGCAATCGGCGGCGCCGATGCGCTGGTCTTCACCGCCGGCATCGGCGAGCACGCGCCCCCGGTGCGCGCGAAGATCGTCGAGACCCTCGCGTGGCTGGGATTCGCGATCGAGGCCGACACCAATGCGGGCAATGCGCTTTCCATCGCCGCGCAGGGATCGAAGCCCGTGTATGTCATCCCCACCAATGAAGAGCTGATGATCGCGCGTCACACGCGCGACTGCGTAACGGCGATGTAACAGCGCCGCGCCGCGCCGATGCCGGCGTCATGAAACCTGCGCAATGCAGGCGGAAACCACGAAAGGGTCGCCGACCGCCGGTCATTTGTTTTTGCTTGCAACACGCGCATCGCCGCGCTAGTGTCGCGCCGCTTGCCCGCGCCGGCCAAGCGCGCGCCATGCATCAGAGGGTCGTTGGACTGCACGCCACCGGGCATGGCCGGTGGCACGCATCGCACGTTCCAGGGGAGGCCCGATGTTCGACTCGAGAGCCATCGCAGCGGGCTGCGCAGCCGTCCTGTTGTCGTTCGCCGGGGGCGCCCGCGCGGCCGATTGCGCCGGATTCACCGACGTCTCCACCGCCGACAGTTATTGCGCGAACGTCGCGTGGCTCAAGAACCGCGCGGTGACGACCGGTTGCACGGCGAGCACCTATTGCCCGAACGACCCCGTCACGCGGCTTGCGATGGCGGCGTTCATGAACCGCCTCGGCAAGGCCCTCAGCGTGGACACGCTTTTCAACGAGTCCCTGCTGGGCGCGACGACGGTCGGTGCCATCGGCAGCCCGTCGATGGTCTGCGTCACCGGCGATACCGCGGCGTCGACCTATCCCCGTGCCGCGAGCATCGAGGGCATCATCGCCGGCCTCGCCGACGGCAACAGCGTGGCATGGCGCCTCGGCGTCTACTACAGCACCGACGGCGGCGGCAGCTGGAACGATGCCGGAAGCGCGATGCCCGGGAGCTCGGCGGCGAACCTCTGGTCCGAGGCGACCGCGCAGACGGCGATGGACCTCGATCCCGGCCAGGCCTACCGCTTCGCGGTGGGCATCATGCGGGACGACGCGGTGAGCGGGACCACGGGCAACTTCGCCACCGGTCGCTGCCAGGTCTCGGTCGGCATCACCAATCGCAACGGCGACCCCGCGGGCGTCCCCTTCGGAGGCTGAACATGACCAAGACCTCCACCCGGCGCACCGCAGTGGCTGCAGTCGCCGCATTCGCCGCCGCAGCCGGCACGCCCGCCGTGCAGGCGGCTCCCTGCGTCGGATTCACCGACGTCGACAGCACGGCGTCGTATTGCCGGAACGTCGAATGGCTCAAGAACCGCGCGGTCACCCTGGGCTGCACGGCCACGACGTACTGTCCCACGGATTCGGTGACGCGCGCACAGATGGCGATCTTCATGAACCGGCTCGGCACCGCGCTCACCACGCAGCGCCTGGTCGTCGATGCGGCTCCCGGCGCGGTGGTGCTGCCCGCCGGCGATCCCATCCGGGTTTGCGAAACCGCGACCTTGCCGGCCGCCGTCTATCCGCGCGCCGGCGTCCTTCGTGCCGCGGTGAGCGGCCTCGGGAATGCCAACGCCAGCGCCTGGGCCGCGACGCCGCTCCTCAGCTTGGACGGCGGCACGACCTGGATCCCGCTCGAGGGCGCGACCATCCGCGCGAGCAGCGCGGCGGGTGCCTGGTCGACCGCTTCGCCGGTTGCCGGCGGCCCGCTTCCCACCGGAACCGCGATGCGCTTCGCCATCGGTCTTCGCCGCGACGATATCGCCGCGGCGACCACCGGCAACCTGGCCGATTCGAGGTGCCAGCTCGTGGTCGAGGTCGACAACGCCAACGGTACCGTGTCGCCCTACGATGTCGCAGCCGACGGAGGTGCGCAATGAGCCGCCCGAGCATCTGCGCCGCGGTGCTGGCGGGTGCTCTCTCGCTCGTGGCGAGCCCCGGCACGAGCGCCGCGACCTTCACCGTCACCACCCTCGCCGACGGCGGCGCGGGCTCCTTGCGCGACGCGGTCGCGCAGGCGAACGCCAATCCGGGCGCCAATACCGTCAACTTCTCGGTCAACGGCACCATCACCCTCACGTCGGGCAGCATCCTCATCAGCAAGGGACCGCTCACCATCGACGGCCCCGGCGTCGGCAACCTCACCGTCGACGGCAACTTTTCCAGCCGCATCTTCACCATCATCGATTCGTCCACGCCGGTGACCTGCCCGGACCTGACCGGGCCTGCCGATTACCAGGTGATCATTCGCCACATGACGCTGGCGCATGCCCGGCGCAACGTCGCCGACAGCTCGGGCGGTGCGATCTTCACCGCCCACAGCCTCACCGTCGACGACATGTCGTTCGTCGACAACGCGGCCAAGTCGGGCGGCGCCATCTCGTTCCGTGCCCAGTATGCGGACCAGGCCTTGTCGGTCACCCGCTCGTCCTTCACCGGCAACGCGGCGAGGCCGGTGCTCGGCGGGAACACCGGGAGCTACGCGGGCGGCGCCATCAGTGCGGCGGATTATTGCGGCGGCACCCGTACCGCCACCCTGGTGGCGATCAGCGACAGCCTGTTCGAGGACAACTACGTGGCGCCCGACAACCTCCAGGGCCTGGGCGGGGCGATCTCGGCGTTCGACGGCACCTTCCTGACGGTGACGCGCTCGCGCATCGTTTTCAACCGCATCGACCGGCCCAATCCGCCCGGCGCATTCTCGTACCCCGGGGGCGGGATCGCGGCGACCCACGTGACGATCTCGAATTCCGAGATATCCGGCAACCTCTCGCATCACGCCGGGGGTGTCCTGATCTCGCAGAACGATTCGACACTGCAAACCGAAGCCGGCCGTGTGAGCTCGAGCATCACCAACTCGACGATCTGGGGCAACACGGCGACCCAGGACGGCGGCGGCGTGGAGGCATTCGGCAACGTCGACGTCACCATCGCCAATTCGACCATCGCCGACAACACGGCGATCGTCGGCGCTGCTGGTGGCGTGCTCACCGGCCGGTCCGCTGGCGCCTACCTCGACCCACGGCTTTCCCTGTATTCGTCGATCCTTTCGGGTTCGCAGCTTCCCAACAAGAGCGACCTCTACAACTTCACCGGCAATACGCCGGCCATCAACGTCACCGTCGACCATTCCATCATCGAGACCGTGTGCGCGTTGTGCGGGATCACCGTCAACAACGTGGCGAGCCTGATCAACGTCGACCCGTTGCTGGGGCCACCCTCGGCCAACGGCGGCACGCTGATCGCGGGTGCCGCTGCGAACACGATGCCGCTGCTGCTGAACAGCCCCGCGAAGGACGCCGGCAGCAATCCGTTCTCGCAGACGACGGACCAGCGCGGCGCCGGATTCCCGCGCTCGGTGGGCGCCGCCGTCGACATGGGCGCGATGGAAGGGGTGGGCTACTGCTCGGGCATGACCGACGTGGCGTCGGACAACGCGTTCTGCGCCAACGTCGACTGGTTGCGCAACCGCGGCGTGACCCTCGGCTGCACGACCACGGCCTATTGCCCCGCCGATCCCGTCACGCGCGCACAGATGGCGATCTTCATGAACCGCCTGGGTGCCGCCCTGTCGCCGACGGTGCTCGACGAAGGCCAGGACCTCGGCGCATGGGTCGTCCCGGAGGTCGGCAACATCAAGTACGTGTGCGTGACCGACGCGGTCGTGGATGTGCCCTACCGCCGCGCCGCGCTGGTGTCGGGCCGCGTGAACGGGCTCGCCGATGGACCCGTATCCTGGCGTTCGTCGCTCTGGTACAGCGTCGACGACGGCGTCAACTGGCTGCCGACCTCGACGCAGGTGGGCATGCGCGGCTACGCGGGCACGGGCGAATGGACCATGTCGGCGACCGATACGGTGTTCCAGCTCGCACGTGGCCTCGAGTACCGGTTCGCGATCGGCGTCAACCGCGACGACCAGGTCACCGGGCTGACCGGCAACTTCAGCGACTCGACCTGCAACCTCGTCGTGCGCGTGGTCAACCGCAACGCCACCACGGCGCCCTTCTGATCCTCGTCAAACCCCGGCGCGGCGAGGCGCCGCGCTGACGCTACCATCCCCGGATGGCCAGCGAACGCATCGAGAAGGACGCGCTCGGCGAAGTACGCGTCCCGGCGGACCACCTCTGGGGCGCGCAGACCCAGCGCTCCGTCGACAACTTCCCCATCGGGCAGCCCGGCTTCCGCTTCGGGCGCGACGTGATACGCGCCTTCGGCGTGGTCAAGAAGGCCGCGGCGCGCGCCAACGCGTCGCTGGGCGAGCTTCCCGCCGACAAGGCCGCGTTGATCGAGCGCGCCGCCGGCGAGGTGATCGAGGGCAAGCTCGACGGCGAGTTCCCGCTGGTGGTGTTCCAGACCGGCTCGGGCACGCAGTCGAACATGAACGCCAACGAGGTGATCGCCAACCGCGCGATCCAGCTCGCGGGCGGCGTGGTCGGCTCGAAGAAGCCCATCAACCCCAATGACGACGTCAACCGCGGCCAGTCGTCCAACGACGTGTTCCCGGCGGTGATGCACGTCGCCGGCGTCATGGTGATCGAGGACCGCACGCTGCCCGCGCTCGACCGCCTCGCCGCCACGCTCGACGCCAAGGCGGCGGACTTCGCCGGCGTGGTGATGCTCGGGCGCACCCACATGCAGGATGCGACGCCGGTCACGCTCGGCCAGGTGATCGGCGGATGGGCCGCGCAGCTCCACGACGCGCGGCGCGGCATCGTCGCCGCAGTGCGCGAGCTCTACCCGCTGGCGCTGGGCGGCACGGCCGTGGGCACCGGGCTCAACGCGCACGAGCGCTTCGGCGAGAAGGTCGCGGCGGAGATCGCCGCCATCACCGGCAAGCCCTTCACGTCGGCGCCGAACAAGTTCGCGCTGATGAGCGCCCACGACGCGATCGTGACGGCGAGCGCGAGTCTGCGCACGCTGGGCGGCGCGCTGATGAAGATCGCCAACGACGTGCGGCTGTACGCCAGCGGCCCGCGAGCGGGTTTCGGCGAGATCACCATCCCCGACAACGAGCCTGGTTCGTCGATCATGCCGGGGAAGATCAACCCCACGCAATGCGAGGCGACCACGCAGGTCGCCGTGCAGGTGTTCGGCAACGACGCGGCCGTGGCCTTCGCCGGCACGCAGGGGCATTTCCAGCTCAACGTCTACAAGCCGGTGATGCTGCACAACCTGCTCGAGTCGGCGAACCTCCTCGCCGACACCATGGATTCGTTCGACCTGCGCTGCGCGCGCGGCATCGAGCCGGAACGCGAGCGCATCGCCGAGCACGTCGCGCAGTCGCTGATGCTGGTCACCGCGCTCAACCCGCACATCGGCTACGAGAACTCGGCGAAGATCGCGCTCAAGGCCTACCGCGAGCGCACCGGCCTCAAGGAGGCTGCGCTGGCGCTGGGGCTCGTGTCCGCCGAGGACTTCGACCGCTGGGTCGACGCCAGGGCGATGACACGGCCGGGGAGCTGACCCGGCCCCCCGGCCCGCGCCGGCTGTCGCGGGCCCGACCACAGCTGCGACGGCGACGGCTACGGCTTCGGCGGCGCGGTCTTCCGCAGGCGCCTTCGCTTGCGCTTTTCCGGCGGCGGCGGCAGCGGCGCGTGGGTTTCCGGCATCGGCTCGCCCTCGTCGATCCACGCCTTGGCGAGGGTGAAGGTCACCGCGAGCACCACCGGGCCCACGAACAGGCCGACGATGCCGAAGCCCAGCAGGCCGCCGATCACCCCCAGCATCACCAGCAGCAGGGGCAGGTCGGCGCCGCGGCGGATCAAGAGCGGCCGCAGGACGTTGTCGAGCGCGCCGACGACGACGCACCACACCACCAGGAAGGCGCCCCAGCCGACCGAGTCCTTCCAGAACATCCAGATCGCGACCGGTGCGAGCACCGGGATCGCGCCGATCTGCGCGAGGCAGAGCACGAACATCAGCGCGGTGAGCATCGAGGCGTTGGGCACGCCGGCGATGGCGAGTCCCACGCCGGCCAGCACGGACTGCGCGAGCGCGGTGACGACGATGCCCAGTGCGACGGCGCGCACCGACTGCGCCGCGAGGGTGCAGGCGCGTGCGCCGCGCTCGCCGCCGATGCGCCACGCGAAGTGCATGGCGCCGCGCGCGGCGACTTCCCCGGTGGCGTAGAGGATCGCCGAGAACACCACGATCAGCAAAAGGTCGACCAGCACCGCCCCCACCGAGCCGGCACGCCCGGCCACCCAGGTCGCGATGCTGCCCGCCGAGGGCAGCAGCGGCCGCAGCACCGACATGGGGTCGCTGCTGGTGAACGCGTTCCAGCGCTCGACGATGGTGGCGCCGAGCAGCGGGATGCGGCCGACCCACTCGGGTGGCGGCGGGATGTCGCGGCCGTTGAGCCAGGCGAACCCGGCCTTGATGTCGTCGAAATGCTCGATGAACTGCTTGACCGCGACGACGATGGGCACGACCAGCAGGAGCACGATCGCCAGCGTCATCAGCATCACGGCCAGGCTGCGCCGGCCGCCCAGGTGGCGCTCGATGTCCGTCTTCACGTTCCAGGTGGCGATGACGATCATCACCGCCCAGATGAACGCCGCCAGGAAGGGCTTGAGGATCCACGCGCTACAGGCGACCAGCGCGACCGTCAGCGCCACGATCAGGATCGTGCGCATGTAGTCGGGTTGGGGATGCTCGCCGGGCGGGCGCTCGGGCGGGGATCGGGTCTCGGCCATGGCGCGGGGAGCGGGCTTTCGCGGGCGCCGGTCACCGGCGCGGTGCGGGCGATGGTACCCCATCCGGTAGAATCGGCGCCTTCCCCATGAGCGACACGACCTACGACCTGCTCGTCGTCGGCGGCGGCATCAATGGCGCGGGCATCGCCCGCGACGCGGCCGGCCGCGGCCTCTCGGTGGCGCTGGTCGAGCGCGACGACCTCGCCTCGCACACCTCGTCGCAGAGCACCAAGCTCATCCACGGGGGCCTGCGCTACCTCGAGCACTACGAGTTCCGCCTGGTGGGCGAGGCGCTGGCCGAGCGCGAGGTGCTGCTCGGGATCGCGCCGCACTTGATCGAGCCCCTGGCTTTCGTGCTGCCGCACGAGCCGCACCTGCGGCCCGCGTGGATGATCCGCACGGGGCTCTTCCTCTACGACCACCTGGGCGGGCGCCAGACGCTGCCCAAGTCGCGCGGCGTCCGCCTCGACGGCAGCCGCTGGGGCGCGGGGCTCAAGGCGCAGTTCCGGAAAGGCTTCGTCTACGCCGATGCGCGCGTCGACGATGCGCGCCTGGTGCTCGCCAACGCGCAGGACGCGGCGCGCATGGGCGCCTCGATCCGCACGCGCACGACGCTCGTCTCGGCGCGTCGGGACGGCCCGGTGTGGCGCGCCGAGGTCGAGTCGGGCGGCGCGCGCAGCGAGCTCCGCGCGCGCGCCATCGTCAATGCCGCGGGGCCCTGGGTGAAGGTGCTGCACGACCTGGTCGACGGCAAGCCGGGCGACGCCGGCGTGCGCCACGTGAAGGGCAGCCACATCGTCGTGCCGCGCGTGCATCCCGAGGAGCACGCCTACATCCTGCAGAACGCCGACCGGCGGATCGTGTTCGTGATCCCCTACCAGCAGAAGTACTCGCTGATCGGCACCACCGACATTCCGGTCGATGCCTGGGAAGCGCCGGCGATCGATGCCACCGAGACGCAGTACCTGGTCGACATCGCCAACGCCTACCTCGCGAAGCCGATCTCCAGCGACGACGTGGTGTGGAGCTACAGCGGCGTGCGCCCGCTGTACGACGACGGCGCGGCCAACCCTTCGGCGGTGACGCGCGACTACGTGCTGAAGGTCGACAGCAAGGACCCGCTCACGCCGCCGATGCTGTCGATCTACGGCGGCAAGATCACCACCTACCGCAAGCTCGCCGAGCACGCGCTCACCGAGCTCGCGCCGTTCTTCCCGACCATGAAGCCCGCGTGGAGCGGCACGCGCGCGCTGCCGGGCGGGGATTTCGCCGGGGGCGACCGCGCGGCGCTCTATGCGGCGCTCTGCACGCGCTACGCGGAGCTTCCACACACGCTGCTGCGCGCGCTGTCGCAGCGCCATGGCGCGCGCGCCTTCGAGGTGCTGGACGACGCCGCGTCACCCGCCGACCTGGGGACGGTGTTCGGCAACGACCTTTGCGCGCGCGAGGTCGACTGGATGCTGCGCGAGGAGTGGGCGCGCACCGCCGACGACGTGCTGTGGCGGCGGAGCAAGTGCGGGCTCGGGCTCGGCCTCGAGGCCACCAGCGCCGTGCGCGACTACGTCGCCTCGGCGCGACCCGGATGAAGCCCGCCAGCGCCTGCGTGTTCTGCGGCGGCAACGTCGGCAACCGCCCGGCGTATGCCGAGGCCGCCCGCGAGCTCGGGCGGCTGTTCGCGCGCGAGGGCATCACGCTGGTGTACGGCGGCGGCGGCATCGGCCTCATGAACGAGACCGCGCGCGCGGCCAAGGCGGCGGGGGGCAAGGTAGTCGGCATCATCACCGCGGCGCTGATGGCGCGCGAGGCGGGCAAGCGCGACATCGACGAGCTGATCGTGGTCGACACCATGCACCAGCGCAAGGCGCTGATGGCGAGCCGTTCGCAGGCCTTCGTGGTGCTGCCGGGCGGCTTCGGCACCTTCGACGAGGCCTGCGAGATGCTCACCTGGAACCAGCTCGCCATCGTCACCGCGCCGGTGGTGCTGGTGAACGTCGAGGGCTACTACGACGCCTTCCTGGCCCAGCTCGAGCGCTGCGTCGCCGACGGCCTGCTGCGCGACGCGCATCGCACCATGCTGACGGTCGTCGAGCGCGTGGACGGCCTGCTTGCGGCGCTCGAGGCCTGGCGGCCACCGCCGCCCTGGGTGCCCCAGGGCACGCCGGTGCCGCTGCCCTGAAGCCGCCGCGGCCGCCGCGATACGAACCGCATGTTCACGAAGGAATCGCCTTGGAACCGGATGCCAACCACGCGGTGATGCAGCCGCTCGACGCCATGCCGCGCGACGTCGTGTTCGCCGTGCTCACCGACATCGACGACACGCTGACCACGCACGGGCGCCTCACCGCCGAGGCCTACGCGGCGATGGAGCGCCTCGAGGCCGCGGGGATCCGCGTCATCCCCATCACCGGCCGGCCCGCGGGCTGGTGCGACCACATCGCGCGCATGTGGCCGGTGTCGGGCGTGGTGGGCGAGAACGGCGCGCTGTGGATGCGCCACGACCGGGCACGCAACAAGTTCCTGCGCCGCTTCGTGGTCGACGAGGCGACGCGCGCCGCCAACCGCCTGCGCCTCGACGCCATCGGCGAGCGCATCCTGCGCGAGGTGCCGGGCACGGCACTCGCCTCGGACCAGCGCTACCGCGAGGCCGACGTCGCCATCGACTTCTGCGAGGACGTGCCGCCGCTGCCGCGCGAGGCGATCGACCGCATCGTCGCGCTGATGGAAGCCGAGGGCATGACGGCCAAGGTGTCCTCGATCCACGTCAACGGCTGGTTCGGCCGCTACGACAAGCTGTCGATGACGCGCGCGCTGCTCGCCGAGCAATTCGACGTCGACCTCGACGCCCGCCGCCACGACTTCGTGTTCGCCGGCGACTCGCCCAACGACGCGCCCATGTTCGCGTTCTTCGACCGCTCGGTGGGCGTGGCCAACGTGCGGCCCTTCCTCGACCGCATCGCCACGCCGCCCCGCTATGTCACCCAGGGGAAGGGCGGCGCGGGGTTCGCCGAGCTCGCGCGGCACCTGGTCGGCTGAACCGTAATTCGTCATTCCAGCGAACGCGGGAATCCAGTCGTACCGTCACGGCTGGGTCCCCGCTTTCGCGGGGATGACGGTGGGTGGCGCGGGGATGACGGCTGGTGGGTCCCCGCTTTCGCGGGGATGACGGTGGGTGGCGCGGGGATGACGGCTGGTGGGTCCCCGCTTTCGCGGGGATGACGGTGGGTGGCGCGGGGATGACGGCTGGTGGGTCCCCGCTTTCGCGGGGATGACGGTGGGTGGCGCGGGGATGACGGCGCGGGGACGTCGGCTTACTTCGCCAGCGCCGCGAGCTTCACCACGTCGACCGACTTCACCGCGGCCTCGAGGGTCGATTCGCCGACGTTCTCGCCGCGCGCGGTGACGAGGAAGCGGTTGCCGACCATCACGCCGAACTCGCCCGACTTCGAGGTGCGGTTGTAGCGCTCGTGGACGATGCGGCCGTCGACGGTGCGCGTGCGCTCGTAGCCGTCGGAGGTTTCCTTCTCCACCTTGGGGTTGAAGCGCGCGGCGATGCCCGCGAGGCCCGACAGCGAGCCCATGTCGGCGATCTCGAGGCGCAGGTCGGCGCTGCCGTTGCCCGTGCCGTAGCGCGCCGAGGCGCTGCTGCCCTTCATGCCCGCGGCCTCACCCGCCTGACCTTCGGCGTCGTGCTGCGCAAGCCCGTCGACACTGGCCGGCAGCATGTCCTTGAGCGCATGGAAATCGACGGGCTGCACGTCCTTGCCGCCGGCGACCACGGCGCCGGTGGCGTTGAGCACCTTGCCGAGGTCGATGGCGTTGGCGGCCGCGGCATTCGGGTCCTGGCCCGCGGCGCGCGCGGCCTTCTCGGCGGCCTCGACGTCCTTGCCCATCTGCGTCAACTGCGACATCGCGTCCTTGACGCGCGCCTTGTCGGCGTCGGTCTTGCCGCCGAACATGTTCGACAGCACGGCCGCCGTCTGGTCGTCGGAACCGCCGTGGGAGAGCTGTCCGCCCGAGAGGCCGGGCGTGCGCAGGCCCAGCGTCGCCGACAGCACGCTGACGACCAGGCCCACCAGCACCATGGCGACGATGGCGCAGAGCACCACCACCACCGTGTAGCCCAGCGCCTTCTCGCGCGGCGCGCGCATCATCACCGGCAGGCCGAGGTAGAGCAGGTAGAAGCTGTACAGGCTCACCAGCATGGCGATGAAGGCGAGCGCAGGCAGCAGCGTGAGCACACCCGCGACCCACGCGGCCGTCGAGCTGTACGCGACCACCTTGAGTGCGCGCAGCCGGTCTTGCTGGCCGCCGAACTTGGGCGCCAGCCAGTTGACGATCCAGGCGACGACGAACACCGCCACGAAGGTCATGACGATGTTGAGGACCGCCCCGCCGATGCCCGCGACGGCCCCGCTGCGGATGCGTCCTACGACCGGCACCGAGATCCCGATGAACATCATGCCCAGCGCGCCGCAGATCGCCGACAGCGCGACCAGCGGCAGCACGTAGCCCATCCAGATGTCGGCGGGCTTCTTCTGCTCCGCCTCGATCACCGGCCATTCGGTCCGCGGCGACAGCAGGATGGCCTTGACGCGCGCCAGGATGCCGGCGCCGTCGACCCGCGACAGCGCGGCGCTCGCCGCGGCGGCCGCGTCGCTGGCCGCGCGGCCGAAGTCGGCGCCGGCACTGCCCGGAGCCGCACCGCCGCCGGGGTTCGCTGCGCCGCTGCCAGAGCTCGTCGCGCCGCCGGGGTTCGCCGCGCCGCTGCCGGGGGATGCGCCGCCGCCCCCGGCAGCGGCGCCGCCCGGCGAGCCCGAGGCGCGCGCGGCCGGCGGTGGGGACGAAGGGGGCGAAGCCGCCGCCTCGGCCGCCACGCGGGCGCCGCAGTGGGGACAGAACTTCGCGTCGTTGTCGATCGGCTTGCCGCACTGCGTGCAATGCATGACGCCTCCCGGAGTTGGCCGGGCGCCCGGCACCGGGCCGGTACGCCTCGCGCAAGGCGCGATTGTCGCGGAATCCGCGGCGGCGGGCTACTTGCCGCCGAGCGCGCCGGCACCGGCGTAGGCGAGCCCGCCCGCCTCCTCGATGCGCAGCACCTCGTTCCACTTGGCCATGCGCTCGCTGCGCGCGAACGAGCCCACCTTGAGCTGCCCTGCGCCCAAGCCGACGGCGATGTGCGCGATCGACACGTCCTCGGTCTCGCCCGAGCGCGCCGACACGATGGCCGCCATGCCGCGCGCCTGCGCCTCGCGCAGCGCGTCGCGCGCCTCGGAGAGCGTGCCGGCTTGGTTCACCTTGATCAGCGCGGTGTTGCACAGCTTCCCCGCGGCGGCGTCGGCGACGCGCGCGGCCGAGGTCACGAGGAGGTCGTCGCCGACCACCTGCAGCGATGGGGGCGCCGCGCGCATGAAGGCCGCGAAGCCCTCGCGATCGTCCTCGGCGAAAGGGTCCTCGATGGAGCGGATGGGGTAGCGCGCGACCCAGTCGAGCCACAGCGCGGCCAGCGCGTCGCGGTCGAGGCTTCGCTGCTCCAGCGCCAGCGTGTAGCGGCCGCCGCGGCCGAATTCCGACGCGGCGATGTCGAGCGCGATGGCCACGTCGTCACCGGGCACGAGCCGCGCGGCCTCGATGGCGCGCGCCAGCGTGGCGAGCGCGTCCTCGTTGCCGTCGAAAAGCGGCCAGTAGCCGCCCTCGTCGGCGACACCGGCGAGCCGGCCGCTGTCGCGCATCAGCACGCCCGCGGCGCGGTACACGCGCTCGACGTATTCCAGCGCCTGCGCGAAGGAGCGTGCGCCGACGGGGATCACCATCAGGTCCTGGATGTCGATGCGCCGGCCCGCATGCGCGCCGCCGCCGAACACCTGGATCTGCGGCAGCGGCAGCGTCGGTGGCCGTCGCCCAGCGCCGTCCGCTGGCGCCGCCTCGTCACGCTCCGCCGGCTCGGCGAGATGCCGCCACAGCGGCAGGCCGCGCGCCGCCGCCGCGGCGTGCGCGACGGCCAGCGACACCGCCACGGTGGCGTTGCCGCCGAGGCGCGATTTCTGCGGCGTGCCGTCCAGCGCGCAAAGCGCCGCGTCGATGCCGCGCTGGTCGAGGGCATCCATGCCCGCGAGGCGCGCGGCGATCGCGCCGTCGACCGCGGCGAGCGCGCGCGACACATCGTGGCCCCCATAAGCGTCGCCGCCATCGCGCAGCTCCACCGCCTCGTGGCTGCCGCGCGAGGCCCCGGCCGGCGCGATGGCGCGCCCCAGCGCGCCGCCCGCCAACGCGACCTCGGCCTCGACGGTGGGCCGGCCGCGCGAGTCGAACACGCGGCGTGCATGCACGCGCACGATCGCCGAGGTCATGATCGTTCCCCCCGGAGCGGGCGATGCCCGCTTCCCCCCTGAGGGGGGCGAGCGCCTTGGAGCGGTCCGGCGGCGCTCATGCCTCGCTCCAGTCCCGCGCGATCGCCGCGATCGTCGGGGGCGGCTGCGCGATCCGCGGCCGCGCGAAGCGGCGGATCGCATCGCGGTCGGCGTCCGTGGTGATGTACTCGGCGGGCGACTTGCCGTCGACGCGCGCCAGCAGGAGCGCCGGCAGCAGCGCGGCCACACGCGCCTCGAGCACGGGCCACGGCTCCCACACGGCATGGGCGCGATACGCATCGACCAGCGCGGCGAGGCCCTCGAGGTAGCGCGCGCGCCACTGCGGGCGCCACACACCTTTGAGCAGCAGGTGATTGGCGACGAAGGCCAGGTCGAAGGCGGGGTCGCCGTACCAGGCGCACTCGGCGTCGAGGACCACGGGGCCGTCGGGCCCGACGAGGATGTTCTTGGGCGAGTAGTCGCCGTGCACCAGCACGTGCTTGCTCGATTGCGTGGTGGCGACCAGCGCGGTGAAGCGATGGGCGAGGTCGGGATGCGCGCGGCCCGTGGCGACAAGGTAGGGCTCGAGCCGGATGGGATAAAAGATCGCGTCGTTGTCGAAATCGCGGATCACCTCGTCGCGGCCCGCGCTGGCGGCGTGGATGCGGCCGAGCAGCGCGCCCACCGCGGCCGCTTCGGCGGCGACGATGTGGCCGTCGCGCAAGCGCGCCTTCCACACGGGATGGGTCGCCGGATCGAGCCAGGCCATCGCGAAGGCGCCGCCTTCCGGGTCGTCGCCGAGCAGCGCGGGGGCGCGCCCCGGGAAGCGATCGCCGACGAAGCGCAGCCACGCCACCTCGGCACGGTTGCGGCTCACGGGTGCCTGCCAGTCGCCGGCCACCTTGAGTCTCGCGAGGGCGCGCTTGACGCAAAAGGTCGCGCCCTGCGAGGTTTCGACCTTGACGATATCGGAGGAGACGCCGCCGTCCAGCGGCTGGAGCCTGTATTCTGAGTGAGCACTTACCAGCCCCATGCGCCGCATTGAAGCGTACAGGCCGTCGGATGCAGCATGGACAAGCTCGGGGTCGGGAGCAGGCACGGGGGCGACGAGGGCGCCCGTCGGGCGCGCCGGAATGCTATTTGCATACGATCCTTGAACTATCATAGCAACCCGGACGCGGAAGGCCTTGACCGATAAGGACACGTGCCGCGCCTGCGGAGGACTTGGCGACACGGCCAGGCCCCGTAGCCTCTGGGGGAGGATATGGACATGACGCGCTTCGGCTTCACCATTCGCACCCGTCTCGGACAGCGTGTGGACAACATCCAGATCATGGCCGCCACCGCCGAGGACGCGGAGCGGCGCCTCAACCAGATGTACCAGCGTTGCGAAATCGTCGAGCGTCGCGAGAACAGCGTTTCGCGGCGAAGCGATCCCCTCGACGTCGAGGGCATCATCGGCCTCATCGCCGCCCAGGACGCCGCGCAGCGCGCGCTATCGCGCTGAATCGCGGGCCGCCGGGCCCCCGATCACCCGCCCGCACTCTTGGTGCGCGCCGGGACGAACCCTTCCGCCGACAGCGCCTCGGCCAGCGCGTCGTAGTCGTGCGCGCCGCGGCTTTGCGGCGCGTGGCGGAACACGTCCAGCCTTATCGCGGGGCTCTCGGCGAGCTTGGCGTTCTCGCGGATGGGGATCGTGCAGACCTCGCCCGCGCGGAAGGTCGCGTGCATCTCGGCCTCGATCTCGGCGCTCATCTTGCGGCGCAGGTCGTAGCGCGTGAGCAGGTAGCGCCGCGGCAGGCGGCGCTTGAACACCGGCTCGAGCGCGTTGAGCGCGCGCTCGACCTCCTTGGCGCCCTGCATCGAGAGGTAGTCGGCCGACACCGGCACCAGCAGGAGGTCGCAGGCGAACACCGCGTTGAGCGACAGCGCGTTGAGCAGCGGGCAGCAGTCGATGACCACCGGCATCCTGGGCATCGACGGCGCGTGCAGCGCGAGGCGCAGCCGGGTGACGATGTTCACGCCCTTGCCGAGCAGCGCGTCGATCTTGGCGAGCTCGAGGTTCGCGGGGCAGATCATCACCCCGGAAGCGCTGATCGCGGCGATGTCCTCGAGCGGTCGCTGGTGCATGAAGAAGCCGTACATCGTGTCCTCGGAGCGCTTGGGCTCGACGCCGAGGATGTGCGACAGGTGCGCCTGCGGATCGAGGTCGATGCCGAGCGGGCGCGTGCCGCGCCGCGCGATGGCCGCGAGCAGGTTGAGGGCGGTCGTCGTCTTGCCGACGCCGCCCTTCTGGTTGAACACTGCGATGATCGACATGGGGCGGGCGGGTCCTTCGAGGTCGAGGGTATCATTGCGCGTCCGCAATGCCCCGAACGCACGTGCCGTGACGGCCTCGCCGATCCAATTCGTGATTCTCGCCGCAGGCCAGGGCAAGCGAATGCGCTCCGCGCTGCCCAAGATGCTGCATCCGCTTGCGGGTGTGCCGCTGGTCTCGCATGCGGTCGAGGCGGCGCGCGCGGCAGGTGCTTCGGCGCCCGCACCCGCGGCGATCGCGCTGGTGGTGGGCCACGGCGGCGAAGCCGTGCAGGCGGCGCTCTCGGCGGACGCGCGCAACGCGGGCCTCGTCTACGTGACGCAGGACCCGCCGCGCGGCACCGGCGACGCGGTGCGCCTCGCGCTCGAGGCGCTTCCCCACGACGGCGTGACGGTGGTCGCCAACGGCGACTGCCCGCTGATTCCCGCCGAGGTGTTCGCAGGCCTCGCGGCCACCGCGGCGCGAGGCCGGCTTGCCGTGCTCACCGCGCGCGTGGCCGATCCCAGGGGCCTCGGCCGCGTCCTGCGCGACGCGGCGGGTGGCGTTCGCGCCATCGTCGAGGAGCGCGACGCCTCCGCGGCCGAACGTGCCGTCGACGAGATCTACACCGGCGCGCTGGCGGCGCCCTCGGCGCTGCTGGCGAGCTGGGTGGGGAAGCTCTCGCCGCACAACGCGCAGGGCGAGTACTACCTCACCGACGTGGTGAAGATGGCGCTTGCCGACGGCGTGACGGTGCAGGCCGAGCTCGCCGCCGACGCCGACGTGGCACGCGGCATCAACGACCGCGGGGAGCTCGCGGCCGCAGAGCGCATCGTCCAGCGCCGGCGTGCCGACGCACTGATGGCCGGCGGGACCACGCTCGCCGATCCTGCGCGCATCGACATCCGCGGCACGCTCGAGGCCGCACCCGACAGCTTCATCGACGTGGGCTGCGTGTTCGAGGGCCATTGCACGCTGGCCGCCGGCGCGAGCATCGGCGCGCACTGCGTGCTGCGCGACGTGCACGTGGGCGAGGGCACGCGCATCGAGCCGCTGTGCAGCCTCGAGGGCGCCACCATCGGCCGCGGCGCGCGCATCGGCCCCTATGCGCGCATGCGCCCGGGCGCCACCATCGGTGACGAGGTGCACATCGGCAACTTCGTCGAGGTCAAGGCGGCCACGCTGGGCGCACGCAGCAAGGCCAACCACCTCGCGTACATCGGCGACGCGAGCCTCGGCACCGACATCAACTTCGGCGCGGGCTCGATCGTCGCCAACTACGACGGCGCCAACAAGCACCGCACCATCATCGGCGACAACGTGCATGTCGGCTCGAACTGCGTGCTGGTGGCGCCCATCGAGATCGGCGCGGGCGCGACCATCGCCGCGGGCAGCACCATCACCGAGGCGGCACCCCCGGGTGAGCTCACCATCGCGCGGGCGCGCCAGGTGTCGCTCAAGGGCTGGCAGCGGCCGAGGAAGAAGGCCAAATGATCGCGTCGCCCCGTGGGTCTGCCATCCCCGCGAAAGCGGGGACCCAGCCTTGGCGTGGCGCCACATCTGGGTCCCCGCTTTCGCGGGGATGACGACTTTCGTGGGGATGACGACGTAGAAAGGAATCCATCATGTGCGGCATCGTCGGCGCTTCGTCGCCCCATAACGTGGTCCCCGTCCTGATCGACGGCATCCGCCGCCTCGAGTATCGCGGCTACGATTCCTCCGGCCTCGCCGTCATCGGCGAAGGCTCGGCCAAGCTCGACCGCCTGGTGAGCGTGGCGCGCGTCGCCGACCTCGCGAGGCAGGCCGAGACCCGGCACCTCGCCGGCACCACCGGCATCTCTCACACGCGCTGGGCGACGCACGGCGCGCCCAGCGAGACCAATGCGCACCCGCACGTGTCGGGCGGCGAGGTCGCGGTGGTGCACAACGGCATCATCGAGAACTACGAGGAGCTGCGCACGCGCCTCAAGGCGCAGGGCTACGTGTTCGCCACGCAGACCGACACCGAGGTGATCGCGCACCTCATCCACTCCAACTGGCATGCCGAGGGCGGCGGCGACCTGCTGCGCGCCGTGCAGGCCGCGGTGGCCGAGTTCGAGGGTGCCTACGCCATCGCCGCGATCAGCACGCGCGAGCCCGGCCGCGTGGTCGGCGCGCGCGCCGGCAGCCCGCTGGTCGTGGGCATCGGCGACGACGATCATTTCCTCGCCTCCGACGCGGCCGCCCTGCTCAGCGTGACGCGGCGGGTGGCCTACCTCGACGAGGGCGATGTCGCCGATGTGCGCCGCGACGGCTACGCGATCTACGACGCCAAGGGCAGGCGCGCGGAACGCGAGGTGATCACCGTCGAGGCCGGCGTCGGCGCGGTCGAGCTGGGGCCCTATCGTCATTACCTGCAGAAGGAAATCTTCGAGCAGCCGCGCGCGGTGTCCGACACGCTCGAGGCGGTGTCCGCGATCACGCCCGAGCTCTTCGGCGCCAAGGCCGCTGCCGTGCTGCCCGGCATCGAGCGCGTGCTGGTGCTCGCCTGCGGCACCAGCTACTTCTCGGGGCTGGTGGGACGCCAGTGGATCGAGACCCTCGTGGGTATCCCCTGCGAGGTCGAGATCGCCAGCGAGTACCGCTACCGGCAGAGCGTGCCGGATCCGCGCACGCTGGTGGTCGTGGTGTCGCAGTCGGGCGAGACCGCCGACACCCTCGCAGCACTCGCGCACGCCAAGACGCAGGGCCAGCCGCATGCGCTCGCCATCTGCAACGTGGCGACGAGCTCGATGGTGCGCCAGACCGAGATGGTGTTCCTGACGCGCGCCGGCACCGAAGTGAGCGTCGCCTCCACCAAGGCGTTCACCACCCAGCTCGTCGCGCTGTTCCTGCTCGCGCTGACGCTCGCCAAGCTCCGCGGGCGCCTCGCTCCCGCCGACGAGGAGATGTGGCTCAGGAAGCTGCGGCACATCCCCGCGGCCATGCAGGCGGCCCTCGCGCTCGAGCCGCAGGTGATCGCCTGGGCCGAGGCCTTCGCGCCCAAGCAGAACGCGCTGTTCCTCGGCCGCGGGCTGCACTACCCCATCGCGCTCGAGGGCGCGTTGAAGCTCAAGGAAATCTCGTACATCCACGCCGAGGCGTATCCCGCGGGCGAGCTGAAGCACGGCCCCTTGGCGCTGGTCGATGCCGACATGCCGGTGGTGACGGTCGCGCCCAACGACGCGCTGCTGGAGAAGCTCAAGAGCAACATGCAGGAAGTGCGCGCTCGCGGCGGCGAGCTCTACGTCGTCGCCGACCTCGACAGCAAGATTTCGGCGGACCCGCACATCCACACCATCCGCCTGCCCGAGCACGCGGGATTGCTGTCGCCGCTGGTGCACGTGATCCCGCTGCACCTGCTCGCGTATCACACCGCCGTGCTGCGCGGGACCGATGTCGACAAGCCGAGGAATCTGGCGAAGAGCGTGACGGTGGAGTGAGGGACCCGAGCGGAAGAACCGAACTCGAACCCAGCAAGCGCCCCCGCCACGTCCCGGGATGCGACCGCCGCCAAGCGCAGATCAGGTCAAATGCGCAGGAAGCGCTCGATCGTGCGGCGCAGCTCGGGCTCGTCAAAGTGTTCGAAGCCGTCCTCGGCTCCTGCGGCCACCAAATCCCCCCGGGAAAGTGTGCCAACCATCCCGAGCACCGTGACACCGGCCGCAGTGGCGGAGCGCACGCCGGCGCGCGAATCCTCGAACGCCACAGCTCGATCGGCGCGGACATTGAGCCCGTCGAGCGCAGTCATGTATGGCAGCGGGTGGGGTTTGCCGTTGGCGAGTTCGTCGGAAATCACCACGGAATCGAAGAACTGTCGCACGCCCAGCGTGGTGAGCACCAACTCCGCGTTGAGCCTCGGGGCATTTGTGACGATGGCCATCGACAGGTCATGACGACGCCCCCAATCGAGCAGTGAATCCAGGCCCCGGGCAGCCACGATGCCAGTGGATGCGCAAGCGCGGTAGTGGATCTCCTTCTCCTCGATCAACCTATGCAGGAGTTCCGGATCCGTAACCTGCGGTAGCAGGTGCATCATGATTTCCCGATTGGCCCGGCCGGAGACGTGATCGTCGAACTCCCGTCTTGTGAGGGCGCGGCCCACCGACGCGAGCACGTGCTTGAACGCCTCGAAATGCAGATCGTCGTTCTTGACGATCGTACCGTCGAGATCGAAGAGAAGACCCCGTTGCTTTTCACCGCTTGTCATTTCACCAGCCGCTCTCCACGAGACTGTTGCCTTCCCCAAAACCGGTTATCGCCTGCATCCTCGCGGTGGTATGAGCCACCCCGCGGAAGTCGGCAGTACTTCAGGCGGACTCGACCCGCAGTCCGCTCACGCGATCGAAGATGCTCAATCGGTCGCCGGAAAGACAGAGATGGACGTCCGCCGCGGGCGGCGCTCCATCGGCCCGGGCGCTGACCACGAAGCCGCCGAGCGGCGTACTCAAATGCACGATGCGCGTGGCGCCCAACTCTTCGACGAGCTCGACACGGGCTGGCAGCGTCTTCGCGGAGCCGCGGTCCGCAATCGAAACGTCCTCCGGTCGAAATCCCACGTCGACATCACTCGCCGCGTGCGACGCGCCGGACAGCGATTCCACGACGAGCTCGAGACCGCCGTCGAACGACAACCTCCCGTCGCGCATACGCGCCGGCACGAAGCTCATGGGAGGCGTCCCCAGGAACGAAGCCGCGAACCGGGTCATGGGCTTGTCGTAGATCGCCTTGGGGCTGCCCATCTGCTCGATGCGGCCGCCGCGCATCACGACCAGCAGATCCGCCAGCGTCATGGCTTCGTGCTGGTCATGCGTCACGTAGACGGTCGTCACGTTGAGAGACCGCTGCAATCGCTTGATCTCGACGCGAAGCTCGTTCCTGAGGGCGGCATCGAGGTTCGACAGCGGCTCGTCGAAGAGGAACAGCGAGGGCTCGCGCACGATCGCGCGTCCCATGGCGACACGCTGCCGCTGCCCTCCCGAAAGTTGCGACGGACGCCGCGCGAGCAGGTGGCCGATTTGCAGGCGACCCGCGGCGCTGGTCACCCTGCGGTCGATTTCCGGCTGCGGCGTATGCCGCAAGCGAAGGCCATACGCCATGTTCTCGTAGACGGTTTTCGTCGGATACAGCGCGTAGTTCTGGAACACCATGGCGACGTTGCGCTGCCCGGGCTCGAGCTCCGTCACATCGCGACCGGCGATGCGAATGGCGCCGCTGTCGATTCCCTCGAGGCCTGCGAGACTGCGCAGCAACGTCGTCTTGCCGCAACCGCTCGGACCCACGATCACGACGAAGCTGCCGCTTTGCACGGAGAACTCGATGTTGTCCAGCACCAGGGTCTCCCCGAAGCGCTTCGACACACGATCGATATGCAGCTCGGTCACTGCGCGCGACCCGCAACGTTGCGCCGCTCCAGGACCGAAGCGGCCATGGCGAGCAACGAAGCTCCATCGATGTCGCGCTTCGCCTCGATCGTGGCAGCCCCTTCCCGGGCCGCGTGGCGCAGCCTGCCCGCGTCGGCGCTGATGAAGATCGCATTCGTCGGCTCGACCCCGAACGTGGCCGCGGCACCGCTCACGAGATCGTTCTCACGGCACAATCGCTCGGCCGGCAGCCTGCGCGGCACGCTGCCGCCCACCGACAGATAGAGCGCCATGGCGTCGGCGATGCCGCCCGATCGCGCCAACCGCGCAAAGAACTCGTCGTGAAGCGCCTGGACGCCCCCCCAAGTAAGGGACGTGGTGTCGGGCTCATCCCAGCCCGTCGCCACCACGACCGTTCCGAGCCGCGAGAGGCCGCTCATGAGCGCGGCGGCATCGCCTTTCACCGACAGGCCGGAGACACCCGATGTGGCATCGGTAAGAATGCCCGCGCGGTCCACGACGATGAGCGGCTTTCCGGGACCGATCTGTCGGCCGAGCGACCGCTCCTGCATCTGCCAGTCGCGACCGTCTTCGGTCGTGTAGATGCGATAGGGATGCGGCGGCTCGGTAAAGGCCGGGCAGCCGCTGAACGTCGTCCGCCCGATGACGGTTATCGGTGTACCTCCGTGCCAATGCCCCGAGAGCACGAGCCGATGGCCGGGGGCCTGCGCCAGCCTCGCTGCGAGCTCGTCGGCGTCGCGGTAGTTGAGCGGATAGCTGTATTCGACGACCGGGCGTATCAGGTAGTGCTGGATATGAACCTCGCGCGTCGACGGCGTCGAAGCGGCGATAAGCCGCTCGAACCGCTCCCGCTCCTTTCCGACGCGCTGCGCGCGATGGCCCTCGATCTCCCAATCGTGGAACATATGCACCTGGATGTCCCCGACCACTCCAACATCGGGCCGGTCACCGAAGACTTGCGCGAAGGCCTGCGGATCGTCGTGATTCCCGGGCAAGATCATCCAAGGCCGCCCGAGCGCCTCGAGCCAGTTCCTCAGGTAGCGATAGTCGTCCACCGCGGCGGGCCGATGCATCGCGAAGCCGTCGGCTTCGTTGCGGGCGGCAAGCGTATGAGGTGCATCGATCAGGTCGCCGGTAACCACCACCAGATCGGGCGATTCATCCGCGACCTTCTGCGACAACGCCTTCAACAGCGCCGGCAGGTGCCGCGACAGCCGGTTGAGATGGCCGTTGTGCCCCGGCAAATTGATGCGTACATGCAAATCCGTGAATTGGAGGATCTTCGCCAAGGTAGCAACCTCTCAGTGATGCCCGCGCGTCAGGCCGGACACGAAATAGCGCTCGAGAAAGAAGAAAAAGACCAGGACCGGCATGGCCGCGATCGTGGCGACGACCATGACCTTGTTCCACGCCGGCTGCACATCGGACAGAAATTGCGTCGAAGCCACTGCGATCGTCGTCATTTCGCCGCCCGGCAGGAAGGTGCGCGCGAAGATGAAATCGTTCCACGAAACGATGAAGACGTAGACGCACACGGCCGCGATTGCCGGCAGCGTGGCGGGCAAGATGACCGTCAGCAGCGCTCGGAGCACCCCGCTGCCGTCGACCAGCGCGGCTTCCTCGATTTCCACCGGCACGCCGTCGAAGAAGGCCTTCATCATCCATGTCGCGAATGGCACGGCGAAACTCATGTTGGCGAGGATGGCGGTGATGAGCGACAAACGGCCGCCCAGCAACCCGAGGTCATGGAAGATGACGTAGAGCGGCATGACGAGCAAGGTCGCCGGCAGCATCTTCGAGACCAGCACGACATAGCCCATGGCGGTCGTCCAGGGACGCCTGGATCGCGACAGCGCATAACCTGCAAGCGTGGCCACCAGCACCGTCAGGATCGTCGTCGCAAGCGCGATGATCATGGCGTTGGAGAGCCAGGTTCCGATCGGCGAGCCGCGGAGCACCGAGAGCGCCGGGTCCCATGTGAAATCGGCCGCGCTCGGGAGGAGATGCGGCGGCCAGGCCATCACCACCTGGCTCGGCCGGAAAGCGGTGACGATCATCCAGTAGATCGGAAGCAGGGCGAGCGCGACGAACGCCGCGAGCAGCATCGAACGCGCGGCGCGCAGAATCGCACGACTTGGACCGTTCAACGCGCGGGCTCCTTGGGAAGCAGCAATCGCAGGCTCGCGATCACGAGCACGACGCTCAACGCAAGCACCAGAACACCCAGCGCAGCCGCCCTGCCGACATCGAAGTACTGAAAGGTCTGGTTGTAGATCGCAAGCGCCAGCGTTTCGGTCGCCCGCGACGGTCCGCCGCCCGTGAGAACCATGATGGTCTCGACCTCGCGGAAGTTGGACAGCACATTCAACGGCAGAGCCACGGCGATGATGGGTCGCAGGCTCGGCAGAACGACCCCGAAGAAGCGGCGAATCGGCCCCGCGCCGTCGACGCGCGCCGCATCGATGCTGTCGCGCGGGACCGCTTGCAGGCCTGCGAGCAGCATGATCGTGAAGAACGGATACCCTTTCCACGCCGACACGAAGATGACGGTGGCGAGCGCGGTCTGGTAGCGGCCGGGAAAGTTGATCGGCTGATCGATCACGCCCGCAACGACGAGCAGGTAGTTGACGACGCCCGACTGGCCGTTGAGCAGGAACATCCAGATGAGACTCGCGACCACGGCGGCGACCGCCCAGGGGCTCACGATGCCGATCCGCGCAAGGCGCTGGCCACGGAAGGGCTGGTTGAGGAGTAGTGCCGTCGCCAGCCCCCAGAGGAAGGAGATTCCGCTCGAGGCGATCACGTAGATCGCCGTCACGCGCAGCGACGTGTAGGTCCTCCCATCCGTAAGGACGCGCTCGAAATTCCGCCACGTGAACGGAGACGTCGCACCCTTCATGATCTGGAAGAGCTTCAGGTCATGAAACGACAGGTTCGTCATGACCACGATGGGGTACGCGATGAGCACCACGATCAGCAGCGTCGCCGGCAACATCAAGGCGACATGCAGCCACGCTTGCTTTCGCGCGAGCCCGTGCGCCCGCCGAAGCGCTGGAGGCCGCGCCGACGCGACCTCCAGCGGCTCCGGACTGGCGATACTCACGTTCGGACCATTGCTACCATTCGACGCGAGCCATCACCTGCAGGTGACGGCTGGCCCGGTCGAATCAGAAAAACGCAGCGCTGAGCTCGCCATGGATCTGATCGACTGCCTGATCCAGCGTCAATGCACCGCCTGCCAGGCCGGATACGCCTTCGGCGACGATGTTGGACCATTTCGCGAAGTCCGTTTCCTTCCCCTGCGGCAGATAGCTTAGCTTGGCGCTCTTGGTGCTTTGCACGAAAACGCCTATCTCCGGCCACTTCTCGAGGGCCTCCTTGGACAGCGGCTGGATGCGCGCAGGCGGGTTGCCGGTCATCTCGGCGTAACGCTTCTGCCATTCCGGCCGCTGGATCAACTCGATGAACTTGAAGGCAAGGTCCTTCTTCTCCTTCGGCAGCGCGGCCGGGACGGCCAGCACGTTGCTCGGCCCCCCGGCTGCGTCGGCAAAGGGCAGCGGCGCAACCTTGTAGGCCGTCTTCACGGACGCCGCCGCGTGGTCCTTGTATCCGACGGCCCAGCTACCGTCGATATACATTGCCGCCCCTCCCTGCCAGAACAGTTGGCGCTCCTGATCCTCGCTGAACCCGGCGGGCGCGGCATGCTCCTTGAGGAGTTCGCTCGTCATGGCCAGGGCCTGCTTCAGCTTGTCCTTCGATACGAGCTTGCCGTTTTCGATCCAGGAATGGCCGAGCCCCGTCAGGAAGAAGGTGAGCTTCATGTAGGTCGCGCTGCTTTGATTGCTCGAGACGGAGTAGCCGTATTGCTGGACCCGTCCGCCGCCTTGACCGCCGATGGTGAGCTTCCGCGCCGCGGCCATCAGCTCGTCCTTCGTCTTCGGAACGGCTACGCCCGCCTTCGAGAACATGTCCGAGTTGTAGAACAGGCCCCAGCCATAGCCAAGCAGGAGCTGTGCATAGACGTGCCCCTTGCGCCGCAACTGCGCCTGCGAACCGATGAAGTCCTTCTCCTGCCAGCCGATCTTCGCCAGCCGATCGTCCAGCGGTTCGAGAAAACCCTGGTCGGCGTAGCTGAAGTAGAACCGTGCCGAGATATGGGCGAGATCCGGCGGATCACCGGCCACGAAACGCGTCGTGAGCTGGTTGTGATGTTGCTCGAACGGCACCGGCACGAGCTTGATCGAGTTCCCCGGGTTTTCCTTGGCGAACTCGGCGGCCGCGGCGCGCCACCAGGGGCCGAAGCTCTCGTCGAGTTGGTAGGTCGGCATGACGAGCTCTACCGCCCCGGCGCTGCTCGCGAGCAGGAAACCAGCTACCAATGCCGCTGTCGCAAAGCTCGGGAATCGCTTCCTGGTTTTGAAAGCCGCGTTCATCGCAATGCCCTCCGGATTTGAGTTTTCGTTGTCCCAACCCCGCGTGACCGGGCAGTTGGGCACGTTGGGCATGGTACACCGATTTCAGCTAGTATCAAGCATTCGCCCATGCGGTGAGGAATTGCTCATCCGCCCCGGGCGAGGGTAGAATCGCCGAGATCTTGCGCGATCCACCGTCCTGCACGGCCTGACTTGATCGGGCGGTCGAGCGCGGATCGAATCGCGTTGCGCAAGGCCGGGCTGCGGGATTTTTTCGAAGGGCGTATCTTCCGCACACCACGATATTGCACAGGAAAGCGTGCGGCGATGAGCGATGCTCCGAATTTCCGCCTTGAAAGGGCGGCTCGCGCAGGCTGGCTCTACTACGTCGCCGGCAAGACACAGGACGACATCGCGCGGATCCTCCGCGTATCGCGCCCTACGGCACAGCGCCTGGTCTCCATATGCCAAGCCGAGGGCCTCGTCACTTTCCGGATGAATTACCCGATTGAAGAGTGCATGCGCCTGGCGTCGAGCCTTGCCGAGCGCTATGGCCTGGTGCACTGCGACGTGGTCCCCGCCGATGGCACGGCGGATACAGCGCGTATGGGCGTCGCGGAAGCCGCGGCAAGCTACATCGAGTACACCTTGCGCTCACGGCGTGCGACCATCATGGCGCTTGGTACCGGCCGGTCGATGCGCGCCGGCGTGGAGCGCGTTGCACCAATGTCGCGCTCGTTGCACCGCCTGGTCTCGCTGGTCGGCAACATATCGCCTGATGGCTCGGCGAGCCCGTTCGACGCGCTCATCAGGCTCGCCGAAGTCACCGGTGCGCAGCACTTCCCGATGCCGTTACCGCTGCATGCGGAGACGGCCGCAGAACGGCGCGTCTTGCTCGGCATGCCGTCGGTGCGCCGGCTGTTCGCATTGGCAGCCCGAGCCGAAGCCTGGATGCTGGGTATCGGGGGCATCGATCGCGACGCGGTTCTGCTCCGCGACGGCTTCGTGAACCGCCGCGAGTTGCTGGACGCGTGCCGCGCCGGGGGTGTCGGCGAAATCGCGGGCCACATATTCGATGCCGAGGGACATATCCTCGACTGCGATCTCAACGCGCGGGTCATGAGCGTGCCAGTGGAAGCGGGCACGCCACGGCCGCGCATTTGCGTTGCATACGGACGAGACAAGGTCGTTCCGCTACGTGCAGCGCTGGCAGGCCGCCTTGTCAACGGACTCGTGACCGACGAGCTGACCGCACGGGCCCTGCTTGCACCAGACGTGCCTTCGCGTCCGCGTCGCGGCCAACCGCGCACAGCTGGCAAGACGAAGCGCCGGCCATAGTGGACGAGGTGATCGCAATCCCGCGGGCCGGCGACGGCGCGTCGCTGCAGCGCTGCGGCGTGCCGATGATCCATGCCGGCCGCGGCAACACCACCGTCGCGTCCACGCACGGCGTCACGCTCAATTCGTGCCTGCTGCGCCCATGCGCGCGGCAGCCTTCGGCTCGCCTCGGCCGATCACGCGCTGGGATGCGGAGGGTCGCGGCCCCTCGCGACCTGGTCGCGCGCACCGCAGCACGAATCCATCGAGGCACCATGACCATCGGGAGAACGCGTTGTACAAAGAAAAGCTGAGCTTGAAGGGACGAACGGCCGTGGTGACGGGCGGAGGCCGGGGCATCGGACTCGCGATCTGCGACGCGCTGGCGGAAGCCGGCGCGCGCATCGTCATCGCCACCCGCGATCCGCGCGACGCGGAGGAGGGCATGCGGGCGTTGCGCGCCAAGGGCCACGAGGCCGGCAGCGTGATCGTCGACGTCACCGATGCGGCGGCAGTCACGGCGGCGGCGGACGGGCTCGCCGCGACCGGCGTCGACATCCTCGTGTGCAACGCCGGCATCGCGCGGCAGTTTCCTGCGGAATCGATGCCCGACGCCCAGTGGCTGGAGGTGATGAACGTGAACCTCAACGGCCTCTACTGGTGCTGCCGCGCGTTCGGCCGCCACATGCTGGCGGCGAAGCACGGCACGATCGTGAACGTGGGCTCGATCTCGGGCTTCATCGTCAACCTGCCGCAGGTCCAGGCCTGCTACAACGCCTCCAAGGCCGCGGTGCACCAGCTCACCTGCTCGCTGGCCACGGAATGGGCGGGGCGCGGCGTGCGCGTCAACGCGGTCGCGCCCGGCTACATCAGCACGCCGATGACGGAGTACGGGAGGACGACCCCGGGCATGTACGAGGCCTGGATGGCGGCCACGCCGATGGGGCGAGCCGGCACCGTCGACGAGATCGCGTCCATCGTGCACTTCCTCGCCTCCGACGCGTCCAGCTTCATGACGGGCAGCATCGTCGTCGCCGACGGCGGCTACACGTGCTGGTGAACGGCATGAAGAATCGAATCGGCATTCATGCACTGGTCTGGGTCGGCGGCTGGTCGGCGGACGAGGCGCGCAAGGCGATCGCGTCGTCGGCACGGGCCGGCTACGACCTGATCGAGCTCGCGGCACTGGAGCCGGAGGCGTTCGATGCACGGATGACCGCCTCGCTGCTGTCCGAGCACGGCCTCGCGGCGGTGGCTTCGCTCGGGCTCGACGAACGCACCGACGTGTCGAGCGAAGACGACTCGATCGTCGCCGCCGGCCGCGCGAGGCTCGCGCTGGCGCTCGACCTGGTCCGCGACGTCGGGGGCGACTACCTGGGCGGCGTCATCTATTCGCGCCTCGGGCGCTACGCGCGGCCCGTGACCGCGCGCGGCCGCGCCAACTCGATCGAGAGCATCGCCTGGCTGGCCGACCGGGCCGCCGCCTCCGGCATCACGCTCGGGCTCGAGTTCTGCAATCGCTACGAGACCAACGTGCTCAACACCACCGCGCAAACGCTGCGATTCATCGACGAGGTCGGGCGCGACAACGTGGTGGCGCACCTCGACACCTACCACATGAACATCGAGGAGGAATCGTTCCGCGCCCCGGTGCTCGCCGCGGCCGCGGCCGGCCGGCTCGGCTATGTGCACGTCGGCGAGTCGAACCGTGGCGCGCTGGGCAAGGGCAGCATCGCCTGGCGCGAGTTCTTCGGCGCGCTGCAGGAGGTGGACTACCGGGGCACGATCACCTTCGAATCGTTCTCCTCGGCCGTCGTGCACCCGGCGCTGTCCAGCAACCTGTCGATCTGGCGCGACCTGTGGACGGACTCGATGGAGCTGGCCACGGGCGCCCGGGCCTTCATCCGCGAGCGGTACGGGGCGTAGCGCGACGGCGGTTCACACGCGCTTGTAGTAGTACGTGGTCGGCGCCAGGCCGCCGCGGGGCATCAACGCGTAGTCCGGGATTTCGCCGACGCGCTGCCAGCCGCTGCGCTGGTACACGCGCTCGCCGTCGCTGCCGCTGACGGTGTCGAGTACGAGCAGCGAACGTCCTTCGGCGCGCGCGACCTCGTCGACCGCCTCCATCAGCCGCGCCGCGACGCCTTGCCGCCGCGCGCGCCGGTGGACCAGCAGCTTGACGACGTCGCCACGATGCGGCTGGTTGGGCGGCATCGACAGCACGAGCTGCACGGTGCCGACGATGCGCCCGTCATGGTCCTCTGCGACGAGCAGCGCGCGCTCCCCGCGCGTCACGCCGTCGGCGACGCCGCGCCAGAACGCGAGCGCGTCGCTGCGTCCCAGCGGCGCCATGAAGCTGACCGACGCGCCGCCGTCGACACAATCGATGAGGACATCGGCGAGGCCCTCGATGCAGGCTGCCGCCTCGATTGTCGCGACGCGGCGGATTGCGAGCGGAGCGCTCATGATGCTTCGTTGCCAGCGAGCTTCGCGGACATGGATCGGGGTCCTCCTTCGATGACGGCCAGCAGTGCCTCGCCGTACCGCGCGAGCTTCGCCTGGCCGATGCCGCTCACGCCCGCGAGCGCGGCGAGGTCGGCGGGCTTGCGCGCCGCGAGCTCGGCGAGCGTGCGGTCGTTGAACACCACGAAGGCCGGTACCGCCTGCTCGCGCGCCTGCGCGAGGCGCCATGCCTTGAGGCGCGCGAGCAAGCCCTCGTCGACCTCGCCGCCGGGGACGACCGCGGCGGGGCGCCTGCGCGAGCCACCGCGTGCGCGAGCCACCGCGTGCCGCATCGACACCTTTCGCTCGCCGCGCAGCACGGGCCGCGCGTCCTCGCGAAGCTTCAGCGCGCCGAACGCGCCGTGGTCGACCTCGGCGAAGCCCAGCGCGATCAGTTGCCGCAGCACGATGCGCCAGGTCGCCTCGTCGACGTCGGCGCCGATGCCGAACACGGCGAGTTGCCCGTGGCCCCAGCGCGCGACGCGCTCGCCGTCCTTGCCGCGCAGCACGTCGATCACGTGCTGCGCGCCGAAGCGCTGCCCCGTGCGGTAGATGGCGGACAACGCCTTCTGCGCGAGCTCCGTGGCATCGAAGGTCGAGGGCGGCGCGAGGCAGGTGTCGCAGTTGCCGCAAGGCCCGCTCGCCTCGCCGAAATAGGCGAGCAGGCGCTGGCGCCGGCACCCCGCCGTCTCGCAGAGGCCGAGCAGCGCGTCGAGCTTGGCGGCCTGCACGCGCTTGTAGGCGTCGCCGGCCTCCGACTGGTCGATCAGCCGGCGCTGCTGCACCACGTCGGCGAGGCCGTAGGCCATCCACGCGTCGGCGGGCTCGCCATCGCGGCCCGCGCGCCCGGTCTCCTGGTAGTAGCCCTCGATGTTCTTGGGCAGGTCGAGGTGCGCGACGAAGCGCACGTCGGGCTTGTCGATGCCCATGCCGAAGGCGATGGTGGCGACCATCACCACGCCGTCGTCGCGCTGGAAGCGCGCCTGGTTCGCGGCGCGATCGGCCGTGTCCATCCCGGCGTGGTAGGGCAGCGCGTCGATGCCCCGGCTCGAAAGCCACGCCGCTGTCTCGTCGACCTTGCGGCGCGACAGGCAGTAGACGATGCCGGCCTCGCCCGCGTGCTCGCCGCGGATGAACTGCAGGAGGTCCGCGCGCGCGTCGCCCTTGTCGACGATGCCGTAACGGATGTTCGGGCGGTCGAAGCTCGCGACGAATTGGCGCGCGCGGTCGAGCTGCAGGCGCTCGACGATTTCCTCGCGCGTCTGCGGGTCGGCGGTCGCCGTGACCGCCACGCGCGGCACGCCGGGAAAGCGCTCGCGCAGCATCGCGAGCTCGAGGTACTCGGGGCGGAAGTCGTGGCCCCATTGCGACACGCAATGCGCCTCGTCGATGGCGATCAGCGCCAGCGGCGTGCGCGCGAGGAGCTCGAGGCAGCGCGGCGTCGTCAAGCGCTCGGGCGCGACATAGAGGAGGTCGAGCTCGCCTGCAATCAGCGCGCGCTCGACCTTGCGCACCTCGGGCAGGTCCTGGCTGGAGTTGAGGAAGGCCGCGCGCACGCCGAGCTGGGTCAGCGCGGCAACCTGGTCCTGCATCAGCGCGATCAGCGGCGACACCACGAGCCCGGTGCCTTCGCGCACCAGCGAGGGCACCTGGTAGCACAGCGACTTGCCGCCGCCGGTGGGCATCAAGACCAGCGCGTCGCCCCCGCCGATCAGGTGCTCGATGACCTCGCCCTGGGCGTGGCGGAATGCGGGGTAGCCGAAGACCTCGCGCAGGACATCGAGGGCGCGCGTCACGATGCAAGCTCGCTTTCGTCGTATTGCTGTAGCAGGTACAGCCGCTGGTAGATGCCGCCGGGAATCGCCATCAAGGCCTCGTGGGTGCCGCGCTCCGCGATACGACCATGGTTCAGCACCACGATGAGATCGGCCGCACGGATGGTGGACAGGCGGTGCGCGATGGCCACGATGGTCGTGCCCCCGCCGATGCCCGCCAAGGCCGCCTGCACCTCGCGCTCGGTGCCGCTGTCGATGCGCGAGGTCGCCTCGTCGAGGAACAGCACGGCAGGGTCGCCGGCCAGTGCGCGGGCGATGGCGACGAGCTGCTTCTGCCCCGACGACAGCCGCGCGCCGCCTTCACCCAGCGGCGTGTCGTAGCCCTCCTCCAAGCCGCGGATGAAGCCGTCGGCGTGCGCGGCACGCGCGGCGGCCTGCACGCGATCGAAGGACAGGCCGCGCCCCATGTCGATGTTGTCTCGCACGCTGGCGGCGAGCAGCAGCGGTTCCTGCGGGACGAGCCCGACGGCGGCGCGGAAGCGGGCTTCGTCGATGTCGCCGATGGGCACGCCGTCGTAGTCGATCCGTCCCCGCTGCGGCGTGTAGAAGCGCAGCAGCAGCGACAGCAGCGTCGACTTGCCGCTGCCGGTGTGCCCCACGATGCCCACGAAGCTGCCCGCGGGAATGTCGAGGCTGACCTCGTGCAGCACCGGCTTGGCAGGGTCGTAGCCGAAGCCCACGTCCTGCAGCGCGATGCGGCCGGAGCCGATGCGCCCCCGGTCGGGCCACGGCGCCTCGGCCGGCTCGCGCAACAGCGCCTCGACGCGCGAGGCCGCGACGATCGACTGCTGCAGCACCGCGAACTGCATGGTGATCTGCACCAGCGGCTCGATGACGCGCGCCACGTAGGCGATGAAGGCATACAGCAGGCCCACTTCCACCACGTGCACGCGGTCGGTCCCCACGGCGATCACGATGGCCGCGATCAGCAGGATGTTGACGAAGTCGAGCGCGGGACGCAGCAGCCAGGCGTTGGCGCGCAGCGTCTCGCGCCGCGCGGCGTAGTGCAGGTCGTTGGTGCGCGCGAAGCGCGCGGCGAAGCGCCCTGCCGCGCCCGTGGCCTGCAGCACGCTCATGCCCGAGATGCCTTCGGCCATCTGCGCGTTGATGTCGCTGCGCAGCTCGCGGGTGCGCGCCACGGCGGCCGCCGACAGCCGCTCGTAGCCCCAGACGATGACCGCGCTCGCGGGCACCACCAGCAGCACGATCAGCATCAGGCGCCAGTCCAGCCAGAGCATCGCGATCACCACGCCGAACAGTACGGTGACGGCGACCAGCATCTCGAACAGCACCTGGGTGTAGAGCTGCTTCACCGACTCGGTGTCGTTGGTGATGCGCGTGACGAGCTGGCCGGTGATCGCACGGTCGAAGAAGCCCATGGGCATGCGCAGCACGTGGGCGTAGACGCGCTCGCGCAGCCGCTGCACGGAGCGCGTGGAGAGGCCCGCGAGCCGGACGAGCTGCCGGTAGCGCAGCAGGCTCGCGATCGCGGCGCAGGCGAAGCCGCCGCCGACCAGCAGCGCCATCATCGGGAGGTCGGCGGCGCGCGGCACCAGGTAGCCGTCGATGAAGCGCTTGCCGAGGAGCGGCGCCGCGGCGTCGAGGAGCCCTGCCACCACCAGCCACAGCGCGGCGCGCACCAGGTGCTCGCGATCGGGGAGCGCCGAGCGCCACAGCAGGCGCACGGCGGCCATGCGATCGATCGGCGGCCGCGCACCCGGCGGGCGCGGCAGCTTGCCGGGGAGCGATTCGCGGGATGCGTCCATGGCGCTAGGCCGACTCCAGCGCCGCTTCGAGCTGCTGGTAGCGCCACTGCGCGGCGTACCAGCCGTCGCGCGCGAGGAGCCCGGCGTGCGTGCCGCGCTCGACGATGCGGCCGAGCTTGAGCACCACGATCTCGTCGGCATCCGCCACCGCCGACAGCCGGTGGCTGACGATGATCGCGGTGCGGCCCGCGCGCGCTTCGCGCAGGTGGGAAAGGATGCGTGCCTCGGTGCCCGTGTCGACGGCCGACAGCGCGTCGTCGAGCAGCAGCAGGCTGGCGTTCGACAGCAGCGCGCGCGCGATGGCCACGCGCTGGCGCTGGCCACCCGACAGCGTCACGCCGCGCTCGCCCACGCGCGTGTCGTAGCCCTCGGCGAAGCGCCGCACGTCGCCGTCGAGGTCGGCCAGGCGCGCAGCGGCCACGATCTCGTCGCGCGTCGCGTCGGCGCGCGCCAGCGCGATGTTCTCGGCGATGGTGGCCGAGAACAGGAAGGGCTCCTGCGGGACCCAGGCGATCCCGCCGCGCAGCGCGGCGAGGGTGAAGTCCGGGAGCGCAACCTCTCCCCAGGTGAAGCCCCCGCGTGCGGGCTCGTAGTGCCGCAGCAGCAGGTGCACCAGCGTCGACTTGCCCGCGCCAGTGGCCCCCACCACGCCGAGCGTGCGGCCGGGCACCAGCGTGAAGGACAGGTCCGCGAGCGCGGGCGCCGCCGTGCCTTCGTAGCCGAACGTCACGTCCTGCGCGCGCAGCACGCCGGTGGGCGGCGCGTCGACCTTGCCCTCGTCGGCCACGGTGAGCGGTGCGCGCAGCACCGGGTCGAGCCGCGCCCAGGCGGCCTTGCCGCGCTGGATCAGCGACAGCACCCAGCCGGTGGCGAACATCGGCCAGATGAGCTGCACCAGGTACATGGTGAAGGCGGTGAGCGTGCCGATGCTGAGCTCGCCCTGCCAGACCAGCCAGCCACCCAGCGCGAAGGTGAACGCGGTCGCGGCCGCCAGCGAGAGGCCCACCGCCGGCTCGAAGGCCGACTCCCAGCGCTGGGCGAGGAAGGCCGCGTCGGTCGCGGCCTGGGCGCGCGCGGCGAAGTCGCGGTTGGCGTGCGCTTCGAGCCCCAGGGCGCGCAGCGTGCGCACGGCGGTCATCGACTCCTGCACCTCGCCGTTCAGGTCGGAGAAGCGGTCGAGCGACGCGCGCGAGGCGTCGTGCACCTGCCGCGAGATCACGAAGAACGCCCAGGCCATGAAGGGGAAGGGCAGCAGCGCCACGAGGCCCAACCGCCAGTCGACGCCGAGCGTCATCATCGCCACGACCAGGACCAGCGTCAGCGTGCCGTCGAAGCCGGCGAGGAAGGCTTCGCCGGCGGTCATCTCCACGGCATCCACGTCGTTGGTGGCGAGCGCCATCAGGTCGCCGGTGGAGCGGTGGTGGAAGTAGGCGGGGGCCTGCAGCGACAGCCGCGCGAAGAGCTCGCGGCGCAACTCGAGGCCCATGCGGTACGAGGCGCTGAACAGCGTGAGCCGCCATCCCGCGCGCAAGAGGTAGATGGCCGCGCCCATGGCGAGCAGGACGCCGATTTCGCGCCATAGCGCGGCGCCCGACAGCGCGTGCGCGACCAGCGCGTCGATGATGTGGCCGACGCGCCGCGGTATCCACACCGTCAGCACCCCGATGACCACGAGCATCGCCGCGGCGCCCGCATAGGCGCGCCAGTGCCGCGCCGCGAAACGCGCGATGTAGGCGACCAGGGTCAAGGCGTCGGCGGGCGGACGGCTACCAGAGCGTGCGGCCGAAGAACGTCAGCGAGCGGTCCCAGGCGAGCTGCGACCACGCCGAATCGTATTGCGTGCCAGCGATGCGCCCTTCGCCCACCGCGGTCTCGTTGGCGAAGGCGTGGTGCGCGAGGTAGCGGTGGAAGGTGAACCGCGAGCCCGCGCCGGCCAGCTTCGATTCCAGCGCGTCCGCGTTGGCGATGGGGAAGAAGGCATCCTGTGTGGCCCAATGGCCCAACAGCGGCGCCTTGATCTTCGACACGTCGATGTACTCCAGCGGCGGCATGCCGTACCAGACCACGCCCGCGGTCACGTCGGGGACGTTCTGCAGCGCGAGCAGCGTCAGCGCGCCACCCATGCAAAACCCGGTGATCGCGACCTTGGACGAGCGTTGCCGCAGGTGGTCGGCCGCCGCGCGGATGTCCTGCGACGCGGCGTCGCCGAAGTTGAGGCCGTCCATCAGGTGATGTGCCTCTTCCTGCTCGACCGTGCTCTTGCCGCGGTAGAGGTCGGGAACCAGCGCGCGGTAGCCGCACTCGGCGAGGCGATCGGCCACGCCGCGGATCTGGTCGTTGAGGCCCCACCATTCCTGGATGACGACGATACCCGGCGCGCCCTCCGCGCCGGCCGGCGACGCCAGGTAGCCCTGCAGTTCCTTGCCGTCCGGCCGCCGCAGCGCGACCATGCTTCCACGATGCGTGCTCACGATGTCGCTCCTTCGGGGAAAATCGGATGGATGCGGTATTGTCCTCCAGAATCGCGAGCCGGCTCCGCGGCCGGCAGCTTGAACTTCGTATTCCTCCGCCGCATTCCAGACTGACGCTTTCCCGATGGCCGATCTCGCCAGACGCCGCAACCTGAGGCGCGCCGGTGCCTTGCTCGTCGCGCCGCTTTGGGTGCCGCAGGCGTTCGCGGCGTCCGGCACCGCGCAAGGCGCGCAGGCCACGCGAGCGCGCGCCGAGCCACTCGGGCCGACCCGCGTCCGCACGGAGTCGCCGCACGACATCCGCTACGCGCAGGACTTCGACGAGCTCTGGGAGACACTCGGCCGGCGCTACTGCTTCTTCGCCGACAAGGCGATCGACTGGAACGCCGTGCGCAGGCACTACCGCCCGCTGGCGCTGCGCGCCCCCGACGACGAGGCCTTCGAGCGCGTGCTGGGCGACGTGCTGCGCGAGCTCTACGACGCGCATACGCACCTCGCCGCCCCGTCGGATGGCACGCCACGCTGGCCGCCGTTCGACCTCCTTGCCTCGCACGACGGCGACAGCCTGCGCATCGTTGCCGTGCAGCCGGGCTCCGCGGCGGCCGACGCGGGACTCGCCATCGGTGATCGCGTGCTCGCCATCGAAGGCATGGCCGCGGCGTCCGTGGTGCGCGACCTCGTGCCGCGCTGCCTCACGCGCCGTGACGCGAAGGCCGAAGCCTATGCGGTGAACGCGGCGGTCGCCGGAAGGCGCGGCCAGCCGCGGCGTTTCGACGTCCGCCGCGGCGCGGCCCCCCCGCGCGAGGTGCAGATCGCGCTCAAGCGGCACGATGCGCCGGACGTCGAATCGCGCGTGCTCGAAGACGGCCTGGGCTACATCGCACTGCGCAGCTTCGCCGACGACAAGGTGGTCGCGGCCTTCGATGCTGCGCTGGCCGAGCTTCGCGGCGCGCAAGGCCTCGTCATCGACGTGCGCGGCAACGGGGGTGGCGACACGGCGGTCGCGCGGCCGATCATGGGCCGCTTCATCCACGCGACCGCGCCTTACGCTCGAATGCGCCGGCGCGAAGGCGCGGGCCTCGGCCCGTACTGGACGGAAGTCGTCGAGCCGCGTGGGCCCTTCACCTTCGACGCGCCGGTGGTGGTGCTGGTCGATCACTGGAGCGGCAGCATGGCCGAGGGCTTTCCCATGGGCATGCATGGCCTGGGACGCGCGATCATCGTCGGCACGCCGATGATGGGCCTCGGCGCGGCGGTGTTCACGCTGCGCCTCGACCGGACGGGCATCGCCGCGCAATACTCGGCCGAGCCCGTCTACGACCGCCATGGCCATCCGCGCTGGGCGTTGCGGCCCGACATCGTCGTCGCCGAAGGCGCCGACATCCTGGCCGCGGGGATCGCGGCACTGCGGTTGCGTGCGCCGTAGAAGCTGGTACCGTTTCGATCGCGGCAGCCGCCCATCCGGCACCTGCCGGCGACGCTCCGAGAAGGGACCGCCATGACGACCGCGACGCGTGATTCCGACGCCCTCGCCGAGAAGGCGAGTCGCAACGTGTCCGCGCCGACCCTCGCCGAAGTGCTGCGCATCCACGACGACGACCCGCAGGCCGCGCGCGACGGCCTCGTCGCGATCGCCGGGTCGCCGGTCGCGGGCGAGGACCTGCCGCGGTTTTCCTGGTTGGTCGCGCACGTCGTCGGCGAAAAGCTTGGCGACTGGACGCAAGCGCTGTCGCTGCAGCGCCGCGGCTGCGGCGATGCCGCCCAGCCCGCGGTTCTGCGAAACCTCGCCGCGACCGCGTGCTGGGCCGGCGACGCCGCCGCCGCCTGCGCCGCCGAGGCGAGGCTCGCCGCCACCGAAGGCGCGACGCCGCTCGGCGCGATGCTCGCCTGCCGCATGGGTACGCTGATGTACGGTGGCGAAGGGATGCCGGTACCGGCGCTCGCCGCGTCGTTCAATCATGGCCTCGACCTCCTCGGCACCGCGGGCGCGCCGGTCGAGCCCGCACAGCTGCTCGCGGCCAGCGTCAACAACATCGTGTCGTCCCTCCTCGAGCGCGACGACGCCGACCTCGACGATCCCGTGCTGCGCCGCGCGCTGACGGCGGGCGCCGAGGCGGCACGCAGCCTGTGGCGCCGGACAGGCACCTGGGTCAACCACGAGCGCGCCGACTACCTCGTCGCGCTGTGCGCCAACAAGCTCGGCGAGTGGCCTGCGGGAGAAGCTGCGGCAAAGGCGGGCCTCGCGACCATCGACGCGAACGGCAGCGAGGACGTCGACCAGGCCTTCCTGCTGCTCGAGCTCGCGCGCGCCCTTCGCGGCCAGCGGCGCGCAGCCGAGGCGGACGAGGCACGCGCCGGCGCGCTGGCGCTCGCTGCCGGCTTCGACGACGCGGGCCTCGCGTCCTGGTTCGACGCGAAGGCGAAGGGCGCCTGACGTGGATACGCGACCCGTCATCCCCGCGAAGGCGGGGACCCAGGCGGGACCCAAGGCGCCGTTCGACGTCGGCGTGGCCATGCCCACCGTTGTCCGCCCCACGCTGGCCGAGGCGCTGCGCTCGATCTACGCGCAGCGCTTCGACGGCCGCATCCACGTCGTGCTGGGCGTCGACCGCTGGGAGGGCGCGCGCGCGCTGGTCGACGCGCTGCTGCGCGAATGCCCCTCGCATGTCGCCGTCACGCTGCTCGACCTCGGCTACTCGACGTCGGCGCGCCACGGCGGCGTGTACCCCAGCCGGTTCGGCGGCGCGCTCAAGACGATCATGAGCTTCGCCGTCAACAGCCGCCACGTCGCCTACCTCGACGACGACAACACGCTGGCGCCCGATCATTTCGCGACGCTGCGCGCGGCGGTCGATGGCAAGGCATGGGCGTTCGCGCTGCGGAACTTTTGCGACAGCAGGAGCGGCGACAGGCTCTGCGTCGACACCTGGGAGTCGGTGGGACCTGGCCGCGGCGTGTATGCGGGGATGCACGGGGGCTTCGTCGACGCCAACTGCTACCTGATGGATGCGCACGCCTGCTACGACGCGTTCCCCGAGTGGGCGATGACGCGCCACCCCGACGGCACCGGGGGTGACCGGCAGGTGTTCGAGAAACTGCGCAACCGCAGCTGGGGAACCAGCGGCATTGCCAGCGTGAATTACAGCGTGCGCCTCGACGAGCAGCCACCCGTGCAGCTCCTGATGATGCAGCGCGCAGGCGTCGACCTTGCCCGCTACGTGGCGCCCGAGCGCATGCCGCGCGAGGAGGAGATCCTCGCGGGCGTGCGTGCGCAGCCGGCACGCAGGACACCGGCGTGAGCTTCGTGGCCGGCGCGCGCGGAGCAGCGCCATGACGACGGATGCAGGCACGCGACCTTTTTCGCGTCCGCTCGCCGAAGGCGTCAATGCCGCCGCGCTGGCGGCGCGATTGCCGGCCGGCAGCCGCGTTCTCGGCGACGGCGCGCAGCGCGCACACGCCATCGCGGGCCTCGGAAGCGCGCCGGCCGGCTCGCTCGCGTTCTGCGACCGCGCCGATCCCGACGTGCTCGCGGCGAGCGACGCTTCGATCGTCATCGTTCCCGCAACCCTGCGGGCGCCTGCGCGTGATGCGCAGACGCTCATCGCGGTCGCCGACTTGCGCAGCGCCTTCATCGACCTCGTGGAGTGGCTGCTGCCGGGCTCGGCGCGGCCGCCCGCGCCAGCGCGCGGCGTGCACGCCCAGGCGAACGTCGACGCGACCGCGCAGGTGTCACCCCAGGCTTCCTTGGGCGCCAACGTGGCGGTGGGCGCGCGCAGCCGCATCGAGCCCGGCGCGGTCGTCTACGGCGACACCACGATCGGCGACGACTGCACCATCGGCCCCAACAGCGTCGTCGGCTGGGTGGGCCTGGGCTATCACGACGGCGACGACGGGCGCCGTCGCTTCTTCCCCCACTTGGGTGGCGTGCGCATCGGCCCGCGCGTCGACATCGGCGCCAATGCGACCGTGTGCCGCGGCATGCTGTCGCATACGCTGATCGGCGCCGACGCCAAGCTCGGCAGCGGCGTGTACGTGAGCCACGGCGTCGACATCGGCGAGCGCGCGTGGCTGTCGGCGGGCACGCTGGTCGCGGGACACGCTCGCGTGGGCGTGGGCGCGCTGCTCGGCATCGGCGCCGTCGTCGTCGACAACGTCTCGCTCGACGACGGCGTGGTCGTCGCCGGCGGCGGTGTCGCGACACGCGATGCGCCGCGCGACGCGCGGCTGGTGGGCGTGCCCGCGGTGCCGGTCGCGCGGATGCGGCGCTTCGGCCCTACGCCGCGCGAATGATCCCCATGCGGTCGAGCACGGCGTTCCAGCGGGGGTCGTCCTTCAGCACCTGCAGCACGGGATCGTTCTGCAGCAGCGTCATGCCCGGGTCGCGCTGCCGGTGGGCCGTGTCGAGCCAGTCGAAGGCTTCGTCGACCTCGCCGCGGAACGCGCAAAGCGCCGCCACCTGGAATGCCGCCGTCCACGCGTAGCCGTCGATCAGCGACTGCTTGGCGGCATCCGATGCGGCACGATCGCCGCGGCGCCATTCGAGCATCGACAGCGCGAGGCGCTGGAACACCGGATGATGCTCGCCCTCGAGCGCCGCCCTGGCCTCGTCGAGTTCCCCGCGCAAGGTGTGCACCACCGAGATCACCGGCTGGACGATCGAGCGCGACGGGTCGAGCCTCGCCACCTCGCGCAACGCCACGAGTGCCTCTTGGTAGCGTCCTGCGCCGAAGTGGGTGAATCCGCTGCGCCAATGCGCGTCGGCGGAAAGCGGGTCGAGCGCCAGCGCGCGCTGCGCGAACGCGATGCGCGCCTCCGGATTGCCTTCGACGCCCGCCAGCGAGGACGCGGTCATCAGCGTTCCCGGATCGGTTGGCGTCAACGCCAACGCGCGGTCGAGCGCTCGCCGCGCACCCGCGAAGTCCCAGTCGTAGCCGAGCAGCGTGCGCGCGAGCTCGAGGTGGCCGGCCGCGAGATCGGGCTCCAGCTCGATCGCCTTGCGGGCGGCCGCGCGTGCACGGTCGGCACCCTCGCGAATGCCGGTGAAGCCGTAACCCGCCTGCTCACGGTGCACCTGCGACAGCGCGGCCCAGGCCAGCGCGAAGCGCGGATCGAGCGCGATCGCGCGTTCGAGCAGCGCGATCGCCTCGTCGGTCGCGGCCTGGGTGAGCTTGCCGGTCAGGGCCCTGGCGCGCAGGTAGAGCTCGTAGGCTTCGGTGTCGCGGGTGCGGCCCACGCTGGCGCGCTGCACGTCCGCGGCGGCCGACGCCGCGGCGTTCGAGGCGGCATCGGGCTGCGGGGCCGCTCCCGCGGGCGAGGCCGCCGCGGCCGTGTTGCCCAGCAGCATCCCGCGCAGCTCCTTCACCACCGACTGGGCGATGTCGTCCTGCACCGCGAAGATGTCGTCGAGGTCGCGGTCGTAGGTCTCCGACCACAGGTGCGAGTCGGAATCGACCTCGATCAGCTGCGCGGTCACGCGCACACGCTTGCCCGCCTTGCGCACGCTGCCCTCGAGCACGCTGCGCACGTTGAGCTTGCGCGCGATGGTGGGAATGTCGACGCTGCTGCCCTTGAACGAGAACGCCGAGGTGCGCGATGCGACGCGCAGGCCGCGGATCTTGGCCAGCACGTTGAGGAGTTCCTCGGACAGCCCGTCGGCGAAGTAGGCGTTGTCCGGGTCCTGGCTCATGTTGACGAAGGGCAGGACCGCGATCGAGGGCGCCTCGCGCTCGCCCCCCGCCGCGCGCGCGGGACCCTGCTCCGCCGTCGCGCCGCCGGCTACCGCGGCGGCCGCGGCGCGCAGCGGCGGAAACGTCGCGGCGAGGTCGGGGTGGCCGAGCTGGAACACGCCCTCGGCGCGCTCGATGTCCTTGAACGCGAACGCGCCCAGCGGCGCAACGCGCGCCAGCGGCGGGAGCTGGTCGCGGCAGAGGTTGTGCGTCGATTCGGAGAGCAGCGTCTGGCCGCCGTGCGCCGCGGCCACCATGCGCGCCACGCGGCTCACCGCGCCGCCGAAGTAGTCGCCTTCGCGCAACTCGACGGCGCCGGTGTGCAGGGCCATGCGCGCGCGCAGGGGCACGCTGCCCGGCCAGGGCTCGCGCGCCAGCGCGCGCTGCGCGTCGAGCGCCGCGGCGACCGCGTCGGTCGCCACCGCGAAGGCGGCGAAGAAGGCGTCGCCACCGGTCTTGAAGATGCGCCCGCCGTGGGCATCGATGCAAGCCCGCAGCAGCGCGTCGTGCCGCGCCAGGGCAGGGCGCATCGCCGCGGGGTGCGATTCCCACAGCCGCGTGCTGCCCTCGATGTCGGTGAACAGCAGGGTGACGGTGCCGGTGGGGAGGGCGTCGGACGGGGTCGAGGCCATGGTCGCCCGCGTGCGAAGGCGCGGTGCCGCGATCATACGGGACGCGCGCCGGCGGGGGCCAATCGGCACCCATTCGGGGACGCGGCGCGCGAAAGCAGTGGTGCGCTAGACTTCGCGGCGCAATGGACCGCGCTCCACCCGCGAAAGCGGCGCCTCCCGCCCCGCCTTCCGGCCACGCCGGCGGCCACCTCACCGCCCGCGCCGCCCTCACCATGGTGCTGGCGATCCTGGTGCTGTCGGTAATGGATGCCACCAGCAAGCACCTCGTCCGCGACTACCCGGCGACTTTCATCGTCTGGGTGCGCTACTGGCTGCAGACCATCCTCCTGGTGGCGCTGCTCGCCCCGTCGATGGGCAGGCGCCTCGTCGCCACGCAGTCGGTGCCCCTGCAATGCGCGCGCGGGCTGCTGCTCGCCACCTCGTCCTCGCTGGTCGTGCTGTCGTTCCGCAACCTGCCGCTCGCCGACGCGACGGCGCTCAACTTCGCCTCGCCGACGCTGCTGACCATCCTCGCGGTGCTGGTGCTGGGCGAGCGCATGACCGCCGCCCGCGCGATCTCGGTGGCGGCGGGCATGGCCGGGGTGCTGCTGATCGTACGCCCGGGCTCGGACGTGTTCCGCGGCGCCGCGCTGCTTCCGCTCACCGCCGCGCTGGTGGTCGCGATCTACCAGGTGCTGACGCGCAAGCTCGCCAGCGACGATGCGCGCTCCATGCTGTTCTACACCGGCCTCGTCGGCGCGCTGGGGCTCACGCTGCTGATGCCCTGGCAGGGCGTCGAGCGATGGCCGCGCGGCTGGCAGCTCGCCGAGCTCGTCGCGATCGGCCTGATGTCGAGCCTCGGCCACTTCCTGTTCATCCGCGCGCTGCAGATGGCGCCCGCCACGGGGCTCGCCGCCATCACCTACGTGCAACTCGTGTTCGCCACCAGCATCGGCCTCGTCGCCTTCGGCGAGTTTCCCGACGCACACACGCTTTCGGGCATGGGCGTGATCATCGGCAGCGGCATCTTCCTCACCTGGTACGAGAGCCGGCGGCGCGTGCTGCCGCCGTCGGAGCCGCCCGCGCAGGATTGAGCGCAATCGCAGCGGGGTGTCGTGGGGGTACTGCGGCTCCCGCCGACTCGTTCGCTGGTCTTGGTCGCGAAGTGCGCGTCATCGCGAATTGCGCGCCGTCTCGCGAAGCACGCATCATCCCCGCGCGATATGCGTCATCCCCGCGCGATATGCGTCATCCCCGCGCAAGCGGGGACCCATGCCCCGCCATCACGGGCAGCCCATGGGCAACGGTATCGCCGGAAGCCGCAAAGCTTGTGTCGTGCGTTGCCCTCGGCGCGGCGGACGCCGGGGGCTCGGCCCCGAGCGGGTGCATCGCGAAGGCCGAGCCCCCGGTGGCTGCCGCACGCCTCGCCGAGGGCAATGCACGACGCATGTTTGCGCGGGTGTCGCACTACCGCTGGGTCCCCGCTGTCGCGGGGATGACGGGGTGGGTCCCCGCTTGCGCGGGGATGACGGCGCCGCGATGACGGCTCAGGCTGCGCGCTTGCGCCGCGGCAACGGCGCCGGCGGCGCGTGCTCGGCGAACGCTTCGTCGACGCTCAGCACGTCGCCGGCGAGCTCGGTATCGAGGCCCTGCATGTCGTTGATCACGGCGCGGAAGGGCGCGCTCTTCAGCATGGCGATGATCCGCTGCACCGGCTGTATGCCGATCAGCTCGCCGTGCAGCGCGAGGTAATAGCGCTCCGAGAGCAGTGGGATGAAATCGAGCCGCAGGTTGCGCGCGCCGGTCTCGACGCCGAGTCCCGCGTCGGCCATGCCGCTGGCGATGTACGCCGCGACGGCGTCGTGGGTGAACTCGATGCGGTCGTAGCCGTTGACGCGATGGCTGTCGATGCCCGCTTCGGTGAGCAGCATGTCGAGCACCAGGCGCGTGCCCGACCCGAGCTGCCGGTTGACGATACGCACGTCGCTTCGCGCAAGTTCCTCGATGCCTCGCACCCGCTTGGGGTTCCCGCGCGCGACCATGATGCCCAGCCTTCGCGTGACGACGTTGATCAGCTTGCTGGTACGCGGTGGCAGCCAGCGCGCGTAGTGGCGCAGCACGGGCCCCTGCAGGGCGCCCTGCGGGATGTGGAAGCCCGCGAGCTCGCAGTTGCCGCGGCCGAGCGCCGCGAGCGCCTCGCCGGTGGGGCGGAACTGCAGCTCCATGTTGGTCCCCTCGGCGGCGAGGCCGTCGCGCAGGCGGGCGATGGCGTAGCCGTGGCTGGCGTGGATGCGCAGGATGGTCGAGGCGCTGTCGAGCATGCGGTGTATGTCGGCGTCGAGCTCGGAGGCGAGCGTGTCGAGCAGCGGGTAGAGCCGCGCATTGACGCGCTTGTCCGCCCACACGAGCTTCTCGCCCAGCGCACTCAGCGTGGCGCCCTGGCCGCGCGTGAGCGTCGCCAGCGGCACCCCGAACATCTGTGCCCCCTCGCGCAGGATGCCCCAGGCGTGCCGGTAGGAAATGCGCGCCGCCCGGCCGGCGGCGACCAGGTTGCCGTGCTCATGGATCGCGGTCAGCAACTCCAGGAGTTGGCGAAGCTTCCCCTCGTCGTCGCGACGATCCCTCAGTACCCAGCGGGGTTTGAGCTCGAGGCGCTGCATATGCACTCCATCGCCTATTAAAAATGCTCGCTGATTCCTAGTGGAGCGGCCGTAAAAAGCTTATTGATTTCAGGCAACTAGCAAGCCAAGCTGCACATGCTTTATGCAGTGTAGCGCATATGAAGTCAACCAAGATCTAGTTCCAGCTCACGGAGGAAAACAATGAATGCAACGGTTGTCGCGCCGGGTGCACCCCCGTCCTCGGGGATCCTGGCCAAGGAGCGCACGATTGCCGATCCCGGCTTCAATCGATGGCTGGTGCCCCCGGCGGCACTGTGCATTCACCTTTGCATCGGCATGGCCTACGGGTTCAGCGTGTTCTGGCTGCCCCTGTCGCGTGCCATCGGCATCACCAAGTCGGTGGAATGCGCGGCGGACATGTCGTTCTTCATGCGCATCTTCTCGACCACCTGCGACTGGAGGGTGAGCGAACTCGGCTGGATGTACACGCTGTACTTCGTGTTCCTCGGCACGGCCTCGGCGATCTGGGGCGGCTGGCTCGAGCACGCGGGCCCGCGCAAGGCCGGGGTGGTCGCCGCCCTTTGTTGGTGCGGCGGCCTGCTGTTCTCGGCGCTGGGCGTGTATCTGCACCAGATCTGGATGATGTGGCTCGGCACCGGCGTGGTCGGCGGCATCGGCCTCGGCCTCGGCTACATCTCGCCGGTGTCGACGCTGATCAAGTGGTTCCCCGACCGTCGCGGCATGGCGACGGGCATGGCGATCATGGGCTTCGGCGGGGGCGCGATGATCGGCGCGCCGCTGGCGCAACGGCTGATGACGCACTTCGCGACCTCGACCTCGGTCGGCGTGTGGGAGACCTTCGTGACCATGGGGGTGATCTACTTCGTGTTCATGCTGATCGGCGCGTTCAGCTATCGCGTCCCGGCATCGGGATGGAAGCCCGCCGGATGGACACCGCCGCAGAACTCCGCCAAGGCGATGATCACCACCCGCCACGTGCACGTGAGTGTCGCGCCGAAGACGCCGCAGTTCTGGCTGATCTGGTGGGCGCTGTGCCTCAACGTGACCGCCGGCATCGGCATCATCGGCATGGCCTCGCCGATGCTGCAGGAAGTCTTCGCGGGCAAGCTGATCGGCGTCGCGGCGACCTTCAACGAGCTCACCGTCCCGCAGAAGGCGTCGATCGCGGCCATCGCCGCGGGCTTCACCGGCCTGCTCAGCCTGTTCAACATCGGCGGGCGCTTCGCCTGGGCTTCGCTGTCCGACTACATCGGGCGCAAGAAGACCTACTACGCGTTCTTCATCCTCGGCATCATCCTGTACGCGTCGGCGCCGTGGTCGGGGCACTACGGCCATGTCTCGCTGTTCGTGCTGGCGTTCTGCATCATCATCTCGATGTACGGCGGCAGCTTCTCGACGGTGCCGGCCTACCTCGCCGACATTTTCGGCACGCAGATGGTGGGCGCCATCCACGGTCGCCTGCTGACGGCGTGGTCGGCCGCCGGCATCTTCGGTCCGGTGATCGTCAACTACCTGCGCGAGTACCAGCTCAACCACGGCGTGCCGCGTGCGCAGGTCTACGACATCACCGCGTACATCCTGGTCGGCATCCTCGTCCTCGGCCTCATCTGCAACTACCTGGTGAAGCCGGTCGCCGAGAAGTACTACATGACCGACGCCGAGCTCGCCGCCGAGAAGAAGCTCGCGCACGAGTCGGATACGCGCCGCGATGGCGGCGGGTCGGCATCGGGCTCGCCTTCGCCCACCGGGCTGGTCGCCGCGTTCTGGTTGCTGGTGGGCATCCCCCTCGCCTGGGGCGTGTACATCACGCTGAAGACCGCCTGGGTGCTGTTTAGCTGACGCATCCTTGCATTGCGTCGCCGCGGCCGCCCAGGGGCCGCGCCGGCGCGATGCGCGTATGCTGGTGCGTCAGGCCGGCGCGGGTCATCCGACCCGCGCCGGCTTTTCATTTTCAGCCCCAGGAGATCACCATGAGCCGTCCCCCGCTGCCACCTTTCACCGCCGAGACCGCCGCGCAGAAGGTGCGCATGGCGGAGGACGCCTGGAACACGCGCGAGCCCGCCCGCGTGGCGCTGGCGTACAGCGTCGACAGCCGCTGGCGAAACCGCAGCGAGTTCGTCAACGGCCGCGCCGAGATCGAGGCCTTCCTCACCCGCAAGTGGCGCCGCGAGCTCGACTACCGGCTGATCAAGGAAGTGTGGGCCTTCCACGACAACCGCATCGCGGTTCGCTTCGCCTACGAGTGGCACGACGACGGCGGCTTCTGGTTCCGCAGCTACGGCAACGAGAACTGGGAGTTCGACGGCGAGGGACTGATGCGCCTGCGCCACGCCAGCATCAACGACCTTCCCATCGCGGAAGGCGATCGCAAGTACCACTGGCCGCTCGGCCGGCGTCCAGACGACCATCCTTCGCTCTCCGCGCTCGGCCTCTGACGCAGGCGGCGGGAACGCCACCGGCGCGGCCGGCATCCAATGGGCATGAGGCGACGACCGCCGCGCGAGGCGCGGTGGCAGGCGTCGCCTCGTGCGCAAGGAGGCGAGCATGACCATCCGTATCCCCATGGCCCTTGCGGCGGCGCTGCTCGCCGCCGTGGCGCTGCCGGCCGCAGCCGCGGGCCCCGACGACGCGCAGATCGCGCACATCGTCGTCACCGCCAACCAGGTCGACATCGATGCCGGCAAGCTCGCCGAGGCGCGCGCGAGCTCGGCCGACGTGCGCGCCTTCGGCAAGCAGATGGTGACCGACCACAGCGCCGTCAACCAGCAGGCCGTGGCGCTGGCGACCCGGCTCAAGGTCACGCCGCAGGACAACCCGACCAGCCAGTCGCTCAAGGCCGGCGGCGCGGAGAACGTCGCGAAGCTCGGCAAGCTGTCCGGCGCGGCCTTCGACAAGGCCTATGTCGACCACGAGGTGGCGTACCACCAGCAGGTGCTCGACGCCATCGACACGACGCTGGTCCCCAACGCGCAGAACGCCGAGCTCAAGGCGCTGATCGTCAAGGTGCGCCCGGCCTTCGTCGCACACCTCGAGCACGCGAAGATGATCCAGGCGTCGCTGCCGAAGTGACGGGGACGTCTGACGGGGGCGTCCGGATGAGGAGGATGGCGAGGTGAGGAGGATGGCGACGTGACCGAACTGTCCAGGTTGGCGATGGTCGCCGTTGCGGCCGCGTGCTGCGCGCTCCCCGCGTTTGCCGCCACGCATACGGTGGCCATCGAGGGCATGGCATTCCACCCGGCCACGCTGCGCGTCCACGCCGGCGACCGCATCGTGTTCGTCAACCGCGACCTCGTGCCGCACACGGCCACCGCCGAGGGCAGCTTCGACTCGGCCACGATCGCGCCGGGCGCCTCGTGGTCCTGGCAGGCTGCCCGCCGCGGGACCTGGGCCTACCGGTGTACGCTGCACCCCACCATGCATGCGACGCTGGTGATCGAATGAGCGGCGTGAGGCCCGCGGGCGGTGCCGACGCGTCGATCGACGACGCCGCGCTCGCGCGCCGGGTGGCCGGGGGCGACCACGCCGCTTTCGAGATGCTGATGCGCCGCTACAACCGCCGGCTGTATCGCACCGCGCGCGGCATCCTGCGCGACGACGCCGAGGCCGAGGACGCGCTGCAGGAGGGCTACCTGCACGCCTATGCGGCGATCGGCAACTTCCGTGGCGAGGCGCAGCTCGCCACCTGGCTCACGCGCATCGTCGCGAACGAGGCGCTGATGCGGCTGCGCAAGCGCACGCGGCGCGCCGAGGTGGTGCCGCTCGACACGGTGGCGGGCGACGACTTCGGCGCCTTCGACGACGAGGCGGCCGGCGGGCTTCCGGGCCTCGCCACCGCAGCGGCCGCGGCGGCGTCGGCGCCCGAGGTCGTGACGCTCCGCCACGAGGTGCGCCGCATCGTCGAGGCGCGCATCGACGCGCTGCCCGAGGTGTTTCGCGTGGTGTTCGCGCTGCGCGCGGTGGAGGAGCTCTCCGTCGAGGAGGTGGCCGAGGTGCTTTCGATCCCGGCGGCGACCGTGCGCACCCGGTATTTCCGCGCGCGCGGGCTTTTGCGCGAGGCGCTGGCGCGCGACCTCGACCTCGCGATCGAGGACGCCTTCTCCTTCGCCGGCGCGCGCTGCGATCGCATCGTCGCCGCCGTGCTGGCGCGCCTCGCCGCCGACCCGCAGCGCTGACGCGCTGCCGCCCGGCAGCCCTTCCGCCCGCCGCGGGCACCTGCCTGTGGCATCATTCGACCCGCGCCATGCCCGCCGCGGCCTCGTGCCCGGCTCCCCCGGGGCCGCCCGTGGCCCCGCACCCGCGCAAGGCCCGCAACATTTGGGCGCGCCGGCGTTCCAAGCCGTTCACGGCCGCCTTCCCCAATGCCCAGCTTCCGTCCCTGGTTCGACGATTCGCCCCGGCGAAGCGACGTCGTCACGATCCCCGTCTTCTGGATCGCGCTGGTGCTGTCGCTGCTGGTGCACGTGGCGGCGTTCTGGTTCCTGTACTTCCACAAGCCGAAGATCATGATCGGCGACCTGCAGGACGACCGCGAGGTGCCGATCTCGGTGCGCCTCGCGAAGTCCGAGCCGCGGCCACCGAGCCCGCAGGAGACGCCGGCATCGCCGATCCCGCCGGCGGTCGCGACCCCGCCGCCCGCCGCGCCGCGCGCGCCCGCGCCCAAGGCGCGCGTGCCGCAGGTCCTGTCGACGCTGCCCAACGTGCCCTCGACCGAGCGCGTGCCCATGCAGCCGCTGCCGCGGGTGCCGGCGCCGCCCGCCCCCACGCAACCCCCCGAGCCCCTTCCGGGCGACCTGTCGGCGTACATCGCCTCGCAGCGGCGCGCGCGCGGCGAGGCGCCCGAGCAGCTCTCGGCCGATCCCGCCAAGGACCGCGACGCGCGGCGCGACCGCGCCATCGCCGAGAACCTCGCGTCGGCCAACGTCCCCGAGCGCCTCGGCGAGGCGCGCAACACCGGCGGCGTGTTCCAGATCACGTACAAGGGCTACGACTACGCCGAGTTCACGTTCTTCGGCTACCTCAACAACATCAAGCGCCGGGCGACCCAGAAGATCGAGGTGCGGCGCGGCAGCAACGCGACCATCGACATCGCGATCATCCGCGCCATGATCGCGATCATCCGCCAGTACGAGAAGGAGGACTTCGAGTGGAAGTCCGACCGCGAGGGCCGCATCGTGCGGCTCTCCGCGCGGCTGGAGGACAACGCGCAGCTCGAGGATTTCCTGATGCACGACTTCTTCGACCCGATGCCGCGCAGGAACACGCGCATCGGGCCCTGACGATGGCCCGCCGCGCGTCGAGGCGCGGGCCGCACGACCGCCTCGGCACTTCTTGCGGGCTCAGCGCGGCCCCGAGTCTGCGGCGGCGGCCTCGCGCGGCAGGTGCAGCATGCCGGTGTTGAAGTCGTATTCGAACACCTCGCCGTAGCGGCCCCAGGCGATCACCGTCTCGAACGTCCGCTCGGCCTCCTGCGCGTCGAGATGCTCGTCGAGGAGGCGCAGGAACGGGGTGTCGGGGAGCTGGCCGGCGGGGTCCTGCTCGAGGCTGTGCCGGATGTGCGCGGCGAGCGGCACCTGTGCGACGAGCTGGGCGCCGAAGCGCTTCTGGCGCCCCGGGTTGGAATCGGAAACATAACCCCTTCCCTGGTCCGTGACCTGCAGGTCGCCCTTGTCGAGCTGCGCGAGGCCGAGCAGCGCCACCGCGTGGGCGACGGGCAGCAGCTCGTCGTCGCCGAGGCCGCTTTCCTCGGCGAGCTTGGGCAGGTCGCCGCGGCCGTCGAAGGGCGGCCGGGTGATGAGGTCGAGCAGCGCGTCGATGCGCGCGACGTCGGCATGCGGCAGGCGCTCGGCCAGCGGGACATGCCCCGGGACGCCGGCCGCGCGCTCGCGCCGCTCCGCGCCCGCGGTCATCATCGCGTAGACCTCGTCGATCAGCTCGCGCGCGCCTCGGCTGTCGACGGTGCGCGGCCGGCGGATCTGCACCGCGAGCTGGCAGCGGATGCGGCCGGGGTCGCTGGCGAAGACCAGCACGCGGTCGGCCATCAGAACGGCCTCCTCGATGTTGTGCGAGACGACCAGCATCGCCCGGGTCGACATCGTGCCGCCGCGCCACAGACCGAGGATGTCGTCGCGCAGGCGTTCGCCGGTGAGGACGTCGAGCGCGGAGAAGGGCTCGTCCATCAACAGGACGTCGGGCTCGATGACCAGCGCGCGCGCGATGCCCACGCGCTGGCGCATGCCGCCCGATAGCTCGCGCGGCAGCGCGCCCTCGAAGCCCGACAGGCCGATCAGCTCGATTGCCGAGAGCGCGCGCGCGGCACGCTTGCGCGCTTCCATGCCGCGCGCCTCGAGGCCGAGCTCGACGTTCTGCTGCACGGTGAGCCAGGGGAAGAGCGCGAACGACTGGAACACCATGCCGATGGCGCGCGCGGGGCCGTTGAGCGGCTGGCCCCGGTAGCGCACCTCGCCCCTATCGGCGGCGACGAGGCCCGCCATGATGCGCAGCAGCGTGCTCTTGCCCGAGCCCGAGGGCCCGAGCAGCGCGACGATCTCGCCTTCGCGCAGCGTGAAGTCGACGCCGTCGAGGACGACGCGGGTATGCCCGTCGGCCGAGCGGAAGTGCTTGCCGACGCCGGTGAGCTCGAGGATGTCAGCGGCCATGGTCGATCACAGGTGCAGGCGGCTCTGCGAGAGCTGGTAGAGGGGACGCCAGACGAGGTGGTTGAGCGCCATCACGAACACGCACATCACGGCGATGCCGAGGGCGATGCGCGGGAAATCCCCCGTCGCCGTCATGTGCGCGATGTAGCTGCCGAGGCCCTTCGCCTCCAGCGTGGTGTCGCCCCAGCTCACGTATTCGGCGACGATGCTCGCGTTCCACGAGCCGCCGCTCGCGGTGATCGCGCCGGTCACGAAGCTCGGGAACACCGCCGGCAGCAGGAAGCGCTTCCAGCGCAGCCATCCGCTGAGCCCCAGGTTTCCCGCCGCGAGGCGCAGCTCCGCGGGAATGGTCGACGCGCCGGCGATCACGTTGAACAGGATGTACCACTGCGTGCCGAAGACCATCAGCGGCGAAAGCCAGATGTCGGGGTCGAGGCGACGGTGGACGATCAGTGCCACCGCCACCGGGAACAGCAGGTTGGCGGGGAACGCGGCGAGGAATTGCGCGATGGACTGCACACGGCCGGCGCGCCGCGGGTCGAGGCCGATCCATACGCCCACCGGCACCCAGACGAGCGAAGCGAGGGCGATCATCACCACCACGCGCAGGAGGGTGCGGAACCCGAGCCCGAACACGTGCACGACCTCGCTCCAGCCCGCCTCGGCGAGGGCGAAGCGGGCGAGCTGCCAGGTGGCGAGCATCACGCCGGCCGCCAGCGCGGCGTCGAACGCGCGGGCCCATGCCGGGGATGCGCTGCGGGCGCGCGCGCGGATCGAGGTGCCGTCGTAGCGGCGCGGCAGCGCAGTCAGGGTGCGCGCGAACTGCCGCCCGACCTGCGCCGCCATCGCCCGCACGGCCGACGTGCGGCGCAGCCAGTCGAGCAGCCACGAGCGCGGCGCGTGCTCGGGCCCGCTCTCCTCGAAGCGGAACTTGTCGGCCCAGGCCACCAGCGGCCGGAACACGACCTGGTCGTAGAGCAGGATGCCCACCAGCATGGTCACGATGGCATAGCCGATCGCCGCCAGGTCGCGCGCGTCGATCGCCAGCGCGATGTACGAGCCGATGCCGGGCAGGCGGATGTCCTGGTTCGACACCGAGATCGCCTCGGCGGCGACCACGAAGAACCAGCCCCCCGACATCGACATCATGGCGTTCCACAGGAGGTTCGGCATGGCGAAGGGAAGCTCCAGCCGCCAGAAGCGCTGCCATCCCGAAAGCTGGAACACCCGTGCCGCCTCCTGCAGCTCCGACGGCACGCTGCGCAGCGACTGGTAGAGGCTGAAGGCCATGTTCCAGGCCTGCGAGGTGAACAGCGCGAAGATCGCCGCGCACTCGACGCCGAGCAGGTTGCCGGGGAATAGCGCAATGAAGCCCGCGATGGTCAGCGACAGGAAGCCCAGGATGGGCACCGACTGCAGGATGTCGAGCAAGGGCACCAGCACGCGCTCGGCCGCGCGGTACTTGGCGGCCGCGACCGCGAACAGGCAGCTGAACACGAACGAGGCGGCGAGCGCCGCGAACATGCGCAGCGTCGTGCGCAGCAGGTAATAGGGGAGGTAGCGGGGGTCGAGCGTGATCGGCAGCGCGTCCCCCACCTGGTAAGGCCTCGCCATCTGCGAGGCGCCGTAGGCGAGCAGGGCCAGCACGGCGAGCACGACCGGCAGCAACGCCCAGTCGAGTCGGTTGATGCGCGCCTCGACGCCGGGCATTGCGAAGAATTGCCGAAGTCGCGCCATCGAACGCCGCAGTCCGGAAAGGGAGGCCGTGCCGCGCGTCAGAAATGCGCGCGCAGGCCGATCGTAACGCCGCGACCGGCCATCGGCGCGATGTCCTTGATGAACGACACCGCATTGCGCGCTTCCTGGTCGAGCAGGTTGGTGCCGCGCAGGAAGGCGTCGAACGCCACCTGCTGCCAGGCAAAGCGCCAGGCGATCGAGGCATCCAGCATCGTGTAGCCGGAGGTGGGCAACTCGTCCTCGGCGACGCGGTCCTGCGCCTGCACGCGCGTGAGGTCGATGCGCGCGTCCCAGGCGTCCCGTCCGTAGGTCAGCGCGCCGCCGAAGCGCAGCGGCGCCATGCGCGGCAGCGGCGCGTCGCGGTCGAGGTCGGTCGCGCGCAGCCAGTCGGCGCGGAGCTCGGTGCCGAGCGTCCCTCCCGCGACCCGCGCCCACGCGTAGCGTCCCTCGAGCTCGGCGCCCATGAACTCGGCGCGCGTCGCCGCGTAACGGTACACGGGCACGTCGAAGGTCGGGTCGGTCTCGCCGGTCGGGTATTGCGCGATGAAGTCGCGGAAGCGGTTGTAGAAGACGCCGACGCGGCCGGTGAGCGGCCCCTCGGTGCGGCGCAGCGACACATCGGTGCCGACCGAGCGCTCCACGCCCAGCGTCCGGTCGCCGATCTCGAAAATCCCCGTGGCGAGGTGCGGGCCGTCGGCATAGAGCTCCTGGTAGTTGGGCGGCCGGCTGCTCGCCACCACCGAAGCGGCCAGCGTCCAGCCGGGGGCCAGCGCGTACAGGCCGCCGACCGACGCCGCGCCCGTGGTGAAGCGCCGCAGGTCGGCGGGCCCGAAGTCGGGATCGTCGTCGGCGGCGACGCGCGCGGACTCGACGCGGCCGCCCAGCTCCAGCGTCCAGTCGCCCTGCCGTGCGCGCTCGTAGACGAAGCCGGCGATGTTGCGCGTGTGCGTGCGCGGCAGGAAACCCTCCTCCCCCAGCGCCGAGAAGTCGAAGTCGATGAGCTGCAGGCCGAACGCGCCTTCGAAGGGACCGACCGCGCGGTGCGTGGCGTCGAGGCGAGCCTCGCCGCCGCGGTTGCGGAAGACGGTGCCGGCTTCGCTGCCCTCGTACTCGGTGTGCTCGTAGCCGGAATGCGAGGCGCGAAAGCGCAGGTCCTTGACGAAGCCGTCGAGGTCGCTGAGCGCGCCGGCGAGGTCGACGCGGCGCTGCTTGAGCTTGATGGTCACGTCCTCCTCGGCGACGGTGCCGTAGTCGGAATCGAAGGCGCTGTAGGCCGCGCCCAGGAAGCCGTGCGCGCCGACGTACGACGCGCCGAAGGCGCCGCTCTTGTTGTCGGCGGCACTGTTGGGCAGCCGGTCGCGCGGCTCCTCGTCGGGCGGCAGCGGGTCCTGCGCGCGCAGCTGCGCGGAGCGCGCGTAGCCGGGGATGCGCAAGTCGTCGGTGCGCGTGGTCGCCGCGTCGGCGTGAAGCACCAGGCCCCGTGCGGTGCCCACCGCGAGCGTCGCGCCCAGCGAGCGCTCGTCCGCGGGCGAGGCATAGCGCGCGCTCACCGCGCCGCTCGCGCCGTCGATGCGCGTGTCCGGGATGCGGTCGTCGATGACGTTGACCACGCCGCCGATCGCCGACGAGCCGTACAGCAGCGTCGCGGGCCCGCGCACGATCTCGACGCGGCGCACCAGCAGGGGGTCGATCGATACCGCGTGGTCGACGCTGGTGCCCGAGGCATCGAAGGGCGCGACGCCGTTCTGCAGGATGCGGATACGGTCACCGTCGAGGCCGCGGATCACCGGCCGGCTGGCGTTGGGGCCGTAGCCGCTCGCGGCCACGCTGGGCATGGTGGCGAGGGTGTCGCCCAGGGTCGGGGCGAGGCGCTGCTGCAGTGCCTCGCCTTGCAGCAGCGACGTGGGCGCGACGAGGTCGTTGAGCTCGCTGCCCAGCGGGTTGCCGGTGACGCTGATCGACGGCAGCGTCACCACGCCCGCGGCAGTCGATGTCTCGGCCGCTGCGACGGCCGGTATCGCGGCGGGCGCCGCGGCTGGCACCGCGGCCGGCGCGTCGACGGCCGCCACGGCGCCGGCTTGCGCGCGCGCCGCGGTTGGCGCGATGGCGAGCGATGCCATGACCGCGAGGATCATGACGGCAAGGACAAACGGAACGAGGGCGGGGAGGCCGTGGCCGGGCCTCCTCGACGGGGATCGAAGGATGGACATCGCGTGCTCCACGAACAAGGCTCGCGCGCGGGCAGCGTGCGCCGGCGCGCCGGCGCCCCGGCGGGACGCGCCGGTGCGGGACGAGGGGCCGCGTGGCCCCAGGGGGTCAGGCCGGGCGGAGCGTGGGTGGGGCGCGCGCGTCGAACGCCGCAGGCGCGGTGACGACGACGCAGGCGAGTGCCGCGAAGACGGGCTCGCAGTCGCAGCGCGGGGCGATGCCGGGTTGCGGCGGCGTTCCATGCGCACCGCCCCCCACCTGGGCGAAGGCGAGGCACTCGACGCAGCTTCCCTCGAAGTGGTCGGCGCTCGCGATGCTGGACGCGGCGGCGCGCGCGGCCGCCTCGCCGCCCAGGTGCCCGATCGCGTGGGCGAACGCGGCCGTCTGCGCACCGACCATGCACAGCGTCAGCAGCAGCAACAGCGCGCGTCGGATCGAGCGTTTCATCGCGGACAGATCATAGCGCGGCCCGGCGCGGCGGCATGATGCGCTACGATGCGGGGCCATGGACGTCGCCTTCATCGTCGACCCGCTGACCGGGCTCAAGCCCTACAAGGACTCGAGCATCGCGATGATGCGCGCGCTCGACCGCCGCGGCCATCGCGTCTACGCGATGCAGCAGGGCGACATCTGGTGGCGCGGTGGCGTGACGCGCGGCGCCGCGCAGCACCTCACGCTCGGCCGCAGCGACGACGACTGGCATCGCGCGGGCGACGCCGAGGAGCGCGCGCTGGCGCAGTTCGACGCGGTGATGATGCGCAAGGACCCGCCGTTCGACATGGAGTACGTCTACTCGACGTACCTGCTCGAGCGCGCCGAGGGCGAGGGCGCGCGCGTGTACAACCGCCCGCGCGCCATCCGCGACCACAACGAGAAGATGGCGATCACGGGCTTCACCGACTGGATCGCGCCCACCATCGTCTCGCGCGACGCGGTGCGCATCCACGCCTTCATCGACGAGCAGGAGGACGTGATCGTCAAGCCGCTCGACGGCATGGGCGGCTCGTCGATCTTCCGCGTCAAGTCGGACGACCCCAACCGCAACGTCATCGTCGAGACCGTGGGCGCGCTGGGCGAGCGGACGATGATGGTGCAGCGCTTCATCCCCGAGATCGCCGACGGCGACAAGCGCGTGCTGCTGATCGCCGGCGAGCCCGTTCCCTTCGCCCTCGCGCGCATCCCGCGCCAGGGCGAGACGCGCGGCAACCTGGCCGCGGGCGGGCGCGGCGTGGCGCGGCCGCTGTCCGAGCGAGACCTCGCCATCGCGCGGGCGCTGGGGCCCAAGCTCTGGGCCGAGGGCCTGCTGGTGGTGGGCCTCGACGTCATCGGGCCGTGGCTCACCGAGGTCAACGTGACGAGCCCCACCTGCTTCGTCGAGATCGCCGAGCAGACGGGGTTCGACGTCGCAGGCCGCTTCGCCGAGGCGCTGGAGAACGCCGCCGCGCGCTAACATGGTGCGGAAGCAGGGGCAGGACCCCGCGCCAACATTGCCGCCATCCACCAGCGCCACGCCATGATCGGCATCCTCCTCATCGCCCACGACACGTTGCCGCAGAGCTTCGTGCACACCGTCACGCACGTGCTCGGCTCGCACCCGCCGCAGTTCGAGGGCATGGGCGTCCAGGCGCGCGACGACCCGCTCAACCTCGTGCCCGCGGCGCGGCGGCGCATCGCGCGGCTCGACACCGGCGAGGGCGTGCTGATCCTCTCCGACCTGTACGGGGCCTCGCCCTGCAACCTCGCGGTGAAGCTCCTCGACCCGCCGCACGTCGAGGGCGTCGCCGGCGTGAGCCTGCCGATGCTGGTGCGCGCGCTCACCTACCGCGACCGCGACATGCCGACGCTGGTGCGCAAGGCGCTTTCGGGCGCGCGCGACGGCGCCCTCCACCTCGAGCCCATCCATGCAGCAACGCGAGGTTGAGATCGTCAACAAGCTGGGCCTGCACGCACGCGCGTCGGCCAAGCTCACCCAGCTCGCCGCGAAATACAAGAGCGAGGTGCACATGTCGCGAAACGGCCGGCGCATCAACGCCAAGAGCATCATGGGCGTGATGATGCTGGCGGCGGGCAAGGGTTCGAAAGTGCTGGTCGAGGTCGAGGGCGACGACGAGGACGCGGCGCTCGCCGCGATCGTCGAGCTGATCGGCAGCTATTTCGGCGAAGGGCAGTAGGGGAGACATTCGCACGATGATGGTGAGCTTCGCGCTGCACGGGATCGGGGTGTCGGGCGGGATCGCCATCGGCCGCGCGCGGCTCGTATCGCACGCCACGCTCGAGGTCTCGCACTACCGCATCGCCCCGTCGGGCGTCGACCAGGAGATCGCGCGCTTCGACTCGGCGGTGCATTCGGTGCAGCGCGAGCTCGAGTCCATGCACGCGGCGCTGACGGCCGGCGACGTCCCCGGCGAGTTCGGCGCCTTCCTCGACGTGCACTGGATGATCCTCAACGACCCGGTGCTCGCCGAGGTCCCGCGCAAGCTGATCGCCGAGCAGTTGTGCAATGCCGAGTGGGCGCTGCTCACGCAGATGAACGTGCTGGTGGAGCAGTTCGACCAGATCGAGGACCCGTACCTGCGCGAGCGCAAGTCGGACGTGGTGCAGGTGGTCGAGCGCGTGCTGAAGCGGCTGATGGGCAGCCACGCCACGGCGCACGCCGGCGCCTCCGAGGCGCAGACCATCCTGGTCGCGCACGACCTTTCGCCGGCCGACATCATCCAGTTCAAGGACCACCACTTCGGCGCGTTCCTCACCGACCTGGGCAGCGTGACCTCGCATACCGCGATCGTCGCGCGCAGCCTCAACGTGCCGGCGGTGGTGGCGACGCACAACGCGCGCGCGCTGATCCGCGACGGCGAGATGGTGATCGTCGACGGGACGAACCACGTCGTCATCGTCAATCCCGACCGCTCGGTGCTCGCCGAGTACCGGCTGAAGCAATCGGGGATCGAGCTCGAGCGGCAGAAGTTGAAGCGCCTCAAGGGCAAGCGCGCCACCACGCTCGACGGCAGGCGCATCGAGCTCTTCGCCAACATCGAGCTGCCCGGCGACGTCGAGTACGCGCTCGACATGGGCGCCGAGGGCATCGGGCTCTTCCGCTCCGAGTTCCTGTTCCTCAACCGCGACGGGCTCCCCGACGAGGACGAGCAGTTCGAGGCCTACCGCAGCGTCGCCGAGGGCATGAAGGGCCGCCCGGTCACCATCCGCACCTTCGACCTCGGCGCCGACAAGGACAAGGCGGGGCTCGGCGGGCTTTCGCGCGTCGCGCCCAACCCCGCGCTGGGCCTTCGCGCGGTGCGCTTCTGCCTCGCCGAGCCGCGCCTTTTCCAGACGCAGCTGCGCGCGATCCTGCGCGCCTCGCACTACGGCAACGTGCGCATCCTCGTGCCCATGCTCACCACCATCGCCGAGATCACCGCGACCCAGATGGCGATCGACATCGCCAAGGAAGCGCTGCGCGACCGTGGCATTCCCTATCGCGACGCCATCGAGGTCGGCGGCATGATCGAGGTGCCCGCCGCGGTGCTCGCCATCGGCGCCTTCGCCGCGCGGCTCGATTTCCTGTCGGTGGGGACCAACGACCTCATCCAGTACACGCTGGCGGTGGACCGCGCCGACGACTCGGTGTCGCACCTCTACGATCCCGTGCATCCCGCCGTGATCCGCCTCCTGGCCATGGCCATCGGCGGCGCACGCAAGGCCGGCAAGCCCATCGCCGTATGCGGCGAGATGGCGGGCGACGTGGCGATGACGCGCCTGTTGCTGGGCCTCGGCCTCGAGCACTTCTCGATGCATCCCGCGCACCTCTTGCAGGTGAAGCAGCGCGTGCTGTCGAGCAACCACGAGGCGTTGCGCCAGCGCGTCGAGCGCATCCGCCGCGCCGACGATCCCGCCAGGATCGTGGCCCTGCTGGAAAAGCTCGAGGCCTGAGGCTCGACCGGGCGCGCCCGAGGCCGATCCGGGTGCCACCAGGCGCCGTTCGGGTGCTGGCGGGCCGGCGCGATGGCGACAGGGTCGACATGCATCGGAATGCCGGTGCCTCGAAGCATGTTGGCGGGCGAAAGGTTCGCCGCCGGCGTGCCTATGCTAATGTCATAGCCATGCACGCATCCTTGCTTCGCGCGACCCTCGCCGCCGCGACGGCCGCGCTCGCGCTCGTCCTTGCCCCGACGCCCGCGCTTGCGCAAGGCGTCAAGGTCGGCGTGCCGCCGCCCGCGGTGGCGCTGCCCGATGCGGGGGGCGCGCCCGTCACGCTGGCGTCCCTCGAGGGGCAGGTGGTGTGGGTCGACTTCTGGGCGTCCTGGTGCGGGCCCTGCCGCGAATCGTTCCCGTGGATGAACGCCATGCAGAAGAAGTACGGCGCCAAGGGCTTCAAGGTGGTGGCGATCAACGTCGACAAGCGCCGCCGCGACGCCGACCGCTTCCTCGCGCAGGTGCCCGCGGGGTTCACCACGCTGTTCGACGACAAGGGCGCCACGCCCGCGGCCTGGGAGATCAACGCCATGCCCACGTCGGTGCTGGTCGACCGCAAGGGCAAGGTGGTGGTGATCGAGGAAGGCTTCCACGAATCGCGCCGCGAGGCGCTCGAGGCGCGCATCCGCGCCCTGCTGGAGGGTTGATGCGCAGCCGAGCGTTCACCGTCGTGCTCGTCGTCGCCGCGCTCGCCTGCGCGGGCTGCGCGATGACGCCGCCCAGGCCCTGGGAGAAGGGCGACCTCGCGCGTTCGTCGATGCAGTTCGGCGAGCGCACCGACAACGACCGTTCCGAGCACGTGTATGCGAGCAAGGAAATGGCCACCGGCGGGCAGGGCGTGGGCGGGGGCGGCTGTGGCTGCAACTAGCGCGCGCGCCCGCGGAAGCATGCCCATGGACGCGCGCCCGGGTGCACCCGGGCGGTGCGAGCTCAACCCGCTGCTGGCGGCCGCGCTGGCCCTGCCCGGCGTCGTTCCAGCCACCGCGCTCGCGCAGACGGTGCCCGACCACGGGACCTTCTCGCTCGACTACATGGACTATCGCGACTGGCAGCCCGGCGCCGACCGCATGACGGTGCGAAGCCCGTCGATGAGCGTGATCATGCCGATCAACGAGCGGTACGTCGCCGAAGGCTCGCTGACCTACGACGCCATGTCGGGCGCTTCGCCGCTGTGGTTCAACACGCTCTCGGGCGCGTCGGGCATGGGCGTCACCGACTACCGCACCGCGGGCGACGTCAAGATCACGCGCTATTTCGACCGCTATGCCATCGGCGTGGGGGGCGCGTACTCGCACGAGCGCGACTACATCTCGCGCGCGGGATCGATCGACGGGCGCTGGTGGACCGCCGACAAGAACACCACGCTCGACTTCGGCTTCGGCGGCAGCGCCGACCGCATCTCGCCGCAGATCGAGGACGCGCCGGGGCAATCGCGGCACACGCTCGACTTCCTCGCCGGCATCACGCAAAACCTCTCGCCGCTCGACACCCTGCAGTCGACCCTGACCTGGTCGCAGGGCCACGGCTATTACTCGGACCCCTACAAGCCCCTCGACACGCGCCCGGGCAACCGGCAGGTGTTCGCCTGGCGCACGCGCTACAACCACTGGTTTTCCGGACCCGAGGCCGCGCTGCAGCTCGGCTACCGCTACCTCAACGATTCCTTCGGCGGCGATTCGCACACCTTCGAGGCCGCCTGGGCGCAGTCGCTGCCGCACGAGATCACGCTGACGCCGCGCGCCCGCTACTACACGCAGGGCGCGGCAGACTTCTGGTACGGGCCACCGTTCCCCGACGGGTTCGTCGAGGGCAACAGCTACACCGCCGACACGCGCCTCTCGGCCTTCGGCGCGTGGACGCTGGGCCTCGCGTTCGCCATCCCGGTGGCGGACGGCTGGTCGGTCGACGTCTCGGCCGACTTCTACCGCCAGCGCCCCGGCTGGCGCGTGTTCGGCTCGGGCAGCGAGGGCATCATGCCGTTCTCGGCGCGCTGGTTCGTCGCGGGCATCCGCAAGACGTTCTGACGCCGATGGGCGTGGCGCCCGGGCCGTCGGTCGCGCATACCCCGGCCCGATCGCGCCGCCGATATCCGCGAGGGACGCTCTCGCCCGCCAATGAAGGCCGACGCTGATACCGATGGTGGACTGTTCCGCGTCGCGTTCGCAGCGATGGGCGGCGACAACGAGGTCGTCGTGGCGACCGGCGACGGCGACGAGGCGCGCGCCTCGTCGATCGCCGCACTCGCCGTCGACGAGGTCCTGCGCATCGAGCGCAAGTACTCGCGCTACCGCGACGACAGCGTGGTGGCCGCGATCAATCGCGAGGCCGGCGGCGCGCCGGTGCCCGTCGACGCCGAGAGCGAGGCGCTGTTCGCCTACGCCGACGCCTGCTTCGAGCAGAGCGCGGGGCGCTTCGACATCACCTCGGGCGTGTACCGACGCGTGTGGTCGTTCCGCGGCGAGCGCACCGCGCGTCCGTCGCCCGACGCGCTGGCCGCCGCACGTGCGCGCGTCGGCTGGAGGCGCGTCGAGCGGAAGGAGGGTGCCATCCGGCTGCCGCTCGCGGGCATGGAGATCGACCTTGGCGGCATCGGCAAGGAGTACGCGGCCGATCGCGCCGCGACGCTGATGCACGACAACGGCGCGCGCCACGGCCTGGTGAACCTCGGGGGGGACCTGCGGGTCTTCGGTGGCCGCCCCGATGGCGGCCCGTGGCGCGTGGGCATCCGCGACCCGCGTGGCGGATGCGCGCGGCGCGAGGACGCCTGCGCCATCGCCTTCGTCGACCTCGTCGACGGAGCGGTGGCCACGAGTGGCGACGAGCGCCGCTTCGCCGAAGTCGACGGGCGGCGCCTATCGCATGTCGTCGACGCGACGACGGGCGAGCCCATCGCCGAATGGCGCTCGATCAGCGTGGTCGCGCCGCTCGCCGTCGTCGCCGGCAGCCATGCGACGATCGCGATGCTGTGGCGCGACGAGGCGCAGGCATTCCTCGATCGTGCAGGCTTCGCGTGGCTTGGCATCGACGCCGCGAGCGACGTGCACGGCAGCCTCCGCGGCGAAGCGCGGGCCGGGTCGTCCGCGCCGTAGGGCGCGTGGCGCTACTGCGGGGCGCACCAGCCCACGCCGATACCGGCACCCTCCGGCGTGAAGCCCTCGCCGTCGATCAATTGCTGGCGCAGGTCGGCGCGGGTGGTGAAGCGGTGGTTGGGCGCGCCACCTGCTCCATTGTTGAACAGCCGATAGACGGGCATCTGCCCCGCAGGACAAAGGCCCTGCCCATCGGGCAGGTATGCGTAGAACAGGCGATCGTCTTCGAGCGTCCAGTCGGGGAAGTACTCGATCGTGTCCTCGCAGCCCAATCCCTTGGGTGCGTAGAAATGGGAGCTGAGGCCCTCGAAGTGGTCGTTGTAGAAGCGGCACACGGGTACCGTGCCGGCAGGCGCCTTCGCGGGTGAATAACCAAGGAACGAGTATCCGCTCAGCTGCCAATCCGCGAAGGGCGGCTTGCCGAGAAGCAAGATCTCGCCGGCATTGGGCGTGATGAAATAGTGACCGGAATCGAGGTTGTAGTACTCCACGATCTGGACCATCGAATCCGAGACCACCCCGGTTCCCGAGAGGTTGATCACCAGCGAGCCGGGAGGGCTCTCGGTGGCGATGTTCAGCGTGCCGAACCTCTGGCCAGGGCTCGAGGGACGGAACGCCGCCTCGATCGAACAGTAGCCGCCCTCCGGCATCGGATGCGGCATCGGCGAGAGGCAGGTGCCGCCGGTGATCGCGAACTCGCCGCTGCTCGTCGTGACGCCGACGACCGAACCTGCGCCTTGCATCAGCATGACCTGGAAATGCCAGGACGGCGAGATCGTGCCGACGATCACGCTGCCGTACTCGAAATGATTCGGCACGATGCGAAAGACGGCATCGTCGTCGCCGCCCTCGGCGAGCGCGGGTGCGCCGTGCAAGGCGGCGCAGGACAGGGCGAGCAGCATCGCCTTGTGAGCGAAACACGTGAACTTCATGCGCAACTCCCGATCAGGACATGCGCGGGTGGTTCGCGGGTGGGCGAGCCGCCTCGCAGGTCAGCCCATTCTACGGCGCGCTACTGAGGCGCGCACCACCCCACGCCGATGCCCGCGCCCTCGGGCGCATAGCCGTTGTTGAGCATCTGCTGGCGCACGAAGCTGTCGGTGCTGAAGCGATGGTTGGGCGCGCCGCCCATGCCGTTGTTGTACATCCGGTAAACGGGGAGCTGTCCGGTGGGGCAGTTGCCCGTCTGCGCGTTGGGAAGATAGGCGTAGAACAGGCGGTCGTCCTCGAGCGTCCAGTCGGGGAAGCCACTCAGCACGTCCTCGCAGCCGAGTCCCTTGGGCGCATAGAAGTGCGTGCTGATGCCGGGGAAGTGATCGTTGTAGAAGCGGCACACGGCGACCGTGCCCGCCGGCGCGCTGCCCGGCTTGTAGGCGTTGAACGAATAGCCGGTGGGCTGCCAGTCCTGGAACGGCGGCTTGCCGAGGAGGCTGATCTCCACCGCGTTGGGCGTGATGAAGTAGTGGTTGAGAGTCGCGTTGTAATACTCGACCACCAGCAGGGTGTTCGCGCTGCCGCTGCCACCGCCGGACGTCGTCCCGGTACCCGACAGCGAGGCGGTGAGCGACGACGGGGATCCCGAGGTCAGCACCTGCAGCGTGCTGCTGCGCGAGCCGGTCGCCGTGGGCTGGAAGACCACCTGCACCGTACAGGTCGCGTTGACGGCGAGCGCGTGCGGTGTCGGCAGGCAGCTGCCGCCGGCGACCAGGAACTCCGCGCTGTTGCTGCTCGACACCGACGTGACGTTGCCAGCGGCGCTGGTGACCTTGACGGTGAAGGTCGCGACCGACGACTGCGCGCCCGTGACCACGCTGCCGAAGCCGTTGGAGGAGGGTGTCAGGGTGAAGGTCGGTGTCGAGCCCCCGCCACCCGGATTGACGACGGTGTCGATGTAGTCGGCGAGGTCTTGCTTGTCCTGGTCCGAAAGCTCGTAAGGCGCGCCGATGGCGAACAGCGGCCGCATCTCGACCGAGGAATCGAGGGCGGTGTAGATCGCGTAGTCGATCTGGTCGGGGTTGCCCGCCGCCGTGCGGATGAGGTCGGCGCTGTTGGTGACGATGTGGCACTGGTTGCAACCGTAGCTGCCCGCCAGCGTCCCCTTGTAGAGCTTCTCGCCCCGCGCGGCATCGGCCTGTGCCGAGGGCGAATGGAGGACGGCTACCGCGAGCACGATGCCCGCGAGGCTGCTGGCGATACGGATGATCGGAGGCTTCAAGGTGGACACTCCCCAGGCTGCGCCCGCAGGGACGGCCCCGCGGGCCGCTACTATGACATCGTCATGAAAGCCCGGCAAGCACGCAAGGCCGGACGCATCGATGTGGTCAACAGCCGCCCGCGCGGAAGCCTTCCCTGCGCAGTGCAACGCCGGCGCGGTAGACTTCGTCTTCGCGCCGATTTGAGCCAGCTTGCGGGCGCGTTACAAATCTCGCTAAAGCGGTTGGGTGCAGGACGAACGGCCCGACGCTTCGAGGCGAGGGCTCACCGATTCGTCGCAGGAAGCACTCGATGGCCACGTTCTCCGCAACCACCGGCGGCACCACGCAGGGCAGCTCCGCAGTCCAGGGCCGCTCGGCAGGCGTCGTCACGCCGCAGCGCGCCGATTTCGACCAGCCCCTGGCCCTCGCCAGCGGGCGCACGCTGCCCGCCTACACCCTCGCCTACGAAACCTACGGCACGCTCAACGCCGAGCGCTCCAACGCGGTGCTGATCTGCCACGCGCTCAACGCGTCGCACCATGTCGCCGGCAGCTATGCCGATGCGCCCGACGACATCGGCTGGTGGGACAACATGGTGGGACCGGGGAAGGCGCTCGACACCGAGCGCTTCTTCGTCGTCGGCGTGAACAACCTCGGCAGCTGCTTCGGGTCGACCGGCCCCGCGTCGATCGACCCCGCGACGGGCGAACCCTGGGGCGCCGACTTCCCGATGGTCACGGTCGAGGACTGGGTGGACGCGCAGGCGCGCCTCGCCGACCGCCTCGGCATCGCCACCTGGGCCGCGGTGATGGGTGGCAGCCTGGGCGGCATGCAGGCAGTCGCGTGGGCGATCCGCTATCCCGAACGCGTGCGCCACGTGCTGGCCATCGCTGCGGCGCCCAACCTGTCGGCGGAGAACATCGCGTTCAACGAGGTGGCGCGCCAGGCGATCCTCGGCGATCCCGACTTCCACGGCGGCAACTTCTACCGCGCACGGGCCATCCCGCGCCGCGGCCTGACGCTCGCGCGGATGATCGGCCACATCACCTACCTCTCCGGCGAGCAGATGGAGACGAAGTTCGGCCGGCAGCTCCGCGAAGGCCTCAACTACTCCTTCGCGCCCGAGTTCCAGATCGAGTCGTACCTGCGCTACCAGGGCGACAAGTTCGCCGACTACTACGACGCCAACACCTACCTGCGCATCACCAAGGCGCTCGACTACTTCGATCCCGCGGCCGCGCACGGTGGGGACCTCGCTGCTTCGTTCGCGCCCATCCGCGCGGGGTTCCTGGTGGTGAGCTTCACCACCGACTGGCGCTTCCCCGTCGAGCGTTCGCGCGAGCTCGTGCGCGCCCTGGTGAAGCGCGGCGTCGAGGTGTCGTCGGCGGAGATCGACGCGCCGCACGGCCACGACGCGTTTCTGCTCGACAACCCGCAATACCACGCGGTGGTCGGCGCGTACTTCGCGCGCATCGCGGCCGAGCTCGCGTCGGCGCCGCCGGCTACGCGAACTGCCGCGTCGCGCGCGCGGCGGGCCGACGCCGGCGCGCCCGCCCCGGTGCGCGCCGACCACGCGGTCATCGCGCAATGGGTGGGCGAAGGCGCGCGGGTGCTGGACCTCGGCTGCGGCGACGGCAGCCTGCTCGAGCTCCTGCACGCGCGGCGCAACGCCACCGGCTACGGCGTCGAGATCGGCGATCCCGGCGTGCTGGCGAGCGTCACGGCGGGCGTCAGCGTCATCCAGCGCGACCTCGAGGGCGGGCTCGCCGATTTCGACGACGCGTCCTTCGATACGGTGATCCTGTCGCAGACGCTGCAGGCGATGCGGCACATCGAGGCCATCGTCGCGGAAATGCTGCGCGTGGGGCGCGAGGCCGTGGTGTCGTTCCCCAACTTCGGGCACTGGTCGCACCGCCTGCAGATCCTGCGCGGGCGCATGCCGGTGTCGGAGTCGCTTCCCTACCAGTGGTTCGACACCCCCAACATCCACCTTTGCACGGTGGCCGACTTCGACGCCTTCCTCGCGCAGCGCAGCTACCGCGTGGTCGATCGCAAGGTGCTCGCCGGCGGTCACGAGGCCGGCTTCGCGCCGAACCTCTTCGGCGAGCTGGCGATCTACCGCATCAGGCGCGGTTGAGGGTTTTCGCCGTGATCCTGTCGTCCCCGCGCGGACCCGTCATCCCCGCGCAAGCGGGGACCCATCAGGCGGGATTCCCGCCTTCGCGGGAATGACGGGGGGTGCCGCCGTCATCGTCGCGCGTACCCGTCATCCCCGCGAAGGCGGGGACCCCGTGGACGCATTGCGCAGCAGCAGGCTGGCGTTCAGCGCGGTCGCGAAGCCGCACCAGGCGAGGTAGGGCACGAACAGCCAGGCGGCGACCGGGCTCACCGGCGCCGCGGACACGATGAACGCGATGATGACCGCGAGCAGCGCGATCTGGTCGAGCAGCGCGGCCCCGATGCGATGCCTGCCGAAGAACAGCCACGAGAACGCCGCGTTGAGCAGGAGCTGCACGACCCACAGACCCAGCGCGGGCGACCATGCCTGGCCCGCGTCGCGCCACACGAACCATCCCGCGAACGCGATCGCCACGTACAGTACCGTCCACACCGGCGCGAACACCGCGTCGGGCGGGTTCCAGGCGGGCTTGTCGAGCCGGCGGTACCAGACGTCGGGTGTGAACCTGGAACCGAACCACGCGGCCAGGGAGACGGCAAGCAGGAAGCCGATCAGCGCGGTGATGTTCATGGCGGATGCGCGCGATCGGACCCAAGCGCGCCTGTGTGGGGGTGGCGCCATCGTGGCCGCAGGCCCCTGTGCGCCGGCAGCGATCGCCGCCTGATTTTGCTGTAGGTTCCGTCTGACCATGCCGACCTCCGAGACCTGGCGCCAGGCGCTGTTCAACCGGCGCATGCTGGTCTGCGTCTTCATCGGCTTCAGCTCGGGGCTGCCGCTGTACGTGCTGATCAACCTGATCCCGGCGTGGCTGCGCAGCGAGGGCGTCGACTTGAAGGCGATCGGCCTTTTCACGCTGATCCAGCTGCCCTTCACCTGGAAGTTCCTGTGGTCGCCGCTGATGGACCGCTATGCGCTGCCGCTGTTCGGGCGGCGGCGCGGCTGGATGCTGGTGACGCAGCTCGCGCTCTTCGCCAGCATCGCCGCCTTCGGGGTGTTCCGGCCGCAGGCCGACCTGTGGTCCATCGCCTGGCTCGCCACCGCCGTGGCGTTCTTCTCGGCCAGCCAGGACATCGTGCTCGACGCCTACCGCCGCGAGCTCCTTCCCGACGCCGAGCTGGCGCTCGGCACCTCGATTCACGTCAACGCCTACCGCATCTCGAGCCTCGTGCCCGGCGCGCTGGCGCTGATCCTCGCCGACCACCTGCCCTGGACCACCGTGTACATCGCCACAGCGCTGTTCATGCTCCCGGGCATCGCCACCACGCTCGTCATCGCCGAGCCCGCGCAGTCGAAGCTCGCGCCGCGCTCGCTGCGCGCGGCGGTCGTCGAGCCCTTCCACGAATTCGTCACGCGCGCCGGCTGGCGCGAGGCGCTCGTGGTGCTGGCGTTCATCTTCCTCTACAAGCTCGGCGACTCGATGGCCACGGCGCTGGCCACGCCGTTCTACCTCGACATGGGCTTTTCCAAGACCGACATCGGGGTGATCGCCAAGAACGCCGGCCTGTGGGCCAGCGTCGCGGGCGGCCTGATCGGCGGGCTGTGGATGGTGAAGATCGGCATCAACCGCGGCCTGTGGGTGTTCGGCTTCGTGCAATGGGCCTCGATCCTGGGCTTCGCCTGGCTCGCCCACGTGGCCGCGCCCGACCGGCTGCTGTTGGCGGTGGTGATCGGCTTCGAGGCCCTGGGCGTGGGGCTCGGCACGGCGGCGTTCACCGCCTACATCGCCCGGGCGACCAACCCCCGCTACACCGCCACGCAGTTCGCCCTTTTCACCAGCCTGGCCGTGGTGCCGCGCGCCGTGGTCAACGCCAGCACCGGCTGGATGGTGGAGCGCCTCGGCTGGTTCGACTTCTTCCTGCTGTGCGCGCTGCTGGCGGCCCCCGGGATGGCACTACTCTTGCGTGTCGCCCCCTGGAACCCACCGCCGACCACGCCGCCGGGGGACGCGCCATGAACCCGCAAAACGCTGGCGAACGCGTCATGAATCCGCAAAAGTTCAGCGCGATCGCGCACCGCGAGCACGACTACTGCAATCCGTTGTCGCCGGCCAAGTTCGAGCGCCTGCTCGACCTGCTGCCGCTGGGCGAGCACTCGCGCGTGCTCGACCTGGGCTGCGGGCGCGCCGAGCTCGCGCTGCGCATCATCGAGCGCTTCGGCTCGCAAGTCATCGCCATCGACCACTCGTCGCTGATGCTCGACGCCGCGCGCGAGCGCGCCGAATGGACGGGGGCGTTGTCGCGCCTGCACCTCGACAACGTCGACATCCGCAACTTCGAGTCCGACCCCGACACCTTCCACTTGACCGTCTACCTCGGCGCGGGCGGCATCGAAGGCGGCATCGGCAACGTCTGGAAGCGCCTCAAGCAGTGGACGACGCCCGGCGGCTACGTGCTGGTCGGCGAAGGCTACTGGCGCCGCAAGCCGCCCGCCGACTACCTCGCGGTGCTCGACGCGCGGGAGGCCGAGTTCCTCGACCATCGCGGCAACGTCGCCGCCGGCATCGAGGCGGGGCTCGTGCCCATGCACGCCGTGGTCGCTTCCGAGGACGAGTGGGACGAGTACGAGTGGAAATACGCGCGCGCCATCGAGCGCTACGTGCGCGAGCGTCCCGAGGACCCCGACGCGCCGGCGATGCAGGACCGCATCCGCCGCTGGCGCGACGCCTACCTGCGCTGGGGGCGCGATACGCTGGGGTTCGGCGCCTACCTGTTCCACAAGTCGGCGCCGCGGCAACTCTGACGTCATCCCCACCTGGCACCCGTCATTCCCACCTGAGCACCCGTCACCCACCTGAGCACCCGTCATCCCCGCGAAAGCGGGGACCCGGCGTCCATCCCGACCGGATGGACTCGCGCGTTTGCGGATCACGGCGCACGGCACACCCCGCGTTACACTGTGCCCGATGATCGGACGCGCGCATCGCCGGCTCGGGCAGGCCGTGGTAACGGCAACCGCGGCGCTGGCCCTCGTGGCCTGCCAGACCTCGGCGCCTCCTCCCAACCCGATGGCGTCGATCCGCATGTCGCAGACCAGCCCGCAGCTCGACGCGCTTTTCAGCGCGGAGCGCGCATTCGCGCGCGACGCCTACGCCATCGGCGTGCGGCCGGCCTTCCTCAAGAACCTCGCCGACGACGCGATCGTGTTCGCGCCGGGGCCCGTGCGCTACGCCGAGTTCGTGAAGGCACATCCGGCCAGCGGCGACCCGATGGCGACGCTGCTCGAGTGGGGGCCGCAGGTGGGCGCGGTGTCGCGCGCGGGCGACCTCGGCTTCACCACGGGTCCGTCGCGCACCAGCAAGCGCGCCGCGCCGAACGGGCCCGCGAGCCATGGCTACTTCTTCTCCATCTGGTCGCGCGAAAGCGGCGCCTGGCGGGTGATCCTCGACGCGGGCGTGACGCTCGACGCGCCGCCGCCGCAGGAAGGCGCGTCCAACCTGCGCGTGCCGATGTTCGAGGGGCCGATGGCCACGCTCGATGCCGCGGGGCGCCAGGCTTCACTGGATGCGCTGATGGCGATGGAGCGCGGCACGCGCCTCGTCGGCCCGACACCCGACGGCGGCGCCGCCTTGCGCGACTGGGTGGTCGCCTCGACGCGCTGGGTGCGCGACAACGCCCCCGCGCTGACGGGACGCGAGCTCGTGGCATGGCTCAATGCGCAGCCCGCGGGACGCATCGACTTCGCGCCGGAGGCCGGCCGCGTCGCGCAGAGCGACGATCTCGCCTATACGCGCGGCACGTTCACCCGCGGCGGCGCGACGCCTTCGGAAGGCTGGTACGTGCACGTGTGGCAGCGCGACCGCGGCCGCGTCTGGCGGTTGATCGCCGCGATCAGCCTGCCGAAGGGTTAGCGGCGCGCTCGGCGGCTTCCTCGAGCTCCAGCCACTCGGCCTCGTGCCGCGCGAGCTGCCAGTTGAGCTCGCCCTGGCGCTCCAGCCGCTCCTTGAGGAGCTCACGCGCCTCGTCGACGTAGGCGGCCTCGCCCGCGAGCCACTCGTCGATGCCGCGCTTCTCCTCGGACAGCGCCTGCATGTCGCGCTCGAGCACGAGCTGCCGCGCCAGGAACGGCTTGCGCGCATCGGCGAGGCGCTGGCGCTCGCGTGCCTCGTCGCGTTTCTGCTGGCGGCGGTCCACCGTCGACGCTGGCTCGCGGGCCTCGGCTGCGGCGCCGGGCCCGTCCTCCGGCGCAGCGCCTGCCGGTGCGGCGGAGGCGGCGCTTCGCGCGCGCGCCAGCACCCAGTCGCGATAGTCGTCGAGGTCGCCGTCGAAGGGCGCGACCTTGCCGCCGTCGACCAGCCACAGCTCGTCGGTGGTGGCGGAGAGCAGGTGGCGGTCGTGCGCCACCACGATCAGTGCGCCGCCGAAATCCTGCAGCGCTTCGGAAAGCGCCTCGCGCATCTCGATGTCGAGGTGGTTGGTGGGCTCGTCGAGGATGAGGAGCTGGGGTTTGGCGCGCACGATCATCGCCAGCACCAGCCGCGCCTTCTCGCCACCCGAGAAGCGGCCCGCGGGGGCGAGCACGGCGTCGCCGCGGAAATCGAAGCCGCCGAGGAAGTCGCGCAGCTCCTGCTCGCGTGCGGCGGGATCGATGCGCATCATCTGCGCCAGCGGCGAGCGCTCGGGATCGAGCTGCTCCAACTGGTGCTGCGCGAAATAGCCGATGGCGAGGTTCTGCGCCGTCGAGCGCCGGCCTTCGCGCAGCGCGAGCTCGCCGGCGAGCGCCTTGACCAGCGTCGACTTGCCGGCGCCGTTGGGGCCAAGCAGCCCGATGCGCGCGCCGTTGGCGATGGCGAGGTCGAGCCCTGCGAACACCGGCGGCCCCTCGCCGTAGCCCAGCGTCGCATGCTCGAGCCGCACCAGCTCGCGCGCGTTGGAGTGCGCCGGGGAGAACGCGAACTCGAAAGGGCTGTCGACGTGCGCTGCGGCGATCAGCTCCATCTTCTCCAGCGTGCGAAGGCGGCTCTGCGCCTGGCGCGCCTTGCTGGCCTTGGCGCGGAAACGGTCGACGTAGGACTGGAGGTGCGCGATCTGGCGCTGCTGCTTGTCGTAGGCGGCGCGCTGCATGGCGAGCTGCGCCGCACGCTCGCGCTCGAACACCGAGTAGTTGCCGCCGTAGGCCTTGAGCTTCCTCGCGTCGAAATGCACGATCGACTTCGCCACGCGGTCGAGGAAGTCGCGGTCGTGGGTGATGAGCAGCAGCGTGCCCTCGTGGCGCGCGAGCCAGGTCTCGAGCCACAGCACCGCGTCGAGGTCGAGGTGGTTGGTGGGCTCGTCGAGCAGCAGGAGGTCGGCGCGCGAGGACAGCGCCTGCGCGAGGTTGAGGCGCATGCGCCAGCCGCCCGAGAAGCTCGCGACGGGGTCGCCGTGGCGGGCGGGCAGCACGCCGAGGCCGGCGAGCAGCTCCGCGGCGCGGGCGCGCGAGGCGTAGCCGCCGATTGCTTCGTAATGCTGGTGCAGCTCCGCGACGTGGTGGCCGTCGACGTCGTGGGCGCGCTCGGCCTCGGCGAGCGCCGCCTCGACGGCACGCAGCTCGCGGTCGCCGTCCAGCGCATAGTCGAGGGCCGGCGTGTCCAGCGCCGGCGTCTCCTGCGCCACGTGGGCGATCGTCCAGCTTTTCGGCAGCTCGACGTCACCCGCCTCCTGGTGGATCTCGCCGCGCAAGAGCGCGAAAAGCGAGGACTTGCCGGCGCCGTTGGCGCCCACGATGCCGACCTTCTGGCCGGCGTGCACCGTCAGCGACGCGCCTTCGAGGAGCCGCGTCGCGCCGCGCGCGAGCGTGACCTCGCGCAGGCGGATCATGGGGCCTCGCGTCGGGGAATCATGCAAGCTCCCAGTCGTAGTCGACGATCAGCGGGGCGTGGTCGGAAAAGCGGCGGTTCTTGTAGATCGACACGGCGTGCGCGCGCGCGGCGATGCCGGGGGTGGCGATCTGGTAGTCGATGCGCCAGCCGACGTTCTTCTCCCAGGACGCGCCGCGATTGGACCACCAGGTGTACTGGTCCGGCCGCTTGTCCACCTGGCGGAACACGTCGACGAAGCCGATCTCGTCGAACACGCGCGTGAGCCACGCGCGCTCCTCGGGCAGGAAGCCCGAGTTCTTCTGGTTGCCCTTCCAGTTGCGGAGGTCGATGGGGTGGTGCGCGATGTTCCAGTCTCCGCAGAGCACGATCTCGCGACCGCGCTGGCGCAGCGCGCGCAGGTGCGGTAAGAAGGCCTCGAGGAAGCGGAACTTGGAGGCCTGGCGGTGCGGCCCCGCCGACCCCGAGGGCAGGTAGACGCTGACCACGGTGACGTCGCGGAAGTGCGCCTCGAGGTAGCGGCCCTCGGCGTCGAACTCGGCGATGCCGAAGCCCGTGTCGGCGCGGTGCGGAAGCTTCGAGTAGATCGCCACGCCGCTGTAGCCCTTGCGCTCGGCGGGGTGGAAGGTCGCGGCGCTCTTGCGCGGCGCGGCGAGGCTTTTCGGGATGTCGTCGTGGCTGCACTTGATCTCCTGAAGGCAGACGACGTCCCAGGGCTCGACGCGCGCGAGCCAGCGCGCGAATCCCTTGCGCTCGGCGCTGCGGATGCCATTGACGTTGAGGGTGACGATGCGCACGGGTTTCCTCGAGACACTGCGAAAACCGGCGATTCTAGCGAGCCGCCGGCGCCCCGGGTTCGGACCCCGTCGCGCGGGGGCCGCCGTTTATAATCGGCGCGCCATGCCCATCGCCGAAACCGACTTCCGCCGGCGTTTCCTCGCCTTCGCACTGGCACGCGACGTGCTGCGGTTCGGGGACTTCGTCACCAAGGCAGGCCGCAGGACTCCGTACTTCTTCAACACGGGATCGTTCAACGACGGTGCCAGCCTCCGCGACCTCGGCCGCTACTACGCCGAGGCGCTGGAGAGCTCGGGCATGCCGTTCGACATGCTGTTTGGACCGGCGTACAAGGGCATCACCCTGGCGGCGGCGACCGCGATCGCCCTTGCCGAAAAGGGTCACAATGTGCCATTCAGCTTCAATCGCAAGGAAGCCAAGGATCACGGCGAGGGCGGCGACATCGTCGGAGCGCCCCTCGAGGGACGGGTCGTGATCGTCGACGACGTGATCACCGATGGCGGGGCCAAGCGCGAGGCCATCGAGCGCGTCCGCAAGGCGGGCGCGACCCCGGTGGCGGTACTGATCGCCTTCGACCGCAAGGAGCGCGGGCGCGGAGAGCTGTCGGCCATCCAGGAGCTGGAGCGCGATTTCGGCCTGCCGGTCCTGTCCATCGCCACCCTCGACGACCTCGCGGGCTTCATCGGCGCCGAGCCGGCGCTGGCGGCCCACGCGGGCGCGGTGGCCGCGTACCGGGCGCAGTACGGCGTCGCGTGAGGGCCGGCGTTCGATGACCCGGCGTCATTTCGCCCTGCTGCAGCCACGGCCACGCGCCGCCGCGACGCTGCTGGCGCTGGCGGCGCTCGCCCTGGCGATGCCCGGCGCGGCCGACACCTACAAGTGGACCGACGAAAAGGGCGTGATCCACTACACCGACAAGATGCCGGCCGAGGAGGTCAACAAGGCGGCTACCGTGCTCGACAAGCAGGCGCGGCCGGTGCGCAAGATCGACGCGCCGCTGACCCCGGAGCAGCGCCAGGCGCAGGAGGCGGAGGCCAAGCGCCTCGCCACCGTCGCGCGCTCGCGCGAGGAGGCCGAGCGCCAGGATCGCGCGCTGATGCAGTCGTTCTCCAGCCCCGAGGAGATCGAGCTGTCGAAGCACCGCGCGGTGGCCACCATCGACACCCAGCTCGAGTCGACGCGTGCCTACGTTGCCCAGCTCGAGAAGCGCAAGGCGGAAATCGACGTGCGCAAGTCGGCACTGAACGGCAAGCCGGTGCCCGACTCGATGGAGCGCGAGCTCGCGTCGATCGACGGCGAGCTGCAACGGCAGGACGCGCTCATCACCCAGCGCCAGCAGGAACGCGCGCAGACCATCGCGCGCTACGACGGGTTCTCGGCACGCTGGCAGACGCTGAAGGCCGCCGCCGACGCCAAGCAGGCGGGCGGCGCGGGCGCGCCCAAGGCCGCCGCCGCGAAGTAGCCGCCGTCGCGAAGTAGCCGACGCCTGTCATCCCCGCGAAAGCGGGGACCCAGCCTTGGCGTGGCGCCACATCTGGGTCCCCGCTTTCGCGGGGATGACGGCGATGGGTCCCCGCTTTCGCGGGGATGACGGCGATGGGTCCCCGCTTTCGCGGGGATGACGGCGATGAGTGCCTGCTTTCGCGGGGATGACGGGGCGGACGCGGCGCCTCTGCGATAATCAGCGATTCCCCCCGAATCGACACGGCCCCTCCAACGGGCCTCGCATCGCCATGGCGCAATACGTTTACACGATGAACCGCGTGGGCAAGATGGTGCCGCCCAAGCGCGTCATCCTCAAGGACATCTCGCTGTCGTTCTTCCCGGGCGCCAAGATCGGCGTGCTGGGCCTCAACGGCTCGGGCAAGTCGAGCCTGCTGCGCATCATGGCGGGCGAGGACAAGGAGTTCGAAGGCGAGGCCGTGCCGATGCCTGGCCTCAAGGTCGGCTTCCTGCCGCAGGAACCGCGGCTCGACCCCGACAAGACGGTGCGCGAGGCGGTCGAGGAGGGCATGGGTGACGTGCTCGCCGCGAAATCGCGGCTCGACGAGGTGTACGCGGCCTACGCGGAGGAAGGCGCCGACTTCGACGCGCTCGCCGCCGAGCAGGCCGAGCTCGAGGCGGTGATCGCCGCGGCGGGCGCCGACTCCACCGTGCAGATGGAGATAGCAGCCGACGCGCTGCGCCTTCCCGACTGGGACGCGAAGATCGGCACGCTTTCGGGCGGCGAGAAGCGCCGCGTGGCGCTGTGTCGCCTCCTGCTCTCGAAGCCCGACATGCTGCTGCTCGACGAGCCCACCAACCACCTCGACGCCGAGAGCGTCGAGTGGCTGGAGCAGTTCCTGTCCAAGTTCCCCGGCACGGTGATCGCGGTCACCCATGACCGCTTCTTCCTCGACAACGTCGCCGAGTGGATCCTCGAGCTCGACCGCGGCCATGGCATTCCCTGGAAGGGCAACTACAGCTCGTGGCTGGAACAGAAGGAGCAGCGGCTCAGGACCGAAGCCAAGCAGGAGGCCGCGCGCATCAAGGCGATGGAGAAGGAGCTGCAGTGGGTGCGCTCCAACGCCAAGGGCCGCCAGGCCAAGAGCAAGGCGCGCATCTCGCGCTTCGACGAGCTCGCGTCCTACGAGCACCAGCAGCGCAACGAGACCTCCGAGATCTTCATCCCCGTCGCCGAGCGGCTCGGCAACGAGGTGATCGAGTTCGAGAACGTGAGCAAGGGCTACGGCGACCGCATGCTGGTCGACGACCTGTCGCTGCGCGTGCCGCCGGGCGCGATCGTCGGGGTGATCGGGCCCAACGGCGCGGGCAAGTCGACGCTGTTCCGCATGATCACCGGCAAGGAGAAGCCCGACGACGGCAAGATCGCCATCGGCCACACCGTCGAGATGGCGGTGGTCGACCAGTCGCGCGATGCGCTGCCCAACGACAAGAACGCCTGGGAAGCCGTCTCCAACGGCCAGGACATCCTGACCATCGGCAAGTTCGAGATGCCCTCGCGCGCCTACCTCGGCCGCTTCAACTTCAAGGGACCCGACCAGCAGAAGATCGTCGGCCAGCTCTCGGGCGGGGAGCGCGGCCGGCTGCACCTCGCGGCCACCCTGCTGAAGGGCGGCAACGTGCTGCTGCTCGACGAGCCGTCCAACGACCTCGACGTCGAGACGTTGCGCGCGCTGGAGGAGGCGCTGCTCGAGTTCCCCGGCTCGGCGCTCGTCATCTCCCACGACCGCTGGTTCCTCGACCGCATCGCCACGCACATCCTCGCCGCCGAGGACGATTCGAAGTGGGTGTTCTTCGAGGGCAACTTCCACGAGTACGAGGCCGACAAGAAGCGCCGCCTCGGCGAGGACGGCGCGCGGCCGCACCGGCCGCGCTACAAGCCCCTGATGCAGTAGGCATCCGTCATCCCTGTACGCATCCGTCATCCCCGCGCAAGCGGGGAACCATGATTGACGCGGATCCCCGCTTTCGCGGGGATGACGGTGGCGATGGTTCCCCGCTTGCGCGGGGATGACGGTGGCGATGGGTCCCCGCTTGCGCGGGGATGACGGGGAGGATCGCGCCTAGCGGCGATCGCCGAGCGTGTTCTTGTAGACCTTGCCGTCCTTCATGATCACCACGAAGTTCTTCGCGGGGTCGGCGATCAGGTTGATGTTGGCGAGCGGGTCGCCATCGACCAGCAGGAGGTCGGCGAGCGCGCCTTCCTCGACCACGCCGAGCTTGCCGCGGTAGGGGCTGCGCAGCCCCGACAGCGCGAGGAGCTCGCCGTTGGTGGACGTGGCCATCGCCAGCGTCTGCGCCGGCGTGTACCAGCGCGTCATCATCGCCAGCAGTGCGCCCTGGCGCGGTGCCAGCGCCGGCGCGAACAGGATGTCGGTTCCCCAGGCGGTCTTGAGCTTGTACTTCCTGGCGAGCGTGTAGACGTTGTCGACGCCGGCGTACACCTCCTCGAATTTCTCGCGCTGCTCGGACCCCGGCGGGAAGGCGTTGCCGAGCTCGCTGGGGAAAGGCTGGGTACTGAGCCAGATGCCCTTCTCGGCCATCAGCTTCGCCGTCGCCTCGTCCATCAGGTGGCCGTGCTCGATGCAGGTGACCCCCGCGGCGATCGCGCCCTGGATCGCCTCGGGCGTGTAGGCGTGCACAGTGACGTAGGTGCCCCAGTTGTGGGCGGCTTCGACCGCGGCGCGGAGCTCGGGCTCGGTGAAGGTGGTGACGTCGAGCGGGCTGTGCGGCGAGGCGACGCCGCCGCCGGCCGTCAGCTTGACCTGCGACGCGCCTTGCATCAGCTGCTCGCGGGCGCGCATGCGCACCTCGTCGGGGCTGTCGGCGATGGTCGAGCCGCCGATGGCTTCGGCGCGCGTCGGCGGGCCGCCGATGCGGCGCGGCAACTCCCAGAGGTTGCGGAAGTCGCCGTGCCCGCCCGTGACCGAGATCATCGCGCCCGAGGGCCAGATGCGCGGCCCGGCGACGAGCCCCTCGTCGATCGCCTGCTTCAGGTCGAACGAAGGGCCGCCCATGTCGCGCACCGTGGTGAAGCCGCGCATCAGCGTGGCGGTGGCCTCGGCGCTGGCGAGCAGGTTGAGGTAGCCCACGCCCTGGGTCAGCGCCTGCGCGACGCTGGGGCGCACCAGCATGGTGTGCCAGTGCGCGTCGATCAGCCCGGGCATCAGCGTACGGCCCGCGCCGTCGATCACCACGGCGCCGGGTCCCGCCTCGTTGGCGAGGGATGCAGCCGAGATGCGCGCGATGTGGTTCCCGCGCACGAGCACGTTCGCCGGAGCGGAAAGGCGGTCGCCCTTGCCGTCGAACACGCGCACGTTGGCGAACAGGGTCGCCGGAACGCCGGCGGGCGCGGCGGCCGGCCCCGCGGCCGGTGCCTGGGCCGCGGCCGTGGGCGCGAAGCCCGACGGCGCCGCGAAGGCCAGGGCGCCGGCGAGGACCAGCGCCAGCGCGGCGCGGTGTACGCGGGCGCCTTCATGCTGCGGATGCGATGCGCTCGTTTCGTCCATGGCAGGGCCCCCGACTCTACAGTTCCACGGGCTTGCGTGTCTTGAACGCCTCGGTGATCGCCGCGGCGATGCGCGTGTTCTCGGTGGCATCGGACAGCGCGAGTGGCAGCGCGGCGTCCTCGCGCACCGCGTCGACGAAGGCCTGCAGCTCGATGGGAAAGGCCGTGCCGAAGCGCTCCCAGAACGTCGGCAGGCCGGCACGGCGGTTGCCGTGCTGGTCGGCGATGTCGAGGCCGTTCTCCTTGACGTCGAAGCCGATGCCGATGCGGCCTGCGGTGCCGTAGACCTCGGTGGACGCCTCCATGCCCGAGGCCAGCGTGCGCGAGGCCTGCAGCACCGCGAGCTTCCCACCCTCGAACTCGATGAAGGCGACGCCGTTGTCGATGTCGCCGCAATCGGCGAGCCCGTCGTGCACGGCGATGAGGCCCGCGGCGTAGACGCGCGTGGCCTTGGGGTCGCCGAGCAGGAAGCGCGCGCAATCGACGTCGTGGATGCTCATGTCGAGGAAGATGCCCCCCGAGGTCGGCGCGAACTTCACGAAGAAGCCGGAAGGGTCGAGCTTGTCGAGGGTCTGCGAGCGCACCAGGAAGGGCGTGCCGATGGCGCCGTCGCGGATCTTCTGCATCGCGCCGGCGTACGAGGGGTCGAAGCGGCGGATGAAGCCGACGAGCACCTTGAGCTCGGGATGGCGGCGCGCAGCCTCCTCGACGCGCTTGCAGTCGGCGACGTCGAGCGCCAGCGGCTTTTCACAGAATACGTGCTTGCCGGCGGCGAGGGCGGCGATCACCTGGTCGGCGTGCAGCGAGGTCGGCGTGACGATCACCACGGCGTCGATCCCGGGCTCGCGCAGGAGGTCGGCGAAGTCGTCGACGACCTTCACGCCCGCCAGCGAGCGCGACGCCCATTCGCGCTCCTCGGCGGAGGGCGTGGCCACCGCCACGACCTCGGCGTCGCGCACGCGATAGCGAAAAATCTCTGCGTGGCGCCGGCCCAGCCGGCCCAGCCCCGCGATCCCCAGGCGCAACGCGCGTTGCATGCGGAATCCTCCTCGGCAATCTGCTATTGTCACATCCCCGCGGCGGCCCCCCGGCCGGCGCACGGCGGCGAGGCTCGCCAGGGCCCGCGCCGACCCCGCATTCCCCGGGCCGCCACGTCCCATCGCAATGCACAACAACACCTCTTTCGCCGCCGGCAGGCGCTTCGACATCATCTGCCTCGGCCGCCTTGCCGTCGACTTCTACGCCCAGCAGATCGGCGCCCGCCTCGAGGACGTCGCCACCTTCGCCAAGTACCTCGGCGGCTCCTCGGCCAACACCGCCTTCGGCTGCGCGCGGCTCGGGCTTTCGGCGGCGATGGCCTCGCGCGTCGGCACCGACGCCATGGGCAACTTCCTCGTCGAGACGCTGGAGCGCGAAGGCTGCGACACCTCGCACGTGAGCCGCGACCCCACGCGCCTCACCGCCGCGGTGGTGCTGGGCATCAAGGACAAGGACACGTTCCCGCTGATGTTCTACCGCGAGAACTGCGCCGACATGGCGGTGACCGAGGAGGACGTCGCCGAGGACTTCGTCGCGCAGTCGAAGGCGCTGCTCGTCACCGGCACGCATTTCTCGACGCCGCAGGTGCACCGCGTCAGCACCGCGGCCTGCGAGCGCGCGCGCCGCCACGACGTGCGCACCATCCTCGACATCGACTACCGCCCGGTGCTCTGGGGGCTCACCAGCCGCGGCGACGGCGAGACGCGCTTCATCGCCGATGCCGGCGTCACGGCGCACCTCGCGAAGATCCTGCCGCTCTTCGACCTCGTGATCGGTACCATCGAGGAATTCAACATCGCCGGCGGCAGCAACGACATCATGGCGTCGCTGCGCGCCGTGCGCGCGGCGACGAAGGCGGTGCTGGTGGTGAAGCGAGGGCCCCTCGGCTGCGCGGTCATCGACGGCGCGATCCCGGCCTCGCTCGACGCGGCCTTCAACGGCAAGGGCGTGAACGTCGAGGTGCTGAACGTGCTGGGCGCCGGCGACGCCTTCAACGGCGGCTTCCTGTCGGGATGGCTCAAGGGCGAGGATTACGACGCCTGCACGCGCTACGCGAATGCCTGCGGCGCGCTGGTGGTGTCGCGCCATGGCTGCGCGCCCGCGATGCCCACGCGCATCGAGCTCGACTACTACCTCGCCAACACCGCCTCGATCCCCCGCCCCGACCGCGACGTGACGCTGACGCGCCTGCACCGCGCCACCGCGCCGCATCGCGAGTTCCCCGAGGTGCTGGCCTTCGCCTTCGACCATCGCCCGCAGTTCTTCGAGCTCGCGCGCGAGGCGGGCGCCGACGAGGCGCGCATCCCCGGGCTCAAGCGCCTGCTGGTCGACGCCGTGGCACAGGCCGCGAAGGCCGCAGGCCTCGAGGGCCGCGTGGGCGTGCTGATCGACGATGTCTACGGCGCCGACGCGCTCGCCGCCGCGACGGGCCGCGGCTGGTGGATCGGCCGTCCCGTCGAGCTGCCCGGCAGCCGGCCGCTGGTCTTCCAGCACGGTCGCTCGGTGGGGACGACGCTGCAGTCCTGGCCGGTGGAGCACATCGTCAAGTGCCTCGTGGCCTTCCATCCCGACGACCCCGCTGCGCTCCGCCTCGAGCAGGAGACGCAGCTTCGCACTTTGTATGACGCCTGCCAGGCGAGCGGCCACGCGCTGCTGCTGGAGGTGATCCCGCCCAAGCGCCCGGGCGACGCGCCCGACACGCTGCTGCGCGCGCTGAAGCGCCTGTACAACCTCGGCATCGTCCCCGAGTGGTGGAAGCTCGCCTCGATGCCGCGCGCGCAATGGCAGGCCGTCGACGCGCTCGTTGCCGAGCGCGATCCGCATTGCCGCGGCATCGTGGTGCTGGGCCTCGGCGCGTCGATGGACGCGCTGGCCAGGGGCTTCGCCGAGGCGCGCGGAGTTCCCCGCGTCAAGGGCTTCGCCGTCGGGCGCACGCTGTTCGAGGCGCCGTCGCGCGCCTGGCTTTCCGGTGCGCTCGACGACAAGGGACTGGTCGATACCGCCGCGAAGCAGTACCTGGCGCTGGTCGAGGCCTGGCGAAAGGCGGCAGCAGGAGCAGCGGCATGAGCGCCGGGGCTGAACGGCTGCGCACCATCAGGCTCACCGTCGCGCAGGCGCTGACGCGCCACCTCGCTGCGCTCGCGGTCCGCGACGGGTCGCAGCGCGAGGTCCCGCTGTTCGGCGGCGTGTTCGCGATCTTCGGCCACGGCAACGTCGCGGCGCTGGGCGAGGCGCTCTACGCGGTGCGCGATGCGCTGCCCACGTTCCGTGCACACAACGAGCAGGCCATGGCGCACGCGGCCATCGCCTTCGGCAAGGCACACCTGCGCCGCCGCATGATGGCCTGCACCACCTCGATCGGCCCCGGCGCCACCAACCTCGTGACGGCGGCCGCGCTGGCGCACGTCAATCGCCTGCCCCTCTTGCTGCTGCCGGGCGACATCTTCGTGTCGCGCGCACCCGACCCCGTGCTGCAGCAAGTCGAGTCCTTCGCCGACGGCACCGTCTCGGCCAACGACTGCCTGAGGCCCGTCTCCCGCTACTTCGACCGCATCGTCCATCCGCAGCAACTCCTCACCGCGCTGCCGCGCGCCATCGCCACGCTGACCGACGCCGCGCTCTGCGGCCCGGTGACGCTGGCCCTGCCGCAGGATGTGCAGGCGATGGCCTTCGACTATCCCGAGTCGTTCTTCGCGCCCCGCGTGGTCGAGATCCGCGCGCCGCGCGCCGCGCCGCGCGACATCGAGGCCGCGGCGGCACTGCTGCGTCGCGCGAAAAGGCCGCTGATCGTCGCCGGCGGCGGCGTGTTGTACAGCGAAGGCGGACCCGCCGCGCTTGCGCGATTCGCCGGGCGCCATGGCATCGCCGTGGCCGAGACGCAAGGGGGCAAGAGCGCACTGTCCTTCGACCATGCCCTGCAGGCGGGTGCGATCGGCGTCACCGGCTCGACCGCGGCCAACGCGCTGGCGCGCGACGCCGACCTGATCGTCGCCGTGGGCACGCGGCTCTCCGATTTCACCACCGGCTCGCACGCGCTGTTCGGCGCGCCGGTGCTGTCGATCAACGTGCAGCCGCAGGACGCCATCAAGCTCGATGGCGCCGCCGTGGTCGGCGATGCCGCGCCCACGCTCGACGCGCTGTCGTCGGCGCTCGCCGACTGGCGCGCGGACGCGGCCTGGACGTCACGCGCCGAATCGCTGGCGCGCGCCTGGCGCGGCGAGGTCGACGCCATCGTCGGGCGCGCGGCGCTCCCGAAGGGCAAGCTTCCCTACGAGGGCGACGTCATCGGCGCGGTGCAGCGCTCGGCCGCCGACTCGCCTGTGCGCGACATCGTCGTGTGCGCGGCGGGCACGCTGCCTGCCGACCTGCACAAGCTGTGGCGGGCCGCCATGCCGGGCGGCTACCACCTGGAATACGGCTACTCCTGCATGGGCTACGAGATCGCCGGCGGGCTCGGCGTGAAGATGGCTTGCCCCTCCCGCGAGGTCGTGGTGATGCTCGGCGACGGCAGCTACCTGATGATGAACTCCGAGATCGCGACCTCGGTCGCGATGGATCGCAAGCTCATCGTGGTCGTGCTCGACAACCGCGGTTTCGGCTGCATCAACCGCCTGCAGAAGGCCTGCGGCGGGGCCTCGTTCAACAACCTGCTCGACGACGCCGCGCCGCAGGTCGACTTCGCCGCGCATGCGCGGGCGATGGGCGCCGACGCGGTGCACGTCGACTCGATCGACGCGCTTGAAAGGGCGCTGGTCGCGGCGCGTGCCGCCTCGCGCACCCAGGTGATCGTCATCGACACCGACCCCGCCCGCACCACCGAGGCGGGCGGCGCGTGGTGGGAAGTCGCCGTGCCCGAGGTCTCGCCGCGCGCCGAGGTGCGCGCGGCGCGCGAGGCCTACGATGCCGCCAAGGCCAGGCAGGGCGCCTGACCCCATGAAGGGAGCCTGATCCATGACCCTCGACGTGCGCATCGGCATCAACCCCATTTCCTGGAGCAACGACGACCTGCCCTCGCTGGGTGGCGAGATCCCGTTGTCGACGGCATTGTCGGAGGGCTCGGCCATCGGCTACCGCGGCTTCGAGCTCGGAAACAAGTTCCCGCGCGAGCCCAAGGCGCTCGCCGCCACGCTCGCGCCGCACGGGCTCGCCTGCGTGTCGGGCTGGTATTCGGGGCGGCTCGCGCGTCGCAGCGCCGAGGAAGAGATCGCGGCGGTCGGCCCGCACCTCGAGCTCCTGGCGCAGAACGGCGCGACGGTGATGGTCTACGGCGAGGTCGCCGACGCCATCCAGGGTGCGCCGCTTCCGCTGTACAAGCGGCCGCGCTTCCGCGACGACGCGGCCTGGCGTGCCTACGGCGAGAAGCTCGACCGCTTCGGCGAGCATCTCGCCACGCGCGGCGTGCGCCTTGCCTACCACCATCACATGGGCGCCTACGTGCAGTCGCCCGAGGACGTCGACCATTTGATGGCGGTCACCGGCGATCCGGTGGGCCTCCTGTTCGACACCGGGCACATCAGCTTCGGCGGCGGCGACGCGGTCGAGGTGCTGTCGCGGCACGTCGCGCGCGTCTGCCACGTGCACTGCAAGGACGTGCGCCCCGAGGTGGTCGACATGGCGCGCAACCGCCAGTGGACCTTCCTCGAGAGCGTGCTCAACGGCGCGTTCACCGTGCCCGGCGACGGCGCGGTCGACTTCGACGGCGTGATGGGCGTGCTGGCGAAGCACGGCTACAAGGGCTGGCTGGTCGTCGAAGCCGAGCAGGACCCCTCGGTCGCGCCGTCGTACCGCTACGCGGAGATGGGCTATCGCAACCTGCGCGCGCTGGTCGAGCGCCATGGAGGCACGCTGCAATGAGCACGACTTCGTCGTCGACGGGCCCCCGCTTGCGCGGGGATGACGGTTCCGGGTTCGCACCGGCCGCGCTCGCCAAGGCGCGCGACGCCGGCAGCGACATCGTCGACGTCACGCGCGATTCCTCGGGGCTTCGCTACGTGGGCTTCGCGGCGCGCCGCCTCGCGCCCGGCGAGACCGTCGAGGGCCGCGACGACCATCGGGAATCGTGCATCGTGGTGCTGACCGGCACGGTCGACGTCGTCGCCGGCCCGCTCGCGGCGAAGGGCATCGGCGGGCGCGCCAGCGTGTTCGACGAGGTCTCGCCCTACGCCGTCTACGTGCCGCCACGCACGTCCTGGCGCGTCATGGCGAAGGATGCCGCCGAGATCGCCATCGGCAGCGCGCCCGCCACGGGCACGCTGCCGCCGCGGCTGATCGAGCCCGCCGGCATGAAGCGCTCGGTGCGCGGCCGCGACGCCAACACGCGCTACGTCTGCGACATCCTGCCCGAGACGGAAGCCGCCGAATCGCTGCTGGTGGTGGAGGTGCTGACGCCCTCCGGGCACTCGTCGAGCTACCCGCCGCACAAGCACGACACCGACGCGCTGCCCGGCGAGAGCTCGCTCGAGGAAACCTACTACCACCGGGTCGACCCGCCGCAGGGCTTCGTGTTCCAGCGCGTCTACACCGACGACCGCAGCGAGGACGCGAGCTTCGCGGTCGAGGACCACGACGTGGTGATCGTGCCGCGCGGCTACCATCCCGTCGTGGTGCCCTACGGCTACCGCTCGTACTACCTCAACGTGATGGCCGGGCCGAAGCGTGTCTGGTCGTTCCGCAACGACCCGCGCCACGAATGGATGCTGAAGCGCTGATGGGCGAAGCTCGCTTCGGGGGGAGCCATGATTGAGCCACGCTTCGCGTTCGCGCAGCAGCTGGTACGCGACGCCGGCGCGCTGGCCATGCAGCAATACCGCCCCGGCCGGCGGCTCGCGGCGGAATCCAAGGGCCTGCAGGACGTCGTCACCGCGGCCGACCGCGCGGTCGAGTCCTTCGTCGTGGCGCGCATCGCCGAGGCGTTCCCCGGCGACGTGGTGCTGGGCGAGGAACACGGCTTCTCGGCTGCGTTCGACGGCCATGCGCCGCTGTGGATCGTCGACCCCATCGACGGCACTGCCAATTTCGCGCGGGGCCTGCCGCTGTGGTGCGTCTCGCTCGGTCTCCTCGTCGAGGGGACGCCCGTCGCCGGCGCGATCTTCAACCCGGCCACCGGCGAACTGCATGCGGGCAGCGCCGGCAGCCCCGCGACGCTCGACGGCCGCCCGATCCGCGTGTCGCCGGTGGGGAACCCGCGCGAGGCACGCGTGAGCCTGGGCTTCAGCTACCGGCGCGATCCCGCGATCCACATCGGCAACATCACGCGGCTCCTGGCCGGCGGCTGCGAATACAGCCGGCTCGGCAGCGGCGCGCTGGGCATGGCCTACGTCGCCGACGGGCGCTTCGAGGGCTATTTCGAGCCGCACATCAACGCCTGGGACGTCGCGGCGGGCATCGCCATCGTGCGTGCCGCGGGCGGGTGGACCAACGACTTCTTCGCCGGCAACGCGTTGGCCGAGGGCAATGCGATCCTCGCCGCCGCGCCCGGCGTGCGCGACTTCCTGGCTCGCACGCTGCTCGACGGCCCGGCGCCATGAACGACGGGCCTGCCTACTCGCTGTGGTTGCTCCCCGAGCCCGAGGCCCTGGAGGCGCTCACCGACGTCGTCGCGCGGCTCGCGCCGCGCTTCGCCACGCGCGCCTTTGCACCGCACGTCACCGTGCAGGGCGACCTGGCGCTGCGCCTGCACGACGTCGTGGCGCGCACCGCGGCGCTGGCCGCGACCTGCGAGGCGCCCCTGATGCGCGTGCGCGGCATCGAGATGGGCGACCATTACTTCCGGGCGTTCTACCTCGCGCTCGAATGGCCGGGCTTCGATGCGATGCTCGCACGCTCGGCTGCGGCCTTCGGCACGCGCGAGGGCCTGTCGCCGTTCGCGCACCTTTCGCTCGCCTACGGCACGCTGGCACCCGACGCACGGCGCGTGCTGGCGCGCGAGTTCGCGGGCCAGGTCCCCGGCGAGATCCGCTTCGACCGGCTCGCGGTCACGTTGTCGGGCAAGAGCGTGAACATCGCCTCGTGGCGCGTGCTGCACGCGTTCACGCTCGCGCCATCCCCCTCGTCCATCCCCGTTCCCCAGGAAAGCACGACACCATGATCGACGTTGCGCTGCTCGGCGCCGGCCGCATCGGCCGCATCCACGCAGGAAACCTCGCGCGACAGCCCGGCGTGCGCCTCGCCGCCGTCGCCGACGTGAACGCCGCGGCGGCCGAGGAGGTCGCGAAGCTGCACGGCGCGCGCGCGGTCGAAGCCGACGCGATCTTCGCCGACCGCTCGATCGGCGCCGTGGTCATCGGCTCCTCCACCGACACCCACGCCGAGTTCATCCAGCGCGCCGCGGCCGCGGGCAAGGCGATCTTCTGCGAGAAGCCCGTCGACCTCGAGCTCGCGCGTGCTCGTGCCTGCGCCGAGGCGGTGAAAAAGGCGGGCGTCACCTGCACGATCGGCTTCCAGCGGCGCTTCGACCCGACATTTGCCGCGGTCAAGGCGCGCATCGACGCCGGGGAGATCGGCACGCCCGAGATGCTGGTGGTGACGAGCCGCGACCCCGGTGCCCCGCCGGTCGACTACATCCGCAAGTCCGGCGGCATCTTCAAGGACATGCTGATCCACGACTTCGACATCTTCCGCTGGATCCTCGGCGACGAGGCGGCGACGGTGCATGCGCAGGCGAGCTGCCTCACCGACCCCGCGGTCGGCGAGGCGGGCGACGCCGACTGCACCGCCGTCACGATCCGCACGAAGAAGGGGCGGCTGGCGGTGATCAATACCACGCGCCGCGCAGCCTACGGCTACGACCAGCGCTTCGAGGTGCTGGGAAGCCTCGGCATGCTGCAGGCCGGCAACCACCGTCCGACGGAGGTCACGGCCTGGGGCGGGAAGCTCGTCTCCACCGACCTGCCGGAGCACTTCTTCCTCGAGCGTTACCGCGTCGCCTACGCCGACGAGATCGCGCATTTCTTCGCGGCGGTGACGAAGGGCACGCCGGTGCGCACGACCATCGACGACGGCGTGAAGGCGCTGGAGCTCGCCGACGCCGCCACGCGCTCGTGGCGCGAGGGCAAGCCCGTCACGCTGTAGCCCGTCGAATGCCGTCGCCGCGGCACGCGCCGGCGCCGCGGCACGCGCCGTCACCGCGCTCAGCGACGCCCGGGGCGGGGGGTGGCGGATCGCCGCGGCGAAGGCGTCGTGCGCCACCCTCTGCATCAACTGCTCACGCGCGAGTCGTTTCGGCCGGCGCGTGCTCGCGCGCGAATCCGCCCGCGAGCGCGGCCTGCCATCGCCTATTGCACCTTCTGCACCGCGGGAGGCGTCCACGTGCCGTCGATGATCGACGGCGCCTTGTCCTTCGGCCAGTACATGCGCAGCATCGGGATGAACTCGCCGTCCGGGGCAGGCAGCCAGTTGGATTCCTTGTCCTTGCCCGGTGAGTCCTTCTGGAAGTACAGCGTGATCGAGCCGTCGGCGTTGGCCTTGAGATGGTCGCGCGGGCTGACGGTGAACTTGTCGAGCTTGTTGGGCACGAACCACCAGCCCTGGTCGATCATGTACATGGTGATCGACCAGAAGCCCCTCGCGGGCGGCGTCTGGCCCTTGGCAAAGGTCAGCGTGTACTTGTTCGCGCCGGTCAGCTTCCCACCCTTGCTGTCGACGAGCGTGTACGGGTAGACCGCGTCATCCTGCAGGTTGGCCGGCCACCCGAACGCCGCCACCACCGCACGCTTCATGTAGTCGGTGCCGTACACGCCGAGGCCGGTGGTGATCGACCAGCCATCGACCATCTTGCCCATGCTCGTTTCGCGGTTGGCGTTGATCTTGTCGAGCGCGGCCTTGGGCAAGTCCTTCAGCGCGGCCTGGGTCGCCGGGTCGAGCTTGCCCAATTGGAAGGGCTTGCAGGGCTCGAGGCCGATCCGGGCGAACTTCGCCAGCGCCGGAGCATCGCTGGCATAGGCCGGTGCGGAGTCGCACATGCGCTTGGAGAGCCAGTTGAAGTAGCCTTCGGTGCCCATCGCGAGGATCACGTCCTGGGGCTTGTCGGTCATCGAGATGCCGGGGTTCGCATCGACCGGCGGCGCCGTCAGCGTGAAGGGCTTGCCCCAGGCGGAGAGCGGCGTGATCCTGTACTGCGCTTGCAGTGCATTGACCGCCTTGTAGTCGGCGTCCGTGCCGTTGGCGTAGGTGCGGCCGAGGATGACGATGTAGCGCGTCGCCGAGGGAATGTGCTTCATGCCCTTGGGCACCTCGCCCTTCCACCCGGGGCCGGTGATCAGGTAATTCGCAGCCTTGCTGTCGCCGGTGCGCGTTCCCGGGCTCGCGAAGATCGTCATCCACAGGTCGATCATCGGGAAGAGGTGGAAGCGATCACCCATGTCGGGATGGCTGAACACCTGCGGCTCGGCGAGGTCGAGCCAGGCCAGCGAGTACAGCGTGTCGGCATTGGGCGCCGAGACCCCTCGATAGTCGGCCGGCGGATAGCGTGGAACGTTGGCGAACTGGTTGAGCGGCGCGTTTAGCACACTGGCCTTGGGGACATTGGACATCTGGATGCGCGTCACGTCGGTGGTGACCAGCGAGTAGCCGTAGACATACGCGTCCATCGCGATTTGCTGCGCCTCCTGCGGGGAAACCTGGGCGCAGGCGCCCATCGGTACGGCCGCGAGCGCGAAAAGCGCGGCGGCCATCATCATGTTCAGCTTTTGCATCTGCTTCTCCTCGTGCGTGGTTTGATGTGTAGAACGTTCAACGAACTCGCTGCGGTCCAGCCATTCGAAGCGCGGCAGGAACACGGGGTGGTGGCATGGGCGATCGATCCATGGGTCGTCATCGCCGGCCGCCGCGGACCCCGCCGCCACCGCCTCCGAGGCGCCCGCCATAACTGCGCCCGCCCGCGTGGTCCTCGTCGGCCGCGGAGCGGTTCGCCTCGCCGCCGGCGAAGGCGCCGGACCTGGCGGAGCCTTCGCTTCGCGCCTGCGACTCGCGATCCGCCCACGAGGTGTCGCCATGTGCGCCCGACCATCCACTCGACGAATGCTGCTGCCAGCCATCGCCGGTGTTGCGGTAGACGTTGCCGTTGACATCGGCATAGTGGTTGTTGCCGACCGTCGCGGAGTCCCAGGTGTTGGTCTTGCCGGTGTGAGCGTTGGTGGTCGAGCCTTCGCCGGCGTGCGCGTAGCCTTCGGGGCCCGCTGTCGTGGCGCCGCTGCGCTGGTACGAGCTGCCGCCGGCGCCGGTGCCCGAGACGCTCGAGCCCGTCGAGCGCTGGCCGGTGTAGGTGTTGTCATTGCCGGCGCGCGCGACATTCGCCGATCCGCCTTCCGGCGTGTCGACGGTGCGGTCGTAGCCGCGCGTCGCATTGCCGGTCACCGCGTTGTACTGGCGGCCGGCGTCGACGTTGCCCGTCGCGCCGGTGCGCGCATTGACGTAGCTGCCGCTGTACGAGGTTCCCGCGACGCCGCCGCCGGCATACCACGAGCGCGTGCCCGAAGACGCCGCGTTGCCCCAATGGCCGTAGACATTGGCGCTCGCCGTCGCGCAGCACGGATAGCCGCCCCAGTACGCGGGATGGTAGTAGGCGCCATAGACGCCGCCGTAGTACGGCGCCGACCACGCGGCCGTGGCAAGACCCGCGGCGAAGCCGAAGGTGAAGCCGACGTAGGGGTTGTAGACCGGCGCCGCCGCGACGGTGTAGGTCACCGGTCCCGGAAACCAGGTCGTGCCGACCCACGGGGAGTACGCGTACCCGGTGCCGTAGACGACCGTGCCGCTCGGCTCGACGACGACGCCGAGATAGCCCGGCGTGTAGCCGACGTAGACGTTTTGCGGCGTCGCCTCGTAGATGCGCACGTACGTCACGTAGTGCAGCGGCGACGAGGACGGAATCGCGTACACGGCGGCGGGCACCAGGGTGGCGACGCGCCAGGGACCGGCGAGCTGTGCCGCCGTGAACCACACGCCGGAGGCCACGGCATAGTCGTTTCCGGGGGACACCTCGATCACCGGCTCGCCGGCATTGCGCACGTAGGAGAGCGACGTGCCGGCGATCGGCTCGAGCTGCGGCGGCCCGTCGAAGCTCGGCGTGAATGTCGGTCCGTCCTGGCGCGGCACGGTGGCGGTCTGCGGAATCGTGCTGGCGATCGCCGCTTCCTGAGCCTGCGGCGTGCCCGCGACCGAGGGCAGCACGGCGCCCGCCGGCGAACCCGGGGGAATCCTCGCGAAGTCGGCCGGCAACGCGTCGCTCGCCACGAACGTCCACGGGCCCGACAGCGACGCCGACCTGAACCAGCGGCCCGCCAGCAGCAGGTAGTAATCGTTGGTCGTGATGTCGATCAGCGCGTCGCTGGTGGTGTTCGATGCCCACAGGAGCCGGGTGCCGACGATCGGGACGAAGTCGGGCTGGCCCTTGAACACGACGAGCTCGGCGGGACCTTGCGCGGTGTGAATGACCGGCACTCCATGGGCCAGCGATGGCTTGGGATCCGCCTTGGGGCCGCCGTCCAGCAGGTCGACCATGCCCGCCTTCGCGAGATCCTGCGCAAGCTTGTCGAAATCGCCTTGCATCCGCGGGCCGGGCGACGCCTGCGACCAGGGGCCGGCGAGCGAAGCCGACGCGAGCCAGCCGTCGTAGACGTGGATGTAGTAGCGCTCGTCGAGGCCGCCGCGCACGATGAGCGCCCTCGTATTGATGACGCGCTGATAAGGCGTGTGATTCTCGATCGGCTTCAGGACCGGCGCACCGTCGACGGGTACGAGGATCGCCGGCTGGTAGCTGACGATCACCTGCGGCGGCGCGTTGCTTACCGCGACCTTCGGGATCGCGACCCCGGCGGCGGCCAGCGAGGCTTCGAGCCGGTCGAGCGAGATCGTCCGAAGATCGGTCGCAAGCCGCGCCTGCAGCTCGGCCGCGTACTGCGTGCCACGATTCGGCAACGTCGGAAAATCGCTCTTCAGGATCTCGAGATCCTCGAGCACGACCGTGCGCTCGACCTTGTCGACCTGTGTCCGCACCCTCGCGAATACGGTTCCGAACGTCTCCCCTTCGGCGCCGCTGGGCTTGATCGCCACGGCGGCGCGCAGGTCGAGGCGGTTGCCGCTCCACGAATTGACCTGAGGCTGGTAGATCAGCAGTGCGGCGTCCGGCAGGCTGACGTCCCGCGGCCACGGATCCGCAGGCGCCGCGGCCGCGGTGGCCGCGGGGAAGGCGGGCGCCATGGCGCAGAGCGCGCACAGCACGGCCAGCGTCGCAAGGGCCGGGCGGTGATGGAACCACGGGGCGAACGTCATGGCGATCTCACCAATGGAACGCAACACCGACGAGCGGTCCGTTGAACGTCGCGTCCTGGACCTTGCTGCCCGACTTGAGGTCGTAGTCGATGTAGCGCCAGCCGGCGACCACGTCGCCCCACTTGAACGAGTAGCCGAGTCCGCCGATCGCCTGCCAGGTGAAGTCGGAGTCACCGGCGCCGATGTCCACGTAGTACGGGATGAACCATTCGCCGTTCGCGCCGAACGCGAGCCGGCCCTTGGCGCCGACGATGCCGTCCCAGTTGGTGGCCTTGATTTCGGAGTTCCCCGTGCGGCTCGGCTGGCCGGCGCCGAGATCGGTGCTGAACTCCCAGCCGAGCGTCTGCTTGTAGTCCAGCATGCGCGCGCCCGCGACCAGGTCGAGCGTCGTGTTGCGCTCCGCCACCAGCCGGTAGGTGCCGGCGAGCTCCCAGATGGTGCCCTTGATGTCGAGATTGGCGTTGGCGGTGACGCCATCGGGCAGCGTCACGTTGCCGATGGTGATGTCGCGGGTGCGCGACTTGGATCCGCCGAGGTCCATGTACAGCACGTCGGTCAGCACGCCCCAGCGGCCCCGGTGCGCCTCGAACGTGCCCATGAACGCGAACTTGAGCGCGTCGATGATCTTCGACGAGTCGACGTCGATGTTCGAGCCGCCCGAGCGCGGCGGGAACGAGGAGCTGCCGCCGATGTCGGGGAAATAGCCGTAGACGACGGCGTCGAATTTCCATTGATCGGCCGACTGCGCGTGGGCTGCCTGCGGCAAGAGCCCGGCGGCCGCGCCGACCATGGTGGCTGCCAGTGCGATCGCATGCTTCATCGACGGCTCCTTCGGGTCATTTGGGAAACATCAGTTGCACTTGGGCGCGCACCTGCCAGTTCGCGCCGTAATCGGGCCGGGCGACGTTGTAGTACGCCCCGACCTGCGTGTTCACCGGCAGCCTGCCGAAATGGAAGATGTGGCCGATGCCCCCGCCGACCGGCACCGTCCATTGGTCGCTGCCGCTCGCCTTCCAGTCGACGGTGATCACCGGGCTCGACGTCAGGTAGGTGCCGCCGGGCAGGTTGTAGTTGAGGAACGGCTGCACCAGCCCGTTGTTGTACGACTGGTCGCCACCGCCCATCGACCACACGTTGTTCACCAGCACGCCGTAGACCCAGGGGCTGCCCTGCTCCAGGTGGAGCAAGACGAACGTGGGCCCGAGCCCCCAGCGATCGCTTCCCAGCTTCGAGTCGGAATGCGTGGGCGCCTGTGCGATCACGCCCGCGCCCCAGATCCAGCGGCCCGGGTTGGCCGGCGAGAGGAACGCCGAGAATTGCAGGTCGCCGAGGCCGCTCGCGCTGCTGTCGGCGGGCCCGAGCGACGGTTGCCAGACGACCGGAAGGATCGTCCGGGTGATGATGTTCCAGTCCTGATCGACCGAGATCGGTATCACCGGCTGGATGTTGAGGATGCTTTGCGTGTCCTTCCGGGGGCCGTAGTTCAGGTTGGCGTTGTACTGGAACGGGACGCTGACGAGATTGCCGACGGGATTCTGCGCGAGCTTGGCGAGCGCTTCGGCGCTCATCTCGGCATGCGCCGCCGGACCTGTCGTGCAACACCCGCCGAACGCGATGACGGCGACGGCCCGGGCCGTGACATCGGCACGGGTGCACGGCGATCCGCGCGTGCGCGTCATAGCCGGACCTAGTTGCGGCTGCCCGTCGCAATGCAACCGGTCCCGCCCTCGGCGCATACGACCATGTACGACGCGCGCTTGCCGCAGCCCGAAACACCGACCGTGTACTCGGCGCGCTGCGGCGGTGCGAAGCGGGGATTCACGACCGGCGACTGGATCATCTCCTTGCTCAGCACCTCGGCCTTGGCGGCGGGGCAGTTCAACTCGAATGCCCCACGCCGCTGCGCGACGTGCACTGCATCGGGCTCCATGGAATCGACGACCTGCTGCTGCGTCTGGCAGCCGGCGATGCAGAACAGCGTCGCGACGACGAGCGACAAGCGTGGACTCATGGCGATCTCCTTGCGGGAAAAGTGGAAGGGTTGTTGCGTCTCTCGTCAGGCCGCGCAGCGCCGGATCGCGTCGACCAGCTCGCTCTTGTCGAACGGCTTGTAGAGAATCTCGACGCCGGGCGTCGATGGAGACGGTGAATCGGAATCCGCTGGAGCGAGCGCCGAGATGAGTATCGTCGGCAGTTCATGGCAGATCCGCTCCAGCGCGCGGCTGAAGTCGCGACGCTCCATGTCCATGACGTCGACGTCGAGCACCAGGCAGTTGTCGCCCTTGCGGATGCCGCGGGCGAGCAACGCTTCGATCGAGGCGAAGTCCTCCACGTTGCAGCCGGCAAGGCGGATCGCGCGCCGCAGGGCGTGCCGAAGCGACGCGTCGCCGTCCACGAGCAGGACATTCAATCTCCCGGTGCCTGGGGCTGTCACGGCGCGAAGTGTCGGCCGCGATCGGGACACCGGGAATACGACCTTGGTGTTACGGCGGAGGCGCGAGCCCTCCGGAGGCGTTCAACCCGGGCCTCCGATGGCGGGGGCGAGCGCCTGCGCCATGCGCACCAGGTCGGCGACCGATTTCGCCTCCATCTTTTCCATGACGCGCCCGCGATGGATCTTGACGGTGGCCTCGGCCGTGCCGAGACGGTCGGCGATCAGCTTGTTGAGCATTCCGGAGGCCACCAGGTCGAACACCTCGCGCTCGCGGGGGGTCAACGACGAATGGCGCGTTCGCAGCATGCCGAGTCGCCGCCTTTCGTCGGTGACGGCGCGACCACGCGCAAGCGCCTCGCCGACGGCGTCGAGGATCTCGTGCTTGGTGAACGGCTTTACGACGAAGCCCACCGCGCCCAGCTTGAGCGCCTGCACGGTCGTGGGGACGTCTCCATGACCGCTGATGAAGACGATCGGCACGTCGCGCTTCGACGCCACCAGCGACGCCTGCAGGTCGAGGCCGCTTTGCTCCGGCATTCGCACGTCGCTGACGATGCACGCGCCGTCCGCCTGCGGCATCCGGTCGAGAAGCGCCTGCGCGGAATCGAAGCACTCCACCGTGTGGCCGGCGTCGCGCAACTGGCGCTGCAGCGCGCGCCGCATCGACGGATCGTCGTCGACGACGAATACGGTGCCCGTGAGGTCTGCGGTCGCCCTGGGCGGGGCTGGCTTCGACGGGGCCGGCGGCCTCGACGGCAGCTGGACCCGGAACGTCGTGCCGCGGCCCGGCGCGGATTGCACCAGGATCCGGCCGCCGTGCGCGACGACGATGCTGCGGCTGATCGACAGGCCGAGCCCCATGCCGTCCGGCTTGGTCGTGAAGAAGGGTTGGAATACGCGCGCCGCGAGGGCTTCGTCCATCCCGGGCCCGTTGTCGGACACCTCGATGCCCACCTCGCCGTCGGCCGCCCGAGCGAGTATGGAAACCCGCCTCGAGGCCGCGCCGCCCGATTCGACGGCGTCCAGCGCATTCAGCAGCAGATTGAGCATCACCTGCTGCAATTGCACGCGATCCCCCGTCAATCCGGGAAGCCCTGCGGCAATGTCGTGCGTCAAGGCAATGCCCCGCTCCGCGGCGACACCGGCGAGGATCGCCACGTTGTCGCGCACGAGCTCGCCGACGTCGATGTCCGTCCGTTCGCTCTGGCCGCGGCGCAGGAACCGGCGCAGTTGCTGGATCAGGTCGCGCACGCGCCGGTCGTCGGCCACGATGTCGTCCACCGCGGCGCGCAATTCGTCGATGTCGGGATCCGGCGTGCGCAGGAGGTCGGCGGCGTTCTCGGCGTTGGCGAGGCTCGCCGCGAGCGGCTGCGTCAATTCGTGGATCAGCGATGCCGCGAACATGCCCATCGTCCCGACCCGGGCGGCGTGTGCCGCCTGCGCCTGCGCCTCCTGCTCGCGGCGCTCGGCCGCCCGTTGCGCCAGGGACGTCGCGAACACCTCGCCCAGGAGCCTCATCCGCGGAGGCAACTCGCTGGGCCATTCGCGATCTTCACGAGAGGACGCGAGCGAGATCGCGCCGATGGTCCTGCCCGAGATCGCGAACGGGACCATGATGGCGGAGCGAATGCCGAGGTCGCGCAGCGCAGGCAGGTCCGATGCCGCCTCCATGGGCAGGTCCGCATGGCGGGCGAAATGCACGGTCTGGTTGGCGAGCAACCGTCCCCGGATCCATGGAAGGCCGCTGCTGTCCGGTGAATCCGCGCGCTCCGGCATGCCCTCGGCGTGCCAGCGGTGCGTCACCGCGATCTCGTCGCCGTCGGCGACACGCTCCAGCAATGCCGCGCGTTCGGCGCCGAAGGCCCGCGCGACGGCACCAAGTCCCGACTGGATCGTGGAAGAGCGCTCGTCGCGGCTGGTGGTCAGCATCTCCGCCAGGATCCGGGAGACCAGCTGCTCGACGCGAAGCGCGGTGTCGAGGGCCAGTTGCGCGCGCTTGTGATCGAGCGCGTTCGCGAAGACGTCGGCCAGCACGCCGATGCGCTCGACGATCTGTTCCGGCCAATCGTGCGCCGTGCGCAAGCAGCCGAACGCAAGCGCGCCCTCGATGCGGCCGCCGACGCGCAACGGCACTGACAGGTGCGATTGCACGCCCAACGCGCGCCAGCTCGCGAGATCGATGCTCGCGTCGCCGGGGAGTGCGTCCAGGCTGCGTACAACGACCGGATGTCCCTGGCGAAGGCGCCCGCTCGCCCAGGGGAAGCGACTCTCGATCCTGCTTGCGAGGCTTCTCGGCACACCGTTGAGCGCACCGGAGTGCGTGACATGGGCCTCGTCGGCCTCGAAGCGGATCAAGTTGCTGCGATCGGCGCCGAGGATTCTCGCGATCCTTTGCAGCGCGGTGTCGATCGCGTCATCGACTTCGGCCGGCGCGAGGTTGATGAACTGGGCGGAGAGGTCCGCCAGCATCCGCTCGAACAGAACGGGAATCGTGCCGGTCGCCACCCGGGTGGTTGGTCTCTGCGATTTCCCCATGGTCATGCCGGCAGGGCGTTATCCTACCGCCTTCCTGTGCCGGACCAGGCCTCGATTCACGCCGTATGCCGATGTGCCGCGCATTATGCCTTGCCGTGATGTGGGCGATTGTCGCGAGTTGGCTGCCGGTTGCGCAGGCGCAGCCGGCCGTCGCGCCGCCCCTGCGAATCCTCGTTCCGCTGCCTGCGGGCAGCACGTCCGACGTCGCCGCGCACCTGATCGCGCAGGCCCTGGCGGCCGATCTCGCGAGGCCGGTCATCGTCGACGACCGGCCCGGCGGCAACGGCCGCATCGCGGTCGACGAGCTCAAGCGCAGCCCTGCGGACGGGTCGACGATCCTGTTCGCGCCGATCGCCGTGGCAGTCACCGTCCCGCTGGTGCTCGGCACTGCGTACGTCGATCCTTCACGCGACCTGGCGCCGGTTGCCCAGGTCGCGGCATTCGAATACGCGCTGGCGGTTGCACCCGGTCATCCCGCGCGCAGCTTGGGTGAATTCGTCGCGTGGGCGAAGACCCGTGCGGCGCCGCCGGCATACGGCACGCCCGCCTCGGGCAGCATCCCGCATATCGTGGGCGCGACGCTCGCGTCGGCCGCCGATGTCGAGCTGCTGCACGTTCCCTATCAGGGCGGTCCACACGTCGCCACGGACCTGATGGGCGGCCAGATCGCCGCGGGAATCAGCGCGACCAACGATTTCGCGGCGCTCGCGCGTGGAGGAAAGCTGCGCATCCTCGCCACCTCCGGGCCGCATCGCTCGATCCTGTTTCCCGAGGTGCCGACGTTCGCCGAGCAGGGATTTCCCTCCGTTGCCGCAAGCGGATGGAGCGCGATGTTCGCGCCGGCGAAGACGCCGCCCGCGGTGATCGACCGCCTCGCGGCGGCCATCGCGGCGGCCATGCGCAAGCCCGCGCTGCGCGAGGCACTGCTGTCGCTCGGCCTCGTTCCCGCGGCCGCCGGACCGCGAGACCTGGCGGAAATCGTGGAGTCCGACACTCGCCATTGGCGGCGAGCGCTCGAGGCAATGCGCTTCAAGGTCAATTGAGCACGCTGCGGTGCGTCACCGGCGCCGCGAAGGCGGGCGGGGCGCCCCGGCGGTGAAGGTGAAGCGGGGGTCGCGGCGGATTCCCGCCGCCCTTCACTTGCCGATCATCGCCAGCACGTCGGCCTTGAGGAAGCGCTCGACCATCAGCATGAAGGCGATCGAGGGCACCAGCAGCAGGAGCGCGGTGATCGAGGCGATCTGGTAGTTGCCGCCGTTGCTGGCGTTGAACAGCAGCAGCGGCAGCGTGGTGACGTCCGGCACGCCGACGAAGTAGGTCCCGGTGAACTCGTCGAGCGACTCGAGGAACACGAAGATGGCGCTGGCGATCAGGCCGGGCAGCGCCAGCGGCAGCGTGACGCTGGTGAAGCAGCGCCAGGCCGAGGCGCCCATGTTGCGCGCGGCCTCCTCGAGGGAGGCGTCGACCGCCGCGAACGCCGCGGAGGCGATCCACACCGCCAGCACCAGGCCGTGCGAGGTGTGAACGAGCACCACGCCGAGGATGGTGCCGTTGAGGCCGAGGCTGTAGAACATGCGCGCGATGTTCACGTACACCGGCAGGTTGGGAAACGCCTGCGGCAGCAGGAACACCATCAGGATCAGCATGCGGAACGGCAGCCTGAGCCGCGCGAGCGCGTAGCCCGCGGGAACGGCCACCGCCAGCGACAGCACCACCGTCAGGAGGGCGATCCAGATGCTGATGAACAGCGAGGTCATGGCGCCGCCGCGCGGGCTGAAAACCCGCGCCCAGTAGGTGAGCCCGTAGGCCTGCGGCAGCTTGGCGGGGTAGTACCAGCGCTCGGTGAAGGCCCAGAGCACGAGGTTGAGCAGCGGCCCGAAGATCGCGAACACCAGCAGCGCAATCAGCAGCACGCGCAGCACCGTCGCCGCGCTCGCGCGCAGCCGCGAGCCTGGAAGCCCGGGGCCGCCAGCGCCGGCGACCGCGACCGCCGCGCCGTCGTTCATGCGCGGACCTCCGCGCCGCGCGTGACCGCCTGCTGGCGCAGGTAGAACCATGCGCCGAAGGCCGCGATGACCAGCGACAGCAGGCACAGCGCGTTGGCGACGCCGTAGTCGGCGTGCGAGGCGATGCGGTAGGCGACGTCGACGGTGAGCATCGTCGGCGAGTTGGGATTGATCATCATCGGCACCGACAGGACCGACAGCATCGCCACGTACGACAGCACGAGGCCGACCAGCAGCGTGCGCAGCGACTGGGGCAACACGATCTCCCACAGCACGCGCAGCCGCGAGGCGCCGAGGTTGCGCGCGGCCTCGATGTGCGAGGTGTCGACCGAGGCCATGGCGCCCGCCAGCAGCAGCGTCACGAACGGCGTCTGCTTCCACACGAACGCCACCACGATGCCGCGCCAGTCGAGCATGCTCTGCGCCTGGGCGGCGTCGACGAGGCCGCCGCCGATCAGCACGTGGTTGAGCATGCCGTTCTTGGCGAGGAAGGTGCGCATCACCTGCGCGGTGACGATGAAGGGGATGAACAGCGGCCAGCGGTACAGCCAGCGCAGCGCGTCGCGCGTGCGCGGGTGCTCGCCGAGGGTCAGGTAGCCGGCGATGGCGATCGAGAACGCGGCGATCAGCGCGGTGGACCAGACGACGATCGCCGCGGTGAAGACGATGTCCTTGGTGTAGAGCTCGAAGGCCTTGCGGAAGTGGTCGAGCGTGGCGCCGCCATGGCCGTCGCTGAACGCGGAGACGGTCGACATGCCGAGCGGCACGACGAAGAACAGCGCGACGATGGCGAGCGCCGGCGCGGCCAGCGCCAGCGCCCACCATCGCGAGCGCGTGCCTGCGTCCACGGTTCTAGCGCCCGCCGGGCGCGTGCGCGGGGCACGCGTCGGCCATGGCGCGGGGCAAGGCGGCGCGCGTCACTTCAGCACGACGCGCTCGTAGCCCTCGAGGATGTCGGTGAAGTACTCGGAAAGCGGGAACGGGCGGCCATAGTCCTGCAGCGCCTGCGGCGAGATGTCGGTGAAGAGCTTGTCCCAGCTCTTCTTGTCCATCTGCGACTGCACGTACTTGGCGTCGATGCCGGGATACCAGTTGAATTGCTTGACGATGCCCTCGGCCTGGATCGGCGGGCTCGCTGCGAAGTCGATGAACTTCTTGGCGAGCGCGGCGTTGGCGGCCTTGGCCGGCACGACGTAGTACATCGGCTGGCCGGGCAGCCCCGGCTTCGGCAGCTCGAGCTTGACGCTGGGGTTCATCTTGCCGTCGGCGAGCCAGGTGTAGAACATGTCGACCCACACCGGCCCCATGGCGATCTCGCCGCGGTTCAGCATGTCGAGCGTGCCGGCGTTGCCGGGCGTCATCACCACGTACTTGTTGAAGTCCTTGAGGCTCTCGAGCGACTTGTCGATGACGGCCTTCTTCGAAGGGTCGTAGGGCCCCCGCTCGAGCTGGCCCGCCATGCCGCTGTAGGCCTCGACCCAGGCGGTGACGAAACCCACGCCGGACATGCCGCCCTTGACGCCGTTGTAGCCGAATTGCTTCGGGTTCTTCTGCACCCAGGCCTTGAGCTCGTCGAAGCTCTTGGGCGGGGTCTTGACGACATCGGGGTTGTAGGCGAACGCGATCTGGCTGTGGAACATCGGGATCACGTAACCCTCGACGTTCTGGCCGAGCGCGTTGCGGGCGCTGTCGCGCGAGGCGAGCTTGCCGGCAGCGACGTCCTGGGTGTACTTGGCGAGGAGCTGGTCCTTGACCATGTTGGCGGCGCCGCGCTGGTGCACCACCGCGACGTCGACGTCCCATGCGGCGACGTTGGCCGCCTTCTCGGCCGCGAGCTTCTCCTGGATCTTCTGCGAGCCCGCGTCGCCGGGGCCCGTCCCCACGGCCTTGACCTTCACGCCGGGGTTCTGCGCCTCGAACTTCGGCCCGAGGAAGTTGTTGACGTAATCGACCATGTTCTGGTCGCCGGCGGTGACGACGTTCAGCGTCGTGTCAGCCAACGCCGCGGCCGGCAGCGCCGACAGCGTCGCGGCGACGGCGAGCGCCGCCAATGTCTTCAGGGTCCTCATTTCAGCTCTCCTCAGTGGTCGAACAGCAGCAGGGCGTCGGGCGCGACGACGACCCGCACGGCGTCGCCTTCGGCGCGCGGCGTCTCGTCCTCGACCCAGACTTCGTCACGGCCCGCGCGGATGCGGTAGCGAAAGCCGTTGCCCAGGTAGATGCGTTGCGCGACGACGCCGTCGACGGACAGCGTGCCCGCGGTCGTTGCAGGGGGGGCGGACGCGTCGGCGAGTCGCGCGCGGTCGCCCCGGAAATGCGCCTTCGAGCGCGGCGCCGCCGCGCCTTCGCCCGTGCGCGCGGCCACCCAGCCTTGGCCTTCGCGCGTCACCGCGATGGCGTTGTCGGCGCCCATGAAGCCGGCGACGAACGACGACGCCGGGCGATGGAAGATCTCCTCGGGCGCGCCGACCTGGGCGATGCGCCCGGCGTCGATCACGGCGATGCGGTCGGCGAGCGTCAGCGCCTCCTCGCGGTCGTGGGTCACGTACACCGCGGTGATGCCGACACGCTTCTGCAGCGCGCGCAGCTCGTGGCGCAGCTCGATGCGCACCTTGTAGTCGAGGTTGGACATCGGCTCGTCGAGCAGCAGCAGCGAGGGGTCGACCGCGAGCGCGCGACCGAGGGCCACGCGCTGCTTCTGGCCACCCGAGAGCTGCGCGATCGAGCGCTTCTGGTAACCCTCGAGCTGCAGGAGCTTGAGCATCTCGGCCACGCGCGCCGCGATGGCGTCCTTCTTCCAGCCGCGCATCCGCAGGCCATAGCCGATGTTGGCTGCGACGTCGAGGTGCGGCCACAGCGCATAGGACTGGAACATCATCGCCGTTCCGCGCGCCTCGGGCGCGAGCGGCGTGATGTCGCGCCCGTCCACGACGATGCGCCCGGCGGTGGGCGTCACGAACCCGGCGATGGCGCGCAGCAGCGTGGTCTTGCCGCAGCCGGAGCTGCCAAGCAGCGCGATCATCTCGCCGCGCTCGACGGCCAGCGAGACGTCGTCGAGCACGGGGGTCGACCCGTAGGCGGCCGACAGGTTGCGGATGTCGAGGTAGGGCACGCGGGCGGTGGGAGGGCGGTCGCCGACGGGCTCGCGCGGATGGACGAGCATGGCCCGCTTCGATGACGCGACGATGATTCGCCGACGACGGTTCCGTGTCAAGGCGCGGCGCAGCGCGGGGGATCCCGCGGTTGCCGGGGCGGCAAGGCTGCCGGGCGAGGGCGGTGTATGCTCGACCGGCAAGCGCGCGCATCCCGCGCGCGCGCGCCGCGCGACGCGGCGAAACCACGGGAGATGGCAAATGGGTCTGATCGACTTCATGAAGGACGCCGGCGAGAAGCTCTTCGGCAAGGGACATGCGCAGGCGGCGACGCCGGCCGCGGCGGCCCCCGATCCGGCGGCAACCAAGGCGGCCAACGATGCCGCGGGCGACGCGATCGTTTCCTACATCAAGGCGCAGAACCTCAACGCGACGGGGCTCACCGTCACCTTCGATGGCGCGACCTCGACGGTCAGCGTCTACGGCGTCGCGCCCGACCAGGCGACCCGGGAAAAGATCGTCCTGTGCTGCGGCAACGTGTCGGGGGTCTCCAAGGTCAACGACATGATGAGCGTCGACCGCAGCGAGGCCGAATCGAAGTACTACACGGTCGTGTCGGGTGACACGCTGTCCAAGATCAGCAAGCAGTTCTACGGCGACGCGAACAAGTACATGAAGATCTTCGAGGCCAACAAGCCGATGCTGTCCGACCCCAACAAGATCTACCCGGGCCAGAACCTGCGCATCCCGCCGGCGTGAGCGAAGGCGACCTCCACGGCCGCGACGGCGGCGGGCCCGCGAAGGACCCGTCGCCGTTTTTGCCTTGGCCGGCCGGGGTAACCAGGGTGGCCGGCCGTCGGCACGCCGACGGCGGCGGCGCGCCGATCAGTGATCCGGAGGAGGACGAGGGCTACGGCGACGACGAGGATGAGGACGACGACGACCTCGACGAGGAGGACGACGAGGAGCCGTGGCAGGTCAGGGAATGACCTCCGTCATCCCCTCCGGGGCAGGCCCTCGCGGGGACGGCTGCGCCGCCGTCAGCCGCCGAGCCTGCGCTTCAGGATCGCGTTGACTTCGCCGGGGTTGGCCTTGCCGCGCGTGGCGGCCATCACCTTGCCCACCAGCGCGTTGAACGCCTTTTCCTTGCCCGCGCGCACGTCGGCGACGATCGCGGGGTTGGCGGCGATCGCCTCGTCGACGGCCTTCTCCAGCGCGCCGCTGTCGGAGATCTGCGCGAGTCCGCGCGCCGCGATGACCGCGTCGACACCGCCCGCCTCGCCGGACCACAGCGCGTCGAACACCTGCTTGGCGGTCTTGCCCGACAGCGTGCCGTCGCGAAGCCGTCCGACCAGCGCGGCGAGCTGCGTGGGCGCGACCGGCGAGGCGCTGACGTCGAGCTCGGCGCGGTGCAGCGCGGCGGCGAGCTCCCCCTGCATCCAGTTGGCCACGAGCTTGGCGCCCGCGGCGTCGCGCGTCGCCAGCGCGGCGTAGGCGGCCTCGAAGTAGTCGGCCATTTCGCGCGACGCCGTCAGTGCGGCGGCGTCGTGCAGCGGCAGGCCGTGCTCGGCGACCATCCGCTCGCGCATCGCCTGCGGCAGCTCGGGCATCGAGGCCTTCACCCTTTCGATCCACCCGGGCGCGATGGCCAGCGGCGGCAGGTCGGGGTCGGGGAAATAGCGGTAGTCCTGCGCGTCTTCCTTGCTGCGCATGGACCGCGTCTCGTCGCGGTCGGGGTCGTAGAGCCGCGTCTCCTGCACCACGGTGCCGCCGTCCTCGATCAGCTCGACCTGGCGGCGCACCTCGTACTGGATCGCGCGCTCGAGGAAGCGGAAGCTGTTGAGGTTCTTGATCTCGCTGCGCGTCCCGAGCTTGTCGCTTCCCATGGGGCGCACCGACACGTTGGCGTCGCAGCGGAAGCTGCCTTCCTGCATGTTGCCGTCGCAGATGCCGATCCAGCGCACCAGCGCGTGCAGCGTGCGCGCGTACGCCACGGCTTCCTCGGCGCTGCGCAGGTCGGGCTCGGTGACGATCTCGAGCAGCGGCGTGCCGGCGCGGTTCAGGTCGATGCCGGTCATGCCGTTGAAGTCCTCGTGCAGCGACTTGCCGGCGTCCTCCTCGAGGTGGGCGCGGGTGAGCCGCACGGTCTTCTGCACGTCGCCCACGGCGAAGCTCACGTGGCCGCCCTGCACCACGGGGATCTCGTACTGCGAGATCTGGTAGCCCTTGGGGAGGTCGGGGTAGAAGTAGTTCTTGCGCGCGAACACGCTCACCGGCGCGATGGTCGCGCCCACGGCCAGGCCGAAGCGGATGGCGCGCTCGACGGCGCCGCGGTTAAGCACCGGCAGCACGCCCGGCAGCGCGATGTCCACCGCCGAGGCCTGCGAGTTGGGCGAGGCGCCGAACGCCGTCGAGGCGCCCGAGAAGGCCTTGGAGACGGTGGAGAGCTGGGTGTGGGTCTCGAGGCCGATCACGACTTCCCAGGACGGCCCGGCGGCGCTCATGTCGCGCCTCCGTAGGCCGCAGGGGAGCGGGTGTGCCAGTCGGTGGCCTGCTGGAAGCGGTGCGCGACGTCGAGCACGCGGGCCTCGGCGAAATTGGGTCCCTGCAGTTGCAGGCCGATGGGGAGCCCCGCGCGGGTGAAGCCGACGGGGATGGAGATCGCCGGGGCGCCGGTCAGGTTGCCGGCGATGGTGAAGATGTCGTTCAAGTACATCGCGACGGGATCGTCGGTCTTGGCGCCGAAGGCGAAGGCCGCCGAGGGCGTGGTCGCGCCCATGATCACGTCGCAGTCGCGCCAGGCGCGGGTGAAATCGTCGGCGATCAGCCGCCGCACCTTCTGCGCCTTGAGGTAGTAGGCGTCGTAGTAGCCGTGCGACAGCACATAGGTGCCGACCAGGATGCGGCGCTTGACCTCCTCGCCGAAGCCCTCCGCGCGCGTGCGGCGGTACATGTCGGCGAGCCCCTCGTACTGCGCGGCGCGGTGGCCGTAGCGCACGCCGTCGAAGCGCGACAGGTTGGAGCTCGCCTCGGCGGGCGCGATCACGTAGTAGACCGGCACCGACAGCTTGACCATCGGCAGCGCCACCTCGACGGTGGTGGCGCCGAGCCGGCGGAACTCGGCGAGCGCCGCATCGACGGCCGCGGCGACCTCGGTGTCGATGCCCTCGCCGAAATACTCGCGCGGCAGCCCGATGCGAAGCCCCGCCAGCGGCTTGCCGGCACGCGCCTCGCGCAGCGTGCGCGCGTAGTCCTCGCGCGGCCGGTCGAGCGAGGTCGCGTCGCGGGCGTCGTGCCCGGCCATGGCGTTGAGCACCAGCGCGCAGTCCTCCGCGCTGTGCGCGAACACCCCCGGCGTGTCGAGGCTGGAGGCGAAGGCGATGAGGCCGTAGCGCGAGCACGCGCCGTAGGAGGGCTTGAGGCCGCAGATGCCGGTCAGCGCCGCGGGCTGGCGGATCGAGCCCCCCGTGTCGGTGCCGGTGGACGCGGCGACCAGGTTGGCGGCCACCGCCGCGGCCGAGCCGCCTGAGCTCCCGCCGGGCACGTAGCCCGTGTCCCAAGGGTTGCGCACCGGGCCGAAGTACGAGGTCTCGTTGGACGAGCCCATGGCGAACTCGTCCATGTTGGTCTTGCCGGTGAGCACCGTGCCGGCGCGCTTCAACCCTTCGACCACGAAGGCGTCGTAGGGGGCGACGAAGCCCTCCAGCATCCGCGAGCCGCAGGTGGTGCGCAGGCCCTCGGTCATCAGGACGTCCTTGTGGGCGATGGGCACGCCGTCCAGCGCGGAGGCCTCGCCCCGGGCGCGGCGGGCGTCGGAGGCGCGGGCGGCGGCGAGGGCTCCCCCGCGGTCGACGGTGACGAAGGCGTTGAGCACCCCCTGCGCGCCCTCGATGCGGTCGAGCGAGCGGACGGCGAGCTCCACCGCCGAGACGCGGCGCGCCGCGAGTGCCTTCGCCATGCCGGCGACGGTGTCGAGCGAGGCGTCCATCGGCTACTCGACGACGCGCGGGACGAGGTAGAGGTCGTCCTCGGTGGCGGGGGCCAGCGCCTGGAAGTCGCGGTGGCGGTCGCCCTCGGTCACGGCGTCCTCGCGCAGCGGCATGGTCATGTCCTGCGCGTGCGACATGGGCGCGACGCCGCTGGTGTCGACCGCGGCCAGCTCGTCGATCATGGCGAAGATGGACTCGAGCTTGGCGTGCACGCCGCGCGCCTCGCCGGCGCTGATCTCGATGCGCGCGAGCTGGGCGATCCGCTCGATGTCCGAAAGCGTCAGGTTCATGGTCGCGACGAAACGGACAAGAGTATCATAAGCGCCATCCGAAACGGCCTGTCGCCACCCCTCCCGCCCGAGTGAAAAGGGGGGGTTGGCGCGCACCCCAAAAGCCAGCTTCATGTTCGATTTCTTCAAAGGCTATTTCTCGAGCGACCTCGCGATCGACCTCGGCACCGCCAACACGCTGATCTACGTGCGCGGCAAGGGCATCGTGCTCGACGAACCCTCGGTCGTGGCGATCCGCCAGGAAGGCGGTCCCAACGGCAAGAAGGTGATCCAGGAGGTGGGGCTCGCGGCCAAGCAGATGCTCGGGCGCACACCCGGCAACATCACCGCGATCCGGCCCATGAAGGACGGCGTCATCGCCGACTTCACGGTGACCGAGCAGATGTTGAAGCAGTTCATCAAGAAGGTGCTCGACTCGCGGCTTTTCAGCCCGAGCCCGCGCATCATCATTTGCGTGCCCTGCGGCTCGACGCAGGTCGAGCGCCGCGCCATCCGCGAGTCGGCACTCGGCGCCGGTGCGTCCAAGGTCTACCTGATCGAGGAGCCGATGGCGGCCGCCATCGGCGCCGACCTGCCGATCTCCGATGCCACGGGCTCGATGGTGGTCGACATCGGCGGCGGCACGACCGAGGTCGGCGTGATCTCGCTGGGCGGCATGGTGTACGCGGGCAGCGTTCGCGTGGGCGGCGACAAGTTCGACGAAGCCATCGTCAACTACATCCGCCGCAACTACGGCATGCTGATCGGCGAGACCACCGCCGAGGTCATCAAGAAGACCATCGGCTCGGCCTTCCCCGGCTCCGAGGTGCGCGAGATGGAGGTCAAGGGCCGCAACCTCGCCGAGGGCATCCCGCGCAGCTTCACGGTCTCGTCCAACGAGATCCTCGAGGCGCTCACCGACCCGCTCAACAGCATCGTCTCGGCGGTGAAGAGCGCGCTCGAGCGCACGCCTCCCGAGCTCGGTGCCGACATCGCCGAGCGCGGCATGGTGCTCACGGGCGGCGGCGCGCTCTTGCGCGACCTCGACCGCCTGCTGATGGAGGAGACCGGGCTGCCGGTCATCGTCGCCGACGACCCGCTGACCTGCGTGGTGCGCGGCTGCGGCAAGGCGCTCGAGAACATGGAGTCGCTCTCCACCATCTTCACCACGGACTGACGCCGTCGCCAGCCGTATCGCTCGGGCAAGCATCGCATCGGGGCCGGCCTTGAATTCGATGCGAGGCGTTCCAAGCCGTGCTGCGCGCTGATCCACCGCCGTTCTTCCACCGCGGCCCGAGTCCGCTCGCAAGGCTCGCGTTCTTCACGCTGCTGTCGGTGGCGCTGCTGGTCGCCGACTCGCGCTTCCATTACCTCGAGGGCATGCGCCGCGTCATGGCCGTGGTGATCGCGCCGCTGCAGCGCGCGGTGCTGTTGCCCGGCGAGGCCTACGAGGCGGCGGCGTCCTACTTCGCGTCCAAGCAGGCGCTCGAGGCGGAGAACGCCGAGCTCAAGCACCGGCTGCTGGTGCAGGCCCCGGTGGTGCAGGCCGCCGAGACCGCGCAGGGCGAGGCCGCGCGCCTCAAGGGCCTGCTCGCGCTTCGCGAGCGCTTCGGCGCCTCCGCGACCGGCGTGGGCGTGCTGTTCGGCAGCCGCGACCCGTTTGCGCAGAAGCTCTTCATCGACCGCGGCGGCGACGCGGGCATCGTCCTCGGTACCGCGGTGATCGACGAGGCCGGCGTGGTGGGCCAGGTGACGCGCGTGTTCCCGTCGATGGCCGAGGTGACGCTCGTCACCGACAAGGACCAGGCCGTGCCGGTGATGATCGAGCGCACCGGTGCGCGCGGCGTGCTGTACGGCGCGGGCAGTGGGCGCACGCTCGAGCTGCGCTTCGTGCCGCCTTCGACCGACATCGCGGCCGGTGATCGCCTCGTGACCTCGGGCCTCGACGGCACCTACCCGGCCGGGCTCGCGGTAGCGCGCGTCGACACCGTGGAGCGCGACAGCGGCAAGATCTTCGCCAAGGTCAGCGGCTCGCCGCTCGGGGGCGTCGACCGCAGCCGCGAGCTCCTGGTGCTCGGCGCCGGCGCGGCGATGCCCGAGCGGCCCGACGAGCCCGTGGCCAAGGATCCTTCGCAGAAGTCCGGGCGCGGCAAGGCGCGGCGGGGAGGCTAGCGATGGCGACGCTGGGCGCGCGACCCGAGGCGATCCACAAGCCCGCGACACCGCTCTTGGTGGTGGGGACCATGCTGGCCGCCTTCCTCGCCAACCTCGTGCCGGCGAGCGGTTTCGCGGCGATGCTGAAGCCCGACTTCCTCGCGCTGCTGATCCTCTACTGGTGCATCCAGGAGCCGCGGCTCCTCGGCGTCGGCGGGGCCTGGGCCGCGGGCCTGCTGATGGACGTCGCCGACGCCACGCTGTTCGGCCAGCACGCGCTGGCCTACGCGGTGCTCGCCTACGCCGCCGAGTATTTCCGCCGCCGCGTGCTGCGCTTCCCGCTGTGGCACCAGGCGGCGCAGGTCGCCGTGCTGCTGGCGGGCTGCGCGGCGCTGGTGATGCTGGTCCGGGCCATGGGCGGCGCCGCCATGCCGCGCTGGACCTACTTCGTGCCCTCGCTGGTCGGCGCGCTGGTCTGGCCGCTGCTGACGCTGGTCCTGCAGCGCACCGAGCGCCCGGAACCTCCGCTGCGCGCGCCGGTCAAGCGCTAGCTCCCGACGCATCGCCCATGGCACGCCGCAACCTCTTCACCCGCCGCAACCGAGGCTACGCCGAGGCCAGGGGCTCGCCCGAGCTCCGCAACCGCGAGCGCGAGGTGTTCCTGTTCAAGCGCCGCCTGGGCCTCGCCGGCGGCTTCGTGCTGCTGGCCTTCGGCGCGCTGGTGGCGCGCTTCGTCCACCTGCAGGTGCTCGAGCACGACCACTACCAGACGCTGGCCGAGACCAACCGCATCGCCATCGTCCCGGTGACGCCCAACCGCGGCGTCATCACCGATCGCAACGGCGTGGTGCTGGCGCAGAGCTACTCCGCCTACACGCTCGAGATCACGCCCTCGCGCGTGCCCAACCTCGACGCCACCGTCGACGCACTCGCCGACATCGTCGAGGTGCGCGACCGCGACCGCCGGCGGCTCAAGAAGATGATCGAGGAGTCGAAGAACTTCGAAAGCCTTCCGCTGCGCACCAAGCTCACCGACGACGAGGTCGCGCGCTTCGCGGTCAACCGCTACCGCTTCCCGGGCGTCGAGATCAACGCGCGGCTGTTCCGCCAGTATCCCTATGCCGACCACGCCTCGCACGTCGTCGGCTACATCGGGCGCATCAACGACCGCGACATCGACCGCATCGCCGGCTGGGACCAGACGGTCAACTACAAGGGCACCGACACCATCGGCAAGATCGGCGTGGAGCTCGCTTACGAGCGCGAGCTGCACGGCGAAACCGGCAGCGAGGAAGTCGAGGTCGACGCGGCCGGCCGCGCGGTGCGCACGCTGTCGCGCAAGGCGCCCACCGCGGGCCGCAACCTCACGCTGACGCTCGACATCGCGCTGCAGCAGGCGGCCGAGGTGGCGTTCGGCGCGCGGCGCGGTGCGCTGGTGGCGATCGACCCCACCAACGGCGAGGTGCTGGCGATGGTGTCGAAGCCGGGCTTCGACCCCAACCTCTTCGTCGATGGCATCGACACCGCCAACTGGCAGGAGTTGAACGAGTCGCCCGACAAGCCGCTGCTCAACCGCCCGCTGCGCGGTGCCTACCCGCCGGGCTCGACCATCAAGCCCTTCCTCGCGCTGGCGGCGCTGGAGTCGGGCAAGCGCACCCCGTCACAGGCGATCTTCGACCCCGGCTACTACCAGATCCCCGGCCAGGCGCACCGCTTCCGCGACGACAAGCCGGGCGGCCACGGCATGGTCGACATGCCGAAGTCGATCATTGTCTCCTGCGACACCTACTACTACCAGCTCGCCGGCGAGACCGACATCGACGACACGGCGCGCTTCCTCGGCAAGTTCGGCTTCGGCGCCAGGACCGGCATCGACATCGACGGCGAGCTCGCGGGCATCCTGCCCTCGCGCAGCTGGAAGCGCGAGCGCTTCGGCGCGCAGAACGGCAAGTGGTACCTCGGCGACTCCATCTCGGCGGGCATCGGGCAGGGCTACAACGCCTTCACGCCGCTGCAGCTCGCGCACGCCATCGCTGCCATCGCCAACGACGGCGTGTCCTACCGTCCGCACCTGCTGCGCGCGGTGGGCGGCGTCGAGGTGCCCGTCGAGGCACCCGCGACCATCCCGCTGGCGCGCGGCCACCTCGAGATCATCAAGGCCGCGCTGGTGGGCGTCAACCGCGAGGGCACGAGCCGCGAGGCCTTCGCCGGCGCGGCTTACACAAGCGGGGGCAAGACGGGGACCGCGCAGGTGTTCTCGCTCAAGGGCGAGAAGTACTCCGAGAAGAAGATCGACGAGCGCCTGCGCGACCACGCCTGGTTCATCGCCTATGCGCCGGCCGACAAGCCGCGCATCGCGCTCGCGGTGCTGGTCGAGAACGGTGGTTTCGGCGCGGCCGCGGCCGCGCCCATCGCGCGCAAGGTGCTCGACTACTACCTCACCGGCGCCAAGCCCTCGGAGGTGAAGGACGTCCCCGGCGCCGACCGCGACGACGAGAGCGACTGATGGTGACGCCTGCTGCTTCGGTGTCGCGCCACGGCCGGGCCGAGCCGCGATGAACGCCCTCGAGCTCGTCGGCCGTGGTTGGGAAGGCCTCACCCGCCGCATCGACAACTTCCTGTTCGCCGCGGCGATGTCCATCGTGCTGGTCGGCCTCGTCACGCTGTACTCGGCCTCGGACCAGAGCCTCGCGCGCGTGCAGGCGCAGGTGACGAGCCTCGCCATCGCGCTGGTGCTGATGTGGGTCGTGGCCAACATCGCGCCCGAGAAGCTCGCGCGCATCGCCGTGCCGCTGTACGTGACCGCGGTGGCGCTGCTGGTCGCCGTGGCGCTGTTCGGCAGCGTGGTGAACGGCTCGCGGCGCTGGCTCGACGTCGGCGTCGCGCGCTTCCAGCCTTCCGAGCTCATGAAGGTCGCGCTGCCGCTGATGCTCGCCTGGTACTTCCAGCGCTTCGAGGGGCGCATCGGCTGGTTCGACTTCGTGGTCGCCGCGGTGCTGATCGTCGTGCCGGTGTACCTGATCAAGCGCCAGCCCGACCTCGGCACCTCGCTGATGATCGCCGCCTCGGGTTGCTACGTGCTGTACCTCGCCGGCCTTTCGTGGAAGGTGATCGTGGGCCTGTTCGCGCTGGCCGGCGTCGCGGCACCGATGGTGTGGCCGCTGCTGCACGACTACCAGCGCGAGCGCGTGCTCACCTTCCTCGACCCCTCGCGCGACCCGCTGGGCGCCGGCTACCACTCGTCGCAGGCGTCGATCGCCATCGGCTCGGGCGGCGTCGTGGGCAAGGGATGGTTGAACGGCACCCAGGCGCACCTCGACTTCCTGCCCGAGCGCCACACCGACTTCATCTTCGCGGTGTTCGGCGAGGAGTTCGGCCTGGTCGGCAACATCCTGCTGATCGTGCTCTACCTGCTGCTCATCGGCCGCGCCATGGTGATCACCGCCAACGCCTCGACCATGTTCGCGCGGCTCCTCGCCGGCGCCGTGACGCTGATGCTGTTCACCTACGCCTTCGTCAACATGGCGATGGTGTCGGGCGTGATGCCCGTCGTCGGCGTGCCGCTGCCGCTGGTGTCCTACGGCGGCACCGCGATGATCTCGCTGTTTATCGGGCTGGGCATCCTGATGAGCGTGCAGGCGCACCGCAAGCTCGTCGCCGGCTGAGCCGTCGTCACCCCCGCACCACGTCATCCCCGCGAAAGCGGGGACCCATCGCCTTTGGCTACGGTATTGCGCGACCCGCGCAAACATGCGTCGTGCATGGCCCTCGGCGAAACGTGCGGCGGCCACCGGGGAATCGGTTTTCGCGATGACCCCGGCTCAAGCCCGATTCCCCGGCGTCCGCCGCGCCGATGGCCACGCACGACGCAAGCTTTGCGGCTCCCGCAGATACCAAGCTCATGGGCTGCCCGTGGCCCCGTCATTCCCGCGAAAGCGGGAATCCAATGCGTGGATCCCCGCTTTCGCGGGGATGACGGTGCGGGGGTGACGGCGTCTCAGCGCGGCGCGGACAGTCCCGCGGCAGACCGCGAGCTGTCGGCCTTGATGCGCCGGTAGCCGTTGACGATGTCCAGCGCGCTGCACTCGCAGGGGGGCAGCGCGGCGCTGCTCGTATCCTTGGGCGTCACGCGCTCGCCCCAGCGGACGACCTGCGCGCAGAAGGTGAGGCCGCCGCCGAACGCGGGCGTGAGCAGCAATGCGCCCGGCTTCACGCGGCCCGCGGCGAGCGCGTCGGTGAGCGCGACCGGCACCGTGGCCGCCGACATGTTGCCGTAGCGCTCGACGGTGAGGTGCACGCGGTCCATGGGGACGCCGGCCTTCTTCGCCACGGCCTCGATGATGCGCAGGTTCGCCTGGTGCGGAACGGCGAGGTCGACATCGGCAGCGGCGTGGCCGCTGCGCGCCAGCGCATCGCACGCGGCCTCGCTCATGCCGGTGACCGCGCGGCGGAAGATCTCGGGGCCGTCGAAGTCCCATTCGGTGTCGCCGTAGGTGACGCCGCGGTTCGCGTAGCGCGCGCCGACGCCGCGCACGCGCAGGATGTCGCGTGCCTCGGCCTGGCAGCCGAGCTTGTCGGCGACGACGCCCAGCGGCTCCTCGCTCGCCTCCACCACCACCGCGGCGCAGCCGTCGCCGAACAGCACGGCGACATTGCGGTTCGACCAGTCCATGTAGGGCGAGACCACCTCGACACCGATCACCAGGGCGTTGCGCACGCTGCCCGCGCGGATCAGCGCGCTGGCGGTCGACAGCCCGTACAGGAAGCTGGTGCAGGCGGTATTGACGTCCATCGACGCCGCCTTCGAGGCGCCCAGCGCGAGCTGCACGCCCGAGGCGCTGTTGGGCACCTGCTCGTCGAAGCTGCAGCTCCCGTAGACGACGAGGTCGAGCCCGCTCGCGGCGAGGCCGGCGCAGGCCAGCGCGCGCGCACCGGCGACGCGCGCGAGCTCGATGCCCGGCACGTGGGCGATGCGCCGCTCGTGGATGCCGGTGCGCGTGGCGATCCACGCGTCGTCGGTGTCGAGGAAGGTGGCGAGGTCGGCGTTGGACAGCACCGCCGGGGGCATCGCGTCGCCCCAGCCGGTGATCTCGGCCCAGGGCACCTAGCGCCCCATCACGCCGACGCCGTGCGCCATCATCGAGGCGCACAGCACCATCAGCACGAACAATGTCGCTTCGATGTGGATGACGCGGCGCAGGCGCGCGAGCCTCGCCGCATCGACGACCGGGGCCGACCCGCGCGCCAGCGCGCGGCGCCAGCCCACGAACACCGTCGTCGGGTAGATCGACAGGATGCCGATGGCGGCGAACAGCGCCATCTTGATCATGAACGGCAGGCTGTGGCCGTAGTAGGCCGCGCCCTTCTCGAAATGGAACACGCGCAACAGGCCCGCCACCAGCACCAGCAGTGCGGCGATGCCGTAGACCGCGTCGATCACCGCGACGCGGCGCATCGCGGCCTCGTCGGGCCGGCGCGTCAGCGAGATCTCGAGCGCCAGCGTCGCGAACATCACGAACGCCGCGAGGAAATGCAGGAAGGCGAACAACGTGGCCATGCGATTCAACCCTTCGTGGCTTCGGCGGCGCGCCGCCGCTCCATGAGGCGCCCGCGCCGCGCCAGCGCCTCGGGACGCCAGACCTCGGCGCGCTCGTAGTATTCCGGAACGGCCGGAACGCCGGGCGGCAGCACCACCCAGGGCTGCTTGCTGGCGATGAAGATGTGCACGTCGGGCGGCAGCGCGTCTGGGTCGTCGAGCGTGCCGACGCGCACGAAGCCGACCCAGTCGCCGCCGCCGGCATAGTGGCTCCACAGCGCGACGCGGCAGCGCGGGCAGCGCAGGACCTTCTGGCCCTTGCCGCTCGCGGACGGCGTGACGACGGCCTCGGGCTCGCCCGCGACGAGCTCGAGGTACTCCATCTCGATCATCGCGTTCAGGGCGAAGGACGCGCCGCTCTCGCGCTGGCACCAGCGGCAATGGCAGCAGTGCACGACCAGCGGCGCGCGGGTGAGGCGATAGCGCACGTCGCCGCAGGTGCAATGGCCTTCGAGGGCCGTTTCCTTGCCGGCAGCCGTCATTTCGCCGCGCGCGCCGTGGCGAGCGCGCGGGTGAAGAAGTCGCGGATCCCCGATTCGCTCATCCCCCGCGCGTCGGCGAGCTCGCCCGCGCGGGTGGCGAACAGCACCTTGTTCTGCGGCGAGACGATCACCGCCGACGGGATGCCCTTGTCGATGACCCCGCCGTAGCCCGTGGCGATGTCGAGGTTGCGGTCGAAGCGGCCGACGTCGACCTTGACCACCCGGAACTCGCGGGCAAGCCAGGCCGCGTTGTCGGGGCGCGACAACGCCGCATCGAGCGCGCGGCAGTCCTCGCACCAGTTGGCGCCGAACACCAGAAGCACCGGCTTGCCCGCGGGCGCCGCGTCGGCCAGCGCGGCGCGGATGTCGGCATGCGCGTCGGCACGATCGTCGTAGGGGAGCTTCGCAGCCAACGCCAGCGTCGAGGCCGCGAGCAGGAAGGCCAGCAGCAACGGGAAGGGGACGCGCACGGCGTTCATCCGGCCAGTATGCACGCTTTCAGAAACCGCGCGACCAGCGGCGCAGCCAGATGCACGAGACCGCAGCGACCACCCAGCCGATGCCGACCAGCGGCATGTCCGACACGAAGGTCCAGACCACCGCGTTCACGAGGCACAGCAGAATCGCGAAGATGACGACGAAGATCTGGGTCATGGCGAAAATCTACGCGAGCGGCCCCCGAAAGGAAATGGGGTGCGCCGGCGACCCGACGCACGGGCGTCAGACGGCGTAAAGCGCCGCAAAGAAGGCCAGGGCGAGGACCAGGTTGTCCACCACGACACCCACGACGATGAGCAGCAGCGACTTGGCGGCCGCACCCGCGATGCCATCCGCGTACACCCGCCGGAAAGCGAGCATGACGTAGGCGTACATCGCGGCGATCCAGGCCAGGAGCGGGATGGCCCCGGCCAGGTTGCCGTTCGCGCCCGCGGTCTCGACCGGGCTGATGTGGAGCGCCTGGATCAGCAAGAGGTAGGGAATGGACGTCAGGAAGATCCACGCGACGAGGTGCAGCGCGAACACGGCGTGGACATCCCAGCGCCGCGAAGCCCTCCAATGCGTTGCCGCGGCGAGCAGCGTATAGGACACGACGGTCAATGAAAGCAGCAGCGTATAGATGCTGCTGAAGCGCCGCTCGATGCGCTCGAGCATGAGCGTCGGTTCGAGATGCCGTTGCTGGGCACGCTGCACGATGAGCCCGCTCAGCGTCCCGCTGCTGTCCTGCCGGGCGACGCTGGTCACCCGGAAATCCGTCAGCACCGACAGCAGGAAGAAGAACGTGACGACGTTCAGCAGCAACCGCCACGGCGCGATCGCCCGTGCACGCTGCCCGTCGCGGTACTCGGCCGTCAGCAACCCGGGGCGGAAGACCAAGGCGAGCAGCGAGTGGCCGATGCGCCTCGCCTGCAGGTCGGCGATGGCGCGCAGGTTGCCTCGCGGATCTCGCGCTGCCCGCAGCTCGCGCACCAGGTGCCGGCGAGCGTCGACCCGCAGTTCGGGCACGCCCGCGATTCCTGCGTCATCGCGAAAGCCTCGTCGCACGCTCCCAGGGCTCGACCGGGCCGCCCACCACGCGGAACAGTGGCGCGGGCTTCGGCCGGCGCTTCGACAGCGCCGCGAAGAACTCGGGGCTGCGCCGCCCCAGCTTGTCGAGCAGCCAGGACCACTCGCAGGCGAGCTGTCCCGTGGTGACGGCGATCGGCTCGACGGGCACGAAGCGCGCGAGCTTGCGCGCATCGAAGGCATAGCCGCGGGCCACGGCCTCGTCGTGCACGTCGCGCAGGTACTGGTTGATGGCGGCGCGCGGACGGCCGCAGCGGCGAAAGCGCTCGAGCTGCGGGTGATGGCGATAGCCGCGCGTGCGCCCGCGCAGCACCTCGCGCGCGAGCAACGCCTCCCGCCACAGCGCCGTCAATCCCTGCGGATCGAGGAAGCGCGGATGGAGCGACCAGAGTCGCATCGCGGCCGCGGTCAGCCCTCGGGGTTGTGGCAGACGACCTCGACGTTGTGCCCGTCGGGGCCGATGACGAAGGCGCCGTAGTAGTTCGGGTGGTAATGCGGGCGCAGCCCCGGCGCACCGTTCTCGGTACCGCCCGCCGCGAGCGCGGCACGGTGGAAGGCGTCGACCTCGCTGCGTCGCGAAGCGGCGAAGGCGATGTGCATCGGCCCGCTCGGCCTGTCGCCGGCGGCGAGCCAGAACGAGGGCTTCTCGCCCTGGCCGATGCCGACGGCCTCGGGGAACTCCATCACCACGCGCGCGCCGATGGGCGCGAGCGCCGCGAGGAAAAAACGCTTGCTGGCCGCGAGGTCGCTGACCGCGATGCCGAGATGGTCGAACATGTCCGCCTCCTGGAGCGGCGCGCGGCATCGTCGGGCCGCAGCGCGGGTGGCCGCCGGCAGCGCTAGGGCTGGGTGCCCTCGTAGCCTTCGATGACGACGATGTCGATGTCGGACACCGCCTTGCGCAGCGCGATCGCGTCCTGGTAGGCCTGCGACTTCCAGCAGTCGAGGGCGGCCTGGTAGGTCGGGAACTCGATGACCACGTGCCGGCTGCGCGCCTTGCCCTCCGCCAGCGTGCTCGCGCCCCCGCGCACGAGGAACCGTGCACCGTGGGCACGCAACGGCGCCGCGTTGGCGGCCTGGTATTTCTTGTACTGCTCGACGTCGCTCACGTCGCCGTGCACGATCCAGTAACCTTTCGCCATGCCGCGCCTCCCGTGGAGCGGGCGCGATTCGATTCGCCCGCCCGCTGAAGCCCTGAAGTGTAATACGCGGCACCGCCGTCAGCCGAGCTTCCAGGCGAGCAACGCGGCTGCGATCACCGGGACGGCCGCGATCAGCGCGAAGATCGGCAGCTCCTCGGCGACGGTGTAGCCGGCCTTCGACACGCCGAGCCACAGGTTGAACGCCGCGACGGCGATCCATGCGATGCCGAACAGCAGCATCGCGCCGCGCTGCGCGCCGGGCATGGCCGTGGCATAGAGCCGGCCGACGATGTGGAAGGCGGCGAGTGCCAGCAGGCCGGCGACGAGGAACAGGGCGGTGCGCATAGGGGGCTCCTTGCAAAGGGGGGTGGATTCAGCGTGAGCGCAACGCCTTGCGCACCACGAGCTCGAGGCCCGACCGGCGTTTCGTGGTTCGCGGGCGCGTAGTCGACCAGCACCCGCATGCGCGCGCCGGCATGTCAATGCACGAGGAACGCACGCAGCTGCGCGGCGGTCCAGTCGGGATCGTCCCACATCAGGAAATGCCACGCCGTGTCGCTGAAGGCGATGCGCACGCCGGCGAGCTTCGCGTATTGCGCGGCGAAGCGCGCAGCCGCGACGTCGCGCGTCACGCCCATGGGTGCGAGCCCCGCCCACGCGCCCAGCACCAGGGTCGGTCGCGTGATGCGCCACAGCGCGGGCCGCAGGTCGGTCGTCATGAGCTCGGCCATCGCCTGCGCCACCGTGGCGCGGTCGCTTCGGCGCGACCATTCGACCAGCGTCTCGACCCTGGCGGGATCGTGCACGAGATGCGGGAACGCGGCACGCGCTTGCGCCTCCGCTTCCGCCGGCGAGGCGGCGAGCGTCGCGTCGCGTGCCCGTGCGGCCGCGGCGCGGGCCTCGCCGGGGCCCGGCGACGAGCCGTCGATCGCCGGCAGGAAGGGAACCGCGTCGAGGATCGCCAGGCGGTCGATGGAGGCGTCGCTGCGGACCGCCATCATCAGCGCCAGCACGCCGCCCAGGCTGTGGCCGACCACCGACACGCGCCCGAAGCCACGGCTCCTGGCGAACGCCAGCAGCTGGTCGCGCATCGCCTCGAGAAAGGCGGGGTGGGATGCGGGCCTCGCGCCTGCGAAGCCGGGCAGCGCCACCATCAGGCATTGCACGCCGGGTTGCAGCCGCGCGCACAGCTCGTCGAAGACCGCGGGGCTGGAGGCGAGGCCCGGCACCATGATCACCGGCCGCCCCTCCCCGCGCACGGTGACCGCGAGGTCGCGGAACGCCAGCGTGCCGGCGGCGCACGCCGCGGCCGGCGCCATCGCCGTGCAGCCCAGGCACAACACGGTGGCGAGCCGCCTCATCGCGGGTCCGGCGCCCTTCATCGGGGGTCCGGCGCCTTTCACCGGAGGTCCAGCGCCATGTAGCGCGCGCCTGCGACCGGGTTGTGACGATAGGCCTCGATGTCGCGGAAGCCGAGCGAGGCGTAGAGACGCTGCGCGGCCTCCATGCCGGGGATGGTGTCGAGCAGCAGGCGCGCATAGCCCGCCTCGTGCGCGCGCGCGACGAGCTCGGCCGCCAGCACGCGCGCAGCACCGCGGCCGCGGTGCGCAGGCCGGATGTAGAAGCGCTTCATCTCGGCGTCGTCGCCCTCGAAGGGCCGCAACGCCGCGCATCCCACCGCGGCGCCGTCGCCGAGCAGCAGCAGCACCACGCCCGCGGGCTCGGCGTACTTGCCGGGCAATGTGGCGAGCTCGCCCTCGAAATCCTGGAAGGCGAGGTCGATGCCGATGCCTTCCTGGTACTCGCGGAACAGCGCGCGCACCGCCTCGGCGTCGACAGGAAAGGATGCTGCGCGGATCTCGTAGTTCACGCCGGTGGACGGGGCCCGCGTGCGCGCCCGAGCCGGCAGGCGAGTCCCCACAACGCGAACGGCAGCACGACGATGCCGTGCAGCAGGTGCTTGCTCAGGTCGTCGTGGAAGGTGATCTCGATCGCGATCGCCGCCAGCACGCCCGCGGCGGCGACGATGCGCGCGACGCGCGCGCCACGCGCCGGCAGCGGCGGCCTGCGCGCTGCCAACGCGGCGATCGCCACAAGCCCGGCGACGAACAGGCCGTACTCGACCAGCAGGGTCGCGCCGTAGCCGGCGAAGGCGCGCCGGTACCAGTCTTCGGTGGACAGCGACAGCGCGATGGACACGAACGCGGCCGCCGCGAAGCCCGCCATGGGCAGGCTGAGCAGCGTGGCGACGAGCACCAGGAAGCGGCGTGGCATGGCGGAGGGACGCGGTCAGATCACGTCGAGCATGGGGAATCGCGGCTTGCCTTCGATGCAATCGTACAGGTAGATCGCCACGCCGAGGTCGCCTGTCCACAGGGCATGGCGGTGCCGGCCGTGATGCGCGGCGGCTTCCTCGACCTGCGCGATGGCGTGCCCGGCGAAGGCGCGTGCGCGCAGGAGCCAGCGCTCGTCGCCGCTGCGCGCGAACAGCGCGAGGAGGGCGTAGCCGTTGCCTGCCGTGCCGTGGCAGAGATTGGGGCCCTTGGCCAACGGCCCTGCGGCCCACGTCGTCTCGCCCGCGGCGCGCAGCAATCCGTCGATCGCTTCGCCCGGCATGTCGCGCAGGCAGGCGACGAAGCCGGGCGCGCCGTGGCAGAACTGCACCAGCACCTTGCGGTGGTCGCGAAGGAGCTCGGGCGGCCAGTTGGCAAGCTCGCCCGCGCGCCATGCGGTGCGCGTGACGGTGTTCTCGATGACCGCCTGCCATTGCGGCCAGCGTTCGCCGAGCAGCGCGCGGCCGCGGATCAGCGGTAACGCCGCCGCGACGAAGCCGTGCACCGCGTCGAGGTAGGTCGCGGGATCGCCCCGCAGCGATTGCGGCAGGTAGTGGCATTGCCGTTCCTCCGACCACGCGAGTGCGCGCCACAGCGCGTCGGCCGAGCGGCGGAACAGGTCGGCGAAGCGGGCGGCGGCCTGCGTGTCGGCGGCGTTGGCACCGTCCGCGCTGGTTCCCCGCTCTCGCGGGGATGACACGTTCGTGCTGGTTCCCCGCTTTCGCGGGGATGACGGGGCGAGGCGCTCGTGCATGAACAGCGCCGCGAGCATGGTGCCGGGCGCGCCCCACATGAGCTCGCGCGCGGGGTGCGCGGCGTTTCGCTCGACCAGCGCGGCGAGGCGCGCCACGCCCGCGGCCGACGGCCGCTTCGCATGGGCCATCAGCTCGAAGGGCGTGTCGCCCATCAGGTACGAGGCGTCCTCGCCGGCCGCATGCCGGGCGAGCCAGGGGCGATTGCGCTCGCGCAATGCCTCGGCCATGGCGGCGTAGTCGCGCCGCGGGGACGCCACGCCGCACTCGCGCAGGTACTCGAGCGCCCAGGCGACGCCGCCCGCCCCGTGGTAGAACGGCGTCGACGTGCTGCCCGCGGGCTCGAGCGCATCGCCGTCGAGCGGATGGAGCGGCCACAGCCGCGCCTCGTCGAAGGACGCATCGGCATCGTCGGCGATGCGCGCGATCGCCTCGCGTGCGCGGCCCGGGTCCCAGGCGCCGCCGCGCAGCGGCTCGTGCCGCGCGGGCTCGAAGAGCGATTGCGGATCCATGGGAGCGCGCGTCGCAGCGCCCGGCGCCGCGCTCAGTCGGGGATGTCGGGATCGACCAGCGTCGCGAGCTGCGCCAGCGATTCCTGCCAGCCCAGGTAGCAGGCCTCGACCGGGATGACGTCGGGGATGCCCTCCTGCATGACCTGTACCTCGGTGCCGACCATCACCTTGCGCAGCGTGATGGCCGTGACGAGCTCGCCGGGCAGCGCGGGATTCTCGAACCGGTCGGTGTAGCGCAGCCGCTCGCCGGGCACGAGCTCGAGGTAGCTGCCGCCGAAGGCGTGCGAGTTGCCGGAGGAGAAATTCGTGAACGACATCCTGAAGCTGCCCCCGACCTTGGCATCCATGTGATGGATGGTGCAGGTGAAGCCATAGGGCGGGAGCCATTTCGCCAGCGCCTCGGGCGTGACGAAGGCCCTGTAGACGCGATCGGGTGGCGCGCGGAACACGCGGTGCAGTCGTACGGTGCCGGGCATTGCGATCCTCCTGCGAAAGGCTTCGCGCCGCGGTCAGCGGCGCTCGATGAAGACGTGGGTGGCGCGCTCGCCCTGGACGGTCTGCGTGCAGCGGTAGCCGAGCGCCGCGAGGTCGAGCCCCTCGAACAGGGGCTCGCCGCGTCCCATCAGGACGGGACTCAGCGACAGCTGCAGCGAGTCGATGAGGCCTTCGCGGAGATACTCGCGGACCGTGGCGGCGCCGCCGCCGATGCGCACGTTGCGCCCGCCGGCCGCGGCCTGCGCGAGGTCGAGCGCGGTGCGCGCGCCCTGCGTCACGAAATGGAAGGTCGTGCCGCCCTTCATGGCGAGCGGCGGACGCGCGTGGTGCGTCAACACGAACACCGGCACGTGGTAGGGCGGCTCGTCGCCCCACCAGCCCTTCCACGATTCGTCGGGCCAGGGGCCGCGCACGGGGCCGAACATGTTGCGCCCGAGGATCCACGCGCCGTTGCCGGAGAGCCCCTCGGCCGCCATGCCGTTGTCGACGCCGGTCTCGCCGCCTTCCTTGCCGAGCACCACCGACTGGAAGGTGCGCGTCGGGAAGAACCATTGCATCAACTCCTCGCCGCGCAGGCCGAGCGGATGCTCGAGCGCCTGTTCGGGGCCTGCGGCGAAGCCGTCGAGCGAGACGCCGAAGCTGCGGACGATCACCTTGCCCATGCTGTCCTCCCTTGCATTCAGCCCGTCCCGCCCGAGGCGAGGGAGCGCAGCGTCGCGTTGTAGCGCTCGGCATACGCCACCGCGCGGTCGAAGTCGGCGTCGGTGACGAGGTCGCTGCAGCCGAGCGGCCGCTTGCCCGCCTCGATCGCCTTGATGTGCGCGGTGGTCACGTCGATCGGCCATCCGGGCAGGATCTCGCCCGGGCCCTTCTGGCACAGCGGCAGCACGATGGCGCGCGCGTCGCCGCCGGCGAAGGCGCGCTTCGCGTCGAGCACGGGATCGCCTGCCGTAAGGTCGTCGAGTGGCGCGGCGTGCGCGCCCGGTGGCGTGGCGGCCGCGAACGCGGCGGCGAGGAGCACGCACGCCAGCGCGCGCACCGATGCGCGTGCGCGAGCGCGGACAAGGGGCGTGGCCGGCGCGCTCAGATGTCGTTCGCCTCGACGCGCAACGCCGGGCCGATGCAGGTGCGGATGTTCGCCGAGGCGCACATCAGGAACTGGTCCTGCGCGTCGTTGAACAGCACGTAGTTGGTGACGGGCTTGCCGAGCTGCATGACATTGCCCGAGCAGTCCTGCTTGCCGTTGTCCTTGACGAGCTTGTCCGTCCATTTGTAGAAGCCGTCGGCGGTGGGCGTGTCGGCGACCTCGAACTCCGATTGCGACACCTCGGCCGCGCTGGTGACGAGCGTGGTCCCGTCGCGGCGGAACATGTAGGTCTCGACGCAGTCGCTGCCGGGCACCTGCAGTTGCCAGGTGCCGAGCAGCGGGTGGTCGGCGCGAACGGGCCGTGCGCCGGCCGCCGGGGCGACCAGCGCCGCCGCCAGCATGGCGGCGGCCGCCCGCCTCGCCAGCCCGCGCGCCGGCCGCGTGCGGGGAAGGGATCGTGACGTCATCGAGTCGAACGGCGATTCATGCGACGTCCAATGGTACGCGCATCACGCGAGGGCCATTCGCAAACGCTCCCGCCGAAGCGGGCTTCGCCCGCCCCCCCGAAGGGGGTGCGCTTCGGGGGCGGCACTTTGGCGCTCAGGCGTCGAGGCGGTAGATCGAGCCGGGTGCGGAGACGAGGCGCGCGCCACCGAGGAAGCCGCAGGCCACCAGGACGTTGAGCGACAGGAAGCCCGCCATGGACCGGCCGCTCGCCACGATCCATCCGAGCTGCCAGTCGTTCACGGCCAACGACGCGAGCAGCCAGCCGACCAGCGCAGCGCAAGCTGCGAGCAGCGGGCTGCGTGGCAGCAGCAGGCCCAGCAGTGCGCCCGCGAGCCCGGCCAGCAGCGCGATGGGCAACTGGAACGTGAACATCGACCAGGCAAACATCCCCAGCGGCCTGCGGATGACGGGGACGATCCACCAGGGTGCCGGGATGGCGGCGAGCTTGCCGGAGACCGTATTCGCAATGGCCAGCGCGAACACGATCCCGGCGACGAGGCCGATCGACGCGACGCCGGCGGCGCGCGACGCACTCACCAGGACGATCGAAGACTCATGGTGCCTCGATTTTCACGAGCTTGGTGCGTCCTGTCGAGCCCGTGCGGATGGAGACCGCCGATCGTGCCACGCCGAATGTGCGCGCCACCAGCGCGACGAGCTCCGCGTTGGCCTTGCCGTCGACAGGGGGCGCCTTGAGCTCGGCGTGCCAGCGGCCGTCGGCGTCCTGGCGCAGGCTGCTGCGGCCGGCGTTGGGGCGCACCTTCACCTCGATGTAGCTCATGGGGTCGCGTCCGCGCAGCTCATGGCGGCGCGGCCGCTCACGTCGACGCTGCCTGGTCGAGCGACGCCAGTGTCGCGGGATCCTCGCTGCCGCCGTAGAACGCGTCGAGCGCGGTGCGAAACCGCGGCTCCGTCGGGTCGGCGCGCGCGAACAGCGTCAGGCAGGAGCGGAATTTCTGCGCGTCGAGACCGCCCAGCATGTCTTCCACCCGCGTGCCTGCGTGAGCGAGCAGCGCATCGACGCATTCGCGAAGCCTCGCGCCGAGCACGGGATGCGCGAGGTAGGCACGCGCCTCGGCCAGCGAGGCGATGGCGTAGCGCCGCGACATCGCGCTCGACCCCAGGCCTTCGACCTGCGGCAGCACGAACCAGATCCAGTGCCCGCGCTTGCGGCCCTCGCGCAGCTCGGCGAGCGCCTGCGGGTACGCGCGTTCTTGCGCGTCCAGGAAGCGGGCGAGGCCGTGTGCATCGCTGCCGGCGCTCACCGCGTCGTGGGCATCTTCTGGTAGAGCGCGTTCTGCCACTTGCCGTTGCGCCGCACGTAGAGCGAGCTGACCCAGCTCGGGCTCTGCACGGGGATGCCGTTGCACACGGTCTTCTGCTCGGCGCGGTAGACGAGCAGCGCCGTGTCCGGCGCGAAGCGCGTCAGGGTGAAGTTGTCGACCGCGTAGTTGTCGATCCGGCAGGCCGGGCTCGCCACGAAGGTGATGATGGCGGCCTTGCCGGCCGCGCCGCCGCTGCCCATCTCGACGTGGTCGTCCGACAGGAAATCGGCGAAGAACAGGCCGTCGTGGGCTTGCCACGCCGCCCAGGACTGCTTTTCCAGCGCCACGAGCTGGTCGCGCAGCGCGGTGTCGGCCTCGGGCTTGGCGCCGAACAGCGAGCAGCCTGCGACCCCGATCGACAGCAGCGCGAGCATCGCGGCGCCGGACAGCGCCCGGCGCAGGAGGGCCGGTGGGAATGCAGGCAAGGATCGGTGGGCGATCATCGAAGCTCAGCGCATGGGCAAGGGTGGATTGGTGCCGAGCAGCACGCCCAGCGAGTAGATCGCGACGGCGAGGCCGCCGGCCGCATAGACCGCGAACATCAGCCAGTACAGCCCCGGCTGGTCGTCGCGCCGGAACTCGACGCGCCCGTCGAGCCCCCGCGGGCCGCAGGGCAGCCAGCCCGTCGCGAGGCTGCGCAGGGCGATGGCCAGCACGCCGACGCCGAGCACCAGCAACAGGCCGCCTTGCACCAGACGCGTGAGGTCCATCGGGTCAGCGATGCTGGCAGGAATGGCGGGCGCGCATCAACGCATGATCTCCACCAGCAGCACCCAGGCATTGGAGATGGCGACGATGATCGACATGATCACGCCGAACGCGAGCCATCCCACGGCGTGCGGGTATCCGCCGAGCAGGGCAAGGGCCGCGACCACGGCGGGCAGCGCGGCGAGCTGGAACAGCAGGCTGCGCGTCGCCGCGAGCCGTCTTGTCACGAAGGCGCGGCCGCGCCAGGCGCGGAGCTGCCCCATGACGGGGACGAGCCACACGGGCGCGGCGATCAGCAGCAGCAGCCCCCCGAGCATGCGCGCCGACAGGCCCGGCACGATCATGACCAGCGAGGCGGCCAGCGCACCGGTGAGCAGCGCCATGGTCTCCCCCGCGCGGGCGGACACGCCGGGCAACTCGATGATGCGCGCGAGGTTGATGGACAGGCTCACGAAGACCAGGCCGGCGAGTGCCGCGGTCGCGCCGACCGTGGCGACGAAAAAGTCCGACCAGCCCTGCGTGAGTCCCGACTCCACCGGTCAGGCCGCCCGGGCGCGTGGCACCGGAGTGCTTCGCGTCTCGCGCAGCGCCTCGGCAACCATCCCCGCGAGCGCCGGCACGACCTCCTGCTCGAACCAGCGGTTGCGCGCCAGCCAGCGGTTGTTGGCGGGGCTGGGATGCGGCAGCGGCACGACCGAGGGTGCGTGCGCGCGCCAGTTGCGCACGGCGGCGGTGAGCCCCTGACGCTCGGCTGGCAAGTGCCAGGCGATGGCGTAGCTGCCGATGGCCAGCGTCAGCCGCAGCCGGCCGAGTGTTCCGAGCAGCGGCGCGCGCCAGCGCGGTGCGCATTCGCGCCGCGGCGGCAGGTCGCCCGAGCGTCCGGTGCCCGGGTAGCAGAGACCCATGGGCAGGATCGCGACCTGCGCGGCATCGTAGAACTGCGCGCGCGTGAGGCCCATCCATTCCCGCAGCCGCTCGCCGCTCGCGTCGTCGAAGGGCGTGCCGCTCTCGTGCACCTTGCGTCCTGGCGCCTGCGACGCGACCAGGATGCGCGCGCGCGGGTCGAGCTGGAAGACCGGGCGCGGCCCGTGCGGCAGCGCGGCCGCGCAGACGCTGCAGGCGCGTGCCTGCTCGATGATCGATCGGGTGGAAGTGGCGTCGGCCTGCACCTTGCCATGATGGGACGCGCAAAGGGCAGGCGTCAAATGTAGGGCTTGACGTCCTCCTCCACGCGCTCGCCGTCGGCGCGCAGGAAGTCGCGCAGGATGGCCGTGTGCCCCGAACCGGCGATCACGAGCACGCGCTCCCCGGCTTGCGCGTAGGCCTGCAGCCGCGCGTACATGCGCAGATTGCGATGCCACCAGTCGGCCGAGGCGTCCGCGCCGCGGAAGCTGCCTTGCGCCACGCCCTGGTCGTTGAAGCGCATGTAGAAACCCTTGTTGCGCAGGTCCTCGGGCAAGCTGTTGTGATCGAGCAGGATCTCGCGCAAGCTCGCATGGTCGTGCAGCGACTGCTGGCGGCGCGACTCCTCCTCGACCAGGCGGTTGAAGCGCGCGGCCAGCGCGGCATCGGTCCCGATGCGTGCCCAGAGCTCGAGGTCTTGCGCGGGCGCCTGCGCATCGAAGCCGTGGACGCGCTCGAGCCCCGCGAGCCGCGCCACGCGAAAGCCGATCTGCTGGAGCTCGCTGCGCCCGAGCGCCGGCGTTCCATCGCGGAAGGCGGCATAGCGGCGATTGACCGCCTCGTCGTCGCCGGGTGCGTATTCGAGCACCACGCGAGTGGGGGCGAAGCGCGCGAGCCGGGCCGCGAGCGCCTCGAGATAGGCTTGCGATGCCGGCTTCGTCACGTCGATGGGCGTGAGCTTGACGGCGTCGAGGCCGGGATTGTCGAAGTGGAAGCTGCCGAGCAGCATGATCCGTGCCGGCGCGGCGGCGGTGGGCGGCGAGGCGTGCGGCGTCGATGCCGGTGAAGGCGGCGCGGCCTGGGCCGACGCGGTGAACGGCAGGCCAAGCGCGAGCACGAGGAGGGCGATGCGCATGGCTCTTGGATGCGCGGCCCGCGTCGCGCGGATTCAGCGGTGTGGACCCGGGTGGCCGCCGGCGCGCCGACGCCCGGGACAAACCTGCAGCGCCTAGCGTGGCCCTTCGGCGACCTCGTATTCGATCGCCCAGTAGTGTTGCCAGGCGTGATAGCGCAGGCCCGTCGTGAGGTCCCGCAGCAGCGCCCTCAGCTCCGCTTCGCCGGGGAAGTTCTTCAACACGCGGTAGGTCGAGCCGTCGGCGAGGCGGCGGTCCTGGAAGCTGTCGCCCGCTTCGTCGGTGAATGCGATCGGCGTGGTGCTCCCCGCGACTTCGCGGTTGTCCATCATCACCACGCGCGCGCCGGGTCGCAGCGCGCGGTGGAAGGCGTGCAGGAAGGGCAGCCTGCGCGAGCGCGGCACGTGCGAGATCCAGAAGCCCGCGAAGCCGGCGTCGTGGCCCTTCGCGATCGCATCGACGCGGTAGGCGTCGCCTTCGACGAACGTCACGCGCGGCGAGGCGACGCGCGAGCGCGCGATCGCCATGGTCTCGGGGGCCGCGTCCACCGCCACGATGCGCTTCGCCACCGGCGCGAGGAACTGCGTCCAGTAGCCGGTGCCGCATGCGACTTCGAGCAGGTCCTTGCCGGCGAACACCGTCGGCAGCCAGCGCTCCATGGCGCGCAGGTCGTCCTGCCGCTCGGGTTTCTGGTAGACGCGGTCGTATTCGGGCGCGCGGCTCGCGTAGTAGGCCTGCATGTCCCCGGTCACGCCGTGGCCTCGATCGCGAGATGGGGCAGGAACACCGCGCGCCCCGCCGACGTGAGCTCGACGACGCGCCCCGACGGCTTTCGCAACCAGCGCCGCTCCAGGAGCTGGTCCAGCAGCGCGTCGGCGAGCTGCCCCGCGAGATGGTCGCGCCGCTCCGACCAGTCGAGGCAGGCATAGGCGTAACGTCGCTTGGAGGTGGGGACCGCCGCTTGCAAGCCGAGTGCATCGAGCCATCGCTCGCCGTCGCCGGTGAGCGCGAAGCCGTCGCCATTCGCCGCCAGGGCGTGCTCGCGCATCATGGTGTCGTAGAGCGCGACACCCAGCGTGCCGGCGAGGTGCCCGTAGCAGCAGCGCGCGAAGCGCAGCTTGCGCCGCGCCGGCTGCTCCCACACGCGGTCGTGCTCGTGGCGCTCGGCGACCAGCGCGAGCGACTCGAGGGCGTGCGCGACGTCCTCGTCGGCGAGGCGGAAGTAGCGATGACGCCCGCGCGCGCTCGACGCCAGCATGCCCGCGTCGAGCAGCCGCCGCAGGTGGCCACTGGCGGTGGCCGGCGTCACCGAGGCCACGCGCGCGAGCTCGCCGGCGCTGGCCCAGGCACCCGACAGCAGGTAGGCCAGCATCCTCGAGCGCGCGGGGTCGGCGATCATCGCCGCGACGCGCGCCAGCCGCGGTTCATGCGCAGATTGCACGTTGCTTCAGCCTCGCCCTGTCGCGCGTCGCCGGGACGTCTTCCAGCCAGCTGCGCTCCTCCCGCAGTATGAACTTCCGCGACGCCGCCAACGCGAAGTTCTCGCGCCCCTCCGGGTCCTCGCGCAACTCCGCGCGGTAGCGCTCGTAGGCTGCGAGGCTTTCGAAGCCGACCAGGCCCCAGGCGACGTCGTTGCTGCCCTCGTGCGGGAGGAAGTAGCCGATCAGGTTGCCGCCGCAGCGCGGGATGATGCGTGCCCAGGCTTGCGCGTACGCGCGGAACGCGTCGCGCTGGAAAGGATCGATCTGGTAGCGGATGAAGCAGGTGAGGGGCATGGGGCCTCCGGCCGTGGGTCGGGGAAGCCAGTTTGCCGTCGCGGGCAGGCACGATGCTTCGGCATGGACCGAAGCATCCGGCGCCGCTGTGCGACCGTTTCGCGGAGGATGCCGCGGGGCCGCCGTTTCAGGGCTCGGGCGCCTCGACGCGGAAGGCAGGCGACCAGCCAAGCTCGCGGCGCGCCTTGTCGCTCGATACCGTGCCGTCGTCCTCGGCGATGTTGTAGGCGCCGGATTCCCCGCGCGTCATTGCGAGCCGCGCGGCCTGCGCGGCCGCCTCGACGTGCACCGGGCCGTCGGGCGGCGGCGTCATCGTCCAGGTGCGCGGGCCGTAGAGGTGGCCGTAGCGCAGCACCAGGGCCTCGAGGCCGCTGCCGAGCACCAGCGCCTCGAGCTTGACCACCGCCGGCTGGGCCGCGGCGTCGAGCGGGGCGGTTTCGGCAAAAGGCCGGGGACCCGGTGCGTAGGCGAAGGCGATGCTCTGCGCGACCATGCGCGTCGCGCCGGCCTCGACCGCCCCGGCGACGAGGTTGGATGTGCCCACCTCGCGCAGGCGCGCATTGCGGATGCGGCCCGCGGCGAGCGCCTCGGGCGTGAGCTCCCGGGGGAGGTCGGTGAGCTGGTGCACCACCACCTGCGGCGAAGCGTCGCGTACCGCGCGCAGCAGCGCCTCGCGGTCGAACACGTCGACCACCACCGGCGCGACGCCGATGTCGCGCAATCGCGACGCGCGCCCGGCCGAGCGCGTGGTGCCGGTGACGCGCCAGCCGTCGGCCACCAGCAGTCGGCACAGCACCTCGCCGATGGCGCCGCCGGCACCCGCGACGAAGACGGAGCGCTGAGGCGACTGTGCCGTCATCGCGCCGAGGCTTTGGTGGTCATCGGGTCGTGCACCGCGATGGCGCCGGCTACTGCCTGCTCAGGGCGAGGCGCGCGGCCAGCGCCACGAACACGGCGCCCGCCACGCGGTTCATCGCGACCTGCGCACGCGGCGAGCGCCGCAGCCATTCGCCGATGCGCCCCGCGGTCCATGCGATGGCACCGAACACCGCCAGCGCGACGGCGATGAACACCGCGCCGAGCTCGACGATCTGCAACGTGATCGAGCCCCGTGCGGGGCTCGCGAACTGTGGCAGGAAGGCCAGGAAGAAGATCGCGACCTTGGGGTTGGTGACGTTCATCACGATGCCGCGCAGGTACAGCGCGAGGCCGCTGCGCGGCACGTCCCGTTCGCCCGCGACCGCCGGGCCGCTTGCGCGGAACGCCTGCCAAGCGAGGTAGAGGAGGTACGCCGCGCCGAAGAGCTTGAGGGTGGTGAAGGCGACCACCGACGTGCGGAAGAGCACGGCGGCGCCGAGCGCCACGGCGGTGATGTGCACCAGGAGGCCGGTGCACAGGCCGAGGGTGACGAGGATGCCGGACCTGCGCCCGTGGAGCGCCGACTGCGCGAGCACGAAGAGGTTGTCGGGGCCGGGCGCGATGGCCAGCGCGGCCGAGGCGGCGACGAACAGCAGCAACGTGTCGAGCGGAATCGACGGCATCGCCGCAGAGCTTACCAAAGCGGCGGTGCGCTCACAGGCCCGCTTCCCACGGGGGCGTCGGCCTGAAGCGGGCGACGAGGAAGTCGATCACCGCGCGCACCCGCGAGGACAGCCTGCGGTCGGGCAGGTAGGCGAGGTAGATCGCGGTTTCCGGCACGGGTTTCCAGGCACGCAGCAGCGGGACGAGCTCGCCGCGCCGGATGTGCTCCGAGGCCATGTAGAGCGGCAGGATGCCCACGCCCAGCCCGGCGACCACGGCCGCGCGCACGCCGTCGATCTCGTCGGTCTCGAGGGCGCCCGTCACGGAGACCGTGCTGCGACGCCGCTCGCTGCGCAGCGTCCACGCACCGTTCGGTGCGATGGGCGGGAACAGCACGCATTCGTGCTTGCGCAGGTCCTCGACGCGCCGCGGCGTGCCGTGCCGCTCGAGGTACGCCGGTGCGGCGCAGATCGTGCTGCGGTTGGGCGCGAGCCTGCGCGCCACGAGATGCTGCGCAGGCTTCGCCGCGACGCGTATGCCGAGGTCGAAGCGCTCCTCGCCCAGGTCCACCGTGCGATTGCTGCACACGACCTTGACCTGGATCTTCGGATGCGCCTGGTGGAATGCGGGCAGCGCCGGCAGCACGTGGCGAATCGCGAACGCGGGCGCGGCCGTGATCCGCACCAGTCCCGCGGGCTCGGCCTGCGCGTCGGTCAACCGCTCCTCGGCGAGCTCGGCCTCGCGCACGATGCGCGCGCAGTGCTCGTAGTACATCGCGCCCGCGCCGGTCAGGGCGAGCCTCCGGGTGCTGCGATTGAGCAGCCGCGCCGACAGCGCGCCTTCGAGCGCGCTGACGTGCCGGCTCACCCGCGACTTGGACATGCCGAGCTGCTCGGCGGCCGCGGAGAAGCTCTTCGCCTCCACCACCTGCGCGAAAACCCGCATGTCGTCCAGCCGGCTTTTCATTGGTGACGATATTGCAACAATGGATTGCAGTGAACACTATTTACCGCGGCCGTGCAATCACCTAGATTGGCTTCACTGGCAATGCGCCGCCTCACCAAGGACGCCCATCCCGGGCACGGCGAGTGGCGGCCACGACGCCCATGGGAGGAGCACGATGGATACGCAGGTGATCAAGGTGGGACAGCTCGGCATCCGCTACCTGGTGGACGGCGCGGAACGCGGCGGCCTCGGCGTCTTCGAGCTCACGGTCCCGCCGGGCTCGCACGTGCCGCCGCCGCACAGCCACACCCACAACGAGGAATGCGTGTACGTCCTCGAAGGCGTGTTGCGCTACAGCGTCGACGGCGACACCCGGGACCTCGCGCCCGGCGACTGGATGTCCACGCCGCGCGGGGCGGTGCACGGCTTCGACAATCCCGGCACGGCCACGGCGCGCGCGCTGGTGATGCTCACGCCCGACATCGGCGCACAGTACTTCCACGATGTCGCGGCCGCCGCCGCGGCGGGCGGGCCGCCGGACCGCGCGAAACTGATGCAGGTGATGCAGCAGTACGGGCTCGTGCCCGCCAAGCCGCCTGCGACCGTGTCCGCGGCGGCCTGACGCGTCGCGCGGTCGCGCCGCGGTCGCGCCGCGGTCGCGCCAGCTCAGGCCAGGTAGCCCTGGTCGCCGCAGACCGACAGCGCCTGCCCGGAGATCGAGCGGCCCGCGTCGCTGGCGAGGAACAGCGCCATGTTGGCGATCTCCTCCGGATCGACGAGGCGCCGCAGCGACACGGGTGCGAGGAAGCGGGACATCGCCTCGTCGTAGTCGACCTCCCAGGCCTCGGCCTTGGCGGAGACGACGCGGCGGATGCGCTCGCCCTTGACGATGCCCGGGAGGATCGCATTGACGCGGATGTTCGAGGGCCCGAGCTCGATGGCGAGGCTCTTGGTGAAGCCGATCACGCCCCACTTGGCGGCGGCGTAAGGCGTGCGCAGCGCGTAGCCGAGCCGGCCCGCGACCGACGAGAGGTTGACGATGCTGCCGCCACCCGCTGCCTTGATCCGCGGCACGGCCAGCCGCGTGCAATAGAACATGCTGGAGAGGTCGATGGCGATGGTGCGGTCCCAGTCGTCGACCGCGACGTCCTCGACCTTGGCGGTGGGCCCGGCGATGCCGGCGTTGTTCACCAGCACGTCGAGCCCGCCGAGATGTGCCTGCGCGGCGGCGAAGAGCGCGTCGACTTGGGCGACCTGCGAGACGTCGGCGCGCACCGAGCCCACGTCGGGACACTCGCTGCGCAGGGCCTCGAGCGCGGCGGTGTCGACGTCGCAGGTGAACACGCGCGCGCCGGCCGAGCGGAAGGCGAGCACGATGCTGCGGCCGATGCCGGCGGCGCCGGCGGTGACGATGACGCGCAATCCTGCGGCGGAGGTGTTCATCGCGAGGGGTCCCGGCCAATGGCGATGCGCGATTATCGCGCGACGCTCATGCCGCCGCGCAGCGCGCGAGGGTTTCCCAGGTGCGCGTCGTGACGTCCTTGCCGAACGCCATCTCGATCAACCGCATGAAGACGGGGTCCTGGTCGCCGCGGCCGTAGACGGTGAAGGCCTCGCGGCCGGCGACGCGCAGGACGCAGGCATGGCCCGAGGCGAGGGGCAGCGGCCGCAGCGGCGCACGCGCGTCGCGCATGAACGTCACGACGCGCTTGGCGCCCTCGGGCACCGCGTGGCCGGCCCAGGGATCGGACGCGATCAATGCCTGCAGTGCCGCCGCGGAGCGGACGATGGTGTGGAAGCTCCGCGCCAGCGACCTGGACATCGCCGCCTCGGCTTTCTGCTCGATCCGTGCTTCCGAGCGCAGCGCGGCGTCGAACGCCACGTTGCCGCTCGCGAGGATGGTCTTCACGTCGGAAAAGCCCGCGTCCTCGAAGGCGCGCCTCAAGTCCGGCATCCTCGCGTTGAGCGGGCTCACCCCGCGCAGGAAGGCGACGTAGCGTGGCATCGGGGTCAGGCGAGGGAGCGCGGTGCCCGGGTTGGGGCCTTCATCGGGGCTTCGCCGCCTTTGCCACCTTGGGCGGCTTGGGCGATTTGGGCGGCTTGGGTGCGGGCATGAGCTTCGCGGTCTCGACCATCAGCCGTCGCAGCGCCTCGGGATCGTCGAGCAGCTCGTCGGCCACCGGATAGTCCTTCGCGCCCGGGTAGGGGGGACGCTGCGGCAGGCGTGGCGCGAGCCGCGCGGCGGCGGCCGACGGCTTGATGAACAGGCTGTTGTCGCAGGCGAAGGCCACGACCTTGCCGTCGACGTAAAGCGCGTACTCGCCGAACATCTTGCGGTGCGTGAGCCTCGCGCCGAGCCTGACCTCGTCGGCGACGTGCGAGATGAAGTCGGCGTCGGTGGCCATGCCTCGCTCCCGTCAGCGCGGCCGCACGAACCAGATCCTGGCGATGCCGCGCTCGGTCACCTCGTAGATCGCCGCCCCGTCCATCGGCGCCCCCGGCACACCGTGCACGATCTCGTGGTCGATCACCTTGTTGCCGAACACCATCCGGTTGACGAGGTCGGCGCGAAGCTCCGCGAGGTTGAAGCGGTTGTCGCGGTAATGCGCGGCGAGCGCCGCCTTGCCGACCATGACCGGCTTCGGGTCGGGCAGCACGTAGACCTCGACGTCGTCGGTGTACTCGGCGACGAAGCGCTCGAGGTCGTGCGCGTTGTAGGCGTCGAGCTGGCGCTGCGCGAAGGCGGCGGGGTCGAAGTCGGTCGTCATGGGGCCGGGGCGGTGACCAGGCAGGATGCTTAGGTGCCTAAGCTTTCTTGCGCGCCCGCGCGGCGGTAGCGGACTCGTTCTGCGCTGCCGCGGCGCGGACCAGCGCCTTGAACGCGGCCGCGTCGAGGCGATCGCCCTCGTGCAGGTCGATCGCGCGCCGCGTGTTGCCCTCGAGGCTCGCATTGAACAGCCGTGCCGGGTCGGGGAGCGACGCGCCCTTGGCGAAGGTGAGCTTGACGGCGTTCCTGTACGCCTCGCCGGTGCAGAGGATGCCGGCCTGCGACCACACCGGCACGTCCCATTTCCACTCCTCGACGACGCCGGGGAGCGCCTCGTGGATGAGCGCACGCACCCGCGCGAGCGCCTCGCCCCGCCAGCCGCCGAGCGACTCGATGCGCGCGTCGATGGACCGCGATACGTCGGTCGTGGGCGAGTCCTTCGTTCCGGCGGGTCGGGTCGGCATCGCGGGCAAAAGCGTACCATCCGCGCCACGGCATTGGTGGAGCACCCACATGCGCACATGGCTGCCCGGACTGCTGGCCCTCGTCATGCTCTTCGCACCCGCGGCGGGCGCCCAAACGCCGCCGGCTTCCCCCTCAGCGCCGCCGCCTCCCCCGCAAGCACCGCCCGCCGCCTACGACGCGGCGCTGGCGGAGCGGCTGGGCGCCGACGACTACGGCATGCACGCCTACGTGCTGGTCCTGCTCAGGACCGGCCCCCACCCCATGGCCGCGGGACCCGAGCGCGACGCGATGTTCCAGGCGCATTTCGCCAACATCAAGCGCCTCGCGGACGAGGGCAAGCTGATCCTCGCGGGGCCCTTCGACGGCGTCGACGGCTGGCGCGGCATGTTCATCTTCGCCGTGAAGGACATCGAGGAGGCGAAGCGGCTCGCGTCGACCGACCCGGTGCTGGCCAAGGGCGAGATGGTCGCCGAGTACCACAGGTACTACGGCTCGGCCGCGCTGATGCTGGTGCCCGAGACCCACGCCAGGCTGGCGAAGAAGCGCTTCTAGCGCCGCGCAGCATCGCCCGCGCGACGGGCGAGATCAGCGCGACGCGCTGCCCGGCGCGGCCGCGACCTCGTCGAAGCGCAACCAGTGGCTCGCCACCCGTCGCGGGCGCAGCGTGAACGCGAAGTAGTTGCCCCCGCGGGTCGGAGGCTGGTCCCGTTGCCGCGAGATGGCCTCGCCCGCGAGGTGGCAGTACAACAGCGTGCCCACCCCGCCGTGCGCGACGATGGCCACGGCACGCTCCGTTCCCAGCCCGGCGTCGATCGCCTCGACGGCCGCCACCACGCGCCGCTGCGCATCGAGCGCGCGCTCCCATCCGCGCACGGACGCCTCGGGGCTCGCGAAGAACGCGTCCGCCACGCGCTCGAATTCCTCGGGCGGCAGGTAGCCGGTGGCGCTGCGGTCGTTCTCGCCGAGGCCGGCGTGCAGCCGCATCGCGAGCCCGCAATGCGCCGCGAGGACCTCGGCACCGTCGAGGGCCTTGCGCTCGGTGCTCGCGTAGACGGCCTCCAGCGAACGCACCCAGGGTTGCCGAAGGCCGAGTCGCATTCGCTCGAGGCCTCGCGGCGACAGCGGCCATTCGGGGACCGGTACCGCGGGGTCGATGACGACGTCGGGGTGGGTGATGAAGTAGAAGGTTCGCAAGCAGGATCCCGGCGAGCGTCGCGCCGCTCAGCTGTGCCGGCGTTTCGCGGAGGGCTTCGCGGCGCGCGCCGCCGCGACGCGCGCCTCCCACAGCTCCTCCAGCGCGTCGGCCACATGCGAGGGAATGCGCATGCCCGACATGCGCGTGGCCCAGCGGAAGCGCGAGAACGGCGGCACGGCGAGGTCGTCGAGCGACACCAGCGGCTCGGCGAACAGCGCGTCCCAGCGGATGTCGAGGTGCATGGTGGTGGTGCCCTTGAGCTTCTTGTCCTCGCGCCAGTGAAGGCCCTCGACGGGCTCGGTCAGCGTCACGCCCGAGGCCATGATGCCCTTGGGCGGCACACCGAGCCGCACCAGGAACGCGCGGCTGCCGGGCTCGATGGCGCGCGTGCGGCCGCTGGCCCATTGCGCGTCGACGAAGCCCCTGCGCGCGAGGCGCCGGATCTCGCCGGGGAGCTCGGGCCAGTTCCAGTACTTCGGGTTCCAGGCGAAGAGATACGTGGCCATGTCGTGTATTCTGCCTCGCCATGGCGCGCGGTCCTTTCTCGCGGGCGCTGATCATGGTGCTGGCCGCGCTGCTCGCGGCCTGCTCGGGCGCCCCTCCCGTCAGGAAGCCGTCCTCCGGCAGCCCGGTCACGCCGTCGCCGTCCTCGCGCTACTACAAGGACGACGGGCCGGGCGACAGCGTGCCGGCCAACATCGACGCCATCCCCGACGCGGTGCCCCGGCGCGAGCCGCTCAACAAGTTCGCCAACCGCCCCTACACGGTGCTGGGGCGCGACTACGTGCCCGCCACCGAGTTGAAGCCCTACCGCGAGCAGGGCATCGCCTCGTGGTACGGGCGCAAGTTCCACGGCGAGAAGACCTCGATCGGCGAGACCTACGACATGTACGCCATGACCGCGGCGCACCCGACGCTGCCGCTGCCCTCGTACGCGCGCGTGACCGGCGTGGCCTCGGGCAAGAGCGTGGTGGTGCGCGTCAACGACCGCGGGCCGTTCCTGCACGGCCGCGTCATCGACCTCTCGTACGCGGCCGCGCACCGCATCGGCATCGCGCAGAAGGGCAGCGGCGAGGTGATCGTCGAGTCCATCCTGCCTGGCGAGACGCTCCAGGCGGCGGTGCCCGCGCCGGCGCTGCCGCCGGTGGCGGCCGCCCCGACCGAGTCGCTGGTCCAGCCCGCGCCGCCCAGCCTGCCGCGCAGCGAGGCGGCGCCGCCGCTGCCGCCGGGCGACGCGCGCTTCGTGGTGCAGCTCGGCGCCTTCCGCGACTACGGCAATGCGCAGAACTTCCTCGCCCGCTCGCGCGGTCAGGTGGCGGGCATCGCCGGCGAGCCGCGCATCTCGCAACTCCAGGGGCTGTACCGGGTGTACGTCGGCCCCTACGACAGCGCGGCCGACGCCAGGCGCATGGGTGACCGCCTGTACGACGCGCTGGGGCTGGACAGCACCGTCGCCGAGCACGCGCTGCCCTGAGGGGCTCGCGAGGCGCCGTCATCCCCGCGAAAGCGGGGACCCATCCCCGCCAAAGCACAGAGTCATCCCCGCGCAAGCGGGGACCCATCCAGGCACGCCTCCCCGAGCGTCGCCGTTGCCCGACGCTCGACCGCGGATCCGTGCAGCATTTACACGCAGGCGGGGGAACCGAATCGTCGCCGCGAGAGTCAACCCGCATTGCGGGGCCATGCGTTTATACGGGTGCGCGCGAGTGCACGCATGCGCCTCGCTATAATTTCAAGCTCGACATTGCGCCAGGGCCGGCATGCGCCGGCCTGGTGCTTCCAAGGGGTTCGATGAGGGTCTTGCCGAGGTTGGTCCTGCACGCCGCCGCGACGCTGGCGATGGTCGCGAGCATGGTTGCGCACGCGCAGCTCACGATCGACATCGTCGGCGGTGCCGGCACGACGATCCCGGTCTCCATCGTGCCTTTCGACGGCGGCGGCGACGGGCCGCAGGCGGTGTCGTCCATCGTCGCGGCGGACCTCGCGCGCTCGGGCCTTTTCAAGCTGGTCGACGGCGCGCGCGTGTCGCCTCGCCCGGTCCGTGCCACCGAGGTCCGCACGGGCGACTTTCGCGCGCTCGGCGCCGACGCGGTGGTGGTCGGAGGCGAGCGCGTGCGTCCCGACGGCAAGGTCGACGTGCGCTTCGACCTGGTCGACGCGGTGAAGCAGCAGACCCTTGCGGGCCAGTCGTTCGTGGTGCAGCAGGGGCAACGTCGCGCCACCGCGCACAAGATCGCCGACATCATCTACGAGAAGCTCACCGGCAACCCCGGCGTGTTCAGCACGCGCATCGCCTATGTCACCAAGCAGGGACCGCGCTTCGCGCTGGTGGTGGCCGACGCCGACGGCGCCGACCCGCAGACGGTGGTCTCGTCCATCGAGCCCATCCTGTCGCCGCGATGGTCGCCCGACGGCGGGCGCCTCGCCTACGTCTCGCTGGAGCAGAAGAAGCCGGTGATCTACGTGCAGGACCTCGGCACCGGGGGACGCAAGGCGGTCGCCAACTTCCGCGGCAGCAACAGCTCCCCGGCGTGGTCGCCCGACGGGCGCACGCTGGCCGTGACGCTCACTCGCGAGGGCGGCTCGCAGGTGTTCCTGATCGACGCCGACGGCGGCGGCGCGGTGAAGCGCGTGATGAGCTCGCCCGGCATCGACACCGAGGCCTGGTTCACCGCCGACGGGCAATCGCTGCTCTTCACCTCCGACCGCGGCGGCTCGCCGCAGATCTACCGCGTGAACATCGCCGGCGGCGCCATCGAGCGCCTCACCTTCGACGGCAACTACAACGTCTCGCCGCGCGCGCTGCCCGACGGCAAGGGCATGGTGTTCGTCAAGCGCGACGGCGGCCGCTTCCAGATCGCGCTGCTCGATTTCGCCACGCGCCAGGTGCAGGTGCTGACGCAGGGGCCCGATGACGAGAGCCCATCGATCGCGCCCAACGGCAAGATGATCCTGTACTCGAACGAGGCCGGGGGCCGTGGTACATTGGCCGCGGTGTCGAGCGACGGCCGCGTCAAGCAGCGGCTCACCGCCGCAGCCGTCGACATCCGCGAGCCCGCCTGGGGCCCCCTTCCCCGCTGACCGCCGAGCGCGCGCCCGACGACCCGACGATGCCCCCACAGTCGAACGGCCCGCGCATCCATCGTTCCATCATCCACTCGACATCCCGGAGGTAAACCATGCGCCATTTCTTCTACGCAGCGGTCGCGGTCGCGATCCTGGCCGGCTGCAGCACCGCGCCGCAGGTCGGCGCGCCCGTCGACGACAAGAGTGTCGGCGCCGCGGGTGCGGGCTCGGCCGGCAGCGGCACGTCCACCGCGGGCGTCGGCGGATCGGGCGTCGCGGGCAGCAATTCCGCCAGCGGCAACCCGCTCAAGGACCCGAGCAACGTCCTCTCCAAGCGCAGCGTGTACTTCGATTTCGACAGCTTCGCCGTCAAGGACGAGTACAAGCCGCTGATCGAGGCGCATGCGCGCTACCTCGCCTCGCATCCGACCGCCAGGCTCACGGTCCAGGGCAACACCGACGAGCGCGGCTCGCGCGAATACAACATCGCGCTGGGCCAGCGCCGTGCCGATGCCGCCAAGCGCATGATGGCCCTGTATGGCGCGCAGGATTCGCAGGTCGAGTCGGTGTCCTTCGGCAAGGAAAAGCCCAAGGCCACGGGCAACGACGAGGCGGCCTACGCCGAAAACCGTCGCGACGACATCGTCTACCAGGGCGAGTGATCGTGCGCGGAGCGCTCGCCGGTCTTGCCCTCGCGATCGCCAGCCTGTGCGTCATGCCCGCGCAGGCGGGCATGTTCGACGAGGAAGCGCTCAAGAAGAACGCCGAGACCAACGCGCGCATCGACCAGATCCAGCGCCAGCTCGACCAGCGCATCGGCGCGCTCGAGCAGCAGCTGAAGAGCCAGGGGCTCGCCGACCTCTTCAACCAGGTCGAGCAGCTCAAGGCCGACATCGCGCGCCTGCGCGGGCAGGTGGAAGTGCTCGCCAACGACGTCGACCAGCAGCAGAAGCGCCAGCGTGACCTCTACGTCGACCTCGACACGCGGCTGCGCAAGCTCGAAGCCGCGCCGCCCGCGGGCGCGGCGCCGGCCGACGGCGGCGTGCCGGGTGCCATCCCCGGTGCCGCACCAGGCACCACGCCGGGTGCGCCGGCCGCAGCGGCCCCCGTGCCACCCGGCGCGGCCGAGCAACGCGCCTACGACGCCGCGCTCGACCAGTTCAAGCGCGCCGATTACGCGGGCGCGGTCACGTCGTTCAGCGGCTTCGTCAGGACCTGGCCGCAGTCGTCGCTCGCACCTTCGGCGCAATACTGGGTCGGCAACGCGCAGTACGCGCGCAAGGACTTCCGCGCCGCGATTGCCGCGCAGCGCGCGCTGATCCAGCAATTTCCCGACAGCGCCAAGATTCCCGACGCGATGCTCAACATCGCCTCCGCGCAGGCGGAGCTCGGCGACAACGCCGGCGCCCGGCGCACGCTCGAGGACCTGATCGCCAAGTATCCGGCCAGCGATGCCGGCGCCAAGGCCAAGCAGCGCCTCGCCATCCGCTAGTCCCGGCGAACCGTTCGCTGCGCGCCTCGTCGCGTGGCACGCGCATCACGGTCGCCGCGACCTGCCGTGGCAGGGCACGCGCGACGCCTACCGCATCTGGCTGTCCGAGATCATGTTGCAGCAGACGCAGGTGGCGACGGCCACGCCGTACTACCTGCGCTTCGTCGCGCGCTTTCCCGACGTCGTGTCGCTGGCGGCCGCGCCGGTCGACCGCGTGCTCGAGCTGTGGTCGGGCCTCGGGTATTACCGGCGCGCGCACCACCTGCATGCCGCCGCACAGCGCGTGATGGACGTGCACGCGGGGCGCTTCCCCACCGACGCCGCGACCCTCGAGACGCTTCCCGGCATCGGCCGCTCGACCGCGGCGGCGATCGCGGCGTTCGCCAGCGGCGAGCGCGGCGCGATCCTCGACGGCAACGTCAAGCGCGTGCTGGCGCGCCATGCCGGCATCGACGGCTACCCGGGCGAGCCGCGCGTCGCGGCACGGCTGTGGGACGTCGCGCAGGCGCGGGTCGCCGCGGCGCCCGGCGTCGACATCGGGCATTACACGCAGGCGATGATGGATCTCGGCGCGACGGTATGCCTGCGCACGCGGCCGCGCTGCGACGCCTGCCCGGTGTCGGGCGACTGCGTGGCGCTCGCCACGCATCGCGTCGGCGAGCTGCCGTCGCCACGGCCCCGGCGCGCGGTGCCGCAACGCGAGGCCGAGGTGCTGGTGGCCGTGAGCGAGGGACGCCTGCTGCTCGAGCGGCGGCCGGCGACCGGCGTCTGGAGCGGGCTGTGGAGCTTGCCTGAGCGCGGGGTCGAAGGGGTTGGCGCGTGGCTCGGTGCAGAGGTGCTGCGCGTCGCGCCCCTGCCGCCGGTGGTGCATGCATTCACGCATTTCACGCTGACCATGCGGCCGTGTCGCGTGGAGCTCCGGGGCTTCGGGCCCCGCGCGGAGCAGGGCGGGCTGCGGTGGTTCACGCGCGACGAGGCGCTGGCGGCGGCACTGCCGGCGCCGGTGCGCCGGATCGTCGAGCAGCTCGCGGGGTTGGCCCACGCGGGCGGGGCCCCGCGGGATCGCGTCGGCGAAGCGACGTGATGGAGGCGACAACCGTCGCATTGCTGCTCGGGGCCGGCCTCGCCGGCGGGTTGATCACCGCCATGGTCGGCGGCTCGTCGCTGATCACCTTCCCTGTGCTGCTGGCGGTCGGCCTGCCCCCCGTGGTGGCGGCGGCGTCGAACACCGTGTCCATGACGCCGAGCAACTTCATCGCCGTGGCCGCGGACTTCGAGCAACTCCCGCCCTGGCGACCGGCGTTCGCGTGGGTGGTCGTCATCGCGATCGTCGGCAGCGGGCTGGGCGCGTGGCTCCTGTTCCTGACGCCCCAGCACGTGTTCATGGCGGCGATTCCCGCGCTGATCGGGACGGCCACGCTGCTGTTCGCCTTCCAGGGACCGATCAAGCGCTGGACGCTCGTCCATGGCGACGACCCCGCGCTGCACAGCCGTCGCGCCGACCGCATCGGGCTCGCGCTGCTGACACCCATCGCCGTCTACGTCGGCTACTTCGGCGCGGCCGCGGGCGTGATGCTCCTCGCGATCCTTTCGCTGGGGGACCACGGGGATTTCCGCGCGGTCAACGTGCTGAAGAACCTCATCGGCGGCACGATGAGCATCGTCGCGGTCATCGTGTTCATCGCCGCCGGCCTGGTGGATTGGCCGCATGCGCTGGTGATGGGCAGCGGAGGGCTGGTCGGCGGCTACGGCGGCGGCAGGCTCGTGCGCGTCATCCCGGAGCAACCGATGCGCTACCTGGTCATCGCCATCGGCTGTGCCGTCACCGCGATCTACGCACGCCGTTACTGGTTCGGGTAGGCGGCTCCAGCCTTCATCCACCGCGGTATGCTTGCGCCGATGGACTTCGCGCATCCCGCGACGCTGCTATTGCCCGCCGGCATCGCGGCGTTGATCGCGTGGCGCGTATACCGGCGCGTGAGGCGCATGGTCGGCCGCCAGCGGTTTTCCGGTACCCGCGCGTGGCTGACCGTCGTCTTCTTCCCGCTGCTGGTGGGCCTGCTGCTGCTGGGTTCCCTGGCCCACCCCGAAGCTGCGCTTTGCCTCGCGGGCGGGGTGCTCGTCGGCTGCGTGCTCGGCTGGTACGGCATCCGCTTCACCCGGTTCGAGCAAACGCCGCTCGGCTTGTTCTACACGCCGAACGCCCACATCGGCATCGCGTTGTCGCTGCTGCTCGTCGGGCGGCTCGCGTATCGCGGCATCGTCCTCTACGCCGCATCCGGCGCGATCGCAGGCGATTCGGCGGCGTTTGCGCGAAGCCCGCTCACGCTGGCGATCTTCGGCACCGTGGCCGGCTACTACGTCGCGTACGCCGTGGGCCTGCTGCGCTGGAAGCGACGCGCAGCGCGCGTCGACCCGCCAGCAGCGAGCGGCACGACCGGCGCCTGACGGACCGGCGCGCCATGCCGGCCCTGCGCCGGGTCCCGCGTGCTCAACGCACGGGGATGCGCGACGCCCAATCGCGCAGCCGCGTGGGCAGCCGCGCGTCGGCATCGGGGTAGCGCGCACGCATCGCCTGCAGCAACGCTTCGGCCTCCACATCCCGATGCTCCGCGCGCGCCTGATCGATGGCCGCGATGAACGCGTCCACCGATTGCGGGGCGGGTGGTTGCGGCGAGGCGGCGGAGTGCGGCGGGGCGGGTTGCGGCGCGGCAGCGGATTGCGGCGGGGCAGCGCGTTGCGCCATCAGCGTGCCGTTCGCCCGCTCGCGCGCCAACGCGGGCGCAGCGTTCCCCGCCGGCGCCGCCGGAGGGGCCGACGCCGCTGCGACCGCGGCCTTCGGCACATTCGCCAACGCATCGGCGGCAGTGACCTGCGGTTCGGCGCGCTTGTCGCGGGCATCGGGCGCGCCACCCGTTGCCGGTGCGCCTCCGGCTGCGGACGTGGACGCGGCCTCCGCCGCCGGTGGCGGCGCGACGAACGCCTCCTCGCGAGCATCGGCTCGTGCCTTGGCGGTCGGCGTCGGCGCCATCGGTGATGCCGGCCGAACCTGCGCCGTCGACGGTGCCGCAGGTGGTGCCTGCACCGTCGAAGGCACGACTGCACGCGTTTCCGGCTTCGCCACCTCGGCCACCTCTGCCCGACGCGGCGTGTCGCTCGCCACCACCCGTGTCTCGTCGAGGTCCTGCGGCACCACCTGCCAGACGGCGATGGCGATCGCCCCGATCGATGCCGCGGCGGCGAACGGTGCCCAGGCGGGCCACGGCGCGCGCGACCGGGGCGAGGGCGCGCCGGCCGGCGTGGGCTTCGACTGCACGGCGCGATGCGCGGCGGCGCGGATCGCGTCGTCGAGTTGCGCCGGAGGCTCCTCGCGCGAGGCCTCGCGCCAAAGCGCCTCGAGCCGGGGGTCGCGCCCGGTCATGGCTCGAATCCCCGCGGTGTCATCGTGCATCCTCGCGCGCATCGTCGCGCAGGTCCGCCAGCACGCTGCGCAGCTTGTTGGTGGCGTAGCGCAGCCGGCTTTTCACGGTCTCCTGTCCGGCACCGGTGATCTCGGCGATCCCGGCCAGCGAATGGCCGCCTTCGTATTGCAGCAGGAAGGCGTCGCGCTGTTCCGCCGGCAGCGAAGCGAGGGCCGCCGCGATGCGCGCGCCGATCTCGCCCGCGGCCGCACGCACCTCGGGCTCGTCGCCGCGCGCCGCACGGACGCGCTCGGCCTCGCGCAAGGGCGCTTCGTCGTCCTCGTCGTCGATCGACACCAGCGTCGCGCGCCCGCCCGCGCGCCAGCGGTCGACGATGCGGTTGTGCGCCAGCGTGTACAGCCACGTGGCGAAGCGCGCCGTGGGCACGTAGCTCTCGCGCACGCGCACCACGTTCATCCAGATGTCCTGGAACACTTCGTCCGCGAGGCCCGCATTGCCGAGGTGGCGCAGGCAATAGCGGTAGAGGCCGCCGCGGTGGCGCGCGTACAGCGCGTCGAACGCGCCCGCGTCGCCCTGCGCATACGCGAGCATCAGCGCCTCGTCGGGCACGGCGTCGTCGGCGCGCGAAAGCGGCATGGCCCGCAGAGTATGCGGGCCGCTGCGGTGGCGGGCAATCGGGGCCGGTTCGGCGGCGATCAGTTCGGCGGCGGCTGCACGAAGCCGCCCGGGAAGGGGTCCGGCGCGCGCGCGATCGTACGCGGCAGCACGCCCATCGCGACGAGGTTCGCGTAGCTGTCGTAGCGCACGCTCAGCACCTCGGCGGGTGTCGAGGTCGCGCGCTCGAAGGCCACGCGCGTCGCGCGCGAATCCTCGTTGCGGCCGTAACCGGTGCCGAGCGAGGGTGCGGGGGCCGCCGCGGCCGGCGCGCGCTCTTCCATGCGCGCCACGCCGCCCGAAGCCTGCGGCCTGGATGCGTCGCGGGACGCGGCAGCATCGCCGGGTGCCTCCGATTTCCGCATGGGCATGGGCTCCCGGTCGCGCGCCTGGCCGATCACCTGCGGCGGCGTCGAGCTGCGGCGCTCGCGGAACACCGCGACGCCGATCACGCCCACGTCGTCGGGGCGCCCGGTGCGCGCGGCGTAGCTCGCGCCCTGCTCGGTGAAGAAGAAGCTCGAGGTGTTGGCGAGGCTGGTGCGCCAGCCGTTGATCTCCACCGACTGCCAGGGCCCGATGACGTAGCCCTGCTGCGAGGCCGCCGCCGTCTCGCCGCTGACGACGTTCACGCCGTCGACGCTGCCCACGGCGAGGATGCGGCCCCCCGTGAGGTTGCGGATGCGGAGCTGGTACTCGTGGCCCGGCGCGCCGACCACGAAGTGGTTGCCGCGCGTGGCGCCCGCCCAGGACGTGAAGGCGGGCAGGTGCTCGCCGGTCGTGCGGTCGACGATCTCGACGGCGGCGATGCCGCCGCTGACCCAGGACGAGGGCCGGTCGTAGGCGGCTGCACAGCCCGCGGCATTGAGCGCCGTGCCGGCGACGAGCGCCGGCAGGACCAAGAGGAGGGTACGGCGGAGGTTGCGTTCGGCGACGCGTCGCCCGGTGCTGCGGTCATGGCGATCCATGGCGGACTCCCTGCGAATGCGGCCCCGGCGGCCGTCGAGGCTGTAAACGCCCGGACAGGGCCGCCGGGGTTCGCCGAACCGGGGTTTCCTATAATCGCGCCATGCCCGATACCGCCCACCTCCCGTCGCTGGTCGTCTGGAGCGCCTTTGCGCTGGCATTCGTGTTCGGCGCCGTGGCGCAGCGCGCGAGCTTCTGCACCATGGGCGCGATCACCGACGTGGTGAATTTCGGCGACTGGCGGCGCCTGCGCATGTGGCTCCTCGCCATCGCCGTGGCCATCGCCGGCGCGGGCGTGCTGCAGGCCGCGGGCGTGTTCGACCTCAGCAAGTCGATCTACACCAACGCGCAGGTGTCGTGGCTGTCGCACATCGTCGGGGGCCTCTTGTTCGGCGCCGGCATGACGCTGGCCTCGGGCTGCGGCAGCAAGACGCTGATCCGCATCGGCGCGGGCAACCTGAAGTCGCTGGTGGTGCTGCTGGTGCTCGCCGCGGTCGCGTACATGACGCTCAAGGGCGTGTTCGCCGCGCCGCGCGTCTATGGCCTCGACCCCGTGCGCTTCGGCGTCGGCGCGAAGACTTCGGACCTGCCTGCCATCGCCATGGCGTGGGGGATCGGGCCTTCGGTGCGCTGGTGGCTGCCGCTCCTTATCGCTGCCGCAGTGGCCGCATTCGTGTTCGCCAACCGCGACTTCCGCGCTTCGCCCATGCTGATCGTCGGCGGCCTCGTCGTGGGTGCGGTGATCGTCGGCGGCTGGTATGTCTCGGCGCATCTCGGCTACGTCGCCGAGGACCCCGCGACGCTGGAGGAGAAGTTCTTTGCCACCAACTCGGGCCGCGCCGAGTCGTTCTCGTTCGTCTCGCCCACCGCTTACCTGCTCGAGCTCCTGCTGCTGTGGAGCGACCAGTCGCGCGTCATGACCTTCGGCATCGCCGGGGTTCTGGGCATGATGGCGGGCTCGCTGGTGGTGGCGCTCGGCACCAAGAGCTTCCGATGGGAGGGCTTCGCCAGCATCGAGGACCTCGCCAACCACCTGGCCGGCGGCGCCATGATGGGCTTCGGCGGCGTCACCGCGCTGGGCTGTACTATCGGCCAGGGGCTGACCGGCATCTCGACGCTGGCCGTCGGCTCGTTCCTGACGCTCTTTTCCATCGTCGCCGGTTGCATACTGGCGGTTCGCTACCAGATGTGGCGTATCGAACGGATGGACGGCGGCTGAGGGGGTCAACGCCCGCGCCGTGCAATCCGTTCCTGCAACCATGATCGTTTTCGACCTCGCCTGCCCGCACGGCCACGCCTTCGAAGGCTGGTTCGACTCCGCCGACGCCTACGCCGACCAGCGCGGGCGCGGGCTGGTGCGCTGCCCCGTCTGCGACGACCCGGGCGTCGAGAAGAAGCCCAGCGCGCGGGTCAACACCCTGGCGTCGAAGGCCTCGCGTCGCGGCGGCTCGCGTTCGCGCCGCGAGGCGCCTGCGCAGGCGGGCCAGGGCGCGCAGGGGCAGGACGCGAACGACGCCGCCCGGGCACAGGCCGCCGCGAATGCCCAGGCCGTCGCCAACGCGCAGGCGGCGCAGGCCGCCGCGATGGGCCTGCCGCCCGAGATCCTCGCCAAGCTGCGCGAGGTGGTGCGCAACACCGAGAACGTCGGCGACCGCTTCGCCCAGGAAGCGCGCAAGATCCATTATGAGGAAGTGCCCCCGCGCGCCATCCGCGGCCAGGCCACCCCCGACGAGGCCGAGTCGCTGCGCGAGGAAGGCATCGACTTCGCGCCGCTGCCGCCGGACCTCACTTCCGAGACCCACTGACGGCCCGTCATCCCCGCGAAAGCGGGGACCCAGCCGTAGCGCGGCGGTATTGCATCGACCCGCGCAAACATGCGCCGTTGCCTCCATCGGCGAAGCGTGCGGCGGCCACCGGGGCTCGGTCCTCGCGATGACCCCGGCTGCGGGCCGAGCCCCGGCGTCCGCCGCGCCGATGGAGGCGACGACGCAAGCTTTGCGGCTTCCGGCGATACGTTTGCCGGTGGGCTGCCCGGGATTGCGCGGCGTTGGCGTGAATTGCCGTGACACGTTCAAGGCTGGTTCCCCGCTTTCGCGGGGATGACGTGTGTCGCGCGGGGATGACGTGTGTCGCTGCTTGACGGCCATTTGGTTGTAGTCATACAATGATTGTATGAGTACAACTAAATCCGCCGCCGCAGCCGTGGAGGCGCCCGTCCACCGCAACGTCGTCCTGGCGATCTGCTGCTCGAGCCTGTTGCTGGTGTCGCTGGACACGACCATCGTCAACGTCGCGCTGCCGGAGATGCGGCGCGACCTCGACGCCTCGCTGCGCGGGCTGCAGTGGGTGATCGACGCCTACACCATCGTCGTGGCGAGCTTCCTGATGCTGGGTGGCGCGACCGCCGACCGCTTCGGCCGGCGCCGCGTGTTCCAGGCGGGCCTCGCGCTGTTCACGCTGGGCTCGCTCCTGTGCAGCCTGGCCATCGGCGTGGGCTCGCTGGTGGCGGCGCGCGTCGTCCAGGCGCTGGGCGGCTCGATGATGAATCCCGTCGCGATGGCGATCATCGTGCACACCTTCGTCGAGCCCAAGGCCCGCGCCCGCGCCATCGGCGTCTTCGCCAGCACGGCAGGCATCTCGATGGCGCTGGGGCCTGTCGTGGGTGGCGCGCTGACGCAGGCCTTCGGGTGGCACTCGGTGTTCTGGGTCAACGTTCCCATCGGGCTCTTGGCGCTGTGGCTCACCGCGCGCTACGTTCCCGAGTCGCGCGCGCCCCAGCCGCGGCGCCCCGACCCCATCGGACAGGCACTGTTGCTGGTGGGCCTCGCCTCGCTGGTGTTCGCCGTGATCGAGAGCGGACGCGGCACCGCCGCGGTATGGGCTGCCGCGGCGCTGGCGATCGCGGCGTTCGTCACCCTGGTGGTGCACGAGCGGCGTCGCGACGAGCCGCTGATCGACCTCCGCTTCTTCCACAGCGTGCCCTTCACCGCCGCCACGCTGGTCGCGGTGTGCACGTTCGCCGCGCTGGGCGGGTTCCTGTTCCTCAACTCGCTCTACCTACAGGATGTGCGCGGGCTTTCGGCGTTGCATGCGGGCCTCGCCATCCTGCCCGCGGCGCTCGCCGTGACCATCGTGTCGCCGCTCTCCGGGCGCATGGTTGCCGCGGCCGGCGCGCGCTGGCCGCTGGTCCTGAGCGGGATCATGCTGGCGCTGAGCGCGCTGATGCTGACGCGCCTCGACGCGGGCTTGTCATGGAGCTACCTCTTCGTGGCGTACGCGGCATTCGGCGTCGGCTTCGGCATGGTCAACGCGCCGATCACCTTCACCGCGGTGTCGGGCATGCCGCGCGCGCAGGCGGGGCTCGCCTCGGCCGTCACGTCCACCAGCCGGCAGGTCGGCGCCGCGGTCGGCGTTGCGCTGGCCGGTGCGCTGGCGCACGCCGCGGGGCAGGACGGCGAGCTCGCGTGGTCCGATTTCGCGCAGTCGACCCACGCCTTCTGGTGGATCCTCGCGGTGCTCGGCGTGGTGGTGGTGGTGCTCGGCATCGTGTCGACCGGCGGGTGGGCGAGGGCCAGCACCGCGCGCATCGCGCACCTGCTGCAGGAACCCGTGAAGGGCGGTGCGGCGTGAGTGGCGCGACGAAGAGCACGACGGCGCGCTACGGCGCCGCGCCGCGCTCCGACGCGGAAGGCGTCTGGCGCCTGGTGGTCGAGCTGGTGATGGAGACGCGCGGCACCTGGCGCCACAAGGTCACCGAGGCGACCGGCCTGCCGTTCAGCCGCGTGCGCGCGCTGTGGCGCCTCGAGCGCGGCCCGCGCACCCTGCGCGAGCTCGCCGACGACATGGGCACCGACGCGCCGGCGACCACCGTGCTGATCGACGCGCTGGAGGAGCGTGGCCTGGTGAAGCGCACGCCGCACCCCACCGACCGGCGCGCCAAGCTCGTGTCGCTGACCGCCGGCGGGCGGCGGATGCTCGCCGTGGTCGCGAAGATCACCGACCAGCCGCCGGCGGCGATGGAGCGGTTGTCCGTTGCGGAATTGGCGAAGCTTCGCGCGACCCTGGAGAAGCTGGTCTGAGGCGGCGGCCCCTTGGACGCCCCCTACGCTAAAATGGAGGGCTTCCCGCGTGGGCCGTTAGCTCAGCCTGGTAGAGCAGCGGACTTTTAATCCGTTGGTCACTGGTTCGAATCCAGTACGGCCTACCAACAAAAACAATTAGTTAGGTCGTTGCAACGACGACCGTGCGTGTAGTCGGGTTACGCGGGGGTTACGAGGATGTGCAACACTCGTCGGGAGCGCGCAACCATTTGACGGTCTCGACAGTCGAAATGTGATGTGTTATGGGAGTATCGCTCTGGATCTCAATGCAACCAACGCTGGGGAGGACGGATGAGCGACCATGTAGCCGGGCTTGCCGAGCTGCTGTTGGACGCCGCGCACCAAGGGCGAAAAGTCGAACTTTCGCAGCAAGAAGCGACGGACTTCTATGAGGCTGTGGGTGTGAGCTTGGAACGCCAAGTCGACGAACTCCGTGAAGGCAATAAGCGGGCAATTGAGGAAGCGAAAAACCTTCTTCTTCGATAACTAAGAATACGCTTGCGCATAGGGCTGCTACGAATGTAGCGGCCCTTTTTGCATTGAGGGGGGGGCAATGCCATCACGATTCGCGCTCTTTCGCGTGGCCTCGGCGAGTGACATATTCAATGTCGCGCGTACACAAGTTTATGCCTCAATGCAGGGCCGGCAGCGGGGCACTCCATTGGCCGAGCTCTCGACTCAAGCGATCTCCCTGGGTGCTGTAACGGTGGTGCTGCAGCAGCCGGTTTTCGATCCGGACTATTTGGCAGAGTTCACCGAGTATTACGCGAAGACCTTTGGCGAATTTGCCAGACACTGTCATCGCATGCATTTCTTCCGCACGGCGGCAATCGAAAATGAATCACCACTAGATTTCATTGATCGCGCTGCCAGCGATCCCCTAGCTTACGTTGGCTTTGCTACGCTGCGCCCGGTGCTCATCAGCCCAGTAGCTGCGACCATTCTCGAACCTCCGTCGGCATTGCAAGCTACTTGTGTGGATCGGTTTCCAGTTCATATCGCGGGACGGACGTTTCATGTAAATGGTGCGCCGTTCATGCAACAAGATAGTGCTGTTGCTGCGTGCGCCCAAGCATCCCTCTGGATGGCGTTGCGAACATTGCGAAAACGAGAGGGCCACGGCGCCTATAACCCAGCTCAAATAACAAGCGCCGCCACGCGATACGCTGTAACCGGACGCACGCTTCCCAACCGGGTTGGGCTGACTATTGGCCAGATGATCGAGGCTGTTCGAGCGACGGGCTTTTCGCCGCATGTTCTGTCACTAGGCGACGCCAGCGGCCACATCACCCCTTCATCCATAGCTAACGCAAAAGCCCTTCTGCATCCGTATGTTCTGTCCGGGCTACCAGTAATCGCAACCTTCCAACAAAATGGGGACGGTCACGCCGTCGTCATTGTGGGTCTGGCCGAAGGGCAACTAACGTCCTCTGTCCAGATCAAGGTGCCGAGCGCCAAGGGCGCAATCGCGTACGAGCACGCCGCCTCGTATTTGACAAATTTCGTCATGAACAATGACAACTCTGGACCATATTTGCCGTTGCTCGACAACGGACACGATTATTCCTTAGCGTATTCTCATTTCGCCATTCCGCTCTTGCCGGCCGATGTATTCATGTCCGCCGAGGAAGCCCAAGCAGTGGCAGGTGCATTGCTCGTCCTTTCGCCAGTAAATCCAGCGACGATCATACTTCGTACCTACCTTGTTGAGCGACACGTATTCAGAGAGACAGCTGCTACCTCGAGCATGAGCCCCACGCTCGCGCGCATATATCGCGAAATGGTGCTTCCCAACCGAGTGTGGGTTGTCGAACTTCTAGACAAGACGGCAATTGGGCCGGATGGCATCAGCGCCGCGAGGCGAATCGGAGAGGTTGTCATTGACCCGACGGGCGATCCGACAGATATCGCACCGTTCTTGGCTCTACATTTGGACGGAGGCGCGATCGGCAATGCATCTGGTCCGGGATTTGTTTTGCTGAGGAACGCGAACACGTTTCAGCTTACCGTGGAACCTCTTAGCGATGAGCATCCATACTTCGCGTACAAGCGAAAGATCTAGTCGCGCGCGCTTTCATGTGTTGGCAACGTTTCAATCCGTTGAATAAATCATGTCGGAGCCGGCGCGGTTATGAGTGACGGACCCCGAGGGCGACACCTGGAGGAGTTAGTACGCAGCATCGAGCAAGCCGCATTGCCAGATGACGCGCAAGTTCACATCAACAAGCGGTATTTCGACGATAACGGTATTCAATTGTCCGAATTCGACGTTCTCGTGGAAGCCAAGCTCGGAACCGGCAAGATTTCCTGGTTGCTCGAGTGCCGCGACCGTCCTAGTCAAGGATCCGCGCCCGCCAGTTGGATACAAGAACTAGCGGGCCGCAAGACTGCGTTCGGACTTCACAAGATCACTGCGGTATCAACGACAGGGTTTTCCGACGCCGCCACGGTTCTCGCCAAGAAACTCGACGTCGAGGTACGAACGCTCGATTCGATCACGGTGACGGATGTCGATGCGTGGTGCCGCCTAGGGGTTGTCAGAAAGGTTATGTTGCGAGGTAGGGTTAACAATGTTGGCATGTCGTTCCATCCCGAAGATCTTCAGCGGCTGATCGGCATGGGAGCAGATATGCTGCCAATCAGCGCGCCGAATGAGCTACATCTAACGCTCGAAAGTCCGACTGAACCGCGATCTGTCATGAACCTGCTCGATTCGTTCATCTTGGGCGTGGCAAACTGCGAAGAAATTCGAGAAAAGCTGCAGGTTAACGAACCAATGTGCGGTTTGGTTGCACAGCTTGAAGTGCAGGAGCCTCAATCTGCCATTCTCGACACGCCCTATGGCCCGCTCCGACTGACCCGCGCGCACATCTACGGTGATGCGTGGCTTGAGGAAATAGAGGTTCCATCTCACGCCATCGGCGTCTACAGAGATGTGGCTTCAAATGTCGAGATCGCGGAGTACGCAAGCCATACGGTGGTCGCTGGCGGCAAAGTCTTGGAACTCGACTTGCATCGGGATAGCTCGACCCGCAAGATTTCCGCATCGATACGCGATGTTGCGGACGACGCGCTGGGAAACACCGTTAGAGATGGTGAACTGTGCCTGCAGCTTCGGTTTGGACCGTTTGAGTAGTCCTTAGCTGAAGGACTAGGGCGCCGGCGTCTGTGGACGGGCCGCGGAAAGGTCAACAACCATTTCGGCGTTTCGCATCTGGCTCTGCTGGTTGTGAACCAGCCGTCCCTAGGGAATGATCCTGACGCTTTGCGGCGCCGGATGTCGAGACAGTGGTACGTCGAGCGTGTTTCCGATGTAACAGTATTCGCCATTGTCAGCAGGTTCGATGCCGCGTACGCCTGACGCGACCAGTCCAGCTGAATATGCCGTCCATGAAGCGTTTGGGTCGTCTGGACGGCGAAATTGTTCCGGAAGGATTCTGGGGAAGCCGTCGCTGCGGGCTTCTGAGTTCGCCTCCCATGAGCTCTTTCCCCACCCGCTGACACCGGTATAGATCTCCCATCGGTCGAACCGCGACACTTGGCTTTCTACCATCGCAATCACAAGCAATCGATCGGCCTGATCTTTGGTGCACCGCTGGCTCCAATAGAGATAGTCGTGGATGATCGCGGCTCGCCCATATTGCCCGCTCGGAGTGAGAAAGAGCGGAGGCCCCCAGAACGCCGGAGGGATGCTCGCAAGATCGGTGACGAATCCGGCAGGAACCACGATAACCTCTGCGCTGTCGCCAACCCCATACCGCATCGGTTCAAGCAGAATCCAAGCCTTCTGGTCACCGAAGGCGCGCATTGATGGACTAGGCACAGCGTGGACCAAGTAGTCGTTGTACGCCGGCAATGCCAGCACGGCGAGCCCGATAACCGTAGGAATTGCGACCAGCGAGCCAATCGATAAGGTCTTAAGGCGTATCGCGGCCCTCGCAATCATCGCGTAAGCGGCGACGCAAGCGGTCGCCACCACGAGATAAATGTTCAGAAGTGTTGTGGTGCGAATCCCGCGAAGACCAGCGGGGCGAAACTCCTCGGAGTACGCTGTCCACGCGAACCCAGCAACGAGCAGAACACCAAAACAGCACAGCACCAGCGAAGCGCGCCGCATTGAGTCCCCCGCGGGGATTTGCCGTGATCTGCGATTGTGCGGCCTCGCGGAGCACCGGATCAAGTACCGATTGCGACTCGCTACTGGCAGGTCGCCCAGCTACTGGCAGGTCGCCCACACTGACCGACTTGGCGGCAGACCACGGGGAACTGTGGCCGTGGCGGAGGAGGGGCTGCTGCTTGGTACGCTGCCGCACCGTTCGAGGGCCTAGATCCGGACGCGCTGAGTAGCAGAGATTGTGACAACGGCGCCAGCCATCTATCAGCCGCCTATTCCCCGTCGTCAGGCACCTTCGCACCCATTGTCTGTGCCAGCTTATAGCCAGCGTCGGTGAGGTTGAACACGCGTCTTTGGGGGCCTGCGGTTACAAGCTCGCGGTCTTCCAATTCCTTCAATCCCGCATCCCACCTGACGCCCTCGCGATTGGAGGAGCCATCGCACAGCACAGTGTCTCCAGCTTGGTACACCGTGCCCTGAAATCCACGCGATCGCATGAAATTCCCGACACGTTCCGCCGCTGCGAACAGTAGCGCGCGCGCCTGCTTAGAAAGCGTTGAGCCGGCCGGAACGTGCCCGACAGTGGGCATGCCGAAACCCGCAGGTGCGGAATGCAGAAGCCCGCTCAATTTCGCCGAGTACTGAATATGCATGTCGAGGTCCTCTCGCAGGTTGGCCGCCAACTCTTCCGCCGAGTCGTACTCACCGTAGCGTCCTAGCTGTCGGCATGCTTCCTTGATTTGCGCGAGGCGCGCGCGCTCATCATCGGTTGTCCCGTCGAGTGGCAGGTTACGATGGAAGTAGACCATCGCGCCCTTACCCGCCCTTACCTGAGTGTCAATCTCGTAAAGAGTCGTACCCGGAAAATTCGCGTAGGGCGTTCCCGGTTTCGACTTGAATATGGCGATCACAATGTCGGAGTCGGCCAAGACATGCGCGTTGATCTGCTCTTGCGCCGGACGACTTAGGTCGGGCACCGAATGCGTCTCCCACATTAGCGGCAGAATGACGCATTTGCGCGACTTCGCGTTTGTCGCGTTCCAGCGATGGATGACACGCGCGACGAGTTCCCGTTCCTCGCGCGCGTCACCCGGGCCTGCAACCATTACGGGAATAGCGTTGATCTCGTAAGGCATGGGCTCCCCAATAGCTTATTGCTTCGTAGTCGTGGCGCTGACTGGAACCAGCGGCCGATCCACCAGCCTGAACTGCTCGAATTCTCGATGCGCCGCAACCTCCGAACAAATCCAGGCGGGCAGTTCTGGCATCCCACACGACGGCAACACCTGCGCGCAAGAGTTCGCTCCGCATGCCCCGATATGCAATTCGAGCTTGGGCTGTCCAGCAGGCATGCAGCGGACATTTATGCGCAAGAGCCCTTCGCAAATTCCAAGCGCTCGCCGATGAATCTACTTGGGAACGGAGTGAGCCACCGCCGATAACAGTAGATGTCCAGTCAGGCAAAACGATAGCGTCACCGCACAGGTCAGCGTCAAGAGTCCATACCGCACGATTGAGCCGCGCGTTAGTGGGCCCGGTGTCGCGGCGAAGTCGGCGGTCTGGACGAGGAATAGTAGAAGCGCGATCGCGGCGAGAACCAGGATGTGTGCGCCCTGGATTGCGGCCAAGCCAGCCAACGGCGCGAGGATGTACGTGAGCCATAGGCAAGCGATGTGCACGCCGCGGTGCGTCGGCTCGTTAAGTTCGCGCCGTACCTCATCGCGGTACAACCCTATTGCGATGCCAACAACGGCGACTGCAAGCCCGAGGTAAGTGGCGATTGTAGTCATCGGGCGTTGCCTACATTTCGTGACCGCGCACAGGACCAATCGCTGATCGCTCGTGCCCGTTAGCTCTTCGACGCCAGCCCGAATCTCCACCCGACGCAAAGCATCAGGGCGGCAAGCAGGGCCAGCGAGAGGTCCGTGAGTGTCGGGACGGCCGCGCCGTCGACAACATCAAAGGCCACGATCTCATCGTAAGAAAGAAAATCGTTGGTGGCGCCCTCATAGCGCTGATAGCGAAGGGTGTAGGCCCCCGGAGCTAACGGAGGCATCGCGAACCTTACCGCTTTCTCGACGAGGGGATCGCCGGCCGAGAAGCAAAGCGTCGGCTCTACATGCACTGTTAGCGTGATCGCGTTTCCGCTCTGCTGGAAAGTCGAACTCAGGATCAGGGTCAACGGGTCGTTGTGGTAGCAAACATCGACTGGTGCAAGGATCCCGGTCGGAACGTTGGCGTACGCGCTCGGGATCACCACATGGCTGGGCCCAAATTCCTGCGCTTTAGCCAAAGGCACAAGCACCGCGAGCAACAGTAGGCCCGCGACAATAGTCGACCGTAGATAAGCCACATTCCCTCCCCTGCATGGCGTGACGCGCAAGTATAGAAGCGGAATCGAGGCCGGCAAAATCAGAGGCCGCCTGTGAAAGTGCGGCGTAGCTGGCAGCAAGGAGTGCGCCAGCGCAGCCGAGCGGCATCCGCTACTATTACCGCATATCCATACGGTAGTGGAATATGCGGTGCACGGTGCGGCGGAGGTACGAACGGGGGCGGCTGCTCAGCGACCGCGACTTCGCCAATGCGACGCCCGTGTCCGGGGAACTCGTTGTAGCTTGGGTAATGGTGCCCGAGCGAGGGCGGACGCTGTGCAGAGCAACGCTGTACGAGCACCGCCAAGGACATGCGCCTGGTGACGCGATGGTCCCTGAGCTGCGATCACCTGCGATCGTTGGGGTTCAAGGTGACCGCCTCTCGCTAGCCGGCTCGGAGGTAATCGGCGGCGTCGAGTACGCGCAGGCGTGGATCGTGGATGTGTGGCGCTAGAACGAGGTCCCCACGTAGTACAGGCCATCCGCCCTAGGCCGGCTGGAACTCCGCAGCGAGTGCCAACTGTTGGGCAATGGACATCATGCGTTCACGTTCCGCAGGGTAACCCAATATGTTTGCGTGTCGATCCGGCGGTTCATCTCGAACCGCGCGAAGTCCTGCCGCCTCGATCGCCGAGCATGGCAGATGCGCATACCCGAGCAGAGACTTTCCAGGTCGAAGTGGACTGACATGTACAGCCGCCCAAGCAGCGACCGCCGCATGATCAACATCGGTTCGATCCATCGTCGAGCAATTTCCTTCTTTGTCCGGATAGAACGCCTTCGGCTTTACCGTGTTGTCTGACCGCACGTAACTAGCCTCAAACGCGAATCTTGCCAAGCGCCGGTCCGAGGCAACGGCCGTCACGCGGCCCACCGCTGCACAGACTCGACGACTTTCAATTCGTTGCCGCTCAAATAGCCAGCGCCCGTCCCACGCTGTGGCCCGCTCACCCACGCAAGGTAATAGCGCCCGTCATCGCCGATCGCAACGGTAAACACGCGATCGCGACCTAGATACCACTCGAGTTCGATGTTCTCAAATTGGTTCGCGGAAATGTCGGCCTGCGCGAGAAAATCGGCGGGTAGCGAGTTCAATAAGCGAGCAGTATTGCCTACTGTTCGCTCGCTCAAAAGAGCTCCTTCCGCAGCCATCCTGGCCCGAGCCGCCCGCCATTTCGCTTCGCGCTGCTCCGTCTTGGCTCTAGCTGACGCGGATTGCCGTTGGTCTCGAACAAAGCTCCCGACAAGTTCATTCAAAGCCACGCGGGCCCAAGAATCGCCATGAGGGAGGGAAATGCTAGGCTGTGGGGCACCTGGCAACACAGATGCGTAGCTCATCGATACTCCCTCAGTAGGTTTTCGGTGATGCTGTGAAAGAACATGTCATTCTTGAACTGGCGCAGCGCTGCGGTGCGCCGCCAAAGGTCCTCGCCGGACGTGGGGAACGTGCCCTCGCAAATGGCATCCACGTCAAGCAACATGCGTACACGCGCTCTGTCGGGAGTTAGTCCTTGCGAAGCCATCGTAATGATGCCCAGTTGATCGCGAGCGGCATCAACGATTTCAATGCGGTTGAGGTAAGCCTTGAACTGCTGTGGCAACCCTTGCGGCACGGAGGGACCTGGTACCACAAAGCTCTCCACCGGCTCCATTGGGGGGAGCAACAGTTCATTGATATACCGAACCCCGATTCGCGCGACGGCATCCGGACTAGTCCGCGAGGAAAAGGTATCCCAATATCGTTTTGCGCTCTGCAGGAGCGCATCCCATCCTGCATACGGCTTGAGTAGCGAAACGCTGAACGCGAGAGAGGAGAACGTGACGATTTGGGTGTTATCCGCGCTCATGCTGCGAAACCCAATTGCACCACTAAGGGCTTTTGCGTCCGTCTCTCCGGTAGCGGAAAGCGTGACCTCTAATTGACCTCTATATAGGTCTTGGACAGCGGGATGCGTTCCCACTATGGCCTCGGCGCACCCTCTCAGCGCATCGAGGCCGGGCTCCCGGGCAAATACCGGCCGAATCTCGATTACTGCCTCGAGGATGGGCGGGTTCGCCAGCTGCGGCCAAGACATGGGCGGCGGTCCATTCCTATGTTGGGAAAGTAGCGTGCCGCCGAGTATATGGGGCGCCCGAGCATAGTGCCTGATACGTCTAAACGTCCAGAGACGCTTGGGGTCCAAACGGAGCCTTCCCAAACGCCCGATCGTGCGTGGTACCGCCGTTCATAGACACATATCCACGGCGCTCATCCACACGGGAGGCGATCGTCCGCACGCGTTGCCGACCCTTACCAGGAAGGTGGGCTCGCTCTCATGCGGATCACGACGGAGCTTCTCGCCGGCCAACTTCGCGCCGACTAGCTCCCCGTCGGAGTCCCGGATTTCCTCGACGATGATGTACACGTCTCCCGCATAGGCGCGCTCTTCGAGCTTGGCCAGCCTAGCTGCGTAGCTCATAAGGGCGCCTCCCACGAGACGGCGATGCGATGGATATTGTCGTCGGCATATCCGAACGCGCGATCCACGAAGGCATCTCCGGATTCGCCCGGGAGCCTGTCAAAGCGCTGGCCACCGCAGCTTGCGCCGACATACTCGCCGGCCGCGGAGCGGTCAAAGAAGGCGATCAGCACACGCCCCGGCTCTATTGCGGCTTCCAGCTTGGCGATACGAGTTGCGTAGGTCATGCAGCCTCCAGTTCGGCAAGTGCTGCCGCCAAGGCCTTGGCGACAACGGGATCAGGGGCGCCGTTCAGGGCGCGAACGCGTGCTTGCTCTTCCTTGTAACTGCGCATGTAAGCCTCCCAATCGAAGGGTCGTCGCTCCTTATCAACCGGCGGCAGGCTTTGCAGAACCTCGGAGAGCACAACCGGTTTGCTATTGCAGCATCGGCGCACCAGCTCATCTGTGGGGGCACGAAGGGACGCCGAGGGGTGGACGCCATGCTTCTCCAGGAGAGCGGCCGCCGCGGCAAGGCATTTCACACAGCCGTCCACGCACACGGCGGACTGCCGGGTTTCGAGTGCCTCAACGCGGCGCAGGTAACTGCTTGCCATTGGTCCTAGCCTCCAGCGCCCCAAGGCGCGTTTCGATTTCGGCAACCTCGAGGGTCTTGCGAATCTCCCCGAGCATGTACGTGAGCTTGCTGGCCTCGGCGACGTCGCGCTTGCCTTCCTCGGCCTCCCGGTAGATTCGAGCGAGCTCAACCCGCACCCCCTCGACCGTGGTCAGTTGCGGCTTGCGCCGCTTCACCTCCTTGAGGGGGGTGGGTAGGACGCTAAACGTCCGTCCATCAAGGGTTTCCGTCTCGTGGACTGCACCTGTAAGCATCAGTTTTGGCGGTTTTGTCGGTACTGAATCCGGCGCTTTCCAGCGTCAGCTGATCAAGCCCATCTGCTTGAGGCGTTGCAACTGCTCGGGCGACATCATCCCCGCGCGCGCCATGATCTGGGACGCGTTCTGCTGGGGGTACTGCCCCATGCTCGGAGGCTTCTGAAGGTTCTGGATCTGCGGGGGTCCGCCGAACGCACCCATGGCCTGTTGGGCCGCGCCCATGCCCTTGAACACTGGACCGAGCTTCGACAGAAGCCCGTGCTGTCCCATGGTGGCGTTGATGGTGGGATTGGCTGCCGAGAGCGTTTGCAGGGTCGCGCCAGGCGTCTGCATGCCGAATGCCGCGTTCTGCTCGGCGAGGATGTTGGCCTGCTCAGGGCCCATGTGACCCAAACTCTGGAGCATGGCCGAGCCGATCCCGCTTGTTGCAGGCGGCGCAGCGGCAGCTTGCGAGAGCAGGCCCGTTCCGGCGGCGCCCGTCATGTCCATCGCACCAGTGCCAGCCATCGCGGGAATTGCTGAACTCGCGGCGCCCGCGCCCAAGCCCGTCCCGGCACCAGCCGCGGCGGCACCTGCTTCCGCCCCAGCGGCGCCCAGCCCAGTGGCGCCCGCAGCGCCCGCTCCGAGGAACCCGAGCCCCCCTGTGGCGACACCAAGTCCAGTGAGCGCTGCGCCAGTCAGCAGTTCCTTTCTATGATCCTTCACCCAGTCAGCAGAGCCACCCATCTTCACACCTCGTCTTCAGGTATTGCGTTCACTGCGAATTGCGGGCACGCGCTTCGGCGGCCAGCAATCGATGCTTTTCCAGCCACTCCGCCTCACGTTCAATACTGGGGCGAGCCCGCCGCGGGACGTGGAGCACTTCCAAGCGGTCGTCATGCGTCTTGTTAAGCTCTTCGGCCAACACAAGCGCTTCCTTTGCGGAGTGCATGAGTGGGCTGAATGGCGCGACGTACTCGTCACCGTTGACGTCCGTCACGACTCCCGCCACGTAGAACATCGGCAGCAACACGGAGCCATCCGTCAGCGCCCGCTCGACTTCAGCCGCGCCCCAGCAAGAGGCATCGATCACTTGTCACTCCTTGCGCAGGACTGTCCGCAGCGCGATGATTGAGGTTCAATGGAGACCGCCATTGCCATGCTGCTGCGCCCGTTGGCCCTCTTCGTGGTGCTGGCCTGCGCCCTTCTTCCTGTCCGGTTCGCGGTGAAGCGATTCATGCCCGAAGGTCGTCTCAAGCGCCTTCTCCTACTTGAGGTTTAAGAGGCCGATCGCGCCAGGCACGCCCAGCAGCGGTGAACCCTTCGCTGCGAGGTCGCCCGATAGCCCGAAACTCTCCGGTCGCTTCGTCATGGCGGAGGCGACGATCTTCTGCATCGGTTGGGTGTAGAGCCCGCTGGCCGCGAGGCCAGTCGCTAGAGCAGTGGGGCTGAAGTAGCCCAGGCCGCCGGCAGCGCCGAGGTTGGTCCAGAGCCGATACGGAGTGCCCGAGTCCGGCACTTTCGACCCCAAGACGTTGGCACCGGCGTCGGCGAGGTCCTGCATCAGCGCATTGCCCTTCGCGAAGCTCGACTTCCGCAGGCTCGAGTCGTTGGCCTTCGCCGCCGACCGAAGCTGCGCCGCGGTGAATACACCGTTGGGCGCGCCAGTGGACGCCGCGGCATGGTTGATCCGAACGAGGTTCGCCCAGCCTTGGTTGATGTCCCCAAGAATCTCGGCGTACTCGGGATTGCTGCGGTGGGCGAGGTCGCGAAGGGCTGCCTGCGTCTGTTGCAGGGTCTGGCCGAACATCCTCTGTTCCGGGTCTCCGGACTTCGCGTACTGACGTGCGAACGATCCGAGCTGAGACTCGACCTGCTTCATCGTCTTTCCGGTCATTGCCCCAGCGTCGTCGAACTTGTTCAGCACCAGCCGCTGGAGCAACGCGCCGTAGCGATCGCGATAGTTGTCGGGCAGGTTCTGCGCGGCCTGGCGAAGCTGACCGAGGTCTTGGCCGAACTGGCCGTCCACCTGAACGTTGAGCTTGGGAAGGAGGTCGTCGTATGCCTTTGAGAGCGTTTCGCTAACGTGCTCGACCGCCTCATTGCCGATCACGCCCTCCGGCACCTTCTGTCCAAGCGGACCCAGCGCACGGTTGTACGCAGCTTGGTTGAACTGACCCAAGGCTCGATTACGAGCACCCTTGATCGCGTCGCCGAGGATCGGAAGACTGGTGAGGCCGTCCTCGATACGTTGAGTCGCCCCACCCATGATCTGGCCGGGCGTCGGTGTGACGCCAGCCGCCATGAGTGTGCGGACGTCATCCGAGATCTGCGGATTGAGCGCTCGACCGACAGCGCGCGGGAGGGCATTCCCTAGCGCCCCGCCCGCAGCGCCAAACGCCATATTCCCGAGCCGGCTGTCATCGCTCGACACCGGCTGCATCCCACCGAAAACCCCACCCGCCATGCCGGCCTGTCCTGCGGTCTTGGGAAGCGTCAGGGCTTGTCCTGCTCCCTCGATAGCCTGACCCGCACGCGCGAGTCCAGGAAGGGCGGCGGCAGCCTTTCCTGCTCGTGCCAAGGCTCCGCCGGGAAGGAGGGTGGTGGCGATCTGGCCGCCGATGTTGCCGGCCACACCCGCTCCAGTGTTCATCAGGGGCGCGTCGAGCCGCTTGGCTTCGTCGATCTCTCGCTGAACGGCGTTGGGATCGCCGATACCAACATAGGACGCGAGCTGGCGAAGGCCACGACCCGTGTCCGCTACGGCCTTACCGACGCCCGCCATCGCACGGTCTAGACCGGACATCCCTTCGGTCGGGTCAAACGTGGGCGCGTGAGATGCCGCCGGCATGTTCGATTGCGCGTAGGCCAGCACGTCATCCTGTGATGCGCCCTCCGGGGCGTTGATCTGGAACCGCCGACCGTCAGGAGACGTGATCTCGAAGGACGGCATCAATGCACCTGCTTGATTGACCAACCGGTTCCACTCGCCGGGGCTTGCCCGATCTGACGCGCGCCCGGGCCGGCTTGGGCCGAGAGCGCCTGAATTGCCAACGACCGTGCTTGGCGCTTCTGTGCGGCGGTCTGCGCATCGTCACCAGGCTGCGGGAAGTACTGCCGGTCGAACGTGTCGAACTCCGACTTGGAGATCGCCGCGCCTGATTCCTTGCGCAGCGCCGCAGTCATGAAGTTGAGCTTCGCCTGCTGAACCTTCCTGGCCTCGGGCTTTGCTGAGTAGTTGGTGATTCGGGTATTCGCTAGGAGATTTAGCGGGTTCGTTAGGTCGAAGCCAGAGTCCTCGAGGTCGTTGATGATGGAGTTGGCCGCGACCATGCGCATGCCGAAGCCTGTGGCGTTTCCCTCGGACTCGGTGAGCGGCTTGGTCTTGGTGAAGCCGTCGGGCGAGATGGCGCGACCCATCGGGTTTTCCGGCGTCGGCGGAAACACAAATTGTCCAGATGCGCTGTCCCATTGAGGCTTCGCCCCGGGGGCGTTCGCGGACTCTCGTGCCTCACGCTGCTTCGACAGACCGTAATTCGCCCAACCGAGTTGATTGCTCGCCGTCTCCCCGGGCGTCATTGACTTCGAGAAGTCGGTCCCCGGCGCAACTTGGTTCTTGTCGACAGCCACGAGGCGACCGCCAAGATCGACGAATTGCGTATCAGGCGTAGGCTCGAATCCCTGAACGGCAGACGGCGCTTGGTTGGAGTATTCCTGCATCAGCGTCGGCTTGCCGTTCTGCATCACGGTCTTGGTGCCGCTGTACTTGGGCGCGTACTCCAATGCCTGCTTACGGTAGTCAGCCGCCATCTTGCCGAGACCCTTGGCATCGAGTTGGTTAGCAATGTCCGACAGGCGTTGATAGGCGCTTTGCGGTTGCGTGCTTGCGAGCGCAGTCGCGTTTTGCAGCGTGGGCGCCATGCTCGGCAAGGGGGACGGGGGCTGGTAGCTCTTCAGGACGTCGCGTGCTGCATTGGCGTCTTGGTAGCCCTGAAACGCCTGCTGGACCTGCATGGCGTCCATGGCATCGCGAAGCTGGTTGCGCTTGGCATCGCTCGCCTGATGAAGCGCACCGTTGTAACCGAGCAGCCCTTGGAATCCGCCTTGCGCGATGTTTTGCAGGGCATTGCCGCCTCGAGCACCGAGAATGCCGAAGCCGGCTGCGGCGAGTCCTTGCGTCAGCGCGTCGCGCTTGTCCTGCTCACTCGGCTGGAACTGCGAGAGCAAGCCCTGAAGCTGAGAGAAGTCGAAATCGGCCATGACCCATTAAACGCGGCATGACGGAATGCGTCTTCAAAGTTGCGGCGCCGCTTCAACGTTGGCGGTGAGCAGGTCCCGGGCCTCGGCTAGCTTCTGCCCCAGTGTCTCGTGGCTGATGTCGATGCCCAGCAGTTGCCCATCCTTACGAACTATTTCTGCCAGCGCATATGGCTTGCTCATGTCGGTGGCGTAGCCGCATCGCGCCATGATCCCGATGATGGTGAGCAGCGTCCTGCGCTCCACGGGATTAGTCTTCTGCCGCCTCCCGCAGCCTTCGATCTCGTCGCGTTGGTCGAGGCTCACGACGAGGTCGCTGCGGCGGATGGGAAGAGGTTCTGCGAGCACCTGGACGAAGGAGCGGAAACCACCGGCGCCGTCAGGCTGAAAGCAGCGTAGCTCGCCAGTGAGTGCGGTCTCGGGGTCAACCGCCGCGCTCCATTGGAGATGCGCAAAGCCATCCAGCATCGCCACAACCACGGGCGTGTTGCAGGGCAGGGAATATGGCCAGCGGCAGCGAGCGAGCGCAACCGCCGGAATGATCTGGCCCGCGTCCATGTAGTAGTACACCCGGGCGGGATCGACCTTCCAGTCCACCGCAAGCTCAGCGGGCGTGAAGTACCAAGGCTGGGGAAGGCTGAATGGCTTCACTGCGCCTCCTCCCGGGCTTGCTTAGCCCGCTTCCGATGACTTTCGAGAAGATCGAAGGACGCAGGGCTGAACGTCCGGCGAACCCACAGCACGGCCGTATGGCCGCCTTCCGGATCGAGTTGCGCTTGGTCTTCGAGCGCTTCCCGGAACGTGTATCGGAGCGGCGACAAGACTCTCAGCATGTCGTCATCGCCATCGGCCTGGACGGACCCGACGAAGAACTGCGTGAGAGCAACAACCCCGTCCGCCATGACGTGTTCCGTATCAGTGCTGCCCGGGAAGTGGCAATCCAGCGGACCCGACGCGAGCGTCATGGCGACTCCTTGACCAAGGCGGGCCATCGCTCGATGCCGGGGCGTTCATCCGCGTCGTCGGGGCGCGGCAAATAGCCCTCACAGCGCCGAGGCACGTCTGCAGCCGGGGAGTGGAGGGGTCCGCAGCCTACGAGCCGGATGCCAGCGTCAGAAGCCCGGCATTGGCCGCGGTCGGAGAGGCGCCGGCATTGTCGGCAGGTGCGGCGGTTGTCGGACGGGCCTGGTTCCAAGGCCGTGGCACCCGGGTAGCGCCGCTCGACCTCCGCGCGGGTCAGCTCGGGCAGCGAGCAGAAGTCGAACCCAATCGGACCTTGGCCGCAGTCATAGCCCTCGACGCGCCACCAGTACCGGGGCTCGTCGTTGGCCGCCAGCTCGCGCAACAGTTCGAGCTTAGCGTCCCGAATCAGGGTCCGCAGATCGTCCGTTAGGGACCTGAGCGCCCGCAGGTTGCCGTCAGGGAGACGTTGGAATCGGACCCCCAACTCGGCGAATTCCGTGAGCAGGGCGCCCATCAGAAATCCTCCGTTGGAGCCGAAGATGACGCCGAAGGTGACGAAGATTGCACACTCTTGTGGCCGTGTTCTTCGTTATCTTCGGGGGCTACCGTCATCTTCGGGAGGCTCCACTCCCAGCCTCCGCGCATGCCTTGCTTGTCGATCTTGGCGCCGATTGCTGCCCTGGCACGTTGCATTTGGCTCCGGCTGAACCCATGTGCCTCCGCGTCCTGGAATATCTCCTTGGCCGGCTTGGGGCCGAGTTCGAGGGTGTAGCGCAGGAAGTCCTTGGGGCTCTCTCCGCCAGCCTCATCGTCGTACTTCTCGGCGGTCGCGAGGATCTCCCGAGCCGCACCCTCGACGGGGTCACCCCAGTGGATGCGCGACGCGATGAGGTCGGGCTGGTCAGCCAGGGCCGATTGCTCGAGGTCGTACCGAAAGCCCCCGCCGTCGGGACCGATGTTCGACTTGAGGCGTACCAGAACACGGCCGCCACCTTCCTCGTCTGCGACCTTTGCTGTCCCGAGGACGATCCGTGCCACCGCAGCGAACCCCAGCGAGCCCGTGACGCGCTCCAGTGGTTCCCGGCCTTGGGTGCCCTTGGTGAAGTGACTGATGCCCAGGAGAGCGGCCCCACACTGTTCCGCGAACGTCACCAGCGGCTGCAGGCCGCGACGTACCTCCGCGTTGTGATGGCTGTCCCCGGACACGGCGGAGACGACCGGATCGACGATCATCAGCCGCAGCTCTGGGAGCTTTGAGGCGGCGTGGGTCAGCGCCGGGAAGTGAGACGCAGGATCGAACGGCACTGGTTCATCGGCTTGGACGACGTTGCCGACGAAGTGCACCCGCGTCATGTCCGCGCCGGCCACCCGTAGACGAGGGGCGAGGGTGTCGTTGGGGGCATCCTCTCCGGACCAGATCAGTACGTCGCCGACTGGCGCGCGCGAACCATCTGGCCAGCGGCCACCGCGAGTGAGCGCCGCAGCCAAGCCGAGCGCGAGCGTCGTCTTCCCGGTGCCAGGAGCGCCGGCCAGGATGTGCAGCTTCCCACCCGCGAGGAATCCGTTCCACAGCCACGCGATGGGCTCAGAGACGATCATGTCGCCGCGTATCAGCCGGACTTGCGGGCCTGCCAAAGCATCGGCGAGCTTGTCCAGGACATTCGCCTCGTCACGCATCGGCGACCTCCATCGCGAGGCGCTTGGGCTTGGCCGGAACCGCAGCATCCGCTGCGTCGATCAACCGACGACCGGCGAGCAACAGTCGCGTCTCGCGCTCCGACGTGAGCGGTTCCCCACGGGCAATGCCGCTGATGATGACGGCGACGACCCACATCTCGTCTGCGACTGCCCGCAGAACTTGAAGCGGATCAAACGGAACACGCTCACGGCGAACGTCACCGACGGGCTTGGCGGGAAAGAGGTCGCTGAACTTAAGCCCAACCGCGCTAAGAACGTCCTCCACACGGCAGCCGCCATGGTCGTGAAGAAGGACGCGGCCATCGTCGTGCTCGCGGATTGATAGGCTGGGACTGCGATCTTCGTGTGCGGGACACCGGGCCGCCCATTGACCGCGGCCAGTCTCTTTGACGCGCTCCAAGCGCTCCAGCAGAGCGGCGGCGGTCATCGTGCCACCTCGGCTGACAGGCCGTGGAGCACGAGCTTGGCAACGACATTCATTGCGTCGTCATAGCTCGCGCACTTCGCGAACTCGACGCGGCGACCGTCATTGCGAATGGCATGAACCGCATAGGGGCGTTGCGCCACCCCACCCATCGCGCTATCCTGTTGGCTCCCCAGCCGTTCAGCATGCGCAGCACCCAGAGGCCCGCCGTCGCGCGGGCCTCGTCGTTTGTCCAGGGGCCTCATTCGGCGGGCTCCAAGCGGTGGGATTCGAGCCAGCGCTCCACTTCCTCTCGCCGATACCGGACGCGGTTTCCGACCTTCACCACCAGCTTGCGAAAGCCGTAGCGGTTCGTGCATCGCCATACCGCTTGCGTGGTTTCGGGAATGCCGCATTCCGCCGCGACGTCTGCGGGGGAAAGCCATGAGGCGTTCGGCCCTCTCAGGGTGCGGTCATGTCTTTCAGTAGGTTCCATGCTCGTCCTCTCGTTGGCTGCGCCACACAGCGCGCAGCAGGTATGGACGAGTAAATCACCCCAAACGTCGAGGAAATACGGCAGCTAAGTGGCCGAAAATGGGACTTAGCTGCGGGTCGGAGCTAATCCCCGAGTTTGGGAGCTCGGCGTAATGGGAGTTGGTTCAAATCGATCTTGGCGGCCGCTCGAGCTCGCCGCTTGGCCTTGACTGCCGCAATTCGCCGCTCGGCTGTTGACCGCTCAACGGGCTCTACGAGCGCGGCAACGTGGGTGGCGGTAATCGCGGACACCACGCCGAACGTGATCAGCATGGACTCGATGAAGTGGTCGATCCACATCCGGGCGGCCTCACGTCCATCAGCCCGGGCCTTGCGCTGCCCTGACGCGACTTCCGACGCGAGTTCGTCTCGCAGAATCTCCAGCAGGCCCTCGAGGACGCGATTGGCGTGTGCGTCGAGTAGCTGGACACCGGCGTTCATGGCAACTATGAGTGACTTCGCGGCCTTTAACGCAGCCTCACGAGTGGGCAGGGTTGCAGAGCCAGGTACGGCATTGGGGTTGTGATGAAAGCCCACAACGATGTGCGCAATGATGTTCAGCAAGCGATAGTCATCGCATGGCCTGATCAAGCTGCGCCGAGATTCTGCGCTACGCCTGTCGCGAAACGCGTTCAGCGCTCCGACCACGTTTGGGTTGGCCATGAGGCGCTTGTACATCGGATTGCCTTCTACTGCGGTCTTGAGCGCACTCAATCGCTCGGCTAGCGCTTGAGAGGAGGATGCGCTTACCTCCGATGCGAAACTTCCCTGGATTTCAGGTGCGCCAAGAAGTCCCCGCCCAAGTCCGATCGGTTGAACGGAAACCAGCTTCGTCCAATCGATAGGAGCAAGAGGATCGGTGCCCGTCTCTGCCTTCCCAAGGGATGAAAATGATGTGAGCTCGTCGAAAGCTCGCAACTCGGCGATTGGCCAAGCACGTTTCGCGGAGCCACTGCGGCTTTGGGGTGTCATTGCGTACCGGGAACGTACTTTTTCCGCGAGAGGTGCGGCGGCTCAATCATCCCCGATTGCATCTCGCGATCGAGCTTTGCCGCTCCACGAGCACGAATGATCAACAGCCTTTCCGCCCACTGCTGCGGCGAACACTCCGTCCAGCCGTGCTCAGGGTCCGGCCAGACACGCCGGATGCGGAATCCCTCAATGTCCGCGAACCGCCCATCCGCTTCGTTCTGCGCCTTTGCTCGGCGATAGAGAACGCAGTAAGCAGGCAGGTTTGCGCGCTTAGCTAGCTGCTTGAGAACGCTCGCCGCCTTCCAGTCCTGGCCGACATCCATCGCCGTCTCGATCAGCAGGATGGGTTCCTTGCTGCCGTCGGCATGCTCGATCCAGATCGAGTGGTCCAAGTCACAGCACTTGAGCGTGGCCGCCAGATCCTCGCCGAGGTACCGGCGAAGACTGGCGGTCCTGTGCCAAGCGGAGTACGAACTATCCCGCCAGCCATAGCGCTCTTCTTGCATGGCTAAGTTGCCGCCCCCCGCCCCCGGTGCCGTTGACGCTTATGCTTGATCGGCTGTGGCGCGTCTGGCGCTAGCCTAACGTCAGACGGCTGTAGGGCCTCGCAGAGGGTATCGAGGTCTTGCAAGGCACGCGTCAGGCTGCCGCTCTCCGCAAATTCGGGGGTTTTGTTTAGCTTCCAACGCACTTCTTCGCGCGCACGGTATGCCAGGAGCCACTGCGCCGTCCTTGACGCCGAATCGCTTGTGTCGCACCACCCCAAGTGAATGCAGCGCGCCCTGAATTCCTTGTCGGGATTCCATGCCACGGCTAGACCCCATCCTGCGCACTGCGGCCATCTTGCTCGTCAGCTACCTGCTTGTGCGGACGATCACACCAACGCAGCTTGTCGAACTCTTCCCGGCTGATCTCTCGACCGCGCTCGCGTACGGCGTCCAAATCGAAATCCTTGTAAGAGCCAGGGTCGTCCATGCGAAACTCGACGCAATAGAGTTCTTCGCTGACGCCCACCGCCTTTCCATCGACGTCGAAGAGCCGGTATCCGGAGGCCGGAACAATGGCTGATACGTTGCCGATAGTCACGTCTACGGGATACGTAAACAGTGGCGTCCAATGCTCCGGGCACATAGTGCTGTGGCGACTCACGGCAAAGTAGTCGGCAAGCGCAGCGATGTAGCCTTCGCGCTTATCCTTGGGAGCTTGCAGGTCTTCCGCGAGCCAGCTGCCTATAAGCTCGATGTCAATTCGTTCTTCCTGTGTAAAGTCCCATCCCGCGTCCTCACTGAGAATGCGAATGAGGCGTTCCTTGCAGGCCGCGACCCCTTCCGAAAAGGCCTTAGACCTCCGACGACCCATGTACGTGTAGACGGGGTTTTGTGAAAGAGTGCCGCTAACGGCGGACATCGATTCGGGAGCGGCAGAATTGGTTGAGCCACCGGCGCCTTCGGGGATAATGCTTTCAGCCATGGTGCAGTCTCCTTTAAGAGATTCACTGCTTCGTGGTTAGGGCGCGCGGGTGTTACTAGCACCTGCGTTGCCCGCTTTGGCGGCTACCTTCGCCGCCGCTTTGCTGCCTTCACATCCGCGGCAGGCTTCAATCCCGCCGCTGTGAGCATTGCCGATGTCGCGCGCTCGACGGACTCGCGCACCGGGTCCGTGTCCAGCCTTGCGTAGATCGCGGTGGTCTGCACGGACTTGTGATTGAGGGACTTCCCGATGATGGACAGGCTGGCCCCGGTACGGGCCTGCCAGCTTCCGAGCGTCCGGCGCAGGTCGTGGATGCGCAAGTCATCCATTCGGATACTTGACGTGTCGATCTTGAGGCGCTGTGCGGCCTTCCTCGCGCGCTCCAAAGCGGCGGAGAGCTGTTCCCCCTCCACCCGGGCAAATTGGCCTCCAGCGGCCTCTATCGCGACCGTGAGCTGTCTCAACTCGTCGCGGTCGAAGATGCGCCGCCAGCCGCCCTTGGGTTCCACCAGGTGACCCGTCCGGCCGTGGCCGGGGAAGACGAAAGCCGAATCGGTGGTCCCCTCCCTTGAGCGGAGGATGGCCACCGTTTCCTGCGTCAGCGGAATGGTCTGCGGCTCTTCGTTCTTGGTTCGCGGGATGTCCCACCGCGCATCGTCGAGGTCGAGCTCCTTCCACTTCATCGCCAGGACGTTGGACCGCCGGGCGCCGGTGAGCAGCGACACGAGGAAGTAGTCGCGAACCGTCGAGTTGGGCTCGTCTGCAAGGACCACGAAGAAGCGGGGCAGCTCCTTGGGCTGGAGGAACCGGCTGCGCTTCCGCTCCGGGTTCCGCTTGAGGCCCAGAGCAGGGTTGGTGGCGGCGAGCTGTGCCGAGACCGCCCACCCGAAGACGCTCGAGGCCAAGGCCAGCACTCGATTGGCGGTCGTGGCGTGGCCTTCCCGCGTCACAGTTGCGTGGACGGCCGCCAGGTCAGCGCCGGTGATGTTCGAGAGCTTCTTCCCCCCCAAGGTGCGCTTGAGATACCGCTCGTACTTGGCGACATCCTCTTTCCACGTCCGCTTGCGGGGCTTGGCGTGCCGCGCGATGTAGTCGTCGAATAGCTGGCCAAACGTCCGCTCCTGGCGCTCGGCCTTGCGGATGCCTGCCGGGTTGTCGCCGGCCTCCATCTGAAGGTTGTAGATCGCGGCCTGCTTGCGGGCTCCCTCGGCCGTCATCTGGGGGAACCGTCCCAACGTCATGCGCGTGGGTGCCCCGCCCTTGGTTCGGCGGAAGAGCGAGAAGGTCTTCACCCCGGTCGCGGTGACCCTGAGCTGCAGGTTCGAGATCTCGGTATCGACGTACACCGCGCGCGAACCTGCCGGCGGGTTGGGCAGGGCGCGGATCGCAGCAGCGGTGAACTTGAGCTTCTGGGCCATTGGGGTTACGGCGGGGTTACGCCCTTCGGCGATTTCCGTGTAACCCCGTAAAGCTCAATGTAACCCCGCTGCAGAGGGAAGTAAAGCCCCGCGAAGCTAGGTAAATCTCTGGGTATCGCTATCCCCACGGACTTTTAATCCGTTGGTCACTGGTTCGAATCCAGTACGGCCTACCAATAAATCACCCCGAAGTCGTCGGCTCGGGTCGTCGCGGTTCCGGGTATCAATGCGCGATGGCACGCTCGAGCGCTTCGCGGTGCCGCCATCGATGTGCGCTACCGCACCGACGCCGTCCCGCCAGGCGTCCAAGCTCTGGCTTGCGCGCCGCGTCCCGTATCGCATGCCGTTCGTGGATGCGCGGGTCGCACACCCAACCGCGCCCATCATGCCGAGCCATCGCCCATCGCCCGCCACCCACAAGCCCGCAAGGGCTTCGACCGCCCGCCGGCGCCCGCCGGTGACATCCGCGTTCCCGGTTATCTGAGCCGCTTCGCGCCACGCTGGCGCGCCTGGGCGGCGGCGCGTTCGCCCGCGGTCGGCGAACCGCCGCTGCGCGCGGAGCTTTTCAGCGCCGACCAGATGGAGCGCCATGGCAGCACGCTGGCGGCAGCGCACCGTCTGGCGCCGCAGGCCGGGCAGGACGCGCTCCTCGCCCGCCTCGCCGCCAACGAGGGCGTGCTGACCGGCGTGCGCAGGGAGCTCGCCGCGGTCCTCTCGGTGGACCATCGCATCAGCCCGGGGGGCGAGTGGCTGATCGACAATTTCCATCTGGTCGAGGAGCAGATCGACACGGCCAAGCGCGACTTGCCGCGCGGCTACAGCCGGGCGTTGCCACGCCTGGCGCTCGGCCCGTCCGCGGGGCTGCCGCGCGTGTACGACATCGCGCTCGAGACGATTTCGCACGGCGACGGCCGGGTCGACCTCGACAGCCTGGGGCGCTTCGTCGCGGCGTACCAGTCGGTATCGGCGTTGAAGCTCGGCGAGCTGTGGGCGATCCCGATCATGCTGCGCCTCGCGCTGATCGAGAACCTGCGCCGCGTCGGCGTGCAGATCGCCGCCGGACGCGTCGAGCGCGACCTGGCGAACGCATGGGCCGATCGCATGATGGAAACGGCCGAGACCGATCCCAAGAACCTGATCGTCGTCATCGCCGACATGGCGCGATCCGCCCCACCGATGGGCAGCGCCTTCGTCGCCGAGCTTGCGCGCCGCTTGCAGGGACAGAGCGCCGCGCTGGCGCTCGCGCTGACCTGGATCGAGCAGCGGCTGGCGGAGTCGCACCAGACGATCGACAACCTTGTGCAGGCGGAAAACCAGCTGCAGGCCTCCGACCAGGTTTCGGTGAGCAACAGCATCGGCAGCCTGCGCGCGCTTGCCGCGACCGACTGGCGCGATTTCGTCGAGGCGGCGAGCGTGGTCGACGGCATCCTCCGCGAGGATCCGCACGGCAGCTATGGCGCGATGGATTTCGCCACGCGCGACCGCTATCGCCACGTCATCGAGCGCGTGGCGGGCGAGGGACGCCTCACGGAGGCGGAAGTCGCGCGCGAGGCGGTCGACATGGCACGCAGGGGCGCCGCCGCCAGGGGCGGCGCGGACCGCGCGGCGCATGTCGGGTTCTACCTGGTCGACGGCGGGCTCCTCGACCTGCAGCGCGCGGCGGGCATCGAGGCATCGGCGATGGCGGCGTTGCGGCGGCTCGGCGGGCGCTTTCCGCTGGCGCTCTATCTCGGCGCGATCGCCGTCCTCACGGCGGGGGGCACCGCGGCACTCGCCGCGCAGGCCGCCCGCGCCGGAGCGGGTGGGCCGCTGCTGGCACTGGTCGTGGCGCTGGCGCTGCTGGCGACGAGCCAGGTCGCGGTGACGATCGTCAACTGGCTCGCGGCGCTGCTGGTGACGCCGGCCTGGCTGCCCCGCATGGATTTCGCCACGGGCATTCCCGCGCAGGCGCGAACGCTGGTGGTCGTGCCGACGATGCTGGTCAGCGACCAGGGTATCGATGACCTGCTCGAGGACCTCGAAGTGCGCTTCCTCGCGAATCGCGATGCGCAGCTGCACTTCGGCCTGCTGACCGACTTTCCGGACGCGGCGCAGGAATCGCTTCCGGGCGACGAGCCGATGCTTCGACGTGTCGCCGCCGGCATCGACGAGCTCAATCGAAGATACCGGCCGGAGGATCATCCGGGGTGGGCGGCTGGCGACGCAGCCGTCGTGCACCACGGCGCCGACGGGGCCCCGGGCACCGCGTTCCATCTCTTTCACCGGCCGCGGCGATGGAACGCGCAGGCGCGGCGGTGGATGGGCCGCGAGCGCAAGCGCGGCAAGCTCGGCGACCTCAATGCGCTGCTGCGCGGCGACCCCGGCGGCTTTTCGCGCATCGTCGGGGCAACGCCGCTGCTGGACGGGGTCAGGTACGTGATCACGCTGGACACCGACACGCAGCTTCCGCGCGACGCGGCACGGCAGTTCGTGGGCGCGATGGCGCACCCGCTGAACGCCCCGCGCTTCGGCGAAGCGGGCGAGGACGCGGGCGACGACATCGTCGTCGCCGGCTACGGGATCCTGCAGCCGCGGGTTTCCGCGAGCCTGCCGAGCACGAACGGGTCGCGCTACGCACGCCTGTTCGGCGGCGAGCCGGGGATCGACCCGTACACGCGCACGGTGTCGGACGTCTACCAGGACGTGTTCGGCGAGGGGTCGTTCATCGGCAAGGGCATCTACGACGTGGATGCGTTCGAGCGCGCGCTCAAGGGGCGGTTTCCGGCGAATCGCGTGCTGAGCCACGACCTGCTGGAGGGTTGCTACGCGCGCTCGGGGTTCCTGAGCGACGTCGAGCTGTACGAGGCGTTCCCCGGCCGCTACGGCGCCGACGTGGCGAGGCGCCGCCGCTGGATCCGCGGCGACTGGCAGCTCCTCGGGTGGTTGCGGCGGCAGGTCCGCGGGCCCGACGGTCGACGCGAGCGCAATCCGCTGTCGCTGCTGTCGCAATGGAAGCTGCTCGACAACCTGCGGCGCAGCCTCGTCGCCGCGGCGCTGGTGCTCGGGCTGCTGCTCGGATGGACGCTGCTGCCGACCTCATGGCCCTGGACCGCGGTCGTGGCGGCGGTGCTGCTGGCGCCGGCGGTCCTCACGGCGTTCTCCGATCTCGCGCGCAAGCCGCCCGACATGACGTTCGCGCATCACCTCGCCGCGGCGGCGCGCTTCGCATGGCTGCGCGTGCTGCAGGCGTCGACCACGCTCGCCCTGCTGCCGTACGAGGCCTGCTTCAGCCTCGAGGCGATCGCGCGTGCGCTCGGCCGCACGCTGGTCACGCACCGGCGCCTGCTGGAATGGGATCCTTCGAGCGCCACGGAGGGTGATCCGCAACAGCAGCGCAGCGGCGATCTCGCCGCATCCTTCCGCGCGATGGCCGTCGCCCCGGGGCTTGCCGCGCTGGCAACCGTCGCCATCGCGGTCGTGCGGCCCGCCGCGTTGCCGATGGCCGCGCCGATCCTCGTGCTCTGGGCGATGTCGCCGGTGCTGGCGTGGTGGCTCGGCCGCCCCCGCGCACGCGAGCTGAGCGGGCTGACGCATGGACAGACGCGCTTCCTGCGCATGCTCGCGCGGAGGACGTGGACGTACTTCGAGGCGTACGTCGGGGCAGGGGACAACTGGCTGCCACCCGACAACGTCCAGGAGCATCCGGCCGCCGGCGTCGCCCACCGGACTTCACCCACCAACATGGGCTTGGCGCTGCTCGCCAACCTGGCGGCGCACGATTTCGGGTACCTGTCGACCGGCGGGCTGGTCACGCGCACGGCGAACGCGTTGGAGTCGATGGAGGGCCTGGAGCGCTTCCGCGGGCACTTCTACAACTGGTACGACACGCGTACGCGGGCGCCGCTCGCGCCGCGCTATGTCTCGACGGTGGACAGCGGCAATCTCGCCGGGCACCTCCTGACCTTGCGGCCCGGGCTCGCGGCCCTGCGCGACGCGCCCATCCTCAACCGACGGTGGCTCGAGGGCCTCGAGGACACGCTCGATGTCCTGGTCGAGGTCGCCAGCGAGCGGGCAACGTCCCCCATGGCGGGTCTGGAGCGCGCGCTCCGCGCCGCGGACGGGGATCCGCCCGCGACGCTGGTCGAGGCGTGGGCCGCCGTCGAGCGGCTGGCGGCGTGCGCAGCCGAGGTGGATGCGCATTTCGCCGACGATGCGGCGGGCCACGCCGAAGGCGCCGCCGCGTGGGCGCGCTCGCTCGCCGCGCAATGTGCGGACTGCCGCGACGAGCTGCTGTTCTTCGCGCCGTGGCTGTCGCTGCCGGCGGCAGCGGTGGCGACGGCGATGGAACAGGACGCGAAGCTTCCGGGCCGCGATGGCATTCCCGCGCTGCGCGACATTGCCGCATACCACCCGGAAAGCCCGCCCGGCGCCGCGCCATTCGACGTTGCGGATACGGCAGGGGAATCGGCCGGCGAGGCGATGCGCCGGCTTGCGCGCCAGGGCGCCGTCCGTGCCGCGCAGCGCATCGCGGTGATCGACGACCTCGCGTCGCGGGCGGCCGCGATGGCAACGGTGGATTACGACTTCCTCTACGACAAGGTGCGGCGCCAGCTCGTCATCGGCTACCACGTCGCCGATGGCCGCCCCGACGCCGGCCACTACGACCTGCTGGCATCGGAAGCGCGGCTGTGCAACTTCGTCGCCATCGCGCAAGGAGCGCTGCCGCAGGAAAGCTGGTTCGCGCTCGGCAGGCTGCTGGCTCGCACCGGAGGAGGACCGGTGCTGCTGTCGTGGGGCGGCTCGATGTTCGAGTACATGATGCCGCTGCTCGTCATGCCGACCTACGAGAACACGCTGCTCGACCGGAGCTACGCCGCTGCCGTCGAGCGGCAGCGCGAGTACGGCAGGCTGCGCGGCGTTCCCTGGGGCATGTCGGAGTCCGGGTACAACGCGGTCGACGTCAATCTCAACTACCAGTACCGCTCCTTCGGTGTGCCCGGGCTGGGGCTGAAGCGCGGCCTCGGCGACGATCTCGTCGTCGCGCCCTACGCATCGGCGCTCGCGCTGATGGTCGAACCGGAGGCCGCGTGCCTCAACCTGCAACGGCTCGCGGCCGACGGCCTGGCCGGCGCCCACGGCCTGTTCGAGGCCGTCGACTACACGCCGTCCCGGCAGCGACGCGGCGAAACGGCCACGGTGGTGCGCTCGTACATGGCGCATCACCAGGGCATGACGTTCCTCGCCTGCGGCCATGTCGTGCTGGGCCGGCCGATGCAACGGCGTTTCGCGTCGGAGCCGGCGTTTCAGGCCACGCTGCTCCTGCTGCAGGAGCGCATTCCCCGCGTCGTGCAGATCGAGACCGACGCCGCCCTGCCCTCCGATCCGCGCGCGCCGGGCGGCGCGGCGCCGATGCCGGTGCGCGTGCTGACGACCCCGGACACGCCGTTCCCGGAGGTGCAGCTCCTGTCCAACGGACGCTACCACGTGATGATCACCAACGCGGGTGGCGGCAGCAGCCGCTGGAACGATCTCGCCGTCACGCGCTGGCGCGAGGACTCGACGTCCGACCACTGGGGCACCTTCTGCTACCTGCGCGACGCGGCGAGCGGCGAGTTCTGGTCGGCCGCGCACCAGCCCGCGCGGCGGCATGCGGAGCGCTACGAGGCGACGTTCTCGGAAGGCCGTGCCGAGTTTCGCCGCCACGACCTCGATTTCGAAACGCGCACCGAGATCGTGGTATCGCCCGAGGACGACATCGAGTTGCGCCGCATGCACATCACGAATCGCGCGCGCGTCGCCCGCACGCTCGACGTCACGAGCTACGCGGAGGTCGTCCTCGCACCTGCCGCGGCCGATGACCTGCATCCGGCATTCAGCAACCTGTTCGTGCAAACCGAGATCGTCGCCGACCGGGGCGCGATCCTCTGCACGCGCCGGCCCCGCTCGCGCGAGGAGCACGTGCCGTGGATGTTCCAGCTCCTCACGGTCCAGGGTGCCGAGGCCGGGGACGCGTCGTTCGAGACCGATCGCGTGCGCTTCGTCGGGCGCGGCGGCTCGCTCGAGGCACCCGCGGCCATGCGCGAGCCCGGGCGCCTGTCCGACACCGACGGCTCCGTGCTCGACCCCATCGCGGCGATCCGGCGGGGCCTGGTCATCGCCGCGGGCGCCACGGCAATCGTCGACTTGGTCGCGGGCGTGGCGCCCACGCGCGAAGCGGCGTTGCATCTCGTCGACAAATACCAGGATCGCCGCCTCGCCGAGCGCGTGTTCGAGTTGACGTGGACGCACAGCCAGGTGGTGCTGCGCCAGCTCAACGCCACCGAGGCCGATTCGCAGCTCTATACCCGGCTCGCGAGCTCGGTGATCTACGCCAATGCGAGCATGCGGGCAGCCCCCTCGGTCGTCGCCGGGAACCGTCGCGGGCAATCGGGCCTGTGGGGCTACGCAGTCTCGGGGGACCTGCCCATCGTGCTGCTGAAGATCGCCGATGTGGCCAACATCGATCTCGTGCGGCAGCTCGTGCAGGCACACGCCTATTGGCGGCTCAAGGGCCTGGCAGCCGACCTCGTGATCTGGAACGAGGATCACGACGGCTACCGGCAACGGCTCCAGGAGCAGATCGTCGGGCTTATCGCGGCAGGCGTGGAAGCCAACATCGTCGACCGGCCCGGCGGAATCTTCGTGCGGCATGCCGAGCACATCTCCGTCGAGGACAGGGTGCTCTTCGAATCCGTCGCGCGGGTGATCGTCACCGATCGCCACGGCGCGCTGTCCGAGCAGATCAATCGACGCACGCCCACCGACGTGCGGCCCGCGGCGCTCGTGCCGACGCGAACGCGTCGCGCCGGCGGCACGGTGCGCGTCCAGGCGCCGCGCGCGGACCTGGTCTTCGACAACGGCACGGGCGGCTTCTCGGCCGACGGCCGCGAGTACGTGATCGCGCCCGGGCCGGGGAAGGCGACTCCGGCGCCATGGTCGAACGTGATCGCCAATCCCGGTTTCGGCACGGTCCTGACCGAGAGCGGGCTCGGCTATTCGTGGAGCGGGAACGCGCAGCTCTTCCGGCTCACGCCCTGGCACAACGATCCCGTGGAGGCGTCGGGCGGCGAGGCGCTGTACCTGCGCGACGAGGAGAGCGGCCACTTCTGGTCGGTGACGCCCTGGCCATGTGGGGGTGCCGCGCCCTGCGTGAGCCGGCATGGCTTCGGCTACAGCGTCTTCGAGCACACCGAGGACGACCTTCGCATCGAGCTCACGGTATTCGTGTCCTCCGAGGCGGGCGTGAAGTTCCTGGTGCTCAAGGTGGGCAACCATTCGGGCCGCCCCAGGCGGCTGTCGGCGACGGCATACGTCGAATGGGTCTTGGGCGACCTGCGGGCCAGGACGGCGATGCACGTGACGACCACGATCGAGGCGGGGAGCGGGACGCTGTACGCGCGCAACCCCTACAGCGCCGATTTCCCGCGACACGTCGCGTTCCTCGACGCCGACGAGGCGGTGCGCAGCGCCACCTGCGATCGCACCGAATTCCTGGGCCGCAACGGAACGCTGCGCGATCCGGCGGCCCTCCACCGCGCGCGCCTTTCCGGCAAGGCCGGCAGCGCGCTCGATCCCTGCGCAGCCCTCCAGGTGCCCTTCGAGCTGGCGGAAGGGCAGGAACGCGAGATCGTGTTCCGCCTCGGCGCCGCCGCGGACGCCGACGCGGCGGCGGCGCTGGTGCGGCGCTGCCGCGGCCCGGCCTTCGCCCGAGAGGCACTCGAGGCCGTCGTCGCCGGCTGGCAGCGCCTGCTGGGTGCCGTGCAGGTGCAAACCCCCGATCCCGCGCTCGACCTGCTCGCCAACGGCTGGCTGCTCTACCAGACGGTCGCGTCGCGCCTCCATGCGCGCAGCGGTTTCTACCAGTCCGGAGGTGCCTATGGCTTCCGCGACCAGTTGCAGGACGTGATGGCGCTGGTACACGCCGAGCCCGCGCTCGCCCGCGCGCAGATCGCGCTTTGCGCGAGTCGCCAGTTCGTCGAGGGCGACGTGCAGCACTGGTGGCACCCCCCGTCGGGACGCGGCGTGCGCAGCCGCTGTTCAGACGACTACCTGTGGCTGCCGCTGGCGACGAGCCGCTACGTGCTCGCCACCGGGGACGCGTCCATCCTCGACGAGGTCGTGCACTTCCTCGAGGGCCGGCCCGTCAACGCGGGGGACGACTCGTACTTCGACCTGCCGGCACGCTCGGAACGGAGCGCCAGCGTCTACCAGCACGGCGTGCGGGCGATCCTGCACGGGCTGCGCTTCGGCGCGCGGGGACTGCCGCTGATGGGCTCCGGCGACTGGAACGATGGCATGAACCTCGTCGGCATCCATGGCAAGGGCGAAAGCGTATGGCTCGCCTTCTTCCTTTGCCACGTCCTCGCGCAGTTCGCGCAGGTCGCGCGGTTGCATGGCGATGCCGCGTTCGCGGAACGCTGCACGACCGAAGCGGCGCAATTGCGCCTGCGCATCGACGCGGCGGCGTGGGACGGGGAATGGTATCGCCGGGCATGGTTCGACGACGGCACGCCCCTCGGCTCGGCGGCCAACGTCGAATGCCGGATCGACTCGATCGCGCAGAGCTGGTCGGTGCTGTCAGGTGCGGGCGACGCCGCGCGCTCGCGGCAGGCGATGGATGCGGTGTACGCGAACCTCGTGGGCCGTGACGACGGACTGGTCCGGCTGCTCGCCCCGCCCTTCGACACCTCCGACCTCGATCCCGGGTACATCCGCGGCTACGTCCCCGGCGTGCGCGAGAACGGCGGCCAGTACACCCATGCCGCCGTATGGACGGCCATGGCCTTCGCGGCACTGGGCGACCGGGACCGTGCCTGGGAGCTCGCGGCGATGATCAATCCCATCAACCATTCACGCAGCGCCGAGGCCATCGCGAACTACCGGGTGGAGCCCTACGTGGTCGCGGCGGACGCCTATGCGCGAGCGCCGCACACCGGTCGCGGCGGGTGGACCTGGTACACGGGCTCCGCGGGCTGGATGTATCGCCTCCTGCTGGAGTCGCTGCTGGGCGTGACGCTGGATGCAGGGCGGCTGCGCTTCACCCCCTGTCTTCCGGCGCTTTGGAAAGGCTACGCGCTGCGCTACCGTCACGGCGGGACCTTCTACCAGATCGAAGTGCACGCGGACGCGACCGGCAGCAGCGTCGAGCCCGGCACCGTGAGCGTGGTCGTCGATGGCGTCGCCCAGGCGGACGGGCATGTGCTCCTGTGCGACGACCGGCAGGCGCATCGGGTCGAGGTGCGTTACCGGGCCTAGGGCCACGGGCGGTCGGCCCCGGGTTCCGCCCGGCGACGGCGCGCGGCTGACATTTCTCGACAGACGCTTTTCTGTTCGGCCGCCGTCGATCACCATACGCTCGCCCAACCCATCAACGACGAGCGCGATGAAGCCTCTGCTGAGCGAAATCCGCCACAACCGCCTGCTGTGGCTCCTCGTCATGGTGCCCGTGCTGGCGATCGCCACCAAGGCGAACCACGAAGCGCACGCACTGCTGTTCGTCCTTTCGGTGCTCGCCATCATCCCGCTGGCGGCCCTCCTGAGCCGCGCGACCGAGGCCGTGGCCGCGAAGACCGGCGACGCCGTGGGCGGCCTCCTCAATGCGACCCTCGGCAACCTCACCGAGCTGATCATCGCGATCACCGCCCTGCGCGCAGGCGAATACATGCTGGTCAAGGCATCGATCGCCGGTGCCATCGTCACCAACACGCTGTTCATGCTGGGCATGTCCTTCCTGCTCGGTGGCATGAAGTACCACGTGCAGGAATTCAACCGGGGCAGCGCGCGCATGCAGTCCGGGCTGTTGTTCCTCGCGACCATCGGATTGCTCGTTCCGTCCGCCGTCGCGGAGGCCGATGGAACCGTCGGTAGCGCGTTCGCCCTGCAGCTGAGCCTCGGGCTCGCGGCGGTGCTGATCGTCGGCTACGTGCTGTTCCTGATCTTCTCGCTCGGTACGCACCGTGAGGAGTTCGCGGGCGCCGGGCACGAGTCGCACGACGAGGTACCCTGGCCGATGGGCCTCGCCATCGCCACGCTGGCGGTCGTGACGGTGCTGGTCGCCTACGTGAGCGAGATCTTCGTCGAGTCAGTGCAGGTGGCCGCCGAGACCTTCGGCATGACGCCGGCGTTCGTGGGCTTCATCGTCGTGCCGCTGGTGGGGGGCGCCGCCGAGGCCGTTGCCGCGTTCTCCGGCGCGCGCAAGAACCGCCTCGACCTGAGCGTCGGCATCGCGCTCGGCAGTGCCGCGCAGATCGCCCTCTTCGTGGCGCCGGTGCTGGTGCTCCTGAGCTTCGTGATCGGCCCGACACCCATGGACCTGCAGCTCTGGCCGGGCGCGGTGGTGATGATGCTCATCGCGGCGATCACCGCGGCGTTCGTCACCAACGGCGGCCGATCGGCGTGGTACATGGGCGTGCTGGTGCTGATGGTCTACGCGATCTTCGCGATGACGCTCTACCTGCTGCCGCCGCAGTGATGGCGCCTGCACAGGGCAAGGAGCCCCTGCTGGGGCTGGTCGATTGCGTGTCGGAGATGCTGTTCGGCCTGTTCATGGCGCTGACCTTCGTCGGCGCGATCTCGGTGGTGGGCAGCCACGGCGACGGCCAGGTGCGCGAGCTCTTCATCGGTGCCTTCGGCTGCAACATCGCCTGGGGCCTCGTCGACGGCGTGATGCACCTCGTGCGCACCGTGACCGAGCGTGGCAGGAGCTTCACGCTGGTGCGCGGCGTGCGCGCCGCGGCCAACGCCGCCGCGGGACGCGGGATCATCGAGGACGAGTTGCCGGCCGTGGCGCGCGAGCTCATGTCGCCGACGGAGGTCGAGGCGATGCGGGGCCGCCTCCTCGCGATGGACGAGCCGCCTGCGCGGCCCCGCCTTTATCGACGCGACTACCAGGCGGCGCTGCTGATATTCGCCATCGTCGTCGTGACGACGTTTCCCGTGGTGCTGCCCTTCCTGCTGTTCCAGGACCTCGGCATCGCCAAGAACGTCTCGCGTGCCGTTGCGCTGCTGATGCTGTTCGCGGGCGGCGCGACGCTGGGACGCCATGCGGGCTACGGCGGCTATCGCGTCGGCTTCATGATGGCGGGCCTCGGGACGCTGGTGGTGCTGGCCATCAACGCGCTGGGCGGATGACGCGCGCGGGCGTCGTCGCCGCGAGGGTCGTGGCCGCGGGCGTCGTCGCCGTTCTCGCCTGCGGGGCCGCGCTGCCGGCGGTCGCGGCGGAGCCCGCGCACGACTGGGCCTTCGCGCTGACGGCTTATCCGACCGACGTCCGCGACGGCGATCGCTTCACCTCGTTCATCGCCGCGGCCGACCACGGGTCCTTGCACCTCGAGGCGCGGCACAACTACGAATCCATGCACACGACCTCGGCGTTCGTCGGCTGGACCTTTGCGGGAGAAGGCGAGGTGTCCTGGTCGGTGCGTCCGCTGCTCGGCGGCGCCTGGGGCGACGTGCGCGCCTTCGTGCCGGGACTGCAGGCCAGCGTCGCCGTGCAGCGTTTCGACGCCTATGTCGAGGCCGAGTACGTGCGCGACCGGCGCGTGCACGAGGACAGCTACTTCTACGCCTGGAGCGAGCTCGGTTTCCGCGCGGCGGATTGGCTGCGCGTCGGCATCGCGGGGCAGCGCACGCGGCTTTACGACAACTCGCGCGACATCCAGCGCGGGCCGTTCGTGCAGCTCACCTGGCAGAACCTCACCGTCGGCGGCTACTGGTTCAACCCCGGGTCGCAGCAGCAGGTGTTCGTGGGGTCGATCGGCGTGACGTTCTGAGCGCGGTGAGGGTGGCCCCCGGCTTCCGCCACGCGGCGCAGGCGTACGCCTACGCCGGAATCCATGGGCGGCCGACACCTCGTCGCACGCGCAGTTGCTAGGGTGCAAGTTCCTTTCGAACCGATGGAGGATGCTGTGCCCAAGACTGCGAAGAAGTCGGCTCGCAAGACCGCGAAGAAACCGGTGCGCAAAACGGCGAAGAAACCGACGCGCAAGACCGCGAAGAAACCGGCGCGCAAGACGGCGAAGAAGCCGGTGCGCAAGACCGCGAAGAAATCGGCGCGCAAGACCACCGCAAGGAAGGCCGCCAAGAAGAGCACGCGCAAGTCCGCTACGAAGACACTGGCGCGGCGCAAGGTCAAGCGCGCCATGCACGAGCGCAAGGAAGGCACGCTGAAGAGCGGCCGCTCCGGCAAGAAGGTGACGAGCCGCAAGCAGGCCATCGCCATCGGCTTGAGCGAGGCCCGCGAAGCGGGAGCCCACATTCCCAAGCCGGGCCAATAGACCTCAGGTGGGTTGGCACGGTCCACCCCGAGGTGGGCCGCGGCCCCTTGGGCCGACGCCGCGCCTGGGGTATAATCTCAGGCCCGCGATCGCAGTTCGCGGGGCTTCGGGTCGTTAGCTCAGCTGGTAGAGCAGCGGACTCTTAATCCGTTGGTCGTAGGTTCGATCCCTACACGGCCTACCAACAAAAACAGGGGCTTGCGCTTCACGGCGCAAGCCCCTGTCGCTTCCCGGTGCAGGCTTCCGCCATCGCGCCCGCCGCACGGCCGCGTCCGTTCACGCACCGCGGCCGTTCAATAGCCCAGCGCGGCCTCCAGTCGATCGAGCCGTGCCCGAAGTTGGGCGCCTTCGCCCTGCGCGACGGCGAGCTCCGCACGAAGCGACGCGTTCTGCGATTCCAGCGATGCGCGCAACGCCGCTTCGCGGGACGCGAGACGGTCGTTCAACCCCTTGATCGCGGCCAGCGCGACGCCGCCTTCGTCGATGCTGGTGATCGATACGGCGTCGGGACCGACCGCGAACGCGGCGTGGAAGTCCTGTGCCACCGGGCCGATGTGCCGCACGCCACCCGCCTCGGCGATGTAGCTCCAGGTCTCGATGGGCAATGCCGCGACCTTGTCGAGCACGGCCTGGGTGTCGACGGGCTTGAAATCGCGCTTGGACGCGCGATCGCTGGTCGACGACCAGGTTCCGCTGCCGGCCGCCAGCTTGACCCCCGCGTTGGGATTGCCGCTCCCGTCGACACCCGACACGAACCAGGCACCGCCCGTCGAGCGCACGCTGAAGGTGTTGTCGGCTCCGGCGACGCTGCCCCACCCATTGATCGCGAGCGCGGGGTCGAAGACCCCCAACGCTGCATCGGCCCACACGAAGGCGTTCGCACCCTTGGCGATGGCCTGCGCGCCGGCCGCGAAGGACCCACTTCCCTGAGCGACGTTGCCCCATCCACCGACTGCCATCGAATACCCGCCCGACGCGGTGTTCGTCGCGCCTCCCAGCACGGCGCTGTAGGGGCCGCTGGCGACGCCGTTGTAGCCTCCGGCAACGACACTCGAGTCCTCGCTGGCGGTGTTGAAGTACCCGCCTCCCACCGTCGCCGACCCGCCGGGACTCGACGCCGTGTTGAAGCCGCCGCCGCCGACGACGTTGGCGTAGGCCGTGGTGACATTGTTCTGCCCGCCTCCGATGGTCGAGTACGCCCCGTTGGCCTGGTTGGATGCGCCGCCGCCGATCCAGCTGTACGCCACGTGCGTGATGTTCTGGTTTCCGCTGCCGATGCCCGACGTGGCGTCGTCCAGAACGTTGTTGGGGCCTCCGCGCGCCATGCGCGTCATGAACAGGGCCATCTGCAGGCGGGTCACGAACGCATCGGGGCAATAGGCCGTGACGGTACAGCCCAGTGTGACGCCCTTGTTCTTGATGAATGTCACGGCGCTGCAATAGGTGCTGTCGGCGTCGCTGACGTCGGTGAAGCCGCTGCAGGGCGCGGCGACGGCATCGAGCGCGAAGATGCACAGGCAGCCGACCGCGGCTGCGGCGTGATGGAAACGCATGAGGGACCCCCCGGGAGTGTCGACGATCGCGGGCCGATTTTGCGCGCGACACCGGTGGGTTGCAATGCAATCGTGCCGGCCGTGGCCGCGTGCAGCAGGATCGCGCGCGGCGTGCCCACCGGTTGCCGGGACGCTACATACGCCGGAACAGGTGCTCGTGCGACTCGCTGACGGCGAGCTTCTCGGGCCGGGACTTGAGGTGCGCATGCACGCGGCCGCGCAGGTCGCGCGACACGCGCTCGACCGCCTTGGCGTTGACGATGGTCGAGCGGTGGATCATCCAGAACTCGGCGGGATCGAGCTCGTCGGCGAGTTCCTTCAGCGAGCGCAGGATCAGCGACTCGCCGTCGGCCGTGACCACGCGGGTGTAGCCGTGGTCGGACTGGAAGTACAGCACCTCGTCGACCGGGATCAGCCGTACCGAGTCGCGCTCGGGCGCGTTGATCCAGCGCAGGAACGGCTTGTGCGCCGGCATCGACGCGGCAATGTCACGCAGCGCCGCCTGCACCGGCAGCGGCGCAGTGCCGATGCGTGCCTTGACGCGCGCCAGCGTGGTGGCGAGCCGCGCGAGCTCGTAGGGCTTCAGCAGGTAATCCAGCGCGCCGCGCTCGAAGGCGGGGATCGCATGGGCCTCGAAGGCGGTGATGAACACGATGTGCGCCCGCCCCTCGACCTGCCGCGCCACCTCGAGTCCCGAGAGCCCCGGCATCTCGATGTCGAGGAACACCACGTCGGGTGCGTGCAGCTCGACCATGCGCAGGGCCTCGATGCCGTCGGAGGCTTCGGCGAGCACCTCGAGCTCGGGCCACAGCTGCGCGAGGTGCGCGCGCAACGCCTCGCGCTGCGCGCGCTCGTCTTCGGCGAGCACGGCGGTCGCCACGGCCGGGCCTATGCCTTCGGCTTCACTTCGACGATCAGCGCGCGCACGTTGCGGCCGCTGACGTTCTCGGTCTCGTGCGTCTCGGCCTCGCTCCAGAACACGTCGCCGAGCTCGTTGCTGGCGACGATGGTCTTGCCGTCGGGAAACTTGACGCGGACCTTGGCGGGCGAGAGCGCCACGGTGAGGTGCCGGGGGTGCGAGTGCATGCCGCTGCCGCAGATGCCGAGGCCGGGCCGGCTGACGAACTCCAGCACGCGCACGGCGTCGTTCTCCAGCACCACGCGATAGGCCTGCGGTTGCACCTCGGCGGCGTCCTGGGCCGCGGCGGGGATGCTCGCCAGCGACGCGGCTGCGGCGGCCAGGGCCGCAACCACCGACGGCGCGGTCGGGGGCAGGGTGGCAGGCAGCACCGCCGGCAACGCGGCGAACAACGCACGCCGCGCAGGATCGACGGGTTCGGGTGACGGTTCGTGGCTCATGCGGCGCTCCTTCCGGCGGAAAGATCGTGCGGGGTGGAGAACAGGTCTTCCTGCAGCGCGCGCCAGGCTGCGTCGAGCGCCGCCACATCCCCGGCGCGGTTGGCGCGCACCGATGGCATGGCCACGCGCAGGTAGCTCACGAGGCGCTGCAGGAGCTGGTCGGCGGCGGCGGCATCGCTGGCGTACCGCCGCTGGATTTCCGAGGCGACCGCGAGCAGCGTCGCGGGGTCGACCTGCGCGACGAGTCGGCGCGCCTGGACTTCCGCGAGCTGGGCTTCCGCGTGGTCGCGCGCGATGCGCGCCTCGGCCCCCGCGCGCCGGAGCCTTTGGCGACGCATGCCGATGAGGCAGGCGGTCATGAAGAGCGCGCCGAACACCAGCAGCACCCACAGGTTGTAGAAGAACGTCGGCACCACGGGCGCACGGCCGGCATAAACGCTGTTGCCGACGTGCAGGCCCAGCGCATCGAGCGCCAGCCGCAGCCCCAGCAGCACGAGGCAGGCAGCGAGGGCGAACGCGACGTACAGCAGCGCCGATTGCCAGCCGCGCAAGCGCGGCTCGCACCACGACGCCAGCGCCGCGATGCCGGCGGCGCAAGCCGTCCATTGCACGGAGATGCTGCGCACGACTTCGGCGCGGTCCGTGATCGACATCCCGGGGGGCAGGTTGAGCATTTCCAGCGCCAGCAACGTGGCGGCGCCGAGCAGCGCGAAGCCGCCCCATCGCCAGGCGTTCGCGGCGTCGCGCACGACGGGGATCGCGCCGCCAAGCGCGTGCGGCTTCATGCGGCGGCCTTTGCGGGCGCCATGCCGTCCGCCCGATGCACGTGCTCGCCGGGGGGCAACGGCTCGAGCGGCAGCTCGATGCTCGCACGCACGCCGCGCGGCCGCAGCGCGCGCAGCTCGAGCCGCGCGCGGTCGCCGTACAGCGCCGCGAGCCGCGCGCGCACGTTGGCGAGGCCGATGCCCGGGGCGGCGCTGGGCTGCACGCCGGCGCCGTCGTCGCTGACGGCGACGCACAGCCGCGCGCCGTCGATCGCCGCCGACACGACCACCGACCCGCCTTCGGGCCGCGGCGAGATGCCGTGCTTGTCGGCGTTCTCCACCAGCGTCGCCAGTGCCAGTGCGGGGAACAGCGCATCGGCCACCGCGGGGTCGATCTCGTAGCGAACCGCGAGCCGCGACGCCATGCGCACCGAGGCGATGTGCAGGTAGGCGCGGCACAGCGCGAGCTCGGCCGCGAGCGTGCCCTGCGTACCTTCGAGGACCTGCGACGACAGGCGCAGGTAGTCGACGAAACTCCGCAGCAGCTGCGCGCCTTCACCGCCCGCGGAAGGATCGAGGTCGCGCACCGTGGCCAGCGTGTTGAAAAGGAAATGCGGCTCGATCTGGCGCTGCAGCGCCTCGAGGCGGGCCTGCGCGAGGTCGCGCTTGAGGGCGGCGGCGCGCAACGCGGCCTCGCGCGCCTCGGCGCCGGCGCGCGCCATGCGCAGCCACGCGTGGCGCATCGCGAGGACCAGCGCGGCGAGGAGTGTCCAGTGTGCGCTGCGCAGCACGATCACCGCCAGGCTGGTGGTCGACCAGCGATCGATCACGGCGAGCGCGACCTCGCCCGCCACCGCACCGGCGGCGATGCCCGCCAGCGCCAGCGCGGCCGTGCCCGGCGCGCCGTGCACCGGAATGCGCGTGGCGACGAGCAGCCCCGCGGCGACGCACAGCGCCACGCCGCCGCGCGCGATGACCACGTCGAGCCAGCCCAGCAGCACCTCGGCGAGATCCCAGTTCTCCCACACGAAAGGCTGGAACAGGTACTGCGACGAAAGCGCGAGGCCGAGCATGGCTGCGCCGACCAGCGTGGGCACGACGGGCAACACACCACCTTTCCCTTCCTCCCGGGAACCTGGCAGGGCACTGCCGGCCTGCGCTGCAATCGCGGTCACGGCGCCTCCTGCCGCGCATCATAATGACCTCGGGGCTTCGCCGTCGACGCCCCGGCTCGGGCGCAGGGTTCCAGGCAGCGCAGCCTAGCCTCGGCGGCCGGCCGCAGGCGGTCCATTCCACGAATGCGCCCAAAGCGCCCTTCGGCACGGCAAAACGGACGGCGACTGCGCGACGTCGCGAATTCGGAGGCAATCGGCGGGGTGCGGCGTTTCCGCGCCGCGGGTCCAATGACGGCATGACACGATCCAGCCTTGCCCGGCTCCTCGCGCTCGCTGCCATCTGGGGCTCGAGCTTCCTGTTCATGCGCGTCGCCGCTCCCGCGGCGGGCGCGTTGCCGACCGCGTTCGCGCGCGTCGCACTCGCCAGCGCGGGCCTGGCCGCGATCGTCACGGCGTCGCGCATGCGCGTCGACTTCCGCGGGCGCTTCGCGGCGGCGTTCGCGCTCGGCGTGCTCAACTCGGCGGTCCCCTTCCTGATGTTCGCCTACGCGGCGCGTGCGCTTCCCTCCGGTTACAGCGCGATCCTCAACGCGCTGGCGCCGCTGATGGGCGTGGTGGTCGGCGCGCTGTTCTTCGGCGAGCGCGCCAACCTGCGCAAGGTCGCCGGCGTGCTCGCGGGCATCGCCGGCGTCGCGGTGCTGACCGGCGCGGGCCCCGTGCCGCTCGACCTGGCCGTGGTGCTGGGCATCGCGGCCTGCGTGATCGCGACCGTTTGCTATGGCTTCGCCGGCTTCCTCACGCGCCGCTGGATAAGCGATCGCGGCGGGCTCGACAGCCGGCTGGTGGCCTTCGGCGCGCAGGTTGGCGCCACCGTCGCGCTCGCGCCGGTGCTGGCGGTGCAACAGGCGATGCAGCCGCTCGACTGGACCTCGCTTTCGCCCGCGGTGTGGGCGTCGCTGCTGGCGCTCGGCCTCCTCTGCACGTCCGTGGCCTATGTGCTGTACTTCCGCCTGATCGCCGACATCGGGCCGATGAGGAGCCTGACGGTGACCTTCCTCATCCCCGTGTTTGCGATGGCCTGGGGCGCCCTGTTCCTCGACGAGGCGGTGACCGTCGCGCACCTGGCGGGAGGCGGATTGATCGCGCTGGCGCTGTGGTGGGTACTGGTTCCCGGCACGCCAGCCACCACCACGGCGCGCTGAGCCGTTCCCGTCCCGAACTGGTGCGATGCGCCGCAAAGGCGTAGCCTTGCCAGCCGATTCGCCCCTTCATCCGGCGATCGCCGCTTTCGCAGCCCCGACATTCCCTCATCCAACGGCATCCCCCATCGCAAAGGAGTGGTTGCAATGACCGTTCGCGCGTTCGCTGTCGCCGTCTTCGCCCTGGTTTCGTTCGCATTGTTCACCTCGTCGCAGGCCGCAGCGCAAGGCGCCAAGGCCGCCTGCGAGGCCGACATCCAGAAGTTCTGCGCCGGCGTCCCGCAAGGTGGCGGCAAGATCGCGCAGTGCCTGCGCGAGCACAAGGCGAGCGCCTCGCCCGAATGCCAGAAAGGCATGGAAGCCGCTGCAGCGAGCATGAAGGAGGTGGCGAAGGACTGCGAGGACGACATCCATCGCTACTGCGCCGGCGTCGCGCCCGGCACGGCCAAGGACTGCCTCAAGTCCAACTTCCGCTCGCTGTCGCGCGAATGCAAGCGCGCGATGTTCGAAGCCAAGCGCTCGATGTAGGAGGCGGCCTTGTCGATCACCACCCTTGCGCAGGAACACCCGGCTTCCCTCGACGGCGGCGCGCGCGTGGCGTACGCCCATTCGCCGCGCGCCCATGAAAGGCGGACCGCGGGGCTCGCGCGCCTCGCGGCGCTCGCCGCCTCGCTCTGCGCCGCGCTGCTCCTGCCCGCCCCGGGGGCGCTCGCGGCTACCACGCCGTCGGCCATGGCCGCGTGGCCGCACACCGTCACCACCGAGCGCGGCACCGCGGTGGTGTACCAGCCCCAGGTCATCTCCTGGCCGGAGCTGCGCACGTTGCACACGCGCGTCGCGCTGGCGATCACGCCCGCGGGCGAGAAGAAGGCGGTCCTCGGCACCGTCGATGTCGCGTACGCGACCACGTCGAACCTCGCGGAACGGACGGTGACGCTGACCTCACCCAAGGTGGAGGCCGTGCACTTCCCCGCGGCCGATGCCGCGCAGTCGCAGCGCTTCGAGCAGGGCATCGCGCAGGCGCTGGCCGCGGCGAACGCGAAGATCGTGCCCCTCGACGCCGTCCTGCTGTCGCTGGACAAGAGCAAGCACCCGCCGCAGCCGACGAAGCTCGCCAACGACCCGCCGCTGATCTTCTACAGCTCGCGGCCCGCGAGCCTGCTGGTGTTCGACGGCGAGCCCGTGCTCGCGCCGGTCACGGGCACCGGCCTGTCGGTGGCGGTCAACACCAACTGGGACGTGTTCGTCGATGACGCGAGCAAGCGCTGGTATTGGCTCAACAACGGCGCTTGGCTCGCCGCGCCCGAGGCCAAGGGCCCGTGGACGCCCGCCGGCACGCTGCCGCCGTCGTTCGCCAAGCTGCCCGCCGACGCCAACTACAAGGCGGTGAAGCAGCAGATCCCCGGACGCAAGCTCACCGCGGCGTCGACGCCGACGGCCTTCGTCAGCACCAAACCCGCGGTGATCATCGTCACCGACGGCGCGCCGAAGCTCGTCGCCATTCCCGGCACGTCGCTGCGCTACGTCGCGAACACCGACGCAAACCTGTTCGTCGACAGCAGGGACGGCAAGTACTACACCCTGACCTCGGGACGCTGGTTCTCGTCGGCGAGCCTCGAGGGGCCGTGGTCCTTCGCGACCACCAGCCTCCCCGCGGACTTCGCGCGCATCCCGCCGTCGAGCCCGCGCGGCTCGGTGCTCTCCTCGGTGCCGGGCACGCCGCAGGCCGCCGCCGCGGTGCTGCAGGCGCAGGTGCCGACGCAGGCCACGCTCGAGCGCGGCAGCGCCACGGTCAAGGTCGTGTTCAGCGGGCCGCCGAAATTCGTGCCCATCGAAGGCACGACGCTCACCTACGCCGTCAACACCATGTACGACGTGATCGGCGTGGGCAACCAGTACTTCGTCGCCTACCGCGGCGCGTGGTTCGTCGCGGTGTCGCCCGAAGGCCCCTGGGTGCTCGCTGACGCCGTGCCGCCGCTGATCTACACCATCCCGCCGTCGAGCCCGCTGTACCGGGTCACGTATGTGCAGGTGTACGGCAGCACGGCGACGACGGTGACCTTCGGCTACACCAGCGGCTACGAGATGGGCTACGTGTCCGACGGCGTGGTCGTGTACGGCACGGGCTACTACTACCCGCCCGTGATCTGGCCGGCCGTCATCCCGATCTACTACCCGTATCCGTACACCTGGACCGGCACGTCCTGGTACAACCCGAACACGGGATCGTGGGCGCGTGGCGGCACCATCTACGGTCCCTACGGCGGCGCGGTCTCGGGCGGCACCGCCTACAACCCCAACACCGGCGCGTGGGCGCACGGCGGCGCGGCCTACGGCCCCAACGGCGGCGCGGGCGCGTGGTCGGGCTACAACCCGTCGACCGGCGGGTACATGCACGGCAGCGCGTCCTGGAACAACAACACCGGTACCGGCACGGCCAACGCCGACTGGTACAACGGCCGCACCGGCATCAGCGGCTCGACCAACCAGAACTACAACCAGTACGGGAGCTGGGGATCGTCGACCTTCAGCCGCGATGGCAACACCGTGAACACGCAACACCAGTCCAACGACAAGGGCAGCGCCGGAAGCTTCAACTCCAGCACCGGCGCCAAGGGCGCGGGCGCGAAGGGTGCGGACGGCAACAGCGCCGGCATCGCCAAGGGCGCAGGCGGCGACGTGTACGCGGGTGCCAATGGCAACGTGTACCGCAAGACCTCGGACGGCTGGTCCCAATGGAGCAATGGCTCGTGGAACCCCGTCACGCCGCCCGACAACGGCAAGCGTCCCGATACGGGCAACAACATCTCGGGCCAGACGCGCGACGGCGGCAACACCGGCAACCTGTCCGGGCAGACGCAGAAGAGCGGGCAGAACCTGTCGGGCCAGACGCAGAAGAGCGGCCAGAACCTCTCGGGCGCAACGCAGAAGAGCGGCCAGAACCTGTCGGGCCAGACCGAGCGCGGCGCCAACATGCGCGGTGGCCAGCTCGGTGCGGAGCAGTACAACCAGCTCGAAGGCGACCGCACTGCGCGAACCGAAGGGGCGCAGCGCATGCAGCGCTATGGCGGGGGCGGGATGCAGGGCGGCGGATTCCACGGCGGCGGCGGGCGCCGGCGCTAGCGCGATTCGCGTCGTGTCCTGGCGGCGCCGCCACGCCGGCGACGCGTCGCGCTACCGGCGTCGCTAGCCTTCGCGCCGCCAGGCGGCGCGCATGCGCGCGCCGATGTCGACCAGCAGCCTGGGCGGCGGCTCGGCGGCGCGCGGCGCCGCCACGGGCGCGGGCCAGGTCGCTTCGTCGAAGTGCGCGGCGACCGCGCGCGTGATGAAGCGCGAGCGCTGCGCGTACACGTGGCGATCGCCGCCCTCGGCCTGGCCACGCGTGAAGAACCGTTGCGGCAGCATCAGCGCGAGATGGTCGCGCGCGCGGGTCATCGCCACGTAGAGGATGCGCCGCTCCTCCTCGAGGTCCTCGGCGCGTCCCGCCGCCATGTCGCTGGGCAGGCAGCCGTCGACGCACTTCAGCACCTGCACCGAGCGCCATTCGCGGCCCTTGGCCGAGTGGATGGTGGAGAGCGTCAGGAACTCGTCGTCGAGGTGCGGCGCGGTGACCTCGCTGGTGGCCGACGGCGGGTCGAGGGTCAGTTCGGTGAGGAAGCGTTCGCGACCGGCGTAGGTCGCGGCGATGCGTTGCAGCACCTCGAGGTCCTGCGCGCGCAGCACCGCGTCGTCGTGCAGGCGCTCGAGCTGCGGGCGGTACCAGTCGACGGCGGCGGCGACCTCGGCGGGCCAGCCCAGCGAGCCGGCGCGCAGCGCCTGCAGCAGCGTATGCAAGCCCCCCCAGGCTTCCTGTCCCGCGGCAGGTGCCGCGAGCTCGCCGAGCGCCCAGTCGAAGTCGGGCGTGGCGTCGAGCGCGTCGAGCCAGCGCGTCGCCGTCGCATGGCCGATGCCGGGAACGAGGCGCAATGCGCGATAGCCCGCGAGGCGATCGCGCGGGTTGGCGGCGAAGCGCAGCAGCGCCAGCGTGTCCTTGACGTGCGCGCAGTCGAGGAAGCGCAGCCCGCCGAACTTGACGTAGGGAATGTCGCAGCGCGCGAGCTCGAGCTCGAGCATCGCGCTGTGGTGCGAGCTGCGGAACAGCACCGCCTGCTGCGACAGGTCGATGCCGTCCTCGCGCTGCGCGAGCACCGCCTCGGCGACGCAGCGTGCTTCCGTCGTCTCGTCGGCGACGGTGACGAGGCGCGGCCGCTCGCCGCCCTCCCGCGCGCTGACCAGCGTCTTGGCGTGGCGCTCGTGCGCGGCTTCCATCAGCGCATTCGAGGCGTCGAGGATGGGCGCGGTCGAGCGGTAGTTGCATTCCAGCGCGACCACGCGCGCGGGCTCGGCGTACTGGCCCGGGAAGTCGAGGATGTTGCGCACGGTGGCGGCGCGAAAGCCGTAGATGGCCTGCGCATCGTCGCCCACCACGGTGACGCCGCGCCCGTCGGGCTTGAGCCTTCGCAGGACGGTTCCTTGCAGCCGGTTGGTGTCCTGGTACTCGTCCACCAGCACGTGGTCGAAGCGTGCGCCGAGCTCGGCCGCGATCGTTTCGTCCTCCATCATCGCCGCCCAATAGAGCAGGAGGTCGTCGAAGTCGAGCACGTGCTGCGCCTGTTTCGCGGCGACGTAGGCATCGAACAGCGCGACGAGCTCGCGCTCCCAGGGCGCGCACCAGGGGAAGTCGCGCGCCAGCACCTCGGGCAGCGCCGTCTCGGCATTCACCGTGCGCGAGTAGACCGCCATGCAGGTCGCGGCCGAGGGGAAGCGCTTCTGCGTGGACGACCCGGCGCGCTGCGCCGCGCGCGCGAGGCCCATCAGGTCCTCGCTGTCGCCGCGGTCGTGGATGCTGAAGTCGGGGGCGAGGCCGACGCGCGGCGCGAACTCGCGCAGGATGCGCGCGGCGATGGAGTGGAAGGTCCCCGACCAGGGCAGCAGCAGGCCTTCACCGAGCTGCGGCCGGGTGGTGCGCAGTGTGCGCTCGCTGCGGGCACAGAGCTCGGCGGCGGCCCGACGGCTGAAGGTCATCAGCAGGATGCGCTGGGGCGAGATCCCCGAGAGCACCAGGTGCGCGACGCGGTGCGCCAGGGTCGCGGTCTTGCCGGTGCCGGCGCCGGCGACGATCAGGAGCGGAGGCGAGGTGGGACCGTGGTCGTGCCGCGCGGCGCGTGACTGGGCGTCGTTGAGCGCGAAGGCCGGCTTGGGTGCGACCTCGAGCGTGGGTGTGGGGGAAAGCATCGGCGGCCCATGCGAACGATCGTTCGATGGTAGCCGTTGCGGCGCGGGCTGTCACGCGATGGCGCGGCTTCCTGCATCGAACACCGCCGATCCGTCACCTCCAACTACCTTCGTTCGACTGCGGGCGGTGTCCACGAACCATCGAGGACGGGCGTCTTGGGCCAGTACGCGCGCACATAGAGCGAAAAATCACCATCCGGCGGCGCGGGCAGCCAATTGGCACGCTCATGCGGCTTGCCCGGCGCGTCGGACTGCACGTAAATCGTCAACGAGCCGTCGTTCGCGAAGTACAGATCCTGGTTCTTTGTGCCGATCGAGTAGCGGCCGATGTCGTTAGGAACGAAGAAATGGTCGTCCTTGTACATGGTCAGCGACCAGAAGCCGTGTACCGGCGGCGTCCGGTCCTTCGCGAATGTCACCGTGTAGCGATGCGCGCCGTTGAGGCGTGCGCCCGTCGCATCGAGATCCTGATAGTAGTACTTCGTCTCTTGTGGCGAGTTGACCAGGATGTTCGATTTCGACACGGCGGTCCGTGTGAAGTAGTCGGTGCCGAAGGCCGACTCGTTGGAGATCGTGCTCCAGCGGTTGGGCAGCTGCTCGCCATAATTCCTGAATTCGAAGAGCGGCTGGACGACCTGCCGCTCGACTTCGGCGGCTGCCGCAACCATCGGCGCTTTGAGTGACGGATTTTGCTCGAGGGCGTCCAGCACGGCGAGCACCTGCGCATAGCGAGCCTCTTCACCAGGAAGGGGCGGGCCGTCCGCGAGCACGGCGGGCAGCACGTCGAAGAACGTCTCGGGAAACACCCATTGCGTCTCGCCCTGGCCGGTCGGGGTCTTTCCCGGCAGATGAGGCAGGCTCTTCCAATCGATGCTCTTCATCGATCCGTCGAAATCCGCCAGCGGATACATCAGTACCCGCGTGAGCGGGTCCTGCACGGCCTTCTTGTCCTCGGGCGTATCGTTCTGCGCAATGCGCGGACCGACAAGCCCGGTATTCGTCGGCGAGCGGAAGACCCTGGTGATGCCGCGAGGTACCTCGCCGTCCCATTGGGGACCGACCAGCAGGTAGAAGCCCGGCGTCGTGTTGTACATCTTTCCAAGCTGAACGAAGCTGTCGGTGCGCAGGTCGACGATCTGATAGACCCAGAAACGCTCGCCGAGATCGGGGACCTGGATCACCGCCGGCGAGATGTCCAGGCCGAGGGCGCCCATCCCGTAGACCACGTCCTGGTTTGCGCACGCCACGTTGCGCTGTTCCGGCGAGGCGTAGTCGGTAAGCATGGTGAAGTGGTTGACGGGTGCTTGAGGGGATGGGCCCGTGTACTGGTGCTGCGTGATCTTGGAGAAATACAGCCGCCGGTTGTACACGTTGACCATCGGCCAGGCCCAGAAATACACGTCGCGTGCCACCAGCGCGGCGTACGCTTCGGTGATCTTGACTCGCGTGTCGGGCCCCGGAGGCATGGCCCGTGCCCAGTTCGACGAGGGAGCGATGGCCGCGCTCCTGAAAGCGCGGGTTGCAAGCAGGTGCTCAGTTGCTTTTGTCGTCATGCTGTCCGTCCAGTCCTGGAGGGTGCAGGTGCATGCTCGCATCGAGTGCGCCAAGCGGCATGACGCATGCTCTTGCTCGCAGGCGGCGTCGCCGCTGCGCCGGCGTGTGTTCGAAGTCGCGCGCCGGCATCGTGAAGCACCGGCTTCCCTCGGGCCCACGCTTCGGCGTACCAGCCTATACCGCGCTCATGGGGGATACTATTCGAATCTGGCAAATATTCAGCCGACCGCCGCCTATCGATGCTGCTACGACAGCGCTTTCACTCGTTCGAGGAATACGCGGCTTCGCTAGGTCATCGCGACCTGAGCGTCTTTGCGCTGAAGCGTGCACGGCAACGCTGGGAAAGTGCCTGGATCGACCTCGATGGCGTGTCAGTACGCTGGGCGCGTGACGGAGGGCCATGCGTCTTCGAAGGCGCCATCGATCTTGAAGTCGTAGGGCTGATGGTCTGTGTCGCTGCGACGGGGGGCATGATCGGCAACGGGGCGGCCTTCGATCCCGGCAGCGTGATGGTCGTCCCGAGGGCGCATCAGATTCGCGTCACGTCGCTGGATGCCGTGGAATGGATCTCGGCGCTGATTCCCACATCGCGGTTGCTGCGCACGACGGCGGACGAGCGAGCGCTTCCTTCGCTGCCTTGCGGCTTGATCAAGTCGGCGACCGTCGCTCGATCGAGGTTCCGGCACACGCTCATGCAAGTCGCTGGCGCCGCGATGACTGGCGCTTTCGACGCGAACCCGCTCGGCCGGAAGGACGCCGCAGACCGCCTGGTGGCTGCGGCGCGCACGTTGCTTGGAACCTCGTCGGAAAGCCCGGGGATCCCGACGCGCGCGGGAAGGCGTCGGATTTCGCGAGCCGGGATTATCCAGCTGGTGGACCAGTGGCTCGAAGACGAAGCCGATCGGAGGCCGTCCCTGCACGATCTCGCGAAGGTGGCGGGCGTTTCCCACCGGACGCTTCACAACGCGTTCGCCGAGCAACTAGGCGTCAGCCCGAAGCACTACCTTCGGCTCCGGTTGCTCAACGCGGTTCGTCGTGAACTCACCCGCGCGAGTGGCGATGGCCTTCGAGTGACGGATGTCGTGTCCCGCCTCGGCGTCTGGGATTGGGGACGGTTCTCGGGGGAGTACGGGGCGCTCTTCGGAGAGTTGCCGTCGGAGACGCTCAGAAGGACCCATCGGCACCGATGAGGGACCAGAATCGACGTTGACCTGCTCGCGCGTATCGCCGTGCCGCCGGCTACCGCGCGCGGTGCGCCAGCACCCGCCACGCCCGCTGTCCGAACACGTTCACCAGCAACCCCGCGAACACCAGCGCCGCGCCGGCGAACTGCATGGGTGCCAGGCGCTCGCCGAGCAGCAGCGCGGCGAAGGCCATGCCGAAGATGGGGATCAGCAGCGCGAAGGGCGAGACCAGCGCGGCCGAGTAGCGATGCATCAGTGCGGCCCAGGAGCCGAAGCCGAACAGCGTCGCGCCCCAGGACATCACCAGCACGCAGGCCCAGGCTTTCCACGACGCGTTCGCCACTGCCTGTACCGCCGAAGTACCGCCCTCGAACAGCCACGCGACGATCGCCAGCGGAAGCACCGGCACGATGCTCGACCACACCACCATGGCGAGCATGTCGGGGCGGTAGCGCTGCCCGGCCTTCTTGGCGATGACGTTGCCCACGCCCCAGGCCAGGCCCGCGGCGACGACGCAGGCGAAGCCCGCGAACGTGGCCGTCATGCCCTCCATCAGCTTGTAGGCCGCGAGCACGACGATGCCCAGCGCCGCGATCGCACCGCCCACGACGCTCGCGGCGGCGAGCCGGTCGCCGGCGAAGGCGACCGCCAGCGCGATGGTGAAGAACACCTGCACCTGGATGACCAGCGAGGAGAGGCCGACCGGCATGCCGAGCGCGACGCCGAGGAACAGGAGGCCGAACTGCACCGCCCCAATGGCGATGCCGTAGCCCGCGATGTAGCGCCACGGCATCGCGGGCCGCCGCAGGAAGAATATCGCCGGCATCGCGGCGAAGAAGAAGCGCAGCGCGGCCAGCGCGAACGGAGGGACTTCGTCGAGCGCGACGCGGATGGGGACGAAGGCGAAGCCCCAGGCCGCGACCACGGCGAGGATCCAGCCGAGGTCCGCGGGGCGGATCGACGTGCGCGGCGAGTGGGGGGAAGCAGGCGGGGTCACGGACGAGGCACCATGGTAGCGCCTCGCCCGGGAGTCGATCGTTACTTCTTCGCGTTGGCGAAGTCGCCGGCGTAGACGTAGGCGATGTCGCCCGGCTTGATGTAGCTGCGCAGCGCGGCCGCGGCCGAGGCGGGGGTCACCGCGGCGATGTCGGCGTCGAGCGCGCCGGCTTCCTTCCAGGTGCGGCCGAGCCAGGCTTGGTCGGTGAGCGAACCCGCGAGCGCCGCGTCGTCCGCGCGCGGCAGCACGCGGGATTCCAGCAGCGCCTTCTTCGCCGACGCGATCTCGGCGTCGGTGAAGCCGTCCTTCAGGGCGCGGTCGATCTCCTCGCCGTAGCCCGTCTGCACGCGTGCCTTGTTCTGCGGCGCGAAGATCGCGTAGCCGATCATCCCCGTGTTGAGGTCGATCGACGCGGGGCGCGCCACCAGGCCCACGCCGTAGGCGAGGCCATCCTTGACGCGCACGCGCAGGAAGATGCGCGAGTCGGTGCCGGCGCCGAGCGCGCGCGTCGCCACGAGCAGCGGCGCGATGTCCTTCGACAGGTCGTTCATCGGCACCGCGAGCGCGGCGCGCATGGTGGCGTTCGACTTGTCGGGCGTCTCGATGCTGATGGTCTGGCCCTTGTTCGGGACCATCGGGCGCGGGATGCGCGCATACGCGGCGGCCGCCTTCCAGTCGCCATAGAGCTCGGCCAGCTGCTTCTTCACCACCGACGCGTCGAAGTCCCCGACCACCGCGATCTCGGCATTGGAGGCGCCGTAGAACTGGTCGTGGAAGGCCTTCATGGCGCCGGGCGTGACCGACTTGATGTCGGCGACTTCCTCGTCGATCGTCGGCTGGTAGCGCAGGTCGCCCTTGGGATACGGGTTGTTGACGCGCTGGATCTCGCGCGCGGCGATCGCCTCGGGGTCGGTGCGGCCCTGCTCGACGGACGCCAGCCATTCCCGCGTCATCTTGCCGGCTTCGTCCGCGTCGAAACGCGGGCTGCGCACGGCCTCTGCCATCAGCGCCAGGAAGTCAGGCAGCGACGCGCGCACGGTCTGGCCCTGCGCCGAGACCACCTGGCCGTCCCCGGAGAAATGCAGCTTGCCGAGCATGCCGTCGAGCGCGTCGTCGAAGTCCTGGCGGCTGCGCTTCTGCGTGCCCTTGGTGAGCATCTCGGCGGTGGCCGAGGCGAGCGCGTCCTTGCCGAACAGCGTCTTCTCGTCGCCGAGGTTCATGCGCAACGAGACGTTGACCGTGGCACCGCGCGTCTTGCGCGGCAGCAGCGCGACCTTCATGCCGTTGGGTAGCACGAGGCGTTCGGTGCGCGACTCGAGGTTGGCGATCGAGGTGTCGAAGGCCTCGCCCGCGGCCACGGCGCTGTCGCCTTTGTAGTTGGCCACCAGCGCGGCGACGTCGACGGGCTGCGAGGCGGGCGCGCGGTCGGGCTTGGCGTCGGGGAGGAACAGGCCGACCACCATGTTGGCGGGCTTGAAGTACTCGCCGGCCACGCGCGTCACGTCCGCGGCCTTGAGGCTGCGCCACTCGTCGCGGTTGATGAACATCAGGCGCCAGTCGCCCTGCGCGATCGATTCCGAGACGCGCACGCCGAAGCGCTGCGGGTCGTTGATGGTGTCGTTGAATTCCTTGACGAACTTGGCGCGGGCGCGGTTGAGCTCGATGTCGGTGATCGGCGTGTCGCGCACCCCCGTGAGCGTCGCGACCATGGCGTCGCGCGCGGCGGCGATCGGGTCGGTGAGCGCCACCTCGGCCTCGAAGTTGACCATGCCGGGGTCGTGGAGGGTGTAGAAATAGCCGCTTACGGTCGAAGCCTTCTTGGCCTCGACCAGCGACTTGTACAGGCGGCCGCCCGGCGCCGTGGTCATGATCGACGTCAGCGCGGCCATCGCGGCAGCGTCCTTCGACGAGCCCGCGGGCGCGCGGAACAGCACCTGCACGAGCTGCTGGCTGCCCACGCGACGGATGGTCACGCTGCGCTCGCCGTCCTGCACCGGCTCGGCGGTGTACTCGCGGGCGAGCACGCGCGTGGGCCTGGGGATCGCGCCGAAGTAGCGCGCGATGAGCTCGAGCGTCTTGTCGGGGTCGAACTTGCCGGCGACGACCACCACGGCGTTGTCGGGCTGGTAGTACCGGCTGTAGAACGCGCGCAGGTTCTCGAACGGGACGTTCTCGATGTCGGAGCGCGCGCCGATGGTGCTGTGGCCGTAGTTGTGCCAGTCGTAGGCGACGGCCTCGACGCGCTGCGAGAGCACGCGGCTGGGATCGTTCTCGCCGCGCTCGAACTCGTTGCGCACCACCGTCATCTCGCTGTCGAGCTCGGCCTTGGTGAAGCCCGACTGGGTCATGCGCTCGGACTCCATCTTCAGCGCCCAGTCGAGGTTCGCGTCGTTGGCGGCGAAGGTCTCGAAGTAATTGGTGCGGTCGTACCAGGTCGTGCCGTTGAAGCGCATGCCGCGGCGGCCGAGCTCGGTGAACACGCTGGGGTTCGACGGCGTGCCCTTGAACAGCATGTGCTCCAGCAGGTGCGCCATCCCCGTCTCGCCGTAGTTCTCGAAGCGCGAGCCGACGAGGTAGGTCACGTTCACCGTCGTGGTCGGCTTGGTGGCGTCGGGGAACAGCACGACGCGCAGGCCGTTGGCGAGCTGGAACTGGGTGACGCCCTCGACGCTGGGCCCCTGGGTGACCCCGGGCGGCAACGCGGCGGTGGCGGCGACGGCGAAGGTGGCGATCATGAAGGAGGCGGCGGCGAGCGCCGCACGGGAAAGTCGACCGGCAAGCATGGGAGTTGGGGACGAAAGGGACAATCGGCAAGTATAGGCATGCCCCGCCGGGCAACGCAGGTGGGTGACAAAGCGGAGCCCGCCGGGATGGAAGGACCCGGGCCGCGACGGAATGCGGGCGCCCGTCATCCCCGCGAAAGCGGGGACCCATGGGGTCCCGCTTTCGCGGGAATGACGGCGGGTGGGTTCCCGCTTTCGCGGGAATGACGGCGGGTGGGTTCCCGCTTTCGCGGGAATGACGGCGGGTGGGTTCCCGCTTTCGCGGGAATGACCAGGGTTGCCGAGTGCGAGCGCTTACTTTTGCGGGAACGTGCGATTGAAGCGCGCCAGCGCCGGGTTGGGCAGCGACCACGCCTCGAAGGACGGCGGCATCGCCTTTTCGAGCGCGCCGATGCGGTCGGCGGGCGCGGGGTGGGTCTTGAGGAAGAAGCCCAGCGCCGCGTCGTCCTGGGGCATCGACGCCAGCGACTGCAGCACCGCCACGAGGCCATAGGGCTCGTAGCCCGCGCGCGCCGCGATCACCACGCCCATGCGGTCGGCGGCGAGCTCGTCCTCGCGGGAGAGGCCGCGCACGTAGCCTTCGAGCCCCACCCGCGCCACCGCGCGCGCGGCCTCGCCGGCGAGCCCGCCGCTTTTCAGCGACGCGAGGTCGAGGGCCAGGTTCTTCTGCGCGTTCTTCTGGATGTCGTTGAGGTGGTGCTTCATCGCCACGTGCGAGATCTCGTGCGCGAGGATGCCGGCGAGCTCGGCCTCGCTGTGCACGCGCAGCAGGAGGCCGCGCGAGACGAACACGTTGCCGCCGGGCGTCGCGAAGGCATTCACGGTGTCGGCGTCGAGGATGCCGAAATGCCAGGGCAGGTCGGGACGCGGCGAGTGCAGGGCCAGCCACCGCCCGACGTTGTTGACGTAGATCTGCTGCTCGCTGGACGTGGCGAGCGGCGCGGCGCCGAGGAGCCCCGCGGCGATGTCGCGACCCATGACGATTTCCTCGTCCTCGGGGATCTCGCGGTAGGCCTCGTGCGCGCTGGTGACCGCGCCGGCGGCCGCGCCGACGTTGATGCCGCCCACCGAGAAGCCGCCCAGCGCTGACTTGACGATGTCGGTGCCGGTGGGCGCCGGGGCGCCGCCACCGCCGGTGGTCGCGCAGCCCGCCGGCAACAGCAGCGCGGCCAGGAGGCCGAGCGTGGCGCCGAGCTGGTGAAGCCGTTTGGTTGGCCGCGCGCTCACTTGGGCACCCCCGCCGGCGTCAGCGCCGCCACCTTGCCGTCGGCGTCGACGAAGGCCACGTCGCGCGTGGCGAGCTTGCCGGCCCTGGCGAAGGCCGTCGCCTGGTCCTTGCTGCGCGCGTAGCTTTCGAGCTTGGCGAAGGCCTGCGCGTTGGGCGTGGCCTTGGCGAGCATGTCGGCGTCGAGGCCGCGCACGCCGGTGGTGACGCTCGCGCCGCGCGTGCCCATGGCGAGGCCGAGCGTCTCGGCGGCCGCGTTGCCCTTCTTCGCCGGCGCAGCACCCGCGACCGGCGTCACGCGCACGTCGAAGAGCTTGGCCCAGCCGGTGGACTTGCCCGACTTGAGCTGCACCCAGGCGCCTTCGCGCTTGACGATGTCGACCGTCGCGTCTGCGGGGACTGCGACCACCGTCTTCGCGTCGGACTTGGGCGTGGCCTTGAGGTCGACGGCGCGCACGGTCTGCGCGGGCTCGGCGAACGCGCCCGTCGGGACGAGCAGCGCCAGCATGGCGAGCGTGGCGAGCGTGCGCGTCGCCGATGCGGCGCGCAGGCCGCGCGGGCCCGCCGGCGCGGACGTCGGCGGCAGGTGCCTCGTATTCATTCGATGCCTTCCAGCGTGTAGAGCCGCACCTCCTGCGCACGGCCCTTGACCGCGACGACCGCGACCTCGCGGAACCCGTCGCCCCCCACGGCACTGCGCGTCGCCTCCGAGACCAGCAGGCGCGCGCGGCCCTTCGTTTCCCCTTCGATGCGGCTCGCGAGGTTGACCGTGTCGCCGATCGCCGTGTACTCGAGCTTGCGCGCCGAGCCCACGAAGCCGACCACCGCCGGCCCCGTGTGGATCCCGATGCCGATGTCGAGCGGTGCCTCGCCGCCGCGCGACGCGTTGAACCCCTCGAGCGTCGCCAGCATGTCCTTCGCGCAGGCCACCGCGTGCGACGCATGGTCGGCGTCGTCGGTGGGCGCGTTCCAGAAGGCCATGATCGCATCGCCGATGAACTTGTCAAGCGTGCCGCCGTGGCGGAACACCGTCTCCGACTGGCGCGACAGGTAGTCGTTGAGCACCGCCACCACGCTGCCGGCGTCGCGCGACTCGGCGTAGCTCGTGAAGCCGCGGATGTCGGAGAACAGCACGGTGATGGTGCGCGTCTCGTTGCCGAAGTCCTCGACGCGAACGCCTTCCCCGACCAGCCGCTTGACGAGGCGCGGGTCGAGGAAGCGCGACAGCACGCGCTCGCGGTCGAGGCGCGCGCGCTGCTCGGCGACGAACGCCCGGCCGGTGGCGACCAGGAAGTACACCCAGGCGAACGCGAGCGGCGTGCCGAGCGAGACCATCAGGCGCGCGTTCACCAGCGCGACGTACCCCGCTCCCACGATGACCAGCGTCGCGACGAGGAGCATCGCGGCCATGCTCCCGAGGTGCATGCGGCGGCGCTCGGCCACCAGCATCGGCGCGAACAGCAGCAGCGCCGCCAGCGCAGGCAGCGCGCGACCCGCCTCGGTGACGTAGTCGGCGTGCTTGAGGTTGTCGATGGCGGTGGAGAGGATCTCCACACCGGGATAGGTCGCGCTGACCGGTGTCGCGCGGAAGTCGCCGAGGTGGGTCGCTGACGCGCCGATCACCACGATCTTGCCCGCGAACTCGTCCTTGGGCCGTTCGCGCTTGCCGCGCTGGATGTCCTCGTACAGGTCGACAAAGGCCACGCGAGGGTGGGGGAACATGGCGTCCCCTCGCCAGGCGAGCCGGATCGACGGGACGTGGGGCACGGCGTAGCCCAGCGTCGAGGCGACGCGCGCCGGCAGCGAAGGTACGACCCAGCCGCCGAAGGTTGCGCCGATCCAGTAGCGGCGGCCGATGCCATCGCTGTCGGCGAGGAAGTCGATCAGGCCGGTGCGCTTCCACACCGGCTTGTCGAGCGCCAGCGGCAGCTCCAGCGTGGCGCGCGCCGCAGGGTCGGGGTCTCCGCGGAGCTCGAGCGCCAGGTCCCCCGCCACGCGCGACAGGAACACGCCTTCGTCGCGGGCGATGCGCGACAGGGTCTTGATGGGAAAGAACACGTTGTCGCTGCCGGCGAGCGAGGCGTTGAGCACCGCGTCGCTCTCGCGGTTGACGAGGTCGGGCTCGTAGAGCTCGATGTCGAACACGATGGCGCGCGCCTTCTGCGCACGCAGCTCGTCGACCAGCTCGCCGTACACGGCGCGCGGCCAGGGGAAGCGGCCCACGCCGAACTCGCCCGCCATCGCCTCGAGCGATCGGTCGTCGATGTCGACGACGATGATGTCGCGGTCGGCGACCGCGCCGCGCGCGGCCAGCCGCGTCATGGCGTCGCCCAGCGCGCGGTCGACCGGCCCGATGCCGCCGGCGAGCAGGATGGTGGCGAGCGCCGCCGCGACGAAGGCGAGGATCGGCAGCAGCGACATCGCCGAGAGCCGCAGCGGGGCGCGAGCGGGATCCATGTGCTGCCTCAGGACGTGCGCCGCGCGCGATGGCGTATCAGCGCGGACGCGAGCAGCAGCACCACGGCGAGCACGACGAAGGCGATCGCCTCGTAGCGCCGCGCGTGGTGGAGCGCGTTGGTGAAGGCCTGGCCGAACAGGTAGCCGGCACAGGCGAAGAGCGTCGCCCATACCATCGCGCCCGCGGCATTGGCCGCGGCGAAGGAGAGTCGCGGGAAATGCGCGGCGCCGAGCGCCAACGGTCCCGCGATCCGGAGCCCGATGAGGAAGCGCAGCCCGAACGCCGCGTAGCCGCCGTAGCGCCCGGCCAGCGCCTGCACGCGCGTCGCGCCGCGCGCGAGGCCGGGGTAGCGCTGCGTCAGTGCCTTTCCGTACCGTCGCCCGACGGCGTACCAGGTCTGGTCGCCGCAGAAGCCGGCGAGCGCCGCCGTCCCGATCACGCCGGGCAGCGAGAAGTAGCCCAGGTGCGCGGCGAAGCCTGCGATCACCAGCACCGTCTCCCCCTCGAAATAGCAGCCGACGAAGACCGCGAGGTAGCCGTAGTGCTCGACGAAGGCTTGCAGCGTGGGCATGCGGTGGCGGGCGGGGCGGAGGTCGGAGCGGGGCGGCGCGAGCCTAGCACGCAGCCGGCGGCGGCTCCTCGTGATTGACGTTTACGTAAACGTCATATATCGTCCCCGGTCCCGGGCCTTACGCGGGGCGATAATCGTCCTGCGACGCTGGAGGAACCCATGACCGATCTGTCGATCGCCGGCAAGGCGCTCGTCTACAAGCCCGTCAACAAGGTGCGCTTCGTCACCGCGGCGAGCCTGTTCGACGGCCACGACGCCTCCATCAACATCATGCGGCGCATCCTGCAGGCGAGCGGCTGCGAGGTCATCCACCTCGGCCACAACCGTTCGGTCGACGACATCGTCACCTGCGCGCTGCAAGAGGACGCCAACGGCATCGCCGTGTCGTCCTACCAGGGCGGGCACGTCGAGTACTTCCGCTACATGATCGACCTCTTGCGCGCGCGCGGCGGGGCGCACATCAAGGTGTTCGGCGGCGGCGGCGGGGTGATCGTCGCCGACGAGATCCGCGCCCTGCACGACTACGGCGTGACGCGGATCTTCTCGCCCGAGGACGGGCAGCGGCTCGGCCTGCAGGGCATGATCAACGAGATCGTCGCGGCCTGCGACCACGACCTCTCGGCCGAGTGCCCCCCCGCGGAGGCATTGGATGCCGCGGACCCGCACCAGCGCGTGCATGCGCTGGCGCGGATGATCACCGCGCTCGAAGCGGGCCACGCGCCCAAGGCGCTCGCCGACGCGCTCATGGCGCGCGCCAAGGCCAGCAAGGCGCCGGTGGTCGGCGTCACCGGTACCGGCGGCGCCGGCAAGAGCTCGCTGACCGACGAGCTGGTGCGGCGCTTCCGGCTCGACCAGGACGACCGGCTTTCGATCGCGGTGATCTCGATCGATCCCTCGCGCCGCAAGTCGGGCGGCGCGCTGCTCGGCGACCGCATCCGCATGAACGCCATCGCCTCCCCCGAGCGGCCGGGCCACGTGTACATGCGCTCGCTCGCCACGCGGGAGGCCGGCAGCGAGATCAGCAAGGCGTTGCCCGATGCCATCGTCGCCTGCAAGGCGGCGGGCTACGACCTCGTCGTCGTCGAGACCTCGGGCATCGGCCAGGGCGATGCCGCCATCGTCCCGCTGGTCGACCTCTCGCTGTACGTGATGACGCCCGAGTTCGGCGCCGCGAGCCAGCTCGAGAAGATCGACATGCTCGACTTCGCCGACTTCGTCGCCATCAACAAGTTCGACCGCAAGGGCGCGGCCGACGCGCTGCGCGACGTGCGCAAGCAGGTCCAGCGCAACCGCGAGCGCTTCAAGGAGTCCCCCGACACCATGCCGGTGTACGGCACCATCGCCTCGCGCTTCAACGACGACGGCGTCACCGCGCTCTACCAGGGCATCGCCGCCGCGCTCGCCGCGCGCGGCATGAAGCTCGGCGAGCACCGGTTGCCGCGGGTCGACACGCGTGCGTCCACGCGCCAGCACGCCATCGTGCCGTCGGCACGGGTGCGCTACCTCGCCGACATCGCGGCGTCGGTGCGCGAGTACCGCGCCTGGGCCGAGGCGCAGGCCAAGGTGGCGCGCGAACGCCAGCAGCTTCGCGCAGCCAGGGCGATGATGAAGGCGGGTTGCAAGGACGTCCTCGCCGGCAGCAAGGTCGCCGGCCGCGGCGCGGTCGCCGAGGACTGCAAGGCCGAAACGGCGGTGGTGGAGCAGCTCGTCGCCGAGCGCGAGTCCGCGCTCGACCCCGCTTCGCGCAAGCTCCTCGACATGTGGCCGCAGACGAAGAAGGCCTACGGCGGCGACGAGTACGTGGTGAAGATCCGCGACAAGGAGATCCGCACCAGCCTCGTCACCACCTCGCTCTCGGGCACGCGCATCCCCAAGGTCGCGTTGCCGCGCTGGGAGGACGAGGGCGAGATCCTGCGCTGGCAGCTCCTCGAGAACGTGCCCGGCAGCTTCCCCTACACCGCGGGCGTGTTCGCCTTCAAGCGCGAGAACGAGGACCCCACGCGCATGTTCGCAGGCGAGGGCGACCCCTTCCGCACCAACCGCCGCTTCCACCTCCTCGCCGACGGCATGCCTGCGCAGCGGCTTTCCACCGCCTTCGACTCGGTGACGCTGTACGGCTTCGACCCCGACCGCCGCCCCGACATCTACGGCAAGGTCGGCAACTCGGGCGTGTCCATCGCGACGCTCGACGACATGAAGGTGCTGTACGGCGGCTTCGACCTCTGCAGCCCCTCGACCTCCGTGTCGATGACCATCAACGGCCCCGCGCCGACGATCCTGGCGTTCTACATGAACACCGCGATCGACCAGCAGCTCGACAAGTTCCGCAGCGACAACGGCCGCGAGCCCACCGACGACGAGGCCGCCAAGATCCGCGCCTGGACCCTGTCCACGGTGCGCGGCACGGTGCAGGCCGACATCCTCAAGGAGGACCAGGGACAGAACACCTGCATCTTCTCGACCGAGTTCTCGCTCAAGGTGATGGGCGACATCCAGCAGTACTTCGTCGACCACGACGTGAGGAACTTCTACTCGGTGTCGATCTCGGGTTACCACATCGCCGAAGCCGGCGCCAACCCGATCTCGCAGCTCGCCTTCACGCTGTCTAACGGCTTCACCTTCGTCGAAGCGTACCTGGCGCGCGGCATGCACATCGACGACTTCGCGCCGAACCTCTCGTTCTTCTTTTCCAACGGCATGGACCCCGAGTACTCGGTGCTGGGGCGCGTGGCGCGGCGCATCTGGGCGGTGGCGATGAAGAACCGCTACGGCGCCAACGAGCGTTCGCAGAAGTTGAAGTACCACTGCCAGACCTCGGGCCGGAGCCTGCACGCGCAGGAGATCGCCTTCAACGACATCCGCACCACGCTGCAGGCGCTGATCGCCACCTACGACAACGCCAACTCGCTGCACACCAACGCCTACGACGAGGCGATCACCACGCCCACCGAGGAGAGCGTGCGCCGCGCGATGGCCATCCAGCTCGTGATCAACCGCGAATGGGGTCTCGCCAGGAACGAGAACCCCAACCAGGGCTCGTTCATCATCGACGAGCTCACCGACCTGGTCGAGGAGGCCGTGATGAAGGAGTTCGAGGCCATCTCCGAGCGCGGCGGCGTGCTGGGCGCGATGGAGACGGGCTACCAGCGCGGCAAGATCCAGGAGGAGTCGCTGTACTACGAGCATCGCAAGCACGACGGCAGCTACCCCATCGTCGGCGTCAACACCTTCCGCAACCCGCACGGCGACGCCGTGCCGCAAAAGCTCGAGCTCGCGCGCTCCACCGACGAGGAGAAGGAGGGGCAGCTCGCGCGCCTCGCCGATTTCCACGCACGCCACGCGCACGAGGCGCCCGCGGCGCTGGCGCGCCTGCGGCAGGCCGTGATCGACGACGGCAACGTGTTCGCCGAGCTGATGAGCGCCGCGCGCGCGTGCTCGCTGGGCCAGATCACGCAGGCGCTGTTCGAGGTCGGGGGGCAGTACCGGCGCAGCATGTAAGCCGGGCGCTGCAGGAGGCGGCGCCGCGCGTAAGATGGGTTGAACGTACGGCCCGCGGCCGACTCCAACCCGACATGGCCGACCCTTCCTCCTGGGCATTCCCGCCTTCGCTGCAACCGCAGCCGGGCGACGTCGCCTTCGACGTCGACGCGCTGTCGTCGTCGATCGTGCGGCTGCGCACCGAGGTCGCGGCCGATGCCTTCACCGCGCCCGTGCTCGGCACCGAGCGCGAGGGCAACGGCATCGTCATCGGCGACGACGGCCTGGTGCTGACCGTGGGCTACCTCATCACCGAGGCCAGCTCGACCTGGCTCACCACGCGGCGGGGCACGGTCGTCCCCGCCCACCCGCTGCTGTACGACTACGCCAGCGGCTTCGGCCTGGTGCATCCGCTCGGCGCGCTCGACGTGCCGCCGGTTGCGCTCGGCGACACCGCGTCGGTCGACCCGGGCGACGAGGTCTATGTCATCGGCTTCGGCGATCGCCGCCACGCGCTGAAGGCGCGGCTTTTCGCCAAGCGCGAGTTCGCCGGGTACTGGGAATACGTGCTCGACCAGGCGTTCTTCACCACCCCCGCGCACCCGGAATGGAGCGGCGCGGCGCTGGTCGACGTGCGCGGGCGCCTGATCGGCGTGGGCTCGCTGTTCGTGCAGGAGCAGCAGGACGACCAGTCGGTGCAGGGCAACATGTTCGTGCCCATCGACCTCCTGCCTCCGCTGATCGAGCAGCTGCGCTCGGGCGGCCGGCTGATCCGCCCGCCGCGGCCGTGGCTCGGCATGTACACCGCCGACGGCGCCGATGGCCTCGTGGTCAACGGCGTCGCGGTGAACGCGCCCGCCGACGTCGCGGGCGTCGAGCCCGGCGACGTGGTGCTCGCCGTGGGCGGCGAGGCGGTGAACGGCCTCGCCGACCTGTTCCGCCGCGTGTGGCGCACGGGCCCCGCGGGCTGCCCGGTGGCGCTGACGCTGCTGCGCAAGGGCGTGCGCGTCGACGTCGAGGTGCGCTCGGCCTCGCGCGACGACTTCCTCAAGAAGCCGACGCTGCAATGAGGAATTGCGCTGCAATGCAGCGCGCGCGTACACTCCTGCATCGCCGCCCGGAAGCGCTGCCGATCCCGCGCCCCGCGCCCCGCGGCCCACGTTCGAGGACTGCCGATGGCCGATGATCCAAGCAAGCCGGTGTGCGAAGACGACGCCGCGCCGGGCCGTTCTGCAGGGCGGCCGGCCCTGCACGTGCCGCTGCCCGCGGCGCTGATCGGCTTGGGGCTGATGGCCGCGCCGGTCGCCTCGCAGGCGCAAGCCGTCAACGACCATTACGCGACGCCCATGAACACCGTGCTGTCGGGGGTGAACGTCACCGCCAACGACGTCATCGGCAACGCCACGGCCGAGACCTACGTCATCGGTACCGGACCGCAGCACGGCACCGCCATGCTCGACATCGGCGGCGCACTCACCTACACCCCGTCCCCGGGCTATCGCGGACCCGATGCGTTCCAGTACCTGCTGACCTGGGACAACTCGACCGCCACCGTCTTCGTGGACGTCGGCACGACTTCGATCCCGGCGCTTTCGCCGCTCGCGCTCGCCGCGCTGTCGGCCGGCGTCGCGGGCCTCGCCTTCAGCCGCCGCCGCCGCCGCAGCTAGCCGTCATCGTCGGTCGCCTTCCCCGCGAAAGCGGGGAGATCCCCCGCACCCCCATCCCCGCGAAGGCGTGAGGCCCTCGTCCGCGCCGATCGCTGCCACCGCGCGCGAGGGTCGCCGGCCCGCGATCCGCTTTGTCTCGGCCTTCGGCCCCTCGGGCTATGCGATGGCCGCGATCGCGCACCTGCGGGGGCTCGTCAACGCGGGCTTCTCCGTCGAGTGGCGCGTCGTCGCCGACGGCTGGGGCCCCTCGCGCGCAAGCCTCGTAAGCCCCGCGCGCGAGCCCGCGTTCGCGGCCGGCGACGCGGCACTTTCCGACCTCGGGGCGCTGGTCGACGCCACGTCGCTGCCGCTCGATTGCGACACCGTGGTCGCGTTCACCGTGCCCGAGCTCTGGCCCGCGATCTTCACGCCCGGTTGCCGCGCCATCGGATGCACGGTCTGGGAGACCGACCGCCTGCCGCCGCATTGGCGCCCGCTGCTGGCGCTCGCCGATCGCGTGGTCGTCCCCTGCGCGCAGAACCGCGACGTCGTGGCGACGGCCCTGCCGCCCGGGCGCATCGCCGTCGTGCCGCACGTCCGCCGGCATGCCTGGAACGCATTCGCCCCAGCCGAGCTCGCTGCGCTGCGCCGCGAGCTCGCACTTGACGGCGTCGACACGGTCTTCTACAGCATCGGTGCCTGGCATCCTCGCAAGGACATGGGAACGATGCTGCGTGCGTTCATGTGCGCGTTCTCCGCCGCCGACAGCGTTGCACTCGTGGTGAAGACCGATCCCCTCGGCTTCGCGGTGGCGCCGGAATACCGGCGCGAGCCCGCCGAGGGCCTGGCGCGCGCGCTGATCGACTCGATCGCCGCGGAACTCGACCATGCGCCGCCGCGCGTCGTCGTGCTGCCCTACGAGATGTCGGGCCGCGCCATCGACGCGCTGCACCTGATCGGCGACGCCTACCTGTCGACCGCGCACGGCGAGGGCTTCGCGCTCGGCGCCTTCGACGCCGCGACGTTCGGCCGTCCCGTGCTGATGACGGGCTGGGGCGGCCATCGAGACTACCTCGGTGACGACGCGGCGTGGCCCGGCGCGCTGCCTTGGCGCTTCGCGTCGGTGCCGGTGTTCCCGCCCGAGGCGCCGTCGTACTGGCGCTCGCAGCACTGGGCCGACGTCGACGTCGAGGGCGCCGCCGCCGCATTGCGCGCGTTTGTCGGCGATCCCGTGCCGCACCGCGAGGCGGCCGCAGGCATCGCCGAGCGCATCGCCACCGCGTTCGGCGAGCCGGTGATCACCCCCCGCTTCGTCGACGCGCTGGGATTGGCATGAGCGCGCCGGGCCGCCCCAAGCGCGAATCGAGCCCGAAGCGCGCAGCGCGGAGGGCCTCTCCATGAGCGCGCCGGGCCGCCCCAAGCGCGAATCGAGCCCGAAGCGCGCAGCGCGGAGGGCCTCTCCATGAGCGCGCCGCGCGACTTCCATTTCGTGTTCGGCCTCAAGCCGCAGCACGAGCCCTTCCACCTCGCGCATTACCTCTGCCTCGCCTCCTGCCTCGCGACCAACGCGCCGCGTGCCCTGCATTTCCACTGCCGCCACCTGCCGTTCGGCGAGTGGTGGGAGCGCATCGCCCCCATGCTCGACATCCACCGCGTCGGCAACGCGCCACCGCCCGGCTTCGACCGCGCGCGCTACCGGGAAAGCGCCGAAGGGCGGCTTATCGAGGCGGCCGGCTTCGACTACGCGCACGAGGCCGACTTCCTGCGCCTCGCGATCCTCGAGGAGGCGGGTGGCGTCTACGTCGACATGGACACGCTGTTCGTCGCACGCTATCCCGACCGCTGGTTCGAGGCCGAATGCGTTCTGGGCGAGGAGGCGCCGATGCCCGGCGTGCACGGCACGCTCGAGCCCTCGCTGTGCAACGCGGTGATCGTCGCACGGCCGCGCAGCGCCTTCCTGCGCGAGTGGATCGTCGAAGGCGCGCGCGTCTTCGACGGGAGCTGGAGCCGGCATTCCTGCGCGACCGCGGCGAGGATCTGGGCGCGCGATGCGTCCGGCCTCACGGTGCTGCCTCAGCATGTGCTGTATCGCCATACGGCGACGCGCACCGGTATCGCGTCGCTGTTCGAGTCCGGCGATGAGGGGGTCCCCGCTTGCGTGTGGATGACGGGTCGCGACTTGCGCGACAGCGCGAGCCTGCACCTGTGGGCGCACCTGTGGTGGTCCGAGCAGCGGACCGACTTCTCGCGCTTCCACGCGGGCATGATCACGCCGCGCTGGATCGCGGAGGCCGACGCCACCTACGCGCGCGTCGCGCGACGCTTCATGCCGGCGGCGTGACCGTGCCGATCCCCGGGAACTCGAACGCCGGCAAAGGTGGATCGAACTCGGCGAGGCGCTTTCGCAGCGCCGCTTCGCGCGCGACGAGCCGTGCCGGCTCGAGCGCCTTGGCGCGCGCGGCGGCGGCGTGGTGCGCCAGCGACCAGGCGTTGCCACCGTGCCAGGCGTAGACATAGCACCAGCCCGCCCCGGCGACGCGCGCGATGCGTCGCCCCGCACGTGCCAGTGCGATCACCAGCGCGCTGTCCTCGCCGACGCGGCGCTCCTCGTAGCGCGGCAGCAGCGCTCGCCGCGCGACCATCGTGCCCTGCACCAGGTCGAGCGGCGGCGCATCGCGCGACCAGTCCTCCCAGTAGGCGAGGCCGCGCGGCGCGAACACGTGGATCTGCTCGGTCGAGAACGCGGCGTCGGCGCGCTCGCGCTCCATCGCCTCGACCGCGAGCGCGAGCCGCTCGGGATGGTGGCGGTCGTCGTCGTCCCATTGCGCGACGCATTCGCCGCGCGCGGCGTCCACCGCACGATTGCGCAGCGCGCCGAGCGACAAGCCCGGCGCCTCGCGCAGCACCGTGGCCTCGACATCCGCGGCGTCGCAGAGCGCGCGGACCCGCGCATCGAAGGCCTCGCCGGCGTCGTGCACCACGACGAGCTCGCGCCCGGCGTGGGTCTGCCGCGCGAAGTCGCCGATGGCGAACGGCAGCGTCGCGGCCGAGGCCGCGCGCGTGACGACGAGTCCACTGATCTTCATGCGGGATCGGTTAGCATCGAAGCATGAGTGCGTCGATCATTGTGCCGTACCGCGCGGACGCCGACGGATGGCGCCTTGCCAACCTCGAGGCCGTGCTCGCGCGCCTGCCGCGCGCGTTGCAGCTCGAGGTGCTGGTGGTCGAGCAGGACGCGGCGCCGACGCTCGGCGTCCTTCCGCACCCGGCGGCGCGGACGCTCTTCGCCTTCAATCCGGGCCCGTTCAACAAGGCCTGGGCGGCCAACATGGGCGCGCGCGCCGCCGCCTCGCCGGTGCTGGTGTTCTGCGACGCAGACGTCATCGTCGGCGCATCGCTGGAACGCGCGATCGCCCATTGCGTCGAGCGCTACGACTTCGCCAAGCCCTATGTGCGGCTGGTCGACCTCGACGCCGCGCAGTCGCAGGCGCTGCGCGAAGGCGCCGCGGCCTTGCCCGGGGCCGGCGTGTTGCAGGCGGGGCGTGGCGCGGCGGGCGAGCACCTGGTCCTCTGCGGCGGCGCCTTCGTGATCCGCCGCGACGCGTTCTTCGCCATCGGCGGCTTCGACGAGCGCTTCGTCGGTTGGGGCGGCGAGGACGACGCGCTGTCGGAAATGGTCGAGCGCGCGCGGCTTTCCACGGTCGAGCTCGACGACGAGGCGGCGCTGCACATGTGGCACCCGAGGCCGGCCGTGGGCGCGCACGCGCATGCCCACTATGCCGCCAACGCGCGGCGCGCCGCCGGCTATCGCGGCGCCGGCGACGCCGAGCTCGCGCGCTTCGCCGAGCTCAACGCGCAGCTCTGCGGCAACCCGCGCAAGTACGTGCCACGACCCTCCACCGTCATCCCCGCGCAAGCGGACCCGCACACCGTCATCCCCGCGCAAGCGGGGACCCACGCCGTCATCCCCGCGCAAGCGGGGACCCATGCCGGCCCCTGGCGCCCGTGAGCGACGCGATGCCCGACGCCAACCTGATGATCGCGACGCCCGCCTACGGCGGCTTGGTCCACCTCTCGTACACCGCGTCCCTGCTCGCGCTGTCGCGCGCCGGCATCCGCCACACGCTGGTGGGCATGGCCAACGAGAGCCTCATCACCCGCGCGCGCAATGCGCTGCTGTCGGCCTTCCACGCCGACGCGTCCTGCACGCACCTGTTCTTCCTGGACGCCGACGTGGCTATCTCGCCGGAGGGCGTGCAGCGCCTCGTCGCCGCGGACCGCGATGTCGTCGGCGCCGCCGTGCCCCTCAAGGGGCGCGGCCCGTCGGGGCAGCGCCTCTTCAACGTCGGCGCAACGCTCGGCGAGGACGGCGACCTGCTGGTGGTGGAGCGCGTCGGCACCGCGGCGCTCTTGCTGTCGCGCCGCGCGGTGGACGCGCTGGTCGAGGACGCGAAGTCGCGCGGCGGCGTCTACGCACGCATGGCGACGCTGATCGGCATCGACAACGTGCCGCTGCACTACGACGTGTTCCGTGCCGGCGCGGTCGACGGCGAGTACCTGTCCGAGGACTACTGGGCGTGCATGACGCTGCGGCGCCTGGGATTCGCGATCCATGTCGATCCGGGGATCGTCACGACGCACCACGGGACGATGGGGATCTAGTCGATCCGGTCATTCCCGCGAAAGCGGGAACCCGGCTTCTTCCCCCGTTCCGGGTGCAGGCACGAGGTTCCCGCTTTCGCGGGAATGACAGCTTCGGGAACGACAGCTTCGGGAACGACGACTATGGGGTCGCCGGCGCCGGAAACATCTCCCGCAGCGTCGGATAGACGCTGGTCGTGGTCTCCGAGGCCACCGCATCGGGGAAGTTCCAGCCGCCGCCCAGCGCCTTGGCGAGATCGACCAGCGCGCCGCGCGCGTTGCGGGCGGCGATGATCTCGAGCGTCTGCGCCTGCAGGAGCTGCCGCTGCGAGTCGAGCACCTCGACGAAGCCCGAATAGCCCGACTTGTAGCGGTCGTTGGACAGGCCGAGCGCGTCGGCCAGCGCCACCGATCGCTGGTGCTGCGCCACCAGCGCGCGCCGCGTGGCGTCGTTGGCGTAGAGGGCGTCGTGCACGTCACGGAAGGCGAACTGCACGGTTTGCGTGTACGTGGCGACGAGCTCGTCGCGCCTTGCGGTGCTGGCGGTGACGTTCGCCTCGATGGCCTTGAAGTTGAACAGCGGCTGCACCAGCGACGCGCCGATGCCCCAGATCGCGGCGGGCCCGGTGAAGAGGTTCTTCACCGCCGCGGCCTCGCTGCCGAACAGCCCCGTGAGCGAGATCGCGGGGAAGTAGTCGGCACGCGCGACGTCGATGCGCATGTTCGCGGACGCAAGCTGCGCTTCCGCGGCCTGGATGTCGGGCCGGCGCGTCATCAGGTCGGAGGTGAGCCCGACCGGCAGCGTGGGCACGGCGGTGAAGTCGCGGCGCTCGCAGTCGCGGTCGATCTGCGGGTCGAACACCGCGCGCGGCGAGCGGCCCACCAGTGCCGCCAGCGCCGACTCGGCCTGCGCGACGGCGTTCTGCGCGAATGCCACGTCGGCCTGGACGGCCGCGAGCTCGGCCTCGGCCGAGCGGAGCTCGAAGTTGCCGATGATGCCGCCCTGCTGGCGATCGCGCTGCAGCGACAGCGACTCCTCGCGCGACTTCTGCGTGTCGCGCAGCAGCGCGAGCTGCGCATCCGAGGCGACCAGCGTGAAATACGCCTGCGCGGTCGCCGCGGTGACCGCGGCGCGCACGCTCTCGCGGGCGTAGCGCGAGGCAAGGAGGTCCTTCTGCGCGGCGCGCGTGGCCGTGCGGAACTTGCCCCAGACGTCGAGCTCGTAGGACGCCTGCAGGCCCACCCGGAAGTCGTTGCCGACGCTGGAGATGCCGTCGGGGATGGGCGTCGAGCCGACCCGCGTGGCGCGTCCGCGCGAGGCGTCGACGCCGAGCCCGACCGAGGGCAGCAGGTCGGCCTGCGCGAGCTGCACCTGCGCGCGCGCGTAGTCGACGCGCGCGATCGCTGCGGCGATGTCGAGGTTGTGCGCGAGCGCCTCGTCCTCGAGCCGGTCGAGCACCGGATCGTTGAACAGCGTCCACCAGCGTTCGCTGGCGAGCGTGGCCGTGCCGCTCGCCGCCGTGGCGACAGCGGGAAGCTCGAGCGCGGGCGGCTCGGTGGGCGTGGTCTGGCAGCCCGCGACCAGCGCCAGCGCGAGGCCGGCTGCGGCGATCCGCGCGCCGCCGAAGGGGCGGTGCGGGGGCATGGAGGGATGGGTCATGGCGTTGCCTCTCCCCGCGCCGGCGTCGCGTGGCCGGTGGCGGCCGCCGCGCTCGTCGCGTGATGGTGCTGGTCGATTTCCGCGAAGATCTCGGCGGTGCCGCGCTTCTCGCGCGCGCTGCGGTCGAAGATCACCTTGAAGAACAGCGGCACGAAGAAGATGGCGAGGAAGGTCGCCGCGATCATGCCGCCCATCACGCCGGTGCCCACGGAGTGCCGCGCGCCGGCGCCGGCGCCCACCGAGATGGCGAGGGGCAGCACGCCGAAGATGAAAGCCAGCGAGGTCATCAGGATGGGCCTGAAGCGCAGCCGCGCGCCTTCCACCGCCGAGGCCGAGGCCGACATGCCCTCCTCGTGCTTGTACAGCGCGAACTCGACGATCAGGATCGCGTTCTTGGCGGCGAGGCCGAGCAGCGTGACGAGGCCGATCTGGAAGTAGACGTCGCCGGTGAGCCCGCGCAGCCACACCGCGACCAGCGCACCGAAGGTGCCGAACGGCAGGGCGAGCAGCACGGCGAGCGGCAGCGACCAGCGCTCGTATTGCGCGGCGAGGATCAGGAACACCATGATCACCGCCAACGCCAGCGCGAAGGTCGACGCGCCGCCCGATTTCTTTTCCTGGTACGACGATCCGCCCCAGTCGAAGCTGAAGTCGGGCGGCAGCGTCTCGCGCGCGATCTGCTCGACGCGCGCGATCGCCTGGCCCGAGCTGTAGCCCGGCGCGGCCTGCCCGATGATCTTCACCGCGGGCAGGTTGTTGAAGCGGTCCATCGAATCGGGGCCAGAGGCGTACTTGACGGTGACCAGCGACGACAGCGGCACCATCTCGCCTGCCGCGGCGCGCACGTACACGCCGGTGATGTCGTCGGGGCGCTTGCGGTAGTCGGGATCGGCCGACAGCAGCACCTGCCAGGTACGGCCGTAAAGGTTGAAGTCGTTGACGTAGTAGCTGCCCATCGTCGCCGACAGCGTGTTGAAGATGTCGGTGACCGGCACGCCGAGCTTCTTGGCCTTCTCGCGGTCGACGTCGACGTAGAGCTGCGGCACCGCGGCGTGCCACAGCGTCTGCGCGCCGCCCAGCATCGGGTCGCGGTTGGCGCGCGCGAGGAAGGCGTCCTTGACCTCCGACAGGCGCTTGGCATCGGCGCCGCGGCGGCTCTGGATGTAGAACTCGTAGCCGCCCGTGTTGCCGAGGCCGAAGATCGGCGGCGGGTTGAACGCCAGCACCAGCGCGTCCTTGATCCCGGCGGTCTTGGCGAACAGCTCGCCGACGAGCTGTTGCGCGGTCACGTGGCGCTCGTCCCAGTGCTGCTGCGTGACGAAGAGCGTCGCGGCGTTGTTGCGGAAGCCGCCGCTGCCGATGAAGTCGAAGCCGGTGAACGCCACCACGTCCTTGTTGGCGGGATTGCTGCGCACCGCGGCCTCGACCTGCTCGACCACCTTCTGCGTGCGCTCGAGCGTCGCGCCGTCGGGCAGGAACACCGCGCTGATGAAGAAGCCCTGGTCCTCGTCGGGAACGAGGCTTCCCGGCACGATGCGCCACATGAACACGGCCGCGGCGACCATCGCGCCGAACAGCAGGAGGCCGACCACGCCTCGGCGGATGAGCCAGGCCACGCCGTGGGTGTAGCGCCCGCGGACGCGCTCGAAGCCGCGGTTGAACGCCCTGAAGAAGCGGTTGGGCTCCTCGTGCCCCTTGAGGATCAGCGAGCACAGGGCTGGCGACAGCGTCAGCGCCACGATGCCCGAGATGACCACGCAGATCGAGATCGTCACCGCGAACTGGCGATAGAGCTCGCCGGTGAGGCCGCCCAGGAAGGCGATGGGCACGAACACCGCGACCAGCGTCAGCACGATGGCGATGATCGGGCTCGTCACCTCCTGCATGGCCTTGATCGCGGCGTCGCGCGGCGAGAGCCCTTCCTCGCGGATGATGCGCTCGACGTTCTCCAGCACGACGATCGCGTCGTCGACGACGATGCCGATGGACAGCACCATGCCGAACAGCGACAGCGTGTTGATCGAGTAGCCGAGCAGGTGGATGCCGGCGAATGCGCCGGTCAGGGCCACCGGCACCGCGGCGAAGGGGATCAGCGCGGCGCGCCAGCTCTGCAGGAACACGTAGACGACGAGGAACACCAGCACCATCGCCTCGAGCAGCGTCTTGACGACCTCGCGGATCGACACCTCGATGAAGCGCGTCGTGTCGAAGGCAACCGAGTACGCAAGGCCCTGCGGGAACGACGTGGCGAGCTCGGCGAGCAGCGCGTTGGACGACTTCGCGACATCGAGCGCGTTGGCGCCCGGCGACAGGAAGATGCCGACCAGCGTCGCCGGATGGCCGTTGTAGCGGCCGTTGAACTGGTAATCCTTCGCCCCGAGCTCGACGCGCGCGATGTCGCGCAGGTACACCGTCGAGCCGTCGGGATTGGCGCGCACCACGATGCCCTCGAACTGCTTGGCGGTCGACAGGCGGCCCTGCGTGGTGACCGTGTAGACGAGGTCCTGGCCCTTGCCGATCGGCGGCTCGCCGACCTTGCCGGGGGCGAACTGCGCGTTCTGGTCGTTGATGGCGCCGACCACGTCGGCCGGCGTGAGCTTGAGCTGCGCGAGGCGGTCCGGCTTCATCCAGATCCGCATCGCGTAGTCCTTGGCGCCGAAGATCTGCACGTTGGTCGTGCCCGGCAGCCGCTTGATCTGGTCGAGCACGTTGAGCGTGACGTAGTTCGACGTGTCGAGGTCGGTGAGCGAGCCGTCGGGCGAGTAGAACGCCACGACCTGCAGGAACGACGAGCTGCCGCGGTTGACGGTCACGCCCTGGCGCCGCACTTCCTCGGGCAGCCGCGGCAGCACCTCGTTGACGCGGTTGTTGACGTTGACAGTGGCGATGTCGATGTTGGTGCCGATCTCGAACGACACCGAGATGGTCACGACGCCGTTGGAGCCCGAGTTGGAGCTCATGTACATGAGCCCCGGCACGCCGTTGATGGAGTTCTCCAGCGGCGCGGCGACGGTCTGCTCGACCACCTGCGCCGAGGCGCCGGGGTAGACGGCCTGCACGGTCACGACCGGCGGCGCGATCTCGGGGTACTGCGCGATGGGCAGCGTGCGGATCGACGCGATGCCGGCGAGCACCAGGAAGATCGAGATGACCGCCGCGAAGATCGGGCGGTCGATGAAGAAGCGCGAGAGCATGGTGGCGGGTCCCGGCGTCGGTTACGACTTGTGCGGGGCCGCGTCGGCCTTGGCGGGCTCGCCTGCCTTCGCCGCTTCGCCGGCCTTGGCGGGCCCGGCGCCCGGCGCGCCAGCGCCCTGCGGCTGTCCCGACGGGGCGCCGTCGGGGATGATCGGCGCGCCCGGCATGAAGATCTTGGCGATGCCGTCGGTGATCAGCCGGTCGCCCGCGGCGAGGCCGGACTCGATGACGAAGAGGTTCTGTCCCGAGCCGTCGACCCAGTCGCCCAGCACCACGAGCCTGGGCATCGCGACGTCCTTGCCGTCCTTGTCCTTCGTCGCGACGTAGACGTACTTGCCTTGCGTGCCGTCGAGCACCGCGACCTGCGGGATGGCGATGGCGTTCTTGCGCACGGCGCCGGCGAGGATCACGCGCAGGAACTGCCCCGGCTTCAAGGCCAGGTCGCGATTGGGGATCTCGGCGCGCAGCTCGTTGGTGCCGGTGGCGGGATTGATGCGCGTGTCGGCGAAGTTGATGTGGCCCTTGCGCGGGAACATCGTCCCGTCGGAGAGCTTGATCGAGACGTCGAAGGCGTTGTTGGCGGGCAGGGAAAGCCTGCCGGCGTCGACCGCGGTCTGCAGCTTGAGCTGCGCGTTCTCGGCGACGCTGAATTGCACCCAGATCGGGTCGACCTGCGAAATGACGGTGAGCAGCGACTGGTTGGCGGTGACCAGCGCACCCTCGGACACCTGCGCACGCGACGACAGGCCCGCGATGGGCGCGGTGACGCGCGTATAGGAGAGGTCGAGCAGCGCCGTGTCGAGCTTGGCCTGCGCCGACTGGATCGCCGCCGCGGCGAGCTCCGCCGTCGATTGCGCGTCGTCGGCTTCCTTCTGGCCGATGGCGTGGCGCTCGGCGAGGGGCTTCAGTCGCGCCGCCTCGCGGTCGGCCTGCGACTTGGCGGCCTGGGCGCGCGCGAGCTCGGCGCGCGCGGCAGCCGCGACGGCCTCGCTCTCGCGGGGATCGATGACGAACAGCAGCTGGCCCTGCTTCACCGCGCTGCCTTCGGCGAACGCGCGCTGCTGCACGATGCCGGTGACGCGCGCGCGCACCTCGACGTCCTTGGACCCGACCGCCTGCCCGGTGTACTCGAAGGTCACGGGAAGGTCGCGCGGGGTGACGGTCTCGACCGTCACGTGCGCCGGGGGAAAGCCGTGGAAGCCCTGCGGCTGCTGCTGCCCACAGGCTGCGAGTGCGACCACCATCAACGGCAACAGGCGACGGAAATGGGGAAAGCTCATGCGGTGCTCCGGGGAATGGCGCGCGATGGGCGCAGGCGGGGAGGAATGTGCAAGGGAATGCCGCGGGACCCTCGGCAGGACGCCGCGCCTTCTGGGCGTGGCCGCCGCGGCGTCCGCGCTGATGCTGCAGCGCGGCTTGACGATTTCGCGCAATTTACATACATTCACGAATGTTTGCAACCCCCGGAAATGCAGGACGCCATGGTCCGCAAGACCCGCGAGGGCGCCGCGGCCACCCGCGAGGCGCTGCTCGACGCCGCCGAATTCGTCTTTCGTGCCAAGGGTGTCGCGCGCGCCACGCTGGCGGATGTGGCGCAGGCCGCGGGCGTGACGCGTGGCGCCGTCTACTGGCATTTCAACGACAAGTCGGAAATCCTCGCCGCCCTGTGCGAGCGCGCCGCCCTGCCGATGGAGTCCATGATCGCATGCTGCGGCGCGGCAGGCATGCCGGCCCTCGACGTGCTGCGCGACAACGCGGCGGGCGTGCTGGTGCACCTCGCGCGCGATGCGCGGACGCAGGCGGTGTTCGACGTGCTGTTCAACAAGTGCGAGGACACCGACAAGTCGGCGCCCACGCTCGAGCGCCAGCGCTTTTCGGACGAGAGCTGCCGCGCGCGCGTGATCGGGCTCCTCGACCGCGCGGTCACCGAGGGCGCCCTGCCGCCCGACACCGACGTCGCGCTCGCCGCGGCCATGCTCAAGGCCTTCATGCTCGGCCTGATGCACGTGTGGATGCGCGACCCCGCGGCCTACGACCTCGCGCGCCAGGCGCGGCCCATGGTCGAGGCGATGATCGCCGGCATCGCCGCGCGTCCACCGCGCGTGGGCCGCACCGACGTCGTGCCCTACGCGGAACGCCTCGCCGCCGCGTCCTGATCGGCGCCGGCGGGACCGACCGTCATCCCCGCGCAAGCGGGGATCCATGCCTTGCCGCTGCGGTAGAGCGGTAGCTGCGCAATCGCGTCATCCCCGCGAAAGCGGGGACGCCTGGCGCAGATCGGCAAGGCGTGCGACGGCCATCGGGGGATCGTGCTTCGCGATGACCCCGGCTTGTATGTTCGGCCCAGACCAGCGCGGTAAAGTCCGGACACCGTCAAGGTGACCGGACCGGACCGTGCAGCCTGGGACCCCGGTGGGGCGGCGAGCCTGCTCGCCAGCCCGTCCCCGAGTCAAT
>JBGAGT010000026.1:0-35846 GCA_044226535.1 Casimicrobiaceae bacterium | reverse complement strand
ATCCCGGTGTTCTCCGCCTCCCGAAGGATGCGCACGACCTGCTCTTCGGTAAACCGCTTCTTCATTCTGCAAGTCCTCCATCGTCAAATTACACTAGGGACTTACAGACTGATTGGCTACAAATTACCGACTCAGGTCACCCTCACGTGCCCGCCGGCCGGCGCTTTGGAGTTGGGTTGTCCGACGGCGACCTGGCCTAACTCACCGAGAAGCCAAAACGCGTGCGGCGCGACCTGACGCAGGTGGTCTAATATTGACCTGTGAGACCGCATTCGGTCGCATCGCTTGTAGTGGCAATGACGCAGCAGACGTTCGTCGGTGCGCTCTACTCCAGCCATCTGAAGTCGCGAACGTAGAGGCTTTGCGCTCATTCTTTACCACGAGATCCCCATGGCTCAACAGCCGAAACATCAGCACTGGGTACCTCAGTTTTATCTGCGTTGTTTCTCGATCCGTGGTACTCAAGAGTCGACTCAGGCGCAGGCTTGGATGTTCTCAAAGGTGCCGGATGGTGGGGACGAGTGCCTGACGAACGTCCGTAATCTATGCGGAAGGCGATACCTCTACTCGCCGCTCCTTGTTACTGGCGAGAGAGATTGGGGTTTGGAAGAGGGGCTTAGCAAGGTCGAGTCCCTTATTGCGCAGATCTGGCCCGCGGTGGCCACCGATTACCTCAATCTTGAGGACGAACCATTCCGGAAAGGCATCGCGCTGTTTGCGGCGCTGATGCACTTGCGAAATCCGAGCGTTCGGGACCAGCTGGAGAAAATCCACGGCAAGCTGATCGCACACTTGGGAAATGGGCCGCAGGGCAATACTTCGGCTATGCGTTCTTCCGGCATGTTATTCCAGGGGAAGCGATATGAAGTCAATCTGGATGGTTGGCAAGACTTCGTGAACTATGGTCGGAATGAGCACGACAGGGCATTCGCAAGCTTCATTCGATCGGAGGCGATAGGTATAGCGAATTTGCTTCTCGGGAAACGGTGGTCTGTCGTCGTTGCAAACCGGGACACCTTTGTAACCTCGGACAGACCTGTCGCACTCGTGCATCCTTCTCGTGAAACCTATGGCCTTGCGACAGAGGGAGCGATGATCGCGTTCCCACTCAGCCCCACCCGACTTCTAATGTTGGACGACAAGTTCGACGAGCCGGCAAACCAGTACTATCCGCTAAGTCGGGCAAGGCGGGCGCGTTCAACCTGGTCGCCTGGCAGAACGCTATTAGGTTTCTGATTACCGGCCGAGAGATTGAGGAAGTCGTCGCTGAAATGCAATTGAGCGCAAATAGTGTCTAACTTGGCGATTTTGGCTCGACGCAGGCCCTCAAGGTTTAACGCAGCGCTCGCATTCCCGAACACCACGGATGCGGACCCGCGCGAGATGTTGCGTGCCGGGATGCCAGAACTGCGGCATCAAGAGTGACTCAAGCTTGTCAGCTATCGCCGACCAACTTACGGCAGCTACGGCGCCAATCTCGACCGCGTCCAGGGCCAGCTCGCGACAACGCCTGCTTATGCTCTTCGGTCAAGAGCTCCAGTTGGGCGGAAGTTCCGCAAAGCGGACATTCGAGTAGGCTCGAGTGGTTGCGATGTAAGAACCGGCGAAAACTATTATGACTCGCCTGCCTTAGACGCTGAAGCCTTGGGGCTAGCGTCAATGAGGAGGATGTCCTCACGCTTGTTGAGGCCAAGGCCGTTCAGAATACGCGTCACCTTCTCCAACTCGCGGTCGTTGAAGTACATGATCACCTTGATGGACTTGTCGGTGTCGCTGGCTTTCTCATAGATCTTGACCTGGTTGCGCAGGTTCTTCTCCAGGCCAGTGTTCTTCGCAAGCTTGAACTCGACGAGATTCGCGTTCCTCTTGCCCTTCGAGACCTTTGCGTCCACTGGACCTCGCCCGTTGTTGACCTCGGTGTTCACGTCGTAGTCGGTGCGGAACCACGTCAGCTTGAACATTAGTTGAAGATCTTGCTCGCGCTGCACAGGCTTGCCTTTGATGTAGAAGATCTTGTAGCCGTCCTTGTCTTCTATGATGTGTTTCAAGAATCTGACCCGCTCAAGGCTCTCCTCAAACGACGTGCCCAGCTCGTAAAACCTGCTCCCGGCGAGATAGTCGCCGACCAGCAGCTTGATGTTTTCGATAAACTGGAGCTCTGTCTCTCGCACCTTCTCGTTGCTCTGGCGGTGCGCGTCTTCGGCGTGTTCTTCCTTCCAGCGGATGTAGTGGTCCAAGATGGCGTGAAACTGCTCAATTGTGTGTAGCGCCGCCGCCCGTTCGTCTTCCTTGCTCGACGTCTCGTTGATTTGTCGATAGAAGTGCTCGTTCACCTGTGCCCGAAGCACCTCATCAGACAGAGCTGTGCAGATCTCTTCGAAACTGTTCAGCATGTCGCTTTGGTTGATCCAGGCCTCGTCCCTCGTCAGAATCTCCTTCGGCGTCAAGATCACGTAGTCGCCGTTCACGCCCGGCAACTCGTAGTGGGCAGCAGTCCATCGACGGGTAACGTAATTGAACTTGACTCGTGGCACATTGACGCGCTTCCGCTGATCGGCGTTGAGATACCGCTGTGCAAACGTCTGCGTGTAACCGAGCAGGAAATCTTTGATCAGGTTGGTTGTGAAGTCGCTGAGGTGGTCCCGTCCGACACCGCCGTCCAGCAGGCTGAGCTTCTCCAAGTGGCTACCGTGCGAGATTGTCTCGCTGCCGAAGTCGCGGAACGCGGCCTTCAGGTTGCGCGCCAGCGCTTCAGCGAACTGGCGACCCAATCCCGTGCCAGCGTTTCCCGCCTTGCTGAACCCGAGCCAGTTCTGCTTGATCTCGCGGAAGTAGAGCCACTGCGTCATCGAACCCGGCGTCAGCTCGTCAGCCACAGCCCGATCCCGCAGGAAACAGAGGTACTTGATGATGCTATCGTGCAGCCCGCGATAGACCGGGTTCTCACTGTCATACAGGAGGAATGGGTCGACGAAGAGTGGTAGGTCGTTGACTAGCGCGACGTTGAAGGCGCCATATTCTTCGATGATGTCGGGTTCTATGCCAAAGACATCAGAAAAGTAGATACTTGGCGCGGATCCTCCACCCATGGGTGCTCCTCTGAATTTATGCCGAGCATCTTACTCAGCCTAGGCTCGGCTGCCGCTTTTTATCAGCATGCTCGGTCAATGTATATGATCGACTCCAAATCCACAGTGACGAACTAGCCGACGATGGTGATCATGTGGAGCATCCAAGCAGCGTCGGTGCGTCATGCAGGCGTTGCCTGCTTTCATTCCTGCGATCGTCCGCTATGGGTCGGAACCAGTCACACACTCGTATCAGCTAGCCCCTGCGACTTCGGCGCAAACGATTCTCCGCCTTGGCAATCCACCACGCATTCCAACTGTGCGCTCTCATCGTTTCCTATCGGTCGGCCGCAATGCCGCCAATGTTTAGCCCCGCGCTGGAAGGCATCGGCAAATCGCATTTGACCAATTGATTGCCTAGGGGCCCCGCTTGCGCTTCGCGCGTCCACCAGCCGTTGCGAACGGAAGGAGCGACGTGAGTCTCTGGTAGAGCTCGAAAAGGAATGCGACCCGCTCGGCGTCGTTCTTGAACCCCCTCCTGCCGTACGCGGCGTCAACCGCTGCATCAAGCTTCTGGTGCGCCTTCACTAAAGCAGGCGGCATCGCCAACGGATCGTATAAATCGGCCAGCGACGCACTCGCGAACTGTGCGCGAGCTTCGAGAACGCCCTCCGCTGTTGCATCAATCGTGACCACGTCCCCGTTCTGCAGCGCCTCCGGCCACGGAAAATTGTTGTAGACAATGCTCGCCGAGTAGCGGAAATCGCTTTTGATGCGGCCGCAGGTGTAGCGAACCCACGCGTTGTGCATCGTCGAGCTCAATACACCAAAAGCGCTCAAACTAGCGTCTGGCACGCAGAGGTTGCTATCACCGACGATCGTCTCCTCGGTGAATCGTCCAAGCGGAATCAATCGACGCCGCTCCGACGAATGACGTGGGATCACGACATACGAGCCACTTGGCTGGCGAATCTCCCCGAAGAGTGTGGGCATAGCAGATAGCGCATTCGTCGTGGCTCGCGCACTGCGCTCCCGATGCTCTTTGACCAACGCGACCCGCCGCGCAACCTCCGGCATACGTCGCAAGACATTTGGCGGGCAGTCGACTAGCCACAGACACCAACGCGCTATCCCATTGATGAACTCGTCGGCACTGAGAAATGGCTTGATCCAATGCGCGGCTTCCGGTTCGTTTTCTAGCAGGGCTGTTCGATCCGCGTCGGAAAGCAGCAAGTGCCCCCCATCATTAGGCATGCTCCCGAAGCGCACCGGCGATATATTGCAGATTGGAGTTCGACGCGAAGGCAGCACTACATCGGGCGCGTCGACGAGGTATGGATTGATGTTTTGGGCGACCACTGCGTGGGGCGCGCCGTCGGCGCTCTCGTATTCGAACAGCAGCTTCCTCGGACGGTCCTTCATTGCAAAGCCGACGACCACGCAGTGCACGGCGGCTACGCCACGGCCTTCGTTGCTCCACCGGAAGGTGCGATGCGCAAATTGGATCCTGATGCCCTTCGCGAGCAGCCAACCCCAGAGAGTGCCTACCTGTTCGCCTTGAGCAATGCTGTTGGTCGACACGAAGGCGCATTGGATCTCGGTGTTGGCCATATACGCGGCGGCCTTTGCATACCATCCCGCAACGAAGTCCAGAATGCCTGCCCCGTCGATTCCGCTGCAGGCTGCAAGCAGCGCTTCCTTTTGATCTGCGTCCTGATGCTGCTTTCCCACAAACGGCGGATTCCCCAACACATAACTGCACCGCTCCGCCGGCAACACATCATTCCAATCCACCCGCAGCGCATTGGCATTGAGGATGTGCGGCGTCGACACCAGCGGAATCCGCGCGTAATACGTCCCGAACTCCTCGCTGATCAGCGTGTTCATCTGGTGGTCGACGAGCCACAGCGCCACCTGCGCGATCTGCGCGGGGAACTCCTCGATTTCGATGCCGTAGAACTGGTCGACGTCCACGGCCACCAGCGTGTGCACATCCAGCGCGCGCTGCCCGCTCTGGTGCACGTGACGCAGGATCTCGATCTCGAGCTTGCGGAGCTCCCGGTAGCTGATCACCAGGAAGTTGCCGCAGCCGCAGGCCGGGTCGAGGAAGGTTAAGAGCCGCAGCCGCTTGTGGAACTCGAACAGGCGGTTCTTGTTGCCCTTGACCTTGTGGAACTCCTCCCACAGGTCGTCCAGGAACAGCGGCTTGACGACCTTGAGGATGTTCTCCTCTGAGGTGTAGTGCGCGCCGAGGTTGCGGCGCGCCTTGGCATCCATGATCGACTGGAACAGCGCGCCGAACACGGCGGGCGAGATGGCGCTCCAGTCGAGCGCGCAGCAGTCGAGCAGCGTCTCCCGCATCTTGCGGTCGAACGCGGCGATGGGCAGCGCTTCCTCGAACAGCTTGCCGTTGACGTAAGGGAATGCGGCCACCTGCTCGTCCAGCGAGCGCGGCCTCGCGTGGTCGGGCTGGTTCAATACCTGGAAGAGCTGGGCCAGCGCAGGCCCCAGGTCCGAACCGTCATCCGAGGTGCGCTCGTCCAGCCAGGTCCTGAACGCCTGTGCGGGCTGGAAGATGCCGGTGTCGTCGGCGAAGAGGCAGAACAGCAGGCGCACCAGCAGCAGCTCCAGCGGGTGGCCGACGTAGCCGCTGGCCTTGAGCAGGTCGTGCAGCCGGCCCATCCGCTCGGCCGCCTTGATGTTGACGGGGTTCTGCGGCTCGATCTCCTGCACGCGGTAGCCGGCGATGAAGCCGAAGTGCCGGACGTTGCTGTGCAGCTTGGCCAGCGGAAACTGCCATTCCTTGCCGGCCTCGAGGTCGTAGAGGTGGAAGCGCTGGAAGTCGGAGACGAGCACGTAGCGCGGCAGGTCGCGCTCGGGCAGGCCATCGAAGTAGTCGGCGGCCTGGGCGAAGGCCAGGTCGAGGTCCTGTCCCGCGCTCTTGTGCTCGACGAGCAGCATGCCCTTCCAGAAGCAGTCGATGCGGCCGTGCTTCACCTTGCGGCCGGCGCCGGCGATCTCGACCTGCTTCTCGAAAATGGCGACGCGCTTGCGGTCGATGCCGAAGATCGCGAAGAACTCGTTCCAGAACGACTGCGCCTCGGCGCGCTCCGACGCCTCGCCTTCCCAGCGGCGCGTGAAGGCGAGCGCGTTGTTGCGGATCTCGTTCCAGGAAATGGGCATGGCGGTGTCGCTCGGGTCGCCGCACTATAAACGAGCACGGAGGCGATGCTTCATGCCCAACGCGAGAACCATCGCTCGGCGCGCCGAGAGGTTGACATGACTCCACAATTCGATAATACTGGAAACATGGAAAAGAAACCTGCCCTCGCCGCCTTGGCTGGCCTCGCCCAGGAGAGCCGCCTCGACATTTTTCGCCTGCTGGTCGAACAAGGCCCGGAGGGCCTGGCAGCCGGCGAGATCGCGGAAAAGCTGAAGGTCGCCAACGCGACGCTGTCGTTCCACCTCAAGGAACTCACCCACGCCGGTCTCGTCGTCCCGCGCCAGGACGGCCGGTTCATCTACTACTCGGCCAACTTCACCACCATGAACGGCTTGGTTGGATACCTGACCGAGAACTGCTGTCGAGGCGCCACGTGCGACATCGCGTGTGCGCCGAAGTCGTCTCAACCAAAGAGGAGAGCATCGTGAAGCGCTTCCATGTACACGTCGGCGTCACCAGCCTTGCCGAAAGCGTCAAGTTCTACTCGCAGATCTTCGGGGCACAGCCAACGGTGCTCAAGGACGACTACGCGAAGTGGATGGTGGAAGACCCACGGATCAACTTCGCCATCTCGGCGCGAGGCTCGCAACCGGGGGTCAATCACCTCGGCCTGCAGGTCGATACAAGCGAAGAGCTGGAGGGCATGCGGGCCCAGCTCGCCGCCGCCGACGCGAGCCTCGTCGAGGAGATCGGGGCCAACTGCTGCTACGCCAGGTCGGACAAGTATTGGGTCACCGATCCGCAAGGCGTGGCCTGGGAGACGTATCACAGCCTGGGCTCGATCCCCCGCTTCGGCGCCGACGACGAGGCCACCGGGTCCCCGGCGGCGGCCGCGTGCTGCACGACGGGTCCCGCCAAGGTGAGCGCACGGATTCCGGCCAAGGCCAAGAGCTGCTGCGCATGAGCGGTCGCAGCTGCAACGTGTTGTTCCTCAGCACCGGCATCGATGCCGAAGATCGCGAAGAGCGAGAATCGGTCCCGAGCTTCCGGATGCCTTGACAGCGGCCTCGCGGGTGGAAGTGGCGGCGTACGGCAATTTGCCGTACAGTAATGCCGCATTCGTACGTCGCTCCCTGATACGACTTCCGTCCGATGCCGGAACCCTCGATGCTCGAGGCAAACTGACATGACCACCGACAACGCAGACCGCGAAGCCAAGGCGCGCATCGCGCGCCTGGAAGCCCGCATGACCGCAGACCAGAAAGCGTTGTTGCAGCACGCGGCTGCGCTGTCCGGCCGCACGCTGAGCGAGTTCGTGCTGGCGAGCGCGCAGGAAGCTGCCGCGAAGGTCATCCAGGAGCACGGGACCATCCGCCTGGCACGCAGCGAGCAGGTCGCCTTCGTCACGGCGCTGCTCGAGCCGCGGGCACCCAATGCTCGCCTGCGCAAGGCGGCGGAGAAATACCGGCGGCAGATGGGACTGTGATTGGCGAAGCCGGCCACGCCCTGGCGAATCGTCCCGCTCGGCCGAACCCACGATCGCAGCGCCTTCGCCTGCGGCAGCGAGCCGCTCGACCGATACCTCGCGCTGCAGGCGCGCCAGGACGCGGAGAAGCGTGTCGCGGCCCCGTTCGTGCTGGTCGAGCCCCCGTCAGCGCGTGTGCTCGGCTACTACACGCTGTCGGCGTCGCTCGTGCTGGCCGACGCGTTGCCGGCCGACCTCGCGAAAAGGCTCCCGCGCTATCCGCAACTACCAGTGACCCTGCTGGGCCGCCTGGCCGTGGATCGAACCGCGCGGGGCAAGGGGCTCGGAGAATTGCTGCTGGTGGACGCGCTGCGTCGCAGTTTGCAGGGAGCGGTGGAGATCGCCGCCATGGCGGTGGTCGTGGACGCCAAGGATTCGGCCGCGCAATCGTTCTACGAACGGTTCGGCTTCATTGCGCTGCAAAGGCAACCTGCGCGGCTGTTCCTGCCGATGAAGACCGTCGCCGCCTTGTTCCCGTAGTACGAGTGCTTCGCTACCAATGCCCCAGCACCTTCCACCACAAGAGCCCCACGGTGGAATACACCGCGAGCTGCATCACCGCCATGGCGAGGCCGATGCTCCACCACCGCCCCATGCTGACGTAACCGCTGCCGAAGATGATCGGCGAGGTGCCGGTGGCGTAGTGCGTGAGCGTCATCATGATGGTGGAGGCCGCCACCATCATCAGCAGGAAGGGGATGAGGTAGTCGGCGGGAACGAGCTCGACGCCCACGGTCAGGAAGGCCAGCATCATGGCGCTGATGTGCGCGGTGGTGCTGGCGAAGAAGTAGTGCGAAAAGAGGAACACCAGCACCAGCGTCGCCGCGGCCATCGGCCACGCCATGCCGCTTCCCTCGATGGCATGCTGCAGGCCGCCCGAGAACCAGGCGACGACCCCTGCCTGGTTGAGCTCATTGGCGAGCATCACCAGCGAGCCGAACCAGATCAGCGTGTCCCAGGCGCTCTTCTCCGACAGCACGTCGTTCCAGTCGAGCGTGCCGGTGATCAGCAGCACGAAAAGGCCCAGCATGGCCACCACCGTCGGGTCGAGGCTGAAGGCGGGACCGAGGATCATCGCAGGCACGTCGGCCCACAGCAGCAGCAGCATGGCGAAGGTGCCGACCATGACGCGCTCCTTGCCGCTCAACGCGCCCATCGTCGCGAGCTCGCGCTTGGCGAACACCACGGCGTCGGGCGTGCGCTTCACCTGGGGCGGTGACAGCAGGTAGATCGCCAGCGGCATCAGCACCAGGCACACGAGGCCCGGCACCAGCATCGCCAGCGCCCAGGTGGTCCAGGTGAGCTGGAAGCTTTGTTTCGTGACCTTGGCGACGTAGTCCACCACCAGCGGATTGGGCGCGGTGGCGGTGACGAACATGCCCGAGGTGATCGGGTTGGCGTGGTAGTTCACCAGCGCGAGGTAGGTGCCGACCTTGCCTTCGGTCTTCGTCTCCGGGTCGGAGTCGAAGGCGCCGGCGATCGATCGCATGATGGGGTGCACGATGCCGCCGCCGCGCGCGGTGTTGCTCGGCGTGAAGGGCGCGAGGATCAGCTCGCAGGCGGCGAGGCCGTAGCCGATGCCAATCGTCCGCTTCCCCAGCACCGACACGAAGTACAGGCCGATGCGCTTGCCCAGCCCCGTCTTCTGCAGGCCGCGCGAGATGAGCACGGCGATCACGATCAGCCAGATCAGCGGGCTCGCGTAGCTCGCGAGCGCGTCGGCGATGGCGACCTTGGACGACTCGGCGGTGACCTGCGTCAGCGCCACCACCATCACCGCCATCAGCGCGACCACGCCGATGGGCATCACCTTGAGGATGATGGCCACGATGGTGGTGAAGAAGATCGCCAGCAGCGCCCAGGCCTTGGGCGTCAGGCCCTCGGGGACTGGCCACAGCAGCAGGGTCACCAGCACCAGCGTGGTGACGATCGCCGGTACGATGCGAAAGGGAACGGCGTCGCGGAAATAGCGCGCGGCGCGGATCAGGGCCTCGATCACGGCAGCGCCTTCGTCATGGTCACGCGATCGCCGCCAGCGGCTGTGGCGAGCAGCAGCAGTTTCCTCATGGCAAACCCCGGTGAAGGCCAACCGGAGTATGGACGAACTTGCGTGCCAGCGTCACCTAGTAACGAGAATCAGCAGCACGCATTCTCATGATCAGGGCCCGATTCGCTCGAGGGTCAGCTCCGCGCCTCCGGTGCCGAGCAGGGTCGCCGGGGTGAACACGCCGCTGGACATCTGCAGCTCCAGGGTATCGGCCACGGCGAGGGGCACGATCACGTCGCGGCACCAGGTGTCTCCGGCGGCATTCCGCACGATGGAGGAGCCCGCGAGTTCCGTGCCGTTCACGACAAGCCGCGTGTTCGCGTTGAGGAGCGCCGTGAGGCGCACGCAGTAGTGCGCGCGGTAGTCGCCGTTCGCCAGCACGAGGAGGCCTGCGAAGGGATTCACCAGCACGCCGTTCGCGGCGGCCGTCGCCGTCATGGGAATCGAGTTGTAGGCCGGGCCGAGCAGCATCACGTATCCCGAGTCGTTGTAGACGCTCGCATATGCCTTCACCGGCGCGGTGGCATCGGCCAGCCGCTTCAGGAAGGCGCTCATCTGCAGCCGTGTGGTGGGGCTGTCGGGGCAGAAGTTGCGGTGGTTCTCGTCGATGGTTTCGCAGCCCTGCGTGATGCCCTGCACCGCGAGCCAGGTGGCGGCGGCGCAGAAAGTGTCGGCGGCATCGACGTCGTCGAACACCCAGCCCGCGGTGCCCGGGCAGGGTTCCGCGCGCACGGCGGTGGCGAAGGCGAACGACGACAGGACTGCGAGCAGCAGCAACTTCTTCATGGAGATTCCCCGGTGTGTGAAGGCCAGCGGCGGAGGGGATGCAACATGCGTGCCGCGGCGAAGGACCAATGCCACACCGGGCCCCTCGAGGGAAGCGTCGCGGCATCGCGCGGCTTGGCAGCCGCCGCCGGCTCGGGTAATCTCCCAAGGCTAACAATACGCATTCTCATTCAGGGAGCGCCCTCAGCCATGAATCCCCCCCGAGCCCGCGGCGACGTCCTGCGCGACCACGGTCGCACGCCCGACGCGCATCTCCCGCGGCGCCTGCCGCTCGCCGTCGCGCTCGCCGCCTGCTTCGCGATGCCCCACGCGGGCGCGCAGACGACGGCGCAGGCACCGGCCGGCGCCGCCGAGGTGCGCGACGCCGGCAAGATCGATGTCTCGGGCAAGGCCCACGACGACTACCAGGCCAAGGAAAGCGAGGCCGGCGTGCTGGGCGAGCTCCCGCTCATCTCCACGCCCTTCTCCATCAACGTCATCACCCACGACCTCCTGGTCGACCAGCAGGCCGCCACGCTCGGCGACTTCCTCAAGAACGACCCCTCGGCGACCGTCGGCAACGTGGTCATCAGCTTCGCCAACCTGCGCGGCTTCTCGCTGGGCAGCGGCGGCTTCCTCTACGATGGCCTGCCGCTGGGAAGCCTGCTGCTCGACGGGCGCATGGGCATGCAGGCGATCGATCGCGTCGAGGTGCTGAAGGGCGCCAGCACGTTCCTGTACGGCTCCGGCGCCGTGTCGAGCCTCGGCGGCTCGATCAACTACATCCCCAAGCGCGCCACCGACGCCCCGGTACGCGAGGCGGCGCTGACGTACACCTCCGATGCGCAATTCGGCGTGCTCGCCGACGTCGGCGACCGCTTCGGCGCCGACCGCCAGTTCGGCTTCCGCGTCAATGCGGGCTTCCGCGACGGCGAGGGCTCGGTCGACGACTTCAAATGGCGCCAGGCGCAGGCCGCCGCCACCTTCGACTGGCGCGTGAACCGCGACCTCACGCTCGAGGCGGGGCTGTACTACGTCGAGAACCGCTTCGACAACATGAACCCGTTCTTCGTCGGTGCGTCCAGCCCCATCGACGGCTCGCCCATCGTGCCTATTCCCGACGCACCCAACCTGCGGCGCAACATGACGCCCTCGTGGAACACCTTCGACCAGGACTCGACCATCGGCACCCTGCGCGCCGACTGGCGCATCGCCGACGGCTGGTCGCTCACCGCGCAGTACGGCAGCGGCCGCAACAACCGGCCCTACGACAACACCATGGACACGCGCTTCGGCCTCATCACCAGCGACGCGGGCGACACGATGCTGTTCGCGAGCCAGGAGGCGGCTCGCAACGACGTGCAGGCGGGCCAGCTCCTGGTGCACGGCAACGCCGTCACCGGGCCCATCACGCACAAGCTCACGCTGGGCGCGATGGCCTCGGAAGAAAAGGATTACGGCAGCTTCACGGTCGCGGGCTTCGTGCCGGGGAGCCTGTACTCGCGCGCCGACACGCCGCAGCCCGACCTCGTGCCGATGGAAGCGCTGCCCTACCTCGGCAAGACCAGGACCACGGGCCTCGTGGCGAGCGACATCATCGGGCTCACCGAGCAATGGTCGGTGCTGGTCGGCGGACGCCAGGAAGAGATCAGGAACTACGGCGCCGACGGCAGCCGCACGCCGGGCGGCTCGGTGTCGCGCTTCTCGCCCGCGGCGGCGCTGATGTGGAAGCCCACCAGGGAATCGCTCGTCTACTTCAACTATGCCGAGGGCCTCGAGCCCGGGGGCACGGCACCCGACGGCAGCGCCAACGCGGGCCAGGCCATGTCGCCGCTGGTCACCGAGCAGTACGAGCTCGGTGGCAAGGTCGACCTGGGCAGGCTCACGCTCACCGCGGCCGTGTTCGACATGAAGCGTCCGCTGCAGTACCGCGATGCGGAGAACCTGTGGGTGAGCAACGGCGAGCAGGAGCACCGCGGACTCGAGCTCCTCGCCAGCGGCCAGCTCACGGAGGACTTCCGCATCATCGGCGGCCTCATGTACCTCGATGCCAAGCAGCGCAGCACGGGCGACCCTGCCACCGAGGGCAAGCGCGTGGCGGGCGTGCCCGAGTGGACGGCCAACGTCTACGGCGAGTACCGCGTGCGGGCGGTGCCGGGCCTGTTCCTCAACGCCGGCGTCTATTACAACGCCAGGCAGTACTTCGACACCGCCAACCTGCAGTCGATCCCCTCCTGGACGCGCCTCGACGTCGGCGCGCGCTACGAGACGCGCATCGGCGGTTACGATACGGCCTTCCTGCTGGCGGTCGAGAACGCCACCGGCGAGGACTACTGGCAGAGCACCATCGGCAATGCACTGACCCTGGGCGACCCGCTGACCGTCAAGGCCACGGCGCGCATCCGCTTCTGACGCAGGCAGCGACAGCCGACGCCGCGCGCCAAACCCCGATCACGACGCCCGATCCGACGCCCGATTCCGATGACCGCGAAATCGATCCGCCGCTGGACCTGGATACACAAGTGGACGAGCCTCGTCTGCATGGTGTTCATGCTGTACCTGTGCATCACCGGCCTGCCGCTGATCTTCCACGAGGAGATCCAGGACGCCACGCGTGCCTACGAGGTGCCCACCATGCCGGCGGAGACGCCGCGCATGAGCATCGACCGCATGGTCGATGCCGCGCAGGCGAAGAACCCCGGCTACGTGATCCAGTACATGTACCCCGACGAGGACAACCCGCACATCGTCGGCGCGACCATGGGCAAGGACCCCGTGACGCAGGAGGGGCTCAAGTTCCTGGTCATGGACAACCGCACGGCCAAGGTGCTCGACGAGCCCGACCTCATGAGCGGCGTGATGTACGTGCTGCTCGCGCTTCACACCGACATGTTCATGGGCCTGCCGGGCAAGCTCTTCCTGGGCCTGATGGGCATCGTGTTCGTGGTGTCGGTGGTGTCGGGCGTGGTCGTCTACAAGCCCTACATGCGCAAGCTCGACTTCGCGACGGTGCGCCGGCGCACGCGCAGGCTGTACTGGCTCGACCTGCACAATGTGATGGGCGTGGTCACCGTGGCGTGGGTGCTGGTGGTCGGCTTCACCGGCGTCATCAACACCTGGGCGGACCTCGTCATCAAGTTCTGGCAGTACGACCAGATGACGGCGATGGTCGCGCCCTATCGCGGGCAGCCGCCCCTCGCGCCGGGCGAGATCGGCTCGCTGCAGCGCGCCCTCGACACCGCCGACAAGGCGATGCCGGGACGCGAGTTCGCCTTCGTCGCCTTCCCCGGCACGCCGTTCTCCAGCCCGCACCACTACGCCGTGTTCATGAAGGGCGTGACGCCACTGACCGCCAAGCTGCTCAAGCCCGCGCTGATCGACGCCAAGACCGGCGACCTCACCGACTCCCGCGACCTGCCCTGGTACGTGTCGAGCCTCCTGCTGTCGCAGCCGTTGCACTTCGGCGACTACGGCGGCATGCCGCTCAAGCTGCTGTGGGCGCTGCTCGACATCGTCGCCATCGTCGTGCTCGGCAGCGGCATCTACCTGTGGCTCGCCAAGCGGCGGGCCATCGCCGAGGGGACGCTTGTGGCCGGCCCGGACGATGACGACGAGATGGACGCGCGGACCGACGCGGGCGGCGCGGCGGACGCGCCTGGCGGTTCGCCCGCGCTGGTGACGCGCGAGGCTGCGCGATGAGCGGCGTCGGCAATGCGCGCCACGATGTACGCGGGCGCCGGCCGCGCGGATGGGTATGGACCTGGCCGCTTCTGATCGGCGTGGGCAGCAGCGTTGGCCTCGTCACCGCGCTGGTGGGCGACGGATGGCTCGACGCGCTTTCGTGGCTGCTGCTCGCCGTGCCGGTGGTGATCAGCTTCCGCGCCTGGATGAAGCGCGCCTGACCCGTCATCCCCGCGAAAGCGGGGACCCACCCCGCCACCCCGTCATCCCCGCGAAAGCGGGGACCCATGGATCCCCGCTTTCGCGGGGACGACGGATGACGGATGACGCGGATGGCGGATGAGGGGGATGCCGACTTGATCGGCACACCAACACCTCGCCCGCGCCACCGGCAAGAATCGCGCATGGCCTCTCGCGGACGCGTGCGCATCGGCATTTCGGGCTGGCGCTACGTGCCGTGGCGCGGCACGTTCTATCCCCAGGGCCTCGTGCAACGCGACGAGCTCGCCTTCGCGTCGCGGCAGCTCGATACCATCGAGATCAACGGCTCGTTCTATTCGCTGCAGCGCGCGACGAGCTGGCAGGCCTGGCACGACGCGACGCCCGACGACTTCGTCTTCTCGGTCAAGGGGCCGAAGTACATCACCCACGTGCTGCGCTTGAATGACGTCGCCACACCGCTCGCCAACTTCTTCGCGTCGGGCGTGGGCCTGCTCGGCCCCAAGCTCGGGCCGATCCTCTGGCAGTTGCCGCCGAGCTTTGCGTTCGACGCGGAAAAGGTCGAGGCTTTCTTCGCATCCCTGCCTGCCGATACGGACGCCGCACGCAAACACGCGCGCCGGCACGACGCCAAGCTGCGTGCGCCGTCGCTCGACTTCGGCGAGGCGCGGCCCTTGCGCCACGCCGTCGAGGCGCGCCACGCGAGCTTCGCCGCGCCGGCGTTCATGGCGCTATTGCGCCGCTACAAGCTCGCCTGGGTGGTGGCCGACACGGGCGGGCGCTGGCCCGAGCTCGAGGACGTGACCGCGGGCTTCGTCTACCTGCGCCTGCACGGCGCCACCGAGCTCTACCGCAGCCGCTACGACGACGAGGCGCTCGCGCGCTGGGCCTCGCGCATCGCCGCCTGGCGCGACGGCGGCGAGCCGGAGGACGCCGTGCGCGCGGGCACGGCGGCGGCGAAGCGCGCCTCGCGCGACGTGTTCTGCTACTTCGACAACACCGACAAGGTGCACGCGCCGCGCAACGCGGCGAGGCTGGCGGAGCTGCTCGGCGCAGAACGGCCCGCCCCCGTCATCCCCGCGAAGGCGGGGATCCGTGGGTCCCCGCCTTCGCGGGGATGACAGGGTGGAACGTATCAATCCACCGCGGAAAGCCTGACGAGGTAGCCGCCCGACTTGTCGTCGGGCTCGAGCGAGACGAAGCCCGCGTTGCGCGCGTCCTCGAGCAGCTCGTTGAACGAGCGGTAGCCGTAGAAGGATTCGTTGAAGCCGGGGCGGCGGCGCTTCAGCGCCTGCTTGATCATCGAGCCCCAGATCTTGTCGTCGCCGCCGCGCTCGGCCACCAGCGCCTCGACGGTGTCGGTGACATAGTCGATCGCGTCCTGGCGGCGGTCGTCCTCGCTTCGCGTACCGGCGTCGTCGGCGCGCGTGTCCTGCGCGGCCTCGTCGTCATGCGGTGCGGCGGCGGGCTCGGCGCGTGCCGACCTGGCGGCACCCCGGCCTTTGGCCGGCGCCTTGCCGGCTGCCTTGTCGGCCTTGTCGGGCTTCTCGGCCTTGTCGCCCTTGTCGGCGTCCTTGGCAGCCGCCGTCGATTTCGCAGCCTTGCGCGCCACGGGCTTGCGCCGCTCGCGCACCAGGTCGTCGTAATAAATGAACTCGTCGCAGCAGGCGATGAGGAGGTCGGAGGTCGAGTTCTTGACGCCCACCCCAATCACGCGCTTGGCGTTCTCGCGCAGCTTGGACACCAGCGGCGAGAAGTCGGAGTCGCCGCTGATGATGACGAAGGTGTCGACGTGCGATTTGGTGTAGCAGAGGTCGAGCGCGTCGACGACCATGCGGATGTCGGCCGAGTTCTTCCCGGACTGGCGCACATGCGGGATCTCGATCAGCTCGAAGCTCGCCTCGTGCATCTGCGCCTTGAAGCTCTTGTAGCGCTCCCAGTCGCAGTAGGCCTTCTTGACCACGATCGAGCCCTTGAGCAGCAGCCGCTCGAGGATCTTGCCGATGTCGAACTTGTCGTATTTCGCATCGCGCACGCCCAGTGCGACGTTCTCGAAGTCGCAGAACAGCGCGAGGCTCGCTTCGTCGGTATGCGGGTTGGGCATGGCTGGCGTTCGAGTGTCGGGAGGGCACGATAGCAGAGCGTCCCCGCCCGCCGGCGCTGCGCTACACTTGCCTCCCAGACGATCGCAGCGACGAGGCACTCCATGTCCACGAAACCGGTCCACCGCTCCCCGATCCATCCCGCCCCGATGCAGCGTGCCCGCCGGGCCCGCGACCATGCGCTGGCTTCGCTGGCCGCCGCGCTTTCGGCGGCCGTGTTCCTCGGCCTGGCGGCCTGCGCCTCCGCCCCGCCCGCCAACGCGCAGGCGAGCGCCGCCGGTATCCACGCGACGCCTGCCAACCGCATCGTCATACAGGTCAGCGACAACGATCCCGCGAAGTGGAACCTGGCGCTCAACAACGCGCGCAACCTGCAGGCCGACCTCGGCAAGGACAACGTGGCGATCGAGCTCGTCGCCTACGGGCCCGGCATCAACATGCTGAAGGCAGAGTCGGCGGTCGCCAACCGCATCACCGAGGCGATGGGCGGCGGCGTCAAGGTCGTCGCCTGCGAGAACACCATGCGCGGCGCCAAGCTCAGCAAGCCCGACATGGTCGCCGGCATCGGCTACGTCCCCGCGGGCGTGGTCGAGCTGATGCAGCGACAGCAGCAGGGCTGGGCGTACCTGCGGCCCTAGCCTTCCACGCGCGCGGCCGGTGCGCCGCGCGCCAACCGTTCAAGGAGAACACGATGGGACTGCTCGACGGCTTGCTCGGGAGCGTGCTTGGCCAGGTGATGGGCGGCACGCAGGGACAGGGAGGACTCGGCGGGATGCAGCAGGGCGGCTATGTCGGCGGCGGCGCCGGCGGCAATCCCATGCTGCAGATGGTCCTGCAGATGATCCAGCAGCAAGGCGGTCTCGGTGCGCTGCTGCAGCAGTTCCAGCAGGCGGGGCACGGCGGTGCTGCGCAATCGTGGCTCACGCCCGGTGCGCAGAACGCGCCCATCAACGCCGACATCCTGCAGCAGGTGCTCGGCGGCGGCGCGCTGTCGCAGATCGCCGAGCAGTTCGGCATGTCGCAGCACGAGGCCGCGACGAGCATGGCGCATGCGCTGCCCAACGTCGTCGACCACATGACGCCCGACGGCGTGCTGCCCGACAACCACGGCGACCAGGTGTCGCAGGTGCTCGCGGAGCTCGAGCGGATGCGCGCGGGCCGCTGACGGCGCTCGCCGTCGTAAACGGCGCTCGCTGTCGTAAACGGTACTCGCCGTCGTAGACGGTACTCGCCGTCATTCCCGCGGAAGCGGGAATCAGCCCTCGCCCTCCTGCACGGCTCCGGCACGCAACGCCGGCACGGCCTTCGACGCCGGCTGCCCCAGGCGCTCGCGCACCAGGTCGATGGCGCTGCGCAGCTCGTAGGCCTCGCGCGCGAACCAGCTCGGTAGGTGCAGCGCCAGCACGCCGCGGTCGATGGCGTCGAGGCGTGCCACGAAGTCCGCCACGTGCTGCGGCGCGGGCGCCTCGCCGATCTCCTCCTCGAGCTGCCGCAGCTCGGCATAGCGCCGCGTGATCGCCGACTTGAGCCGCCAGGTGTACAGCGACGGCAACAGCTTGGCCGCGGGGTACATCACGGCGATCAGCGGGATCAGGAACACCAGCAGGCGGTCGATCAGGTTGGCGAGCCAGTACGGCAGGTAGCGTTTCAGGAAGGGCTTGCCCTGCCGGTAGAAGCGCTGCGCCTCCGCGGCGAGCGGAACGTCCTGGCGCGCGCCGTTGGGGAACGTGCCTGCGTCGGCGAGCGGCGTGTGGCCGCCGTGAATCCCCGTCGCGGCGTCGAGCAACAGGTACATCAATGCGGGATGCAGGTCGCCGGTGACCAGCAGGTTGGCCGTCACGGCGATGGTCTGGGTGCGCTCGTGCGGGCGGTCGTGGGCGATGTCGACGATGCCGCGCGGCAGCGCCATGGGCATCGCATACGCCAGCGTGCGCGAGAACGCGTCGGCGTGCAGCAGGCCCTGCAGGCGCACGCCGGGGGCGTCGATCAGCGCGCCGACCAGCGGCACGCCGGTGCCCGCGATCAGGAACAGCGCGTCGAGCTCGCCCGCGGCGAGCGCGCGCCCCGCGTCGGCGCCGGTGAGCGGCGACAGCGTGGCGTTGTGCGCGTCGACGCCCGACATGCGCAGGAGCTCGAGCGCCAGCGCGCGCGTGCCGCTGCCTTCGGGGCCGATGGCGATGCGGCGGCCGGCGAAGCTCGCGAGGTCGAGCGCGGCGTTGCGCGGCGAGCGCTCGAAGACCCACAGCGGCTCGGGATACAGCGCGCCGAGGGACTGCACCGGCGCTTCGTCGTCGTCATCGTCGTCCGCGTCGGAGCGCACCGGCTCGGCGGCGGCGATGCCGCCCTGCACGAACGCCACGTCGACGGCGTGGGCGCGCAGCTTCGCGAGGTTCTCGACCGAGCCGCTGCTCGGGCGCAGCTCGAGCGTGACGCCGTAGCGCGCGAGGAAGTCGCGATAGCGCAGCGCGTAGGCCTGGTAGGTGCCGCCCTCGGGACCGGTCGCCATGACGAGGCGATCGGGCGGTGCGGGCTTGACGAAATGTGCCGCGACCCAGAAGGCCACGATCACGAAGGCGAGGAGCGGCAGGCCGACGACCAGCGCGTCGCGCCAGGACAGGTGCCGGACGATCAGCGCGCGAGGGCCCGATGCCATCGCACTAGCGTAGCAGAAGGAGTTGTTGTCATTCCCGCGGAAGCGGGAACCCAAGGCGTGGGTCCCCGCTTCCGCGGGGATGACGGGAGGCCATCGTCGTGCTTGAACAGGCCGCGATAGGGCGTGGGTCCGCGCTTTCGCGGGGATGACGGGAGGTGCGCGGCGGCGTGCGACAATGCCCCGCTTCCTGCCCCTACCCGGGTCCTCGCGTCTTGCAATCCCCCGCCATCTGGGTCGCCATCGTCCTCGGCATCGTCGAGGGGCTGACCGAATTCCTGCCGGTCTCGTCGACGGGCCACCTGATCATCGCCGGCTCGCTGCTCGGCTACGTGGGCGAGCAGGCCAAGGCCTTCGAGGTGGTCATCCAGGCCGGCGCGATCCTCGCGGTGTGCTGGGAATACCGCGCGCGGCTGTGGGGCGCGATCGCCGGTGCGCGGCACGACGCCGCGGCGCGGCGCTTCCTCGCCAACCTCGCCATCGCATTCGTGCCCGCCGCCGTTATCGGCCTCGCCTTCAACAAGGCCATCAACGCACGGCTCTTCGCGCCGGTACCGGTCGCCATCGCCTTCGTGGCCGGCGCGCTGGTCATCCTCTGGGCGGAGCGGCGGCAACGCAGCCGCCCGCCGCGCATCGACGACGTCGCGGCGATGACCGCGGCCGACGCGCTGAAGGTCGGCCTGGCACAGGCGTTCGCGCTGATCCCCGGGACCTCGCGCTCGGGTGCCACCATCGTCGGCGGCATGCTGTTCGGCCTGTCGCGCCGCGCGGCGACCGAGTTCTCGTTCTTCCTCGCCATCCCCACGCTGTTCGCGGCGACGGCGTACTCGCTGTGGAAGGAGCCTTCGCTGCTGCAGGGCGCCGCGCTCCCCGCGCTGGGTGCGGGCTTCGCCGCGGCCTTCGTGTCGGCCTTCGCCTGCGTGCGCTGGCTGATCCGCTATGTCAGCGGCCACACGCTCGCGCCTTTCGCCTGGTACCGCATCGCCTTCGGCGTCGTGATCCTCGCCACGGCAGCGGCGGGCATCGTGCAATGGCCCTGACCACGCGCACGCCCACGGCAGCCGCCGCGCGCGACGCAAGTGCCCCCGATGCCGCGTCCACGGCCGCGCAGCGCCATCCCGCGCGCTGGATCGGCATCGCCTGCGCGATCCTCGGCGTCCTCGGCTTCTCGTTCAAGGCGATCCTGGTCAAGCTCGCCTACCAGTGGGATCCGTCGATCGACGCCGTCACGCTGCTGACCCTGCGCATGCTCTACTCGGCACCGTTCTTCGCCGTCATGGCGTGGTGGAGCGGACGCGGCGCGCCGGCGATCGAGGCCACCGATGCGTGGAAGCTCGCCACGCTGGGCTTCATCGGCTACTACGTCTCCAGCCTGCTCGATTTCAAGGGGCTGATGTACGTGACCGCAGCGCTCGAGCGCCTCACGCTGTTCCTCTATCCCACCGTCGTCGTGCTGCTGTCGGCGTGGTGGTTCGGCAAGCCCATCACGCGGCGCGCGATCGCCGCGCTGGCGCTGTCCTACGCCGGCATCGTCATCGCCTTCTGGCGCGAGCTGCACTTCGGCGGCGACACCGCCACCACGCTGTTCGGCGGCGGACTGGTGTTCGCGAGCGCCGTGCTCTATGCCGTCTACCTCGTCGCCGCAGGCCCGCTGATCGCGCGGCTCGGCTCGTCGCGCTTCATCGCCTGGGCGATGCTCGCCTCGGCCGCCTGCATCATCCTGCAGTTCGCGCTGACGCGGCCCCTGGCGGCGCTCGACGTCGCGCCGCGCATCCATGCCCTGTCGCTCACCATGGCGGTGTTCTCCACGGTGGTGCCCACCTGGCTGATCGCCGAGTCGATCCGCCGCATCGGCGCCAACCAGTCGTCGCTGGTGGGTTCGCTCGGCCCCGTTTTCACCATCGGGCTCGGCGCGCTGATCCTCGGCGAGCCGATGTACCCGTTGCAGCTCGTCGGCGCGGCGCTGGTGCTGGGCGGCGTGATGCTGATCAGCTGGAAGCCGCCGGCGCGGCACTGAGGCCTCGAATGCCGGCGGGGCGCTGGAACCCTGGATGCCGGCACGGCAACGAAAACCTGAACTTTCGCCTTCCTGCGAGGACACACCATCATGGCACCCGACACTCCCCGCCGAGGCGCGGCCGACGCCACCCACTCCGCAGCCGCGCCGGCCATCGCGCTCCGCGACCCAACGCTGTGGCGCGAGCAATGCCTCGTCGACGGGCGCTGGCGCGGCGCCGACGACGGCGCGACGTTTGCCGTGCGCGACCCCGCCACCGCGGCCACGATCGCCCGCGTGCCGCAATGCGGGGCGAGCGAAACGCGCACAGCCATCGAGGCCGCCTCGCGCGCCTTCCCCGGCTGGAAGGCGCTGACGGCGCAGCAGCGCTCGGCCGTCCTGCGACGCTGGGCCGAGCTCGTGCGCGAGTCCATCGACGACCTCGCGCAGATCCTCACCGCCGAGCAAGGGAAGCCGCTCGCCGAGGCGAAGGGGGAGATCGCCATCGGTGCCGCCTACATCGAGTGGTTCGCCGAGGAGGCGAAGCGCGTCTACGGCGACGTGATCCCCACCGTCGGCAACGACCGGCGCCTCGTCGTGGTGAAGGAGCCCGTCGGCGTCTGCGCGGCGATCACGCCCTGGAACTTCCCCTCGTCGATGATCACGCGCAAGGTCGCGCCCGCGCTCGCCGCGGGCTGCACGGTGGTGATCAAGCCCGCCGAAGCCACGCCGCTGTCGGCATTCGCGCTGGGCGAGCTCGCGCAACGCGCGGGCTTCCCCGCGGGGGTGGTCAACGTCGTCACCGGCGACGCGCCTGCGATCGGCGGCGAGATGTGCGCCAGCGACCTCGTGCGCAAGCTCTCCTTCACCGGCTCGACGGAGGTCGGCCGCATCCTGATGAAGCAGGTTGCGCCGACCATCAAGAAGATCTCGCTGGAGCTCGGCGGCAATGCGCCCTTCATCGTCTTCGACGATGCCGACCTCGACGCCGCGGCCGAAGGCGCGATCACCTCCAAGTACCGCAACGCGGGCCAGACCTGCGTCTGCGCCAACCGGCTGTTCGTGCAGGACGGTGTCTACGACGCCTTCGCCGCGAAGCTCGCCGAGCGCGTGCGCGCGCTCAAGGTCGGGCGCGGCACCGAGCCCGGCGTCACCCAGGGGCCGCTGATCAACGACGAGGCGCTGGCCAAGGTCGAGGAGCACGTCGCCGACGCGACCTCGAAGGGCGCGCAGGTGCTGCAGGGCGGCAGGCGCTCGCCGCTCGGCGGCACGTTCTACGAGCCGACCGTGCTCACCGGCGTGACGCCGGACATGAAGATCTTCCGCGAGGAGACCTTCGGGCCCGTCGCGCCGCTGATCCGTTTCCGCGAGGACGCCGAGGCCATCGAGCTCGCCAACCGCACGGAGTTCGGCCTCGCCTCGTACTTCTATTCGCGCGACGTGGGCCGCATCTTCCGCGCCGCCGAAGGACTCGAGTACGGCATGGTCGGCATCAACACCGGCCTCATCACCACCGAGGTCGCGCCCTTCGGCGGCGTCAAGCAGTCGGGGCTGGGACGCGAAGGCTCGAAGTACGGCATCGACGAGTACGTCGAGATCAAGTACCTCTGCTTCGGCGGCCTCGACCGCTGACGTCATCCCCGCGCAAGCGGGGACCCACCGTCGTCCCCGCGAAACATGCCCCCGAATGCAGTTATCGGGGGGCAGGGACCCACGTCTGGATTCCCGCTTGCGCGGGAATGACGGGGGTACTCATGACGAACCCTCAACCTCCCACGAAAGCCGGCACGGGGTCGGGCTCGCCGCGCTCGGGCGCGATCACCCGCGCGTTGACGTCGGCGGGGATCGTGCCGGCCGCGGCCGCCTCGCCGGCGGCGGGCGCGGCAACGGCGGGCGCTTCGGCGACCGCGCCGTCGATTCCGGCGAAGCCACGGGCGCCGTCGGGGGTCCCGACGGTCGCGACCACCAGCAACAGCACGGCGCCCATGGCGAGGGCCTTGGCACCCGTGGCGAACGACTTGTGGATCTCCACTTCACGCTCGATCGGTTTCATCCTGTTCTCCTTCGCGATGCCGCACCTGTGGCGGCGGTGCCTCGCCGCGGGCGGGGTCGCGGGGCGCGGCCCCGTCAGCGATCGCGGTGAAGCACGGCCCAGTGTCGGCCCTCGCGACCGGCGCGTGCCAGGTAAAACTCGGGATGGAATGCCGGGATTATTCGCGCGCTACCAGCCGCTGGGCAGGCGCTTGTGCAGCGTGATGGTGCGGTCGGTCACCGACAGGTAGCCGCCCGCGACCAGGTCCTTGAGGAGCTTGCTGATCATGTCGCGCGAGGCGCCGACGCGGTCGGCGATCTCCTGCTGCGTCAGGCGCTCGGGAATCACCCGGCCGCCGTTGCCATCGGGCGCCTCGGGCGCGAGGATGTTGAGCAGCCGGGCGAGGCGCCCGTACACGTCGGACAGCGCGAGGCTCTTGACGTTGTCGGTGGTGACGCGGACGCGGTGGATGAGCTTGCGCACGAGGTGCTCGGCGAAGTCCGGGTGCTCGCGCATGAACTCGCGTACGCGCCCGAGCGTGACCACGGCGCAGGTCGTCGGCTCCACCGTGTTCACCGAAGCCGAGCGCACGTGCCCGTCGAGTGCCATCTCGCCGACGTATTCGCCGGGGCCGTGGAAGTCGATGACGAACTCGCGGCCCTGCAGGTTGCTCGAGTACACGCGAACGCGGCCACTGATGATGATGTAGAAGGCGTCGTTCTGGTCGCCTTCGTTGATCAACACGGTGTTCTTGGGGAAGCTGCGCACCACGCCGGTCGCGGCGATCTCGCGCAGCGTCGCCTCCTCGAGCGGCGCGAGCGGGTCGATCTCCCTGGGTTCCTTCATGTCGACATGGCCTCGCGCCCGATGCTAGCACCGCGGCGGCCCGCTCCCAAGCCCGGCGGGCGATCGTTGCGCTGTGGTCGCACTCAGGTGTAGCGCCGCGTGTCCTCGATCACCTTGCCGTCGTTGGCGAGCGTGCCGCGCGCGCACAGGGTCGCCTCGCCGCGCAGCTTGGTCACGTCGCGCAGCGTTTCGACGAGGGTGGACGCCAGCGCGGGGTCCTGCGTGGCGACCTCGCAATGCAGCGTCATGCGGTCGACCCCGCCGGGGTTGTCGACGACGAGCCGCGCGCGCAGCACCTCGGGGTGGCGGCGCGCGACCTCGGCGACCTGCGCCGGGTGGACGAACATGCCCTTGACCTTGGTGGTCTGGTCGGCGCGTCCCATCCAGCCGCGGATGCGCAGGTTGGTGCGGCCGCAGGGCGAGGGTCCCGGCAGCACCGCCGACAGGTCGCCGGTGCCGAAGCGGATGAGCGGGTACTCGGCGTTGAATAGCGTGGTGACCACGACCTCTCCCACCTCGCCCTCGGGCACCGGTTCGCCGGTGCCGGGACGCAGGATCTCCACCAGCACGCCCTCGTCGACGACGAGGCCCTCGCGGGCAGGGGTCTCGTAGGCGATCGCGCCGAGGTCGGCGCTCGCATACACCTGGTAGCCCGCGATGCCGCGCGCCGCGAGCGCGTCGCGCAGCGACGGCGGGAAGGGCTCGCCCGACACCTGCGCCTTGGAAAGCGAAGGCAGGGCGACGCCCTGCTCGTCGGCCTTCTCGAGCAGGATGCGCAGGAACGACGGCGTGCCCACGTAGCCATCGGGGGCGAGGTCGACCATGGCCGCGAGCTGCAGCTCGGTCTGGCCCGTGCCGCCCGGCACCACGCTGCAGCCCAGTGCCAGCGCCCCCGACTCGAGCATCGCACCGGCAGGCGTGAGGTGGTAGGCGTAGCTGTTGTGCACGAGGTCGCCGGCGCGAAAACCCGCGGCGAACAGCGAGCGCGCGAGCCGCCACCAGTCGGGCTTGCGGCCCGCCGGCTCGTAGATGGGACCCGGCGAGGCGAACACCTGCGCCGCCGTGCCGCGCGACAGCGCGGCGAGGCCCCCGAAGGGCCGCTGTGCCTTCTGCCGCGCGATGAGGTCGCTCTTGCGCGTGACCGGCAGCCTGGCCAGCGCGGCGCGCGTGTCGACCGCGGCCGCGTCGACGTCCGCGAGGATCTCGGCGAAGCCCGTCGCATGCGCCTTGGCATGCGCGACCTGGCGTGCAAGCGCGCCGAGCAGCTCGCGCTCGCGCACCTCGGGATCACGCGTTTCCAGCGTATCGAAATGCTCGCTCATCGGATCCCTGGCCCCCGATCCCCGAATCAAGCCAGCCACCGCTTGCGGCGCCTGTAGTGCTTGATGTCGCGGAAGCTGCGGCGCCCGCCCGAGGAAAGGCCCAGGTAGAACTCCTTGACGTCCTCGTTGCTGGCGAGCTCGGAGGCCGCGCCGTCCATGACCACGCGGCCGTTCTCCAGGATGTAGCCGTAGCTCGCGTAGCGCAGCGCGATGGTGGTGTTCTGCTCGGCGAGCAGGAACGACACGCGCTCGCGGGTGTTGAGGTCGCGCACGATCTCGAAGATCTCCTCGACGATCTGGGGTGCCAGGCCCATCGACGGCTCGTCGAGCAGGATCATGGTCGGCTGCGCCATCAGCGCGCGGCCGATGGCCGTCATCTGCTGCTCGCCGCCCGAGGTATAGCCGGCGAGGCTCGTGCGCCGCTGCTTCAAGCGGGGAAAGTAGGTGTAGACGCGCTCGAGCGACTTCGCGATCTCGGCGCGCGCGCGGCCGCGCGTGAACGCTCCGGTGAGGAGATTCTCCTCGACCGTCAGGTGCTGGAAGCAATGACGGCCTTCCATCACCTGGCACACGCCCATCCGCACCAGCGCGTTGGGCGTCAACCGGTCGACGCGCTGGCCGCGGAACAGGATGCTTCCCTTGGTCACGTCGCCGCGCTCGGCGCGCAGGAGGTTGGAGATCGCCTTGAGCGTCGTGCTCTTGCCGGCACCGTTGGCGCCGAGCAGCGCGACGATCGCGCCGTCGGGCACCGACAGCGAGACGCCCTTCAGCACCAGGATCACGTGGTCGTAGATCACCTCCACGTTGTTGACGTCGAGCGCGATGTCGGCGTGCGCCCCGGTTGCGGTGACGGCGGTCGAAGGTTGCATCGTGTTCCCTGCTACGTTGCGGTGGGCCCGGCCTGCGGTCGCGTGGCTCGCCGCGGCGCCGCGCCCCGCGCGACGTCCCGGCGAGCCCCCTTCCTCCCGCGGGAGGAAGGAGCGCCCGGCGCTTCTACATCTCCTTGCTGCAGTCGGTCGGAGTGATCTTCTTCTCGGCCGCGTACTTGGCGGCGCTTTCATCGACCATCTTGCGCACCATCGCACGGTCGCCCGCGATGTAGCCGGTGAGCGGCTTGAACTTCGTGCCGTCCCATTCCTGGAACTTGACGAGGCCCGAGCCTTCGTGGTCGGCGCAGCTCGTCTTCACCGGCGGGAACAGGCCTGCCGCGCCGATTTCCTTCAAGCGCGCCTCGGTGACGTCGAGGTGCTCGAGGCCCCAGCGCACCTGCTCGGGCGTCATCACCTTGCCCTTGCCGAACTTCGCCTGCGCGTTGCGGATGGCTTCGGTGATCAGGATGGCATACGCGATGCCGCGCGTGTGGTACAGCGAGCCCTGCCGCGACGCGTCCTCGAGGTTGCCCTTGCCGTTGGCGTAGAGCTTGTTCTTGATTTCCTGCATCAGCGGGAAGTTCGTGCCGCCCGACGTGAACGCGGCGCTGATGTAACCCTTCGCCGCATCACCCGCGGGGATCACGTCCTCCTCGGAGCCCGCCCACCAGTCGCCGATGATCTGGTTGCGCGGATAGCCGACCTTGGCGGCGGCTTTCAGCGCCGTCGGGTTCATCACGCCCCAGCCCCACAGGATCACGAAATCGGGCTTCGCCTGGCGGATCTGCAGCCATTGCGATTGCTGCGTGTTGCCCGGGTGCGGCACCGGGATCTTCATGAGCTCGAAGCCGTAACGCGAGGCGAGCGCCTCGAGCACCGGGATCGGCTCCTTGCCGTACGCCGAGTCGTGGTAGAGGTGGACGATCTTCTTGCCCTTCAGGTTGGCGACCCCGCCCACCTTCTGCCCGAGGTACTCGATGATCGCCGCGGACTGGTTCCAGTACGTCGTGCCGAGCGGGAAGACCCAGTGGAACACGCGGCCATCGGCGGCGTTGGCGCTGCCGTAGCCGAACGTCGTCATCGGGATCTTGTCGTTGGCGACGCGATCGAGCAGGCCGTAGGCGATGCCCGTCGACAGCGGCTCGACGGTCGACGCGCCGCCGTTCTTGTTCTTGAGGCGCTCGTAGCACTCGACGCCGCGCGCGGCGTTGTACTCGGTTTCGCACTCCTCCCAGACGAGCTTGACGCCGTTGATGCCGCCCTGCAGGTTGACCAGGTTGAAATAGTCGATCGCGCCGCCGAAGTAGCCGCTGCCACCGGCCGCATACGGCCCGACACGATACGACAGGATCGGTATGAACTGCTGTGACAGCGCCGGCGCCGCCTGCAGCGCGCATGCCGCCGCCACTCCGAACAACATTGCCTTGATGGATCGCATTACCTTCCTCCTCATGAAACGAACGAAATACCCGCGCAGCACGCATTGTCGCGAGCCCGCGTGCGGCGGTGCCGCAACGGCGGACCCCGCTCCTTGGCGCCGGCGGCCGTCAGTGCGGAAACGGCCACAGCCGCAGCTTCTCCTTGCCCGTGCTCCACAGCCTCGCGAGCCCGTGCGGCTCGACGATCAGGAAGAACACGATGAGCGCCCCGAACACGATCACCTCGAGGTTCGAGCCGGCGCTCTGCGGGACGTTCAGGCCCATGGTCGTATGCAGCCAGGCGACCAGCAGGTTGAGCGCGATCGGGGTCAGCACGATGAACGCGCTGCCCAGGAACGAACCCAGGATCGTGCCGGCGCCGCCGATGATCACCATGAACAGGATGCGGAACGACAGGTCGAGGTTGTACGCCTCCGGCTCGACGGTGCCGAGGTAGGCATACGCGAACAGCGCGCCGGCGACGCCGCAGTAGAACGAGCTCACCGCGAATGCGAGGAGCTTGGTCTTCATTTGCGGGATGCCGATCACCTCGGCGGCGACGTCCATGTCGCGGATCGCCATCCATTTCCGGCCGAGGTTCCCACGCGTCATGTTCTTGGCCGCGAGCGCCAGTACCGCGACGATCGCCAGCACCAGCACGTACTTCGAGGCCGGCGTGTCGAAGTGGTAGCCGAGGATGACGATCGGCTGCGCGGTGATCACGCCCGACGAGTTGTAGTTGCTGACCCAGCCGACCCTGGACAGGAACCACAGGATGAAGAACTGCGCCGCGAGCGTCGCCACCGCGAGGTAGAAGCCGCGGATGCGCAGGCTCGGCAGCCCGAACAGCATGCCGACGGCGGCGGCGACGACGCCGGCCAGCACGAACGCGACGAGCATCGGGATGCCGGGAACGCGCAGGATGAAGTTGAACGACGCGAACGCGCCGACCGCCATGAACGCCGCCGAACCCAGCGAGAGCTGGCCCGCGTAGCCCGTCAGGATGTTGAGGCCGATCGCGGCCAGCGCGAGGATCAGCGTCGGGATCAGGATTGCCGAGAACAGGTACGGGGTCGCCGCCAGCGGCACCACGAGGAACGCGACGGCGAGGATCGCCGCGATCGCGACCCGGTCCTGGCGGATCGGGAAGATCGCCGAATCTGCGAGGTATGACGACTTGAACTGGCCGGCTTCGCGGTAGAACATGGCTTCTCGCGCTGCGTCAAACGCGGCGTATGATCTTCTCGCCGAACAGCCCCTCGGGCCGGAACAGCAGCACGACGAGCGCCAACACGTACGGGAACCAGCCTTCGATGCCGCCGCCCACGTAGGGGCCGAGGTAGACCTCGGCGAGCTTTTCCGACGCACCGATGATGAGGCCCCCGACGATCGCGCCCGCGATCGACTCGAGCCCGCCCAGCATCAGCACCGGCAGCGCCTTCAGGGCGACGAAGGTCAGCGCGAACTGCACGCCGTTGCGGGCACCCCACAGCAGGCCCGCGACCAGCGCCACGGCGCCGGCGACCGACCACACGATGCCCCAGATCTGCTGCAGCGGGATGCCGACCGCCAGCGCCGCCTGGTGGTCGTCGGCGACCGCGCGCAGCGCGCGGCCGATGCGCGTGCGGTTGAAGAACACGGCGAGCACCGCGACCAGCACCGCCGCGATCCCCGCCGCGGCGAGGTCGAACTTCGACACGTTGATGCCGGTGTGCCCCGAGATCCAGTCGATGGGCTCGTCGGCGATGCCGATGTCGAGGCCGTGCACGCCGGCGCCCCAGACGATCTGCGCGATGCCCTCGAGCAGCAGGGAGAGGCCGATGGTCGCCATGAACAGCGAGATCTGCGGCTGGTTGATCAGGGGACGCAGCACGCCGCGCTCGATCACGAGGCCGAGCAGCACCATGATGACCAGCGTCGCCGGCAGCGCGAGCGCGAACGAAAGCCCGTGCTCGGTCAGGCCCACGAACGTCAGCGCCGCGAAGAACACCATCGTGCCCTGCGCGAAGTTGAACACCCCGGATGCCTTGTAGATCAGCACGAAGCCCAGCGCGACGAGCGAGTACATCACGCCCGAGAGCAGCCCGCCGATCAGCACCTCGAAGAAGAACTGCATCAGCGCGCCACCCCGAGGTAGGCGTCGATCACCGCCTGGTTGCGCCGCACCTCGTCGGGCGGCCCGTCGCCGATCTTGCGGCCGTAGTCGAGCACGACCACGCGGTCGGAGATGTCCATCACCACGCCCATGTCGTGCTCGATCAGCACGATGGTGGTGCCGAACTGGCTGTTGACGTCGAGGATGAAGCGGCACATGTCCTGCTTCTCCTCGATGTTCATGCCCGCCATCGGCTCGTCGAGCAGCAGGATCGTGGGCTCGGCGGCGAGCGCGCGCGCGAGCTCGACGCGCTTCTGCAGGCCGTAGGGCAGCCGCCCGACCGGCGTGCGGCGGATGTGCTGGATCTCGAGGAAGTCGATCACCTCCTCGACCTTGGCGCGGTTGGCGAGCTCCTCGTTGCGCGCGCGGCCTATCCACAGCGCCTGCTCGAGGAAGTTCGCCTTCATCCTGAGGTTGCGGCCCGTCATGATGTTGTCGAGCACGCTCATGCCCTTGAACAGCGCGATGTTCTGGAAAGTGCGCGCGATGCCGTCGTTGGCGGCGTCGTAGACGTTCATGCCGCTGCGAGGGACGCCGCGCAGCGTGATGGTCCCGTGCTGCGGGCGGTAGACGCCGTTGATGACGTTGAGCATCGAGCTCTTGCCCGCGCCGTTGGGGCCGATGATCGCGCGTACCTCGTGCTCGCGTACGTCGAAGCTGATGTCGGTCAGCGCCTTCACCCCGCCGAAGGCCAGCGAGATGTGCTCGACGGCCAGGATCACGCCACCGATTCCGCGCCGCGACGCGGCCTCGCCCGGCGCAACACCCGCCATCGCGGTCATCGCGCCCCCTCCGCGGACGGCCACGCGGGACTCATGCCGCCGTCCTCGCCGCCTCGGGCGCGAACACGCGCGCATCCTCGATCACCACGTCGGCCGCGACCTTGCCTCGCCGACCGTCCTCGAACTTGACCTCGGTCTCGATGTGCTGGACCTTGCGGCCGCCGTACAGCGCGTCGACCAGCACCGCGTACTTCTCGGCGATGAAGCCGCGACGCACCTTGCGCGTGCGCGTCAGCTCGTCGTCGTCGGGGTCGAGCTCCTTGTGCAGCACGAGGAAGCGGCGCACCTGCGAGGCGGCGAGCGCGGGGTCGCGCGCGAGCTCGGCGTTGACGCTCTCGACGCATTCGCGCACCAGCGCCAGCACCTCGGGCTTGGCGGCAAGGTCGGTGTAGCCCGAGTAGGCGAGGTTGCGGCGCTCCGCCCAGTCGCCCACCGAGCCGATGTCGATGTTGACGAACGCGCAGACGTAGTCGCGGCCCTGGCCGAAGGCCACCGCCTCGCGGATGTGCGGGAAGAACTTGAGCTTGTTCTCGATGTAGTTGGGCGCGTAGAGCGAGCCGTCGTTGAGCTTGCCCACGTCCTTGGCGCGGTCGATGATCCTGAGCTGCCCGTCGGCGTCGAAGTAGCCCGCGTCGCCGGTATGGAAATAGCCTTCTGCGTCGATCGACTCGGCGGTGGCGTCCGGGCGCTTGTAGTACTCGGTGAGCAGCATCGGGCCGCGCACCACCACCTCGCCGTCCGCGGCGATCTTCACCTCGACGTTGGGCGCGGGCAGGCCCACGGTGTCGAGCTTCACCGCGTTGTCCGGCTGCAGGCAGACGTAGGCGCAGGTCTCCGTGGAACCGTAGAACTGCTTGAGGTTGATGCCGATGGAGCGGTAGAAGCGGAAGAGGTCGGGGCCGATCGCCGCGCCCGCCGTGTAGGCGACACGGATGCGGCTCATGCCGAGCACGTTGCGCAGCGGGCCGTAGATCAGGATGTCACCGATAGCGTAGGCGATGCGGTTGCCGGCGGACACGGGCCGGCCGTCGAGGATCTCGGCGCCACAGCGCTTCGCCACCGCGAGGCAGCGCTTGTACAGCCAGCGCTTGACGCTTCCCGCGTCCTCCATCCGGATCGACAGCTGCGTCAGCAGGTTCTCGAACACCCGCGGCGGTGCGAAATAGTAGGTGGGGCCGATCTCGCGCAAGTCGGTCATCACCGTGTCGCCCGACTCGGGGCAGTTGATGGTGAAGCCCGCGACCACCCACTGCGCGTAGGAGAAGAGGTGGTCGCCCACCCAGGCCATCGGCAGGTAGGAGAGGATGCTGTCGTCGGGACCGAGCTTGTCGAAGGCGATGCTGCCCTCGGCCGCGGCGATGAAGGCGCGGTGCGACTGGCGCACGCCCTTGGGCTTGCCGGTGGTCCCCGAGGTGTAGAGCATGATCGCCACGTCCTCGGGACGCAGCGACGCGAGCGAGGCATCGAAGAAGCCGGGGTGCGCGGCGTCGTACTCGCGCCCCTTGGCGACGAGCTCGTCGTAGCTCGTCACGCCCTCGTAGTGCGTGAGGCCGCGCGGGTCGTCATAGACGATGTGCGCGAGCATCGGCAGCTGCGGCTTGGCCTCGAGCAGCTTGTCGACCTGCTCCTGGTCCTCGACGATGGCGTAGGCGACCTCGGCGTCGTTCAGCACGAAGGCGAACTCGGCGGCGGGCGCGTCCTGGTACATCGGCACCGGCACGGCGCCGAGGCACTGCGCGGCCGCCATCGACCAGTACAACCGCGGGCGGTTGTCGCCGACGATGGCGAGGTGCATGCCGCGCTTGAAGCCCAGCGCCGCGAGCCCGCAGGCGATCGCGCGGACCTCGCCGGCGACTTGTCGCCAGGTCCACGTCTGCCAGATGCCCAGGTCCTTTTCGCGCGTGGCCGGATGATCGGGGCGCAGGCGCGCGTGCGCGAAAAGCCGGCCGGGAAAGGTGCCGGGTGCTTGGTCCATCTTCTCCTCCAGCGGCATGCCGCCCACCGTCTTCGCGGTGTCGCGATCCGCCGCCCCGTATTCTAGGCTGTTGCAGGTCCAGCGCCCGTTCCGGCACCGCCGTCGCGGCCGGCGCCCCGGGTTGCTCGCCCCTGGGCGCTAGGATGCCCCGGCCGGGGCGTCCGAGTTGTCGCCCATGCGACAATTCGCGCGTGGCGCAGTCGATCCTCCGGCAGTTCCTCGACAGTTCGCCTTGGGCGCAGGCGCTGGACGCCCGCGAGCGCGAGCGCATCGAGGCGGCAGCGCTGCTGCGCAGCATCGCGCCCGGCGGTTACCTGTGCCGCAAGGGCGAAGGTGTCGACCACTGGATCGGCGTGGTCGAGGGCCTGGTGAAGATGACCAGCGCCTCGGCCGAGGGCAAGCCCACCACCTTCACCGGCATCCGCGACGGCGGCTGGTTCGGCGAGGGCTCCCTGCTCAAGGACGAGCCGCGGCGCTACGACATCGTCGCGCTGCGCGCGACCGTCGCCTGCTACATACCTCGCGCGATCTTCATGGAGCTGATCGACAGCAGCGTGGCCTTCAACCGCTTCCTGCTGCTGCAGCTCAACGAGCGGCTCTCGCAATTCATCGCCATGGTCGAGCACGACCGCCTGCTCGGCCCCGACGCGCGCCTCGCGCGTACCCTGGCCTGGCTGTTCAACCCGCTGCTCTACCCCGACGTGGGGCCCACGCTCGCGCTGTCGCAGGAGGAGATCGGCCAGCTGATCGGCGTGTCGCGCCAGCGCGCCAACCAGGCGCTGAAGCGCCTGGAGGCCGCGGGCCTGATCGCGGTCGAGTACGGCCGCGTGCGCGTGCGTTCGCTCGACGGGTTGCGCAGCTGGGACGATGCCGCCGACAGCGGCGCGAGCGGCGCGCGAACCCCCGACCCGCCGCAACGACAGGAGCTTCGATGAACGCAGCGCCCCCTTCCCGCGCGCCGGCTTCGCCGCTCGGCACCGCCCTCGTCGCTGCACGCCGCGCGCAGCGACGCGCCACGCTCGACGCGACGATGACGCCGGCCGATCGCGCCGCCGCGTATGTCGTGCAGGCGGAGGTCGCGCAGGCGCTGGGCGCGCAGGTCGCGGGATGGAAGGTCGGGATGCTCGAGGACGGCACCCCGATGGCCGCGCCGATGTACGCCCAGGACGTGAAGCCGAGCGGCGCGCAGTGGCCCCGCGCACCCGGCGCGCTGCTGCTCGCCGAGGTCGAGCTCGCGTTCCGCCTCGTGCGCGACCTTCCCACGCGGCCCGGGCGACCCTATGCGCGCGAGGAGCTCGCCGACGCGGTGGGCGAGGTGCTGGTCGGCGTCGAGGTGCTCGAAACCCGCTGCGACGTGCCGCGCTTCCCGGCCTTCCTCGTCCACCTCGCCGACAACCTCGGCAACGCGGGCTACGTGACGGGCGGCGCGTCGCGGGATTTCCGCGGCCGCGACCTGGCGGCGCTGCGCTGCCGCATCATGATCGGGCGCGACACGGTGAGCGATCGCGTGGGCGGCCACCCGCAGGGTGACCCGTGGCGGCCGCTCGCGGCCTGCCTCGCCGAGGGGCTCACGCCGCTCGGGGGCTTCCGCGCGGGCCAGCTCGTCACCACCGGGGCACTGGCGACGCCCATCGACATCCTGCGCGAGACGCGCCTTGCCGCCTCGCTCGAGGGCATCGGCGACGTCGAGGTCGACTTTCAGTAGGTGTAGAAGCCGCGTCCCGACTTGCGCCCGATCCAGCCCGCCGCGACCATTTCCTTGAGGAGCGGCGCGGGGCGGTACTTGGGATCGTTGAAGTCGGCGTAGAACACGTTCATCACCGCCAGCAGCACGTCGAGTCCGACCAGGTCGCAAAGCGCCAGCGGGCCGATCGGATGGTTGCAGCCGAGCTTCATGCCGTCGTCGATGGCCTGCGCGCTGGCGAGGCCTTCCTGGTAGACGAAGATCGCCTCGTTGAGCATCGGGCATAGGATGCGGTTCACCACGAAGCCCGGCGCGTTCTTCACCACGATGGGCGTCTTGCCCAGCGACTTCGCGAAGCCTTCGGCGGCAGCCACCGTCGCGTCGTCGGTGGCGAGGCCGCGCACCAGCTCGACCAGCGCCATCATCGGCACGGGATTGAAGAAGTGCACGCCGAGGAATTGCGCGGGCCGCTTCATCACCGCGGCGAGCTGGGTGATGGAGATCGACGAGGTGTTGGTGGCAATGACGACGCCGGGAGCGGCGATGGCGTCGACCTTCCTCAGGATGTCGAGCTTGAGCTCGAGGCGCTCGGTGGCGGCCTCGATGACGAAGTCGGCGCCCGCGAGCTTCGCGTAGTCGGTGGAGGTCGCGACGCGGCCGAGCGCGGCCTCGCGGTCCGCCGCGGTGAGCTTCTCCTTCTTCACCAGGCGATCGAGGCTGCCGGCGATGGTCGCCATGCCCTTGGCGAGCGCCGCGTCGCTGACGTCGATCATCACCGCCGAAAGCCCGCTCACCGCGCAGGCCTGCGCGATGCCGTTGCCCATCGTGCCGGCGCCGATGATGCCCACCGTGCGAATCGTGGTCATTGCTGGTCCTCGTGCTGGAAGCGCCGCGCGTCGCTGGCGCGGCAACGCGACATTATCGCCTGTCATCCCCAGCGCATCGTCATCCCCGCCGCCGTCATCCCCGCCGCCGTCATCCCCGCCGCCGTCATCCCCGCCGCCGTCATCCCCGCGCAAGCGGGGACCCAGCCGTACCGCAACGGTATTGCGCGACCCGCGCAAACATGCGTCGTCGCCTCCATCGGCGAAGCGTGCGACGGCCACCGGGGCTCGGTCCTCGCGATGGCCCCGGCTCGGGTCCGAGCCCCGGCGTCCGCCGCGCCGATGGAGACGACGACGCAAGCTTTGCGGCTTCCGGCGATACCAGTGCCGGTGGGCTGCCCGCGATTGCGCGGCGTTGCACTGGTGTCGCCGTGAGGTCTTGAAGGCTGGGTCCCCGCTTTCGCGGGGATCACGGCGCGATCGCCGCGATCTACGCGAGCAAGACCCGCGCGCGAGTCGGCGGGAGGTGCAATCGTGGACGCCTGGTGCAGATCGGCGCGGCGGACGTCGGGGGATCGGGCCCGAGTAACCGTGTTGATTGTCAAGCGCCGATGCGCCGCAGATGATCGCGAGCCATTGCGTTCAGATGGGTGATCAGCTTGCGCACGCAGGCGATCAGAGCGACTTTCTTGAGCTTGCCGGCCGCGAGCAACCGTTCGTAGA
>JBGAGT010000004.1:0-287384 GCA_044226535.1 Casimicrobiaceae bacterium | reverse complement strand
AGCGTCGCCGGGCCGCCGATGGCCGCGAAGCGCGCCGACAGGTCGGGCAGCGTTTCGCCGCGCAGCGCGCGGGCGATGCCTTCGTGGTCCCAGTCCCAGGCGGCCTCCTCGACCACCGGCACGTCGGCGATCGAGAACGGCCCCGCGTGGGCCGGCGTGCCGCGCGCCGCCTGCAGGACGATGCGGGTGGGTGCGTCGCCCGCGCGCCGCGCGTCGCGCAGGGCGAGCGCGAGCTCCCCCGCGGGCTGCGCCGCGGGCGCTTCGCCGGGCCGCGTGCCCGAGCCCACCGGCCGCGCGCTGCCGTCGGCGCGCAGCACGAACCCGCTGCCCGCTGCGTCGATCGCCGTGTCGATCGCCGTGCCGCGCGTGACGGACGGGGGCGAGCCGCCGCCGCTGATCCAGCGCCACTCGCCCGCCCCGGGTGGCATGGCGAGGCTCGGCAGCGCGAGCACCCGGCGCAGGTTGCCAAACGCGCCGTCCAGCGCGTCGAGCAGCGCCGCCGACGCCGCGACCACGCGCACGGCGCCGTCGGCCGCCTGCGCGCCGTGCACGATGCGCAGCGAGTCGATCGGCGCCGCCACGCGCTCCTCGAGCGCATAGCGCACCGCGGCGCCGAGCCGCGCGGGCGCGATCGGCGGCAGGCGCAGCGTCGCGACCTGCACCAGCGCGGCATCGAGGATGGCGACGGTCGCGTCCGCGGGCGGCAGCGACTGCACGGGCGCGTGCCCACGCGTCGTGGCGCGCGCGTCGCCGGGGACCAAGGCCCAGGCGTAGGCGTGGCCCGCCGACGGCTGCGCGTCGATCCGCACGAACAGCGTCGTCAAGGCAGCAGGGGGAACGATGGCATGGGCCAAGTGTAGACGAAGGACATCGCCGCGATGGCCCAGGCCCCGTGGTGCCCACGCCGGCAGGCGGGACCCGCGCACGACGCGCCGGGCGCGTTCACTCGACCACCTGCCAGACGACGACGGTCGGCGTCACGGGGTCTCGCCGCAGCAGGGCGGACGCGTGCGCGCGCGACTCGCCCTGCACGGCCTCCACGTCGACGAGGAAGAATCGGCTCCCCACGCCGAGCGCGCGCTCGTCGATCACGCCCACCGACTGGGGGAGGCGGGCGCGCAGCTCGGCGATGGTCGTGAAGGGCTTGCGCGCACGGCCGGCGACGAGCGCCGCCGCGGCGTCGTCGTCGAGCCCGGGGAGCGCGGCCCTCAGCACCTCGGGCGGCGCGGTGTTGACGTTGACCACGGTCGGCGGCGGCAGCGCGGTGACGAAGGGCCCGATGCGCGCCAGCGTGGCGGCGTCCACGCCGCGCAGCCCGGCGATCTCGACCGCGCGCATGAGCGGCGCGGCGGGGGCGAGGCGGGGCGGCGTCGCGCTCTGGTACCAGCCGTCGGCCGCGCCGCCGGCGGCGGTCGGGTCGAGCGCCTCGGCGAGCGCGGCGACGAGGGCCGGCGCGGCGCCTTGCTGCGTCGCGAGCGCGACGAGGCGCACGCGCTCGACGTCGGCGGTGCTGCCGCGCTCGGCGAGGTTGTTGACGTTGAGCAGCGCCTGCGCGTCGACGATGCGGCCCTGCACGCTGCCGTTGCCGATGGGCGTCGCGGGCAGCGGCAACGCCCAGGGCTCGGCCAGCGTGTCGACGGCGGAGCTCTTCGCATCGTCGTCGAGGACCTTGCGCGCCCATTGCACGCCGGCCCGCGCGAGGGCCTCGGCCTGCACCTGTCCGCGACGCGACTCGACGCCGGCGCGCCAGCGCTCCTGTCCGACCGCGAGGCCGACGGTGACCGCGGCCGCCAGCGCGGCCAGCAGCATGGCGACGACCAGCGCGGCCCCTCGCTGGCGGTTCATTGCAGCGCGAACCAGCGCGCGACGCGCGTGCCGTCGGCGAGCAGGAGCTCGACGCGCACGGCCTGCGGCACGGCGGGCTCCCCGAGCACGGGCCATTGGGCGATGAAGCGCCCGTCGCGCGTCGCATAGCCGACGCGGAACTCGGCGACATCGCCGAGCAGCGGATACACCGCGGGCTGCGTCGTTGCGAGGTTGTCGAGCGCGGGCCAGTAGGCGATGGACAGCGCGCCGCCGTCGACGCGGTAGCCGATGCGCTGGCCGGCGCGCGCCACCGGCGCGTCGAACGCGCTGCCTGCGCGCGTGAAGGCGAGCATGGCATTGCCCTGCGCGTCGACGCCGGCGACGAAGGCCGCCTCGCGCGCGTCGCCGTGGCGCACCTCGCGCGGCAGCGCGGCGCGCAGGTCGCCCTCGATGCGCGCGAACACCGCGTCGAGCGTGGTCCAGCGCGAGGTCTCGACGGCGAGCCGCGCCTCGCCATCGGCCAGCGCGGCCATGGCGCGGTAGGCGAGCAGCCCCACCATCGCCAGGATGGCCAGCGCGACCAGCACCTCGACCAGCGTGAAGCCGCGCGGCGGCGTCGAAAGCGCGTTGGCGTCGGGCGTCGCGCCGGGCATGGCGGCGTTCACGGCCGCCCCGGCAGCGGGCGCTCGCCGACGAAGCCCGTCAGTTCGGCGAGCGCGTAGCCGGGCACGGCGGGATCGCCGACCACGACGTCCACGCGCCTGAAGGCGGGGTTCGGTGTCGCGCTCACCGTGGCGCGCCAGGCGAAGCGGGCGCCGGCCTGCGTCTCTTCGCCGGCGGATTCGCCGAGCGGCGGTGCGGGCGCGCTCATCTCGGCGCGCGCCAGCACGTTCTGCGCGACCCACAGGGCGAGGGTGCGCGACTTGAGGGCGGAGGCGCCGTCGGCGGCTTGCGCCAGCGCGCGCATGCCCGCGGCGAGCGCGACGGCGACGATGGCCAGCGCCACCAGGATCTCCACCAGCGTGAAGCCGCGCGGGCGCATCAGCGGGGGGATGCGTCGAGCGGGACGACCGCCACGCGGTTGAGCGGGTCGGCGGCGACGGCGAGCGGCGAGCGCCCGCCGTCGAGCACGAAGGCGAAGGGCTCGTTGCGGCCCGAGGGTGCGAAGGGGATGGTCGCGCCGGCGTCGACGGGCTGGCCGGCGTAGCGCGTGGCGCGCAGCGTCAGCTCACCGCCCAGCGCATGCACGGCGAGCGTCTCGTCGCCGGCGAGCGGGGTCCACTCGGCGTGCCCGTCGGGCGCGATCGAGCCGCGGTAGAAGCGCCAGCCCCGGCCCTCGGCACGCACGCCCAGCGTCTCGCGGCGCCATTGCGCGCGCTGCGCCGCGTATTCGAGCGCGCCGGCGAAGCGGCGCGCTTCGCGGCCGGCATCGGCGCGCGGATCCGATCGCCACGCCACCACCGCGAGCGACGAGGCGATGGCGATCACCACCAGCGCCACCAGGATCTCGACCAGCGTGAAGCCGCGCGCACGCGGCGGCATCGGGCGTGGCGGCGGGTGCGTCAGGAATCCCACGAGCCGATGTCGGCGTCGACTCCGCTGCCGCCCGGCTGGTGGTCGGCGCCGAGGCTGAACACGTCGATCTCGCCCTTGAGGCCCGGGTTGAGGTACTGGTAAGGCGTGCCCCAGGGGTCCTTGGGCAGCTTCTCGAGGTAGCCACCGGGCTTCCAGTTGGGCGGCACCGGGGGCGCCTCGGGCTTGGCGACCAGCGCGGCGAGGCCCTGCTCGGTGGTGGGATAGCGCTGGTTGTCGAGGCGATAGAGCTTGAGCGCGGCGACGATGGTGCCGATGTCCGCCCGGGCCGCCACCGCGCGCGCCTCGTCGGGGCGCTCGATGATGCGCGGCACGACCAGCGCGGCGAGCACGCCGAGGATGACGATCACCACCATGATCTCGATCAGCGTGAAGCCCGCGCCGCGCGCGTGCCGCCGGGTGCTGCAGGTCGGGAAGGCATGCATGGCGGCGATTATAATGACCGATCCCCATGCGACGATCCTCGATCCTTGCGCGCGCGCTGGTCCTCCTCCTCGTCGCGCTCGTCGTGGCGTTGCTCGCCGGCGGATGGCTCGGCTGGCGCACGCTGTCGGCGCCGCTCGCGCTGCCGTCCTCCCCCTTCGACTTCGACGTGAGGAGCGGGGCTTCGCTGTCGTCGGTCGCGCGCGAGCTCGCCTCGGAAGGGGTGCTCGCCCACCCGGCCCTGCTCACGCTGTATGCGCGCGCCATGGGCGCGGACCGCACGATCAAGGCCGGCAGCTACGAGCTCGCGGAGGGCATCACGCTGCGGGGGCTGCTCGCCAAGCTCACGCAGGGCGACGTGACGCAATCGTCGATCACCATCGTCGAGGGCACGACCTTCGCGCAGCTCCTGGCGCAGCTGCGCGCCGCGCCCGACCTCGCGCCGGCGGCTGCCGGGCTGCCCGAGCGCGAGTTGCTGGCGAAGCTCGGGGTGCAGGGCGACAGCGCCGAGGGGCTGTTCTTCCCCGACACCTATTTCTTCGCGCGGCGCTCGACCGACCTCGCGCTCCTCGCGCGCGCCAGGCGCATGCTGGACGCGCGGCTCGCCGCGGGCTGGGAGGCGCGCGCCGAGGGCCTGCCGTTCGCCACCCCCTACGAGGCGCTGATCGTCGCCTCCATCGTCGAGAAGGAGACGGGGCACGCGGCCGACCGCCCGCTGATCGCCTCGGTGTTCGTCAACCGCCTGAAGCGCGGCATGCCGCTGCAGTCGGACCCCACGGTGATCTACGGCATGGGCGCCGGCTTCGACGGCAACCTGAAGAAGCGCGACCTCGCCGCCGACACGCCGTACAACACCTACACGCGCGCCGGGCTGCCGCCCACGCCCATCGCGCTGGTGTCGCAGGCCTCGCTCGACGCGGTGTTCCATCCGCCGGCGACGCAATACCTGTACTTCGTGGCGCGCGGCGACGGCCGGTCGACCTTCTCGGCGACGCTCGACGCGCACAACGACGCCGTCAACCGCTACCAGCGCGGGGGACGCGCGCCATGAGGGGCCGCTTCGTCAGCCTCGAGGGCGTCGACGGCGCGGGCAAGAGCACCCACGTCGCGTTCATCGCCGAGGCGATGCGCGCGCGCGGCGCCAGCGTCGTGGCCACGCGGGAGCCGGGCGGTACGCCGCTCGCCGAGGCGCTGCGCGCGCTGGTGCTGCGAGAGCCGATGTCGCACGACACCGAGCTCCTGCTGATGTTCGCCGCGCGCGCCGACCATGTCGAGCGCGTGATCCGCCCGGCGCTCGCGCGCGGCGACTGGGTGCTCTGCGACCGCTTCACCGACGCCACCTTCGCCTACCAGGGCGGCGGCCACGGTGTCGACGTCGCGCGCATCGAGGCGCTGGCGCGCTGGACGCACGACGACTGCCGCCCCGACCTCACCATCCTGTTCGACGTGCCGAGCGAGGTTTCGCGCGCGCGGCTCGACAAGGCGCGCGCCGAGGGACGCGCGCTCGACAAGTTCGAGCGCGAGGCCGACGGCTTCATGGCAAAGGTCCGCGAGGTGTACCGCGCGCGCGCTGCCGCCGAGCCCGCGCGCTTCCGCGTGGTCGATTCCACGCGCCCGCTCGCTGCCGTGCGCGACGAGCTGGCGTCGATCGTCGCCTCGCTGGGCTGAACGAGCCATGGCGCGCGAAGCAGCGGGCGAAGTCGACGAAGGCGCGGGCCTTCCCGAGTCGCGCCGGCAAGCGCCGCTCCTGCCCTGGCTCGACGCGCCGCTTCGCGCGATCGTCGGCGCGCGCGAGCGCCTCGCCCATGCGTTGCTCCTCACCGGCATGCGCGGCATCGGCAAGCGCAACCTGGCGATGCACGCGGCGCAGGCGCTGCTCTGCGAATCGCCGGCGCAGGACGGCGTCGCCTGCGGCCATTGCGCGAGCTGCGCTTATTTCGCCGCGGGTACCCATCCCGACTTCCGCATGCTCGACCGCTGGCGCTACGACGACGGCGACTGGGAGCTGCAGGCCGGCATCGGCGTCGCCGACGTGCGCGCGCTGCGCGATTTGGCGGAAGTCAGCGCGCACCGCGGCGGCGCCAAGGTCGCGATCATCGTCCCGGCCGAGGCCATGAACCACAGCGCCGCCAACGCGCTGCTGAAGACGCTCGAGGAGCCGACGCCGGGCATGGTGCTGATCCTCGTCGCCGACCAGCCGGGGCGCCTGCCCGCGACCATCCTGAGCCGCTGCCGCCGCATCGTCGTGCCGCCGCCCAGCCGCCACCTCGCCACCGCATGGCTCGCCCGCGAGGGCGTCGCCGACGCGGCGCTGCTGCTGGCGCAGGCGGGGGGCGCGCCGCTCGCCGCGCGCGCGCTCGCCGGCGCGGGCCTGCAGGCGGAGCGCGCGCATTGGTACGCCGCGCTCGCCAACCCGCGCACGCTGTCGCCGATGGCGCTGTCCGCGCGCGTCGAGTCGGGGCCGCGCGAAGCGCGCCGCGAGCAGCTCGCGCAGGCGATCGATTGGCTGATCGGCTGGAGCACCGACCTCGCGCGCGCCGCCGCCGAGGCGCCGGTGCGCCTCGCCGTCGACCACGCCGAGGCCATCGGGCGCCTCGCGCCGTCGGTGGCCCGGGTGGCGCTTTCCCGCTATCATCGGACGCTGCTGGCCGCGCGCGAGCGGATCGCGCATCCCCTCGCGCCGCGCCTCGTCGCCGAATCACTGCTCAACGACTACCGCAACCTCTTCATCGATGGCCGCCGATAACGCCAAGGACAGCGCCGCTGCGGGGGGCTCGCGCCCCGGCGTGCTGTCGCTCAACATCCGCGAGAAGGCGGCGCTGTTCGCGGCCTACATGCCCTGGCTCAAGGGCGGCGGCATCTTCATCCCCACCACGCGCGGCTACGCGCTCGGCGAGGAGGTGTTCATGCTGCTGTCGCTGATGGACGACCCCAACCGCATCGCGGTGCAGGGCAAGGTGGTGTGGATCACGCCCGAAGGCGTGCAGGGGAATCGCACGCAGGGCATCGGCGTGCAGTTCACCCTCGACGACACCGGCGCCGCGGCGCGCGCGACCATCGAGCGCATCCTCGGCGAGTCGCTGGCCTCGTCGCGCACCACGCACACGATGTGACGTTCGTCGATTCGCACTGCCACCTCGATTTCCCCGATTTCGCCGGTGAGCTCCCGCGCATGCTCGACGCGATGCGCGAGGCCGGGGTGTCGCACGCGCTGTGCATCAGCGTCGACCTGCCGGACTTCCCGCGCGTGCACGCCATCGCGCTGGCGCACGGCAACATCTACGCCTCCGCCGGCACGCACCCCGACTATCCCGACACCGAGGAGCCCACCGTCGAGCGGCTCGTGGCGTTGGCCGCGCTGCCCAAGGTGGTCGCCATCGGCGAGACCGGGCTCGACTACTACCGCCAGCAGGGCGAGCTCGAGTGGCAGCGCGCGCGCTTCCGCACGCACATCCGCGCGGCGCGCGCCGCGGGCCGCCCGCTGGTGATCCACACCCGCGCGGCCGCCGAGGACACGATCGCCGTCATGCGCGAGGAGGGCGCGCGCGAAGTGGGCGGTGTCATGCACTGCTTCACCGAGACGCTGGAGGTCGCGCGCGCCGCGCTCGACCTGGGCTTCCACATCTCGTTCTCGGGCATCGTCACGTTCAAGAACGCGGTCGAGCTGAAGGAGGTCGCGCGCGCGGTGCCGCTCGACCGCATGCTGATCGAGACCGACAGCCCGTACCTCGCGCCCGTGCCGTTCCGTGGCAAGCGCAACGAGCCCGCCTATGTTCCCCACGTCGCCGCCGAGATCGCGCGGCTGCGCGGCATCGACGTCGACGAGGTCGCCGCCGCGACCTCGGCCAATTTCTTCAACCTGTTCCGGATCGACCCCCATGTCCACTGAGTTCCCCCTTCGCAAGCGCCTGCGCGCGTTGCATCGCTTCGCAGCCTCGCGCCTTGCCGCGCGGCCCTGCCGCGGCGTCTTCCGCCGCGCGCTCGCGCGCCTCGCGACCGGTGCGCTGCTCGTCTCGCTGTCGCTGTTTGCCGCGCTGTCCCAGGCGGCGCTGCTCGACGACTTCCTGCTCGCGGCGGCGAACGACCGTGTCGGCGAAATCCAGTCGATGCTGGCGCGCGGCGTCGATCCCGACAGCGTCGACGCCAATGGCGAGACCGCGCTGGGCATCGCCGTGCGCAACGGCAACCTGGGGGCGGTGAAGGCGCTTCTCGCCGGAAAGGCCGGCGTCGACAAACCCAACAGCCACGGCGACACGCCCCTGATGCTGGCGGCGCTGCAGGGCGAGCTCGACATCGCCAAGGCGCTGCGCGCGGCCGGGGCCTCGCTCGACCGCCCGGGCTGGACGCCGCTCGCCTACGCGGCCACCGGCGGGCACGACGCAATGGCCAGCTGGCTGGTCGGGCAGGGCGCGAAGCTCGACGCCCCTTCGCCCAACGGCATGACGCCGCTGATGATGGCGGCGCGTGAAGGGAAGTACAGCACGGCCGTGCTCCTCATCGACAAGGGCGCCAACGTGAATGCGCGCAACCAGAACGGCCAGTCGGCGCTGGACTATGCGCAACGCGCCAACGACGGCAAGCTGGTCGATCGGTTGAAGGCAGCGGGAGCAAAGTAGGTCGGCCGCCGTCGTCCCCGCGAAAGCGGGGGCCCAGCCTTGCCGCTGGGTATTGCGGAAGATGCGCAATCGCAGCCGCCTGGCGCAGATCGGCGAGGCGTGCGACGGCCGTCGGGGGATCGGTTTTCGCGATGACCCTGGCTCAAGCCCGATCCCCCGCCGTCCGCCGCGCCGATCTGCACCAGGCGTCCACGATTGCACCTCCCGCCGACTCGCACGCGCCTTGCTCGCATCGATCGCACTGACCGCGCCGTCATCCCCGCGAAAGCGGGGACCCAGCCTTCACCGCGTCACTGCAAACCACGCGAACGCCGCGCCATCGCGGGCAGCCCACATGCACCGGTATCGCCGGAAGCCGCAAAGCTTGCGTCGTCGCCTCCATCGGCGCGGCGGACGCCGGGGCTCGGACCGGAGTAACCGTGTTGATTGTCAAGCGCCGATGCGCCGCAGATGATCGCGAGCCATTGCGTTCAGATGGGTGATCAGCTTGCGCACGCAGGCGATCAGGGCGACTTTCTTGAGCTTGCCGGCCGCGAGCAACCGTTCGTAGAAGGCGCGGATAACAGGGTTGTGTCGCGTGGCGGCCAGCGTTGCCATGTATAGGGCACGTCGTACCTCGAAGCGGCCGCCAGAGATGCGTCGTCGCCCGTGTCGGGTCCCCGAATCGTTGGCGTGAGGTGCCACACCCACCAGCGCGCAGATCTGTCGGCGATTGAGGTGCCCCAGTTCCGGCAGTTCGCCGATGAGCGTGGCAGCGCAGACACGGCCGACGCCGGTCACGCTTTGCAGCAGCTTGGCCATCTGGACGTGGTGCTCTTTGACGTGCCGCGCCATTTCGGCATCGACGTCATCGAGTTGCCGGGCGATCGCGGCGAGCAAGGCTTCGATGCTGGGACGCGTCACCGGCCGGGCCAGGCGCAGACGCTGCCGTTCGGACAGCTGCATGGTAACCAGCTGGCGGCGGCGCATGACCAGGGCCGCCAGGTCCTGCTGCTCGGGGACGCTCAATGGGCGGATGAAGCGCTCGGCGTCGGGACGCCGGGCCAGGAACACCACGAATTCGGCCAGAGTAACGGCATCGATGCGATCGGTCTTGGCCAGCCGCTGCATCGCTGCGCAAGTCGCGCGCCGAGCGTGGGTTGACCACCGCCACGCGAAGTCCCGCCGCCTGCAAGGCCCACGCCAGCTCGGCCTCGTAGCCGCCCGTGGCCTCCATCAGCACCAACCTGGGCTCCAGGCGCGCCAAGCCATCGGCCAACGCGCTGTGGCCGTCGGCATCGTTGTTGACCCGCCAGTGCCGCCGGAAGCACCGATCGCTGCCACATCGACGCGCGCGCTCGAAACGTCGATTCCCACCATCACGGATGATCCAGACATGGTCTTCGTATCCCTTGCTTGTGAATGCGAGCTGGCAAACCGCTCGACTTCGCCGTTCGGGCATCAGGAAGACCAGCGCGGGGTCCGTGCCTGCAAAATTGACTCGGGGACGGGCTGGCGAGCAGGCTCGCCGCCCCACCGGGGTCCCAGGCTGCACGGTCCGGTCCGGTCACCTTGACGGTGTCCGGACTTTACCGCGCTGGTCTGGGCCGAACATACAAGCCGGGGTCATCGCGAGGACCGAGTAACCGTCTTCGAAGTCAAGCGCCGTGAAGCGAATTGTCCCAAGGCTGGTTAGTGCGGACCATGGCATTGAGCGTGGTGAGGAGCTTGCGCATGCAAGCGACCAACGCGACTTTGGGCAGCTTGCCTGCGGCGATGAGTCGCTGGTAGAACGCCTTGATGACGGGGTTGTAGCGCGTGGCGGTGAGGGTTGCCATGTACAGCACGCGACGGATCTCGAAGCGACCGCCCTGGATGCGTCGTCGGCCTCGACTCGAGCCAGAGTCGTGGGCCATGGGGGCGACCCCGGCCAGCGCGGCGATTGCGCGACGATCGAGGCGGCCAAGTTCGGGCAGTACGGCAATCAGCGTGGCACTGGCGACGGGGCCGATGCCCTTGGTCGACTGCAGCAGACGATCGAGCTCGCTGAAATGGTCGCGCACATGAGCGACCATCTGTGTTTCGAGGTCATCGAGCTGGGCCTTGATGGCGGCGACGATGGCCTCGATGCTCGAGTGCAAACCGGCGGGCGTGATTTGCAGTCGCTGGCGCTCGCTGAGCAGCATGGTGAGCAGCTGCCTGCGGCGGGTGACCAGCGCGGCCAGCCACTGCTGCTCGGGGTCAGCCAAGGGGCGTAGGAAGCGAGCAAGATCGTCGCGGCGCAAGAGCACCGCGGCAAACTCGGCCAGCATACGTGCGTCAACCGCATCGGTCTTGGCCAGGCGGCCCATCGACTTGGCGAAATCGCGCGCCTGCCGGGGGTTGACCACTGCCACCGGCAAGCCCGCCGCCTGCAACGCGCAGGCAAGCTCGGCTTCATAGCCGCCGGTGGCCTCCATCACCACCAATGCCACGTCCAGCGGCCGCAATCCCGCCGCCAGCGCCGAGTGACCCTCGGCCTGGTTGTCGAACCGCTGGGTGTCCAATCGGGCGCCCAGCACCGCGACATCGAGGTGAGCCTTCGCCACATCGATGCCCACCACCACTGAGGAAGCAGACATGGTCTTCGGATCCCTTGCTTGTGCATGCGCGCTCACAAGTGGCGCGCGTAACCGTTCGGGCTTCAGGAAGACCAGCGCGGTTGCCGTGCGCCTTCTACTCGGTCACGGGTTCAAAGACCCCAGCCCCTACCAAACTGCACGGACCGGTCTGGTTGCCTCAACGGCAGTCAGACTTTACCGCGCCGGTCTGGCTTGAACATACAAGCCCCGGTGGCCGTCGCACGCTTCGCCGATGGAGGCGACGACGCATGTTTGCGCGGGTCGACGCAATACCGTAACGCAAGACGCATGTTTGCGCGGGTCGACGCAATACCGTTGCGGTAGGGCTGGGTCCCCGCTTTCGCGGGGATGACGGTGGGTCCCCGCCTTCGCGGGGATGACGGGTGTCAGCGGGAGCGGGCGAGGCCGGCGAGCGCTTCGCGCACCGGGGCGATCACGGCGTCCCAGTCGCCGCGTGCGGGCTGGCGGAACACGCGCAGCGTTTCGTACCAGCCGGGGTGGCGCAGGTCGCTGCCCCAGCGCCAGCAGTTGTCGTGGCGGTCGAGCATCCACACCGGGACGCCGGTCGCGCCCGCGGCGTGGACCACCGAGGTGTCCACGCTGATTACGAGGTCGAGCGCCGCCATCAGCGCGGCCGTCTCGCCGAAGTCGGCGAGTTCGCCGCTCCAGTCGACCAGGCGCTCGCCGAGCACCGCGACGGCGTCGCCGCCCGCGCCCCCGGCCGTGTCCCTGCTCGTGTCTCCGGTCTTGCCCTTCTGCAGGCTGAAAAAGCGGACGCCGTCAGGCTCGCGCAAGCCGCGAAGCCTGTCGGGAGGGATCGAGCGGCGCGCGTCGATCCTCGCCGCGTCCTGCTGCCCCGGTCGCGGGTTGCCGCCCCAGCAGAGGCCGACGCGCAGGTCCGTCCGCCGGCCGGGAAGGGCGGCCACGCGCGCACGCAAGGCGTCGACGCGCGCACGGTCGGCGAAAAGGTACGGTCCGGCCGCCTCGAAGGCGCGCGAGCCCGCGTCGACGAGTTGCGGCAGCTCGCTGGCGAGGCAGGTCGCGGCGATGGCGATGCCGCCCGAGCGCCGGTCGACGACGGTGTCGATGGCGGGCATCGACGCGAGGAGCGGCCGCAGCGGCTCGAAGTAGCCGTCGACGAACACGGCGACGCGCGCGACGCGCTCGCGCGCGGCCGTGGCGAAGCGGATGAACTGCAGGACGTCGCCCAGGCCCTGGTCGGGCTCGACCAGCAGCGTGCCGTCGAGCGGCGCGCCGTCCCAGGGGCGCGCGGGAATGCGCCGCCGCGGCGCGCCGCGGGACCCGCCGCCGCTGCCCTGCGCATACAGGCGCCAGCCCTCGCGCGCGACCGCCTCGGGCTGTCGCCGGCGCAGCAGCGAGGTGGCGAGGCCGAAGCGTGCGTCGGCGTTGCCGGGATCGAGCGCGTAGGCGGCACCGAACGCGTCCAGCGCCGCGTCGAAGTGCCCGCTCCATTCCTCGACCAGCGCGAGGTTCTGCAGCGTCGGGGCATAGTCAGGCAGAAGGTTGCGCGAGCGCGACAGCGCCGCGCGCGCACCGTCCAGGTCCATGCGCTGCATCAGGAGGTGCCCGCGCTTGAAGGGCAGGCTCGCGTCGCCGGGCTGCTCGCGCTCCGCCCGCGCGAGCATGTCGAGCGCCTCGTCGGCGCGCGCCGTGGCGGCGAGCACGTCGGCGAGGCCGCAGAGCGCGGGCACGCTGCCCGGCTGTGCGGCAAGCGCCGCGCGAAAACCCGCTTCGGCCTGCGCGAGCTCGCCGCGCGCGGCCTGCGAGGCGGCTTCTTCCAGCGAGGCGGCTGCCGCCGTCGTGTCGTTCATCGGGGCGGCCTCAATCGCGCGGCTCGCTGCCGGTCGGCAGGTCGCGGCCGATCAGCACCGGGTCGAGCGCAGGCGAGCGCTGCGCGACGGCGGAATCGTCGGTGGTGGGCTGGTCGACAGCGATCGCCCCGTCGTCGTCGCCGAGGAAGCCGCCGCTCTGGTGCGCCCACAGCCGGGCGTAGAGGCCGCCGCGCGCCAGCAGCGCGCGATGGTCCCCTTCCTCGACGATGCGCCCGCGGTCGAGCACGATCAGCCGGTCCATGGCGGCGATGGTCGAGAGGCGGTGCGCGATGGCCACGACGGTCTTGCCCTCCATCAGCCGGTAGAGGCTTTGCTGGATCGCCGCCTCGACCTCGGAGTCGAGCGCGCTGGTGGCCTCGTCGAGCAGCAGGATGGGCGCGTCCTTGAGCATTACGCGCGCGATGGCGACGCGCTGGCGCTGGCCGCCCGAGAGCTTCACCCCGCGCTCGCCGACGTGCGCATCGTAGCCCTGCCGGCCCTTAGGGTCGACCAGGCCGGCGACGAATTCGACCGCCTCGGCGCGCGTGGCCGCCGCGATCATCTCGGCGTCGGTCGCGTCGGGCCGGCCGTAGACGATGTTGTCGCGCACCGAGCGGTGCAGCAGCGACGTGTCCTGCGTGACCATGCCGATCTCGGCGCGCAGGCTGTCCTGCGTCACGCCGGCGATGTCCTGCCCGTCGACCAGGATGCGCCCGGACTCGACGTCGTAGAAGCGCAGCAAGAGGTTGACGATGGTCGACTTGCCCGCGCCCGAGCGCCCGACGAGGCCGATCTTCTCGCCCGGCCGGATGTGCAGCGACAGGTGGTCGATCACCGCGCCGCCCCGGCCCTCGCGGCCGTAGGCGAAGGTCACGTCCTCGAAGCGGATGTCGCCGCGCGTCACCTCGAGCCTGCGCGCGCCCGGCGCGTCGACGACGGCGTGCGGGCGCGCGAGGGTGTTGATGCCGTCCTGCACGGTGCCGATGTGCTCGAACAGCGCCGCCATCTCCCACATCACCCAGTGCGAGATGCCGTTGAGGCGCAGCGCCATGGCGGTCGCGGCGGCCACCGCGCCCACGCCCACCTCGCCGCGCGACCACAGCCACAGCGTCGAGCCCGTCGCCGCGGCGACGAGCGCCATGCTGAGCGCGTGGTTGACGATCTCGAAGCCGGTGACGAGGCGCATCTGCCGGTGCACGGTGCCGAGGAATTCCCGCATCGCGCTCTTCGCGAAGCCCGCCTCGCGGCGGGCGTGCGAGAAGAGCTTCACGGTCGCGATGTTGGTGTAGGCGTCGGTGATGCGGCCCGTCATCAGCGAGCGGGCATCGGCCTGCTCGCGGGCGACGCGGCCCAGGCGCGGCACGAAATGGCGCAGCGCGACCACGTAGAGCACGACCCAGGCCGCGAAGGGCGCCACCAGCAGGAGGTCGAAGCGCCCCAGCACCGCGAGCATGGTGGCGAAGTAGATGACCACGAACACCAGGAGCTCGCTGACGATCAGCCATGTGTCGCGCACCGCCAGCGCGGTCTGCATCACCTTGGTGGCGATGCGGCCGGCGAACTCGTCCTGGTAGAAGCTCATGCTCTGGCCGAGCATCAGCCGGTGGAAGTTCCAGCGCAGCAGCATCGGGAAGTTGCCGAACAGCGCCTGCTGCTTGACCATGGACTGCAGCGCGATCATCAGCAGGCTCGCGGCGAGCACGCCGCCGAGCAGCGCCAGGCGGCCGCCTTACGCGGTGAAGAGCTGCGCGGGCGGGACACTGGACAGCCAGTCGACGATGCTGCCCATGATGCTGAACAGCAGCGCCTCGAAGGCGCCGATGCCGGCCGTCAGCAAGGTGGTGGCGGCGAGGTACTTGCGCAGCCCCTGCGAGCACCACCACAGGAAGGCGAAGAAGCCCTTGGGCGGCGTCTGCGGGGCGGCGTCCGGATAGGGCTCGACCAGCCGTTCGAAGATGGCGAACACGTCGTGGCTCCGCGTCGCCCGGACGGGCTGTGTGGCCCTGCGCACGGGCGCGGGGGCGACGCCAGGCGCGCGGCCGCGCCGGGTGACGGCGCGCGCGCGATTCGTCGGGAAACCGTCAAGGGTACCGGATCGCGAAGCTGCGGCGCAAAGCGCCTGCGACGGATGGCGGCGGGCGGCGACGACCCGCGGGCGACCCGCCACCACGCGCGGGCCGCGAGCCCGATCTCAGGGCGTCGCGTCGGCGGGCGCCACAGCGCGCCGCCACGGCGGGCCAGGGACGGCGCGCCGCCGGCACCGAGCGAGGGCGGCGAGCGGCGAGGGCAGCACCGAGCAGGGCGTCGGCCTCGCGGGCCTCGATGGCGGTGAGGACGCCGACCAGACGGCGGGCGCCGGTGAAGCGCTTCTTCCAGTAGCCGTCGTCCAGCGAGGCGATGCTCACCTCGCTTCCCTTCGACGGGGCGTGCACGAAGCGGTTGTCGCCGAGGTAGATGCCGACGTGCGAGTCGGTGGCGTGGCGGGTGTTGAAGAACACGAGGTCGCCGGGGACGAGGTCGAGCCGCGACACGCGCGCGCCGAGCTTGCCCTGCGCGGCCGCGGTGCGCGGCAGCTCGATGCCGGTGGTGTGCGAGAACACATAGCGCACGAGGCCGCTGCAATCGAGGCCGCGCTGGGGGGTGTCGCCGCCGAAGCGGTAGTCGACGCCGATGAGCCCCAGCGCGAAGATCGCCACGTCCTGCGCCTTTTGCAGCAGGGCGGCGGTGGGGGAGGTGCCGGGACCGCCGTCTATTGCGCCGCCGCTTTGCCGGCAGCCGGATGAGCCGGGCGGTCGACCGCTCCGCCTTGGGGCGCAGCGATGCCGCGCTCGCGGGAGGAGGCCGGCTGCGAGCACGAAAGCCAGCGCCGCCCGCCCGCCATGCAGGGTGGGACGTCGGGACACGCAGGCAGGGACGGTGGGGGCTCTGACCGCATTGTCGCCGATTTGCCACCCAATTCAATTACTTGGCTTATCTTGACGCAAAACACCCGCGCGAATGTGGCGAGCGGGCCGCGCCCTGGCGCGCAGGCGCCGCGCCGTCCCGGCGTCGACCCGCAGGGGGCGGGTCAGCTCGACCCGGTCGCCGTCGGCGAGCGCGTCCCCGGGGTCGACGCGGCGCCCGAAGACCGCGAAGGCGATGTCCGCGCCGGTCCCGATGCGCGCCAGCAGGCCCGAGCGTTCGACGGCCTCGGCGACCGTCGCTGGCGCCGGCAGCTCGACCGCCACCACCGCTTGCGCCGCCGGCAGGGGACCGCCGACGTGGGCCACCGTGACGCGTGGCACGGCCTGCTCGGACAGGCCGTCCCGCCCAGGGCGGGGATCGACAGGATCGCCTTCGGCCACCGCGCGTGGCCGGCGGTTCGCCCGGCGCACCGGCGCCGTACACGCGTCGGCGCGCCGCACGAAGGCGTCGATGAAGGTGTGCGCGATGTGGTTGAACACGGGGCCGATGACGCGGTCGAGCACGGCGGTCGCGAACTCGTAGGCGAGCAGGAGCTCGACCTTGCAGGCGGCGTCGCCCAGCGCCTTGAACTGCCATTCGCCGTGCAGGTGGCGGAAGGGCCCGTCCTTCAACGTGACCACGATCGACGCCGGGCGCCGGTGCGTGTTCTCGGTGGTGAAATGCGCGCGCACGCCGTGGTAGTCGATGTCGACGCGCGCGGTCATGCTGTCGGGGCCCTCCGCCAGCACCTGTGTCCCCCCGCACCAGGGGAGGAACTCCGGATAGTCGGGCACCGCGGCGACCAGATCGAACATCGCGGCGTCGGAATAGCCCACCAGCACCGAGCGCGTCACCCGCTGCATCGGGGGGCAGTTGCTAGAATCGGGACCATCATGAGCATCGTCGAGAACCGCAAGGCGTTCCACGACTATTTTATCGAGGAACGCTTCGAGGCCGGTCTCGCGCTCGAAGGCTGGGAGGTGAAGTCCATCCGCGCCGGGCGCGCCCAGCTCAAGGAAGCCTACGTGGTGATCAAGGGCGGCGAGCTGATGCTGATCGGCGCGCACCTGTCGCCCTTGTCCACCGCGTCGACGCACGTGCATGCCGACCCGACGCGCACGCGCAAGCTCTTGATGCACCGCGAAGAGATCAACCGCCTGGTGGGCAAGGTGGAGCGTGCGGGCTATACGCTGACCCCCATCGACCTGCACTACAAGTCGGGCCGCATCAAGCTCGAGATCGGCCTCGCCAAGGGCAAGAAGCAGCACGACAAGCGCGCCACCATCCGCGAGCGCGAGTGGGAACGCGAGAAGGCGCGCACCTTGCGCCAGAACAACCGCTGACCGTCGCGAACGACCGCCTGACCGACCCATGGACGCCTGCAGGCTGCGCGACGCGACCCTCGCCGATGCCGGCGCGGTGTGCGCGATCTACGCCGCCCACGTGTTGCGCGGCACGGCGACCTTCGAGCTCGAGCCGCCCGCCGTCGACGAGATGTGCGCGCGCATGCGCGGCATCGCCGAAGGCGGCTACCCGTGGCTCGTCGCCGAGCGCGCGGGCCGCGTGCTGGGCTACGCCTATGCGGGACCGTATCGCGCGAGGCCGGCCTATCGCTTCACCACCGAGGATTCGATCTACCTGGCGCAGGACGCGATCGGCCAGCGGATCGGGCGACGCCTGCTCGACGCGCTCATCGCCGCGTGCACCGACCGCGGGCACCGGCAGATGATCGCGGTGATCGGCGACTCGGCCAACGCCGCGTCGATCGGCGTGCATGCCGCCGCCGGCTTCGCCCACGTGGGCGTGCTGCGCGATGCGGGCCGCAAGTTCGGGCGGTGGATCGACGTCGTGCTGATGCAGCGCGCGCTGGGCCCGGGCGCCGGCAGCGCGCCGCCGGGCGAGGACGCCCGGCACGGGCCGCGCCACCAGCGAAACGGCGCCGGGCCAGGCGCCCGGCGCGGTGGAAGGCCCGCATCCATGACTCGCGAGGCGCTGCCCCCCGACCATCCCTTCGTGCGCGACCTGGCACCGAACGCGGCCAACCATGTCCCGCTGTCGCCGGTCTCGTTCCTCGCACGCGCCGCGCGCGTGTGGCCCGGCAAGGTCGCGGTGCGGCACGGCGAGCTCGCCTTCACCTGGCGCGAATTCAGCGCGCTGCCGCCGGCTCGCCTCGGCGCTGGCGGCGCGCGGCGTGCGCCGCGGCGACACGGTCGCGGTGCTGGCGCCCAACGTGCCGGCGATGCTCGAGGCGCATTACGCGGTACCCGCGCTGGGCGCGGTGCTCAACGCGCTCAACTACCGCCTGGACGCGCGCGGCCTCGCGTTCTGTCTCGCCCACGGCGAGGCGCGGGTGCTGCTGGTCGACGGCGAATTCGCAGGGCTGGCGCGGGACGCGCTGGCTGCGCTGCGGTCCTCGCAGGACGGCGATGCGCGCGACCTGCTGGTCGTCGACCTCGACGACCCCCTCGGGCCCCGCGACGCGCGCATCGGCGCGCTGGCCTACGACGCGCTGCTCGCCGAAGGCGATCCCGCGTTCGACTGGCCGGGTGCGCTCGACGAATGGGATTCGGTGGCGCTGCTCTACACCTCGGGCACCACCGGCGACCCCAAGGGCGTCGTCTACCACCATCGCGGCGCCTACCTCAATGCGCTGGGCAACGCGCTGGCGATGCTCCTCGGCCCCGACAGCGTCTACCTGTGGACGCTGCCCATGTTCCATTGCAACGGCTGGACCTTCACCTGGGCCGTGACGGCGGCGGGCGCCACCCATGTCTGCCTGCGCAGGGTGGAGCCTGCGGCGGTGTTCGCGGCCATCGGCGCGCATCGCGTGACCCACCTCTGCGGCGCGCCCATCGTGCTCAACATGCTGATCCACGCGCCTGCCGAGGCGAAGCGCCGCTTCGAGCACGTCGTCGACGTCGCGACCGGCGGCGCAGCGCCGCCCTCGCCGGTGATCGCCGCGATGGAGAAGATGGGCTTTCGCGTCACCCATCTCTACGGCCTGACCGAGAGCTACGGCCCCGCGACGATCTGCGCCTTCCAGGACGACTGGGCCGCGCTCGACCTCGAGGCGCGCGCGCGCCATGGCGCGCCAGGGCGTGGCCATGCCCACGCTCGAGGACGTGCGCATCGGCGACCGCGAGAGCTCCGCCCTGCTGCCCGAGGACGGCGCCTCGATGGGCGAGGTGATGCTGCGCGGCAATACGCTGATGAAGGGCTACCTCAAGAACCCGCGCGCCACCGCCGAGGCTTTCCGGGACGGCTGGTACCACTCGGGCGACCTCGGTGTCATGCACCCCGACCACTACGTCGAGGTCCGCGACCGCGCCAAGGACATCATCATCACCGGCGGCGAGAACGTGAGCTCGCTGGAGGTCGAGGAGTGGCTCTACCGCCACCCCGACGTGCTCGAAGCCGCCGTGGTGGCGAGGCCCGATCCCAAATGGGGCGAGACGCCCTGCGCCTTCGTCACGCTGAAGCCCGGGGCGGCCGGCGACGCGCCGGCGCTGATCGCGTGGCTGCGCGAGCGGCTCGCCCACTTCAAGGTGCCCCGCACCGTGGTGTTCGGACCTTTGCCCAAGACGTCGACGGGCAAGATCCAGAAGTTCGTGCTGCGCGAGGAGGCGCGCCGGCTCGGCGACGGCTGACGCGGCTAGGCGATGTCGAGCGCGCGCCAGCCGTGGCGCCCCGTGCAGATCCCGCTGCGCACGGCGGCCTCGAGCGTGGCGGGGTGACGCGCGAGGATGACGCGCGCGGACAGCGCGGCTAGCGATGCGGCGCGCGTGCCAGCGCGTCGGCCGCGCGGTGCCGCTGCGCACCGCCGCGCCAGCGTGGCCGGATAGCTCCTCGATCACCTGCTGGCGGACGGGCGCGGGCCAGCCCCGCCGCTGGCGCCTCGCGAGCGGTGTCGCGCGGTACGTGGCGCGATGCTCCTCGTCACCTGGAGCAGCGCGTCGTGCGGGCCGCGCGCGGAGATGACCACCGCGAGCAGCGCACGCGGCAGCGCGCCGGGCACCCGTCGTGCGGGCCGCGCGCCGAGATCACCACCGCGAGGCCTGCGCTTGCGCGAAGGCCCCGCGCGGGCGACGATGTCGTCGCGCGCGAACGCTGCACTGCCCCGGCGCGTCGTCGAGCCGCAGCAGCCCCGGCGGCAGCCCGAGCGCCGCGGTGGGGACGTCGTAGCCGAGATATACGGTGGTGATGGGCTCCCAGGCGAGCGCGTGCACGGCGTCGAGCGCCGCCTGCGCGCGGGGCTCGCCGGCGGTCCAGGTCGCGTCGAGCGCCGGTGCGAGCTGGTGCGGGCCGACGGCGACGAGCGCCCCGTCGAATGCCTCGCGCGCATCGGCCGGCGCGCGCCCCGTCGCCACCGTGACGCCGGCCGCCGAAGCCGCGGTGACGCCTGCGTGCGCAGCCGCAGGCGCTGCCCGCGGACCTCGAGGAAGCGCGCGCAGGGCTCGGGCAGCAGCGCCGACAGGTCGCCCGCGTAGCCGATGGCATCGGCATCGTGCCGCGCGCCGTCGAAGGCGCCGGCGATCACGTTGGCGAAGAGCTGCGCCGAGGCTTCCTGCGGCAGCGTGTTGAGCGCGGCGAGGCAGAGCGGATGCCACAGCGCCGCCGCGACGCGCGGCGGCAGCGGCGCGGTCAGCTCGGCGACGGTGGCGCCCGGCGCGCAGCGGAACCCGCGCGCGCGAAGGCCCGCGAACCAGCGCAGCGTGGCGAAGCGCTCGCCGGGCGTGAGCCCCCGCGCCGTGGCGATCCCGGCGAGCAGCCCGAAGGGGGCCGGCCAGTCGCGTGCGCGCATCGCGGATCCATGCGGCGACGCCGAGGGTCGGCAGCAGGCGGCTCGGCGCAGACGCGGGCCGCCCACGCGCTCGACCAGCGCGCGCGTCTCGCGGTAGGCGCCCAGCATCAGGTGCTGGCCATTGTCCAGCGCGAGGCCGTCGCGCTCGACGCGCCGCGCGCGCCCACCGAGCACCGCTGCGGCCTCGAACAGGGTCACCTCGGCGCCGCGCCCGGCCAGCGCCACCGCGCCGGCGCAGCCCACGAATCCGCCGCCGATCACTGCGACGCGCGGCCGCGCGGACGCCCCCCGAAGCGAGCCGCGCCCGCCGTCCCCCAGAGGGTGGCTGCCGCCTTGCAGCAGGTCGCGCGCCGCGCCACGCGATCCACAGCTTGCGCAGCGGCGTCAGCGCGATGCGGCGGTCGAGCACGCGGTAGCCGTCGCGCGCGATCTCGTCGAGCAGCGTGCGGTAGATGGCCGCCATCGCCAGCCCGGGCCGCTGGCGCCGGCGGTCGGCGGCGGACAGTTGCGACAGCGCGCGCGCGGCAGTCGCGGGCGCGCGCACGCCGAAGGCCATCAGCGCGGCGAAGCCGAGGCTCGGCGCGGCGGGCGCGCAGCGCGGCCTCGCTCACGCCGAAGCGCGCGAGCTCGTCGCGGGGCAGGTAGATGCGCCCGCGTCGCGCGTCCTCGCCGACGTCGCGGATGATGTTGGTGAGCTGGAAGGCGATGCCCAAGTCGTGCGCGTAGCCCGGCGTCGAAGGGTCGTCGTAGCCGAAGATCGACGCGGACATCGTCCCGACCACGCCGGCGACGTGGTGGCAGTAGTCGTGCAGCGCGGCGAAATCGTCGAAGCCGCGGTGGTCGAGGTCCATGGCCATGCCGTCGATCACCGCCTGCAGGGAGGCCTGCGGCAGCGGGAACTCGCGAACCACAGGGGCGAGCGCGGGGCCCACCGGATGCTGCGCGTCGCCGCCGAACACCCGCGCGACCTCGAAACGCCACCACTCGAGCTTGGCGCGCGCCACGCCGCGATCGCCGACCTCGTCGACCACGTCGTCCACCTCGCGGCAGAACGCGTACAGCGCGGTGATGGCGCGCCGGCGCGGGGGCGGCAACAGGCGGAAGCTGTAGTAGAACGACGAGCCGCTCTCGGCGGCCTTGCGCTCGCAGTAGGCGTCCGGCGTCATGCCGGCACCAGCGCGCGCGCCATCACGTGCAGCCAGTCGCGCGCCGACAGCGTCGGCCGGCGGCCGAACACGTCGCCATCGACGGCGTCGATGCGCGCGAGGATGCGCCGGCCGCCGGCGATCACCGCGGACAACTCGAGACCCTGGCGCCAGGGGAGCGCGGCGGGCAGTGCGCGGCCACGCGCGAAGCGCGCACGCGCATCGTCGGTCAGCTCGCGCATCAGCGCGCGCCAGCGCGCGCCGGCCTCGCCCGCTTCGACGCCTGCCGCGACCTGGCGCGCGATCGCGGGGTCGTCGAGGCCGTGCGCGGCGAGGCGGTCCTGCGGGATGTAGACACGGCCCTTGCGCCAGTCGACCGCGACGTCCTGCCAGAAGTTGGCAAGCTGCAGCGCGGTGCAGATGGCGTCGCTCGCCGCGAGGTCGGCCGGCGTCCCGGCGCCGTACAGCGCCAGCAGCATCCGCCCCACCGGGTTCGCCGAGCGCGCGCAGTAGTCGTCGACGGAGGACCAGTCGGGATAGCGCGTCGTGGTGACGTCCTGGCTGAACGCCGACAGGAGGTCGTGCAGCGGGGCGAGGGGGAGGGCATGGCGGCGCAGCTCGGCCGCCAGCGGCGCGAACACGGGACCGTGGACGGGGTCGCGCGCCAGCGCCGCCTCGGGCTGCCCTTCGCCGATGGCGTCGAGCTGGCGCGAGAAACCCGCCAGCGCGGCGAGCCGCGCCTCCGGGGCAGCGTCGCCCTCGTCGGCGAGGTCGTCGGCGGCACGCGCGAAGCGGTACAGCGCGACCACGGCGCCGCGCTGGGCGCGCGGCACCAGGAACGACGCGACGGGGAAATTCTCGTAATGGCCCACCGGCATGGCGCGATTGTCACGCACCGGCCGGGCCTTCGCCGGCCCGTCCTAACCTGGCCGCCAGCGGCCGGCCGGGCGAAGCGCGCAGGGACGCCGCGGCAGCGCGCCGGACGGTGCGCTAAGCTATAATCGCGGGTTGGATTCCGCACCGCGAAAGTGGCGGAATGGCAGACGCACCGGCCTTAGGAGCCGGCGGGGCAACCCATGGGGGTTCGAGTCCCCCCTTTCGCACCACCCAACGTAACCATCATGCAAACTCCGCAGACCAGCAGCAACCTCGAGCGCCGCGTCGACGTCGCCATTCCCATCGCCGAAGTCGAGAGCGAAGTCGAGAAACGCCTCGCCAGGCTCGCCAAGACCGTCAAGATCGCCGGCTTCCGGCCGGGGCACGTCCCCGTGAAGATGGTCGCGCAGCAGTACGGCCCGCAGCTACGCAACGAGGTGATCTCCGACCGCGTGCAGGCGCGCTTCGACGACGCCGTGCGGGCGCAGAACCTGCAGATCGCGGGCTACCCCCGCATCGAGGCCAAGCAGGGCGTGGACCGCGCCTCGGGCATGCTGGAGTTCCAGGCGACCTTCGAGGTCTATCCCGAGGTGAAGCTGCGCGACCTCGCCGACGCCACCATCGAGCGCCCGCAGGTCGCGCTGTCCGACGCCGACGTCGACGCCACGCTGGACAAGCTGCGCAACCAGCGCGCGACCTACGAAGCCGTCGAACGCGCGGCCAAGGAGGGCGATCGCGCGGTCGTCGACTTCACCGGCACCATCGACGGCGTGGAGTTCCCCGGCGGCCAGGCCAAGGACTTCCCCATCCAGCTTGGCGAGAAGCGCATGCTCCCCGAGTTCGAGGCCGCGCTCGAAGGCGCGAAGGCCGGCGAGACCCGCCGCTTCGACCTCACGTTCCCCGCCGACTACCACGGCCGCGAAGTCGCAGGCAAGAAGGCCGAGTTTGCGCTGACGGTGAAGAGCGTCACCGAGCCCCGGCTGCCGGTCCTCGACGACGCGTTCGCCAAGGCCTTCGGCGTCGCCAGCGGCAAGCTCGAGGACCTGCGCGGCGAAGTGCGGCAGAACCTGGGCATCGAGCTCAAGCGCCGCGTCGAGTCGGTGGTGCGCGACCAGGCGATCGGCGCGCTGCGCGCGCATGCCGACTTCGCGGTCCCCGCCTCGCTGATCGAGATGGAGGCGGGCGAGCTGATGCAGCGCACCGTGCAGAACCTCGTCCAGCAAGGCGTCAAGCGCGAGGACGTGCGCGTGACCGCCGACATGTTCCGCCCGCAGGCCGAGGACCGCGTCCGGCTGGGGCTGGTGATGGGCGACCTGATCCGCCGCAACGACCTGGGTGCCAAGCCCGAGCAGGTGAAGGCGCGCGTGACCGAGCAGGCGCAGACCTACGAGCAGCCCGACGCGGTGGTGCGCTGGCACTACGAGAAGCCCGAGCGCCTCGCCGAGTTCGAGGCCGCGGCGGCCGAGCAGAACGTGGTCGAATGGATCCTGTCGAAGGTCAAGGTCGTCGACAAGCCGACGAGCTTCGACGCGCTGATGAACCCGCCTTCGCCGCCCCAGGCGCAGCCGCGCTGACGCCACGGCGCGGGCACGACCGGCCGGCGCGTCCGCGGCCCGCCGCGGCGAGGCTGGCCGGATGCCCGGCGCCGCCAAGACGGGCGGGGTTGACGTGCCCGCCGGCCCGACACATCTTAGGCTCTCCAGCGGCCCGCCGTTCGCCGCCTCCTGTATTCCACAGCAAGGACCAACCTTGACCACGCCAGAACCCCAAGCCCTCGGCCTCGTGCCGATGGTGATCGAGCAAAGCGGCCGCGGCGAGCGCGCCTACGACATCTACTCGCGGCTCCTCAAGGAGCGCATCGTGTTCCTGGTGGGACCGGTGACCGATTCGACGGCCAACGTGATCGTGGCGCAGATGCTGTTCCTCGAGTCGGAGAACCCCGACAAGGACATCCACTTCTACATCAACTCGCCGGGCGGCTCGGTCTCGGCGGGCATGGCGATCTTCGACACCATGCAGTTCATCAAGCCCGACGTGTCGACCATGTGCATCGGGCTCGCCGCCAGCATGGGGGCCTTCCTGCTCGCGGCGGGCGCCAAGGGCAAGCGCCTCGCGCTGCCCAATTCGACGGTCATGATCCACCAGCCCTCGGGCGGCTTCCAGGGCCAGGTCTCCGACATCGAGCGCCACGCCCAGTACGTGATCGACTTGAAGCGCCGGTTCATCACCCTGATGGCGGAGTTCACCGGCCGCGACCCCGAGCAGGTCGAGCGCGACCACGACCGCGACAACTTCCTGTGGGCCGAGGCCGCCCGGGAGTACGGTATCGTCGACAAGGTCTTGCATCGCCGCGCCTCCGGCGGGTAAAGTGAACCATCACAAAGTGCGCCAAGGTCGTTGAATGGCTGACAAATCGTCCACCGACAAGCTCTTGTACTGCTCGTTCTGCGGCAAGAGCCAGCACGAGGTCCGCAAGCTCATCGCGGGCCCGTCGGTGTTCATCTGCGACGAGTGCATCGAGCTCTGCAACGACATCATCCGCGAGGAGGGCACCAGCACCGAAGGCGCCCGCGCCGATCGCAACAAGCTACCGACGCCGCACGAGATCCGCGAGATCCTCGACCAGTACGTCATCGGCCAGGAGCCGGCGAAGAAGATCCTCTCGGTCGCCGTCTACAACCACTACAAGCGCCTCGAGTCGGCCAGCAAGGACGACGAGGTCGAGCTTTCCAAGTCGAACATCCTGCTGATCGGGCCCACGGGCTCGGGCAAGACGCTGCTGGCGCAGACGCTGGCGCGGCTCCTCGACGTCCCCTTCGTGATCGCCGACGCGACCACCCTCACCGAGGCCGGCTACGTCGGCGAGGACGTCGAGAACATCATCCAGAAGCTCCTGCAGAAGTGCGACTACGACATCGAGAAGGCGCAGCGCGGCATCGTCTACATCGACGAGATCGACAAGATCTCGCGCAAGAGCGACAACCCGTCGATCACCCGTGACGTCTCGGGCGAGGGCGTGCAGCAGGCACTGCTCAAGCTGATCGAGGGCACGATCGCCAGCGTGCCGCCGCAGGGCGGGCGCAAGCACCCGAACCAGGAGTTCGTGCAGGTCGACACCACCAACATCCTGTTCGTCTGCGGCGGCGCGTTCGACGGCCTGGAGAAGATCATCCGCCAGCGCACCGCCAAGACCGGCATCGGCTTCGGCGCCGAAGTGGCGAGCCCCGACGACCGCCGCTCGATGTCGATGCTGCTGCGCCACACCGAGCCCGAGGACCTCATCAAGTTCGGCCTCATCCCCGAGTTCGTCGGCCGCCTGCCGGTGGTGGCGACGCTCGACGAGCTCGACGAGGCCGCGCTGATCCAGATCCTGGTCGAACCCAAGAACGCGCTGATCAAGCAGTACCAGAAGATGTTCCGCATGGAAGGCGTGGAGCTCGAGATCCGCGAGGCTGCCCTGCGGGCCATCGCCCGCAAGGCGCTGGCGCGCAAGACGGGGGCGCGCGGCCTGCGCTCGATCCTCGAGCAGACGCTGCTCGACGTCATGTACGACCTGCCCTCGCTCGCCAACCTGTCGCGCGTGGTGGTCGACGAGTCGACCATCACCAACGACGGCAAGCCGCTGCTGATGTTCGCCGAGTCGCCCAAGGTCGCCTCGGCCAAGTCCTAGGCCGCCGCCGGCCCGCCCCGGGGTCCGCTCCCGATCGCCGCGACGGCGACGACCGGGGCTGCGCCCGCGGATGGCGTCGTCGATGGCCCGCTGCCCGCACGACGGCGCCCCTCCAAGGCCGTCCCGGCGCACTTAAGCCCAGCCGGGCTCGCCCGGCCCGCCCGGGGTAGGCTCACGGCATGGAAAGCTGGCAAGCCCGTTGCATGGCCCCTCGCATGCCGATGCGGCGTTGGCGTTTGTGCCGAAAGCCCCGTCGTGTTTGCACCAGAATGGTGCTGCGTGCTTGACACCCCCCGGCACCAGCCGCATGTTGGATCCGTAACCCTTTCCCGAAAGCCTCGCCCGCATGACCTCTGAATCGCTCCCGCTGTCGTCGTCCAGCTCGGCCCTCCCGCTGCTGCCCCTGCGCGACGTCGTGGTATTCCCGCACATGGTGATCCCCCTGTTCGTGGGGAGGCCGAAATCCATCAAGGCCCTCGACGTCGCCATGGAGTCGGGCAAGCACATCCTGCTGGTGGCCCAGAAGCAGGCCTCCAAGGACGACCCGGGCCCCGACGACCTGTATCCGGTGGGCAGCGTCGCCACGGTGCTGCAGATGCTGAAGCTCCCCGACGGCACGGTGAAGGTGCTGGTGGAAGGCACCCAGCGCGCCGGCGTGGGCGCGGTGACCGACCATGGCGACTACCTCGCCGCCGAGTCCGAGCCGCAGGTGCCGGCGGGCCCCGCTTCGCACGAGGTCGAGGCGCTGCGCCGGGCGCTGCTCACGCAATTCGACCAGTACGTCAAGCTCAACAAGAAGATCCCCCCCGAGATCCTCACCTCGATGTCCGGCATCGACGATGGCGGGCGGCTGGCCGACGCCATCGCCGGGCACCTGCCGCTGAAGCTCGAGCAGAAGCAGGAGATCCTCGAGATGAACGAGCCCGGCAAGCGGCTCGAGCACCTGCTCGCCGTGCTGGAGGGCGAGGTCGACATCCTGCAGGTCGAGAAGCGCATCCGCGGGCGCGTCAAGCGCCAGATGGAGAAGAGCCAGCGCGAGTACTACCTCAACGAGCAGGTCAAGGCCATCCAGAAGGAGTTGGGCGAGGGCGACGAGAACGCCGACCTCGAGGAGATGGAAAAGAAGATCAAGGCCGCCAAGATGTCGAAGGAGGCCGAGACCAAGGCGATGAACGAGCTCAAGAAGCTCAAGATGATGTCGCCGATGTCGGCCGAGGCCACCGTGGTGCGCAATTACGTCGACACGCTGACGGGGCTCCCCTGGCGCAAGAAGAGCAAGATCAGCAAGGACTTGGCGCAGGCGGTCAAGACGCTCGACGCCGACCACTACGGCCTCGAGAAGATCAAGGAGCGCATCGTCGAGTACCTCGCCGTGCAGCAGCGCGTCGACAAGCTCAAGGCACCGATCCTCTGCCTCGTCGGCCCGCCCGGCGTGGGCAAGACCTCGCTCGGCCAGTCGATCGCCAAGGCGACCAACCGCAAGTTCATCCGCATGTCGCTGGGCGGCGTGCGCGACGAGGCCGAGATCCGCGGGCACCGCCGCACCTACATCGGCTCGATGCCCGGCAAGATCCTGCAGAACATGACCAAGGTCGGCGTGCGCAACCCGCTGTTCCTGCTCGACGAGGTCGACAAGATGGGCATGGACTTCCGCGGCGACCCGTCGTCGGCGCTGCTGGAGGTGCTCGACCCCGAGCAGAACTCGACCTTCGTCGACCATTACGTCGAGGTCGAGTACGACCTCTCCGACGTGATGTTCGTCGCCACGGCGAACACCATGAACATACCGGCGCCGCTGCTCGACCGCATGGAGGTCATCCGCCTTTCGGGCTACACCGAGGACGAGAAGATCGCCATCGCCAAGCAGTACCTCCTGCCCAAGCAGCTCAAGGCCAACGGCCTCAAGGCCGAGGAGATCCACGTCGCCGAGAGCGCGCTGCGCGACATCGTGCGCTACTACACGCGCGAGTCGGGCGTGCGCAACCTCGAGCGCGACATCAGCAAGATCTGCCGCAAGGTGGTGAAGGCGTTGCTGTTGCGCGAGAGCGAGGGCAAGGCGCGCAGGGCCAAGGGCCCCATCGAGGTGACGTCGAAGAACCTCGACAAGTACCTCGGCGTGCGGCGCTTCACCTACGGCATCGCCGAGAAGAAGAACCAGGTCGGCCAGGTGACGGGCCTCGCCTGGACCGAGGTCGGCGGCGACCTCCTCACCATCGAGGCGGTGACGCTGCCCGGCAAGGGCAAGACCACGTCCACCGGCAAGCTGGGCGAGGTGATGAACGAGTCGATCGCCGCCGCGCTGTCGGTGGTGCGCTCGCGCGCCAAGACGCTCGGCATCCCGCCGGACTTCTACCAGAAGACCGACCTGCACATCCACCTTCCCGAGGGCGCGACGCCCAAGGACGGCCCCTCGGCGGGTGCTGCGATCGCCACCGCCATCGTGTCGGTGCTGACCGGGATCCCGGTGCGCTGCGACGTCGCGATGACCGGCGAGATCACGCTGCGCGGCGAGGTGCTGCCGATCGGCGGCCTCAAGGAGAAGCTCCTCGCGGCCGGCCGCGGCGGGATCAGGAAGGTGCTGATCCCCGAGGAAAACGTGAAGGACCTCGCCGAGATCCCCGACGAGATCAAGAACCGCCTCGAGCTGCAGCCGGTGCGCTGGATCGACGAGGTGCTGGAAGCGACGCTGGAGAACCCCCCGGCGGCGCTCGAGGACGTGGTGGCCGCCGAAGCGTCGCCGCCGGTCGCGCCGCCCGCGGGCGAAGCCCCGGCGGTGATGAAGCACTGAACCGCATGCGAAAGGCGATCCCGGTGAACAAGAACGACCTGATCGAAGCGATCGCGCGTCACGCCGACATCTCCAAGGCCTCGGCGGGCCGCGCGCTCGACGCCACCATCGACTCGATCAGCGCGTCGCTGGCCAAGGGCGAGATGGTGACGCTGGTCGGCTTCGGCTCGTTCTACGTCGGCAAGCGCGCGGCGCGCAGTGGCCGCAACCCGCGCACCGGCGAGGAGATCAGCATCGAGGCCGCGCGTCTCCCCAAGTTCCGGGCTGGAAAAGCCCTGAAGGATGCGCTAAACTAGCGGTCTTGCCCGGGGTGCTTAGCTCAGCTGGTAGAGCGTCGCCCTTACAAGGCGAATGTCGGCGGTTCGATCCCGTCAGCACCCACCATTCGCCGTCTGGACGGGCAAGAGCGCAAGCGCGCGAATGCAAGGAGTGGTAGTTCAGTTGGTTAGAATACCGGCCTGTCACGCCGGGGGTCGCGGGTTCGAGTCCCGTCCACTCCGCCAGAATTCCTAGAAAAGCCCGGTACCGCTCACGGGCTCCCGATCCAAGGCGAACGACGGTTCGCCTTTTTTGTTGGCATTCACCATGTTCGACTACATCGACAAGCACAAGCGCCTCGCCCAGGTGGTCCTCGGGCTGATCACGATGACCTTCGTGTTCTTCGGCACGTACAGCTACTTCCAGCGATCGACGGGGCTCCCCGAGGTCGCCAGCGTCGACGGCGAGAAGGTCACGCAGCAGGATTTCGACCAGCTGATGAAGGAGCAGCAGGACCGCATGCGCGCGCAGCTCGGCGCCAACTACGACCCGGCGATGTTCGACAGCCCCGAGGTCCGCTACGCCATGGTCGAGCAGCTGGTGAACCAGAAGCTGCTCGAGCGCGAGGCGCGTGCCGGCAACCTGCGCGTCACCGACGGGCAGCTGCAGCAGTTCATCGCCGCGCTGCCGCCCTTCCAGGTCGACGGCAAGTTCTCCGCCGAGCGCTACAAGATGGTGCTGGCCGCGCAGGGCATGTCGCCCGCGGCCTTCGAGCACAAGCTGCGCGGCGACCTCACCATCGCGCCGCTGCAGGAGCCCATCGGCGGTGCCAACATCGTGGCCGGCGCGTCGGCGCGGCGCTACCTCTCGCTGCTCGAGCAGAAGCGCGAGGTGTCGATGGCGGTGATCGACCCCGCCGCGTTCGAGAAGGAGGTCAAGGTCGACGACGCGGCGTTGCGCGAGTTCTACGACAAGAACCAGGCGCTGCTGAAGACACCCGAGCAGGCCAGGCTCGAGTACATCCTGCTCTCGCCCGAGTCGCTGGCCGCCAAGGTCGCGGTGACGCCGGAAGAGGTGCGCAAGCAGTACGACCAGAACATCGCGCAATACGGCGCGCCCGAGGAGCGCGCGGCCGCGCACATCCTGATCACCCTCAAGCCCGACGCCACCGACGCCGACAAGGCGGCCGCGCGCAAGAAGGCCGAGGACCTCGCGGCCAAGGCCCGCGCCAATCCCGCCGACTTCGCGGCGCTGGCCAAGGCCAACTCGCAGGACCCCGGCTCGGCGGCGCAGGGCGGCGAGCTCGGCTCGTTCACCCACGACACCATGGTCAAGCCCTTCGCCGACGCGGTATTCGCCGCGAAGACGGGCGACATCGTCGGGCCCGTGCTGTCGGAGTTCGGCTACCACGTGATCAAGGTCGGGGCCATCACGCCGTCCAAGGCGAGGCCCTTCGACGAGGTGAAGGGCGAGATCGCCGAGACGATCAAGCGCGAGCGCGCCCAGCGCATGTTCGCCGACACGGCGGACAAGTTCCAGGACATGGTGTACACGCAGGGCGACTCGCTGGCCGCGGTGGGCAAGACGCTCGGGCTCGAGGTCTCGACCACGCCGTCGTTCGTCACGCGCGCGCAGGTCCAGGCGCTGGCGCGCGGCAACGCCAAGTTCGCGGCGGCGGTGTTCTCGCCCGAGTCGACCTCGGGCAAGCGCAGCACCGAGGCGATGGAGATCGGTCCCAACACGCTGATCGCCGCGCGCGTCACCGAGTTCAAGCCGGCGGCGGTCCGTCCCTTCGAGGAGCTCAAGGACGACATCCGCAAGCAGTTGGTGCGCCGCGAGTCGCTCGCCTTGGCGCAACGCGCGGGGGCCGAGAAGGTGGCGGCACTCGCCGCCGGGAAGTCCGACAAGGAGCTCGGCCTCTCCTTCGGCAAGTCGGTCGAGGTGCTGCGCTCGCAGGCCGGCGCGGGCATCTCGCCCGACGCCATGGTGAGGGTCTTCGGTGTCGACGCCGCCAAGCTGCCGGCGTACGTCGGCGCCGACAACGAGCGCGGCGGCTTCTCGATCTATCGCGTCAGCCGCGTGATCGAGCCCACGCAGCTCGACGACGCGCGCCTCAAGATCGCCAGCGAGCGCATCGGCGACCAGATCGGGCGCGAGCTGCTCGCGGCCTATCTCGCCGGCCTCAAGGCGAAGAGCAACGTGAAGATCGACCAGGCCGCGCTGGAGAAGAAGCCGCAGTCCTAGCTGGCGTCATTCCCGCGAAGGCAACCGTCATTCCCGCGAAGGCAGCCGTCATCGCGCGAAGGCAGCCGTCATTCCCGCGAAAGCGGGAACCCACGCAGGTCCCCGCTTTCGCGGGGATGACGGCGGGGCTCGATGACGCAGGTCAGGCCGACGGCGTCCCGCAGTACTTCTTTTCGGCGTCGAGCAGGTTGGCGAGCTCGGCGTCGCGGCCCGGCCCGTCGAGCATCACGCGCGCGCCCTTCTCGTCATAGCGGTAGAACGGCACGCCGGCGCGCATGTCCTTGAGCTTACCCTGCGCGACGAGGCAGAGGTCGCGGCGCTGCGTCGACTGCTTGTGCTCGGTTTCGGCCTTGGTGTCGGCCTTCACGCGGTCCTGCTGGCGCTTCTGCAGGTCGACGTCCTTCTGCGCCATTTCCTTGACGGCATTCGGATTGGCGGGCGGCGGCGCCGGGCCGATCAGCTCGGACTTGGTGCCGGCCGGCGGCGGCTGGTCGGAATAGACCACCCGGCCGTTGGCGTCGGTCCACTTGTACGTGACCGCGGCGGCGGCGCCCGCGCCGAGCAGCAGGGAGACACCCACGATGCCCGCGAGGCAGCGCAGCCCGGGATCCCATCGGGCAGGGCGGGACGTGGAGGACGTGGCTGCGGCGGAGCGCGTCATGGCTGAGTCTCGTTCGTGCTGACGCCGCAAGGTACCGCAAGGCGCCGGAAACGGTCAAACGCGCCACCGCGACGAGGTCCTAAGTGATTGAGTATCCACGCCTAACTCGCCACATAGTGTAGAATCGATTTTTGCGCATAAGGAAAATCCATGCGTGTGGTTCGCAAGGCGCTGACGTTCGACGACGTCCTGCTCGTCCCCGCCCATTCCAGCGTCGTTCCCCGCGACGTCGAGCTCCAGACCCGCCTCACCCGCCGCATCAGCCTCAACATCCCGCTGCTTTCCGCGGCGATGGACACCGTCACCGAAGCGCGCCTCGCCATCGCCATGGCCCAGGAGGGCGGCCTCGGCATCGTCCACAAGAACATGACGCCTGCGCGCCAGGCGGCCGAGGTCGCCAAGGTCAAGCGCTTCGAAAGCGGCGTGGTGAAGGACCCCATCACCGTGCCGCCGACCATGAGCGTGCGCGACGTGCTCGAGGTGACGCGTGCGCACCGCATCTCCGGGCTGCCGGTGGTCGAGGGCAACCGCGTGGTCGGCATCGTCACCCACCGCGACCTGCGCTTCGAGACCAACCTCGACCAGCCCGTGTCGTCGATCATGACGCCGGCCTCGCGCCTCGTCACCGTACCCGAGGGCACCGAGCTCGAGGCCGCCAAGTCGCTGATGCACCGCCACCGCATCGAGCGCGTCGTGGTGGTCAACGGCCAGCAGGAGCTGCGCGGCCTCATCACCGTCAAGGACATCCAGAAGGCCACCGAGCACCCGGAGGCCTGCAAGGACGACCTCGGGCGGCTGCGCGTGGGCGCGGCGGTGGGCACCAGCGCCGACACCGACGAGCGCGTCGAGTTGCTGGTCGCGGCGGGCGTCGACGTGCTGGTGATCGACACCTCGCACGGCCATTCGCAGGGCGTGCTCGACAAGGTGCGCGAGGTCAAGCGCCGCTATCCCGAGCTGCAGGTGATCGGCGGCAACGTCGCCACGGCCGCGGGCGCCCGGGCGCTGGTCGACCACGGCGCCGACGGGGTGAAGATCGGCATCGGCCCGGGCTCCATCTGCACCACGCGCATCGTCGCGGGCGTGGGCGTGCCGCAGATCTCCGCCATCCAGTTCGCCATCGAGGGCGTGGGCGAGTTGGGCGTGCCGCTGATCGGCGACGGGGGCATCCGCTTCTCGGGCGACATCAGCAAGGCCATCGCCGCGGGCGCGTCCTGCGTGATGCTGGGAAGCCTGTTCGCCGGCACCGAGGAGGCGCCCGGCGAGATCGAGCTCTACCAGGGCCGCTCGTACAAGAGCTATCGCGGCATGGGCTCGCTCGGCGCGATGCAGCAGGGGAGCTCCGACCGCTACTTCCAGGATGCCGAAGGCGAGGGCGCCGCCGAGAAGCTCGTGCCCGAGGGCATCGAGGGCCGCGTGCCCTACAAGGGGCCGCTCACCGCGGTGATCCACCAGCTGATGGGTGGCTTGCGCGCCTCGATGGGCTACTGCGGCTGCGCGACCATCGAGGCGCTGCGCACGCGCGCCGAGTTCGTCGAGATCTCCAGCGCGGGCATGCGCGAGTCGCACGTGCACGACGTGACGATCGTCAAGGAAGCCCCGAACTACCGGGTGAGCTGATGGCGGCCGCTGCAGCGACCTCCGCGGCGCCGCCCGCGCACGACCGCATCCTGATCCTCGACTTCGGCTCGCAGGTCACGCAGCTCATCGCGCGGCGGCTGCGCGAAACCCAGGTCTACTGCGAGATCCATCCGCACGACGTCGGCGACGACTTCGTGCGGGCCTTCGCGCCCAAGGGCGTCATCCTCTCGGGCAGCCACCTCTCGGCCTACGACCAGGGCGCCGGCCGCGCGCCGGACGCGGTGTTCACGCTGGGCGTGCCGGTGCTGGGCATCTGCTACGGCATGCAGACCATGGCGCAGCAGCTCGGCGGCGCCGTCGAGCCCGGCAACGTCCGCGAGTTCGGCTACGCCGAGATGCGCGCGCGCGGTCATTCGAAGCTCTTCGAGGGCATCGAGGACCGCCGCAACCCCGAAGGGCACGGCCTGATCGACGTGTGGATGAGCCACGGCGACAAGGTGACCAAGTTGCCGCCGGGCTTCTCGGTCATCGGAAGCTCCGCGGCCTGCCCGGTGGCGGCGATGGCCGACGAGTCGCGCGGCTTCTACGCCGTCCAGTTCCACGCCGAGGTGACGCACACGCCGCAGGGCGCCGCGATCCTCGCGCGCTTCGCGCACGACATCTGCGGCTGCGGCCACGACTGGAACATGCACGACTACGTCGACGAGGCGGTGGCGCGGATCCGCGCGACCGTCGGCGGCGACGAGGTGCTGCTGGGGCTCTCGGGCGGCGTGGATTCCTCGGTCGCAGCGGCGCTGATCCACCGCGCCATCGGCGACCGGCTCACCTGCGTGTTCGTCGACCATGGCCTCCTCCGGCTCGACGAGGCGACGCAGGTGATGGATACCTTCTCGCGCAACCTCGGCGTGCGCGTGATCCACGTCGACGCGTCCGACGAGTTCCTCGGCGCGCTCGCCGGCGTGTCCGACCCGGAGGCCAAGCGCAAGGTCATCGGCAAGCTCTTCGTGGACGTGTTCCAGCGCGAGTCGGCCAGGCTCGCCAACGTCAGGTGGCTGGCGCAGGGCACCATCTACCCCGACGTCATCGAGTCGGCGGGGGCGGCGACCAAGAAGGCGCACACCATCAAGTCGCACCACAACGTCGGCGGTCTTCCCGAGACGCTGCACTTGAAGCTCCTGGAGCCGTTGCGCGAGCTCTTCAAGGACGAGGTGCGCGAGCTCGGCGTGCAGCTCGGCCTGCCGCATGCCATGGTGTACCGGCATCCCTTCCCGGGGCCGGGCCTGGGCGTGCGCATCCTCGGCGAGGTCACGCGCCGCGCCGCCGACCTGCTGCGCCGCGCCGACGCGATCTTCATCGAGGAGCTCCATGCCGCGCGCGACGCCGACGGCAGGACCTGGTACGACAAGACCTCGCAGGCCTTTGCGGTGTTCCTGCCGGTGCGCTCGGTGGGCGTGATGGGCGACGGGCGCACCTACGAGAACGCCGTGGCGCTGCGCGCCGTGGTCACCACCGACTTCATGACCGCGCATTGGGCCGAGTTGCCGCATGCGCTGCTGGCGCGCGTCTCCAACCGCATCACCAACGAGGTGCGCGGCATCAACCGCGTGGTCTACGACATCTCGAGCAAGCCGCCGGCCACCATCGAGTGGGAGTGAGGACGAAGCGCGATTTCCGCGTGCCCGAGGTGCGCCGCTAACGCGAGCCGGGGCCGATCGTGCTGCCGGTAGATCGTGGCGCGCCGCGGGGCGCGCAGGGGAGGCGAGCCATGGCAAGCGAAGCGGGACCGCAGCTTCCGGGCGGGCAGGCCATCGCCCCGGTGCAGGACCTCGCCGCGGAGCGCGCGGTGACCTCGGACCGCCTCAACTGGCTGCGCGCCGGCGTGCTCGGCGCCAACGACGGCATCGTGTCCACGGCCGGGCTGGTGCTGGGGGTGGCGGGCGCCAATCCCGGTTTCAACGCGATCTTCACCGCCGGCGTCGCCGGCGTCGTCGCCGGCGCGATGTCGATGGCGGTGGGCGAGTACGTGTCGGTCAGCGCCCAGCGCGACACCGAGAAGGCGGCGGTGCGCAGCGAGCGCGCGGCGCTGGCACACAGGCCGCGCGCCGAGCTCGACGAGCTCGTGCGACTGTTGCAGGACAAGGGCCTCTCCGCCGGGACGGCGCGCGAGGCCGCCGCGGAGCTCACCCGCCACGACGCGCTGGCGGCGCACGCCGACATCGAGCTCGGCATCAAGCTCGGGCAGTACACCAACCCCTGGCACGCGGCGTTCGCCTCGGCGCTGTCGTTCTCCATCGGCGCGCTGGTGCCGCTGGGCGCGGTGCTGCTGGCACCCTCGGGCCTCGCGGTGCCCGTCACCGTTGCGGCCGTGGTCGCGGCCTTGGCCATCACCGGCGTCGCCTCGGCGCGGCTGGGCGGGGCGCGGCGCGGCCCCGCGCTGGTGCGCAACATCGCCGGGGGCCTGCTGGCGATGGGCATCACCTACGGCATCGGCCGCCTGGTGGGGGCGCAGCTCTGAGCGTCGGCGCGGCGCCGGGGTCCTTGCGGCAACGGTCGCCGCGCGCATGAAAAACGGCCTCCCGGGGTCGCCGGGAGGCCGCTCGAGGAAGCGAAGTGTCGCGCCGAGGGGCGCCGTCGGCCGGCACCCCGCGGGCGGACCCGCGATCAGCGATGCAGGTCGAAGCGGTCGAGCTCCATGACCTTCACCCAGGCCTTGGCGAAGTCCCTGGCGAACTTCTCCTTGCTGTCGGTGCAACCGTAGACCTCGGCGAACGCGCGGAGCTGCGCGTGCGAGCCGAAGATCAGGTCGACGCGCGTCGCCGTCCACTTGGGCGCCTTGGTCTTGCGGTCCACGCCCTGGTAGCTGTTGTCGCCCGTCGGCTGCCACTCGGTGTCCATGCCCAGCAGGTTGACGAAGAAGTCGTTGGTCAGCGTGCCCGGCCTTTGCGTGAACACGCCGTGCTTCGAACCGCCCGCGTTGGCGCCGAGCACGCGCAGGCCGCCCACCAGCACCGTGAGCTCGGGGCCGGTGAGCTTCAAGAGCTGCGCCTTGTCGACCAGCGCTTCCTCGGGGGCCATGAACTGCGGGCCCGCCTTGCGGTAGTTGCGGAAGCCGTCGGACAGGGGCTCGAGGGGTGCGAACGAGGCCGCATCGGTCTGCTCCTGCGAGGCGTCCATGCGTCCCGGCGTGAACGGCACCTTGAGGTCGACGCCGGCATCCTTCGCGGCCTTCTCGATGGCCGCGGAGCCCGCGAGCACGATCAGGTCGGCGAGCGACACCTTCTTGCCGCCGGCGTTGAACTCCTTGCGGATGCCCTCGAGCCTGTCGAGCACCGTCTTGAGTTGCGCGGGCTGGTTCACCTCCCAGTCCTTCTGCGGCGCGAGGCGGATGCGCGCACCGTTGGCGCCGCCGCGCTTGTCGCTGCCGCGGAAGGTCGAGGCCGACGCCCACGCGGTCGACACGAGCTGCGGGACCGTCAGGCCCGACGCCAGCACCTTGGCCTTGAGGGCCGCGATGTCGGCATCGCCGACAAGCGGATGGTCGACGGCGGGGATCGGGTCCTGCCAGATCAGCGTTTCCTTGGGCACCAGCGCGCCGAGGTAGCGCGACTTCGGGCCCATGTCGCGGTGCGTGAGCTTGAACCAGGCGCGCGCGAAGGCGTCGGCGAACTGGTCGGGATGCGCGAGGAAGCGCCGCGAGATCTTCTCGTAGGCAGGGTCGAAGCGCAGCGACAGGTCGGTGGTGAGCATCGTCGGGATGTGCTTCTTCGACGGGTCGTGCGCGTCGGGGATGTCGGCCGGCGCGTTCTTCGCCTTCCATTGCTTGACGCCCGCCGGGCTCTTGGTGAGCTCCCATTCGAACTTGAACAGGTTCTCGAAGAAGTGGTTGCTCCAGCGCGTCGGCGTCTGCGACCACGTGACCTCGGGCCCGCCACCGATGGCGTCGCCCCCGATGCCGCTGCGGTACTTGCTCTTCCAGCCGAGACCCTGGTCCTCGAGCGCGCCGCTTTCGGGGGCCGCGCCCACCAGCGAAGGATCACCCGCGCCGTGCGTCTTGCCGAAGCTGTGGCCGCCGGCGATCAGCGCGACGGTCTCCTCGTCGTCCATCGCCATGCGCGCGAAGGTCTCGCGGATGTCGCGCGCGGCCGCCACGGGATCGGGGTTGCCATTGGGTCCTTCCGGGTTGACGTAGATGAGGCCCATCTGCACGGCGCCCAGCGGGCCCTGCAGCTGGCGCTCGCCGCTGTAGCGCTCGTCGCCGAGCCAGGTGCCCTCGGGGCCCCAGTAGAGCTCCTCGGGTTCCCAGGTGTCCGCGCGCCCGCCGGCGAAGCCGAAGGTCTTGAAGCCCATCGATTCCAGCGCGACGTTGCCCGCGAGCACGTAGAGGTCGGCCCAGGAGAGCTTGCGACCGTACTTCTGCTTGACCGGCCACAGCAGTCGCCGCCCCTTGTCGAGGTTGACGTTGTCGGGCCAGGAGTTGAGCGGTGCGAAGCGCTGCTGCCCGGCGCCCGCGCCGCCGCGGCCGTCGGCGATCCGGTAGGTGCCGGCGCTGTGCCAGGCGAGGCGGATCATCAGCCCGCCGTAGTGGCCGAAGTCGGCGGGCCACCAGTCCTGGGAATTCGTCATCAGCGCCGTCAGGTCCTTGGTGACGGCATCGAGGTCGAGTGTCTTGAATTCCTTGGCGTAGTCGAAGCCGTCGCCCATCGGGTCCGAAAGCTTCGAATTGGCGTGCAGCGCACCGAGGTCGAGCTGGTCGGGCCACCAGTCGCGGTTGCTGCGCCTGCGCGTCGTGCCCGTGAAAGGGCATTTGCCTGCGCTCTTGTCCTTGTCTCCGTCCATGGTTTTTCCTCCAGTGGCCTATCGGATTGCCGGCAGGCAGTCACTCTAGGCGCCGCCGGCAGCGCTTGTAAAATTGATTGTTGCAATGATCGCGATTGAGGCACGCTATTCGCATCGCCTCGAGGCGCGCTCGTCGCGCGCCCCGCGTCACATGGGCCGCGATCGTGCTGCGGCGCAGCACTCGCCGAACATGCGCGAAGGCACGCCTGCACGGCGATGGTACGCTCGTGCGTCACGCTCCGTTTCCATCCACCTCGCCGTTTCTTCCCCAAGGGAGGCCCGAACGATGAAATCGCGCGCCGCCGTGGCGTTCGCCGCCGCAAAGCCCCTCGAGATCGTCGAGATCGACGTCGCTGCGCCGAAGAAGGGCGAGGTGCTGGTGAAGATCTCGCACACCGGCGTCTGCCACACCGATGCGTTCACGCTGTCGGGCGACGACCCCGAGGGACTCTTCCCTTGCGTGCTGGGCCACGAGGGCGCGGGCGTGGTCGTCGAGGTGGGCGAGGGCGTGACCTCGGTGAAGCCCGGCGACCATGTCATTCCCCTGTACACGGCCGAGTGCGGCCAGTGCCTGTTCTGCAAGTCCGGCAAGACCAACCTCTGCGTCGCGGTGCGCGCGACGCAAGGCAAGGGCGTGATGCCCGACGGCAGCTCGCGCTTCTCCTACCAGGGCAAGCCGCTCTACCACTACATGGGCTGCTCGACCTTCAGCGAGTACACCGTCGTCTGCGAGGTCTCGCTGGCCAGGATCAATCCATCCGCCAACCCCGAGCAGGTGTGCCTCCTGGGCTGCGGGGTCACCACCGGCCTCGGTGCGGTCAAGAACACCGCCAAGGTGCAGCCCGGCGACAGCGTCGCGGTGTTCGGCCTGGGCGGCATCGGCCTCGCGGTCGTGCAGGGCGCGCGCAAGGCGAGGGCCGGGCGCATCATCGCCGTCGACACCAATCCCTCCAAGTTCGAGCTCGCGAAAGCCTTCGGCGCCACCGATTGCGTGAACCCGAAGGACCACGCCAAGCCGATCCAGCAGGTGATCGTCGAGATGACGGGCTGGGGCGTCGACCATTCCTTCGAATGCATCGGCAACGTCGGCGTGATGCGCGCGGCGCTCGAGTGCGCGCACCGCGGCTGGGGCCAGTCGGTGATCATCGGCGTCGCGGGCGCGGGCCAGGAGATCTCCACGCGGCCCTTCCAGCTCGTCACCGGCCGCAGCTGGAAAGGCACGGCGTTCGGCGGCGTCAAGGGCCGCTCGCAGCTCCCCGGCATGGTCGAGGAGGCGATGAAGGGCGACATCGAGCTCGCCCCGTTCGTCACCCACACCATGCCGCTCGCCGACATCAACAAGGCCTTCGACCTGATGCACGAGGGCAAGTCCATCCGCTCGGTCGTCCATTACTGAATGCCGGCCCCCGCCGGCGAACACCCGTGAAGGAGGAAGCCATGAGCACGTCGATCCATCCCACCGTCGACCAGGGCGTGAAGAAGGGCGCCGAAGGCTTCAAGGGCGGCACGCTGCGCTGCCGGTGCAGCAGCGACCCGGTCGAGGTCAAGGTGAGCACGCAGGTGGCGTTCAACCACGCCTGCGGCTGCACCAAGTGCTGGAAGCCGGCCGGCGCGCTGTTCTCGGTGGTCGGCGTCGTGCCGCGCGACAAGCTCGAGGTGGCGGCGCACGGCGAGAAGCTCGCGGTCGTCGACGACAAGGCGGTGATCCAGCGCCACGCCTGCAAGGCCTGCGGCACGCACATGTTCGGGCGCATCGAGAAGGACCATGCCTTCCACGGCCTCGACTTCATCCACACCGAGCTTTCGAAGGACGCCGGCTGGGAGGGCCCCGGCTTCGCGGCCTTCGTGTCGTCGATCATCGAAAGCGGCGCACCGCCGTCGAAAATGGCCGACGTGCGCAAGACGCTCAAGGACAAGGGGCTCGAGCCCTACGACTGCCTGTCCCCCGTGCTGATGGACCTCCTGGCCGTTCACGCGGCCAAGGCCAGGGGCACGTATCGCGAGGCCTGAGGCGGGTGTTCGAGGGGCATGTGGCGCGTGCCGGAGGCATGAGGCGAGGGGCGCCGCCACGAGCGGCATCGCGGGCGACTGGCTGAAATGGAGCGCATCGAGCAGCATGCCTGCTTCGGGGGCCGCCAAGAGGTGTGGAAGCACGCCTCCGGCGCGCTCGGCTGCGACATGCGCTTCGGCGTGTTCCTGCCGGACGAGGCGCTGCGCGGCGAGCGCTGCCCGGTGCTCTACTGGCTTTCCGGCCTGACCTGCACCGAGCAGAACTTCGTCACCAAGGCGGGCGCGCAGGCGCACGCGGCCCGCCATGGCGTGATCGTCGTCGCTCCCGACACCAGCCCGCGCGGCAAGGACGTGGCCAACGACGCCAGCTACGACCTGGGCCAGGGCGCGAGCTTCTACGTCGACGCCACGCAAGCGCCGTGGGCCGCGCATTACCGCATGCAGGACTATGTCGCCAAAGAGCTTCCCGCGCTCGTCGAGGCGCGGTTCGCCGCGAGCGACGCGCGCGGCATCGCCGGCCATTCGATGGGCGGGCACGGCGCGCTCGTCACCGCACTGCGCCATCCGGGCCGCTACCGCAGCGTGTCGGCGTTCTCGCCCATCGTCGCGCCGAGCGAAGTGCCCTGGGGCGAGAAGGCGTTCACGGCCTATTTCGGCCCGGACCGCGCGGCATGGAGGGCCTGGGACGCCGTCGCGCTGGTCCCCGGCGCGCGCGAGCGGCTGCCGATCCTGGTGGACCAGGGCGAGGCCGACGAATTCCTCGCGACCCAGCTCCAGCCCGAGCGCCTGCGCGAAGCCTGCGCGGCCGCGCGGCATCCGTTGACCTTGCGCATGCACGCCGGGTACGACCACAGCTACTACTTCATCGCGACTTTCCTCGGCGAGCATTTCGAGCACCACGCGAAGGCGCTTTCGCGGTAGCGCGCGCCGCGCGGAAGCAGGGCGCGCGATGGTCGTCGACCATGCCGACCGCCTGCATCCACGCGTAGACGATCGTCGGTCCCACGAACTTGAAGCCGCGCGCCTTGAGCTCGCGCGAGATCGTCTCCGACAGCGGCGTCCTGGCGGGGACCCGGCCGCTGCCGGTGAGCGGCTCGCCGTCCACGAACGCCCAGCAGAACGCGCCGAACGCCTCGCCGCAGTCTTCCATCGCGAGGTAGGCCCGCGCGTTGCCGACCACGGCCTCGATCTTGGCGCGCGAGCGCACGATGCCGGGGTCGCCGAGCAGCCGCTCGACGTCGCGCGCCGTGAAGCGCGCGACCTTGGCGGGGTCGAAGCCGCGGAACGCCTTGCGGAATGCCTCGCGCTTGTAGAGGATGGTGCGCCACGAAAGGCCGGCCTGGAAGCCGTCGAGCATCAGCTTCTCCCACAGCGCGCGGCCGTCGCGCTCGGGCACGCCCCACTCGTCGTCGTGGTACGCCGCCATCATCGGGTCGCCCTCGGCCCAGGCGCAGCGTGCGGGTGCATGGGCCGGCGCGTCGCCATCGGTTCGCTTGCTCATCGGTCCTCGCGTGTCGTTGGGGTCCTGCGATGCTCAGGTCGATTTCGTGCGTGCCTCGCGCGCCGCCCGCGCCGCGATGGCCGCCTCCAGGCGCCCGAGGTCGAGCGGCGGTCGCGTGCCGCGTGCTTCGGCGGTGCCGGAGGGTCCCCGCCCCCGATAGCGGCGTTCGGGGGCAGGCCCTCGCGGGGATGACGGGGCGGTGGGTCCCCGCTTTCGCGGGGATGACGATGAACCGAGCATGCGCTTCGCCTCCTCGACGTCCTCGGCGCTCGCCTCGGGCTGCGCGACGATCCAGCGCAGTGCCGCGAACGCATCCTCGTCCTCGCCTTCCGCGAGCAGGAGCTGCGCCCAGGCGACGACGCAGGCGATCTGCAGCGCCGGCGCCGCCATCGACGTGGCGCGCGCCATCGCCTCGGCGAGGAAGCGCGCGGCATTCCCGTGCTCGCCGCGCGCCAGCGCGATCTGCGCCAGCGCGCGCAGGCCGTAGACGTCGACCACGGGCTCGCCGTGCAGGCGGGCCTCCTCGCGCGCACGCTGGATCGTCCGCTCGGCTTCGTCGATCCGGCCGAGCTCGCGCTGGCAGAGCCCGATGTTCACCAGGGCGAAGGGGCGGCCCGAGTCGAGCCCGTGCTCGTCGCACAGCGCGAGCGAGGCCTCGAAAACCTTCAGCGCGGCGTCGTGGCGGCGCGCCACGAAGTCGAGGTTGCCGAGGTTGTTGAGCGCGCCCGACCAGCCGTCGATGTTGCGTGCCGCGTGCAGCAGGGGGATCGCGGCGGAGAAGCGCTCCCGGGCGCCATCGTAGCGCCCGGCGATGGTGTCGACGATGCCGAGGCCGAGCAGCGCGACGCCCTCGAGGTTGCCGTCGCGCTGTGCCGAGGCGAGGCCCAGCGCTTCCTCGAACGCGGCCCCGGCTTCCTGCGGCTGCCCGCGGTCGACCAGCGCGTTGCCGAGCTGGATCAGCGCGAGCGGGCGCAGCGCGGCGTCGCCGGCCCTGGCGGCGGAGGTGATGGCCTCGCGCGCGTGGCGCTCGCTGGACGGCGCGTCGCCGCCGTGGAAGTCGAGCAGTGCGAGGTCGTACTGCGCGATCGCCCGCGCGCGGCTCGGCGCCTCGCCGTCGCCGTCGAAGGCCGCGATCATCGCGGCCAGCGGCACCTTGCCCTCCTCCCACAGGCCGCGCAGCTTGTGGTATTCGGTGAGCACCATCGCGCAACGGCCGGCGAGCTTCGCGTCGCGCGCGTCGATCGCATGGCGCCACGCGGCGCGCGCGTGCGCGAGCATGCCCTCGAGCTCGCGCTGCGTCCCGCGCGCATGCAGCGCGCGCCGGTCGTCGAAGCGCGCGAGCCAGTGCGACAGGTAGGCGGCGTGCCGCGCGGCGATCTCGTCCAGCCGCACGCCGGCCTCGCCGGTGCGCTCGAGCGCGCACTGCCGCAGCAGCGGATGCAGCGAGACGCGGCCGTCGGCACCGTGGCGCACCAGCGAGCGGTCGGCGAGGGTGGCGAGCACGGGCAGCGCGAGGCCGACGATGTGCCGCGCCATGGCGACGTCCGCCGCGTCGGGCAGCGCGGCGAGCCCGACCAGCCCCGCGCGCTCGGCCGGTGCCAACCGCCGCCACGAGGGCTCGAAGCTCGCGCGCACCCCGCGTTCGCGCGCCGGCGTGGCCGCGCTGCCGGGCCGGTCGAGGAGGTCGAGCGAGCGCGCGATCTCCGCGGCGATCGCCGGCACCGGCATCGCGCGCACCCAGCTCGCCGCGAGCTCGATGGCGAGCGGCAGCCCCTCGACCGCCCGCACCAGCCGGTTGATGTCCGCCGCGTGCGCGCGCAGCTCGAAGCCCGGCGCGAGCGCGCGCGCACGGTCGACGAAAAGCCGCACCGCATCGTTGCGCGCCAGCACGTCGGCGTCGTGCTCGTCGTCGTCGGGCAGCGGAAGCCCCTCGAGGGGCAGCAGCGACTCGTGGGCGAGCCCGAGCGGCGCGCGGGCCGCCCCCAGCAATGACAGTCGGGGGCAGGACACGAGGAGCCGCGACAGGAGCTCCGCGAGCCCTTCGACATGCTCGCCGTCGTCGACGGCCACGAGCGCGGGCGCGTCGCCGATCGCGCGCAGCAGCGAGGCTGCGGGCGCTTCGCCCGCCCAGGGCTCGACGCCGAGCCGCGCCAGGAGCTGCAGCGCCGCGTCGTCGGCGCCGGACACGCGCTCGAGCGGCCACCACCACGCGCGGCCTTCGAACGACGGCGCCAGCGCGTCGAGCAGGGCGCGCACCAGTGTCGACTTGCCGACGCCGCCGGGCCCCGTCACCGAGACCACGCGCCGCTGCTCGTCGAGCAGCCAGCGCGCGAGCGTCGCGTGCTCGAGCCTGCGACCCACCAGCGACGCCCCGGTCGCCGCAGCGGAGCCAGCCAGCGGGGGCGAGGGCACCGACGGCGCGCGCGGACGCGAGGCATCGGGCGCAGCGGTGCCCGCCAGGGCCTCACGGCAGCGTGCCGCGAGCGCCGAGGCGGCGGCCGACGGCTCGGTCGACAGCGACCGGCGGAGCGCATTCGCGTGCGCCGCGAGCCGCTTCTGCGCCGCGGAGGGGTTGCCGAGCGCCAGCTCGGCGCGTGCGGCGGCGGTGGCGATGGCCTCGTCGCAGGGATCGACCTCGATGAGCTCGGCCGCCAGCGCCGCCGCCTCCGCCGGCCGCGCCTGCAGCGCATCCAGCGCCGCGGCGGCGGCGAGCCGCCAGCGCTCGTGCACCCGCGCGCGCTCGAGCGCCAGCCATTCGGCGGACTCGCCGTCGAGGCCGGCCTCCAGGCCCTCCATCAGGCCGGGGCGGTAGAGCGCCAGCGCGTCGCGATGGCGTCCCTCGAGGCAGGCGGCCTCGAAGCGCGCGAGGTCGGAGTCCGGGGCCCAGCGGAGCCGGTCGCCCCGCGTCTCGAGCATCCCCACGCCGTCGATGCGCTGGGCCAGCAGCACGACCTTGCGCAGGTTGCTGCGCGCCACCGATGCGGGCCGTTCCGGCCACAGCCATTCCGCGAGCTCGTCGCGCGGCACGAAGGCGGCGCGGCAGGCGAGGTGGGCGAGCAGCTGGAAGGGTCGCTCGGCGGCGAAGGGGGTCGTCGCACCGGCCGCGGTGCGCAGCGCCGGGACGCCGAAGAGCCTGAGCGGCGGGTCCGTCGCGTCCATGCGGGCATGGTACCGCCCCGCGCGAAACGCTCGCGAAACGCCCGGTGGCGAAGCATGCGGCCATGCATCGACGGTGACGGCGCCAGGAGGCGCCCGGGCCGGCGAAGCACCCGACAGGAGACCGACATGCACGCTCGCCTTCCCATCTCGACGCCTGCGCTTCCCACGCATTGGGCTTGCCACCGCCTTCCCGCCCTGCGGCCCTTCGAGGGCCGCTACGCCGCGGGACGCTTCGTCGCGGGACGCCCGGCTGCCGGAAGCCTGGAGCACCGGACGGCGTCGCCGCGCAGCCCGGCGCGCTGGCTCGGCGGCTCGCCCGCGGAACGCGCCTACGTCGTCGCCACCGCGGCGTTGCTCGCCGCCGTCTCCTCGCTCTGGCTGTCGTCGCTGCTGCCCCTCGCCGGGGTGCCGGCGCGCGAGCTGCCCAACGCGGCGCTGTCGCTGCTGGCGATCGCCGGCATCGTCATGGGGTTCCTGTCCGGCATGCTGGGCATCGGCGGCGCGCTGATCTCCGTGCCCGCGCTGTCGCTGCTGCTGCCCTGGCTCGGCATCGCCCCCTGCGCGACGCCCAAGATCGCGATCGTCACCGCGCTGGTGGCGATGCTGCCGACGGCGTCGATGGCGGCGTGGAACCAGTACCGCGCGAAGCGCCTCGACCTGCCCGCGCTGCGCGCGCTGGCGCCGTCGATGGTCGCGGGTGCCGTGGGCGGAGGCACGCTCGCCTTGCTGCTCGACGGACGCTTGCTGGGGCTCCTTTTCGCCACACAGTCGCTGGTCTATGGCCTGCGGCTGGTGCGCCGCGCGGCGGGCGAAGGCGCTCGCCTGCGGCGGTGGTGCGAACACGTATGCGCGCTGCCGGCATGGACGGCCGGTTCGCTGATGTCGGGGATCTCGGCCTGCGCGGGCATGGGGGCGGGCACGCTGGTCGTCCCCTACCTGCAGATGCGCGGGCTGACGCTGGCTCGCGCGACCGCCACGTCGAACGCGCTGAACCTCGCCGTCGCGTTCGGCGCGACGCTCCTGTTCGCGGTGTCGGGCGCATCGGGCGCCTCGGCTGCGGTCGGCGGCGCGGGCGTCGGGCCGCAATGGCAGGCCGCGCTCGCGCTGGGCGGCTTCGCTGTGCTCACCGTGCCGGCCGGCGTGGCGTTCGCGCCCTGCGTCCCCGCGGCCCGCTTCCGGCGCGTGCTGGGCGTCGTCACGCTGCTCGGCGCGGGCGTGCTGCTGCTGCGCGTGGCCTGCGCGTGAGGGCTCAGGTCGGCAGCCATGCCGCCGGGGCGCTGCGCAGCGCCCCGGCGGGGCGATCGAACCGCGCGCGGGTCCCGGCCATCGCGATCGGCCAGCGCAGCCTGCGCGCATCGCCCCATGCAGTGTGCTCGACCGCGTCGTCGAGATCCTCGGCCGACGGCGGTGACAGCGGAGCTTCGTCGCCCGCGGGCGGCGCATCCGCGAGGAACGCGGCGGTGCGCGCGAGCGAAAGGCGCGTCGAGGACGCCCGCCCGTCGAGCCGCCGTGCACGCCACGCGCGCACCGCGGCGGCGGCCATCAGGTAGCCGGTCGCATGGTCGAGGGCCTGCACCGGCAGCGGCACGGGCTTGTCGGCGCCACGCCAGCGCATCCCCGCCTCGGCGATGCCGCTCGACATCTGCACCAGGCTGTCGAAGCCGCGACGTCCCGCCCAGGGGCCGCTCCAGCCGTAGGCGTCGAGCGTGACCTCGACCAGTGCTGGCGCGACGCTGCGCCGCCAGGCGGCGCCCACGCCTCGCCGCTCGAGCGCATCGGGCCGGTACCCATGGACCAGCACGTCGGCTTCGCGCAGCAGCGCCTCGAAACGCCGCCGGTCGTCCTCGCGCGCGAGATCGAGGCCCGCGCATCGCTTGCCGGGCGTGACCTCGGGGATGACGCCGGGCTCGTCCCAGCCCGGCGGGTCGATGCGCAGCACGTCGGCGCCGTAGGCCGCAAGGAAGCGCGTGGCGATCGGCCCGGCCAGCACGCGCGTCAAGTCGAGGACACGCACACCCGCGAGCGGACGCGCGGGGTCGACGCGCGCGGGCCTGCCGGGGCCCGGCTCGTGGAACGCGACCGACGCGATGGGCTCGCGCGACACCGCCGCCCCCTGCGGATGGCGCGCCCAGGCGTCGCGGTCGTGCATCGCGGCCGCGCAACCTCCCGCGTCGACGATCGCCGACTCGAGCGCGGTCGCGTCCCACTGCGCGAGCGCCGCCGCGACGTCGTGACGCGCAGCTGGGCGGCCCGCAAGCCCCAGCACGCGCAGCGCGGCCTCGCGATGGCGGGGCGCGTTGGTGTGCAGGCGGATCCACCCGTCGCGCGCGCGGTAGTCGCCCGCCACCGCGTCCCACGGCGGCGGCAGCGCCCATCCGGAAGGCCTGATCGACAGGCCGAACCAGAACGACGCGAGCCGCCGGTCGACGACCAGTTCGGCGATATCGCGGCCCGCGGCCTGCCCCACGATCCCGGCGACCGCGAGGCCGGCGCAGGCGAAGCTCGCGGCCGCGAGCCCTGCGACGGGAAAGCAGGACGGCAGCACGCCGCTGCCGGTGAATGCGACGGCGTCGGCTTCGCCCGGGGCGCCCCCGAGCGATGTCCACAGCGCTTCGATCATGCGCTTGCCCGCTGCGATTGGCACGCGCGGGCCCCGGCAGTCGCCGGGCTCAGCCCTTCCGCAGCCGTGCCGTCAAGGTGATCTCGGGCACCGCGGCCAGTGCCTTGGAGAGCGGGCATCCCGCCTTGGCGCCCGCGGCAAGTTCCTGGAACTTCGCCTCGTCGATCCCGGGCACGTCGGCCTCGAGCTCGAGCTGGATGCGGTCGATCGCGAAGCCGCCATCCTTGGCGACGAGGCGCGCCGAGGCACGGGTGTCGACCGAGCGCGTCTCGAAGCCCGCCTTGTCGCAGGCGAAGGAAAACGCCATGGCCAGGCAGGCCGCGTGCGCGGCGGCGAGGATCTCCTCGGGATTGGTGCCGCGCCTGTCGTCCTCGAAGCGGCTGGCGAAGCCGTAGGGATAGTCCTTCAGCGCGCCGGTCTCGGTGCTGATGCCGCCGGTGCCGGCCTTGCCGCGCCCGGTCCAGTGAACGGTCGCCGTCTTGTCTGCAGCCATCGTGTGCTCCTTTCGCATCGCGTTGCGCACCCGGAATGGGACGCCCCGCGCACCCATTATGGCGCGGTACCCTGGGGCACCCCTCGCTTGCCGCGGGATCGCAGGCGGCGGGCTGCCCATCGGGCCTCCGGCCGGCGCGGGCGCCGGAACGCGAAGCCGGCGATTGAAATCGAGAATGATTCTCAATAAAATGAGCATTCCGCGATTCACCGGCGCGGCCCGCGGCGGTGAATGCCCCGTTGTGCCTTCCTTCGAGGTATCGCCATGCGCTCCAGCATCATCGCCCTCGTCGCCGCGGTTTTCGCGGCGACATTGCCCGTCGCCGCCCCGGCGGCCGACGACGCCGGCATCGTCGTCTACAACGCCCAACACGCCACGCTGACCAAGGAGTGGGCGGAGGGCTTCACGCGCGACACCGGAATCAAGGTCACGATCCGCAAGGGCAGCGACACCGAGCTCGCCAACCAGCTCGTGCAGGAAGGCCGCGCCTCGCCGGCGGATGTCTTCCTCACCGAGAACTCGCCGGCCATGGTGATCGTCGACAACGCCGGCCTGTTCGCGCCGCTCGACGCGGCGACGCTCGCGCAGGTGCAGCCGGCCTTCCGTCCCGCGCACGGACGCTGGGTCGGAATCGCGGCGCGCTCGACGGTGTTCGTCTACAACAAGGGCAAGCTCGCGCAGGCCGCGTTGCCGAAGTCGCTGCTCGACCTCGCCAAGCCGGAGTGGAAGGGGCGCTGGGGCGCATCGCCGTCCGGGGCCGACTTCCAGGCCATCGTCGGTGCGCTGCTCGCGCTGGAGGGCGAGGCCGCCACGCGCGCCTGGCTCAAGGCGATGAAGGAGAATTCCGTGGCCTTCCGCGGCAACGGCAACGTGATGAAGGCGGTCAACGCGGGGCAGATCGACGGCGGCGTCATCTACCACTACTACTGGTTCGGCGACCAGGCGCGCACCGGGGAGAACAGCGGCAACACCGCGCTGCACTTCTTCCGCAATCGCGACCCGGGCGCCTTCGTGAGCATCTCGGGCGGCGGCGTGCTGGCCTCCAGCAAGCACCCGGCCGAGGCGCAGGCGTTCCTGCGCTGGGTCACCGGCAAGGGCGGCCAGGCAGTGCTGCGCACCGGCGACGCCTTCGAGTACGCGGTGGGCGTGGGCGCCGCTTCGCATCCCAGGCTCGTCCCGCTCGCCGAGCTCGACGCGCCCGTCGTCGATGCGTCGCGCCTCGACCACAGGAAGGTGGTCGAGTTGATGACGGAGGCGGGATTGCTTTAGCGGTCGCCGTGCTCGCGTCGCGCGCGTTCCCGGCGCCGCGGTTGCGTCGCCACCGTCGCGCGGTGTCGTGGATGGCGGTGGCCGCGGTGCTGGTCTGCGCGCTCACGCTGGTCCCGCTGGGCTTCGTCGCCGGCTCGGCACTCGCCACCGGCGCGGGGAGCCTGTGGGCGCTGATCGTGCGGCCGCGCGTCGGCGAGCTCTTCGCCAACACGCTGCTGCTGATGGCGCTCGCGATCCCGCTCACGGTGCTGCTCGCCGTGGCGCTGGCGTGGATCACCGAACGCGCCGACCTGCCGGCGCGCCGCCTGTGGACGGCGCTCGCCGCGGCACCGCTCGCCGTGCCGGCCTTCGTGCAGGGCTATGCGTGGGTGACGCTGTGGCCCTCGCTGCACGGGCTGCCCGCCGCCGTGCTGGTCTCGGTGCTCGCCTACTTCCCGTTCGTCTACCTGCCGGTGGCCGCCGCGCTGCAGCGCCTCGATCCCGCGCTGGAGGACGTCGCGGCCTCGCTGGCGATGCGGCCCTGGCGCAGGTTCGTGCGCGTGGTCCTGCCGCAACTGCGGCTTGCGATCATGGGCGGCGTGCTGCTGGTCGGACTGCACCTGCTCGCCGAGTACGGCCTGTTCGCGATGCTCCGCTTCGACACCTTCACCACCGCCATCTTCGACCAGTTCCAGTCGGCCTTCAGTGGCGCGGCAGCGAGCGCGCTGGCGGTGGTGCTGGTGCTCTGCTGCCTCCTGTTCCTGGCCTTCGACGCGGCGATGCGCGGCCGCGCGCGCCACGCGCGGGTCGGCGCGGGAAGCGCACGCTCGTGGCGCCCGCGCGCGTGCACGGCCCCGGGCCGCATCGCCAACCTCTCGTTGCCGCTGGTGGTCGCCCTGCTGTCGCTCGGGGTGCCGCTCGCGACGCTCGCGCACTGGCTCGTGGCCGGCGGGGTGGCGATCTGGCGCTCGGCCGAGCTCGCCAGCGCGCTCGGCCAGACGCTCGGCCTCGCCGCAGCGGGCGCGGTGCTGACCGTCGCCGCCGCGTGGCCGGCGGCGTGGCTGGGGGTGCGCAGGCCCGGGCGCCTCGCGCGCCTGCTGGAAGGTGCCAACTACGTCACCGGATCGCTGCCGGGGATCGTGGTCGCGCTGGCGCTGGTGCGCGCCGCCATCGTGGTGGTGCCGGTGATCTACCAGACGCTGTTCACCGTCCTGGCCGCGTACCTGCTGCTGTTCCTGCCACGGGCGCTGGTGGCGCTGCGCGCGGCGATCGCGCAGGCGCCGCCCGAGCTCGAGCAGGTTGCGCAGAGCCTGGGACGCACGCCCTCGCAAGCCTTGCGCGCGGTGACGCTGCGCCTCGCCGCGCCCGGCGCCGCGGCCGGCGCCGCGCTGGTGTTCCTCGGCATCGTCAACGAGCTCACCGCGACCTTGCTGCTCGCGCCCAACGGCACCGTCACGCTGGCCACGGGCTTCTGGGCGATGTCGAGCGAGATCGACTACGCGGGAGCCGCGCCGTACGCCACGCTGATGATCCTGCTGTCGCTCCCGGTCATGCTGCTGCTGCATCGAAGCACCTTCGGCCGCCGGCCCGCCCGTCCGGAGGCGGGAGCCGCACGGAGCGTCGCGGCGGCCGCGCGCGGCGGCGGCGAGGCCGGCGGCGGATGCGCGGCATGAACCGCGACGACCGGCCCCTGCGCGCCACCGTCGCTCAGGGCGATGCGGAACGTGAAGCCGCATCCGGAGCGGGGAGCCTGCTGGCCTTGCAGGGCGTCGGCAAGTCCTGGGGCGATGTCGTGGGCGTGCGCGACGTCGACCTGGCGGTGGAGAAGGGCAGTCGCACGGTCATCGTCGGCCCCTCGGGCTCGGGCAAGACGACGCTGCTGCGCATCATCGCGGGGTTCGAGGCCCCGGATGCCGGAACGCTGCGGCTCGAGGGGCAACTGCTGGCCGACGCCGTGCGTGCCGTACCGGCGCATGCGCGTGCCATCGGCTTCGTGCCGCAGGACGGCGCGTTGTTCCCGCACCTCAGCGTGGAGGCCAACGTCGGCTTCGGCCTCGCGCTGCCGCCTGCGGCGCGCGCCGCCGAGGTGCGCGCGTTGCTCGACCTCGTCGCGCTCGACCACGGCCTGCTGAAGCGCTGGCCGCACGAGCTCTCGGGCGGCCAGCAGCAGCGCGTGGCACTCGCGCGCGCGCTGGCGCGCCGGCCTTCGCTGATGCTGCTCGACGAGCCGTTTTCCGCGCTCGACACCGACCTGCGCGCGGACACACGCAAGGCCATCGCCGGGCTGCTGGCACGCGAGGGCATCACCACCGTTCTCGTCACCCACGACCGTGCCGAGGCGCTGTCCTTCGCCGACCGTGTCGCGGTGATGCGCAACGGCCGCCTGGTCCAGGCCGGCCGCCCGGAAGAGCTCTATTGGCGGCCCCGCGACGAGGGCATCGCGCGCTTCCTCGGCGACGCGATCCTCCTGCCTGCCGAGGTCGACGCAGGCGTTGCCCGCACCCCGCTGGGGCCGGTCGCCGTGGACGGGCGCGAGAAGGGGGGCAGGGTGACGGTGATGCTGCGTCCGGAGCAGGTCGAGATCGTCGCCGCGACGGCGGACGGGGCCGCCGGCGGGCTGCGTTTCGTCGTGCTCGAGGCCGAGTTCGGCGGCACGCTGTGCAGCGTGTCGCTCGCGCCCGTGGACGCGGCGCAGGGCGAGGTGCTGCGCGTGCGCTGCTTCGGCCATCGCCTGCCGTCCCCGGGCATGCAGGTGCAGGCGCGCGTGGTCGGGCAGGCCCATGTGCTGACGCGCGACTGAAGCCGGCGGTGGCCCGCCGGCGGAAGGCCGCCTTCAGCCGCCCATCATCATCCGCGGCAGCGTCATGGTGAGCGCCGGCCACAGCGTGATCATCAGCAGCACGACCAGCAGCGGCAGGAGCCAGGGAATGATGGCGCGCGAGATCTGCTCGAAGGTCACGTTGGCGATGCGCGCCATGACGAACAGCACCACGCCGATCGGCGGGTGGATGGTGCCGAGGATCAGGTTGAAGATCATGATCACGCCGAACTGCACCGGGTCCACGCCGTAACTGATCGCGGCGGGCACGAGGATGGGGATGAGGATCAGCAGCGCGGCCAGCGCCTCCATGAAGCAGCCGACGAACAGCATGATGACGTTGGCGACCAGCAGGAAGGCGATCGGGCTCTGGATCGCCGCGACGATGGCCGGCGCCACGGTCTGCGGGATGCGCGAGATCGACATGCACCAGCCGAGCGCGCCCGCGACCATCACCAGCACCGCGACCACGCCCGTGGTCTCGGCGGTGTTGACGAGGATCGGCCCGAGGTCCTTGAGCGTGAGCGTGCGATAGACCGCGAAGCCCAGGAACAGCGCCCACAGGTCGGCGACCGCGGCGGCCTCGGTGGCGGTGAAGAATCCGCTGAACATGCCGCCCAGCAGGATCACCGGCGTCATCAGTGCGAAGAACGCCGCCTTGAAGGACTGCCAGATCTCGCCGAACCCTTCGAACCTGCCGCGCGGCAGGCCCTGGCGCGGTGCGACGATGGCCACCACCACCATCAGCGACAGCCCCATGAGGATGCCGGGGATCACGCCGGCGAGGAACAGCTTGCCGATCGACACGTCGGCACTGACGCCGTAGATGATCATCGGCAGGCTGGGCGGGATGATCGGGCCGATGGTCGCCGCCGCCGAGCTGATCGCGGCGGCGGTTTCCGGCCGGTAGCCGGCCTTTTTCATCGCGCGCACCTCGACCGCGCCGGTGCCCGCCGCGTCGGCGACGGCCGAGCCCACCATGCCGGCGAAGATCATGCTCGACAGGATCGACGCGTGCGCATAGCCGCCGCGCAGCGCGCCGACGATCGAGCTCGCGAAGCGCACGATGCGGTCGGTGAGCTTCGAGGCGCCGAGCAGGTTGCCCATCAGGATGAACAGCGGCGCCGCCACCAGCGGGAAGGAGTTCATCGCCTGCGCCATCTTCTGCGGGACGATCGAGCCCGCGAGGCCCCCGAACGTCACGAAGGCGAAGGCCGCGAGCCCCATCGACGCGTAGAGCGGGAAGCCCAGCAGGATCGCGGCGAACCAGACGCCGATGATCTCGAGCATCAGGTGGGTCATCGCGAACCCTCGCCGTGGGCCTCGTCGAGCGCGGCGAGCGCGTCGGGCAGGGGCGGCGCCGCGACCAGGAACACCGGCTTCTCGCCGCGCAGCGCGAAGCGCAGTTCCGATACGCCCTGCAGCGCGGTGACCACGCCGGCCAGCACCATCGGTGCGTACATCCACGCCATCGACAGTGGCAGCGAGGTGGCCTCGAGGTCGTGGTTGCGCTGCACCAGCAGGAAGCCGTCCCACGCCACCAGCGCGCCGAACAGGACCATCGCCAGCTGGAAGGCGACCTCGGTCGCACGGTGCAGCCTCGCCGGCAGCTTGTCCTGGAAATAGCGGATGCGCACCTGCAGCCCGCCGCGCGTCGCCAGCACCCAGCCGAACACCGCCAGCCACACCATCAGGAAGCGCGCGCCTTCGTCGGTCCAGGCGAGCGGGTCGCCCAATTCGCGGGTGACGACGCCGGCGGTGACGCAGAGGAGCAGCGCCACCACCAGCGCGCAGGCGAGGAAGACGCTGGCGCGATCCAGCGCGTCGCGAAGGGCCCGCATCATGCCGCGGCGATCTTCTCCCACAGACCCTTGCCCCATTTCGACTCGAACTTGGCGGGCAGCGAGGCCAGCACGGGCTTGCGGAAGCTCTCGAGGTCGGGCTCGATGACGTTCATGCCAGCACCCTTGAAGGTGTCGACGAGCCTGGCTTCCTGGTAGAGGATCTCGTTGTCCTGCGCCGCGCCGGCGCTGGCGATCGCCGCCTTGAGGACGTCGCGCTCGGCGGGCTTCAGCGACTGCCAGGCCGCCTCGTTGACGACCACCAGGCGCGGCGTGATCACGTGGCCCGTGAGCACCAGGTACTTCTGCACCTCGTAGAACTTGTTGCTCTGGATGGTGGGCAGCGGGTTCTCCTGCCCGTCGACGGCGCCTTGCGACAGCGCGAGGTAGAGCTCGCCGATGTTGAGCGGTGTGGCGCGCGCGCCCCAGGCCTCGGCCATGGCGCGGAAGGTGTCGACCTCGGGTATGCGCAGCTTGAAGCCGTTCATGTCGGCAGCGGTGCGCACCGCCTTGCTGCCGGTGGTCACGTGGCGCTTGCCGTAGTAGGTCGAGCCCACCAGCCGCATGCTGCGCTTCTGCACCAGCGCCGCGCTCATCTCGTCGACGATGGACGAGGACAGCACGCGGCGCACGTGGTTGGCGTCGCGCCACAGGTAGGGCGCCTCGAGGATCGAGAACTGCGGCACGAACTGGCCGAACTGCGCGGCACCTTCGTCGACGATCTGGATCGCGCCGCCGGAGGCCGCCTCGATCAGGTCGCGCGACGAGCCGAGCTGGCCGGCGGGAAAGGTCTGGATGTCGACCGCGCCACCAGTCTTCTCCCGCACTTCCTTGGCGACGCGCTCCATCATCGCCACCATCGGGTGGCTGGTGGGAAGCACCGTCGCCCAGCGCATCGTCGTCGCGGCGCGCGCCTTGCGCGGCCACAGGGTGGCGCCGGCCGCGGTGGCGGCGCTGGCGGCGATGAATTCGCGGCGGTTCCAGGGCTTGCTGGGGTTCATCGTGTTCTCCTCGTCGTGGGTGCGGATGGCCGCGGGATCAAAGCGCCAGCGCGCGTTCGCGCGCGCTGGCGAGGTGGTCATCGAGTGCGGCGGCGACGGCGCCGGGCTCGCGGGTGCGAAGCGCGGCGATGATCGCGAGGTGCTCGCGCATCGCCGGCAGCAGCGCTTCGGCATCGAGCACCACCCGCTCGAGGCGGATGAGGCGGATGCGCAGGGTGTTGACGCGGTAGATCTCGCGCACGATGTCGTTGCCGAGCGCGTCGATGATGCGGTCGTGCAGGCCCCAGTCGACGGCCTGTGCGTCGGCGAGCAGCGCGCGCGTGACCCGCCCGCCGGCGCGGGCGATGATCGCGCGGTGCGCGCGCTCCAGCGCGTCGAGCTCGTCGTCGGTCACCGTCTCGGCGAAGCGCAGCGCGGCCTCGCGCTCGAGGATCGCGCGGAGCTGGAAGGCGTTGCGGACGAGCTTCAGGTCCACCGCCGCGACTTGCAGGCCGCGTTGCGGCACGGTCTGCACCAGCCCTTCGGCCTCGAGGCGGGGGATGGCCTCGCGGACCGCCCCGAGCGACACGCCGATCAGGCTCGCGAGCTTGCGCTGCGAGACGAAATCGCCGGGCTTGAGCGTGGCATCGAGCAGGTGGCGGCGGAAGCCCTCGTAGGCGACCAGGCGCAACGCCGTCGCCGGATGGCCATCGCGCGAGGACGTCAGCGCCCGCTCGCGCGCGGGTCGCGCCGCGCCGCGGCGCGGGGCCTGCAGCTGCCTGACGGGCTTGTCCACCGCTCCCTCCTCGTGCGCACCGGGTGGCACGCGAATCGACGGTGCGGTCTTGGCCGCCGCACGCGCCGCGCCCGGGTTTCGCACCCGAACGGGCAGCGAGTGTAACACTGACATGTCAGTGCCGCGCAAGCCCCTGCGGCCGTTTGGCACAATGGCCCCTGGGTCGCGGGCGCCGTCCGGCGCGCCGACGGCCCCGGAGGACCGATCGGATGGAGCGCGTGAATTTCGGCAGCGGGGCGACGTGGGAGCCCGTGGTGGGCTACTCGCGCGCGGTGCGCGTGGGCGCGCAGGTGTTCGTGGCGGGCACCACCGCCACCGACGCGCAGGGCGCGATCGTCGGCATCGGCGACCCCTACGCGCAGGCGCGCCAGGCCATCGCCAACATTGCCGACGCGCTGCGGCGCGCCGGTGGGTCGCTTTCGGATGTCGTGCGCACGCGCATCTTCGTCACCGACATCGCGCATTGGGAGGCTGTCGGGCGCGCGCATGGCGAGGCCTTCGCCGCGATCCGTCCCGCGGCGACGATGGTCGAGGTCTCGCGACTGATCGCCCCCGAGCTGCTGGTCGAGATCGAGGCCGACGCGGTGATCGCCGATGGCGGCGGCTGACGGTGGCAAGCCCCCGGCTGGGGGCGGCAAGCCCGCGGCGACCGGCAAGCGCGCGGGTGGCGGGGCCCCGGGCGGGCCCGCCCCCGCGAAGGCTGCCGCGCAGGCGGCGGGCGTCTCGCCTCACCGGCGCTTCTTCCGGCGCGTGGTCTCGGGCGTCAAGGTCGCCGCCTACCTGCTGGTGGCGACCTTGCTGCTCGGCGTGCTCGGCTACCACCTGATCGCCGGCCTGTCCTGGCTCGTGTCCTTCCACCAGGCTTCGCTGCTGCTGGCAGGCATGGGCCCCGTGGTCACCGACCTGCCCGACAGGGCGCGGGTGTTCGAGAGCGTCTATGCGCTGTTCTGCGGGGTGATGCTGCTCGGATCGACCGGCATCCTGTTCACGCCCTTCATCCATCGCATGCTGCATGCCTTCCACGTCGAGGATACCGCCGGCGAGGGCAAGGATGTCTAGCGTCGCGGGCCCGCGCGCGGCGGGTGGTCCGCGCGAAGCGCCCGGCGAGGACGAGCAGGCCTGGATGGGCCTCGCGCTCGAGGAGGCGCGCGCGGCCGCCGCGCGCGGCGAGGTGCCGGTGGGCGCGGTGGTGTTGCGCGGCGGCGAGGTGGTCGGCCGCGGCGGCAACGCCCCCATCGCCCACGGCGATCCCACCGCGCACGCGGAGATCGCCGCGCTGCGCGATGCCGCGCGCGCGCTCGGCAATTACCGGCTTCCCGGCTGCACGCTGGTGGTGACACTCGAGCCCTGCGCCATGTGCGTGGGCGCGATGCTGCATGCGCGCGTCGCGCGGGTGGTGTTCGGCGCGCGCGATCCCAAGACCGGCGCCGCGGGCTCGGTGGTCGACCTCTTCGCCGAGCCGCGCCTCAACCATCACGCCACGGTGGCCGGCGGCGTGCGCGCGGACGAGTGCGCGGCGTTGCTGCGCGGCTTTTTCGCGGCGCGGCGATGAGCATCGGCTTCGGCGTCTACGCGCCCTCGGGGTTCGCCACCGACCCCGAGGCGGTGGCGCGCGGCGTCGCGTTCCTGCGCTCGCGCGGCGACCGCGTGGTGGTCGATCCCGGCGCGCTCGGCCGCGTGCAGCGCTTCGCCGGAAGCGACGACGCGCGCGCGGCCGCGGTGCTGCGCATGGCCGCGCATCCCGAGGTCGACGTCGCCATCGCGGTGCGCGGCGGCTACGGCTGGACGCGCCTCCTCGAGCGGCTCGACTACCGCGCGCTGGCGAGGAGTGGCACGCGCTGGCTCGGCCATTCCGACTTCACCGCCTTCGCGCTGGCCATGCTCGCGCGCGAGGGCGCGGTGACCTACGCGGGGCCGATGCTGGGCTACGACTTCGGCGCCGAGGAGCCTTCGCCGTTCACGCTCGAGCATTGCTTCGGCGTGCTGGAGCACCGCATGCACCGGGCCGAATTCGCGCTCGAGGGCCCCGACGTCGAGGTCGAGGGGACGTTGTGGGGCGGCAACCTGGCGATGGTCGCCTCGCTGGTCGGGACGCCGTATTTCCCGCAGCTCGAAGGCGGCCTCCTGTTCCTCGAGGACGTCGGCGAGCATCCGTATCGCGTCGAGCGCATGCTCTACCAGCTGCACCTCGCGGGCGTGCTGGCGCGCCAGCGCGCGGTGCTGCTCGGGGGCTTCACCGAGTACGCGCTGAATGCGAACGACGCGGGCTACGACCTCGCGGCGGCGATCGCGCAGCTGCGCGCGGTGTGCGCGGTGCCGGTGCTTTCGGGCCTGCCCTTCGGCCACGTGCGCGACAAGCTCACGCTGCCGGTCGGCGGCCACGCATCGCTCGCGGTGAAGGCGGGTGCCGCGAGGCTCGATTTCGGCGGCTATCGCCGGTGAATCCCGGCGCCCCGGCCGTCGGCCTGCTGCTCACGACCTGGGCGGAGGAAGGCACGCGCCTCGCGGCGGTGCGGCAGGCCGTGTTCGTGGTCGAGCAAGGCATACCGCCCGCGCTCGAATGGGACGCGGAGGACGCCCTGTCGCTGCACGTGCTCGCGGTCGACGGGGACGGGGAGCCGGTCGGCTGCGCGCGCCTGCTGCCCGACGCGCACATCGGGCGCGTGGCGGTGCTCGCGGCCTGGCGTGGCCGCGGCGTCGGCAGCACCATGATCGCGGCGCTGGTCGACGCGGCCGGCAGGCGCGGCGACCGCGAGGTGCTGCTGAACGCGCAGGTGCAGGCGTTGCCTTTCTACGAGCGCCTGGGTTTCGCGCCCGTGGGCGAGACCTTCGACGAGGCGGGGATTCCCCACCGCGCCATGCGGCGCGCGATCGGCTGCTGACTCAGCCGACGTGCGCGGGTGCAAGCCCGCGGGCCGGCGGCCCGGCCGCCGCCACGTCGAAGCGCTCGTCGACGCGGCCTGTCTCGCGCGCCGTGGCGTCGAAGCTGCGCTCGACGAAGCGCGCGCGCCCGTCGCGCGACACCGTGAAGATCGTCGAGGCGCGCGTGCCGTAGGCGGGGTCGACGATGAAGGCGGCCGAAAGGAGCCGCTCGCGCTCGCGCGCGAGGCCCGTCGAGGGAAGCGCGTCGTCGACGGCCACGTCGCGGTCGGCGAGCGCCCGCCACAGCGGCGCGGGATCCTCGCGGCCTTCGGCGCACCAGCGGCGCATGGCCTCGCGCGTCGCCACGACCTTGGGCCAGGGCACGTCGAGCGCGGCGTTCGACACGGCGTGCACGCCGGCCGCGAGCGCGACGATGCCCGCGTCGGCGCGCCCGTGGCGGTTCCCTTCGCGGTCGTTCCCCTCCGGGCGGTTCGACGCATAGACCACCTGCGAGGCGTCGCCGGCGACGAGGTTGAAGCCGTTCCAGGTCGCGGCCTCGCGCATCAGCGCCTCGACCGCCGCGTCGACGGGGAGGGCGCTGGTCACGACGGCGAGCGGCAGCTCGCCGCGCGAGCGCAAGCGCGGATCGTGACGACCGGGCTCGCGCACGTTGGTGACGAAGGCGAAGCGCCCGCGCCGGTCGACGCAAAGCCAGGTGCCGCCGGCGCGGAGGTCGCGCCCGCCGAGCACGCCTTCCTCCCACCAGGCCGCGGCGGCGGCCTCGCGCGCATGGAATTCGTCGCGGTTGGCGGCGATGACCAGCGCGAAGCCGGGGTGCGCGTCGACGGCGATGGCGGCGAGGCACATGGGCGGAGGATGGGCGCAGCGTGCGCGGGCGCGCTCAGCGCAGCGCGCCGCTGGCGCAGAAGCACTCGAGGTGGCGGCCGTCGGCGGCGAAGGCCGCGGCGTCGTGCTCGCGCACCGCGCGCGCGAGCCGGCGCTCGAAGCCCGCGCGGTCGTCGATCGCCTCGTACACCTCCATCCAGGTCGCGCCGTCGTCGGTGCGCTGCAGGAGCTGGCCGGCGACGCCGGTGGAAAGCGCCACGTCGAGCATCATGGCCGTGACGGCCTCGCGCGCCCGCGCCGCGTCGCCCGCGACGCGGTACCAGACGTAGACGTTGACGGCGGGGGCGCCCATGTCATGGTGGCGGCGTCAAAGGCGCACGCGCTGGTTCTCGATCGCCGTCACCGCGTAGGGGAGGCGGCGCGCCTCGAGCGCCGCACCGGCGGCGAAGAGCGGGACGTCCTGTGCGTCGACGCGCACCACGGCGAGGAGGTCGGTGCCCCCGCCGGGCGCGGGCTCGGCGTTGACCACCGTCCCCACCGCCTCGTCGCGGCCGGGGGTGGTGACCGGCGCGCCGGCCGCGGGGACCGCCGTGCCGTGGCCGGCCACGTGGAAGCCCTGCAGGCGCTCCTTGAGCCGCCCGAGGTATTGCATGCGCGCGATGATTTCCTGCCCCGGGTAGCAGCCCTTGCGGAAATCGACGCCTCCCACCAGCTCCCAGTTGGCGCTTTGCGCGATCAGCGCCTCGCGCGTGGCCTCGGTGACCACCGGCACGCCGGCGCGCACGCCGAGCCAGCGCCACGTCGATTCGTCGGCCTCGGGCAGGGCGGCGAGGCCCGTGGGGAGCGCGGGGGCGTCGACGAGGGCCCGCCCGTCCGGAAGCGCCAGCGTGGCACCGTCCGCGCCCGAGCGGAAGGCGGCCTCGATCCCCGCCGCCTGCCAGGCGGCCGTGCCCCCCAGGCCGACGAGGGGCGAGCGTCGCGGCGTCCAGGCGACCTTGGCGCGCAACACGAAGAGGCCAATGCGCCGCGCCAGGACCTCGGCCAGGTCCGCGGCGGCGACCAGCGTGAAGCGCTCGGCCTCCCGGCGCCAGACCACCAGGGTCGCCAGCATCCGGCCCTTGGGCGAGTTGTAGCTCGCGTACTGGCCTTCGCCCACCGCCAGCGCCTTGACGTCCGAGGAGAGCTGGCCCTGCAGGAAGTCCCGCGCGTCGGCGCCGGTGGCGTCGAAAGCGGCGAGCGAGGCGAGGGTCGCGCGGAACGCGCCTTCGGGGGCTGCGTCGAACGGGGGCGGTGGGGGGAGGGCGGCGTCCATGGGGGTTGCGGCGTTTCGGGGCCCGCGCGATCAGCCGGCGCGCACGGGCGGGGGGCGGGTGGACATTGAGGCTGTCGCCAAAAGCGTGCTAGAATAGCAAGTTAGCTCCAGATGGGGTCCCGCCGCCGTTCGGCAAGTGCGCGCCAAGCGCAAGTGTGCCAAGCGCGAATATGCCAAGCGGGGCGGCCGGCCTTCCGCAGCGCCGGCCGGAAAGCCCAGTCCGGGGCCAATCCGCACATCGGCGGGTTCAGGGTGCTTCCAGCGGCCCCCGCCGCGTCCCCGCAAGGGGGCGCCGCAGCGGGCGAGGAGGTCATCGCCGCCGATGGAGGTCAACCAACCCTGACAAGGAGCAGTCCCGATGTCCGTCACAATGCGTCAAATGCTGGAGGCCGGCGTGCATTTCGGCCACCAGACCCGTTACTGGAATCCCAAGATGGCCGAGTACATTTTCGGCCATCGCAACAAGATCCACATCGTCAACCTCGAGAAGACCCTCGACAAGTACAACGAGGCGATGAAGTACGTGCGCCAGCTCGCGGCGCGCAAGGGCACGGTGCTGTTCGTCGGCACCAAGCGCCAGGCCCGCGAGATCGTCGCCGAGGAGGCGCAGCGCGCCGGCATGCCCTACGTCGACCACCGCTGGCTGGGCGGCATGCTCACCAACTTCAAGACGGTCAAGCAGTCGATCAAGCGCCTGAAGGACCTCGAGACGATGGCCACCGACGGCACCTTCGACCGCATGAGCAAGCGCGAGGCGCTGTCGCACAAGCGCGAGCTCGACAAGCTCGCGCAGTCGCTCGGCGGCATCAAGGACCTGAACGCGCTGCCCGACGCGATGTTCGTCATCGACGTGGGCTTCCACAAGATCGCGGTCACCGAGGCGAAGAAGCTCGGCATCCCTGTCGTCGCCGTGGTCGACACCAACCACTCCCCCGACGGCATCGCCTACGTGATCCCGGGCAACGACGACTCGAGCCGCGCCATCCGGCTGTACGCGCGCGGCGTGGCCGACGCCGTGCTCGAGGGCAAGAGCCAGTCGATCCAGGAGATCGTCGAGGCGGGCGACGAGTTCGTCGAAGTGCAGGAAGGCGCGGCCGCCTGACCCCGGGCGCCGCGTTGCGGGACACCGAGGGGGCCGCGTCGCCCCCTTGTCTTCGAGGGGGCGCCGGCGCCCCCTTGTTTTTGTCCGCGGCGGCCCGATGCTGCCGTGGAACGATGAATCAGCACATGGAGTAGCGAAGATGGCGGACATTTCCGCGAGCATGGTGATGGAGCTGCGCCAGCGCACCGGGCTCGGCATGATGGAGTGCAAGAAGGCGCTGACCGAGGCCGGCGGCGACATGGCCAAGGCCGAGGACCTCCTGCGCATCAAGTCGGGCGCCAAGGCGTCCAAGGCCTCGGCGCGCGTGGCGGCCGAAGGCGTGATCGGGCTCCACCTCGCGCAGGATGCGAAGACCGGCGCGATCGTCGAGGTCAATTGCGAGACCGACTTCGTGTCGCGCAACGAGGAGTTCAAGGCCTTCGCCAACGAGGTCGCCGCGCTCATCGCGCGCGACGCGCCGGCCGACGTGGCCGCGCTCGGCAACGGCAAGCTCGCCTCGGGCGAGACCGTCGAGGCGCGCCGCGTCGCGCTGGTGCAGAAGATCGGCGAGAACCTGTCGATCCGCCGCTTCGAGCGACGCGCCGCGGCAGGTGCGCTCGCCTCCTACGTGCACGGCACGCGCATCGGCGTGCTGGTCGACGTGAGCGGCGGCGACGCCGCGCTGGGCAAGGACCTCGCGATGCACATCGCCGCGTCCAAGCCGGTGGCGGTCGACCGCGCCGGCGTCCCGGCCGAGACGCTCGCCAAGGAGCGCGAGATCGCCGCGGCACAGGTCGCCGAGGACGGCAAGACCGGCGACATGGCCGCGAAGATCGTCGAGGGCAAGGTCGCGAAGCTGCTCGCGCAGATGACGCTGGGCGGGCAGGCCTTCGTCAAGGGCGACGGCAAGGAGAGCGTCGAGCAGCTGCTCAAGGCGAAGGGCGCGAAGGTCAACGGCTTCACGCTGTACGTCGTGGGCGAAGGCCTCGAGAAGAAGAAGGACGACTTCGCCGCCGAAGTGGCGGCGATGTCGCGCTGACGCTGCCCGGGGCTTCCCCGGCGTCGCCGGGGGGGCCACCCGCGGCCCGCCGCGCCTCGCCGGGGCAGGCTTGCCGGGGGCAAGGGGTGAACCGTGCTTTGGCGCGCGCGCCGAAGCGCGAGACAATGCGAGTCGCCGACCACGAGGATCGCCGATGAACGAAGCCACCGTCGCACCCGCCTCCTTCCCGCCCGCCGCCCCGCAGGCCGAGGACGCACCGCGCCACGCGGCGCAGCCCGCGGCCGGCGCGGGTCCCGCCTATCGCCGCATCCTGCTCAAGCTATCGGGCGAGGCGCTGATGGGCGATGATCCCTACGGCATCAATCGCGGGACCATCGATCGCATCGTCGCCGAGATCGCCGAGGTGACGCGCATGGGCGTCGAGACCGCCATCGTCATCGGCGGCGGCAACATCTTCCGCGGCGTCGCGCCGGGCGCCGCAGGGATGGACCGCGCCACGGCCGACTACATGGGCATGCTCGCCACGCTGATGAACGCGCTGGCGCTGCAGGACGCGCTGCGCCGCGCGGGCGTCGAGTCGCGCGTGCAGTCGGCGCTGCGCATCGAGCAGGTGGCCGAGCCCTACATCCGCGGCAAGGCGCTGCGCTACCTCGAGGAGCGCAAGGTGGTGATCTTCGCCGCGGGCACCGGCAACCCGTTCTTCACCACTGACACCGCGGCGGCGCTGCGCGGCCGCGAGGTCGGCGTCGACATCGTGCTCAAGGCCACCAAGGTCGACGGCGTGTACACCGCCGATCCTGCCAAGGACAGCTCCGCCCGCCGCTACGACTCGCTGACCTTCGACGAGGCGATCGTGCGCAACCTCAAGGTGATGGACGCGACCGCGCTGGCGCTGTGCCGCGACCAGAACATGCTGCTCAAGGTGTTCTCGATCTTCAAGCCGGGCGCGCTGAAGCGCGTGGTCCAGGGCGGGGACGAGGGCACGCTGGTGCATTGCTGAGCGGTGCCGGCGCGCCACTGGGTAGAATCGCTGTGGCGCCGTGTTGAGCGGCGACGGAGAGAACGATGATCGACGACGTCAAGAAATCGACCGAGCAGAAGATGGCCAAGTCCGTCGAGGCGCTCAAGGTCGACCTGGGCAAGGTCCGCACCGGCCGGGCGCACACGGGGCTGCTCGACCACGTGCAGGTCGACTACTACGGCACGATGATGCCGCTGAACCAGGTCGCCAACGTCAACCTCGCCGACGCGCGGACGATCACCGTCCAGCCCTGGGAGAAGAAGATGATCCCGGCCGTCGAGAAGGCGATCCGCGACTCCGACCTCGGCCTCAATCCCGCCACGCACGGCGACATCGTGCGCGTGCCGATGCCCGCGCTCACCGAGGAGCGCCGCAAGGACCTGATCAAGGTCGTGCGCCACGAGGCCGAGAATGCGCGCGTCGCAATCCGCAACGTGCGCCGCGACGCCAACGAGCAGCTCAAGAAGCTGCTCAAGGACCACAAGGTCTCCGAGGACGACGAGCGCCATGCGCAGGCCGACGTCCAGAAGCTCACCGACCGCTTCATCGCCGAGGTCGACAGGCAGCTCACGGCGAAGGAAGCGGACCTGATGGCGATCTGACGGCGCCTCGTCGTCAGCCGCCGCGCAGCAAGCCGATGGTCCAGGGCACGTTCGCATCGTCGACGCGCGACATCCCCGCGACCGGCACGGTCCCGCGGCATGTCGCGATCATCATGGACGGCAACGGGCGCTGGGCGCGCCGCCGCCTGTTGCCGCGCGTCGCGGGCCACCGCAAGGGCGTCGAGGCGGTGCGCAGCACGGTGCGCCATTCCATCGAGCGCGGCGTGCGCTACCTGACGCTGTTCGCGTTCTCCAGCGAGAACTGGCGCCGTCCCGCCGACGAGGTCTCGATCCTGATGGGCCTGTTCATGCGGGCGCTGGAGGACGAGGTCGCCAAGCTCCACCAGAACGACATCCGCTTCCGCGTCATCGGCGACGTGGCGCGTTTCGACCCGCGCATCCGCGAGCTCGCCGCCTCGGCCGAGGCGCTGACCGCCTCGAACACGCGGCTGACGCTGACCATCGCCGCCAACTACGGGGGCCGCTGGGACATCGCCCAGGCCGCGCATGCCTACTATCGCGCGCACCCGCAGGCGCTCGCCTCGGCGGCGCCGCCCGACGGCGAGGCGATCGCGCCCTACCTCGCGATGGCCGATGCCCCCGAGCCCGACCTCTTCATCCGCACCGGCGGCGAGCAGCGCATTTCCAACTTCCTGCTGTGGCAGCTCGCCTACGCCGAGCTCGCGTTCCTCGACACGCTCTGGCCGGACTTCGACGCCGCGGCCTACGACGCCGCGATCGCCTGGTACGCGGCGCGCGAGCGCCGCTTCGGGCGCACCAGCGAGCAGCTCGCCGACGCGGCGGCGCTGCCCGCGGGCGGCTGAGGCGGGCGGCGGATGACGGGTGTCCTCGGCAAGCGGGTCGCCACGGCGGTGGTGCTCGGTGCGCTGCTGCTCGCGGCGACGCTGCTGCTCCCCACGCGCCTGTTCGCGCTGGTGATCGGCGTGGTGGTCGTGGCGGCCGCGCAGGAATGGGGGCGGCTTGCCGGCCTTTCGCCGGGCGCGACGCTCGCCTACGCGGCGCTGGTGGCCGTGCTGGGGGTGGCGATGGTGGTGGTGCCCGGGGGCTTCGACGCCGCCTTCGTCACCACCCGCGTGGCGCTGGTCTGCGGCGCGGCCACGCTGTTCTGGGCGCTGTGCGCGTTTCCCTGGGTGGTGGCACGCTGGCCCATGCGCGGTCGCCGCGCCTTGATGGCCGCCATCGGCGTGCTGGTGCTCTGCGCGACCTGGCTCGCGCTGGTGCAATTGCACGCGCGTTCACCTTGGACGATGCTCGCGGCCATGGGCCTGGTCTTCGTCGCCGATACCGCGGCGTATTTCGCGGGCCGGCGCTTCGGGCGCCGCAAGCTCGCGCCGCAGGTGAGCCCCGGCAAGACCTGGGAAGGCGCGGCCGGCGCGGCGCTGGCGGTCGCCGCCTATGCATGGGTGGTGTTCCCGCTCGTCGCCGGCCCGCCCGCGGCGGCGCTGCCCGCGGGATGCGTGATCGCGCTGGCGCTGCTGCTGCTCGCCTTTTCCATCGTGGGCGACCTTTTCGAGTCATGGCTGAAGCGCGAGGCCGGCGTGAAGGACAGTGGTGCGCTGCTGCCCGGGCACGGGGGCGTGCTCGATCGCGTCGACGCATTGCTCGCGGCCATGCCGCCGGCCGCGCTCGCCGCCGGCGCCTGGATCGGCTAGCGGGAATGGCCCATGGGTGAACTCGTCTGGAAGGCCGGCAGCTTCCTGGTGGTGCTCGGCGTGCTCGTGGTGTTCCACGAGCTCGGCCACTACTGGATCGCGCGGCTGTGCGGCGTGCGCATCCTGCGCTTCTCGGTCGGGTTCGGCCGGGTGCTGTGGTCGCGCGTCCTGGGCCGCGACCGCACCGAGTGGGCGGTCTCGGCCATCCCGCTCGGCGGCTACGTCAAGATGCTCGACGAGCGCGAGGGCAACGTCGCGCCCGCCGAGCGCGCGCGCGCCTTCAACGCGCAGGGCGTGGGCAAGCGCATCGCCATCGTCGCCGCGGGGCCGCTCGCCAACCTGATCCTCGCCATCGCGCTGTTCGCCGGCACCAACATGGCGGGCGTGCCCGCGCAGAAGGCCGTGCTCGCGGGTCCCGCGCCGCAGTCCCCCGCGGCGGCCGCGGGCGTCGCCGCCGGCGATCGCGTGGTGAGCGTCGACGGCGTGGCCATCCGCAGCATGCAGGACCTGCGCTGGCGCATCGCGCGCTCGCGCGGCGACCGCGACGTGGAGCTCGGCGTGGTGGCGCGCGACGGCGGCAGCGCGTCGCGCGTGCTGCCCATCGACTCGCTCGAGGCCGCCGACTGGGAAGGCAACTTCATGGGCCGCCTCGGGCTGCGCAGCGACTTCGGCGCGCCGCTGGTCGAGGAGGCGCTGCCCGGCAAGCCCGCCGCGCGCGCCGGCGTGCGGCAGGGCGACCGCATCGTCGCCGTCGACGGCGCCGCGATGCACTCGCCGGCCGACGTCGCGGCGGTGACCAACGCGCACCCGGCGACGCCGATCACCCTCACCCTCGAGCGCGGCGGCGCGCGCAGCGAGGTCGTGCTCACGCCCGACCGCGAGGAGGTGGAAGGCCGGCAGGTGGGCATCGCCGGGCTCCGGCTCAAGATCGACCCGGCGGTCGCGGCCGACGTCTCGATCGTCGTGCGCTACGGGCCGCTCGAGGCGGTGGGCGAGGCGACGCGCCGCACCGGCGAGCTCGCGGTGTTCACGCTCAGGACGCTCGGCCGCATCGTCACCGGCGGCGCATCGGTGCGCAACATCAGCGGGCCGATCACGCTCGCCGACTACGCGGGGCAATCGGCGCGCGGAGGCGTGCTGCCCTTCGTCGGATTCATCGCGCTGGTGAGCATCAGCCTCGGCGTGCTGAACCTGCTGCCCATCCCGCTACTTGACGGTGGGCATTTACTGTATTATTTCGCGGAATTCCTCAAGGGTGCTCCCGTCTCCGACCGCGCATTCGAGGTCGGTCAGCGCATCGGTGTGGCCATCCTGGCGCTGCTGATGGCTTTGGCGTTGTTCAATGATTTCTCCCGACTGTTCTGACCGCTGCGCCGCGCAGCGCACCCTTCCCGTGCCGCGCCGCGCGCGACGCGTCGTGTCGGCGCTCGCCATGGCGCTGTGCGTGCAATGGCTCGCCGCGCCGGCGCTGGCCGTCGAGCCCTTCGTCGTGCGCGACATCCGCGTCGAGGGCGTGCAGCGCACCGAGGCCGGCACGATCTTCAGCTACCTGCCCATCAAGGCGGGCGACCGCGTCGACGATGCCAAGATCTCGGACGCCGTCAAGGCGCTGTACGCGACAGGGTTCTTCCGCGACGTGCAGCTCGACCGGCAGGGCGACGTGCTGGTGGTCACGGTGCAGGAGCGGCCGACGATCTCGTCGCTGACCTTCGTCGGCAACAAGGAGTTCGACACCGACACCATCCGCAAGGCGCTGAAGGACATCGGCGTCAGCGAATCGCGCGTCTTCGACCGCTCCGCGCTCGACCGCGCCGAGCAGGAGCTGAAGCGCCAGTACGTCTCGCGCGGCCTCTATGGCGCGCGCGTCGACACCACCGTCACGCCGCAGTCGCGCAACCGCGTCGCCATCAACTTCACCATCACCGAGGGCGACCCCGCCAAGATCGCGCGCATCAACATCGTGGGCAACAAGACCTTCACGCTGCAGCAGCTGCGCAGCGAGATGTCGCTCACCACGCCGGGATGGCTCACCTGGTACACCAAGGACGACCAGTACTCGAAGCAGAAGCTGGCCGCCGACCTCGAGTCGCTGCGCAGCTTCTACCAGGACCGCGGCTTCCTCGAGTTCTCGATCGACTCGACGCAGGTCTCGATCACGCCCGACAAGGACGAGGTGTTCATCACCATCAACGTCACCGAGGGCGAGCGCTACAGCATCTCGCGAGTCTCGCTCGCCGGCGACCTCGTGGTGCCGCGCGAGGAGATCGAGCAGCTCGTCAGGCTTCGCCCGGGCGACGTCTTCTCGCGCGCCAAGCAGCAGGCGACCACCAAGGCCATCAGCGACCGCCTCGGCGCGGCGGGCTACGCCTTCGCCAACGTGTCGGCCGTCCCCGAGGTCGACAAGCAGAACCACACGGTGGCCTTCACGCTCTACGTCGACCCGGGCCGCCGCGTCTATGTGCGCAAGATCAGCATCGTCGGCAACGCGCGCACGCGCGACGAGGTGATCCGGCGCGAGGTGCGCCAGCTCGAGGGCGCGTGGTTCGACAGTACGCGCATCGACCGCTCGAAGATCCGCATCAAGCGGCTGGGCTTCTTCGACGACGTGTCGGTCGAGACGCAGGCGGTCGCCGGGTCCAACGACCAGGTCGACCTCGAGTTCACCGTGATCGAGCGCAACACCGGCAACCTGCTGGCGGGCGTCGGCTACTCGAGCAGCGACGGCGTGGTGTTCAACGCGTCGGTGTCGCAGCAGAACCTCCTCGGCACCGGCAACTCGCTGGCCCTGAGCCTCAACACCAGCCGCATCAACCGCACGATCTCCGCGGTGTTCACCGACCCGTACTGGACCGCCGACGGCGTGTCGCGCACCATCGAGCTCTACCAGCGCAACATCGACCCGACGTCGCTGCAGGTGTCGAACTACGAGTCGTCGACGCTGGGCGCGGCGCTGGGCTTCGGCATCCCGATCAGCGAGACCGACACCATCCAGCTCGGTGGGCGCTTCGAGCACACCAAGCTCACGCTGTTCCCCGAGAGCCCGCCGATCTACGTCGACTACGTCAACGAGTTCGGCTCGATCACCAACAGCTACATCCTCACCGGCGGCTGGTCGCGCGACACGCGCGACGACGTGATCTTCCCGAACTCGGGACGGCTGCAGAGCGTGATGGTCGAGGTCGGCCTGCCGTTCTCCAGCGCCTCGTACTACAAGGCCGAGTACGTCCACCAGTGGTTCTGGCCGGTACTCCCGCCGTCGACGCTGATGCTGCGCGGCAACGTCGGCTACGCCGACGGCTACGGCGGGGACCCGCTGCCGTTCTTCAAGGCCTTCTACGCGGGCGGGGTGGGTTCGGTCCGCGGCTACGACACGAGCTCGCTCGGCCCGCGCGACATCTACGGCAATTCGCTCGGCGGCAAGCGCAAGATCGTCGGCAACATCGAGTGGTTCTACCCGGTCGCCAAGGGGGCGAAGGGGGTCAGCCTGTCGCTCTTCACCGACGCGGGCCAGATCTACGCCAACGGCGACCAGCCCGACTTCGAGTCGTTCAGGTTCTCGGCGGGCTTCGGCCTCGCCTGGAACTCGCCGATCGGGCCGCTCAAGTTCAGCTACGGCTTCCCGCTCAACGAGAAGGAAGGCGACCGCATCCAGCGCTTCCAGTTCCAGGTCGGGACGGTTTTCTAGCGCGGCGTCGCCCAAGGCAAGGAGATCCAGCTTTGAAACGCACACTGGTCATATCGGGGCTGCTGGCGCTGGCGACGGCGATGCCGGTCGCAGTGCCCGCCGCGGCCCAGGCGGCCGACTACAAGATCGGCTTCGTCAACGGCGAGCGCCTGCTGCGCGAGGCTGCGCCCGCCAAGCGCGCGCAGGCCAAGCTCGAGAAGGAGTTCGCCGCGCGCCAGGCCGACCTCCAGCGCCTCGACAAGCAGGTGCAGACGCTGCAGCAGTCGCTCGACCGCGACGGCGCGACCATGAGCGAGGCCGACCGCCGCAACAAGGAGCGCGACCTCGCCAACATGACGCGCGACCTGCAGCGCGCGCAGCGCGAGTTCCGCGAGGACCTCAACCTGCGCAAGAACGAGGAGCTCGCGAGCATGCAGGAGCGCGCCAACAAGGTGATCCAGCAGATCGCGGCCGACGAGAAGTTCGACCTGATCGTGCAGGAGCCGGTGATCTATGCCAGCCCGCGCATCGACATCACCGACCGGGTGATCAAGGCCCTCGCCGACAAGTGACGTTGCCGGCGCGCGGCGGGCCGCGCGCGGTCAGCGATCCACGATGCCGCCCAGCGAACGCGCCTTCAGGCTCGACGAGCTCGCCAGGCTCGCAAGCGCCGAGCTGCAGGGCGACGGCGCCACGGTGATCAGCCGCGTCGCCACGCTCGAGCACGCCGCGCCCGGCGCGATCTCGTTCCTCGCGAACCCGCGCTACCGCGCGCAGCTCTCGGGCACGCGCGCCTCGGCGGTGATCGTCTCGCCGGCGGATGCCGCATCGACGCCGCTGCCCAAGCTCGTCTCGCGCAATCCCTACGCCGTGTACGCCCGCGTCGCCCAGGCGATCGCCGGCAGCGAGCGCGTGCTGCCCGGCGTGCATGCCTCGGCGCAGGTCGACGCGCGCGCGCGCATCGCCGCGTCGGCGTCGATCGGCGCCTGCGCGGTGATCGGCGCCGACGTGGTGGTCGGCGAGCGCGTGGTGGTCGGCGAGCGCGTGTCGCTCGGCGACGGCGCGGAGATCGGCGACGACTCGCGCCTGTTCGCCAACGTGGTCGTGTACCCGCGCTGCGTGCTCGGGGCGCGCGCGGTCGTGCACGCCGGCGCGGTGATCGGCGCCGACGGCTTCGGCATGGCCGAGGAGGAGGGACGCTGGATCAAGATCCCGCAGCTCGGCCGCGTGGTGATCGGCAGCGACGTCGAGATCGGCGCCAACACCACCATCGACCGCGGCGCGATCGACGACACGCTGGTGGGCGACGACGTCAAGATCGACAACCAGGTGCAGATCGGCCACAACTGCAGCATCGGCGAGCACACGGCGATCGCCGGTTGCGTCGGCATCGCGGGCTCGGCGCGCATCGGGCGCAACTGCCAGATCGGCGGCGCCGCGATGATTGCGGGCCACCTGACCATCGCCGACGGCACCGTGATCTCGGGGGGGACGCTGGTGTTCCACTCGATCGACGTGCCCGGGGTCTATACCAGCGCCTTCCCCACGCTGCCGCACGCGCAGTGGAAGCACGTCGCCTCGCACACCCGCAACCTGCGCGAACTCGACGAGCGCGTGCGCGCGCTCGAGCGCGGCGCGCAGCCCGGGCGGGCGAGGCGCAAGAACAACGACCGCTGAGCCAGGCGGCGAGAACAGAGGAGGACCGCCGATGCCGTCGCTCGACATCAACGCCATCAAGAAGCTGCTGCCGCACCGCTACCCCATGTTGCTGGTGGACGCGGTCAGCGACTACGAGGTCGGCAAGTGGATCCGCGGCGTCAAGAACGTCACGGTGAACGAGCCGTATTTCCAGGGCCATTTCCCGCACTACCCGGTGATGCCGGGCGTGCTGGTCATCGAGGCGATGGCGCAGCTCGCGGGGCTGCTCACCATCCTGTCGGGCGTCGCCAAGGCCGACGGCAGCCAGCTCGTGCTGTTCGCGGGCATCGACGAGGCGCGCTTCAAGCAGCAGGTGATGCCGGGCGACCGCCTCGAGCTCTTCGTCGACTTGCAGCGCGCGGTGCGCGGCGTCGGCCGCTTCCGCGCCGAGGCCAAGGTCGGGGAGCGGATGGTCTGCGAGGCCGTGCTGCTCGCCGCGGTGCGCGACATGCCGAAGGGCGACGACGCCTGATGGCGCGCATCCACCCCACTGCGCTGGTCGAGCCGGGCGCCGAGCTCGCCGACGACGTCGAGGTCGGGGCGTTCAGCGTGGTGGGCCCTCGCGTGCACATCGGCGCCGGGACGCGCATCGGCCCGCACGCCGTCATTACCGGCGACACGGTGCTGGGGGCGCGCAACCGCGTGTTCCAGTTCGCCTCGCTGGGCGAGATCTCGCAGGACCGCAAGTACCGCGGCGAGCCCGTGAACACGATCATCGGCGACGACAACGTGTTCCGCGAGTTCGTGACGGTGAACGCGGGAACCGGCGGGGGCGGGGGCACGACGCGCATCGGCAGCGGCAACTGGTTCCTCGCTTACACCCACGTCGCGCACGACTGCACGGTCGGTGACCACACGACGTTCTCCAACAACGCACAGATCGCCGGCCACGTGAGCATCGGCGACTGGGTGGTGATGGGCGCCTATGCCGGCGTGCACCAGTTCGGCCGGATCGGCGAGCATGCGATGGCGGCGGCGGGCGCGATCGTGCTGCAGGACGTGCCGCCCTACGTGACCGTTCAGGGCTACCCCGCCAAGCCCTACGGCATCAACAGCGAGGGCCTGAAGCGGCGTGGCTTCGCGCCCGCGACCATTCTCGCGCTGCGCCGCGCCTACAAGCTGCTGTACCGCCAGGGCCTCCCGCTGGAAGAGGCGCGCGCGAGGCTCGCCGAGTCGGCCCGCGACGAGCCGGCGCTCGCACCGCTGGTCGCCTTCCTCGAGGTGCCGGGCCGCGGCATCGTGCGCTGATGGACGCGCGCGCGGCGGCGTCCCCGCGCGGGGGCGGCGGGGACCACCCGGGCATCGAGGTCGGCATCGTCGCGGGAGAGGCCTCGGGCGACCTCCTCGGCGCGGGCCTGATCGCCGCCGTGCGTGCGCGCAATCCCGCGGTCCGCTTCGCCGGCATCGCCGGGCCGCGCATGCAGGCGGCGGGCTGCGAGGTGCTCTATCCGCTGGAGAAGCTCGCGCACGCGGGCTTCGCCGAGGTCGTGGCGCACCTTCCCGAGCTCGTGCGCATCCGCCGCGACCTGGCGCGCACCCTGGCCTCGCGCCGCGTGCCGCTGTTCATCGGCGTCGACGCGCCCGATTTCAACCTCGGCCTCGAGCGCAGGATGAAGGCGGCGGGCGCGCGCACCATCCACTACGTGAGCCCCTCGGTGTGGGCCTGGCGCGCCGAGCGCATCGGCCGCATCGCGCGCTCGGCCGACCGCGTGCTGGCGCTGTTTCCCTTCGAGCCTCCGCTGTACCGCGATGCCGGGGTCGCGGTGGACTTCGTCGGGCATCCGCTGGCGCAGGGCGCCGCCACGCCGCAGTCGCGGCGCGAGGCGCGCGAGACCTTCCACCACAAGCCCGCCACGCCGCTCTACGCGCTGCTCCCCGGCAGCCGCGACGCCGAGGTCGCGATGCATGCGCCGCTGGTCATCGGCGCCGCGCGGCGCATCCACGAGGCGCGCCCCGACGCCTGCTTCCTGGTGCCGCTCGCCACGCGCGCCACGCGCGACCATTTCCGCCAGGCGCTGCACGACGAGGACGCGGAGGGCCTGCCCATGACGCTGCTCTACGGCCATGCGCGCGACGCCCTCGAGGCGGCCGACGTCGCGCTGGTCGCCTCGGGGACGGCCACGCTCGAGGCAGCGCTGGCGCGCTGCCCGCACGCCATCTTCTACAAGGTGGCGCCGTTGACGGCGCGCATCGTCGCCCGCAAACTGTTGCTGCCCTATGTCGGATTGCCCAACGTGATCGCCGGCCGCTTCGTCGTCGCCGAGCTGCTGCAGGACGACGCGACGCCCGAAAACCTCGCGCGCGCGGCGCTCAACCTGTTCGACGACGTCGTGACGCGGCGCAGGCTCGACGCGCTGTTCGCGGGCTTCGCGCGCGAGCTCGCCGTCGACACCGGCGAGCGCGTCGCCGACGCGGTGTTCGCCGAGCTCGCCGCCGCGGGGGTCCGGTGCTGACGACCGCGCGGGGGGACCGTTGGTGATCGCCGGCGGCCCGAAAGCCGCCGTGACGCTGATCGCCGGCGTCGACGAGGCGGGGCGCGGGCCCCTCGCGGGCCCGGTGGTCGCCGCGGCGGTGATCCTCGACCCCGCGCGCCCGATCCGCGGCCTGCGCGATTCCAAGCAGCTCTCGGCGGCGCAGCGCGAGACGCTGGCGCCGCGCATCCGCGAGCGCGCCATCGCGGTGGCGGTGGCCCACGCCGACGTGGCGGAGATCGACACGCTGAACATCCTGTGGGCGACGATGCTGGCGATGAAGCGCGCGGTGGAGGCGCTGGCGGTCGCGCCCGACGCGGCGTGGATCGACGGCGACCGATGCCCCGCGCTCGGCTGCCCCTCGCATGCCTTCGTCGACGGCGACGCGAGGCACGCGGCGATCGCTGCCGCCTCGATCCTCGCCAAGACCACCCGCGACGCCATGCTCTGCGAGCTCGACCGGCTGTACCCGCACTACGGATTCGCGCAGCACAAGGGTTACGCCACTGCGGAGCACCGCGACGCGCTGCAGCGCCACGGTCCCTGTCCCGCGCACCGGCGGAGCTTCGCGCCTGTCGCGCAGGCGACGCTGGTGTTCTGAGGCGGCATGGTCGATCCCGCCGGGAACGAGGCCGCCCGCGACGGGTCCGGGCACGCCGGCACGCCGTCGCGGCCGCTCGCGGGTCGCGTCGCGCTGGTGACCGGCGCGAGCTCGGGCATCGGCCGCGCCATCGCGCACGCCTATGCGCGCGCCGGCGCCGCGGTGGTGGCCAGCGCGCGCCGCGCCGACGTGCTCGAGGGCGTGGTGCACGCCATCCGCGGCGAGGGAGGGCGCGCGCACGCGATCGCCGCCGACCTCGCCTCGCGCGAGGACGCGCGGCGCCTGGCGCGCGAGGCCGCGGCGCCCTTCGGCCCGCCGCTGCTGCTGGTCAACGCCGCCGGCGTCAACATCCGCAAGCCCATGCTCGAGCTCGGCGACGAGGACATCGACGTCACGCTGGAAGTGAACCTCGTCGCGCCCATGGTGCTGGCGCAGGCGCTGGCGCCCGCGATGATCGCGGCGCGGCACGGACGCATCGTCAACATCACCTCGCAGCAGGCCATGCGCGCCTTCGGCCACAGCGGCGTGTACGGCGCGTCGAAGGGGGGGCTCGCCTCGCTGACGCGCTCGATGGCCGAGGCCTGGTCGGCCGAGGGCGTCACCGCCAACGCCATCGGGCCGGGGCTCGTCGCCACACCCATGACCGCGGCGGTGATGGCCGACCCGGCGCGCGCCGCGGCGATGGCCGCGCGCAGCATGCTGGGGCGCAACAGCGTGCCCGGCGACCTCTGCGGCATGGCGGTGTTCCTCGCCGGCGACGCCGCGTCCTACATCACCGGCCAGCAGATCTTCGTCGACGGGGGATTCTCCGCGACCTGAACGCGCAGCACTTCGATGAGCACCGCATGAGCGACCTTCCCGCAGTCCCCGACCTCGCCGCCATCCGCGCAGCGCAGGCGCGCATCGCCCCCCACGTGGTGCGCACCCCCGTGCTGTCCAGCGAGGCGCTCGACCTCGCCACCGGCGCCCGGCTCTTCTTCAAGTGCGAGAACCTGCAGCGCGTGGGCGCGTTCAAGGCCCGCGGCGCCGCCAACGCCGTGCTCTCGCTCGACGACGCGCGCGCGGCGCGTGGCGTCGTCACGCATTCGTCGGGCAACCACGGGGCGGCGCTCGCCTGGGCGGCGCGCGCGCGGGGGATACCCGCCTACATCGTGATGCCCGACAACGCGCCCGCCATCAAGGTCGAGAACGTGCGCGGCTTCGGCGGCACGGTGCGCTTTTGCGCGCCCACCGTCGCCGCGCGCGAGGCCGCCTGCGCCGAGCTCGAGCGCGAGCACGGCGCGACGCTGATCCATCCCTTCGACAACGCCGACGTGATCGCGGGCGCGGCGACGGTCGCGGTCGAGCTCCTCGACGCCGAGCCCGGGCTCGACGCCGTCGTCGCCCCCTGCGGCGGGGGCGGGCTGATGTCGGGCACGGCCATCGCCTCGAAGGCGCTGAAGCCCGCGATCCGCGTCTACGGCGCCGAGCCCGCCAACGCGGGCGACGCGGCGGCGGGATTCCGCTCGGGCAGGATCGAGGCGGTGATGCCCACCACCACCATCGCCGACGGGCTGCGCACGGCGCTCCTGCCGCGCACCTTCGGCGCCATCCGTGCCCACGTCGACGATCTTCGCACCTGCAGCGAGGACGCGATCGTCGCCGCCATGCGCCTCATGTGGGAGCGCCTCAAGGTGGTGGTCGAGCCCTCGTCGGCGGTGCCGCTCGCCTGCATCCTCGAGAAGCAGTACCCGGTCGCGGGCAAGCGCGTGGGCATCATCGTCTCGGGCGGCAACGTCGACCTCGACCGGCTGCCCTGGCAGCGATAGCCGCGCGGCTTCCCCGGTGCCGCGCTCCGCGGGCCGCCTTCCGCCCGGCCGCCGTTCGCCGGGCCGGGCCCGGCCCCCGGCGGGCTAGAATGGCGGCATGCCCACGCACCGCCCCACCACGCCGTATCCGCGCTTCCACCTCGCGTTCCCGGTCACCGACCTCGCGAAAGCGCGCAGCTTCTACGGTGACTTCCTCGGCTGCGCCGAAGGCCGCAGCTCCGAGCACTGGGTGGACTTCGATTTCTACGGCCACCAGATCGTCGCGCACAAGGTCGACGGCGCGCAGATGGGCGACGCCACCAGCCTGGTCGACGGCGACCAGGTCCCCGTGCGCCACTTCGGCGCGGTGCTCGACCTCGCGTCGTGGCAGGCGCTCGCTGATCGCCTGAAAGGCGCGGGCACGCGCTTCGTCATCGAGCCGCACGTGCGCTTCAAGGGCGAGCCCGGCGAGCAGGCGACGATGTTCTTCCTCGATCCCTTCGGCAACGCCATCGAGTTCAAGGCCTTCGCCGACATGGACAGCCTGTTCGCGACCTGACGCCATGCCCGGCCCGATGCAGGCAAGCACGCCGCGCGCGACCTCGCTGCTGCTCAACGTCGGGCACCTGCTCGACCACCTGTTCCTGCTGATCTTCGCCTCCGCGGTCGGCGCCATCGCGCTCGACTTCGGCATCGACCGCTGGGAGGACCTGATGCCCTTCGGCGTCGGCGCCTTCGCGCTGTTCGGCCTGGGCTCGCTGCCCGCGGGCCGCCTGGGCGACCACTGGGGACGGCGCCGCATGATGCTGGTGTTCTTCTTCGGCATGGGCGCCTCGGCGATGGTCTGCGCGTTCGCGCGCAACGCCTGGCAGCTCGCCGCGGCGCTGACGCTCATGGGCGCGTTCTCGGCCATCTACCATCCGGTGGGCATCCCGATGCTGGTGCGCCACAGCCTGCGGCCGGGGCGCACCATCGGCATCAACGGCCTCGCCGGCAACCTCGGCGTGGCGTTCGCCGCCGTGCTCACCGGCTTCCTGGTCAAGTACGCGGGCTGGCGCGCCGCGTTCGTCGTGCCCGGGCTCGTCGCCATCGCCTGCGGCGTGGTGTTCGCGCGCGTGACGCCGCGCGAGGAGGAGCCGCCGGCGAAGCGCAGGCAGACCCACGTCGAGCTGCCCGCGGGCCTTTTCGCGCGCATCTTCACCATCATCACCATCGCCTCGATCACCGCGAGCCTCTTGTTCAACTTCACCACCAACGGCAACGGCGAGTTGCTGCGCGAGCGCTTCGCGGGCATCGTCACCGACCCCGCGCGGCTCGGCCTGATGCTGGCGGGCGTCTATGCGGTCGCCTCGGTCGCGCAGCTCGTCGTGGGGCACCTGATCGACCGCGTGCCGCTGCGCGTGCTGTACGCGTCGATCGTCGCAGTGCAGCCGCCGCTGCTCTTCCTCGCGGCGAAGGCCGAGGGGTGGACGCTGTACGTGCTGATGATCGCCTTCATGATCGCGATCTTCGGCGCCATCCCCTTCACCGACGCGATGATCGTGCGCTACGTCGACGACAGCATGCGCTCGCGCGTGTCGGGCATGCGCCTCACCGTGTCCTTCGGCGTGAGCTCGCTCGCCGTGTGGCTGCTCGGGCCCGTGGTGAAGAGCGCGGGCTTCGGCGTGCTGCTGCTCGCGATGGCGGTGATCGCGCTCCTCACCTTCGCGGTGGTGATGGGGCTGCCGAAACAGGACTTCCGCAGCGCGCCACCCGCGCCTGCGCCCGGGCCCGCCGGGACCGCGGCCGCCGACTGAGCGGCGCCGCACGGCGGGCGCTTCAGGCCACCCGCATCGGCAGCATCATGCCGCCGTCCTCGTGCTCGAGGTTGTGGCAGTGCACGAGGTAGTCCTGCGGTCCCTCGAAGGCGCAGCGGAAGTCGATGGCCACGCGCACGGACTCCCCGGGCCACACCAGCACCGTGTCCTTGACGCCCAGGTCGGTCGGCAGGCGCCCCTTGGCGTCGATCGCCAGCGGTGCCAGGAAGTCGGGGCTCTGCTCGCGCGCCACGACGCGCATGGGGAAGCCGTGCAGGTGCATGGGATGCGGCATGCTGGTGTAGTAGTTGCGCCACAGCCAGGTGGCCTTGCTGTTGCGCGCGACGGCGATGGGCTCGGCATCCATCGCGAACACGCGGTCGTTGATGCGCCAGCGCGACTTGGCGAACGACAGCCGCAGCGCGAAGGCGTCGCCCTCGGGCGCGACCGCGTCGGCGAGCGAGGAGAGCCGCGCGGGCGGCGGCGGGCTCGGCGCGACCTTGTCGCGGACGCGGAACTGCAGCAGCGAAAGCCGCGCGCCGTCGCCGATCGACGAGGGCGCGTCCGCGGCCGGCGCGACGGCGGCGCCACCGCCGTGCCCGGCATGGAGGTCGGCGGACGGCGCGGCCGCCGCCGTGGCGGGGCCGCCGTGGCCACCGTGGCCCTCGTTGTGCATGGGGTCGAAGGCCAGCGACTCCATGACCACCGAGTCGCCGACCGAGCGCTTCGCGAAGTCGATCCACAGATCGACGCGCTCGGCAGAGGCGACGAAGGCCTCGCGGCATTCGACGGGCCGCGCGAGCAGGCCTCCATCGGTGCCGAGCAGCACGAAGGGCAGCAGCGCACCGTCGTCGCCGCGGAAGGCGAGGCGGAAGCTGCGCGCATTGGCGGCGTTGAGGATGCGCAGGCGATAGCCGCGCGTGGCCACCTCGTGGAACGGCTGCGTCGTGCCGTTGACGCGCATCTGGTCGCCGAGGTAGCCGGCGAGGCGGTCGTCGTCCGAGGGTGTGTAGCCGTGCGGGTTGGACTGGCGCGTGTCGGCGAGCATCAGCACGAGCTCGGTGGACCCGCGCTCGACGGCGAGCGCGCGGCGCAGCGCGCGGTCCTCGCCGTCGTCGACCAGCAGGGGCGCGGCGAGCCCGCGATGCGCCTGGCCGGCGGTCATCCCATGCGGATGCGGGTGGTACCAGTACATCGAGGCGCGATCGGCGATGTCGAAGGCATAGTCGAAGCGCCCGCCGGGCTGCGCCACCACCGAGCCGTTGCCGTCGTTGCGGCCGTCGACGGCGAGCCCGTGCCAGTGCACGATGGTCGGCTGGTCGAGGCCGTTGGCGAAGGCGATGCGCGCGCGCGTCCCGCGCTCCGCCGTGAGCACCGGGTTCTGCCAGCGCCGACCCCCGCGTTCGACGGCATACACCAGCGGCGGCAGGCCCTCGCTGCGCGAAGGCGTCGCCGCCAGCGTGAACGGGCCTTCGATCGCATGGAAGCCCAGGAAGCCCTCGGCACCGGGGAGCGCGAGGCGATTGACGAAAGTCGAGCCGTTGGCGCAGACGTCGGTTGCCTTGCCGGCGGCGGCCGGCTGCGCGCCGGGAGGGGTCGGCGCAGTGGACGCATTGCCCACGTCGCCGTGGCCCGCATGGGCGCCGTGCCCGGCGTGATCGGCCTGCGCGAACGCGCGATTGCCGGGGAAGCGCGCGGCGCCGAGCGTGGCCGCGGCGCCGGCCGCGAACGACGCGAGGACGCGGCGGCGCGCGCGGTCGCGGGGTCCCCTCACCGCGAAACGACACCCCAAGGCAATGCGCCGACGGGGATCTCCGCCACCTTCCTGAGCGTCGCGGTGTCGATGACCGCGACGGCGTTGGAGCGGCCGCAGGCGACGTAGAGCTTGCTCCCGTCGGAGTTGAGCGTCATGTTCCATGGACGCTTGCCGACGGGGATGGCCGCGACGATGGCGTTGGTCGCCGTGTCGATCACCTGCACCGTGCCTTCGCCGCCCGAGCTCACGAACACGCGCTTGCCGTCGGGGTGCACCACCACGCCGTTCGATCGCGCACCCGCCTTGATGCGCACGATCACGTCCTGCGCGGCGGTATCGAAGACGTTGACCCTGTCGGCGTTCTCGGCGGCCACGTAGGCGCGCGAGCTGTCGGGCAGGAAGCCGATGCCGCGCGGCCGGTTACCGACCTCGACCGACTTGACCACCGCGCCCTTGTCGACGTCGATGATGTCGACCGAGTCGGCTTCCTCGGCGCTGGCGTAGATCCACTTGCCGTCGGGGCTCCACACCGCGTGCTCGGGGTTGCGGCCCACGGTCCTGATGCGCTTGACCACCGCCAGCTTCGCGGTGTCGACGATCGCGACGGTGTTGTCCTCCTCGACGGCTGCCGTGAGCCACTTACCGTCGGGCGAGAGGTAGATCCCCTCGGGCGAGTTGCCGAGCGGCACGGTGGCGGTGGGCTTGCCGGTGGCGGTGTCCACCACCACCAGCGCGTTCTTGTCCTGGTCGGACAGGTACAGCGTGCGCCCGTCGAGGGAGAGGGCGATGCCCCGCGGCTTGCCGCCGAGCGCGAAGGTCGCCTTGACCGTGTCGTTCGCCGTGTCGATCACCGACACGCTGCCCGAGCCCTCGTTGGACGAATAGGCGAGCGGCGCGGCCTGCGCCGAAAGCGCGAGCGCCGCCAGCGACGCGACACCGAGCGCCCGCACGCGGCTGGGTACGGACAGTCCGGCACCGCGGCAACGCGGGGCGCGTGGGATCGACGTATTCATCGTGGGTTCCTGTTCGCCTGCAGAGGATGCTGCAATAATGCGCGACCGCGACGCTGCATTACCGTCGCCTTGGGCATCGAAGCATGCCGAATGTTCCCTTCTCGAACGGGCCGGGATCGCGCGCCGTGTGGTCATTATGCACGCGGGGCGCGCGGTGGCTCGCGCATCGCGCGTCGCTTCTCGCGGTGATCGCCGCGGCGGGTGCCGCGCATGCGCAGTCGCCGCAGCCGCAAGGCCAGCTGCAACCGCCGTCGCCGGCGACGACATCGACGCAGCCGCCGACGCCGGCCGACGTGGTGCTCGACCCGATGGTCGTCACCGCCACGCGCGAGCGTGTGCGCAGCTTCGACGCGCCCGCCGCGGTGTCGACCATCGACGCCGCCACCATCCAGGGCGGCAACCCGATGGTGAACCTCTCGGAGACGCTGGTGCGCGTCCCGGGCATCGTCGCCAACAACCGCCAGAACTATGCGCAGGACCTGCAGATCAGCTCGCGCGGCTTCGGCGCGCGCGCGCAGTTCGGCGTGCGCGGCATCCGCCTCTTCCAGGACGACATCCCACAGACCATGCCCGACGGGCAGGGGCAGGCGGGGAGCTTCATGCTGCTCGCCACCGATCGCATCGAGGTGCTGCGCGGGCCCTTCTCGACGCTCTACGGCAACGCCTCGGGCGGGGTGATCAGCCTGTTCACCGAGCAGGGCGTCGCGCCACCGTCGGCGGATGCGTCGCTGGGCTTCGGCAGCTTCGGCGCGCGCACGGTCGCGGCCAAGGCCAACGGGGCGTCGGGCAGCGCCTCGTACGTGGTGGCGGCGAGCCACTTCGAGACCGACGGCTTCCGCGATCACAGCGCGGCCTCGCGCGACCTGGGGGTGATCAAGCTGGCCCTCGACCTCGCGCCACGCACGAAGCTCACGCTGCTCGGCAACCTGCAATCGCAGCCCGAGTCGCAGGACCCGCTCGGCCTTACCCGCGCGCAGTGGGAGGCCGACCCTCGCCAGGCCGACCCGGCGGCGACGACCTTCGACACGCGCAAGTCGATCACCCAGAAGCAGCTCGGCGCCGCGATCGACCACGCGCTCGACGACGCCACGGCGCTGAAGGCCGTCGTCTACCTCGGCGAGCGCGGCGTGCGTCAGTACCTCGCGCTGCCCGGCACCGCGCCGACCTCGTCGGGCGGCGTCAGCGACCTCGACAGCAGCTACGGCGGGGCCTCGCTGCGCGTCACGCGCACGCTCGCGCCCTCGACCTCGCTGATCGCCGGCATCGAGTACGACGCGCAGCAGCAGGCGCGCAAGGGCTTCGTCAACAACAACGGCGACCTGGGCGACCTGCGTCGTTCCGAAGACGACGACGTGACCTCGACGGCCGCCTATGCGCAGGTCAACTGGCTGATCGTGCCCGGGCTGTCGCTGACCGCGGGACTTCGCGCCAACGAGGTCGCCTTCGATTCCTACGACCACTATGTGACCGCCGACAACCCCGACGACAGCGGCAGCCGGCGCTACCGGCGCGTGACGCCCGTGGCGGGTGCCGTCTGGCATGCGAGCGACGCGCTCAACCTCTACGCGAGCTACGGCCAGGGCTTCGAGACGCCGACCTTCATCGAGCTCGCCTACCGCAGCGACGGGCCGGGCCTCAACTTCGGCCTGGCACCCGCCACCAGCGACGCCTACGAGGTCGGCGCAAAATACGAGCCGGCGCGCGGCCATCGCGTCGACCTCGCGGTGTTCCAGGTGAACACCGACAACGAGATCGTGGTCGACGCGTCGGCGGGCGGCCGCACGACCTACCGCAATGCCGGCAGCACGCGGCGACGCGGCGCCGAGGTCGAGTACCAGGGCGACTTCGGCGCGGGCTGGCGCGCACACCTGGCGCTCGCCTGGCTCGACGCGGTGTTCACCGACCCCATCAGCACGGGCTCGCCGCCGGTCGTGCTGCCGGCCGGCAACAAGCTGCCCGGCGTGCCCGACTACACCGCCTACGGCGAGCTCGCGTGGACGCCCCCGAAGCTCCCCTGGCTCACCCTCGCGGCCGAGCTGCACGCCTCAGGCAAGATCTACGTCAACGACCGCAACAGCGACGCCGCGCCGGCGTACACGGTGGGCAACCTTCGCGTCGGCGTCGCGCAGACGCTCGGCGGCATCGACTGGCGCGCCTTCGCGCGGCTCGACAACGTCACCGACCGCAACTACATCGGGTCGGTGATCGTCGGCGACACCAACGGGCGCTATTTCGAGCCCGCGCCGGGTCGCAACTGGTTCGCCGGCGTCAGCGCGCATGCGAGCTTCTGAGGCACGCTACACGCGCACCGCGATCGCGCTGCACTGGATCGTGGCGGCGCTGCTGGTGGTGCAGGTCGGCTGGGGCTTCTGGATGCAGGGCATCGCCAAGGTCCCGCAGGGCCCTCGCATGGACGCCTACAACCTGCACAAGTCGATCGGCGTGCTGATCCTCGCACTGATGCTCGCGCGCATCGCCTGGCGCGCCGCGCATCCGCCGCCGCCGTTCCCCCCCATGCCGCGCTGGCAGGCCGTGGCGGCCAGGGCCACCCACGGCTTCCTCTACGCGGCGCTGCTGCTGCAGCCGCTGTCGGGCATCACGGGCTCGCTGGCGAGCGGCTACCCGCTGCGACTGTGGGGCGCGGTCATCCCCGCGCAGGCCGCGATGCCGGCTCTGAAGGATGCGATGAGCGCATCGCATGCGGTGCTGGGCGTCGCCATCGTCGTCGCGGTGCTGCTGCACGTCGCGGGTGCGCTGGCACACCTCGGCCGCCACGACGGCGTGCTGGCGCGGATGCTGCCCGTGCGGGGCCGCGGTGCTTGAGCGTCGAATGCTGACCGCAGGGGGCCACCATGGCTGAGTTGCCGTTTCCGCCCGAGGCCTACCGCAGGCTGGTGGGGCCGACCGAGCTGCGCTTTTTCGACAATCCCGACGGCAAGCCCGTGTTCGCGGAGTTTCCGCCCGAAGCCTGTGCATCGGTGCTGGACTTCGGCTGCGGCTGCGGACGGCTGGCGCGCCAGTTCCTGCAGCAGCGGCCGCCTCCGCGCCACTACCTCGGGATCGATCGCCACGCGGGGATGATCGACTGGTGCCAGTCGAACCTCGCGCCCGCCGGGCGGGGCTTCGCGTTCCGCCACCACGACGCCTTCCATCCGCACCTCAACCCGGGAGGCGCGAAGGACCCGTTGCCGTTTCCCGCCGGCGAGCGGTCGATGTCGCTGGTCATCGCCTGGTCGGTGTTCACGCACCTCCTCGAGGCCGAGGCGACGTTCTACCTCGGCGAGACGGCGCGCGTGCTGGCCGACGACGGCGCGGCACTGACGACCTGGTTCCTGTTCGACAAGCGCGACTTCCCGATGATGCAGGCTTTCCAGAACGCGCTGTTCATCAACACCATCGACCCGACCAACGCGGTGATCTTCGATTTCGCCTGGCTGCGCGAGCGCATGCACGAGGCAGGGCTGGTGATGACGCGCATCCTGCCGCCCGCGGTCCGCGGGTTCCAGTGGGTGCTGGAGCTGCGGCGGCAGGCGCCCGGCCGCGTGGAGCAGGCCTTCCCGGCGGACCTCGCGCCGGTCGGAGTCGTGCGCGCGCCGCTCGGCTAGCGGCGGTGCGCGGTTTCAGCCGCGCGGACGCGCGAGCAGCGCCACGGTCTTGTCGAGGTGCTGGTCGGCGGCGATGTCGGAGGCGGTCTTGCCGCGGTTGTCCTTGAGCGCGGGATCGGCGCCCGATGCCAGCAGCAGGGCCACCACCTCGTCCTTGCCCGCCCCAGCGGCCCACATCAGCGCCGTCACGTCGTTCGCATAGCGCTGGTTGACGTCGACGCCGGAGGCGAGCAGCAGCTTCACCACCTCGCCATGCCCCTCGGCCGAGGCGTAGATCAGCGCGGTCTTGCCGATGCGGTCGACGGCGTCGGCGCGCGCACCCCGGGCGAGGAGGGCGGAGGCCATCGCCAGGTCGCCGTTGTAGGACGCGGCCATCAACGGCGTCACGCCGTTGACGGCGGCGAGGTTGACGTCGGCGCCCGCATCGATCAGCCACTGCGCGATCGCGGTGTCGCGACGCTTGAGCGCGCCGAGGAGCGCGGTCTCGCCGATGCGGTTGCGTGCATCCAGCGAGCCCCCCGCGGTGTGCGCGCGCTTGACGCCCTCGAGGTCGCCCGAGCGCGCCGTGACCAGCAGCCTCGCGCTCGGCGACTCGTCGTCGAAGCCTTTTTGCGCCTGCGCGCCGGGCGTCGCGAGCAGCAGGAAGGCGACCAGCGGGAGGGCGGACCGCGAAATCCAGGCGTGCGTGCTCATGCGGACTCCTTTGCTGCGTCGCAGCATCGATTTTGTTTGCAACAACTTTGGCCGGGGACTATAACGCAGGACGGAAACGGCGGGACGATTTCCCGTCGAAAACGAGAAGCTTTCTCGTAGTCCAACGGAATGGGAAACGGAGGAACGACTGTGGGCACGACGATGAAGGGCATGGTCGCCGCGGCAGCAGTGGTCGTGTGGATGCCGATGGCGTTCGGGCAGGCCGAGATCGCGGGAGGCGCGACGAAGAAGATCTCGGAGATCAAGGCCAACGTCGCGGTGTCGCAGGAGATGCTGAACGGCGCGGCGAAGAACACCGGTGCCTGGCTGCACTCCAACGGCGACTACGGCAACACGCGCTATTCGGCGGCGTCGCAGATCAACACGGGCAACGTGAAGAACCTCAGGCCCGCGTTCGTGTTCCAGACCGAGGTGCTCGAGTCGATGGAGACCTCGCCCATCGTGGTCGACGGCGTGATGTACCTCACGACCTCCTACGACCATGTGTACGCGATCAACGCGACCACGGGCGAGGAGTACTGGCACTACAAGCACAAGATGGGGCCGATCACGACGTTCTGCTGCGGCCCCAACAACCGCGGCGTCGCGATCAGCGGGGGCAAGCTCTTCCTCGGCACGCTCGACGCGCGGCTGGTCGCGCTCGACGCGAAGACCGGCGCGGTGCTGTGGAACGTCGAGATCGCCGATCCCGAGAAGGGCTACTCGGAGACCATGGCGCCCGTCGTCGTCGACGACAAGGTGCTGATCGGCACCAACGGCGGCGAGTACGGGATCCGCGGCTTCGTCAAGGCGTACAGCGCCGCCGACGGCAAGCTGCTGTGGACCTTCAACACCATTCCCGACAAGGGACACGAAGGCGTGTGGGCCGTCAACGACGCCACCGGCCGCAACATGCACCGCGACATCGAGCAGGAGAAGAAGGACCTCGCCGCCAAGGGCGGGGATTTCTACCAGGTGCTCGGCGGCGGCGTGTGGATGACGCCCGCCGTCGACCTCAAGACGCGCACGGTGTTCTTCGTGGTCGGCAACCCCTCGCCCGACCTCTACGGCGCGATCCGGCCCGGCGACAACCTGTACACCGACTCGATGGTGGCGGTCGACCTCGACAGCGGCGCGTACAAGTGGCACTCGCAATACATCGCGCACGACGTCTGGGACCTCGACGCCGTCAGCGCACCGATCCTCACGCAGGCGAAGGACGCCAGCGGCAAGATGGTCGACGTGGTGATCCACGGCGGCAAGACCGGCCACGTGTACGTGCACGACCGCGCCACCGGAAAGATCATCCGCTTCTCCGAGGCGATGATCCCGCAGGAGGGCGTGTGGACGCTGCCCACCGCCACCGGCGCGCGCATGCTGCCGGGCGCCAACGGCGGCGTCGAATGGTCGCCGATGGCGATCAACCCCGCGACGCGCATGGCCTACGCGGCCAACCTGCACCAGCCGATGACCTACCAGGTGGAGGCCGCGCCGTATCCCGGCGGCAAGCTCTGGCTGGGCGGCGCGTTCAAGACCATTCCCAGCGAGGAGCAGTGGGGGCGCCTCGTCGCCGTCAACCTCGACACCGGCAAGGTCGCCTGGGGCGTGAAGACGCCGCAGCCGCTGATCGGCGGCGTGCTCGCCACCGCCGGCGGCCTCGTGTTCAATGGCGAAGGCAACGGCTGGTTCAAGGCCTTCGACGCCAAGACGGGCAAGGAACTGTGGAAGTACAACGCGGGCGCGGGCGTCAATGCGCCTGCGGTCACCTATACCATCAACGGCAAGCAGTACGTCGCCGTGGCGGCCGGCGGCAACACCCAGCTCGACTTCAAGCGCGGCAACAGCGTGTTGGTGTTCGCGCTGTAGCAGGCGACCTTCAGGCAGCCGGGGAGGCGCGGTCCGCGCCTCCCTTTTTTTGTTTGACGATGACTCCAGCCCGGCACTTCGCTGGACTGCGCCCAAGCCCGCTACAGCAGGTTTATCAAGGACTTAGGTGCGTCCATCATATGCCGGTGCTTTCCGAAACTTGACCCGGCTTCCGGTCGCGTGGCTCCCATGTGGCTCTTGGAATCCGAGGTTTCCGAGGAGTCATCATGGCAAGAATCAAACTCACCAAGTCCTCCGTCGATGCTGCCAAGCCCCAGGCGCAGGCTGTCGAACTCCGGGACACCGTGGTGCCCGGCTTCCTGTGCAAGATCACCCCGGCCGGCCGCAAGGTGTTCATGCTCCAGTACCGCACGAACGCCGGCGAGCGCCGCAAGCCCGCCCTGGGCCAGTACGGGGAACTGACCGTCGAGCAGGCCCGCGTCATGGCGCAGGAGTGGCTGGCCGAGGTGCGCCGGGGCGGCGACCCGAGCGCGGCCAAAGCTGCCGCCCGCAAGGCACAGACCATGAAGGAGTATTGCCTCACCTTCATGGAGGACTACTCCAGGCAGCGCAACAAGCCCAGCACTCAGCGGGGCTATCAGGGCGTCATCGACCGCTGCATCATCCCGATCATGGGGCGGATGAAGGTGCAGGACGTGAAGCGCCCGGACGTGGCCGCGCTGATGAAGAAGCTGGCCCACAAGCCGGCCGAGGCCAACCGCACCTTCGGCGTGCTGCGCAAGATGTTCAACCTGGCCGAAGTGTGGGGGCTGCGTCCGGACGGCACCAATCCGTGCCGCCACGTCCCGATGTTCCCGCCCGGCAAGGAAACCCGGCTCATCGTGGACGACGAGCTGGTGAGGATCTTCCGGCATCTGGAATACCTGGAGGCGGAAGGATTGGAGAACTACGTCATCCCGCTGGCGATCCGCCTGCAATTCGAGTTTGCCGCCCGCCGCTCCGAAATCTGCCCGCTGGAGTGGGACTGGATTGATCTGGAGAAGCGCCGAGTGGTCTGGCCCGACAGCAAGACCGGCGGCATTTCCAAGCCCATGAGCGAAGAAGCCTATCGGCTGCTTTCGACGGCGCCGCGCCGGGAGAGCTGCCCCTACGTCCTGCCGTCGCCCAACGACCCGGCCCGGCATCTGACGCATGGCGAACACTATGGCGGCTGGAAGCGCGTACTCAAGGCCGCCGGTGTGCCGCATGTCGGCACGCACGGTATCCGCCACCGGGCCACGACCGACATTGCCAATTCGGGCGTGCCGACCAAGGTCGGCATGAAGCTGACGGGCCACAAGACGGTGGCGATGTTCATGCACTATGTCCACACCGAGGACAAGCCGGTGCGGGATGCGGCCGAACTGGTGGCGAGCCTGCGGCAGGCCATCACGGGTGCGCTGCGCCCTGCGGAGGCGACGGCATGATCCAGTTCGGGCTTCCTGGGCTATCCGCCGTCGCGCTGGAGACGCTGCCGCATCCGAGCGCCCAACCTCATGGCTCGATTGTCGCAACGCTGTTGCGACAATTTCCACGCTTGCCTTCTATATCCGAACAGATATAATGATGATGGAGAAACGCAAGCTCCTGTTCTGGGAAGGCTCCTCGAAGAAGGACTTCAAAGTGTTCCCCGTCCCCGTGCAGAAAGACATGGGCGTGGCACTGTTCGTCGTTCAGTTGGGCGGTACGCCGGACGTGGCCAAGCCCTGGAAGGGGCTCGGCTCCGGGGTGTACGAGCTGGTGGAAGACCACAGGGGCGACACCTTCCGCGCCGTCTACACGGTACGGGTCGGCGATGCGGTGCATGTGCTACATGCGTTTCAGAAGAAGTCCAAGTCCGGCATCGCCACACCGCAGCCGGACGTGGAGTTGATCGAGAAGCGGTTGAAGGCAGTGCTCGCCCGATATGGTGCGAGCGGGAGATCGTGATGACGCGCAAAGACCATCCTCAAGGCACCGACAACGTGCTGGCCGACCTCGGATTCGCCGACGCGGAAGAGCTGTCGGCGAAAGCCGTCTTGGCGGTCAAGCTGAACGAGCTGATCGACAAGCGCAGCCTCAGCCAGACCGAAGCCGCTCACATCACCGGCATGACACAGCCTAAGGTGTCTCAGGTGCGACGCTACAAGCTGCAAAACATCTCACTTGAACGCTTGATGCAGGCGCTTGTCTCGCTGGACCAGCACGTCGAGATCGTCGTTCGGCCGGCGCGGCGTGAGCACGCCGCCGGCATCACGGTCGCAGCTTAACGATTCGAGCGAGCCAGAACCGCAATGAAATTTGCATACGAAGACCTCAGTGATGGCCAGTTCGAGACACTGATCGTTCTCCTATGCCAGCGTTTGCTCGGGGTTTCGGTCCAGGGATTCGCAAAAGGGCCTGATGGCGGGCGCGATGCCAAGTTCATGGGAACAGCGGAACTGCACCCGAGTAAGACGGCCCCGTGGGTCGGGACAACCATCGTCCAGGCCAAACATACCAACGGCTATAACCGTAACTTCTCCGAGTCCGACTTCTTCAGCACGACAGCCGCAAACACTGTGCTGGGCAAAGAAATTCCCCGCGTCAAGAAACTGCGTGAGATCAAGCAGCTCGATCACTACATGCTGTTCGCCAACCGTCGGCTGGCGGGCAATGCCGAAACCGAGATACGCGACTACATCGCGTCTCAGTGCGGCATTCCCGCCTCGTCGATCTATCTCTGCGGACTGGAGCAACTGGAAATCTGGCTGAAGCGCTTCCCCGAGGTTGCGAGGGAAGCAGACCTTGATCCGGTCGATTCGCCGTTGATCGTCAGCCCCGATGACCTGGCCGAAGTAGTGCAGGCATTGGCGCGCCAGAAAGACGGCGTGGTCGCACTGCTAGACGATCCACCGACTGCGCGCGTGACCTACGAGCAGAAGAACGCACTCAACAACATGAGTGCCGACTACGTGACCTGAGTCGGTAATTTGTAGCCAATCAGTCTGTAAGTCCCTAGTGTAATTTGACGATGGAGGACTTGCAGAATGAAGAAGCGGTTTACCGAAGAGCAGGTCGTGCGCATCCTTCGGGAGGCGGAGAGCACCGGCATCCAAATCCGGGAGCTCTGCAGACGGCACAACATCACCGAAACCACGTTCTTCCGTTGGCGCCGCAAGTACGGTGGCATGGACGTGCCGGATGCCCGCAGACTCAAGGACCTGGAAGGCGAAAACGCCAAGCTCAAGCGCTTGGTCGCCGAGCAGCTGCTGGTGATCGAGGGGCTGAAGGAGTTCGCGGAAAAAAATGAATACCCCGGCGGGTCGCCACGCAGTGTTGGAGTTCGTGACGCGCCGGGGTGTCTCAAAGCGGGCGGCCTGCCAGCACCTGGGTTTCAGTCGCCAAGTCGCGAACTATCGTCTGCGGCAGCCGGCCAAGGACCGCGAGCTGGGTACGAAACTGATCGCTACGTCGCAGCAATTTCCGCGTTTCGGATATCGACGTGCGGCAGCATGGCTGGACGAGGGGCAATTCCGGGTGCGCCGCCTTTGGAAAGACTTGGGACTGCATCTGCCCAAGCGGCGCCCGCGCCGCAGGCGATGTGGCACCGACATGCGGCTGCCTGGAGAGCCGCGTCCGAATTCGGTCTGGAGCTATGACTTCGTTCATGATCGGCTGGCCAATCATCGGACGATACGGATGCTGTGCGTTCTCGACGAGCACACGCGCGAGTGTCTTGCCATCGAAGTCGCTCGGTCGTTGAACTCGCGTGACGTGATCCTGACCCTTTCACGGCTGATGCGCCTGCATGGGAAGCCGCAGTTCATCCGCTCGGACAATGGCGCGGAGTTCACCGCGGCGACGGTCATGCGCTGGCTGCGCGACCAGCAGGTCGGACCGGCATACATTCCACCTGGCAAGCCTTGGCACAACGGGTTCGTAGAAAGCTTCAACGGCAAGCTGCGCGATGAATGCCTGAATCGCGAATGGTTCCGAGACCTGCGTGAAGCAAGAGTGCTGATCGAGACCTGGCGCCAGTTCTACAACCACCGCCGACCACATAGCGCGCTCGGCTATAAAACGCCGGCCCAAGTGGCCGAGAATGCTCGTATGATTTCCCCTCAACTTACAGCCTGAATGGTCACAAGAACCCAACTCAGGTCATGGGCACAGATCCTGCGGGCTACGCCGGACTGGAGGATGACGTGGACTGGCACTGGAACCGCATCTTCGCCGGCGCCGTGTTGACGACGCTGCTGGGTGTGGGTGCCGAGCTGGCCGCGCCGGAGAACCGCCAGGACGGCAACCGCATCGTCATCGCCGGACGCGACAGCGCGCAGGACAGCGTCAATCAGGTCGGCCAGGAAATCACCCGGCGCAACATGACCATTCAGCCGACGTTGACGGCCCGACCGGGCTTGCCGGTGAGGATCATCGTCAACCGTGATTTGGTGCTGCGGCCGTACCAACCGCTTTTCTTCAACCGGGGGGCTTCACGATGACGACGCGCAAGCTGCGGCTAGGGCCGCTGCCGAAAATGGAATCCACGAAGCTGGCCTTTGCTTGTCCGGCCAGCCTGAAAACCAAGCTCGACCAGTACGCCGCGCTGCACGCGCAGACCTATGGCGAAGTGGTCGATGCGGCGACACTGATCCCGCACATGCTGGAAGCCTTCATGGCCGGAGATCGGGGGTTCAGGAAGGGAAGCGCAGGCAAGACCGCGGCTCCCAAGCCAAGCTGACCGTGTATTCAGCTCGGCGAATTACCAAAACGACTGCCCGAGCCGATCAACAGGTGGTTATCACTCATTGTAGTGGGAAGAGTCAGGCATGCCTCGAAGCCTGAATCCTGTCCGGGCCTCGGCGACTTCAGGACCAACGCACTGCCGATGCGCTGGGCAATCGCATGGACGATCGCCAGCCCAAGACCACTGCCATCCCTGAGCTTTCCCGCGCGCTCGAATCGGTCCGCCAACCGGGCAAGGGTTTCGTTCGGCACGACAGGCCCATCGTTGGCGACCGTCAGTACGCCGTCGCTGGCCAGCGAAACATGGATGGGCGTGCCGTCCGCGCCATGGCGCAGGGCGTTTTCGACGAGGTTGCGATAGAGGATCGCGAACACGTCGGGATCGAGATCCGACATCAGGGGATCGTCCGGCAGCGACAGGGAGATTCGATCCGCGCCCGCCGTACGAGACAACTCGTCGGTCAGGATGCGCGCTACGGGCCGCAGATCCGAGACCTGTTCCAGGCGCAGCCGTCCGCCTTCGGCCCGTGCCAGTTGCATCAAGCGTTCGGAGAGCCGCGTCAGGCGCTTGAGTGTCGCTTCGATATCGGATGCACGGGCCTTTGCCGCCGGGTCGCCCGTCTCTGCCTGCAGGCGCTGGGCCTGCGCGATGGCGCCCGCCAGCGGCGTGCGCAGTTCATGGGCGGCATTGGCGGCGAAGCTGCGCTCGGCTTCGAAGGCGGCGCCGAGCCGCCCGAGCAAGCCGTTCAGGGTGTCGGCCACCGGCGCGACCTCTGCCGGCAGTTCATCCGCCGGGACCAGCGACAGATCGCGTACCCCACGTGCCGCCAGCCGTTCACGGAAGCGCCGCAAGGGGGCCAGGGTCGTACGCACGGTCAGCACGATGGCCAGCAGCGCAATGGGCAGAAAAATCAACAAGGGCATAACCAAACCCATCTGGATTTCACGCGCCATGACCATGCGATGCGCCAGCGGTTCGGCGACAGTGAGCCGGATAGAGCCTTGCAGTGTCTCTTCGCTGTAGAAGCGGTGGGTTGTGGACTGACTGAATCCGATGCCACTCCAATGAGGGAAAACCACCGGGTTGGCGTCGTGCGAAAGCAGCAGGATGCGTCCTTGGGCATCGCGCACGGCATAGGTGAGCAGTTCGTTGTGCTCGCGGATTTCGGCCAGGCGCTGGGTCACCCCTTCTTCTTCACGCCCAAGAACGTCTGCGACTGCCAGCGGCAGGATTCGCTGCGCCGTTTCCTGGAGGGCCGAGTCAAAGATTTCCTCGATGGCATTGCGCGCCAGGACCGCCGTCACTGAGGCGGCACCGATCCAGAGCCCCGTCAGCAGGACTCCCAGCGAAAGCCCCAGGCGCCGCTGCAGGCTTCCGGGCACCCTCATGCCTGCCCCAACCGATAGCCCAGTCCGCGTTCGGTCACGATGATCTCGGCGCCCAGTTTCTTGCGCAGGCGGCTGACATGCACCTCGATGGCGTTGCTCTCCACTTCGGCATCGAAGGCATAGAGCTTTTCCTCCAACTGCGCTTTCGAGAGCAACTGGCCGGGTCGGGACAGGAATGCCTCGAACAACGCCCATTCGCGCGCCGTCAGCGGCACCAGGCGGCCGTCACGACGGATGCTGCGTGCGGCCAGATCGATCTGGAGTGATCCATGGATGACGATGGGATTGGGGTTGCCGCTGTATCGACGCGCAACCGATCCGATGCGCGCCGACAATTCGGCCAGATCAAAGGGCTTCACGAGATAGTCGTCGGCGCCGGCATTCAGCCCCTCGATCCGGTCTGACACCTGATCAAGGGCCGTCAGGATGATGACCGGTATGGCCGTACCCCGCGCGCGCAGGCGCCGCAGGAAGGGAATGCCCCGGCCATCGGGCAACATCAGGTCCAGCAGAACGAGGTCGTAAGGCACGCCCGCGATCGCATGGTCCGCCGCATCAAGGCGACGCACCCAATCCACGGAATGGCCATCGCTCGCAATCTGGTCGCGCACGGCTGCGCCCAGCACGTCGTCGTCTTCAATCAGCAGGACACGCATTGAACCTTTCCTCTATGGGCCGACGCAACGGCATACCTGACGGCAACCTGAAGCAATTTTCGCTCAGGGCTCAGGCTGCGGTCACGTTAGCAGAGCATCCTCAAGCCATCGAAGGATAAAGGAGCTCACCATGAAAACATTCCTGCCGATTGCCGTAGTGATCGCGCTGACTGCCTCTGGTGCCGCGCTGGCTGACGACGATTGCCACCGACCCATGGCCGAATGGCAGTCCCGCGAAACCGTTACGGCCCGTGTAACCGAACTGGGCATCACGACAGAGCGCCTGCGCATCGACGATGGCTGCTACGAAGTCCGTGGCCGGGACGGTGACGGCAACCAGATTCGTTTGAAGATCGACCCGGCATCGCTCGCGGTCCAGAAACTGGAGGTCCGCTTCCGCTCTGGCGCCGACTCGTCGCGCTACCTGCCTGCTGGGCGGGGTCAAGCGGCCAAGACGGGCAAGCCCTCTGATGACAAATCGCGGCGCCCGCCCGCCCCGGCGGCGCCGGAGGGCACGCGCTAAGGAGTGCGCCATGTACCTGACGGGACCGATATTGGCCACCCTGGCCGTTCTGTACGCGGCCGTGCTTGGTGCACAGACTTATGCACCCTACGGTGCGGACGTCGCAATAGGCATTGCACTGGGCGCGGCATCCATTGCTGCCATGAGTCTGGCCTTGGTCTTGTCCGCACGCCCGCGTTGGGCCGAACCCCTGTTTGGGGGGCTCGATCGGATGTATGAGGTTCACAAATGGCTGGGAATTGCCGCACTGGCCCTGATGATCGGGCACAACACCTTCGAGCCCGAGCTGGAAAATGTCGTGCGCGAAACGCGACTGGGGGAATTTGCTTCGGACATCGGTGAAGTCGCATTCAATGGCCTCATCGGGCTGATCCTGATCAGTTGGATCAAGCGGATTCCCTTCACTCGACTGGAGTTGCCCTGGCCGATCTGGCGCTTCACTCACCGTTTCACAGGGCTTCTGTTTGCCGTCGCCGCATTCCACCAGCTTGCCATCGATCAGCCCGCCGGCCTGGATGGCACGCTGGGCCTGTACCTGAACGCCTTGAGCCTGGCAGGGGTGACGGCGTGGCTGTTCATGCAGTTCGTCGCACCGTACCTGCGTCCGCGTGCATTTGTGCTGGAGAACATCGACCAACACGGAATGGTCGCGGAAGTGACGCTGCGCCCAGAAGGGCGAGCCCTGCGCTGGCGGCCGGGTCAGTTCGCCTTCCTGTCGGCCTCCGATGTGGGGATGGCCGAGGCTCATCCCTTCACCATAACGAGTGCACCGAGTGCGGACGGTCGCCTCCGCTTCGCCATCAAATCCCTGGGCAACTGGACCCGGCGTCTGCCCGAACGTCTGTCACCCGGTAAGCGCCTGCGGGTCGAGGGGCCTTACGGTCGGTTCGTTTTCCGCAGGCGCGTGCGGCGCCAGGTATGGCTGGCCGGCGGCATCGGCATCACACCTTTCCTGGCCTGGGCCGAGGCATTGACCGATGCCGAGCAGCAGGAGATCGCTCTGGTCTGGGTGGTGACGACGCGACCCGAAGCTTTCGCCGCAGAGCGCTTGGCGACCATTGCCGCACGCCATCCCGGCCTGACGGTGCATGTCATGGCCAGCGCCGAAGACGGGTGCTTGACAGCGCAACGGCTAATCCAGTTGGTGCCCTTCCCGCTGTGCGAATCGGAGCTGTTTTATTGCGGACCGGCTGGCCTGCGTGATGCGGTCGTGTCGGGACTCCAGGCGACGGGGCAGCGCCCGCGTCGCGTTCATCACGAGGTGTTCGCGCTGCGCTAGAGGCGCCTGCACCTCCACGAACGACATCGTTCTACTTGCGAAGGAATCATCATGAAAAAGCTCGTCTCTTGCCTGGCCCTGTCCGCAGCCATGGCGCTGCCTAACCTGGCTGCGGCACGTCCGGTCACCTTGACCACCGCGCTCAAGAACTATGGCGGCAATGGCGCCTACCTGGCGCTGTACCTGACCGATGCAAACGGCGCCTATGTGCGCACACTGTGGGTCGCGGGTGAGAAATCGAAGTATTACAAGCACCTGCCGGACTGGTATCGCGCGACTGGCGGCAACCGCTCGCAGATCGATGGCATCACTGGTGCCAGCGTGGGTGCAGGCCGCAGCCTGAAGGTGACGGTGGACTTGGCCGATGCCCTGTTCGATGCGGGCTACAAGCTGAACGTGGATGCCGCCGCGGAGGATATGCAGGACAGTCCACGTGACGTTTCGGTGCCATTGACGACCGCCGGGGCTGGCAAGCCCGTCGCCGGGCGGCGCTATGTCGCCGGCTTCAGCTACGGCCTCTGATCCTGATCGGAAGCTGCCGCGATGATGCGTATCCTGCACCGCTGGCTGGGCCTCGTGCTGGCCGTCCTGCTGGTTGTCACGGCGCTGAGCGGCGCGGCACTCTCGCTCTTTCCGGCGCTGGAGACTGCTCGAACCTTTCAGCCCGATGCCACGCTGACAGTCGCTGATCTGGCCACGCGGGTGCAAGCAGCTCATCCCGGCCTGGAACAGATCAGGCGCGCACCCTCGGGGCAGATCAGTGCGTGGTGGTTCGATGGCGACCAGCCCGGTTCGGCCGTGATCGACCCGGCCACAGGCCGTGATGTGGCCAGCGCCGACCCGAATCCGCTGCGGCGCTGGCTCACCAATTTGCACCGCTCGCTGCTCCTGGGCGACAGCGGCCGCCTGATCGTCGCAGCGGGCGCGCTGGCGATGCTGCTGCTGGCCATTTCCGGCACGGTGCTGGTAGCCCGTCGCCTGGGAGGCTGGCGACACTGGTTGGCACGCCTGCGTGGCCCGCTCGCAGGACGCCTGCATACCGACATCGCGCGTGTGACGGTGCTGGGGCTCGCGCTGTCCGCCATGACCGCACTGTGGATGTCGGCCCAAACCTTCGAGATCGTCACGATCGATGTCGCCAGCCTGGAGACGCCTGCCACGGTCAGCGGTCAGGCCGGCCTGGCGCTGACCGAGATGCAAGCCCTGCGCGTCACGCCGGTGGCCGAACTGCGCGAGCTGAGCTTTCCCGCGCCAGACGATCCGCAGGACATGTTCACCCTGAGAACCGACCGGGGCGTGGGATATGTGGATCAGGGAACCGGCACCCTGCTGGGTTGGCAGGACCTGAGCCTCGGGCAACGCGCGTCGGAGACGATCTACATGCTGCATACCGGGCAGGGCGCTGCCGTGTTCGGGCTGTTCCTGGGAGTGATGGCGATGGGGGGGGCGATACTGGCCGTGACGGGGATACTGGTCTGGCTGCCGGGGTGGCGCAGTCGCCCCCGGCTTATAGGCAACGCACCCGCCGCGCAGGCCGACACCATCGTGCTGGTGGGCTCCGAAGGCGGCAGCACCTGGGGTTTTGCCGCGACGCTGGCTCGTGGCTTGCGTGATGCAGGGCAATCGGTGCATGTGACCTCGATGGCAGCCTTCCAGCCCGCACGCTATCGTCGGGCGCGGCGCTTTCTGATCCTCGCCGCCACCTATGGCGAGGGCGATGCCCCAGCCTCGGCCAAGGGCTTTCTCGTTCAGCTCCAGAGCCTGAAGACCGCGCCCACCGCTCCTGTGGCGGTACTGGGTTTCGGCGACCGCAGCTTCCCGGCCTTCTGCGCATTCGCCTGCGCTGTGGACAACGTCGCTCGGGACAAGGGCTGGCCTGCCCTGATGGCCTTCGACACTATCGACCGCCAGTCGCCGCAGGACTTTGCCCGCTGGGGCCGAATACTGGGCCAGGCGCTTGGCATCGAACTGGAACTCGCCCACCAACCGACTCTTCCGGCCATCCAGACGCTGACCCTGCTGGAGCGCCACGACTATGGCGCGGCGGTGCAGGCTCCGATGTCGATCCTGCGCTTCGCGCTGCCCAAAGCGTCGTTCTGGCAGCGCCTGACGGGCCAACGCTTCACGCGATTCGAGCCAGGCGACCTGCTGGGCATCGTACCCGAAGGCTCGGCGATCCCCCGCCTGTATTCCCTGGCATCGGGATCACGGGACGGTTTCATCGAAATCGTCGTGCGCCAGCATGTCGGCGGCCTGACCTCGGGCCAACTGACTCAATTGGAGCCAGGCCAGACGGCCCAGGGATTCTTGCGGCGCCATCCGGGTTTCCATGCGGGCCGCGATCGGACACCCCTGATCCTGATCGGGGCAGGCACCGGGGTCGGGCCACTGGCGGGCTTCATACGCAACAACAAGTCACACCGCCCCGTTCATCTGTTCTTCGGACTGCGCCAGCCCGACAGCGATTTTCTCTACCGCAATGAGCTGTCGGGCTGGCAGGCCGATGGCAAGCTGGCTCATCTGTCCATCGCAGTCTCACGCGGAGAGCGGCCGCAGTACGTGCAGGATGCCCTGCGACAGCAAGCGCCACGGATCACAGCGGCCATCAGCCAGGGCGCCAGGATCATGGTGTGCGGAGGGCGGGATATGGCGCGCGGTGTGGCCGATGCACTGACCGACATTCTGAAGCCTGCCGGGTTGACGCCTGCGATGCTCAAGGCCGGGGACCGCTATGTCGAAGACATCTACTGAGCTGATCCGCCATGCGCTGAACGGCCCCACCATGGGCACGCGCTGGTCCGCCCTGTTTTTCGCCGCGCCGGGATTCGACACCGGCCCGGTGCAGGCAGCCTTGCAGCAGGCAAGCGACGAGGTGGACATGCAGATGTCCACCTGGGATCCGGACAGCGACCTGATGCGCCTGAACCGGACGCCGGCGGGCGCATCAGCCGTGGTGCCGGACGATCTGGCCCGCGTGCTGGCCCTGGGCCTGGCCATCGGACGCGCTTCCGGCGGAGCCTTCGACATCGGCATGGGCGATGCGGTGCAAGCCTGGGGCTTCGGCCCGCAAGCCACCAATGAAGAAGGCATACGCCGCGCCTTGGCCGCACCCCGACGCGCGGCCCACGAGGTGCTGGAACTGACGGGCAACCAAGTGTGCAAACGGGAAGCCATCGTGCTCGACCTGAATGGCATCGCCAAGGGTTACGGGGTGGACCGGCTGGCGCAAACCCTGGGCAGCTTCGGCATCGCCGCAGGACTGGTCGGCATCGACGGTGAGATGCGCGCACTGGGCCTGCGGCCCGATGGCGAGGCATGGACAATCGCGGTCGAAGCGCCCGATCCAGACAGCCGCGCGCCGCATTCGATCCTGTGCCTCCAGGATGGCGCTGTCGCCACCTCTGGCGACTACCGGCACGGTGTGACGGTGCAGGGACGCTACTTGTCGCACACGATGGACCCGCAGCGGGGCGCGCCGCTGCTGTCTTCGCCAGCGTCGGTTACCGTGCTTGCCCCGACCTGCGCAGAAGCCGACGCCTGGGCAACGGCCCTCATGGTGACTGGCCCCGAAGCCGGCACGGCACTCGCGACGCGGCAGGGACTGAGCGCGTTGTTCCTGATACGGGATGGCAGGGGTGGGCTACTGTCAAAAGGATGCGGATTGTTCCAGGCTGGGGACCGAAGTCGGCGAACTCCACAATCCATTTGATGCTGAAACCGACGAGCTACGAATGCGAATTCGTGGGCTATGATGATGCGGCAGGTTCGTCGTTCCTCAGCAATCCAGCACGACGCAGTGCGATGTGTCCTTCTCTCCCGACGCTCCTATGTAGCTCCTAGCCTACGAAGCCGCAGTTCTGTAAAGCGGCCTTGAAAAGAGCTAACCTGCTGTCCCATATGCGGTTTCAGCCCCGCGTGATCTGCACGAAGGACTTGACACCGGAACTTTTTTGGAAAGCCGACATGCGTCGATACACCCGGCACCCCGTGCCCCTTGCAACGCCCCGAGGAGCCGCCCGCATCGACGCGCGAGCGGCCTCGGGCGCGGCATCTGCGGGCGCCGCGCCTTGGGTCGCCCGCGCCTTGCCCGCCATGCTCGCCATGCTCGCCATGGCAGCCGCGAACGCGCAGGCGCAGGCTCCCGCGGCGCCGGCGAAGGCCGCCCTCTGCGAGTCCTGCCACGGGCCCAAGGGCAATTCCACCAACGGCCTCTATCCCATCCTCGCCGGGCAGACATTCCGCTACATCTACACCGAGCTGCGCGACTTCCAGGCCAAGCGCCGCAGCGACCCGGTGATGTCGCCGATGGCCGAGCCGCTGACGCGCGACGAGGTCACCGAGCTCGCGCAGTACTTCGCCGCGCAGAAGCCCGTGCCCACCGGCTTCAAGCCCGACCCCGCGCGCGCGGCCAGGGGGGAGAAGATCGCCAGCGCCGCGCTGTGCAGCATGTGCCATCTCGGGGGATTCGCCGGGCAGAACGAGATCCCGCGCGTGGCCGGGCAGCAGTACGACTACATCGTCAAGCAGCTCAAGGACTTCAAGGCCAAGACCCGCAACAACGACGGCGGCAACATGACCAGCGTGACCTCGACCATGTCGGATGACGATATCCTCGACGTCGCCAACTATGTCGCGGGGCTCTACTGACATGAAGCTCGCAGCAACCTGGAACCTGCCATCGCATGCCGCGTCCCGCACGCCCGGCCGCCGTGCGGCCATCGTCGCGCTCGCCGCTGCCGCGGCGCTTCATCCGGTCGCCGCCCTGCCCGCCACCGAGGCCACATCGGCCCTTCCCGACGGCAGCGAGGTGCGCTTGCGCGCCAGCGGCCTCGGCAGCAGCGACTGGATCGGCGGCAAGGTCAGCCGGACCCGCGCGGGATGCGTGCTGATCGTGTTCGACAAGGCCCAGGCGGGCGGCTATGCCAGCGCGTCGCTCGGCGGGGCCTCGGCGCTGCAGCGCAAGCAGGGCGCCACATGGGTCGACGTCGATGCCAGGGCGTTGCACAAGGCGGAAGGCAAGGACTGCCAGGGGGACAACGACTGAGCGGCCGAGCGGCGAGCGGCGAGGGCGGGCGACGCGGCGGCGAGATTGCCGCGCCATAACCACGGCGCTATGATGGGTTTTCGCGTGCTCTCACCATCGGAGGAGATGTCGTGTCCGTCATGCTTTCGCTGACCGTCAACGGCAAGGCCGTCGACGCCGCGATCGACCCGCGCACGCTGCTGGTCGATTTCCTGCGCAACAACCTGGGGCTCACCGGCACGCACGTCGGCTGCGACACGGGCCAGTGCGGCGCGTGCACCGTGCACGTCGACGGCCGCGCGATCAAGGCCTGCAACGTGCTCGCCATGCAGGCCGCCGGCGCGAAGGTCGACACCATCGAGGGCATCTCGGCCGCCGACGGCACGCTGCACCCGATGCAGGCCGCGTTCCACGCCTGCCACGGCCTCCAATGCGGCTTCTGCACACCCGGGATGGTGATGAGCGCCATCGACCTCTGCGCGCGCCATCCGCATGCCGACGAGGCGACCATCCGCGCCGAGCTCGAGGGCAACATCTGCCGCTGCACCGGCTACCACAACATCGTCAAGGCCGTGCAGGAAGGCGCCGCGGCGATGGGGGAAGGAGCGCGCCATGGGAGCGACTGAAAGGGCCGTCGTCGGCGAGCGCGTGCTGCGCAAGGAGGACCGCCGCTTCCTCACCGGCTCGGGGCAGTACACCGACGACGTGACGCTGCCGCACCAGGCCTACGCGTTCTTCCTGCGCTCGCCCCATGCGCACGCGACGCTGGGCAGGATCGACACGGCGAAGGCCAAGGCCGCGCCCGGCGTGCTGGGCGTGTTCACCGGCGCCGACCTCACGGGCGTCAACGGGCTCCCCTGCGGCTGGCTCATCACCGGGACCGACGGCAAGCCGATGAACGAGCCTCCGCACCCGGTGCTGGCGGTGGGCAAGGTGCGCTATGTCGGCGATCCCGTCGCCATCGTCGTCGCCGAGTCGGTGGCGCAGGCCAAGGACGCCGCCGAGCTGATCGACGTCGAGTACGGCGTGCTGCCCGCGGTCGTCACCGTGGACGACGCGCTCGCCGCCGGTGCGCCGCAGATCCACGCCGAGGCACCCGGCAACCGCTGCTACACCTGGGCGCTGGGCGACAAGGCCGCCGTCGACGCGGCCTTCGCCAAGGCCGCGCACGTGACGAAGCTCGACCTCGTCAACAACCGGCTGATCCCCAACGCCATCGAGCCGCGCGCGGCCAACGCGAGCTACCACGCCGGCGACGACGCGTACACGCTTTACGTGACGAGCCAGAACCCGCACGTCGAGCGCCTGTTGATGACGGCCTTCGTGCTGGGGCTCCCCGAGCACAAGGTGCGGGTGATCGCGCCCGACGTCGGCGGCGGCTTCGGCTCGAAGATCTACCTCTACCCCGAGGAAACGGCGATGGTGTGGGCGTCGAAGCGCGTCCATCGCCCGATCAAGTGGGCCGCCGAGCGCAGCGAATCGTTCCTCGCCGACGCGCACGGCCGCGACCACGTCACGCATGCCGAGCTGGCGCTCGACAAGGACGGCAAGTTTCTGGCGCTGCGCGTGCACACCAGGGCGAGCATGGGCGCGTACCTGTCGACCTTCGCCTCCTGCATCCCCACCATCCTGTACGCGACGCTGCTCGCGGGGCAATACACCACGCCCGCGATCTACGCCGAGGTGACCGCGGTGTTCACCAACACCGCGCCGGTCGACGCCTATCGCGGGGCAGGGCGCCCCGAGGCCACCTACGTGGTGGAGCGCATCGTGCACCAGGCCGCGGTCGAGACGGGCATTGCGCAGGACGAGCTGCGCCGCCGCAACTTCATCCGCAGCTTTCCCTACCAGACGCCGGTGGCGCTCAACTACGACATCGGCGACTACGATTCCTGCCTCGACGGCGCGATGAAGATCGCCGACGTCAAGGGCTTCGCCGCGCGCCGCGAGGCGTCGACGAAGGCCGGCAAGCTGCGCGGCCTGGGCTATGCCTCGTACATCGAGGCCTGCGGCCTGGCGCCTTCCAACATCGCGGGTGCGCTGGGTGCGCGCGCGGGGTTGTTCGAGGCGGGCGAGGTACGCGTGCATCCCACCGGCAGCGTGAGCGTGTTCACCGGCTCGCACAGCCACGGACAGGGACACGAGACGACCTTCGCCCAGGTGGTGGCGGCGCGCCTCGGCATCCCGGTCGAGAACGTCGACGTGGTGCATGGCGACACCGGCCGCATCCCCTTCGGCATGGGCACCTACGGCTCGCGCTCGCTGGCCGTGGGGGGCACCGCCATCGTCAAGGCGCTGGACAAGGTCGTCGCCAAGGGCAAGAAGATCGCCGCGCACCTCCTCGAGGCGGCCGAGACCGACATCGAGTTCGCCGACGGCAAGTTCACCGTCGCTGGCACCGACCGCAGCAAGGCCTTCGGTGAGGTGGCGCTCGCGGCCTACGTGCCGCACAACTACCCGCTGGACAAGCTCGAGCCGGGCCTCGACGAGACGGCGTTCTACGACCCCACCAACTTCACCTACCCGGCGGGCACGCACATCTGCGAGGTCGAGGTCGACCCGGAGACGGGGCGCGTGACGGTCGAGCGCTTCTCGGCCTGCGACGACTTCGGCAACATCATCAACCCGATGATCGTCGAGGGGCAGGTGCACGGCGGGCTCACGCAGGGCATCGGCCAGGCGCTGCTCGAGAACTGCGTCTACGACCGCGAAAGCGGGCAGCTTCTCACCGGCAGCCTGATGGACTACGCCATGCCGCGTGCCGACGACGTGCCCTCGTTCAACGTCGCCACCCACGGCACGCCCTGCACGCACAACCCGCTGGGTGCCAAGGGCTGCGGCGAGGCCGGCGCGATCGGCGCGCCCGCCGCGCTGATGAACGCGGTGATGGACGCGCTCGCGCCCGCGGGCGTCACGCACCTCGACATGCCCGCATCGCCGCACCGCGTCTGGTCGGCGTTGCAATCGGCGAAGCGCTAGCGGAGGAGCACGATCATGTACGCATTCGAGATCCACAAGGCGAAGAGCGTCGCCGACGCGGCGGCCACGCTGGCCAAGACTGGCGGCAAGGCGCTGGCGGGCGGGCAGAGCCTCGTCGCGGCGATGAAGCTGCGGCTCGCCCAGCCGGGACACGTCGTCGACCTGTCGGGCATCGGCGAGTTGAGCGGCATCCGCAGCGAAGGCTCGACGCTGGTGATCGGCGCGATGACGCGCCATGCCGAGGTCGCGGCCTCCTCGGCGGTGAAGGAGTCGATCCCCGCGCTGGCGGCGCTGGCGGAGGGCATCGGCGACCGCCAGGTGCGCAACATGGGCACGATCGGCGGCTCGATCGCCAACAACGATCCCGCCGCCGACTGGCCCGCGGCCGTGGTCGCGCTCGACGCGACGGTGGTCACCAGCAAGCGCAGCATCGGCGCCGACGCGTTCTTCAAGGGCATGTACGAGACGGCGCTCGCCGAGGACGAGATCATCACCGGAGTGCGCTTTCCCGTGCCGCAGAAGGCGGCCTACGCCAAGTTCCCGCAGCCGGCCTCGCGCTTCGCGCTGGTGGGCGTGTTCGTGGCGAAGACCGGCAGCGGCGTGCGCGTGGCGGTGACGGGTGCCGGGTCGTCGGTGTTCCGCGCCAAGGCCCTCGAGGACGCGCTGGCCAAGAGCTGGAGCGCCGAGGCGGCGAAGTCGGTGAAGATGCCCTCCGCGGGACTCAACGCCGACCTGCACGGCTCGCCGGAGTATCGCGCGCACCTCATCGCGGTGATGGCGGCGCGCGCGGTCGCGGCGAGCTGACGCTTTGCTATGCTTCGGCGGATGACCTCCGCCGAACATCCCGTCCCCGGCGACGTCGACGCGACGCTGGCGCTGCTCGAAAGTCGCGACTACGTCGCCGACCGGCGGCTCGCCACCGCGGTCTTCCTCGCGCTGAAACTCGGCCGGCCGCTGTTCCTCGAGGGTGAAGCCGGTGTCGGCAAGACGGAGATCGCCAAGGTGCTGGAGGCGGCGCTCGGGCGCCGCCTCATCCGCCTGCAATGCTACGAGGGGCTCGACACCGCCGCCGCGGTGTACGAGTGGAACTACCCGCGGCAGATGGTCGAGATCCGCCTCGCCGAGGCCGCCGGCGGCGTATCGCGCGAGGCCCTCGCGCAGGACATCTTCGACCCGCGCTTCCTGCTGAAGCGCCCGCTGCTCGAGGCGCTGTCGCCACAACCGGGCGGCGCGCCGGTGTTGCTGATCGACGAGCTCGACCGCGCCGACGAGCCCTTCGAGGCCTACCTCCTGGAGCTGCTCTCCGATTTCCAGGTGACCATCCCCGAGATCGGCACGGTGCGCGCGCCGGCGCCGCCGATCGTCGTGCTCACCTCGAACCGCACGCGCGAGATCCACGACGCCATCAAGCGCCGCTGCCTCTACCACTGGGTGGGCTACCCGGACGCGGTGCGCGAGCTCGCCATCGTTCGCCGCCGCTGCCCCGGCGTCCCCGATCGCCTCGCGCGCGAGGTGGTGGCGTTCACGCAGGCATTGCGCGGCCGCGACCTCTTCAAGTCACCGGGCGTCGCCGAGACCCTCGACTGGGCCGAGGCGCTGATGGCGCTGGACAAGGTCTCGCTCGACCCCGCCGCGGTGGCCGACACGCTGGGCGTGCTGCTCAAGTACCAGGACGACGTCGGCGCCTTTCCGCTCGACGTGCTCACGCGCATGGTGGGCGACGCGCAGGCCGCGGCGGCCTGATCCCCGCGGCTGCTGCGCGATGGCCCACCCGACCGAGGCCCGGATGCTCGCGGCGTTTCCGCACGGGGTGCTCGCCGACAACGTCGTGCACTTCGTGCGCGTGCTGCGCAGCGTCGGCATCCCCGTCGGGCCCGCCAAGTCCCTCGACGCGCTGGCCGCCGTGGAAGCGGTGGGCGTGGGGAACCGCGCCGACTTCCGCGCGGCGCTCGAGGCCGTGCTGGTGTCGCGGCAGGAGCAGCTCGTGCTGTTCGAGCAGGCCTTCGAGGTGTTCTTCCGCAACCCGCGCCTCATCGAGCGCATGATGGCTGCGCTCCTGCCGCGCGTGCAGGGCCGCGTGCCGCCGGAGGGCGCCCCTCCCGTGCCCGCGCGCCTCGCCGAGGCGCTCGCGCCGCCGCGCGAGGCGCTGCCTGCGCTCGAGGACGGCGACGAGGTCGACCTCGACGCCGCGTTCACCTTCTCGGCGCGCGAGGTGCTGCAGAAGCAGGACTTCGCCACCATGACCACGGCCGAGCTCGGCGAGGTGAAGAAGCTGATCGCGCGGCTGCGCCTGCCGCTGCCGCTGCTGCCGACGCGCCGTTACGCGCGCGCCGCGCATGGCCGCCGCGTCGACCTGCGCGCCACGCTGCGGCGCATGACCGGCGCCGCGGGCTTCGCCGCGCCGCTGGCGATGCGCGCGCCCCTGCGCCGCACGCCGCCGCTGGTGGTGCTCTGCGACATCTCGGGCTCGATGGAGCGCTATGCGCGGATGCTGCTGCACTTCGTGCACGCCATCACCAACGACCGCGACCGCGTGCACACGCTGGTGTTCGGCACGCGGCTCACCAACATCACCCGGCACCTGTGCCATCGGGACGTCGACGTCGCCCTGGCCAAGGTCACCGCCGCCGTCGAGGACTGGTCGGGCGGCACCCGCATCGGCGAGAGCCTCGCCGAGTTCAACCGCCGCTGGTCGCGCCGCCTGCTCGGGCAGAATGCCGTGGTGCTGCTGATCAGCGACGGCCTCGACGCCGAAGGCGGAGCGGGCCTTGCCTTCGAGATGGAGCGCCTGTCGAAGTCCGCGCGCCGCGTGGTGTGGCTCAACCCGCTGCTGCGCTACGCCGATTTCGAGGCGAGGCCCGCCGGCATCCGCGCGATGCTGCCCTGGGTCGACGACTTCCGCCCGGTGCACAACCTGGCGAGCCTCGAGGCGCTGGCCGGCGCGCTCGCCGGCGACGTGAAGCGCCCGCGCGGAGGCGCGCGCTTCGCCGCTGCGCGGATGCCGCTCGCGCGTGGCCGCGGGCCCGGGCGCCACGAAGGGCAGGCCGCCGCGGTTCGGATGATGCGAGGAAGGACCGGGAGACCCTGATATGCAGATGACCAACACCCGCACGGTTCCCGCGCCGCCGCAGGCGGTGTTCGACGCGCTGGTCGATCCCGAGGTGCTCAGGCAATGCGTGCCAGGCTGCGAGTCGCTGGAAAGGACCGGCGACAACAGCTACCGCGCGAACGTCATGGCGCGCGTCGGGCCGGTCAGCGCGCGCTTCGGCGGCACGATGACCATGGAAGACATCGATCCGCCGCGCGGCTATACGCTCCGCTTCGAAGGGCAGGGTGGCGCCGCGGGTTTCGCCAACGGCGACGCCAAGGTCAGGCTCGAGCCCGCCGGCGAAGGGCAGACGACGCTCGCCTACACCGTCAACGCCAAGGTCGGTGGCAAGCTCGCGCAGATCGGCTCGCGCCTCGTCGACGGCGCGGCCGCCAAGCTCGCCGACGATTTCTTCGCGCGCTTCGTGGCGCATTTCGCGGCGCCCGGCGCCGGCGAGACGGTCGCCGCCGGCGAGACCGTCGCCGGGGGCGCGGCGACCGCCGGGGCAAAGGCTGCGGACGACGAACGCCTCCCCGCGCGTCCCTCGGAGATGGGTACCTGGACGCGTTTCATCGCCATCGCCGCCATCATCGCCATCCTGGCGTATCTTTATTTCCGCGGCGGGCACTTCCGCTAGCGGCCCGCGCATTGGACGCGTGACCTCGGCGACGGCATCGGCCTGGAGCACGCGAGGAGGATTTGCATGGACAGCGTCGACCACGAAGTCCTGAAGCGCAGCGCCGACTGGCTCGAGGAGGGCCGTCGCGTGCTGCTCGTCACCGTCGTCAAGACCTGGGGCAGCTCGCCGCGCCCCGAGGGCGCGATGCTCGCCGTGCGCGACGACGGCCTCGTCGTCGGCTCGGTGTCGGGAGGCTGCATCGAGGACGACATCGTCGACCGCACGCGCAAGGAAGGGATGAAGGCCACGCGCGCCGAGGCCGTCACCTACGGCGTGACGGCCGACCAGGCGTGGCGCTTCGGCCTCCCCTGCGGCGGCACCATCCAGCTGGTGCTCGAACCCCTGACGCGCGAATCAGGGATGCGCGCCCTGCTGCGGGAGATCGAGGAGGGCCACCTCGTCGCGCGCAAGCTCGACCTGCCGTCGGGCATGGCGACGCTGCACCCTGCCAAGGCCAGCGACGCGCTCGCCTTCGACGGCAGGCAGCTCGTCACCGTGCACGGCCCGCGCTACCGCATGCTGGTGATCGGCGCGTCGCAGCTCTCCAAGTACCTGGCGCAGATCGCCGTCGGCCTCGACTACCGCGTCACCATCTGCGACCCGCGCGAGGAGTACACGGAGACCTGGGACATCCCCGGCGTCGACCTGGTGCGCACCATGCCCGACGATACCGTCAAGGCGATGGCGCTGGACGAGCGCTGCGCCGTGGTCGCGTTGACCCACGACCCCAAGCTCGACGACCTCGCGCTGATGGAGGCGCTCAAGTCGCCGGCCTTCTACGTCGGCGCGCTGGGCTCGCGCAAGAACAACGACAAGCGCCGCGAGCGGCTGCTCGAGTTCGACGTCACGCCGGCCGAGATCGCGCGGCTGCACGGCCCGATCGGGCTTTTCATCGGCAGCCGCACGCCGCCGGAGATCGCGATTTCCATCCTCGCCGAGATCACCGCGGTGAAGAACGGGGTGGCGCTGGATGCGGTCGCGCCGGTGGCGGACGCGAAGGAGAAGCTGGCGCCCGTTGCCGGCTGATTTGGCAATAGCCGGCGAGGTCGGTGAACCCCAGCGCGAGCCAGTAGAGGCGCGAGGCGAGGGCCTCGTTCAGGCGCAGCGTCGCCATCGCGGCGGCGAGCGCCGCGTAGCCCATGGCGGCCAGCACCGGATACAGCATGCGTGCGCGCCAGCGGCTGTCGGCCGCGAGATAGGCGCGGTGCCGGATGGCACCGCGCAGGTCCGCGCCGTCGTCGCGCAAGGCGCCGTACCAGGCGCACTTGGACGCGCCCATCTGCATGATCAACGCGTGCCAGAGCACCAGGCCCATGTCGTTGTGGTGCGTGGCAAGCGGTGCCTCGATGCGGCCGATCGGCAGGCCCTCGCCCTGCGCCCGGCGCAGCAGGACCGTCTCGGCGAGGCGGCCGAAGCGCGGGTCGAGGCCTCCCAGCCGGGCATAGGCGTTGCGACGGATCACGCTGTTCGCGCCCAGCGAGAACGTGTCCTGCGAAGCGGCGCGCGCCTCGTGGCGCAGGTTGTGCAGCGAGACGAGTCGCCCGAGGGCCGTTTCCCCGCAGTTGACGCGAGGCGCCCACGCGAGCTCGTCGCCGGGTCGCCGGCGGAAGTGCGAGGCGATCGCCGCGCAGCAGTCGCGCCGCAGCTCGGTATGCCCCTCCATGAAGAACAGCAGGTCGCCGCGCGCGGCCTGCGCGCCGGCGGCATAGAGGGCGACCTCGCTGGCGACGTCGTCGATGTCGAGCGCCGTGCGCACGACGGTGTCGCAGCGCGCGATCAGCGGGCCCGCTACGGCGTCGCGCTCGTGGGCAGGAGCATCGTGGCCGAGCACGACCACGATCTCGTAGTCACCGCGGGCGAAGTCCTGCGCCAATGCCGACTCGAGCGATCGCCAGCCGGCGGTGCGGCGGTCGAAGACGGGAAGGATGATGGAGAGCGATGTCACGGAGCTGTGCGGAAGCGGGACCGCCGGCATGCGACGCATGATCCGCGCCTGTTTCAGCGCGCGTCAAGCCTGCGCGCCCCGGAAAGTCCGAGTATCGCAAGGTCGTGGCGCGGCCCGACGACGAGGTGCGTGCGCTGATCGCGGCGTGGCGCGCGCGAAGCTAGTGGAAGTCGCGCGAGCGCGTCTCCAGCGCGCCCAATAGCGGCGTCAGGTCGACCAGGTGCGCGGCGAGGACGTGCACCACGCTCGCCTCGCGCTCGACCTTGCCGTACACCGCCATCAGCCGTGCACCGAGCAGCGTGCGGCGCTGGCGGTCGAAGATGTCGCGGCGCACGATCACGTTCACATGGCCGTGCTCGTCCTCGAGGGTGACGAAGATCACGCCGCTCGCGGTGTCGGGGCGCTGGCGACCGATGACGATGCCCGCGGTGCGCGCGAGGCGACCCGCATCGGTCTCCTGCACGTCGCGCGAGGTGACGAGCCGCTTGGCCGTGAGCTGGCGGCGCAGCAGCGCCAGCGGATGGCGGCGCAGCGTGAGCCCGATGCGCCGGTAGTCGGCGACGATGTCCTGGCCCTCGGTCGGCGCGGGCAGGGCGAGGGGCGCCTCGTCGAAGGTGGCGCCGGCGAGGATCGCGGGCAGCTTCTCCACGCCCGCGACGTTCCATACCGCATCGTGGCGATGGCCGGCGAGCGCCGCCAGCGCGTCGGCGTCGGCCAGCGCGTCGAGCTCGCGCTTGCCGAGCGCCGCGCGGTGCGCGAGGTCGGCGATCGACGCGAAGGGACGCTCGCCGCGCAGCGCGGCGATGCGCTGCGCGACGTCCTCGCGCAGCCCGCCGATCATGCGCAGGCCGAGGCGCAGCGCGGGGCCGCTGCGGCCCCAGGTCGCAGGAGCATCGCCCTTCACATGGGCGCGATCGCCCGCGGGAACCTGCGCTGATTCCAGCGTGCAGTCCCAGTCGCTGGCCATGACGTCGGGTGCCCGCACCTCGACGCCGTGGCGCCGGGCGTCCTGCACGAGCTGCGCGGGCGCGTAGAAGCCCATGGGCTGGGCGTTGAGCAACCCTGCGGCGAACGCCGCGGGGTGGTAACGCTTCAGCCACGACGAGACGTACACCAAAAGCGAGAACGACGCCGAGTGCGACTCGGGAAAGCCGTACTCGCCGAAGCCCAGGATCTGCTGGAAGATCTGTCGCGCAAAGGCCTCGGGGATCTTGTTCTTCGTCATGCCGTCGACGAGGCGCTGCTCGAACACCTCGAGCCCGCCCTTGCGCCGCCATGCCGCCATCGAGCGGCGCAACCGGTCCGACTCGCCGGGCGTGAAATTGGCCGCGACGACGGCGAGGTTCATCACCTGCTCCTGGAAGATGGGCACGCCCAGCGTGCGATGCAGCACGCCCTTCACCGCGTCGTTGGGGTAGCTGACCGGCTCCTTTCCCTGGCGGCGCCGCAGGTAGGGATGCACCATGCCGCCCTGGATCGGCCCCGGCCGCACGATCGCCACCTCGATCACGAGGTCGTAGAAGCAGGCGGGCTTCAGCCGCGGCAGCATCGACTGCTGCGCGCGGCTCTCGATCTGGAACACGCCGATGGTGTCGGCGCGCTGGATCATCGCGTAGACCTCGGGGTCCTCGCGCGGGATCGACTGCATGGTCACGGTGCGACCGAGCGAGGCCGAGACCATGTCCAGCGCACGGCGGATGGCCGAGAGCATGCCGAGCGCGAGGCAATCGACCTTGAGGAGGCCGATCTCGTCGAGGTCGTCCTTGTCCCATTCGATGACGGTGCGGTCCTTCATCGCGGCGTTCTCGACCGGCACCATGCGCTCGATGGGCCCCCGTCCGATGACGAAGCCGCCGACGTGCTGCGACAGGTGGCGCGGGAAACCGTGGAGCTCGCCGACCAGGTGCACGAGCCGCTCGATCATCGGGCTCGCGGGATCGAAGCCGGCCTCGCGGATGCGCGCCTCGTCGATGCCGCGCCCGTCCCACCAGGCGAACACGCGTGCCAGCCGGTCGACCTGCGCGAGGTCGAAGCCCAGCGCCATGCCGACGTCGCGCACCGCGCTTTTGGTGCGGTACGAGATCAGCGTCGCGGCCAGCGCGGCGCGCTCGCGCCCGTACTTGCCGTAGACGTACTGAATCACCTCCTCGCGGCGCTGGTGCTCGAAGTCGACGTCGATGTCGGGCGGCTCGTTGCGCTCGCGGCTGACGAAGCGCTCGAACAGCGCCGAGATCAGCGACGGGTCGATCTCGGTGATGCCGAGCGCGTAGCAGACCACCGAGTTGGCCGCCGAGCCGCGTCCCTGGCAGAGGATGCCCTTCGAACGTGCGAACGCGACCACGTCGTGCACGGTGAGGAAGTAGGGCTCGTAGCCGAGCTCGGCGATCAGCGCGAGTTCCTTCTCGACCTGCTCGGCCACCTTGACGGGAACCGGGTGCCCGCGGTCACCGGCGAGCCGCGGATAGCGGCGCGCGAGCCCTTCCATCGTCAGCTTGCGCAGGTGCGAGGCCGGCGTCTCGCCAGCGGGAACGATCTCGTGCGGATACTCGTACTTGAGCTCGTCGAGACTGAAGCGGCACTGCGCCGCGTATTCGAGCGTGGCGGCGAGCAGGGGCTCGGGATGGAGCGACGCGAGCCGTGCGCGCGAGCGCAGGTGCCGCTCGCCGTTGGGGAAAAGCGCGTGGCCGCACTGCGCGAGCGGGGTGCGAAGGCGGATGGCCGTCATCGTGTCCTGCAGCACGCGCCTCGCGCGCACGTGCATGTGCACGTCGCCGGCGGCGAGCATCGCCAGGCCGCAGTCGCGGCTCGCCTCGCCGAGCAGCGCGAGCCGCGCGCGGTCGCCGCCGCGCGCGAAGAGCTCGACCGCCATGCGGGCGCGGTCGCCGAAGACCTCGCGCAGGAAGCCCGCCTCGCCGAGGTCGGGCACGGCGCCCGGGACCCACAGCGCGAGGCAGCGCCGGCCGAGGTCGGCGACGTCGTCGCGCGTGGCGACGTAATGTCCCTTGGCCGCGCGCCGGCGCGCGCGCGTGATCAGTTGCGCGAGGTCGCCGTAGCTTTCGCGGTCGACCGCGTGCAGCACGAGCTTCAGCCCGTCGTCGAGGGTGAACTCGCTGCCGATGACCAGCGGGAAGGCGAGCGCCCTGGCCGCCGCATGCGCGCGCACCACGCCCGCCAGCGAGCACTCGTCGGTGATGGCGAGCGCGGCGTATTTAAGCGTTTGCGCGCGGTGCACGAGCTCGTCGGGCTGCGAGGCACCGCGCAGGAACGAGAACGCGGAAAGGCAATGCAGCTCGGCGTAGCCGGGCAAGGGGGCGTCGGGTACCAGGGGGGTGTCGGGGGCCAAGGAGCGCGTCGATAACCGTATGGATATACGGTAGCATATCGGCGTCGACGCCTCGCGTGGCGCGCGCCATGGGCATGCCCGTGCAGCGATCGGCCCCTCGTCTTCCGCTTGAGGTGATTAACGTCTATAATCACCTCATATTTTGATGCGATTATGACCCCCAATCACCTCGGCCCGTGGACGTGGGAGCAACCGGGCTGGCCCGTCTTCCACTGGGACGCGGCCGCACTCGCGGGCCCGCTCGCCACGGCGCGCAGGGCGCAGGGCGAGCTGACCGGCATGGCGCGCCTGCTCGACCCCGATTCCGACCTGCGCGCGCAGCTGGAGGTGCTGACCTCCGAAGGCGTCGCCACCAGCGCGATCGAGGGCGAGCGCTTCGACCCCGACGCCCTGCGCAGCTCCCTCGCGCGCCGGCTGGGCATCCCGATGGCGGGATTCGCCTCCCCGCCGCGTTCCATCGAGGGGCTGGTCGACGTCCTGCTCGACGCGACGCAGGACCCCGGTGTGCCTGTCACGCTGAAGCGGCTCGCGGCATGGCAGGCGGCGCTCTTTCCCACCGGGCGCTCGGGGCTTTCCGAGATCCGCGTCGGCGCATTGCGCGGCCCTGCGCCGATGCGCATCGTGTCGGGGCCGGTCGGCCGCCAGCGCGTCCATTACGAGGCGCCGCCGCGCCAGGGGCTCGAGCGCCAGATGAAGCGCTTCCTCGCCTGGTTCAACGCCCCGCCCGAGGGCCTCGACGGCCTGCTGCGCGCGGGCCTCGCCCACGGCTGGTTCGAGCTCCTGCATCCGTTCGAGGACGGCAACGGCCGCGTGGGTCGCGCGCTGCTCGACCGCGCGCTGGCGCAGGACGAGCCGCGCTCGTCGCGCCTCTTCAGCCTGTCCGCGCGCTTCATGGCGGTGCGCAACGACTACTACGCGGCGCTCGAGGTGCTGTCGATCGAAGGGCTCGACGCGACGGCGTGGCTCCGCTGGTTCCTCGACCAGGTGGCGGCCGCCTGCGGCGACAGCGCCGGGACGATCGAGCGCGTGCTGCGCAAGGCGCGGTTCTGGATGCGTCATGCGCAGGTAAGCCTCAACGATCGGCAGCGCAAGGCGGTCAATGCCTTGCTCGACGCCGGGGAGGGCGGCTTCACGGGCGGCATGACCAACCGCAAGTACGCGCACCTGACGCGCGTGAGCCCCGCCACCGCACAGCGCGATCTCGCCGAGCTCGCCGCGCGAGGATTGCTGCGCGTCGAGGGCGCGGGCCGCAGCGTGCGCTACGAGCTTGCGGCGTGAATGGATTCCCGCTTGCGCGGGAATGACCACGGCACGTCATCCCCGCGAAAGCGGGGATCCACACCTGCCGCAACGGCTGGGTTCCCGCTTGCGCGGGAATGACGGATGGGTTCCCGCTTGCGCGGGAATGACGGATGGGTCCCCGCTTGCGCGGGAATGACGGATGGGTTCCCGCTTGCGCGGGGATGACGGGCAAGAATGCAAATGATTATCATGACTGCTGCCTGACGAGGCAAGCGCGCGATCCCGCCGCGCGCCGAAACGCAGCGCTAACATTCGCCGCATGGCGCAGAAACAGGCGATCGGTGACGCGCTTTCGGACGGCGCGCTTGCGGCGGCCGATTTCCATCCCGGGCTCGCGGCGAGTCACCGCGGCGACCTCGCAGCCGCGCGGACGCTCGAGGCGGCGCTCGCCGGCGCGCTCGCCGCGGGCGAGCACGTCCAGGCCGCGCTCGCCTCCGCCGCGCTGCTGATCGAAGGCCAGCTCCGCAGCAGCTTCCACGGTTTTCGCGAGCACATCGAGCGGCTCGCGATCGCACGCGACGCGCGCTTTCGCTGGCGCGGCCCCGACGAGCAGCTCCTCGCGCTGGCGGGGCTGCTGATCGGGCTCCTGTTCAACGCGCCCGAGGACGCCTTCATCGATGATTGCGCGACGCGCGTCATGGCCCTGCTCGAAGGCGGCGCCGACGTCAATCTCGCCTTCGCGGCCGGCCGCATCATGCTGTTCTATGCGCAGCCGCGCGAGATGCACGTGCTGGCGCAGCGGGTGTACGCGATGCTCGAGCCCTCGATGCGCGATCCCGCGCTGGCACCGCGCCGCCTCGCGCTCTTCCTCATGCACTGGACCCGCGTGGCGCGCTATGCCAAGGAAAGGCGGCAATCGGCCGAGGCCGAGCGCGAGGTGCGCTGTCTCGCGGAGGCGCACGACCTGCGCGAGATCCGCCTCTGGCTGGCGTTCTTCGTGGTCGAGCAAAGCCTGCCGTCGCGCAACCTCGTCGAGGCGGAGCGCGGCCTCGCGGCCGCCGAGGTTCTCGCCGACCCGGCGAGGCTCGGGGACCTGCCGCGCCTCGAATTCCTCAAGACCAAGGTCGCGATGCTCAAGGGGCAGGGCGACCGTGCGGTCGTGCATGCGGCACGCGCGACCGGGTATGCGCGCGAGCTCGAGTTTCCGCCGCCATCGTTCGCCGTGTACCTGGTGAACGAGGCGCAGGCGCGGCTCGCCGTCGGCGAATCCGGTACGGCGCTCGCGCTGATGCGCGAGGCGGTACCGCTCGCGCCGCTCGCCTTCGCCGACGAGGTGCGCGACATGGTCGCGCTGATCGAGGCCGACGTCGCCATCGCCGCCGGCGATGCCGCCGGCGACGCGAAGCTCGCGCAAGCCTGGGCCGGCATCCGCTCACGGCGCTTCTACGACACCTTCGATGGCTACCCGGCGTTTGGTGCGCGGCTGTGCGCGCTGGCGCTCGCGCGGGGGATCGAGGTCGAGTTCGTGAAGAGCGTGATCGAGTTGCGCGATATCGCGCCGCCGCCGGACGCCAGCGAAGCCTGGCCGTGGCCGATCCGCATCGAGGCGCTGGGCGGCTTCACCGTATACCGCCGCGGGGAGCCGCTGGTGTTCGAGGGCAAGGCGCAGAAGAAGCCGATCGAGCTCCTGCAGGTCCTCGCGGCACTGGGTGGGCGCGGCGTGTCGCGGGACACGCTGCGCGACTTCCTGTGGCCGGACAGCGGCGCCGAGGCCGCGCCGACCGCGCTCGACGTGCTGGTGTCGCGCGCGCGCAAGCTGCTGGGCGATGCCCGCGCGATTCGCGTCGAGGAGGGTCGTGTGGGCTTCGATCCGGTGCGCGTTTGGCTCGACGTGTGGGCGTTCGACCGCGACGTCGAAGCCTTGCAGGAGACGCTGCGTGCGAATGTCAGCGACGAGGCCGTCGACACGCTGGCCGAGCGCCTCGTCGCACGCTACCGTGGGCCCTTTCTCGGCAGCACCGAGCCCTCGCGCTGGTCGCTGCCGGCGCGCGATCGCTTGCAGGCACGGCTGCGGCGCTCGCTCGCCGACGCCGGCCGCCACTACGAGGCGCAGGGCAACCACGTGCGCGCGGCGGCGCTGTACGAGCGCGTGCTCGAGGAGGACAGCCTCGCCGAGGAGCTCTACCGGCGGCTGATGCGCGCGTATCTCGCGGCGGGCGAGCCCGCCGAGGCGGTACGCGTCTACCGGCGCTGCCGCGACATGCTGTCGGTGCAGCTCGGCATTGCGCCGTCGGCCGAGACCGAGGCGCTGTTCCGCTCGATCTACGCGGGCTGACGATGCCGCCCGTCCGCACGGGCTGACGATGCCTTCCGTCGCCGTGCCGCGGCGCTCGATCTGTCAGCGATCCGAAAGGTCTCCCTTCCTAGACTGGACGTCGTGCAGCGAACCCCGCCGCACGACGCAGCGGCCTTCGCCACCCGGGAGGCGGCCTGCGTCCTTTCGCACCCGTTGCCGGAGGTCGTCGATGAATCGCACCGCCTTGACTCGTGTCGCGTTGTCCATGCTCGCCGCCCTCGCTGCCTCGGCGTCCGCCCCCGCGTCGGCGAGCGCCGAGCTGAGGGGCGCCGCGGTCCTCGACCATCCTTGCGGAAAGGTCGGCCTCCAGCAGATGGGCTACCTGCACGCCGGCAATGTCGAGGCCGCCAACCGCCTGTCGACGGCGGACATGCAGCAGCGCTGGCAGGCGATGCCGGCCAGGGACCGGGCCATGATGACCGACATGGCGAAGACGATGTCACCGTCGTCCGACCAGTACGCCGCGGACATCCGCAAGAACGGCACGCTGGTGATCGACGGCACGAAGGCGGTGCTGACCGTGCAGACGACGCACAAGGACGCGAACGGCAGCAGCACGTCGACGTCCACGCAGGACTTCGTCTTCGACGGCAAGCAATGCCTGGTGAGCCGATGATGCGCGCAATCCCCTCCACGCTGGCGGCGCTGGCCGCGCTCGCCGCACCCGCCGCGCTCGCGCAATCGGTTTCGATCACGGGCACGCCGACCACGCCGGTGCTTTGCGACAGCGGGCACATCATGCAGTCGCTGGACGGCGGCATGCTGGTGTTCGACGCCCTGCCGGCCGGACCGGACAACGTCATCATCCTGACGGCGCTCAACGGCGGCGCGCCCGTCACCACGTTCGCCACCGAGCCCGCCGGGTCGAGCTCGGTCGCCACCGCGATCTACCTCTACACGCCGTCGTCGACGGCGCCGCCGTACACGATGGATCGATGGACGTTCCCAGCGAACGGCGGCGTCGCGACCGGCACGGGCGTGCACGAGCACGGCAGCTGCAGTGCGTCGTTCGAAGCCGCGGCGACCTACACCAACGGCGTCCTGCCCGACGGAAGTGGGGGCGGGGGTGGCGGGGGACCGGCATCCGCGGCGGCACCCGTGCCGACGCTGGCGCCGGGCGCCGTCGGCTGGCTCGCGCTCATGGTGACGGCGCTCGCGGGATGGGCCTTGCGACGCTCGGGGCCCGCGCCGGGCGCCTGATCGGCGGGGCGCGGCTGGCGGGGCCGCGATAAGATGACGGTGGACGGTGCGCGCGGGAAATCGAGGCCCGCGCGCGCCGCTTTTCGCGTTCCGATCCCCACCGCCACCCATGCCCACCATCGCCTTCGACCGGTTCTACCGCTACGCCGAGCTCATGGAGCTCCTTGCCGCCCTGGTGCGCGAGCATCCGTCGCTGGCGAGCCTCGAGACCATCGGCCGCAGCCACGAGGGGCGCGACATCGTCGTGCTGACGGTGACCAACACGGCCACCGGCCCGGCCGCCGACAAGCCCGCGCTGTGGGTCGACGGCAACATCCATGCGACCGAGGTCGCGGCCTCGGCGGCGAACCTGTATTTCATCCACACCCTGCTCACGCAGTACGGCAAGGACCCCGAGATCACGCGCGCACTCGACACGCGCGCGTTCTACGTCTGCCCGCGCATCAATCCCGACGGCGCCGAATGGGCGCTCGCCGACCGGCCGAAGTGGATCCGCTCGTCGACGCGTCCCTATCCCTTCGACGAGGAGGAGCCCGAGGGCCTGGTGGTCGAGGACATCGACGGAGACGGGCGCATCCTGCAGATGCGCATCCCCGACGCCAACGGGACGTGGAAGAAGTATCCCGGGGAGCCGCGCCTCATGGTGCGGCGCGAGCCCGCCGAGGTCGGCGGCGAGTACTACCGCGTGCTGCCCGAGGGGCGCTACGAGAACTACGACGGCCACACGCTCAAGGTGAAGAAGCCCCGCGAGCGCCTCGACCTCAACCGCAACTTTCCCGCGAGCTGGCGCCAGGAGTTCGAGCAGCAGGGCGCGGGCCCGTACCCGACCTCCGAGCCCGAGATCCGCGCGGTGGTCGACTTCATCGTGCGCCATGCCAACATCACCGGCGGCACGACCTTCCACACCTGGAGCGGCGTGCTGCTGCGCCCTTTCGAGCACCTGCCCGACGACGAGATGCACGCCGAGGACCTGTGGGTGTACCAGGCGCAGGGGAAGAAGGGAACCGAGCTCACCGGCTACCCGGCAATCTCCGTGTACCACGAGTTCCGCTACCACCCCAAGGAGGTGATCGGCGGCACCTTCGACTGGATCTACGAGCACCTCGGGCTCTTCTCCTGGGTGGTCGAGATCTGGTCGCCGATGCGCGAGGCGGGCATCGAGGATTACAAGTTCATCGACTGGTTCCGCGACCATCCGGTCGAGGACGACCTCGCGCTGATCCGCTGGAGCGACCGCGACATCGGCGGCGTGGGCCACATCGCCTGGAAGCCCTACGACCACCCGCAGCTCGGCAAGGTCGAGATCGGCGGCTGGAACCGCTTCCACGCCTTCTCCAACCCGCCGCCCGCGCGACTCGAGAAGGAACTCGCGCGCTTCCCGCGCTGGCTGGTGTGGCAGTCGCTGGTCTCGCCCAAGCTCGCGCTGGTGCACGCGGGCGCCGAGAGGCTCGGCGCCGACACCTGGAAGCTCACGCTGGTGGTGCAGAACGAGGGCTGGCTGCCGAGCTACGTCAGCAAGCGCGCGCAGGCCCGCAAGCTCTCGCGCGGGCTCGAGGTGTCACTCGAGCTTCCCGGCGCCGTTACGCTGGCCTCCGGCAAGGCGCGCGACCACTACGGCGAGCTCGAAGGACGCGCCTACAAGCACACCGGCGTCTCGTTCTGGCCCGACTACAACGTCACCGACGACCGCGTGAAGCTCGAGTGGGTGGTGAAGGGCGACGCCGGTGCCGAGATCGGCATCGTCGCGCGGCACGACAAGGCGGGCGCCGTGCGTGCGACGGTCTCGCTCGGCTGACGCCCGCCGGCCTGAAGGATCAGCTCGGTGCCATCGACAGCGGCGGCCCGCGCGGCGCCCTCGGCGTGTCGTGGGGCGCCGTCGGCAGGTCGAGCTTTTGCGCGGGTGCGCAGACCACGAAGCGATTGACGATCAGCAGCGGCTGGAAGGGGTGGACCTCGAGGCCGGTGGGATCGTCGCCGCGGTTGAGCAGCACCTGGCGTGCGCACGACTGGGCGTCGCTCCCCGAGGTCCATACGATCGCGTACGCCCCGCCGATGATGTCGCCGGTCTTGCTCGCCTCGTTGTACTGGACCCGGACCGCCTCGTATTCATTGGTGAACGGACCCCACCCGAGCGTCTGGAAGAACGGCCCGTCGTAGTAGTCGGCCGAGCGGTCGATGAAGAAGGGGCTGGCCGAGCTCAGGAAGTCCTGGATGCCGTGATCGGCGTCCGACGCGATGCGCAGGCGCGCGGTGCCGTAGAAGTACAGCGCGGTGTTGGTGCCCGTGTCGGTCGGCGGCACCGGCGGATGCGGTCCGGCCCACCACCCGGTCAGCCGCCAATAGCTGTTGTCGACCTGGTGGGAGTTGAACTCGGCGATGTCCATCGACGTCGGCACGCAGAACTCCACGCGCTCGACGGCGAAGCCGAGGCCCTCGAGCAGCGGCAAGCGCGCGGGGTAGGGCGTGTAGACGTGCATCGGCGCGCCGTCGTAGGTGCTGCTGTACAGGCGATAGACCGGCGAGGTGTTCGCGCCGCACTGTCCTTGCGCGTCGGGGACAGGGGAATAGAACGCGATTCCCTCGTAGGTGAAGCCGGGGATGGCCTTCAAGGTCTCGCATTCCGGGGCGCTGGCCGTATACAGGTGGTCGGGCGTCCCATCGGTGACGCTCGCGAACCGGCACACCGGCGCGAGGCCGGCTCGGGGGGCGTCGTCGACGGCGTACAGCGTGCCGCTGCGATAGAACGAGGCGAGCGCACCGCCGCCGAACGATGCGATCTCGGCGGCATTGGCGGTGACGAGGTAACGGTCCTGCACAAGGTCGTAGAACTCGACGGCGGCGACCTGCGCCGCCAGCGCCGGAGCAGTGCAGGCCGCGAATGCGGCGATGCCCAGGGCGCGTGAAAACGTTCGGTGGCGATTCATGAAACCTCCCGGCAATGTAGTGGCGCGCGAGCCCGCGAGCCTTCGGGCTAGCGATTGGGCGCCGTTTTCAGCGACCCGACGATTTCGCCCTCGGACGGCATGGAGGTGTAGCGCGCGTCGACGGCGTCGAACGTATTGTTGTACGGATTCCATCCGAAGACCACCGGGAACCAGTCCGGATCGCCCAGCTTCCAGCGATTTCACCCTGATGTTCATCGCTTGCTCCCGGGCCCGCAGGTCTCCACGTCGGCACGCTGCAGGAAGGTCTCGAGATGCGGCCGGTCGCCGGGCGTCTTGCGATAGTCGAGGACGATCGGCCGTGCGCAGCTCTCCAGGGGAGAGCCTGGCGACCAGTCGAACACGAAGGCCGCGCCGATGGCGTCGAAGGGATCGAACCGGTCGCCCCAGTAGACGTTTGCCTCGTAGCGTCCGAAGAACGGATTCCAACCCAGCGCTGCCTCGCTGGCATATTGCGTGGCTTCGTAGACGAAGTAGGTGAACCAGGGATTGAAGCCCCGGACACGCGACAAGGCAGGCTCCGCCGTGAGTACGGGGCCCGTGAACACGAGGCTCGCCACGTGCGGCGCGACGACGATCTCGGGGTCGAGGGGGTCGTAAAGCTGGTAGGTGTCGAAAAGGGGCAGGTCCCAGCGGCTCTCGGCGACGATCGACACCTTGGCGGGATCGAAGGGATCGAGGAGCGGCACGCAGAACCCGATGCCTTCGTCGGTGAAGCCGGCCTCGACCAGCGTGTCGATGCGTTTGCTCGTCGCCGCATAGACGTGATTGGGCGAGCCGTCGTAGCTGTTGCTGAAGTATCTCGCGAGGCCAAGCGTGCCCGCGGGGCACTCGCCGTGGACCAGGGCAGGCGTGTAGAACGCGATGCCTTCGTAGGTGACCTGGGGATAGGCCTTCACGGTGGCGCACTCCCCGGCGTCGGCCGTGTAGAAATGCGTCGGCACGCCGAACCGGTCGCTGTAGAAGCGGCAGACGGGGACGAGGCCGTCGCCCGGCGCGTCATCGACGTGGAACGTGCCACCGGTGCGGTACCAGTCCGCGAAGGCGCCCTTGCCCAGCAGTCCGATCTCGCCGGGGTTGGCGGTGATGAAGTAGCGGTTGCTGGCCGGGCTGTAGAACTCGACCGCGACGACCTCGGCGGCCATCGTGGTCGTGGCGGCCAGCGCGATGCCCAGGGCCGCCAAGGCCAGCGTCATGAGGCGTGACGGGCGCATGGAATCTCCTCGATCAATCCGTGGTGGCCGCGACCCGTGCGGGTCCGCAATCCACGAAATACAGGTTGCGCAGGATCATCGGTTGCAGCGGATGGGCGTCGGGACGGATGTCGTCCAGAAAGCCGCGATTGAGGTCGAGGTTCCAGTGGCAGCTGCTCGCCGTGTCCCCGCCTTTCCAGTCGACGACATAACGGCCGCCGATGGTGTCGCCGGTGTCCCAGTACCAGCCGAAGGCCGCTTCGAATCCCTCGTATTGCTGGGTGAGCGGATTCCATCCCATCGCCGACTCGATGGTCGGCCAGTACCGGGAAGGTGATTGGCGAGTGGCGTAGTAGAAATACGGGAATGCCGAAGTCATGGCGAAGGTCATCGCGCCGGTGTCGATGGGTTGCGACGACGGGGGCCCTGCGAAGGCGAGCGTCGCGTCGCCCGGCTGCTGGTCGCCGGGATCACCGGTGGGGCCGGGAATCCGCCACGTCGTGCCCGCGAGTTGCGCGGTCCTGGCCTGCGCGATGCCGGCCGACGTCGGCACGCAGAACTCGACGCGCTCGCGGACGAAGCCGTGCGCCTCGAAGCGCGCGGCGCGCGCCTCGATGGGCGTGTACACGTGGCTCGGCGAGCCGTCGTAGCGGCCGCTGTAGAGCCGATAGACGGGCGTGGTCCCGGCGGCGCAGCGGCCGGCGGCACCGGGGACCGGCGCATGGAACGCCACCCCTTCGTCGATGATCCGCGGGTCGTGCCTGAGGCTTTCGCACTCGGCCGGGTCCGACGTGAAGAAGTGCGTGGGCCTGCCGAAGGCGGTGCTGAAGAAGCGGCACACCGGGACGGTGCCGGGAGCGGGCTCGGACTCGACGTAGTAGCGCGTGCCCGTCAGGTACCAGTACCGAAACGGGCCGTTGCTGCCGAGGAGGCCGAGCTCGAGCGGGTTGGTGGTGACGAAATAGCGGTCGGACGCGAGGTCGTAGAACTCGGTGGCGAGGACGGGAGCGCCGTATGCGTGCGGCGTGTGCGCGCAGGCGCACAGCGCGAGCGCAGTGGCAAGGCGGGATGCGGGCCGGAGTGCCATGGAACCCCCGTTTGGCAGGTTCGTCGCACTCTAGGAAGCACCGTCTTGCGCGGCCAGCGCGATTCGGCGAACGCGCCTGGGGGTCCGCGAACGCGTCGAAACCCGTCCCGAACGGCGCTTGCGCCCTGGCGCAATGCGCGACCGCTCAGCTCGCCAGCGGCTCCTCGTCCATCGCCGCCACCTGCTCGCGCAGCTCGAGGATGCGGTCCTGCCAGTAGCGCTGCGTGCCGAACCAGGGGAAGGCGGCGGGGAAGGCGGGGTCGCCCCAGCGCTCGGCGATCCACGCCGCGTAGTGGATGAGGCGTAGCGTGCGCAGCGCCTCGACCACCAGGAGCTCGCGCCGGTCGAAGTCGCGGAACTGCTCGTAGCCCGCGAGCAGCGTGCGCAGCTGCTGCTCGCGGGCCTCGCGCTCGCCCGACAGCAGCATCCACAGGTCCTGCACCGCCGGCGCGGTGCGGGTGTCGTCGAAGTCGACGAAATGCGGGCCGGCGCCGGTATTGGCGATCGACCACAGCACGTTGCCGGCATGCACGTCGCCGTGCACGCGGATGGTGGACAGCGGGCCCGCGCGTGCGAACGCGCGGCGCACGCCGGCGAGCGCGGCTTCGCCGACCGCGCGGTAGGGCTCGACGAGGTCGGGCGGGACAAAGCCCCCGCCCAGGATGAAGGCGAACGGCTCGTCGCCGAAGGTCGCGGGCGTGAGCGCGGGGCGGTGCTCGAAGGGCCTCGACGCGCCGACGGCGTGGATGCGCGCGAGGAAGCGGCCGAGCCAGGTGAGCACATCGTCGCGGTCGAGCTCGGGCGGGCGGCCCCCGAGCTTCGGATAGAGCACGTAGCGGAACCCGGCGATGGCGAGCCGTGTCTGACCCCCGACGGCGATGGGCGCCGCCACGGGTATTTCTCGCGCGGCGAGCTCGGCGACGAAGGCGTGCTCCTCGTCGATCTGCGCGTCGCTCCAGCGGCCGGGCCGGTAGAACTTCGCGACCAGCGGGGGTGCGTCCTCGCGCATCACCTGGTAGACGCGGTTCTCGTAGCTGCCCAGCGCGACCAGGCGGCCGTCGCTGCGCGCGCCGGCGGCCTCGACGGCGTCGAGCACCACGTCGGGTGTCAGCGCCGAATAGGGATGTGCGGAGGGATGCTCGGAGGGATGCCCGGCGTTCACGCGCCATTGTAAGGTCGCCGGGGTGCCGCGCGACCGGTGCTACAGTTCCACGAGCTTGGGAAGGACCATGCCAGCCCCCGCCACCGACGACAGCGAGCTCTACCAGCGCCATGCCCGCGCCGTACGCGTGATGCACTGGATCAACGTCGTCGCGCTGACCGCGCTGCTGATGAGCGGGCTCGGCATCTTCAACGCCCACCCGGCGCTGTACTGGGGCCAGTCGTCGTACACCGGCCGGCCGCCGGTGCTGGTGATGGGCGCGAAGGAGATGCCTTCCGGCGAGGTCCTCGGCGTCACCACGGTGCTGGGCCACAGCTTCGTCACCGACGGCGTGCTGGGCGTGTCGCGCGGGCCCGGCGGCCAGCGTTCCGTTCGCGGCTTCCCCTGGTGGCTGACAATCCCCGACAGCCTGTGGCTGTCGATGTCGCGCGCCTGGCATTTCTTCTTCGCCTGGGTGCTGGTGCTCAACGGCCTCGCCTATGTCCTCTATGCCATCGGCTCGCGGCACCTCGCGCGCGACCTCGCGCCGACGCGCAGGGACCTCGCGGGCATCGGGCGCTCGATCGTCGATCACCTGCGGTTCCGGCATCCCACCGGAGAAGCCGCGACGCGCTACAACGTCCTGCAGAAATTCGCCTACCTCGCGGTGATCTTCGTGCTGCTGCCGCTCACCATCCTGATGGGCCTCGGCCTGTCGCCCTGGATGAACGGCGTGTGGCCCGGCTGGGTGGAGCTGTTCGGCGGCCGGCAATCGGCTCGCACCATCCACTTCATCTGCGCCTGGCTGATCGTCGCCTTCGTGCTGGTGCATGTGTTCGAGGTGATCGTCACCGGGCTGTGGAACAACCTGCGCTCGATGATCACCGGGCGCTACCGTGTACCGCGCGCCACGGCGCCTGCGGAGGCAAGCCATGAAGCTCGGTGATCGCCGCAAGCGCCGCCGCTTCCTCGCGCGCGCGCTCGGAGTGGCAGGCGCGACCTCGCTCGCCGGTTGCGAGAGGCTTTCGCAGAGCACGTGGTTCCCCGCGCTGCTCGGCAAGGCGGAGGGGTTGTCGGAAGGCGCCGCCAAGCTCGTCGGCCGCAAGGCGATGGCCGCGGAATTCCCGCCCGAAGCGCGCTCGCCGAGCTTCCGCAGCAACGGTACCGCGGACCCCGGCACCGAGGAATACGACGCGATGGTCGACGACGGCTTCGCGGGCTACCGGCTGGTCGTCGACGGCCTGGTCGCGAACCGCGGCGAGTACTCGCTCGAGGCGCTGCGCGCGCTGCCGTCGCGATCCCAGATCACGCGCCACGACTGCGTCGAAGGCTGGAGCGCCATCGCGCAGTGGAAGGGCGCGCGCCTGTCGGCCATCCTCGATGCCGCGCGGCCCGCGCCTTCGGCGCGCTACGTGGTGTTCCACTGCGCCGACCCGATGGAAGAGGACGGCACCGCCCTCTACTACGAGAGCATCGACTTCGACGACGCGTACCACGAGCAGACCATCCTGGCGTACGAGCTTAACGGCGCGCCGCTGCCGGTGGCCAATGGCGCGCCGCTGCGCCTGCGCGTCGAGCGCCAGCTCGGCTACAAGCACGCCAAGTACGTGATGCGCCTCGAGCTCGTCGAGAGCTTCGCCCACATCGAGGGAGGGCGCGGCGGCTACTGGGAGGACCAGGGCTACCAGTGGTACGCAGGCATCTGAGCGCGGCGGGGACGCGCGGCTCGCGCGTCCCGCCGCTTCGCGTCATTCGGTGAGCTTCCTGCCCGCGAACAGCGCCAGCACCAGGAACACGACGAAGATCGCGACGGCAAGGAAGAACAGGATCTTGGCGATCCCCGCCGCGCCCGCGGCGATGCCGGTGAAGCCGAACAGCCCGGCGACCAGGGCGATGATCGCGAATATGAGTGCCCATTTCAGCATGGCCTTGCCTCCGCAGTGATGATGAGCGCGATGTTTCCGCGAGCGGCGGCCGCTGCCCAGCGGAACGAAGGATGATTCCGGTGTCGGACGCTCGCTGATCGCGCGGCCGGTGCCGGTGGAGGTGCTGCCGCCACGGCGGGCCGCGCGCGGACGCGTATGCGGCGGGGTCCGCCGCTCAGGCGAACCAGCCGTGCAGGAACCAGTCGCCGTCGTCGGTGCCGCGTGAATGATCGCGGTAGATCCACGCGAGCCCGCCGCACGGCGATCGCGCGACGAAGTAATCGCGGCGGACGTCGCCCCCGTCCCACCATCCCGATTCGATGCGCTCGGGATCCTTGTCGTGCACCTTCCAGCGGCCAAGGGCCTGCGCGGCGATGGGTTGCGGCTCGGGCAGGAGCCACACCGGCCGTGGGGCCGGGGGCGCAGATCGCCGCGCGGCGGCGGCGTGGGCATCGGCGGGCGGCATGACCTGCGTGCCGTGGCGCAGCGGCGGCGATGCACGCCGCGGCGCCTCGTCGCGCGGCGGCCCGGGCTTCGCGCGCTCCGTGTCGCGCGGGACGCTGCTTCCTGCGGTGGCCGCCGTGCCCATCCTGCAGGCCCGCTCGGGCCGGTGGTCGGGGTGCGGCAGCACCTGGCCGATGCCCTCGTCGCCCAGGCGCGCCCGCAGGCGGTCGGCGAGGGGGATGTCGACGCCATCGCGCTCGTGGCCCGGAAGCCAGTCGAGGTTGCGTCCCGCCAGGGGCGAAGCGCGCGCGGCCACCAGCGTGAGCGCCTCCACCGGCGCGGGAAGCACGATGCGCGCGAGGCGCTCGCGCAGCACGCCGAAGAGGTGCGCCGCGCTGCGCGAGGGGCTGCCGGGTGCGAAGGCGAGCCCGGTGGCGGGCGTGCCCAGCCGCTTGCGCTGGAAGGGCTCGTGATGCAGCAGGAGATCCAGACGCTCGGCACCGAGCCCGCGCGCCAGCAGCCAGGCCGCGAGGTCGTTCACCAGGCGATGCGCCGCGAAGCCCAGCGCCTCGACCTCGTGTACCGGCACCGGCAGCGCGAGCCGTCCTTCGAAGCGCGGCGGTGGCTGGTAGGGCTTGCGCGTGTCGGCTGCGAGCCCCAGCGCGCGGTCGCAGAGCAGCGGCAGCCCGGGGCCGCAGCGACGCGCCAGCGCGTCGCGCGGCAACGCGGCGAGCTCACCGAAGCCCTGCACGCCCGCGGCGGCGAGCAAGGCGGCCGCGGCAGGATCGATGTCGAGCATCGCGAGCGGGAGCGGCGCGAGCAGCGCGGGCAGTTCGCTCGCCGCGAGCACCGGGCGCGTGATGCCGGCACGCGCCAGCGCATGCGCGGCCAGCGGCGTGGGCGCGATGCCCATGCGGGGCCGGTGGCCGCGTTCGGCGAAGCCCTGGACGATGAGCGCGGTGAGCCTGGCGAGGCCGCCGAAGAGCTTCAAGCTCCCCGCGATCGCGGCCAGCACGCTGCACGGTGGCTCGAGCGACACCTGCGGCGTGAAGCGGGTGAGGAATGTCGCGAGGTCGCCCAGCGCGCGGAGCTCGGCCACTTGGTCGCGCGGCACCAGCGCCACGCCGGGCGCCAGCGCCAGGGCCGTCGCCACGGCCTGCCCGGGCGCGAGGCCGGCGCGGCGTGCCGCGCGGCTGGCGATCACCACCTGCGGGCGCGAGCCCTCGGTGACGACGGCGAAAGGCTGCGCGGGGTCGGCGACGCCGCGCGCGAACACCTCGAGCGGCAGGGCCGGCAGCCGCAGCGCGATCCACAGCTCGCGCGTTTCCTGCGGGCGCGACATGGCGGCAGCGTCAGTGCGCGTAGCGGCTCGGCCGGGCGGGCAGGGCGGCGGGCTGGACGCCGCACTGCCCGGCCGGCAGCGCGACAGGCGAGGCGGCCGGCAGCGCGACAGGCGAGGCGGCCGGCAGCGCGCCCGGCAGGGGAACAGGCGAGCCCACATCGAGCAGCAGCGGCCGCGCAAGCTCGCCGCCGCGGCGCTTCTCGACGCGGACCTCCAGCCGCTGGTCGCGGGCGGCCAGCGCCAGTCGCAGCGCGGCGACGCTGGCGCTCGCGAGCTCGCCGGGCCTGCGCCACAGCATGCCCAGCGTGCGGCCGTCGCGCGCGGCCACGGCCAGCCGGCGCAGCAGGCGCTCGTCGGCGGTGGCGAGCCAGGCGAAGGCCGCGCCGCATTCGGGCGCGCGCAGCGCCTGCTCGAACGCCCACGCCGCATCCGCGGGCTGCGCGGCCCGCACCAGGGTGAGGCGCGCGAGGTCGAGCCCCGCGGCGGCGAGCGCGGGGGCGTAGGGCAGGTAAGGGGGCGCCACCAGGACGATGTCGCGGCGCTCGCGCGCGAGGGCGATCAGCGCGGGCATCACCAGCCGCAGCTCGCCGATGCCCTCCTGCGCGAGGCGGATCTCGCAGAGCGCGGCACCGGGCCAGCCGCCCCCCGGCAGCGCCGCGTCGAGTGCGGCGAAGCCGGTGGGCAGGGCCGCGGCTTCGGGCGCGCAGTCGTCACCGCGCCAGATCGCGGGATTGGCGAGCAGCGCGGAAAGGGTGGCGGGCGCGGCGGCCATCCGGTCGACCGGCAACGAGCGCGAGCGGCAGGGAACGAAGGCGACGGCGAAACAGCGGGCCGCGGGGCTTTCAGCCCGCGTCCGCCATGTGCTTCTTCATCTCGTCGACCGACACGTCCTTCTTGTGGGTCGAGATCCACCAGGTGTGGCCGAAGGGATCGGTGATGCCGCCGCTGCGATCGCCGTAGAACTGGTCGGCGGGCTCGCGCGTCGAGATGCCGCCCGCGGCCACCGCGCGCGCATGCACGGCGTCGACGTCCTCGACGTAGAACATCAGGCTCACCGGGCTGCCGCCCAGCTTGTTCGGCCCCCGGTGCGTGTCCATCTCGTCGGCGAGCATCACCACGCCCTTGCCGATGCGGATCTCCGCATGGCCGATGCGGCCACCGGGCCCCTCGAAGCGCATGAGCTCGGTGGCGCCGAAGGCCTTCTTGTAGAACTCGATCGCCGCGGCCGCACCGTCGACGATGATGTAGGGCGTGACGGTCTCGTAACCGTCGGGGATCGCTTTTACGCTCATGTGGGTCTCCTGGTCATTTGGGCGTCCAGTGCCGCGCGAACACCTCGGCGACGCGCGGGTCGGCCTCGATCTTCTGCAGCGCCTCGTACAGCGCGGGGCGCGAGCGCTCGATGTGGGGGCGCCCCCCCGACCACCTGGACACCACCGCGGCGTAGAGGTCGAGCGCGCCGATCGTGGCGCCGGAGAGGAAGGGTCGCGCGGGGAAAAGATCGGCGAACATGTCCCAGTGCAGGTGCAGCCGCGCGCGCGTGGCGCTGCGCACGCGCGCCTTCAAGGCATCGTCCTCGCCCAGGTCGGCGACGAAGCGCTCGGGGTAGTCGATGATGGTGATCATCGGGTAGCAGTTGGCGGCGATGAACACGAGGCCGCGTATCGCCTGTGCGCGCGCGGAAAGCTCGCGCGGCAGCCACTGTGCCTGGGGGAATGCCTCGGCGAGGTGGATGTGGATGGCCACGCTTTCCGACAGCGCGCTGCCGTCGGGCAGGAGGAGCGTCGGGATCTGGCCGATGGGGTTGACCTTCAGCAGCGCCTCGTAGTCGGCGTTGCGGTCCCATTCCGCGGCCTCGACCAGGCGGAAGGGCGCGCCGACGAGGGTGAGCGCCGCCTCGACCGACGCCGAGCCCGAGCCTTTCTTGCCGTACAGCACATAGCTCATAGCGAACGTCCTCCGCGGATCAGGCCGACGCCGATGCCCTCGATGGCGAATGCCTGCTGCGCGGGATCGACGACGATGGGCGCGAACGCCGGGTTCTCGGCGACGAGCTCGACCAGCCGGCCCTTGCGGCGCAGCCGCTTGACGGTGACCTCGTCGTCGAGGCGCGCCACCACGATCTCGCCGCTGCGCGCCTCGTCGGCCTTGTGCACGGCGAGGAGGTCGCCGTCGAGGATGCCGGCGTCCTGCATGCTGCTGCCGCGCACGCGCAGGAGGTAGTCGGCACGCGGCGTGAAGAGGGCGGGGTCGACGCGGTAATGCGCCTCGACGTGGCCGGTGGCGAGGATGGGCTGGCCGGCTGCCACGCGCCCCACCAGCGGCAGGGTGCCCTGCAGCGGCATGCCGGGGATGTCGCGCAGGCGCAGGCCGCGCGAGGCGCCGGGCACGATGTCCAGCGCACCCTTGCGCGCCAGCGCCTGCAAGTGGTCCTCGGCCGAGCTCGCCGTGGAAAAGCCCAGCCCTCTCGCGATCTCGGCGCGCGTGGGCGGCATGCCGGTGGTGTCGATGTGGGTGCGGATCCAGTCGAGGATCTGCCGCTGGCGCGCAGTGAGGGTGGGCGGCGCGGGCGGCGACTCGGGCTCGCGGAGCTGCGCGAAGGGGCGCCGCGGCGCGCGGGCCAGGCTGGAACCGGGGGAGGGCTTGGGCTTGCGGGAGAGGGTCACGGCACTACCGTATGGATATCCGGTACCGTGATTATAGGCGGCGATGCCGGGTCGTCAAGGGGCATGGAATCGGGTTTGCGCCGACAGCGCTGCGCCGCGCGCGGTGCCAAGCTCGACGCCTCGAGGGCTTTCCGAATGGCCCCGTGGAGGTGATCGATGATCCGCAAACTGCCCAGCGGCGAATACCGGCTCTATTCGCGCAAGCTCGACCCCAAGACCGGCAAGCGGCGCAACCTCGGCACGTTCAGCACGCGCGAGAAGGCCGAGGCGCACGAGCGCGCGGTGCAGTACTTCAAGCATCATTGAAACGTATTGCACCACCGAGACGTCGTCCCGCATCGATCGTCATTCCCGCATCGATCGTCATCCCCGCATCGATCGTCATCCCCGCGAAAGCGGGGACCCACGCTGGATTCCCGCTTTCGCGGGAACGACGGATGGTCGATGGATTCCCGCGTGCGCGGGAATGACGGGGGCTAGCGCTCGCCGATCATCACGCTGCGCACGCCCTGGATGGCGGCGACGCGCTTGGTGACCGAGACGAGCTCCGATCCCGGAACCCGTGTCAGCAGCACCTGGATTTCCTGCTCGTCCTCGGTGCGGCCGGGAAGCAGGGTGAGCGACTGCACGGTGAGCGGCATCTCGCGCAGCACGGCCTCCGCGGCGTCGATCGCGGGCGAATTGCGGTCGACGCGCACCGACAGCACGTGCGCCTGGCGCGCGCCGCTCCAGAAGCGGCGTTCGAGGGGCTTGATGCCGGCGAGGATGAGGAAGATGAGCAGCGTCGCGCCGATGGCGGCGACATACATGCCACCGCCCACGGCGAGCCCGATGCCCGCGACCGTCCACAGGCTCGCCGCGGTGGTGAGGCCGCGGATGGTGTCCTGGCGCAGCAGGATGGTGCCCGCGCCGAGGAAGCCGATGCCGCTCACCACCTGCGCGGCGATGCGCGAGGGGTCGAGCACGACATGCTCGGCGCCGAGCACGTCGGAGAAGCCGTAGGCCGAGACGATCATCATCAGCGCCGAGCCCACGCACACCAGCATGTGCGTGCGCAGCCCTGCGACCCACGCGAGCCTCTCGCGCTCGATGCCGATGACGCTGCCGAGCACGGCCGCGACGGCGAGACGCAACAACAGTTCCTGATGGACGATCATGCAGACGTTACCGGGATATTGCCTGGCGAAAAATATAGCACCTGTCGCGTGCACCCTTGACTCGGCCGTGCAATCAGCGTTTGATGGCCGTTCCCCGACGCCCCTCACGGAGAACCACGATGGCCACTGCCAAGCGTGCCCCTGCAAAGTCCGCCGCCGCCAAGACCGCGTCCGCGCCGAAGAAGCGCGCCACCCGGCGGCCGAAGAAAGCCGCACGCAAGACCACGGCGCGCAAGGGCACCGGAACGGGCGCCTCGCGCAAGGCGTCGGTCATGCCCGATTTCGCGGCCCTCGCCAAGTCGTCCAAGCTGATGACGCCCGAGCAGGCGATCGAGCTCTACAAGGCCAACACCCGGCTGGCGCTCGAGGTGATCAACGCCGCGGTCGAGTCGTCGACGCGCATGCGCGACCTGCAGCTCGCCGGCGCCGCCGAGGCGCGCGCCTTCGGCGAGCGGCAGATGCGCAACGCCGCCGGCGTGCGCTCGCCCGACGCGCTGGTCGCCGCCGGCCAGGATGCCGCGAAGGAGGCGGTCGAGCGCGCGATCGGCTACTGGAACCAGATGTTCGAGCTGATCAGCGAGATGCAGAAGCGCCTGTTCACGCTGATCGAGGCGCAGGTCGGCGACGCGCCGGGCGGGCGCGAGCTCAAGGCCGCGATGGCCATGATGCCCGACCTCACCAAGGCGCAGAACCTGGTGCGCGCGATGCAGGGCATGGTGAGCTCGGGCGGCAACGCCATGGAGCGCATGCAGAAGGTGATGGGTGACATCGCGCAGATGGGCGGGATGACGAGGCGCTGAGGCGGCGACGCCGAATGCGGTTCGCCGCCCGGTGGTCGTTCGTGTGTTGTTCCCCACGATCGCGCGCCAGGCCGGTGTGCTCGTGAAGCAGCGCAGCGCATCGCCGCGAAATTCCCGCACTGAGTGCCCAGGGCCGGACTCGAACCGGCACGACCTTGCGGCCTGGGGATTTTAAGTCCCCTGCGTCTACCAGTTTCGCCACCCGGGCACGCAGGGCGATTCTAATCGCGCGGCCGCCGGCATGGCGCATGCGACGCCGGCGTGAACGCGAGCAGCAGTGGCGCCCGATTGCAGGTACGATACGCGCCTCCCCGTCGGTCGCGACGGCCGCGCGATCGCGCGGCGCGTTCCACGCCATGGCAACGTCCAACGCCTCCCCTCCCAAGCGCCGCCACCCGCTCGGCTTGTACCGGCTGCTCGCGAGCTTCCCGTTCTTCGGGAGCTACAAGGCGAAGTTCGCCGCGGTGCTGGCGGCCGCCTTCGCGCTCCCGGGCCTCGTCGCGTGGCTGGTGATCGTGTTCGGCGCGGGGCGCCTGTCGGTGGTCGCGCTGCTCGTGACGTTCACGCTGGCGCTGCTCGCGGGCTTCCTGCTCGCCCTGCTCGGGGTCTCGCGGCTGCTCTCGGCGCTCGACGCCTCGATCGATGTGATGGAGGCCTATGTCGACGGCGAGGTGCCGCCGCGCTTCGACCTTCCCGGCACCGACGCCGCCGCGCAGGTGATGCGCGGGCTCGCGTCGCTGGCCAACCGTGCGCGCGCCCACGACGACGAGCGCAAGCGCGAGCACGAGCGCGATTCGCTGACCGGCCTGTGGAACCGCATGACGGGGCGCAAGGAGGCCCGGGCCTACATGGAGGACGCGTTCAAGCGCGGGCGCTCGGTGCGCATCATGGTCACCGACGTCGACCGTTTCGCCGAGCTCAATGCCGCGCAGGGGCTCATCGCCTGCGACCTGGTGCTGAAGACCTACGCGGCGCGCCTCGCCAAGGGTGCGGGCGAGGACAGCGTGGCGATCCGCTGGGACGGCGACCGCTTCGTCGTGGTGCAGTCGGCGATCGACGCCGACTTCGTGCCCATCGACGATGTCGTCGCGCGCGCCATCGTGGTCAAGGGGCAATCGTCGCCGGTGATGCTGTCGATCGCCACGGCGCAGTCCAATGATTCGGTCGGCTTCGACGAGCTGCTGGGACGCGCCGAAGCCGCGCTGCGCGCCGAGCGCGTCGGCTGAACGCCCGCATGCCGTCATCCCCGCGGAAGCGGGGACCCAGCCTTGGCGCTGCGTTACGGCTGGGTCCCCGCTTCCCGGCGAATCGCGCGACCCGCTCGGGCCGCAGCCATGCCGTCGATCCCGGTCGCAGCGCCAGCGCGTGGAAGCGCTCGCGCGGCACCTCGACGCGCACCGATCCGCCCCCTTCCTGCGTGAACTGGAGGCGCGCCACCGCGCCCAGCGCGAGGCCGTCCACGTAGCGCGCGGCGACCGCGCCTTCGCGCGCGGCGGTCTCCACCGCGATGTCGTGCGGCCGTGCATGGACCTCGGCATCGTCGATGCGCAGGCGGTTCACATGGCCGAGGAAGCCCAGCACGAAGGGCGTCGCGGGACGCTCGTAGACCTCCTCAGGCGTGCCCACCTGCTCGATGCGGCCACGGTTCAGCACCACCACGCGGTCGGCCACCTCGAGCGCCTCCTGCTGGTCGTGGGTGACGAACACGCTGGTCACGTGCACCTCGTCGTGCAGCCGCCGCAGCCACAGCCGCAGCTCCTCGCGCACGCGGGCGTCGAGCGCGCCGAAGGGCTCGTCGAGCAGCAGCACGCGCGGCTCGACCGCGAGCGCGCGCGCCAGCGCGATGCGCTGCCGCTGGCCGCCCGAGAGCTCGTGGGGGAAGCGCCCCGAAAGCCAGTCGAGCTGCACGAGCTCGAGCAGCGACTTCACCCTGGCGCGGATCGCGCGTTCGTCGAGGCGCTGGCGCCGCGGTTGCACGCGCAGCCCGAACGCGACGTTCTCGAAGATGCTCAGGTGGCCGAACAGCGCGTAGTGCTGGAACACGAAGCCCACCTGGCGCTCGCGTGCATGCCGCGCCGTGGCATCCTCGCCGTGGAAGCGCACGCTGCCGGCGTCGGCGGATTCGAGCCCTGCGATGATGCGCAGCAGCGTGGTCTTGCCCGAGCCGGAGGGACCGAGCAGGGCGACGAGCTCGCCGGTCCCGATGGTCAGCGAAACGTCGTCGGCGGCGGTGAAGGCGCCGAAGCGCTTGACGATGTGGTCGAGCTCGATGCTCATGTGGTGGCACTCCGGGGGATGGGGTCGGGCAGGTCGCGGTCGCGGTGGCCGTCACCGCGGTCGCCGTGGGCGGCGGTCGCGCCAAGGCGCAGGAGATGACGCTGCTCGATCACGTACTTGGCGCCCAGCGTGACGAGCGCCAGCAGCGCGAGCAGCGAGGCCACGGCGAAGGCCGCGCCGAACTGGTACTCGTTGTAGAGGATCTCGACGTGCAGCGGCATGGTGTTGGTCTCGCCGCGGATGTGCCCCGACACCACCGACACCGCGCCGAACTCGCCCATCGCGCGGGCGTTGCACAGGATCACGCCGTACAAGAGTCCCCACTTGATGTTGGGTAGCGTGATGCGCGTGAAGGTCGCGAACCCGCCGGCCCCGAGCGTCGTGGCGGCCTCTTCCTGGTCGCTTCCCTGTGCCTGCATCAGCGGGATGAGCTCGCGCGCGATGAAGGGGAAGGTGACGAAGATCGTCGCGAGCACGATGCCGGGCACCGCAAAGATCACCTTGAGGTCGTGCGCCCGCAGCCATTCGCCGAACCAGCCCTGCAAGCCGAAGATCAGCACGTAGATCAGGCCCGAGATCACCGGCGACACCGCGAAGGGAAGGTCGATCAACGTGGTGAGCACGCTCTTGCCGCGGAAGTCGAACTTGGTGATGGCCCAGGCGGCGGCGATGCCGAACACCAGGTTCGCCGGCACGGCGATCGCCGCGGTGAGCAGCGTCAGGCGTATCGCCGAGCGGGCATCCGGGTCGGTCACGGCGGTGATCCACGCGTCGAGGCCCTTGGCGAGCGCCTGGTGTAGCACGAAGGCGAGCGGCAGCGCGAGGAACAGGGCAACGAACAGCAGCGCGAGCGCGACCAGGGCGACGCGCAGCGCCGTCGGGTCGCGCTGTGCAGGGCGCCCGAACACGGCGGGAGCAGCCTCCGCCGGGGCGCTCATGTGAGCGCACCCTGGCGCCGCCGCGTCCACGCCTGCAGCAGGTTGATGGCCAGCAGCAGCGCGAAGGAAACGACCAGCATGACCGTGGCGACGGCCGTCGCACCCTTGTAGTCGTACTGCTCGAGCTTGGCGATGATGATGAGGGGCGTGATCTCGGAGATCATCGGCATGTTTCCGGCAATGAACACCACCGAGCCGTATTCGCCGACGGCGCGCGCGAAGGCGAGCGCGAAGCCGGTGATCAGCGCGGGCAGCACCGCGGGGAAGATCACGCGCAGGAATGTCTGCCCGCGCCCGGCACCCAGCGTCGACGCCGCTTCCTCGAGCTCGGCGGGAAGGCCCTCGAGCACCGGCTGCACGGTGCGCACCACGAAGGGGAGGCCGATGAACACCAGCGCGACGAACACGCCGAGCGGGGTGTACGCGACCTTGATGCCCAGCTTCGCCAGCGGTGCGCCCACGAGGCCGTTGACGGCGAACAATCCCGTGAGCGCGATGCCCGCCACCGCCGTCGGCAGCGCGAAGGGCAGGTCGACCATCGCGTCGACCAGGCGGCGGCCCGAGAAGCGGTAGCGCACCAGCACCCATGCGACCAGCAGGCCGGACACCGCGTTGACGAGCGCCGCGGCCAACGAAGCGCCGAAGGTGAGGCGATAGGAAGCCAGCACGCGCGGCGCCGTCACCGCGGCGATGAACTCCGGCGCGCTCATCGAGGCCGACTTGATGAAGGCCGCCGACAGCGGCACCAGCACGATCAGCGACAGCCAGGCGAGCGTGTAGCCGAGCGAAAGCCCGAAGCCCGGCAACACGCGCCGCCGCCGTGGCGATGGGCGCAGCTCGACCGCCGGCGGCCCGGCGTCGAAGGCGCGCGCCAGCGTGAAGTCGTAGGCGGCGCTTCCCACTTCCAGCGGCAGCATCGTCTGCGGGCGTGAGCTCATGCGGCGCACTCCGCGTGCTGCGGCTCGCCGGGGCGGCGGCACGCGCGCGCGGGTGACGGTCCATGGCGCGCCACGCCCCGCCGGGCAGCGCGCTGCACCAGCCGCGAGGCGAGCACGAAGCCTTCGCTCCACGGGCCGAAGCCCGACTCGGCATTGATGTGCCCCGCGTTGCGGTACACGACGAGGTTCGCATCCCACGTCGACGCGAGGCCCGCCGCCGACAGGAGACGCAGCCATGGATCGTCACTGCTCGCCACCAGCGTCGCCGCGAAAGGCAGCGCGGCGGCGTGGAGGCGCTCGCCGAGGGCGAAGCGCGCAGGGTCCGCCGGTGCCACCAGCAGCGCGCCGGCGAGGCGTCGCCCCAGCGTGGTCGCCGCGTGCACGGCGGCGAGGCAGCCGAAGCTGTGCGCAACGACGAGCGGCGGCACCGGGAGCGCGTCGACGGCGCGCGCCAGGGCCTTCGACCATCGATCGAGGTCGGGGACATCGAAGCCGTCGTGGACGAACCTCGCGGTCCCCGGCCGCTCGCGCTGCCAGTGGCTTTGCCAGTGCGCGGGGCCGCTGTCGCGCAGCCCCGGCACCAGCAGCACGGGAGTCGGGTTCGCCGTCATTGCTTGCCCGGCTGGTAGATCTGGTCGAAGGTCCCACCGTCGGCGAAGTGCGTTCGCTGTGCCTTGGTCCAGCCGCCGAACTCGCCGTCGATGGTCACGAACGAGATCTTGGGAAACTGGCCCGCGTACTTCGCCGCGACCGCGGGGTCGCGCGGGCGGTAGTGGTTCTTCGCCGCGATCTCCTGGCCCTCGGGGCTGTAGAGGTATTGCAGGTAGGCCTCGGCGACCTTGCGCGTGCCGTGCTTGTCGACGTTGCGGTCGACGATCGCCACCGGGGGCTCGGCGAGGATGCTTTGCGCGGGATTCACCACGTCGAACTTGTCTGCGCCGAACTCGGCCTTGACGAGGTCGGCCTCGTTCTCCCAGGACAGGAGCACGTCGCCGAGACCGCGTTCGGCGAAGGTCACCGTCGACCCGCGCGCCCCCGAATCGAGCACCGGCACGTTCCTGTAGACGCGTGCGACGAAATCCCTGGCCTTGGCGTCGTCGCCGTAGGCGTGCTTGCCGTAGGCCCAGGCACCGAGGTAGGCCCAGCGCGCGCCACCGGAAGTCTTGGGATTGGGCGTGATCACCGCGACCCCCGGCCTGGCGAGGTCGTCCCAGTCCTTGATGCCCTTGGGATTGCCCTTGCGCACCAGGAACACGATGGTCGACGTGTAGGGCGTGCTGTTGCTCGGCAGCCGTGCCTGCCAGTTGGCGGGGAGGAGCTTGGCCTTGTCGGCGATCTCGTCGATGTCGGAGGCGAGCGCCAGCGTGACGACATCGGCCTCGAGGCCGTCGATCACCGCGCGCCCCTGCTTGCCGGATCCGCCGTGCGACTGCTTGACGGTGAGCTTCTCGCCGCCTTTCGCCTGCCAGTTCTTGACGAATGCGGCGTTGAAGGCCTGGTAGAGCTCGCGGGTCGGATCGTAGGAGACGTTGAGCAGCGTGGTGTCGGCCGATGCACCGTTGGCGTGGGTGGCGGCGATCACGGCGACGGCGAGGAGGGCGGTGATGAGCTGGCGTCGTTGCGGTTTCATGTAAAGCTCCAATGGATATAAGAAGTGTTAAACAACTAACTATTGGTTATATATGGGTGTCAAAAAAAGCCGCACGGGGCAGCGATCGAATGGCAGGGAACGGGGGCCGTCATCGACATCGCTCGCGCGCCGGGAGCGGTGCGCGACAGTTCGTGCGGTGCGGGCTCATGCGACCATCCCCGCCGCGACCGTATCGTGGCTCGCTTCGTCGACCAGCACGAAGCGCCCCGTGGCGCGCAAATCGGCGTAGCGATCGACCAGCAGCGGCTCGGCGAGGTCCAGCGTGGCGCGCACGATGGCGTTGGCGCCGGGGGCATCGGGCGCGCGCCCGCGCACGCCGAGCTCGGCGTCGAATGCCGTCCCGAGGCTGCGCACGCGCGCGCGGACACTGCGCGTGCCGTGGCGCAGCGCATAGGTCCGCCGCGTATCGAGCGGCGCATCGCCCAGCCAGCAGAGGTCCGCCTCGAGCGAGCGGCTGGCGCGGGCGAGCGACGACGGATCGACCAGCATGTCGCCGCGCGCGATGTCCACTTCGCCTTCGACCGCGAAGGCGACGTCGGCGGGTGCGGTGGCGCGCTCGAGCGCTTTGCCCGCGGCACCGTACAGCGCGGCAACGCGGATCTCGCGGCCCTGCGGCGCCAGCGCGACCGTGTCGCCCACCGCCAGCGAGCCCGCCTCGATGCGGCCGAGGTAGCGGCGCGATCCGTCGTCCTGCCGGGCGACGTACTGCACCGGCAGGCGCAGCACCGAAGGCGGCACGACCACCGGGACCTCGATGGTCTCGATGAGCTGCAGCAGCGTCGGTCCGTGGTACCAGCCGAGGTTCGCGCCGCGGTCGACGACCATGTCGCCTTCGGCGGCCGACATCGGCACCACGTGCGCGGCGCCGATGCCGTGCGCGGCGGCGAAGGACGCGAACTCGGCGGCGATGGCGTCGAAGACGGCTTGGTGCCAGCCCACGAGGTCCATCTTGTTCACCGCCACCACCAGCGCCGGCACGCGCAGCAGGTGCGCCAGCATGGCGTGCCTGCGCGTCTGCGCGACGATGCCGCGCCGCGCGTCGACCAGCAGCACGGCCACGTCGGCGGTGCTGGCGGCGGTGACCATGTTGCGCGTGTACTGCACGTGGCCCGGTGCGTCGGCGACGATGAACTTGCGCTGCGCGGTGCCGAAGTAGCGGTAGGCGACGTCGATGGTGATGCCCTGCTCGCGCTCGGCGACGAGGCCGTCGGTGAAGAGCGACAGGTCGAGCACCTGGCCGCGGCGCCGCGAGCTCTCGCGCACCGCCGAGAGCTGGTCGGCGAGGAGGGCGCGCGTGTCGTGCAGCAGGCGCCCGATCAGCGTGCTCTTGCCGTCGTCGACGCTGCCCGCGGTGAGGAAGCGCAGCACGCCGTGGTCGAGTATCGACTGCGCCGGCATCAGAAATACCCCTCGCGCTTGCGCAGCTCCATCGATGCGTCGTTGGTGCGGTCGTCGAGGCGCGTCGCGCCGCGCTCGGTGATGGTCGCCGCGGCGGTCTCTGCGACGATCGCCTCTGCCGTGGCGGCCTCGGAGGCCACCGGCGCGGTGCAGGTGATGTCGCCCACGGTGCGAAAGCGTACCGACAGCGTCTCGACGCGCTCGCCCTGCGAGGCCGGCGTGAGCGCCGTCACCGGCACCAGGGCGCCGCCGCGACGCACGACGGCGCGCGGATGGGCGAGGTACAGCGAGGGCAGCGCGAGGCGCTCGCGCGCGATGTACTGCCAGACGTCGAGCTCGGTCCAGTTGCTGATGGGGAACACGCGCATGTGCTCGCCGCGGTTGACGCGCGCGTTGTAGAGGTTCCACAGCTCGGGGCGCTGGCGGCGCGGCTCCCATTGGCCGAAGGCGTCGCGGAACGAGAAGATGCGCTCCTTGGCGCGCGCCTTCTCCTCGTCGCGACGCGCGCCGCCGATCAGCGCATCGAAGCCGAACTCGGCGACGGCGTCGGCGAGCGTGACCGACTGGTGGCGGTTGCGCGGCTCGCCTTCGTGCGCGAGGCGGATGCGGCCCTGCGCGATGGAATCGTCGAGGTGGCGCACGATCAGCCGCTCGCCGAGCTCGGCGGCGCGCCGGTCGCGGAAGGCGACGACCTCGGGAAAGTTGTGCCCCGTGTCGATGTGCAGCAGCGGGAAGGGGAAGCGCGCCGGCCTGAACGCCTTCTCGGCGAGGCGCAGCAGCACCAGCGAGTCCTTGCCGCCGGAGAAGAGCAGCGCGGGATTGGCGCACTGGCCCGCCACCTCGCGCAGGATGTGCACCGATTCGCCCTCGAGCCAGTCGAGGCGGGCGTCGGCGCCGTTGCCGCCTGTCGAATCCCTGGGCATCAGTGCGCCTCCGCGGCGGCGGCGACCGGAATCGTGCGCACCGCGACGTCGAGTGGCTTGCGGTGCAGGCCGCATTCGCGCGAGGCCGCGTTCTCCCACCACCAGCGCCCCGCGCGGATGTCCTCGCCCGGCAGCACCGCGCGGGTGCAGGGCGCGCAGCCGATGCTGGGATAGCCCTGGTCATGCAGCGTGTTGTACGGCACCGCGAAGGCATCGATGTAGGCGCGCACCGCGTCGTCGCTCCAGGCGGCGAGGGGGTTGAACTTCTGCATGCGGTGATCGGTATCGAATGCCGTGTCCTCGATGGTCGTGCGCGTGGCCGACTGGGCGCGGCGCAGGCCCGTGATCCAGGCATCGCGGCCGGCCAGCGCGCGCTCGAGCGGGGCGGTCTTGCGCACCGCGCAGCAGGCGGTGCGCGCCTCCAGGCTGCGGTAGAAGCCGTTCTGGCCGTGTGCGGCAACGTACGCGTCCAGCGCACCTGCATCGGGGTGGAACACCTCGACCACGAGGCCGTAGCGTTCGCGAACGCGGTCGATCAGCGCATGTGTCTCGCCGGGCAGGCGGCCCGTGTCGAGCGTGAACACGGCGATGGGCAGCCCGCCACGCGCGATGGCGTCGATGAGCACCATGTCCTCCAGCCCGAAGCTCGAGGCCAGCACGGCGCGCGGATGGCGTTGCGCGATCGAGGCGAGCGTGCGCTCGAGCACCGCGACCCGGGCAGGCTGCGTGGTGGCCGCTGCGTCAGGGGGCGACGCCTCGGCGAGGTGGGAGGAAGCTGCGGCGGACACGGGCAAGAGCAGTCGTTCTCGGGCCGCGGAAGCGGCGACGGCTGCAGGTTACGGGCCGCGGCCCGCGCGGCGGAAGGAATTTGTCGCGCTGTGCTTGTAACGCGCGGCGTCATGGCGTGATCGCCGCCGGTTCTAACGGCGCGGTGCACTGTCATCCCCGCGAAAGCGGGGAACCATCCGTGGGTCCCCGCTTTCGCGGGGATGACGCCGCGTGTTCGCGGGCTCAGCCGGTGCGCGCGAAACGCCCCACCAGCGCGGCGAACTGGTCCATGTACGCGGCGCAGAATGCGCGCTTCGACTCGTCGAGGAAGTTGCCGTCCTCGTCGACGGGGTCGGGCTTGAAGGAGATGTAGGCTTCGCCGCCCATGACCGTCATGCCGAGGATGCCGAGGATCTGCCGCAGATGCTGCTGACCGACGGCCGTGCCGATGGCGCCGAACGACGTGCCGGTGATGGCCGCGGGCTTGCCGCGCCAGACGTTCTGGCCGGTGGGCTTCGAGCCCCAGTCGAGCGCGTTCTTGAGCAGCGCCGTGATCGAGCGGTTGTGCTCGGGCGTGACGAAGAGCAGCGCGTCCACGCCGCGGACTTCGGCGGTGAAGCGATCCACAACGGCGGGGCGGTTGCCTTCGTGGTCCTGGTTGTACATCGGCAGCCCGTCGATGGCGATCCAGCGGATCTCGAAGCGGCCGGCGAGGAGCTTCGCCATGGCCTTGGCGAGCCGGCGATTGATCGACTCGCGGCGGTTGCTGCCGACGATGATGCCGATCACCTGGCGTTGCGATGTGGTCATGCCTCTTCTCCCATGCCGAGGTAGGCGCGGCGCAGCAGCGGGTCGGCGAACACCGCGTCCGGTGACCCGGTCGCGACGATGCGGCCTTCCTCGATCAGGCAGGCGCGGTGCGCCAGCGCCAGCGCGATGCCCACATTCTGCTCGACCAGCAGGACCGCCGTCCCCGTGGCGTTGACGTCGCGGATCGCGCCGAACATCACCTCGACCATCGCCGGCGAAAGGCCCAGCGAGGGCTCGTCGAGCAGGAGCAGGCGCGGCCGCGCCATCAGCGCGCGGCCGATCGCGACCATCTGCTGCTGGCCCCCGGACAACGCACCCGCCTCGGCGTCGAGCTTGTCTCGCACGGCGGGAAAGAGCGCGCAGACCTCTTCCATCGCCCGCGTGCGCGCGGCGCGCGACTTGTGGACGTAGCTGCCGATCTCGAGGTTCTCGCGCACGCTCATCCGCGTGAAGAGGCGCCGCCCCTCGGGCACCACGGCGATGCCCGCGGCGCAGAAGCGGTGGGCCGGCGCCTTCGCGAGCTCGCGCCCGTCGATGACGATGCTCCCCGCCAGCGCGCGGTGCAGGCCGGCGATGGCGTTGACCAGCGTCGACTTGCCCGCGCCGTTCGGGCCGACCACGCAGAGGAGCTCGCCCGCGCCGATGTCGAGCGACAGGTTCCATAGCGCGGGCGCGCGCCCATAGGCGACGTCGAGGCCGCGCACCGCGAGCAAAGGCGCGGGGACCGTGCTCATGTCCGGTGACTGCTGCCGAGGTATGCGATCCGCACGTCCTCGCGCGCCATCACCTCGGCGGCCGCGCCCTGCGCCAGCACGCGACCCTGGTCGAGCACCACGATGCGGTCGGACAGCGCGGTGACGATGCGCATCACGTGCTCGACCAGCACGATGGTGGTGCCCTGCGCGCGGATGCGGCGGATCAGCGCGACCGCGCCGTCGATCTCGGCCGGCGTGAGGCCGGAGAGCACCTCGTCGAGCATCAGCAGGCGCGGCCGCGCGGCGAGCGCGCGCGCGAGCTCCAGGAACTTGGTCTGGTGGAGGTTGAGGTCGCCGGGAAGGCTGTCGGCGCGCGCATCGAGCCCGGTGAAGGCGAGCCATTGCTGCGCCGCGCGGTCGGCTTCGGCGCGCGACAGCGCCTGTGCGCCGAACACCGCCGGCAACGCCACGTTGGCGCGCACGTCGAGCTGCGCGAAGGGGCGCGGCACCTGGTAGGTCCGCGCGACGCCCGCCCGCGCCACGAGATGGCCCGGCAAGGCCGTGATGTCGCGACCGGCGAACACCACGCTGCCGGCGTCGGGCCGGTACTGACCGCTGACCACGTTGATCAGCGTCGACTTGCCCGAGCCGTTGGGGCCGAGCACGCCGAGGATCTCGCCCTCGCGGACGTCGAGGTCGACGCCCGCCAGCGCACGCACGCCGCGGAAGGACTTGGCGAGGCCGCGCACCGCGAGGAGCGGCGCTGGGGAGCCCGACGACGCGGCCCGGGTCCGCGACGCCGCGTCGCCCGCCTGCGCCGTCGCGTCGCCGGCCTGCGCCGTCGCGTCGCCGGCCTGCGCCGCCCCCCCTGGCGCATGCGCCGTCGCCGCGCCGGGCGCGGTCGCGCCGACTGGATCCGCGCTGGCCGGATCCTCGCGGGCCGGATCCGCAGCGGCCGGGCCTGCGACCGCCTTGCGACGCCGCAACCGCCCCATGATGCCGTCGGGCATGAACAGCACCGCCGCGACCAGCACCACGCCGGTGACCGCCTTGCCGACCACCGCCTGGTCGGCGGCCGTGGTGGAGTACAGCAGTACCGTCATCAGCGTCGCGCCGATCGCGGGGCCCGCCCAGTGGCGCGTGCCGCCCAGCACGCTCATCAGGATGACCGTGAGCGGCACGGTGATGTTGAAAATGCCGTTGGCCGTGACGTAGGAGATGAACAGCGCCTGGATGCCGCCGGCGACACCCGCCAGCGCGCACGAGAGGCCGAAGGCGACGAGCTTGTAGCGGTAGGTCGGTACGCCCATCACCTCGGCGGCATCCTCGTCATCGTGGATGGCGAAGAGCCCGAGCCCGAGGCGCCGGCGCGGGATCAGGTAGGAACAGAGCACGGCGACGAGCGCGAGCGCCAGCGCGAGGAGGTAGAACGAGCCCGCGGGCGTGGGCGCGAGCTTCGGCACCGCGACCGTCGACAGGTAGACGCCAGGGCCGCCGTCGATTGGCGTGTTGAGCACGATGGTGGCGAGCACGAAGGTCACCGCCATGGTGAGCAGCGCGAAGAGCTCGCCGCGCACGTTGCGGGCGCGGAACACCACGGCGCCGAGCGCGACGCCGAGCAGCGCGGCGACCAGCGCGGCAGCGGGCAGCGTGGCGAGGAAGGGCCAGTCGAACTGCGCGGCGAGCACGGCGGTGGTGTAGACGCCGGCGCCGAAGAACGCGCCGTGCCCGAAGGAGAAGTAGCCGGTGTAGCCCGACAGCAGGTTCCACGAGGTCGCGAGCACGATCCAGTGCAGCACGAGGTAGAGGAACGACGCGTAGAACGGCGGCAGCGGCAGGAAGGCCACCGCCGACAGCGCGAGCGCCGCGACCACGATCGCGGCCAGCGTGCGGTCGAGCTTCAGGTGCGCCCCGGGCGTGCCAGCAGCAGCACGATCAGCAGCGTGAACGACACGATCGGCGCCCAGGACGGCGAGACGAAGGCCATGGTCACCGCCTCGCTGACGCCGATGATCACGCCCGCGACCAGCGGCCCGATGGGCGAGCCCAGCCCGCCCAGCATCACCGCGGCGAACACCACGCCCACCCAGGCGTAGATCTGCGCGGGCGTCAGCGTGAACGACAGCGCGAGGCAGACGCCGGCGATGCCCGCCAGCGCGCCACAGACGCCGGCGAGGACGAGTGCATGGGCGCGGCGGTCGATGCCGAAGGCCGCCGCGACCGGCGCGTCCTCGGCCAGCGCGCGCAAGGCGCGCCCGAGGTCCGTCCAGCGCATCGCCGCCCAGATGCCGAGCGACAAGCCCAAGGCGAGGACCAGGGTGATGAGCTCGGGCAGGGGCAGGTACAGCGCGCCAACCTTCCAGGTCACGCCGGCGTACGACGCCTCGAGCTTGCGGAAGTCGGCGGTCCAGAAGGCCTGGATCAGCGCCTCGATGATGACGGTGAGGCCGAAGGTCGCGAGCAGCGAGTTGAGCGGCGAGACGCGGAAGCGCGCGAACAGCCATTGCACCGCGACGCCCAGTGCGAAGAACAACGGCACGATCAGCGCCAGCGTCGCGAGCGGGTCCCATCCGCCCACGCTCGCGAGCTGGTAGCAGAGGTAGGCGGCGAGGAAGGCGAGCCCGAAATGCGCGAGGTTGATGACGTGCAGCAACCCCCAGGTGAGCCCCAGGCCGAGTCCCATCAGCCCGTACAGGCTGCCGATGAAGACGCCGGACAGCGCGGACTGCGCGAGCAGCGAGGCGCTCGGCAGCGTCATCGCCGCGCGCCCGCGGCCGCAGCCGTCATCGTCGCGCGGTCAGGTCATTCCCGCGCAAGCGGGAAACCCTGGGTCCCCGCTTTCGCGGGGATGACGGGCGAGGCCTCCGCGCGGCCGTCATTGCACCTGCAGCGTCGCGCCGGGTGCGGCGAACTGCTTCGGGTAGACGGTCACCCAGTGGCCGTTCTGAACCTGCTTGACCCGCATCAGGTCGTCGCCGTAGTTGTTGGGGCCGTCGAAGCGCAGCTTGCCCTGGATGGTGTCGACGGGGTGCGTCTTGAGCCACGCGGCGATCGCCTTGTCGTCGAGGCTCCCGGCGCCGCGGACCCCCGCCTCGAGGATCTGCCAGGCGGTGAACGACGCGGCCGCCTGCACTTCCACGGCGGTGTCGGGGATGCCGGCCTTGGCGGCGCGCTCGTGGTACGCGGCGATGAACTCCGCCGCGCCCGGCGCCCTGGTGTACGGCAGGTGCTCCTCGAACACCGTCATCGACAGCGCGTTTTTCGCGAGCGGCGACTTGGACATCGGGCCCGGTGCCGGGTACATGTAGAAGTGCTCCTTGGGCGTGTAGCCGATCTTGCTCATCGCCTCGAGCAGCTGGTTGCCCTCGAGGCCGATCGCGCCGACCCACAGGAAATCGGGGTTCGCGTCCTTGACGCGCGCCGCGATCGGGCCGTAGTCGAGGTTGCCGAAATCCCATTCGAGGAACAGCACCTCGTTGAGGCCGCGCTTTTTCGCGACGTCCCGCGCGCCGAGCGACATGAAGTGCACCGACGGGAACTTGCTCGTCACCACCGCGATCGTCTTCGGCGGCTTCGGCGAGGCGTCGAGGGCGTTGAACACCGTGGTGGGCACGGTGATCTCCGGCGACACGCCAAGCGACCAGGCGGGGAATTGCATGTCGTACTTGGCCATCGACGGGATGCCGAAGGTGTGGTGCACCAGCACCTTGTTGTAGCGCTGCGCGACGCCCATCGCCGACAGGATCGCGCCGGTGGCGTAGGGCCCCATCAGCAGGTCGACCTTGTCGACGGTGAGGAGCTGCTCGTAGAGCGTGCGCGCCAGGTCGGGCTTCGACTGGTCGTCCTTGACGATCCACTCGACGCGCCGGCCGAGCAGCCCCCCGCGCTTGTTGAGCTGATCGACGTAGATCTCGCCGACCACCTTGTGCACCAGCGCGGTCGCCGCCAGCGGCCCCGTCAGCGCCAGCGTGCTGCCGATGCGGATGGGGGGCTCGCCCTGCGCGAAGGCGCCCGCGGCGAAGAGCAGCGCCGCGCCCGCGGCAAGCCATTGCACGACACGTTTGCGAATGTCCATCGACCTCTCCTCCTGGGAAATGCCAAGGTGCTGCGTGGGTTCGCGCGTCGTCGCGCGTGTTGTTCCTCGCGGTGCTGCGGTAGCGCTAGCGATGTGCTCAGCCGGGCGCCTCCCGGTTGACGATGAAGTCGTCGGGAACGGCGGGCCCCCAGATGTAGAACGAGTCCTCGGGTGGATGGTCGGCGTCCGGCCAGTCGAGGTCGGCGGGCACGTAGTCGATGTCGTGCGAATACTCGGCCCAGCTGCCCCAGGGGTCCTGGACGTAATAGAAGTAATTGGAGCCGAGCACGTGGCGGCCCACGCCCCAGCCCTTGGCGTAGCCGACCGCGCGCATCTGCTCGCTGCCGAGGCCGACGTCGTCGAGGCTCGGCACGTCCCAGCTCGAGTGGTGGTAACCGGGCGCCTGCGACTTGGCGAAGGCGACGAGATGGTGGTCGCTGCCGTGCGGTCCGTGCAGGAAGGCGATGATGTCGGCGGAGCGGTCCGACAACCGCAGCCCGAGTACGTCGCGGTAGAACGCGACCTGCCGTTCGACGTCCGGCGTGAACAGCAGCACGTGCGCGAGGTGGCGCGGGTGCACCGCCGGCGCCTTCGAGCGGCTGGGCGCGGCGCCCTTGCCGGGGGCGGGCGTCGCGCGCGCCGCGTGGGGCGCCTTGGCCGAAGGCGAGACCTTGTCGGCCACCACCACCTGCACCGGCGTGCCGTCGGCGTCGCGCGTCCACGCGCCTTGGCCGTCGGACAGTGGATGAGGCTCGGCGCGGCCGTGCGCGGCCATGCGCGCCGCCAGCGCGTCGAAATCCTCGGCGTAGCAGCCGAAGCGGAGGTACTGCAGCTTCTTCGGGCGGCCGTCGGCGTGGACACTGCCCCAGCGTTGCGGATGGCCGAAGGTGTGGAGGTCGAGGCGATCGGCGTCCCGGCGCACCTCCAGCCCGAAACTGCGATAGAAGCGCTCGGCTTCACCGAGGTCGGGGACGCTGATCGCGAAGCGGTCGAGCGAATGGATGCCGAGCGCGTTGGCGCGGCGGGTCTTGGGCGGAGGGTGGTTCATCGCTGCGGCTCCAGGCATGGCGCGCGGTGCCTCGCAGGATAGCAAATGTGGACCGTCGCGCCATGCAACGCGCAGCGGCGAGTTCGCAACGCGGCGCGGGCGCCGCAGACGCGTCAGGCGGCGGCCGCGGTCCCGTCCGCGGCGCCGGGCTGGGGCAGGGTGGCGAGGAACTGGTGGATCTGCGCCACGGCCGCCGCGCCTTCGCCGATGGCCCCACCCACGCGCTTGACCGAGCCCGCGCGCACGTCGCCGACGGCGAACACGCCCGGCACGCTGGTCTCGAGCAGCGCGGGCGTGTAGTGCTCGAGCGCACAGGTGGTCGCGCGCCCGGTGACGATGAAGCCCTTGTCGTCGAGGTGGACGCCGCAATCGTCGAGCCAGCCGTTCTCGGGGTCGGCGCCGACGAACAGGAACAGGTGCCTCGTGGCGAGCCGCGTTTCGCCGCCCGATCGTTCGCGCCAGGCGACCTCGCGCAGGCCCTGCGTGGCGTCACCCCCGAGCGTGGTGATCGTGCAGAACGGATGGACGTCGATGTTGCCCGCGGCCTCGATGCGGTCGATCAGGTAGCGCGACATCGTCTCCGCGAGGCCCGCGCGGCGCACCAGGATGTGCACGCGCGAGGCGAAGCGCGCGAGCAGCACCGCCGCCTGCCCCGCGGAATTGCCCCCGCCCACCAGCACGACCTCCTGCCCCGTCGCTGCCCGCGCCTCGACTGCGGATGCCCAGTAGGAGACGCCGCGCCCCTCGAACTCGGCGAGCCGCGGCACGTCGGGCTTGCGATAGCGCGCGCCGCTGGCGATGACCACGCTCCTGGCCTGCAGCCGGCGTCCGTCGGTGAGCGCGATCGACAACGCCTGCGAGGCGGGCTCGCGCCGGCAGTCGAGCCGTTTGGCTTCGGCGGGTATCAGGATCTCCGCGCCGAATTTCTGGGCCTGCACGTACGCGCGTCCCGCGAGCGCCTGGCCCGACACGCCCGTGGGAAAGCCGAGGTAGTTCTCGATGCGCGAGCTCGCGCCCGCCTGGCCGCCGAATGCGCGCCGGTCGACCACCACCACCGACAGGCCTTCCGACGCGGCGTAGACGGCGGTGGCGAGGCCCGCGGGGCCGGCGCCGACGACGGCCACGTCGAAGGCGTCGCGGAGCTCGGCGGTGTGCAGGAGGCCGAGGCTGCGCGCGAGCTCCGTCTCGTCGGGATCGTGGAGCACCGCGCCGTCGGGCCCGAGCACCAGCACCTGGTCGTCGGTGCCGCCGTACTGCTCCAGCAGCGCGACCGCGCAGGCATCGGTCGACGTGTCGATCGCCTGGTGGGGATGGCCGTTGCGCGCCAGGAAATTGCGCAACTGCGCGAAGCGCGGCGACTGGCTCGCGCCGACCAGCACGGGCCCCGTGCCTTCCTCGATCAGCGCCACGCGGCGCAGGATCAGCGCGCGCACGATGCGCTCGCCGAGCTCGGCCTCGGCGATGATCAGCGCGCGAAGCTTCGGCGGCGGGACGTCGATCAGCTCGACCTCGCCGCGGGCATGCGCGTCGATCAGTGCGCCGCTGCCGGAGAGCGAGGCGATCTCGGCGAGGAACTCGCCGCGCCGCTCGGTCACCAGCACGTCGCGGCTGCCGTCGGGATTGTGCCGGCTGACGTCGATCTCCCCTTGGAGCACCACGCGCATGCCGACGCCGGTCTCGCCCGCCGTGACGATCGGCGCGCCGTCGGCGTATCGACGCCTCGTGCCGAAGCGTGCGATGCGCGCGATTTCGGCATCGTCGAGCACCGGAAGCATCTGCTCGCGCCGCGTCGAGCGCGCGCCGGCGTCGCCGGCGCCGGCGCCTGCGGCGAAAGGCGTTTCGCGTGACTCATGGGCCATGGCAGGCATTGTGACAGCGATGCCGGCGTCCAGGTGCGCCGCGCCTGCGCTCAGCAGCGGCCTTCGGAGTCCGGCGCCCCCTTGATCTCGACGATGATGACGTGGGTCGGCGTGCCGCCGACGTTCTCGCCAACGTGGGTCTGGGCGTCCGAAGCCATGACATCGCCGGGTCTGAACGCGCGGCGCAGGACCTTGCCGCCGGGGAGCGTCAGCGTGCGCTGGAAGTCCTCCAGCGCGACCAGGACGAATGCGGGATGGTGGTGCTCGTGGGTGCGCGCGCCGGGCAGGTCGCGGTAGTCGAGCACGCGCACGCAGGCGTTCTCGAGCACCACACGGTACTTGTCGGGATCGCTTCCCACGGCGTCCTGCACCGCTGGCGTGGGCGCGGCGGGGGGTTGGGCGGCCCCTGTCCCGGCAGGGACAGCGAGCGCGGCGAGGACGTTGGTCAGGGCGAGCGCGGCGAGCGCGGCGGACATTGCGGCGTTTCTGTTCGGCATGTCGGTCTCCTTCCGGCGTGGGCCGGGCAGGAGCAAAGTCTAGGAACGCCGTCGATCGCGCGGAAGCCGCGGGATTGCAGGGCCGGGCCGCGGAATTGCAGAATGGCCATATGTACGACTGGAACGACCTGCGCTTCCTCCTTGCCGTCGAGCGCTCGGGCAGCACGATCGCTGCGGCAGCCGCACTGGGCGTCAACCAGTCGACGGTGCAGCGACGGCTGGCCGAGCTCGAACGGCGCCTGGGTTTGCCCCTGGTGCAGCGCCACCCGAGCGGCTACCGGCTCACCGAGTTCGGAAGCTCGCTGCTGCCCTACGCGACGGCGGTGGAGCAATCGGCCGAGGCGCTGGCGCGTTTCGTCGCAGGCGCCAGGCGCGACCTGTCCGGCGTGGTCCGCGTCACCTGCCCCGAGCCGCTCGTCTACCGGATCACCCAATCGCCGCTGCTCGCGCGCTTCGCCGCGCGTTACCCGGGCATCAAGGTCGAGTTCGTGATGAGCGACCGCTACCTCGACCTCGCCAAAGGCGAGGCCGACATCGCGCTGCGCTCGGGAGACACCGACGACGGCGCGCTGGTAGGACGGCGCATCGGCGATTCGCTGTGGGCGCTGTACGCGAGCCGCGGCTACGTCGAGACGCACGGCCGTCCACGCGATGTCGGCGCGCTCGCGGCGCATCCCCTGGTGGGCTTCGAGCCGTCGATGACGGGCCACCGCGCCTCCCGCTGGCTGCTGCGGACAGTTCCCGATGCCGCCATCGTCGCGCGAAGCGACAGCGTGCTGGGACTGGTGTCTTCGGCCAAGGCCGGAATCGGCATCGCAGCGCTGCCGACGGCACTGGGCGATGCCGAGCCGGACTTGGTCCGCGTGCTCGGTCCGATCGACGAACTCTCGCGCCACTGGCGCGTGCTGGTGACGCCCGAGTTGCGGCACGTGCCGCGGGTCGCGGCGTTCTTCGACTTCGTCGTCGAGGAGATCGACACGCTCAAGCCCGTGCTCACGGGCTGAGCCGCGCGGGGCGGCTGCGAGGTGCGGGGTCCGCCGGCGCTGCGCTAGGGGAGCGTGTACGCGGTCTTGATCGTGGTGTAGAACTCGGCCGCGTAGCGACCCTGCTCGCGCGGCCCGTAGCTCGAGCCCTTGCGGCCGCCGAAAGGCACGTGATAGTCGACGCCGGCGGTCGGCAGGTTGACCATCACCATGCCGGCCTCGGCGTTGCGCTTGAAATGCGAGGCGTGCTTCAGGCTGGTGGTGCAGATGCCCGAGGCCAGGCCGAAGGGCGTGTCGTTGGCGAGCGCCAGCGCGGTGTCGTAGTCCTTCGCGCGCAGCACCGCGGCGACGGGGCCGAAGATCTCCTCGCGCGCGATGCGCATCTGCGGCGCAACGTCGGTGAAGAGCGCGGGCGCGAGGTAGAAGCCGGGCGTGGCGCGCGCGACGCGCTCGCCGCCTTGCACCAGCTTCGCGCCCTCGTCGCGGCCGATGGCGATGTACGACTCGTCCTGCGCGAGCTGCGATTCGTCGACCACGGGGCCGATCTGGGTCGCGCCGTCGAGCGCGTCGCCGATGACGAGCTTCTTCATCCGCTCGACCATGGCCGCGACGAAGCGGTCGTGGATGCCTTCGGTGACGATCAGGCGCGAGGACGCCGTGCAGCGCTGGCCGGTAGAGAAGAACGCGCCGTTGATCGCGCAGTCGACCGCCACGCCGAGGTCGGCGTCGTCGAGCACCACCAGCGGGTTCTTGCCGCCCATCTCGAGCTGGAACTTCTTCATGCCGGCGACGCAGGCCGAGGCGACCTTGCGTCCGGTCTCGACCGAGCCGGTGAAGGTGATCGCGTCCACGCGCGGGTCGTCGAGCAGCGCTTGGCCCACCACCGAGCCGCGGCCCATCACCAGGTTGAACACGCCCGCCGGGATGCCCGACTTGGCGATGATCGAGGCCAGCGCATGCGCCATCGCCGGCACGGCGTCGGCGGGCTTGAACACCACGCAGTTGCCGTAGGCGAGGGCGGGCGCGATCTTCCAGGCGGGGATCGCGATGGGGAAATTCCAGGGGGCGATGATGCCGACGACGCCGAGCGGCTCGCGCGTGACCTCGACGTCGATGCCGGGGCGCACCGAGGGCAGCTTCTCGCCGGCGAGGCGTACGCACTCGGCGGCGAAGTACAGGAAGATCTGCCCCGCGCGTGCCGTCTCGCCGATGCCTTCGGCCAGCGTCTTGCCTTCCTCGCGGGAGAGGAGGCGCCCGAGCTCGTCCTTGCGCGCCAGGATCTCGTCGCCGATCTTCTTCAGGATGTCATGGCGCTGCTGCACGCCACTCCTCGACCAGGCGGGAAAGGCCGCGCGCGCCGCGGCGATGGCCTTGCCGGTGTCGGCGGTGCTGGCCCTCGCGAAGCGGCCGACGACGTCGCCGGTGTTGGAGGGGTTGATGCTCGGCGCGGCTTCGCCGCCGGCCGACCATTCGCCGGCGATGAAATTGGGATGTGCGTCCATCAGTTCTCGTACCCCTCGACGACGCCGGGCGGACGAAGCTGCGCCGAGGCGGGATCGCGGCCGGTCTCGGCCGCGGCGCGGCGCTGGCGCAGGAGGTCCCAGTAGCGGTCGAGCTCGACGTTCAAGGCCGCGAGCGAGCGCTGCTCGTCCTCGCTCAGCTGGCCCTTGGCGTAGAGGCGGTGCTCCTCGGCGACCAGCGCCTCGATATGCGCCTGGACATGGCGTTCGTGCAGGGGTTCGGGCATGGCGTGTTCCCGGGGGCGTCCGGCATGGGGCCGGGCAAGAGGTCCATTGTACGGCGCCCGCGGACGCTGCCTTGCGGCAGGCGGTATCGAGCACCGCGCCTACCGCACGCGCGGGAGCAGGGCGCGACCCTTTCCGGGACTGGGGAGGTGTCCCAACTGCCTGCAATCCGCAACAGCCGCCTTGACAATCATTGCCTAGGCCATATAATCCACGGACATGAACGCCACCACGCTTCCTGGCGCGCCCCACGTCCCTTCGGCGGAGCCCGCTCCCGCGGTACCCCGCGCGGACGATGCCGGATCGCGCGCCGAGCCGCTGCCGCCGGTCGCCTATACGGTGGGCCGAAGCATCAACAGGCTGCGGACGGCCTTCCTCGACACCCTCGACCGCGACCTCGCGCAGTACGACATATCTGCAGCGCAACTCATTGTTCTGGCAATGCTTGCAAACGGCGATGCGGACTCTGCCGCCGGCCTTTGCCGCACCATTTCCTACGATCCCGGCGCCATGACCCGGATGGTCGACCGCCTGGAACAGAAGGGCCTGATCCGCCGGCGCGCCAATCCCGACGATCGCCGCACCATGAACCTCGAGCTGACCTCGGCGGGGCGTGCGCTGTATCCCACGCTGGCGGCGGCCAAGGAAGCGGTGCATCGGCGCTTCCTCGCCGGCTTCACGGCTGCCGAGGTGAGCCAACTCGACGGTTTCCTCCGGCGCATGCTCGAGAACCGCTGACCCCTTTTTTTCGGGCAGTTATTGCCTAGGCATCGATAGTATCGGCAACCATATGAATGTTATTGAAATTATCACTTCGTTTCGCCGTCGCCCGCGTCCGGGCCACGGCGAGCGGCGCTCGCGCGGCACGATCCCGGCCTTCATCGTGGCCGCTGCGCTGGCGGCGGCGCTCGCCGGCTGCGCCGACATGGGCGGGCTCGCGCCGGAGCTCTCGGCGCGTCCGGCCGCCAGCCTCGAGGCATCGACCACGCTCGCCGGGGCGAAGGTCGCGCAGGCCGCCTGGCCCGCCGAAACCTGGTGGAAGGCCTACGGCGACCCGCAGCTCGACGCGCTGATCGACGAGGCCCTGCGCCAGGGGCCGACGCTCGCCATCGCCGAGGCGCGCACGCGCGCCGCGGTGGCCGCCGCGAGCGTCGCGGGCGCCGGCCGCCTGCCGCGCGTCGATGCCGATGCCAGCACCGCGCCGCAGCGCTTCAGCGAGCACGGCCTCGTGCCGCCGCCCTACGCCGGCACCTGGCAGACGTTCAACCAGCTCGAGCTCACGCTCAACTGGGAGATCGACTTCTGGGGCAAGCAGCAGAGCGCGTACCAAAGTGCGTTGGGCAGCGCACGCGCCGCGGAGGTCGACGCGGCCGCCGCGCGGCTCGCGCTGACCACCGGCATCGCCGCGGCCTACGCGGAGCTGCGCCACACCCACATGCAACGCGACGTGACGCTGCGCGCGCTCGACGACCGCGAGCGCATCCTCGCGCTGACGCACGACCGCGTCGCCGCGGGCCTCGACTCGCAGGTGGAGCTGCGCCAGGCCGAGGCCGCCGTGCCGGCCACGCGCGAGGAGCTCATCGCCGCCGACGAGCGCATCGCGCTGCTGCAGAACCAGATCGCCGCGCTGCTCGGCGCGGGCCCCGACCGCGGCCGCACGATCGCGCGGCCTTCGGCGCGGTTCGCCGCCGTGGCGCTGCCGTCGGTGCTGCCCGCCGAGCTGATCGGCCGCCGCCCCGACGTGGTCGCGCAGATCTGGCGCGTCGAGGCGGCACGCAAGGACATCGACGCCGCCAAGGCGGCGTTCTACCCCAACGTCAACCTCGCGGCGTTCGTCGGGCTGTCGAGCATCGGCGCCTCGCAGCTCCTGCGCGGCTCGAGCGTCGTCGCGGGCGTCACGCCCGCGGTGACGCTGCCGATATTCGACGCGGGGCGGCTGCGCGGCAACCTCGCGGGCAAGGACGCCGAGTACGACATCGCCGTGGCGAGTTACAACGCGCTGGTCGTCGATGCCGTGCGCGACGTGGTCGACCAGGTCACCTCGCTCGCCAGCGTCGCGCGTGCGCGCGGCCAGCAGCGCCTTGCCCTCGAGGCCTCGCAGAAGGCCTACGAGCTCGCGCTGGTCCGCTACCGCGAGGGCCTCGGCAACTACCTGCAGGTGCTCTCGGCCGAGCAGCCGATGCTCACCCAACAAAGCGCCGCAGCGGAACTCGACGCACGCGAGCTGGCGCTCGGCATATCGCTGACGCGCGCGCTGGGCGGCGGCTTCCTGCCGCCCGACACGCTCGCACTGGAACAAGGAACCAAGCCATGAACACCACCACCGCCCAACCCTCCCCGCAACGCAACGGCGCGCGCAGGCGCTGGATCGCCATCGTCCTCGGCGCCTTCGTGCTCGCCGTCGGCGGCTACGGCGTCTGGTACACGAGCGTGCTGCGCTACCAGCAGGTGACCGACGACGCCTATGTTGGCGGCAACGTCGTGCAGGTCACGCCCCAGGTCGCCGGCACGGTGATCGGCATCAAGGGCGACGACACGCAGTTCGTGCAGGCCGGCACCACGCTGGTCCAGCTCGACCCCGCGGACGCGAAGATCGCGCTGGAGCAGGCCGAGGCGCGCCTCGCCAAGACGGTGCGCGAGGTGCGCGGCCTCTTCGCCACCACCGCGCAGCTCGACGCCAACGTGTCGCTGCGCGCGGCCGACGTGGCGCGCGCCACCGAGGACCTCGCGCGCCGCGAGCGCATCGCCGCCAGCGGCGCGGTGTCGGGCGAGGAGCTGCAGCACGCCAAGGACGCGCTGTCGGTCGCCAACGCCGCGCTCGGCGCCTCCAGGCAGGAGCTCGCCGCCTACCGCGCGCGCGTCGACCGCACGACCATCGCCGACCACCCCGACGTGCTCGCGGCCTCGGCGGCGGTGCACGACGCCTACCTCGCGTACTCGCGCACGCGCCTGCCGGCTCCGGTGTCGGGCTACGTCGCCAAGCGCAGCGTGCAGCTCGGCCAGCGCGTCGCGCCCGGCGCGCCGCTGATGGCCATCGTGCCGCTCGACGACGTGTGGGTCGATGCCAACTTCAAGGAATCGCAGCTCGCGACCATGCGCGTCGGCCAGCCCGCGGAGGTGAAGGCCGACCTTTACGGCCGCAAGGTGACCTACCACGGCACGGTGGCGGGTTTCGGCGCAGGCACCGGCGCGGCCTTCGCGCTCCTGCCCGCGCAGAACGCCACCGGCAACTGGATCAAGGTCGTGCAGCGCGTGCCGGTGCGCATCGCGCTCGACCGCAAGGAGCTCGCCGACAACCCGCTGCAGGTCGGCCTGTCGATGGAGGTCGACGTCGACACGCACCAGCGCGAAGGCTCGCGCCTGCCGCAGGTCGCCGAATCGGCCAGCGCCGGCACGGGCGTGTTCTCGGTGGCCGAGGGCGAGGCGCGCGCGCGCGTCGCCTCGATCATCGCCGCCAACACCGGCAACGGCAGCGCGAGCACCGCGGCGTCGACGCACATCGCCAGCGCGCGCACGGCCGCGCAGGTCACCGCCATTCGATGAGCACGGCGGCCGCAGCGTCGCAAGGCGGCGCGTCGCCGCCGGGCGCCGCTGCAAAGGCGCCGGGCACTGCCGCGCCGCCGCCGCTGTCGGGCGCGACGCTCGCCCTCGGCACCATCGCGCTGTCGCTGGCGACGTTCATGAACGTGCTCGACACGTCTATCGCCAACGTGTCCATCCCGGCGATCTCGGGTGACCTCGGCGTGTCGCCCAACCAGGGCACCTGGGTCATCACCTCGTTCGGCGTGGCCAACGCGATCTCGCTGCCGCTGACGGGCTGGCTCACCCAGCGCTACGGCCAGGTGAAACTCTTCGTCACCTCGGTGCTGCTGTTCGTGCTGGCGTCGTTCCTGTGCGGGCTCGCGCCCTCGCTGGAACTGCTGATCGCCTTCCGCGTGCTGCAGGGCGCCGTCGCGGGCCCGATGATCCCGCTTTCGCAGACCATCCTGCTGTCGAGCTACCCGCGCGCCAAGGCGGGCAGCGCGCTGGCGGTCTGGTCGATCACCACGCTGGTCGCGCCTGTGGTGGGTCCGCTGCTCGGCGGCTGGATCACCGACAACATCGCCTGGCCGTGGATCTTCTATATCAACGTGCCGGTGGGCCTCGCGGCCGCGGGCGCGGCCTGGGCGATCTATCGCCACCGCGAGTCGCCGACGCGCCGTGCACCCATCGACGGCATCGGCCTCGGCTTGCTGGTGCTGTGGGTCGGCGCGCTGCAGGTGATGCTCGACAAGGGGAAGGAGCTCGACTGGTTCGGCTCGGGGCAGATCGTCGTGCTCGCGGTGGTCGCGGCGCTGGGCCTCGCGCTGTTCGTCGTCTGGGAGCTGACCGCCGAGCACCCGGTGGTGGACCTCACGCTGTTCGCGCGGCGCAACTTCTGGACGAGCTCGCTCGCCATGTCGCTCGCCTACGGCCTGTTTTTCGGCAACGTGGTGCTGCTTCCGCTGTGGCTGCAGCAGTACATGGGCTTCACCGCCACCGAGGCGGGCATGGTGCTGGCGCCAGTGGGCTTGCTCGCCATCCTGCTCACGCCCATCGTCGGCAAGACCGTCCACAAGGTGGACCCGCGCTGGTTCACCACGGCGGCGTTCGCCGTGTTCGCGCTGGTGATGCTGATGCGCTCGCAGTTCAACACCAGCGTCGACGTGCGCACGCTGATGATCCCGACGCTGGTGCAGGGCGCGGCGATGGCGGTGTTCTTCATCCCGCTGGTGACGCTGTCGCTGTCGGGCCTGCCGCCCGATCGCATCCCCGCGGCCTCGGGGCTGTTCAACTTCACCCGCATCACCGCGGGCTCGTTCGGCACCTCCATCGCGACCACGCTGTGGGACCAGCGCGCGAGCCTGCACCATGCCCAGCTTGCGGAAAAGCTCACGGTGTACGACCCTTCGGCGATGCAGGCGCTCGGCGCGCTGCAGCAGGGCGGCTCGACGGCCGCGCAGGCGCAGGCCGCGCTCAACCGCATGGTCGACCAGCAGGCCTACATGCTGGGCGTCAACGACCTGTTCTACGTGTCCGCGATCCTGTTCGTGCTGCTGATCGGCGTGGTATGGCTGGCGCGCCCGGTGCGCGCGGCCGCGGGGTCGGCGCCCGTGGCGGTGGCCGATTGACGGCGCCGCGGGCCCCGCTGTCGGCCGATCCGGCCGCTCGCACGTTAAGCTGCGCCATGCGTTCCCCCGCCCGCGTCCTCGCCCTGCTGGTCCTGGTGCTCGGCCTTGCGCCCCTTGCACGGGCGATCGACGCGCCGCAGGGGCCGAGCGCTCCGCCGCAGGGGGCGAGCAGCGCCTCGGAGTGGGACCCCGCATTCGCGGCCTTCGCCGCGGCCGACCGGGCCTCGCCGCCACCGGAGGGGGCAGTGCTGTTCGTCGGCAGCTCCTCGATCCGCCTGTGGACCGGGCTCGAGGCCGGGTTCGGCCCTGATACCGTGGTCCTGAAGCGAGGCTTCGGCGGGTCGCGCCTTTCCGACTGCGTGAGCAACCTCAACCGCCTGGTCATCGGCTACAAGCCGCGGATGGTCATGGTGTACGCCGGCGACAACGACCTCGCCGCCGGGGCGGAACCCGCCGACGTGCTGAAGCGCTTCGCGCAGTTCGTCGAGGGGGTGCATCGGGCGTTGCCGGCGACGCGCATCGACTACATCTCCATCAAGCCCAGTCCCGCGCGCATCGAGCTGCTCGGCCGCATCCGCGCGACCAACGCGCTGATCCGCGACTACATCGCCGGCGACGGCAGGCTGCAATACGTCGACGTCCACGCCGCCATGCTCGACGCCTCGGGCCGGCCGCGCAGCGAGCTCTTCGGTGCCGACGGCCTGCACCTCAACGCCGAGGGCTATGCGCTGTGGACGTCGATCATGGCACCGTACGTCCGTAACGCTGCGCGCTGACCGCCGTCGCCGGGCGGTGCAGGCCCGACACCAGCCAGGCCACCGCGAACAGGCCCGCGAGCGCGACCGCCAGCAGCACCACGTCCTCGAGCCGCAGGCGCGCCGGCGCGGGATCGCCGACGAGGGCCAGCGCCAGCGCGCAGAAGGCGAGGTGGGCCGTGAACACGGGCAGCGGGCGCCTGCCAAGGAAGGTCATGGGCGAGCGCTTTGCCCAGGCCGCCACGCGCGGCCGGACCGCCATGAACAGCACCGCCAGCGCCGCGAAATCGAGAATGCGCAGGGCGCCGAGCTGCCACTTGTCCACCGCGCGCGCGAACTCGGGCCCCAGCGCCGAAGGCACCTGGCCGTCGAGGTGGCGCCATGCGAAGAAGGCCAGCGCGATCGCAGCCGCGCCCCACAGCGTGCCGCGCCCTTGCCATGCTCCCTGCCATTCTCCAGGGCGCGATCCGTCGCCGCCCGATGCGCCGACGGCCATGCCGGACACCCAGGCGAGCTGCCAGGCGAGCCACTGGAAGGCGCCGGTCTGCTCGTAGGGAAGCGACAGGCCCGCCAGCGAGGCGAGTGCGTGATAGAGCGCCGCGCCGCCGCCGAGCTGGGCCAGCGTCCACAAGACCAGGCTGAAGGCCAGCACCGTGCCCCAGCCGCGGCGCATCGCGACCGACAGCGCCAGCGGCGAAACGAGTAGGAAGGCGACGTACATGGGCAGGATGTCGAAGAGCGGCGGGTCGTAGGCGAGGAGCAGCGCGCCGGCGACGGCGGTATCGCGATGGGCGAGGTAGAACGAGGCGAGGTCGGTGACCGGGTGCGCGCCGCGCGCCAGCGCGATCGGCAGCACGACCAGCGCCAGGACGGCGAGCGAGGCGAGGTGGGCGAGGTAGACCCAGCCCGCGCGGCGCCACAACCGGCGCCGCATCTCGGCCATGCCCCGCTCCCGTGCCAGGCGTGCATAGACGGACCCCGCGAGGAACGCCGAGACGAAGACGAAGCCCTCGGCGGCCGACACGTAGCCGAAGGGCTGGCCCAGCGCGGCGCTGAACCAGGTGGGCATGTGGGTGACGGTCATCAGGACCATCATCCAGCCCCGCAACCAGTCGAGCTCGTCCTGACGGCCCTCGCTCCGCACGCTGCCCTCCGGGTGGGTTGGGTAGTGGACCGGGGGAGCCTCGCAAACGTTCCGCGCGGCGGCGGCGCGCCGCTTGTGTAGACTCGCCCGCGGATACCGGCAGCCCTGCACGATGAGTCGCAACGAACTGTGTCACTGCGGAAGTGGAAAGCGCTTCAAGCATTGTCACGGCCGCGCCGGCGCCCCTGCTGTCGGCGGCTCGCCGATTCCGCTGTCGCCTCGTGACGAAGCGCTCGCGGCGCACCGCGCCGGCTCGCTCGGGCGCGCCGACGAGCTCTACCGCCGGGCGCTGGCGCAGGATCCCGCCGACGTCGACGTTCGCCACATGCTAGGCGTGGTGCTGTTCGAGCGCATGCGCTACCGCGAGGCCGTGGAGCACCTGGCCGAGGCGGCGAGGCGCACCGGCTGGGCGACCACCGCCATCCGCCACAACCTGGGCCTCGCGCTGGCCAAGTTCCTGTCGCGCGAGGCCAATGCACGGCAGGAAGCGGTAGTGTCCCTTGCCGCGGCCCGCCAGCGGGCGCACGCCGACGCGCGCCCGGGCGAGGGAGGGGGCGCGCGTGCCGGCGAGGGCGGAGGCATGCGCACCGGCGAGGTGCGTCCGGCGCGCGTCGGCGTGGTGCTGCTCGCCCAGGGCAACTTCGCCGGCGTCGAGGCGGCACTCGACGCGCTGTGTGCGCAGACGCGCCTTCCCGACGAGCTCGTGGTCGTCGACGCGGGCCTCCACGAGGGCGCGGCAAGCGCGACGCGCGCGCGGCTCGCGACGCTGCCCTTTGCGGCGCGCATGCTCGACGCGCGCTTCGGCAGCCTTGCCGACGCCGCCAATGCCGGTGCGCGCGCGGCTGGCGGTGACCACCTCGCCTTCGCCGAGACGGGGGTCGACTTCCTGCCGGCGCGGCTCGCGAGCCTGGTCGACGCGATCGCGCGTGGGGCGCCGGCCTGGGGCCATGCGCGCATCGGTGCTCGCGACGCGCGGGGCGAGCTCGTGTCCGACGGCACGCGCGTGTTCAACTACCTGTCGAGCGAGCCCGGCAGCTTTTCGCTGGTTGACGCCAACCTCGTCGGGCGGCTGGGCAACCTCTTCGTCGCACGCGAGATGTTCGATGCGGCGGGAGGCTTCGACGCGAACGAGGCCGACGCTGCCTGGGGATTCGCGTTTCGCGCATCGGCGCAGGCCGAGCCCGTCGCCGTGGACGCGATCCTCGCCGAGCGCACGGCGCCCGCGGACGCGCCGTCCGCGCCCCCAGCCGCCTCGCCTGCGCCCGCGGGTGCGGCGCCGGAGCCCGCGCTGCAGGCATTCGCCGACGCGTTGCTGGCGCGCGCCCTCGCGGGCGACCCGGAGGCGCGCAATCCGCTCGCGCCGCAGCACCCCGACAACCACGTGCTGCTGATGCGTGCCATCCTGCGCGCGGGGCAAGGCGGGCGCGTGCCCGTCGCGATGCTGGCGGCGCTCGTCGCGCGCTGCCTGCGCGAAGGCGAGGCCGCGGCGGAGGCGGGCGGCCGCGATCCCGCAGCCGCCGGCGTGGCTGCGACGGCGGCCGCCGCGCGTGGCGAGGCCGCGCAGCGCAACGCCCTCGTGGTGCTGGGCATGCACCGCAGCGGGACCTCGGCGCTGTCGCGCGTGCTCAACCTCTGCGGCGCGACGCTGCCGGAGCGCGTCATGCCCGCCAAGCTCGGCGTCAATCCCAAGGGCTTCTGGGAGCCCGAGGCGGTCAACGACCTCGACATCCGCGTGTTGCGGCAGCTCGGCGGCGAATGGGATCGCCCGCATTTCCGGGTGCCCGACGAGGGCGGGATCGTCGACGAGTTCCTGGCCGATGCCGGTGCGCTGTTGCGCGACGAATACGGCGAGGCCCCGCTGATCCTGATCAAGGACCCGCGCATCGGGCTGATCGCGCCGCTGTGGCAGCGCGCGCTGGCGATGCAAGGCTACCGGCCGACGTACGTGATCCCCGTGCGCAGCCCGCTCGAGGTGGCGCGCTCGCTGGAGGCGCGCGGCGACATGGGCGCGGCGGAGGGGGTGGCGCTGTGGCTCGCCTACATGGCCCGCATCGAGGCCTTCGCCGACGAGCGCGGCGGCGACGCGTTGTGGCTGCGCTATCCCGAGCTCCTCGACGACTGGCGCGGCGTGGTGGCGCGCGTCGCGGCGCGCCTCGGTGTCGCGGTGTCGGCGGGGCGCGCGCCCGCCGAGGTCGACGCCTTCCTCGACGCCGACCTGCGCAACCAGCAGGCCGACGACGCGACGCTGCACGCGCGCCTCGTCGAGGCAGGCGTCGCCGACCCCGCGCCGGTCGAGGCGATGTACCGCCGCGCACTCGCGCGCTGCGTGCGCGACGCCAAGCCCGATCCGGATCGCGCCTTCGTGGCGCTGGGCGGCACCGGGGGCGCGCCGGCAGCTGTCGCCGCGTCGCCGTCTGCCGCGTCGCAGGGGGCCGCGTCCCCGCCCGCGTCCTCATTTGCGTCCTCATTTGCGTCCTCACTTGCGTCCCCACGCGCGTCCCCACGCGCGTCCTTCCCGACCGCCGCCTTCGTGCTGTGCATCGAGCAGAACGCCATCCGCGAGCAGGCGCTGCTGCTGTGCGAGAGCATCCGCAGCTTCGCGGGGCGGCATCGCGACGCGCGCATCCTCGCCTATGCGCCGCGCCCCGGCCTCGGCGTGGACGCCGCGACGCGCGCGCGGCTCGCCGAGCTCGACGTCGGCTACGTCGACGAGCCGCTCAACATCGAGTGCAGCGCGTACGGCTCGGCGAACCGCGTGGCGGCGGCGCGGCACGCCGAGGCGGCGGTGGACGCGGATTACATCGTCGTGCTCGACAGCGATACCGTCTGGCTCGGCGAGCCCGAGCTCCCCGACGCCGACGTCGCCGCGCGCGCGGTCGACGAGAAGGGCAGCGCCACCGCCGGCGCGGGCGACCGCTTCGAGGCCTATTGGCGCGCGCTGGCCGCCCTCGCCGGCGTCGAGCTCGAATGCCTGCCGTGGATGCGCGCCACCGTCGACGGTGCGCGCGTGCGCGCGTCCTACAACGGCGGCCTCGTCGTCGCGCGCCGCGCGAGCGGCGTGCTCGGCCGCTGGGCCGAGCTCTTCTACCGCTCGGTGCGCGAGGGCCTGCGCCCTTTCGGCGGCAGCGGCGTCGAGATCGTCGCCTCGACCGGTGCGGTGGGCCGCACCGCCAGCGAGTTCTGGGGCAGCAACCAGGCCGCGCTGGCGCTGGCGATGTGGGGCGGCGATGCGCGCGTCGTGCACTACGGCGACCGTTACAACGTCCCGCTGCATCTCCTGTCGCGCGACGCCGCCATCGAGCCGCGCTGGCGCGCCGCGCCGCCGCTGCACGTCCACTACCATGGCATGTTCGGCGGGCGCGAGCATGGCGCCGCGCTGGAGCTCCTCGAGCGGCTTGGCGTGCCGGCCGACCGGCGCGACTTCCTCGCGGCGCGCGTGCCTTTCGGGAATCCGTGATGGTCATCTCCGGCAAGCTCAACTGCGTGTTCGTGCACGTGCAGAAGACCGGTGGCTCTTCGATCGAGACCGCGCTGCGCGCGGCCGATCCCGGCGCCTCGCGCATCGAGAAGGGCGGGCGCCACCGCACGGCGCGCGAGGTCCGCGACGGCATGCCGGCCGCCGCCTGGGAGCGCAGCTTCCGCTTCGCCTTCGTGCGCAATCCCTGGGACCGCCTCGTGTCGTGGTACGCGATGTGCGTGCAGGCCACGGCGCCCAACGCCTTCGCGCGCTACGTGATCGACAACGTGAAGAGCTTCGACCAGTTCGTCGAGGAGCCCACCGGCATGCTCGAGCGCACCACGCGGCCGCAGTGCGACTACCTCGACGACGCCGACGGCACGCGCCTCGTCGAGTTCGTCGGGCGCTACGAAGCGCTGGCGCAGGACTTCGCCACCGTCGCGGCGCGGCTCGGCATCGCGGCGGCGCTGCCGCACGACAACCCTTCGCGCCACCACCCTTACCGCGACTATTTCAACGACCGCACGCGGCGGCTGGTCGAGCAGCGCTTCGCCGCCGACATAGAGGCTTTCGGCTACCGGTTCTGAGGGGGTGCTTGGGCGGGATCGCGGTGGGTCCCCGCTTTCGCGGGGATGACGGTGGGTCCCCGCTTTCGCGGGGACGGCGTGGGTCCCCGCTTTCGCGGGGATGACGTGCTCAGGGCGCGAGGAAGCCGCGCCGCTCCAGGGCCTCGACCACGGCGCGCGCCGCGTCCTCGGGCGAGGCCCGCGCGCCGTCGATGCGGAGCTCCGGCGCCTCGGGCGGCTCGTAGGGCGAGTCGATGCCGGTGAAATTGACGAGCTCGCCTCGCCTCGCCTTGGCGTAGAGGCCCTTGGGATCGCGCGACTCGGCCAGCGCGAGCGGCGTGTCGACGTAGACCTCGAGGAACTCGCCCTCGGGCAAGAGCGCGCGCGCCATCGCGCGCTCGGCGCGGAAGGGCGAGATGAAGGCGGTGAGCACGATCAACCCCGCGTCGGCCATCAGTGCCGCAACTTCGGCGACGCGGCGGATGTTCTCCACGCGGTCGGCGGCGGTGAATCCCAGGTCCTTGTTGAGGCCGCGCCGGACATTGTCACCGTCGAGGAGGTAGGTGCGGTGGCCGCGCGCGGCGAGCGCGCGCTCGGCGAGGTTGGCGATGGTCGACTTGCCCGCGCCGGAGAGCCCGGTGAACCACAGCACGCAGGGCTTCTGCGCGTTCATCCGCGCGCGCGCGCGGCGGTCGACGTCGAACGACTGCCAATGCAGGTTGGACGAGCGCCGCAGGGCGAAGCGCAGCATGCCGGCGCCGACCGTGTGGTTGCTCATGCGGTCGATCAGGATGAAGCCGCCCAGGTCGCGGTTGTCGGCGTAGCGCTCGAAGGCGACCGGCCGGTCGAGCTCCAGGTCGCAGACGCCGATGTCGTTCATGTCGAGCTTGCCGGCGGGCACCGGCTGCAGCGTGTCGAGGTCGAGGCGGTGCTTGATCGGCGCGACCGTGGCGTTGACGGTGCGCGTGCCGAGCTTCATGCGGTAGCTGCGGCCGCGCAGCAGCGGTTCGGCGTCCATCCACACCACCGCGGCCTCGAAGCGGTCGGCGGCAGGCGGTGGCGCCGAGGCCGCGGCGATCACGTCGCCGCGGCTCGCGTCGACCTCGTCGGCAAGGGTCAGCGTGACCGCTTCCTCGCAGCCGGCTTCGGCGAGATCGCCGCCGGCGGTGACGATGCGCGCAACCGTCGAGGCCTGTGCGCCCGGCGCGACCGCCACGCGGTCGCCGACGCGCACGCGGCCGGCGACGATGGTGCCCGCGTAGCCGCGGAACGCCGCATCGGGCCGGTTAACCCACTGCACGGGCATGCGGAAGGCGGCATCGGCGCGGGCGTCGCCGGGATCGCAGGCCTCGAGCGCCTCGAGGAGCGTGGGGCCTCGGTACCAGCGCATGGCGGCGCTGCGCGTGCTGACGTTGTCGCCGTCGGTCGCCGACAGCGGGATGGCGGTCGCCGCGGCGAGGCCCGCGCGTGCGCCGAAGTCCGCGAACGCGCCGGCGATCGCCGCGAAGCACGCCTCGTCGTGCCCCGCGAGGTCCATCTTGTTCACCGCCAGCACCACGTGGCGCACGCCGAGCAGCGCGACGATGGTGGCGTGGCGGCGCGTCTGGCGGGTGAGGCCCTTTCGCGCGTCGACCAGCACGATCGCGAGGTCCGCCGTCGATGCCCCGGTCGCCATGTTGCGCGTGTATTGCTCGTGCCCCGGGGCGTCGGCGACGATGTAGCGCCGCGAAGCAGTCTCGAACTGGCGGTAGGCGACGTCGATGGTGATGCCCTGCGCGCGCTCGTCGACGAGACCGTCGAACAGCAGCGCGTAGTCGAGGGCACCGCCGCGCGTGCCGTGGCGGCGCGAGTCCTCGGCCAGCGCGGCGAGCTGGTCGTCGGAGAGCGCCCCGGCCTCGGCCATCAGCCGGCCGAGCAGCGTGCTCTTGCCGTCGTCGACGCTGCCGCAGGTCACCACGCGCAGGAGGGACTTCGCGGCAACCATCAGAAATAGCCCTCCTGCTTCTTCTTCTCCATCGACGACGCGGCGTCGTGGTCGATGACGCGGCCCTGGCGCTCGGACTGCGAGGAGGACTCGAGCTCGGCGATGACGGCGTCGAGGTCCGCGGCGTCCGACAGCACCGCGCCCGTCAGCGGGTAGCAGCCCAGCGTGCGGAAGCGCACGCGGCGCATGCGCGCCTGCTCGCCGGCCTCGAGCGGCATGCGCGCATCGTCGACCATGATGAGCTGGCCCGCGCGCTCGACCACCGGGCGCTCCGCGGCGAAATACAGCGGCACGACGTCGATGCCCTCGCGGCGGATGTAGCGCCACACGTCGAGCTCGGTCCAGTTGGACAGCGGGAAGGCGCGCAGGCTCTCGCCACGATGCTTGTGCGCGTTGTACAGGCGCCAGAGCTCCGGGCGCTGCGCTTTCGGGTCCCAGCGCTGCGCGGCGTTGCGGAAGGACAGGATGCGCTCCTTGGCGCGCGACTTCTCCTCGTCGCGGCGCGCACCGCCGAAGGCGGCGTCGAAGCCGTGCAGCGCCAGCGCTTGCTTCAACCCTTCCGTCTTCCACAGGTCCGTGTGCCGCGCCGAGCCATGCTCGAAGGGATTGATGGCCGCCGCCAGCGCCTCGGGGTTGGCATGCACGATCAACGGGTGGGTGCGCGCCACCGCCTCGCGCATGTCGTACATGGCGCGGAACTTCCAGGTCGTGTCGACGTGCAGCAGGGGAAAGGGCGGCGGCGCGGGGAAGAACGCCTTGCGCGCGAGGTGCAGCAGCACCGCGCTGTCCTTGCCGATGGAATACAGCAGCACCGGCTTCTCGGTCTCGGCGACGACCTCGCGGAAGACGTGGATGCTCTCCGCCTCGAGGCGGTCGAGCAGGGGAATGGGCGAAGGCGTCATCGGGGTCGCGCGGTCCGGCGCGTCATCGGCACGGGGGAAATGGCGAGTTGCACTGTGTCATTGTTGCACGACCCACCTTCGCATTCCGTCGCAATCCGTTGATTTCGAATGCCATGCGACGTTAGGCTAACGGGCGAATCCGGCGCTGCCAATCGGCGGCCACAGGATCCACGGAGAAACACGATGAATCGACCCTTGCGCGTGGCACTCGCCGCGCTCTTCGCGGCAGGCCTCGCCGCACAGGCACAGGCCGCCACCTGGACGTTCACCGATTGCGGCAAGACCGGCGCCACGGGCCCCGACCAGGCCGCCTGCGACAGCGCCTACGGTGGCGGACTCGTCGTCACCGTCAGCGGCGGCATCCAGACCTGGACGGTGCCCACGACGGGCACATACCGCATCACCGCCGCGGGCGCTGCGGGCGCGTCGGGCGACCCCGACCACTCCGGCGGACGCGGCGCACGCGTGTCGGGGCTGTTCTCGCTGACCGCCGGGCAGACGCTCAAGATCCTCGTCGGCCAGCAAGGCAGCGGGCAGAGCTCGGAATCGAACGGTGGAGGGGGTGGGGGCTCGTTCGTCGTGAGCGCGGCGGACGCGCCGATGCTGATCGCGGGTGGCGGCGGCGGCACGCGCGTCGGCGCCGAGCGCAACGGGTGCCGCGGCTCGAGCGGAGAGCTGGCCTCGCAGGGAAGCGGCGGCAGCCCCACCTGGAACTGCCCGCTCAAGTCCGGCGGCGCCGGCCAGGGAGGCGCCGTGTCGTCGGGTTCCTGGGGCTCGGGCGGCGGCGGGTTCAATTCCGACGGCGCGAGCGACTACGCATCCGGCGGCGGCCTGTCGTGGGCCAACGGCATGCTCGGAGGGCCGGGCCCCGACGGCTGCGACAACGCCGCGGACGGCGGCTTCGGCGGCGGCGGATCGGGCCGCGGCTGCTGGGGCGGGGGCGGCGGTGGCGGCTACTCGGGCGGCGACGGTGGCCAGGTTGCAGGGGGTGGTGGTTCGTACAACGCCGGCGGAGATCCTTCCGCGGCGATCGCGGCGTCGATGACCGGCAGCGTTGTCGTCACCGACGACTTGACGCCGGTGATCGCCACGTCGGTACCGGTGCCGACGCTCGGCGAGGCCGCGCTCGCGACGATGGCCGCGCTGCTCGCCGGCCTCGGCCTCGCCTCGATGCGGCGCCGCGGCTAGCGGGATTGCGCCGGCGGCGCCAGGGCCTCGGCCACCGCGTCGTCGACGGTATCGAGCGGCACGAAGCGTAGCCTGGCGCGCGCCTCGGCGGGGATGTCGTCGAGGTCGCGCAGGTTGCGCCGCGGCAGCATCACGGTCGTGATGCCCGCGCGCAACGCGGCCAGCAACTTCTCCTTGACGCCGCCGATGGGCGGCGGCACCACCCCGGCGCTCGGCCCGTCCTTGGGCGTCGCGCCGGCGGGCACGTGCACGTGCACGTCGGACTTGTCGAAGCGCTCGACCTCGCCGAGTCTAGAGCCGGTTTCGTGAGTGCGGCAGCGCACATACGCCGCGGCCCTCTTCCGCGTATACATGCCCATGGAGCGTGAACCCTCCCGGTCAAGCGGGTGCGGATCGCAGCTCGATTGCGGATCCCGTTCCGTCGTTGCGGAATCGCCGGGCTCCGCCCTCCACTGAAAGGCATGTCATGAACATTCCAGTCGAAACGAAGCCCCTGATGTGGGGCGTCGTGGTCGGGGCGATCGCCCTGGCGATCGTGGGCTTCACCTGGGGCGGCTGGGTCACCGGCGGCACGGCGGAGGCGAACGCGGCGCAGCGCGCCGATTCGGCGGTCGTCGCGGCGCTGGCGCCCATGTGCGTGGCGCGCTTCAACGGCACCGCTGACGTCGCGGCCAACCTGATCGCGCTCAAGAAGATCGACAGCTGGTCGCAGGGCGAGTACGTCGAAAAGGGCGGATGGGCGACGCTGCCCGGCGCCAATCTGCCTGCGCAGGTCTCGGCCATCGCCAAGGCATGCGCGACCTTGCTGGTGGCCTGAAAGAGGAACCCGCCATGTCCAATGGATCCCACACCAAGAAGCAGTCCAAGAAGCAGCCGCTGCTCACGCCGAAGGAAAAGAAGGCGAAAAAGCGGGCCAAGCAGCACGCCGGCGACGTCGTGCCGCTGATCACGCACTGATTCGGCGGGCGGGAGCTAGCCCAGCACGCGCTCGTGGAACTCCCGGTCCGCGCGATAGCAGTCGCATGACGCCGCTCGAAGCCCGCGCCGGTCGACGATGGTGACGCTGCCGCGGCCGTAGCGCACGAGCCCCCGCCTGCGCAGCGACGTGGCGGCGCGGGTGATGGCGACTCGCTGCACGCCCAGCATGCAGGCCAGGTGTGCGTGGGTGATGCCCACCGTATCGGCATGGGAACGGTCCTGCGCCATCAGCAGCCGTCGCGCGAGCCGCGCCTCGACGAGATGGAAGCGCGTGCAGGCGGCACCCTGCGCCAGCTGGTTCAGGCGCACGAAGAGGTAGCGATCGATGCGATCGCGCAAGGCCTCGCTGCGCTCGAGCTCGCGGCAGAAGCCGTCGGCGTCGATGCGCAGCGCAGGGCCGCTGCCTTCGACGACGACGTCGAGCGGCGACACGTCGATGCCCAGCGCCAGCGGAATCCCGAGCACGCCTTCGCGACCGACGAGGCCGACTTCGAGCGAAGCCGAAGGGCCTCCGGCCAGCACCATCGACACGTAGCTCCGTATCGGGAAATAGACGTGACGAAGGACCTCGCCCGCCCCGCACAGCACCTCGGCCTGCGTCAGGTCCACGCGCTCGCACGCGGCCAGCATCCGCCGCAGCTGCCCGGCGGGAAGCGCGTCCAGCAGGCGATTGGTTGCAAGTCGACTCGACGTCACCGGAACTCTCCTTCGGAGATACCGGACATTACGGCGGCATGCGCCCATTGTCTGGACGGTGACGCACACATCGTGCTGCCGGGGCGGCCCCGGCGCTGCCCGCTCAGGCGACGTCAGGCGGCCTCGCCGGCAACCCTTGTGCATACGGCAGCAGGCGCTCGAATTCCCTCTTCACCACCTCATAGCACTCGCAGCAGCGCGCCTCGAGGCCAGGGCGGTCGATCACGGTGATCTTGCCGCGCTGATAGCGGATGAGCCCCGCGTCCTGCAGCTTGCCGGCGGCCTCGGTGACGCCTTCGCGGCGGACGCCCAGCATGTTCGCGATGAGCTCCTGGGTCATGGCCAGCTCGTTGGACGACAGGCGATCGAGGCTCAGCAGCAGCCAGCGGCAGAGCTGCTGGTCGATCGAATGGTGGCGGTTGCACACGGCGGTCTGCGACATCTGCGTGATCAGCGCCTGTGTGTAGCGCAGCAGCAGGTGCATCATCGGGCCGAAGCGGCCGAACTCGTCCTTGAGGAGCTGGGCCCTGAGGCGATAGCCATGCCCCGCGCTTTGCACGACCGCCCGGCTGGGGGTGGTCTCGCCCCCCATGAACAGCGATATGCCGAGGATGCCTTCGTTGCCGAGGATGGCGATCTCCGCCGATGCGCCGTCCTCCATCACGTAGAGCAGCGAGACGATCGACGTCGTCGGGAAGTACACGTGGCGCAAGGCCATGCCCGGCTCGTAGAGCACCTCGCCGAGCCGCATGGGCACGAGCTCGAGGTGGGACTCGAGGCGCGCGTAGTCGGCCGCCGGCAGCGCGCCGAGCAGGTGGTTATGCTGGGGACGGTGCGCCGCGGCCGTGCCGTGCGGCGGCGCGATCGTGCGCGGGCGGGCGTTGCGCACGTTGCGAGCCGGTGTGCGATCTGCCATCGGTCGAGTGTACTGCATCGAGCGCGCTTGGTGCGGTCGAGCACCAAGGCCGGCGACGCGCGCGGCGCGGCGCAACGTGCGCTACTGTACCGACCGCGCGGCAGCTCCGGCGGACACTGCGGACTGCGCTGCCCCTGATCGCTGTTGCAACGAAAGGCCCAGGTTCATGGCGTTGGCGGGATTCATCCGCGAGAACATCGAGTCCATCCTCGCGGAATGGGAGGCGTTTGCCGTCACCTTGAGTCCCGCGGCCGAGACGATGACGTCGCTGGCGCTGCGCAACCACGCGCGCGAAATCCTGCTGGCCATCGCGCGCGACATCGACGCCGGGCGCCTCGATTCGGGCCCGCGCGCCCTGCCGTCGCATGGCTCGACCGTGGCGGCCGGCGCCGAGACCGCCGCTGCCGCCCATGGCGCGCTGCGCCAGCGCGCGGGCTTCGACCTGGCGCAGCACGCCGCCGAATACCGGGCGCTGCGCGCCAGCGTGCTGCGGCTCTGGCGCGAGCACGTCGTCCTCGCGCAGGAGTCGGACCTGGCCGACGTGATGTGCTTCACCGACGCGGTCGACCAGGCGCTGGCCGAATCGGTGGCGAGCTATGCGCGCGAGATGATGCGCTCGCGCGACACCTTCCTGGCGATCCTTGGCCACGACCTGCGCAGCCCGCTGAGCGCGATCTCGATGTCGGCCCACTACCTCGCGGCATCGGGCAGGGTCGCGCCGGACGACATGCCGGCGCTGGCGCGAATCAGCCAGAGCACGCTGACCATGAACCTGCTGATACGCGACCTGCTCGAATTCACCCGCACGCGCCTCGGCAAGCGGATCCCCGTCGTCACCGCCACCCACGACATCGCGCTCCTCTGCGAGGACGCCCACGACGAGGTCCAGGCGGCGTGCCCGGACTGTGTCGTCGACCTGGAGCTCAGCGGCGACCTGCATGCGCAGGTCGATGCGGCCAGGCTGCGGCAGGTCCTGTCCAACCTGCTGAACAACGCGGTGCAGTACGGTGATGCCGGCGTGCCGATCGCGCTTTCGGCGCGTGGCGACGCGGACGCCGTCGTGGTCGAGGTGCACAACCAGGGCCCGGCAATCCCTGCGGAGGCCTTGCAGGTGATCTTCGACCCTCTGGTGCAGGTTGCCGACGGCGACACGCGTCCGGCCGACCCGCTGTCCACCAGCCTGGGTCTCGGCCTTTTCATCGCCCACGAGATCGTCATCCGCCACGGCGGCACGCTGCGCGTCACGTCGACGCGGGCGGAAGGCACTGCCTTCACCGTCACGCTGCCGCGGACGGGCGGGGCCTCCTAGCGCGGCGCGCCGGGGCCTGCCTGGCCCGCCGCGGGCGCGAGGGCTTCGGCCACGGCGTCGTCGACGGTGTCGAGCGGCACGAAGCGCAGCTTCGCGCGCGCCTCGGCGGGGATGTCGTCGAGGTCGCGCAGGTTGCGCCGCGGCAGCATCACCGTGGCGATGCCGGCCCGCAGCGCCGCGAGCACCTTCTCCTTGACGCCGCCGATGGGGAGCACCAGCCCGCGCAGGCTGATCTCGCCCGTCATCGCCACGTCCTTCCTCACCGGCCGGCCGGTCATCAGCGAGGTCAGCGCCAGGAACATCGCCACCCCGGCGCTCGGCCCGTCCTTGGGCGTCGCGCCGGCGGGCACGTGCACATGCACGTCGGACTTGTCGAAGCGCTCGACGTCGATGCCGAGCGACGCCGCGCGCCCCTTGACCAGCGACAGCGCGGCCTGCGCGCTTTCCTTCATCACGTCACCGAGCTGGCCCGTGAGGATGAGCCGCCCGCTGCCGGGCGTGCGCGCGGCCTCGATGAACAGGATGTCGCCGCCGACCGGCGTCCACGCGAGGCCGGTGGCGACGCCGGGGATCTCCTCGCGCATCGCGAGCTCGGCCTCGAAGCGGTTCGCGCCGAGGATGGCCTGCAACGCGTCGGGCGTCACGGTGACCGAGGTCGCGCTGCCGTCGGCAATGCGTACCGCCGCGTTGCGGATCACGCTGCCGATCTCGCGCTCGAGGTTGCGCACGCCGGCCTCGCGGGTGTAACCCTCGATGACGGCCATCAGTGCCTCGTCGGTCACGACCACCTGGCCGGCCGCGACGCCCGCCGCCTCGAGCTGGCGCGGCACCAGGTAACGCCTGGCGATCTCGAACTTCTCCTGCGCCGTGTAGCCCGGGAGCTGGATGATCTCCATGCGGTCGCGCAAGGGGCCGGGGATGGTGTCGAGCACGTTGGCCGTGCAGATGAACATCACCTGCGACAGGTCGAAGGGCACCGCGAGGTAGGTGTCGCGGAAGGTCGCGTTCTGCTCGGGGTCGAGCACCTCGAGCAGCGCCGATGCCGGGTCGCCGTGGAAGCCGCCGGCGCCGAGCTTGTCGACCTCGTCGAGCATCATCACGCCGTTGCGCGTGCCCATCTTGCGGATGTTCTGGATGATGTTGCCCGGCAGCGCGCCGATGTAGGTGCGCCGGTGGCCGCGGATCTCGGCTTCGTCGTGCACGCCACCGAGGCTCACGCGCACGAAGCTGCGGCCGGTCGCCTTGGCAATGCTCTGGCCGAGCGAGGTCTTGCCCACGCCGGGCGGGCCGACGAAGCACAGGATGGGGCTGCGGCCGGTGGGATTGAGCTTGCGCACCGCGAGGTACTCGATGATGCGCTTCTTGATCTTGTCGAGGCCGAAATGGTCGGCATCGAGGATGCGGCGCGCCTCGGCGATGTCGATCGGTGGCGCGGGCTCGACGTTCCAGGGGAGCTCGGTGAGCCACTCGAGGTAGGTGCGCAGCATCGAGTACTCGCCGGCCGCCTCGGGCATGCGCGAAAGGCGCTTCAGCTCCTTGCGGGCGGCCTTGTCGACGTCCGCGGGCATCTTCGCGTCGTCGACGGCCTTCTCGAGCTCGGCCATGTCGGCGGCGCTCTCGTCGCCTTCGCCGAGCTCCTTCTGGATCTGGTGCATCTGCTCGCGCAGCAGGTGCTTGCGGTTGGCGTCGGTCACCGACTCGCGGGTGCGCTCGTCGATCTCGCGCGACACCTTCAGCACCTCGATGCGCCGGTCGACCACGGCCAACAGCTTGTCGAGCCGCGCCTTCAGGTCGAAGGTCTCGAGCAGGCCCTGCTTTTCCTCGGCGGGGATGTCGGCGACACCGGCGATGAAGTCGGCCAGGCGCGACGGGTCTTCGGCGCCCTGCAGCGCCGCGACCATCTCCTCGGGGACCTGCGGCAGGAGCTGCAGGACCTCCAGCGCGCGCTGCTTGAGCGCGCGAGCGCGGCCCTCGATGTCGACCGAGTCGCGCTGCGCGTCGTCGATGTACTGCACGCGCGCCACGGGGAAGGGCCAGCCTTCGAGGAACTGCAGCACGCGGAAGCGCCGCTCGCCGCGCGCGATGGCGTGGTGCACGCCGTCGGGCGTGGTGATGTAGCGGATGATGGTGGCGCTGGTGCCGACCCAGTGCAGGTCCTCGGCCGCAGGCTCGTCGACGTCGGGCTTCGACTGCAGCAGCACGCCCAGCGTGCGCTCGTGGCGCACCGCATCCTGCACCGCGGCGCGGCTTTTCTCGCGGCCGATGGTCAGCGGGAACACGGTGCCCGGGAACAGCACGACGTTGCGAACCGGCAGGATCGCCAGCGCGTCGTCCGGAATCGGGCGCAGGCCGTTCGCGCCCTGCGGGGTCGCGGGCTGCGCAGCGGCGGCCGGCGGCGGGACCGCGGCGTCGGCGCTGATGGGCATCGGCTCGTTGGATTCGGTGGTGTTCATCGGTTCCTGGAAAGCTTGCGCAGGCGCACGACCAGGCAGCCGTGCGTGAGCTCGGGGGCGGCCATGTCGAGGCCGCCGTGGGTGAGGGCGGGAAGCGCGATGCGCCGCTCGAACGCGCCGTAGGGGATCTCGAGCTGGCGGACGGCGTAGCGCGAGCCTTCGAGCGGAAGCGGGCGCGAGCCGCGCACCAGCAGTGCGCCGGGTTCGCGCACGACCTCGACCGCCTCGGCGGGCACGCCCGGCATGGCCACCACGACCACGATCTCGCGCTCGTCCTCGTACACGTCCAGCGGCGGCTGCCAGGCGGCGCGCGCGCGTGTCGACGCGAGGTGGAAGAATTGCCGGTGCAGGCGCTCCGCCTCGTCGAGGAGGTCGAGCGCCTGCGCCCACATGAAGCGCGACGGGTCGTGGCGGCCGCTCATGGCGCGCGGGAAGGCTGTCGGGGGATCACGTTCCGATGGTGCGGCCGCCGGGGCGGCGATTCAAGGGTGCCACGCGCGGCACCGGCTGCCGTTGGCCCGGCCGGCCCCCCGCCACGGATCTTCGTGCGTCCGCCGCCCTCCCACAGCGGAATGGGGTGGCGTCCCGCTTCGTGGCGGGGCAGGGACGCCGAGAATCGGCGCCCATGGACAGGGCTCCTGCCGATACCGCTCCCCCGGCGCGCCACACCCGTCGGTCGGCCCCCGAGGCCGTCACCCGGCTCGAGGCTGCCCGGGCCGCGCGCCACGCAGGGTTGGTGCATGTGCGCGACGGCGGCCCGGGCTTTCGACGCGAGCGCGCGGGCGAGGGGTTCCGCTACCGCGATGCGGACGGTCGCGAGTTGCACGACGAGGCAGCGCTGGCGCGCATCCGCGCGCTCGCCATCCCGCCGGCCTACGAGGACGTGTGGATCTCGGCGAATCCGCGCGGCCACCTGCAGGCGACCGGGCGCGATGCGCGCGGCCGCAAGCAGTACCGCTACCACGCGCAATGGCGCGCGGTGCGCGACGGCGACAAGTTCGACCGCATGGCCGACTTCGGCCGTGCGCTTCCCCGCCTCAAGCGGCGGTTGCAGCGCGACCTCGCGCAGCCGGGATTCACGCGCGACAAGGTGCTGGCCGCCGTGGTCGGCATCCTGATGGAGACGCGCGTGCGCGTGGGCAACGACGTCTATGCCGAGCAGAACGGCAGCTTCGGGCTGACCACGCTGCGCAATCATCACCTGCGCTTCGTGCGCGACGGCGGCGTCACCCTGCGCTTCCGGGGCAAGGCCGGCAAGCCCCACGAGGTACGCGTCGGCGACCGCCGGCTGGTGGCGATCGTGCGCCACTGCCACCAGCTGCCCGGCCAGCGCCTGTTCCAATACCTGGATGCCGGCGGTGAGCGGCATCCCGTCGACTCCGACCTCGTCAACGCCTACCTGGCGGCGGCGATGGGCGGCGACTTCACCGCCAAGGATTTCCGCACCTGGTCGGCCACCCTCGAGGCGATCGAGCGCCTGGCCGGGATCGACGTGTCGCTCGAGGCGAGCGAGCGCGCGCGCAAGCGTTGCGAGAAGGACGTCGTGGCGGCGGTCGCGGATTCATTGCGCAACACGCCCACGGTGTGCAGGAAGTCCTATATCAATCCCGCCGTCTTTGCCTGGTGGCGCGACGGCGTGCTGCAGCGGCGCTGGGCGCGCGACGGTGGCGGCAGCGGCCGCAAGGCCGAGCGCGTGGCGATCGCGCTGCTCGGGCGCGATGCGCGGTCGCGGGCGAGGGTGCCGATGGCGTCGCTTCGGCCCCGCACCGTATCATCGCCGCCATGCGAGACCGCTCGAGCCGCCTAGCTGCGTTCATCCACGGGCTTGTCCTCGTCGCCGCAGCCTGCCTCGGGGGCTGCGCGAGCCTCCCTCCGCAGGACGGCCGCAGCCCGAGCAGCGCGCTGCCCGCGACGGGCACTCGGCTCGGCAAGGCGGTCGAGCCGGGCGAAGCGGAGCATCCGGGGACGAGTGCGGTGCGCACGCTGGCAAGCGCGCACGAAGCCTTCGGCTCGCGCATCGCGCTGGCGCGCGTGGCCGAGCGCTCGATCGACGCCCAGTACTACATCTGGGACCACGACACCACCGGCCTCCTGCTCGCGCAGGCGCTGTGGGACGCGGCCGCGCGGGGGGTGCGCGTGCGCATGCTGATCGACGACAACAACACCTCCGGGCAGGACGCGATGCTCGCCGCGCTCGACGCCCAACCCGGCATCGAGGTGCGGCTCTACAACCCTTTCCTGCAGCGCAACGCGCGGCTCCTGGGCTTCGCCTCCGATTTCGGCCGTCTCAACCGCCGCATGCACAACAAGGCCTTCGTCGCGGACGGCGCGCTCGCCGTGGTGGGCGGGCGCAACATCGCCGACGCCTACTTCGACGCGGGCGACGGCACGCTGTTCGCGGACTTCGACGTGCTGCTCGCCGGGCCGGTGGTGGCCGAGGTCGCCGCCGAGTTCGATCGCTACTGGAACAGCGCCTCGGCGTATCCCGCCGCGGCGATCCTCGGGCCGGACGCGCGCCGCGAGGACCTGGGCGCCGCGCTGGATGCGAACCGCGCGGGCCAGCCCGCGCGGGACTACATCGACGAGGTGATGCGCACGCCGCTCGCCCGCGAGCTCGAGGATGGGACGGTGGCCTTCCAGTGGTCGCCGGTCACGCTGATCGCCGACGACCCGGCCAAGACGCTCGACCCTTCGCTGTCGCGCGACGCCCTGCTGGTGGCCGGGCTGCCCAGGCTGCTGGGCAAGGCGACGCGGTCCTTCGACATCGTCTCGCCGTACTTCGTGCCCGGCGACGCGGGCGCCGCGTGGCTCGCCTCGCTGGCGCAGCAGGGCATCCGCGTGCGCGTGCTCACCAATGCGCTGTCGGCCACCGACGTCGTGGCCGTGCACGCGGGCTATGCGCGCCACCGCTGCACGCTGTTGCGCGCAGGCGTGCGCCTGTTCGAGCTGAAGCGCAGCTCGACGCCCGCGGAAGCGCCGGCGCATGCCCACCTCGGCTCGAGCTCGCATGCGAGCCTGCACGCCAAGCTGATGGCGGTCGACGGCGAGCGGCTGTTCGTGGGCTCGTTCAACTTCGACGCGCGCTCGGCGAAGCTCAACACCGAGATGGGCGTGGTCGTCGACAACCCGGGCATCGCCGGGCTCGTCGACACCGTGTTCCGCGAGCAGGCACCGAAGCTCGCCTACGAGGCGCGCATCGGTGCCGACGGCCATTGCCCGGAATGGGTCGAGCGCGACGCCGGCGGCAACGAGATCGTCCGCCGCGTCGAGCCGGAGAGCACGGCGGGGCAGCGCTTCGCCGTGGAGCTCCTGGAGCTGCTGCCGATCGAGTGGCTGTTGTAGCGGGGGCTAGGCCGCCGCGCCGCGCATCGCCTGCTGCCAGGCCGCGGCGAGCGCCGTGTCGACCGGCAGGGCGCCGTTCCAGCGGTGCCGCACGATGGCGAGCTCGCCTCGCGCCAGCGCGTCGTTCTCGTCGCCCGCTGCGCGCGTGCCGGGCCGTCCCCGGACGAGGCGCAGCACGCTGCGCGCGCCGTCCTGCGACACGAGCTCGCAGGCCTGCGCGATCTTGTCGCGCGCGAGCCGCGGGAAGGCGAGGGGTGCCGGCAGCTTCGAGGGCAGGTTGACGACGACGAAGCCACCCTCGGCCATCCAGGCCGCGCGCGCGGCGACGAGCGTCGCCAGGAGCCGCGCGAGCCAGGCGCGCTCGTCCGGCGCGTACGCGTCCTTGCGCTCGTGCGACAGCGCGATCGCCGGCAGCCCGCGCATCGCCGCCTCGCGGGCGATGGCCATGGTGCCGGAGTAGGCGCTGTCCTCGCCGACGTTGCGCTTGTCGTTGACGCCGGCGAGCACGAGGCCCGGCGCCGCGCCCTCGCGCACGAGCAGCGCGCACAGGGCGATGAGGCCGTCCACGGGCGTTCCCGAGCAGGCATAGCGATCCGCGGCGAGGCGGGTGAGGACGAGGTCGCGGTCGAAGCTGACGTGGTGGCTGGCCGCCGTCCACTTCTTCTCCGGCCCGACGCCGACCACGCGGCCGAGGCCCGCCTGCGCGGCCACCTCGGCGAGCAGTGCCAGGCCCGGCGCGCCCACGCCGTCGTCGTTGGCGACGACGACGGTGCCGGCGTTCATGGGCCCGCCCGCGGCGCCGGGCGCGCCGGGGCCGGTACGTGGCCTGGGCGGTCCTTCACGTCCAGGACGCCGCGCAGGTCGCGGGGGGCGCGCTCACGCGAGCTCCACCGTGTCGCCGGTCAGGGGCCGCGTGTCGAGCGCCGGCATGCGCGCGCCCATGCGCGCGAGGAGCTCCCGATCGCAGGAATGCGCGAACGCGCGCCGCGCATGCGTGGCCTCGACCAGCGCGCGGTTCTCGGCCAGCGTGGGATGCGTGGGGAGGCGCAGCCATTGCGCGCGGCCTTCGTCGAGGAGCCGTGCGCCCAGCGTGCCCTCGGGCATGTGGCCGGTGAACAGCACCGGCCAGCCTCCAACGCGCGCGGCCTCGAGCAGCGCCCGCGACGGTCCCGCCATGCCCATGCCGTCGTGGCAGACGAGGGCGGCGCGCGGCAGCGTCGCGAGGTCGTCCCACTCGATGGCGTCCGCGAGGCGCGCGGCGAGCTGCCCGTACGCCCCTTCGGCGAGCCACGCGCGCTGCGCGAGCTGCATGTGGAGCGCGTCGCGCATGCCAGGCGCCAGCGCGACGGGGCCCGGCAGCACCGCGAGGAGCTCGAGCGAACGGCCGAGCAGCGGCGTGGGCAGCACCGCGCCTTGCGGGTGCGCGCGCACCCACTCGCGGATCGCCTCCACGCGCGCCGCAGGGGGGACGTCGTCGTCGCCGTAGGACGCGTCCACGGCGATGGCGTCGCAGGCGGGCAGCGGGTCCATCGCGAACACGGGGCTCGCGGGGACGACGTCGCCGCAATACAGGAAGCGCAGCGCGCCGTCGTCGATCGCGCACCACACCCCGCCGACGATGTGCCCCGAGCGGCCGGTCTCGACCGAGAAGGGCCCGAGCTCGATGCGGCCCGATGCGGGCAGCGGCGCGAACCGCGCGCGCTCGACCAGCGCGCGCTCCTCGTCGGTGGCGTAGCCCTCGAGCCCGTGCACGAGGTCGCGCCGCGTCTCCTCGGTGGCGTGCACGGTGCCGCGGAACCCGTTGGCCATGCACCAGCCCAGCGCGCCGACGTGGTCCTCGTGGGCGTGGGTGACGACGATTGCGTCGGTGGCGGCCAGCGCCTCGGGGGTGATGGCGGGCTCGTAGTCGGGGCGGCCGAAGGCGCTGGTCTTGACGCCCGCGTCGAGCAACAGCCGGTAGCCGTCGCGCTCGACGGCGAGCGAGGTGCGACCCTTCTCGCCGAAACCACCGTGCAGCCTGAGTCGCATCGTGGCGCGGACGTCAGGCCGGGAGCACCCAGCCGTCGAGCACCACGACGCGCAGCGCGTCGCCGGCCGCGAGCGCGCAGGGCTCGGCGACCTCGAGGTGCAGCACGACGTCCGCGGCGCGGTCGACGCGCGCCTCGATGCGATGGCGGCCACCCTTGTAGATCGAGCGGACCACGATCGTGCCGAGCGTCGACGACGACGCGTCGGTGGGCACGAGGTCCCCCGCGCGCAGCACCGCCGAGGCGGGGCCCTCGCGCTGCGCCGGCGCGCAGCGCATGCGCACGCGCTCGCCGAAGAGCTCGACCTCGCAATGGCCCTGGCCGTCGCGCGAGCGTACCTCGACCGGCACGACGATGCCCTCGCCGATGAACCGCGCCACGGTGGCGTCCGCCGGCTCGCGGTACAGCGTCGAGGGCTCGGCGAACTGCAGCACGCGCCCCTTGTCCATGACGGCGATGCGATCGGCCAGCGCCATCGCCTCGGCCTGGTCGTGGGTGATGTAGACCATGGTCGTGCGGGTCCGGGCATGGAACTGCGCGAACTGGTCCTCCATGCCGGCACGAAGGTGCACGTCGAGGTTGGCGAGCGGCTCGTCGAGCAGCACCAGCGAGGGCTCGGTGACGAGGCAACGCGCCAGCGCCACGCGCTGGCGCTGCCCGCCCGACAAGAGCGCGGGCCGCCGGTCGGCGAAGCCCTCGAGGCGCACCAGCGACAGTGCGTCGGTGATGCGCCGCGAGCGCTCGGGCTCGCGCACGCCCGCGCTGTCGAGGCCGTAGCCCACGTTCTCGGCCACCGACATGTGTGGCCACAGCGCGTAGGACTGGAACACGATGCCGATGCGGCGCTGCTCGGGCGGCGCGTGCCGGCCGGGGCCGGACACCACCGTGTCGCCGATGCTGATGCGCCCGCCGTCGGCGTGGTCGAAGCCCGCCACCTGGCGCAGCAGCGTGGTCTTGCCGCAGCCCGAGGCGCCGAGGATGGCCACGAACTCGCCGTCGGCGATGTCGAGCGACACGTCGTCGAGCGCGCGGAAGCTCCCGAAGGTCCGCACCAGGTGCTCGATGGTCAGTCGCGCCATGGGATCACGCCGCGCGACACGCGGCCCGCGAAGAGCAGGGTGGAAAGCATCAGCGCCACCGACAGCGCGATGGTGAGCATGGCGAGCGCCGAGGCGTAGGTCGCGTCCCCCGCCTGCTGGAACGAAAACAGCACCACGCCCAGGGTCTCGGAGCCCGAGGACCAGAGCAGCGCCGACACCGTGAGCTCGTTGAACGCGGTGAGGAAGATCAGCAGCGCGCCCGCGGCTGCGGCGGGCGCGACCAGCGGCAGGATCACGGTGCGCAAGCGGCGCAGCAGCCGTGCGCCGGTGATCTGCGCCGCCTCCTCGAGCGTGCGGTCGAGCTGGTGGAAGCCGCTTATCACCGGCCGCAGGCCCAGCACCAGGAAGCGCGCGAGGTAGCAGAACAGGATGATCCACACCGTGTTGTAGAGCGTGAAGCCGAGCAGCGGCAGCGGCTTCAGGAACACCAGGATCGCGGCGATGGCAACCACCACGCCGGGCAGCGCGTAGGGCATCTCGGCGAAGAACGCCATCGCGCGCAGGACGCGCGAGTGCCGCCACACCAGGAAATAGGCGAGGGGGATCGCGAACAGCGCGATCGTCGCGGAGGCGGTGACCGAGAGGCCCAGGCTATTGCGGAAGGCGCGCCGCGAGGCATCGTGGTCGGTGAGCACGAAGCGGTAGTTGTCGAGCGTGGCATTGAGCGAGGTGAGCTTCACCCCCACCGCGGGCACCAGCGAAGTGAGTGCCAGCGAGACGATCGGCATGACGATCATCAGGAAAGCGAGCGTCCACAGCAGGACCTCGACCGGCAGGCGCCAGCGGCCGAGCTCGAAGGTCGCCGCGACGTTGGACACCGCGGTGATGCGGAAGTCGCGGCGCTTGAGCATCGCGTCCTGCAGGCGCAGGCCGCCGATGGCGATCACCCCGACAAGGATCGACAGCACCGAGACGTCGGCGAGCACGCTGGTGCCGAGGCCCGCGAGGCGCTGGTAGATCAGCGTGGGGAGCACGAGGAACCCGCCGGGGATACCAAGGAAGGCGGGGATGCCGAAGTTGCCGAGGCAGGACACGAAGGCCAGCGCCACGCCCGCCACCAGCGGCGGGGTCATCAGCGGCAGCACGATGCGCCAGAGCACGCGCCACGGACCGCCGCCGCCCGCGAGCCCGGCTTCGATCAGCTCGCCCGGCATGGCACGAAGCCCCGCGCGCAGCGCGAGGAACACCAGCGGCGCGTACTGCACGCCGAGCAGCAGGACGACGCCGCCCGGCGAGTACAGGGGGTTGCGCGAGCCGGGCGGGGGCGCGAGGCCGACGAGGTGCAGCAGCGTGCTCGACGGCCCGAACATGGTGAGCCAGGCGAGCGCGACCACCTGCGGCGCGATCATCAGCGGCATCACGAAGAGGAACACGAAGGCGTTGCGCGCGCGCACGTCGGTCAGCGCCACGACCAGCGCCACGGCGCTGCCGAGCAGGGCGGCCAGCAGCGTGCCGCCCAGCGCGACGATCAGGCTGTTGCGCGTGGCGGCCCAGGTCGTCGCGTCACCGAGCTCGCGCGCGAACGCGGCGAGCGAGGGCTGGCCCCCCGGTGTGAAGGCCTCGACGACGAGGCGCGCCAGCGGGACGACCGACAGCGCGGCGACGGCCAGCAGCAGCAGCGCGAGCAGCGCGCGTTCCTCGATGCGCTCGCGGAGGCCTCCACCGATCGTACCCGCGCCGGCGGTCATTGCCGCGCGATCACTTGCCGAAGATCTCCGCGAAGCGCTTCAGGTTGGCTTCGTTGCTGGTCACCACCTGCGAGATGTCGGTGGGCATGACGTTGATCCTGGTGCCGGGCGGCAGCCAGGACGGCGATCCGGCCGCGGGGTTGGCGGGGATGTAGCCCATCGCCACCACCAGCTTCTGTCCGTCCATCGACAGGATGAAGTCGACGAAGGCCTTGGCCGCGGCGGGGTTCTGCGTGCCCTTGACGATCGCGACCGGCTCGGTCACCGCGGGGTTGCCTTCCTTGGGGAAGATGAAGTCCACCGGCGAGCCCTTGGCCTTGGCGTTGAAGGCCATGAAGTCCACCAGCGTGCCGACGGTCTTCTCGCCGTTGGCCACCGCGGTCAGCACCGCGCCGTTGCCGCGCACGGCGGTCGCCTCGTTGGCCTTGAGCTTCTCGAAGAACGGCCAGCCGAGATCGGGGCGCGTGGTCATCGTCCCCAGCATGATCGCCGCGGCGCCCGAGTACAGCGGGCTCGGCGTCGCGATCTGGCCCTTGTACTCGGGCTTGACGAGGTCGGTCCACGAGGTCGGGCGGAGCTTGCCGTTGGTGTTGACGACGATGCCCGTGGTGACGAGCTTGGAGCCGAAGTAGGTGCGGTCGGTGTCGATGACGCCGGGATCGATGCCGTCGACCTTGGCCTGCGGGTAGGCGAGGAGCCGGTCGTCCTTCTTGAGCGTCTGCATGCTCGCCGCGTCGGCGATCAGCAGCACGTCGGCCTTGGGCTGCCCCGCGGCGAATTCCGCGGCGAGCTTGGCCATGATCTCGGTCGTTCCCGAGCGGAACACCTCGACCTCGACGCCGGGATTCACCTTGCGGTATGCAGCGACGGTCTGCGAGGCGTCGCGCTCGGGCTGCGAGGTGTAGAGGACGAGCTTGCCGGCCGGCGCCTGCGCCAGCGCGGCACCGGCGGAAAGGCCCAGGGCGAGACCCACGGCGGCCAGCGCGGAGAGCGTGGTGAAACGCACGGTGCTGCGCGCCGCGCGACGGTTGGGGATGTTCATGTCGATCTCCTCCGGAGGGTTGCCGGCCGCGAGTCGTGGCGTGCCTGGCCGGCCTTGCATGGTTTCGATGGGCCGCGGGTACCCGGGGCCGTCCTGTCTTCCGCTCCCGATTATGACGGTGCCGCGTTGAGCGACGATGACAACGGCCGCGGGGCCTCGATCGCGGTGCGCAAGTCTGCCATGAACCGCGCGGCGGTCGCGCCGTCGACGATGCGATGGTCCGACGAGAGGCAGAACGTCGCCATGGGGCGCAGCACGATCGCGCCGTCGCGGCCCACTGGCGTGTCGAGCGTGCGCCCGATGGCGAGGATCGCCGCTTCGGGCGGGTTGATGATGGCGGTGAAGGCGTCGACGCCGTACATGCCGAGGTTGCTGATGGTGAAGCTGCCGCCACGCATCTCGGCCGGCGTGATCGCGCGGCACTTCACTCGCTCGCGGACCCGGGCATACTCGGCGGCGAGCGCCTCGATCGACAGCGTGTCGACGTCGCGCAGCACCGGCACCACGAGGTCGCCCTCGCGGTCCATGGCGACGCCGATGTGCGCGCCCCGGTGCAGCAGCAGCCCTTCCTCGTCGAGGCTCGCGTTGATCATCGGGTGCCGCGCCAGCACACGGCCGACGATGTGCACCAGCGCCAGCGTGGCCGAGAGCGGCCCGCCGGCGGCCCGCCGGGCGGCGAGCTCGTCGCGCAGGCTGCCCATGTCGATGTGCGCGGTGAGGTAGAAGTGCGGCGCGTTGCGCGCGCTCGCCGCGAGCCGCTCGGCGATGGTGCGGCGGGTGGGCGAGAAGGGCATGCGCGTTGCCGTGGCCGCGTCCTTGCCGCCTTCGCCGCGCGTCTTCGCGTTGTCGGTCCGCGCCCGCGCCTCGACGTCCGCGGCGACCACGCGTCCTTCGGGTCCCGAGCCCCGCAGCTCGCGAAGGTCGATGCCTTGTTCGCGGGCGAGGCTTCGCGCGTAGGGCGTGGCGCGCAGTGCATGGGCATCGGTGGCCCCTGCGGCCGGCATGTGTTCCCGCGCGGAACTCGGCGCAGGAGCCGGCGCCTCGCCTTCGTCGATCCATGCGACGACGGTGCCGACCGCCAGCGCCGACTGGTCGACGGTTGCGAGCCCGCGGATGCGACCGCTGGCGGGCGCCTCGACCTCCATCAGCGACTTGGAGGTCTCCATCTCGAACAGGATGTCGCCGGCCTTGACGACCTGGCCCTCGGCCACGCGCCACTGGGCGATCGTGCCCGACTCCATGTCCATGTCGACCTTGGGGAGGACGACCTCGACAGCCATCAGGCGCGCCCTTCGCGCACGAGGCGCAGCGCGGCACGGACGATGCCGTCTTCCTGCGGCACCGCCGCCTTTTCCAGCACCGGGTTGTAGGGGATGGGCGAGTCGGCGCCGCCCAGGCGCGCGATCGGCGCGTCGAGCTGGTCGAAGGCGCGTCCTTCGGCGACGCGCGCGGCGATCTCGGCGCCGATGCCCATGGTCTTGACGCCCTCGTGGACGATCATCAGCCGGTGTGTCTTCGCCACGCTCGACTCGATGGTGTCCATGTCGAGGGGGCGGAGGCTCCTCAGGTCGATCACCTCGGCGTCGATGCCTTCGGCGGCGAGGCGCTCCGCCGCCGCCGCGGCGCGCAGCGCCATGATCGAGCTGCCGACGATGGTGAGGTCGCGTCCCTCGCGGCGCACCGCCGCCTTGCCGATGGGCACGCGACGAGCGTCTTCCGGTACGGGACCCTTGGTCTTGTAGAGCAGCTTGTGCTCGAAGATCAGCACCGGGTTGGGGTCGTCGATGGCGGCGAGCAAAAGACCCTTCGCGTCCTGCGGCGTCGAGGGCTGCACGACCTTGAGCCCCGGCACGTGTGCGAACCAGGCCTCGAGGCTCTGGCTGTGCTGCGCGGCGGCCCCCGTGCCCGAGCCCGCGGGCAGGCGCACCACCATGGGCACGCTGGCCTTGCCGCCGAACATGAAGCGGATCTTCGCGGCCTGGTTGACGAGCTGCTCCATGGCCAGCGTGACGAAGTCGGAGAACTGGATCTCCAGCACCGGCCGCATGCCGGTGAGCGCGGCACCCACCGCCGCGCCGGCGAGGCCGAGCTCGCTGATCGGCGTGTCGATCACGCGCTCGGCGCCGAAGCGGTGGAAGAGGTCGCCCGAGACGCCGAAGGCGCCGCCGTAGACACCCACGTCCTCGCCGAACAGGAACACGCGCGGGTCGGCCTCCATGGCCTGCGCGAGGCCCTCGCGGATCGCCTCGGCGTAGGAGAGCTCGCGCGTCGCGGGCGCAGCGGAGACCGCGCCGTCCGCGGCGGCGCGGTCGTGCGTCGCGGCCGCGGCGTCGCCCGCAGCGGTGCCCTTGCCGGCGGCAGCCTTCACCGCGGTGCTGGCAAGTTCATTCGGCATAGACGTCGCGCGTGAGCAGCGCAGGATCGGGATCGGGGCTCGACTTGGCGAATTCCAGCGCGGCGTCGATCGCCGCCTGCGCCTCGCCCTCGATGCGCGCGAGCGTCGCCTCGTCGACGCGCCCCGCGTCGAGGAGCTCGCCGGCGAAGCGCGCGATCGGGTCGCGCCCGCGCCATTCCTCGATCTCCTCCTTGCTGCGGTAGAGGTTGCGGTCGCTCTTGGAGTGCCCGCGGATGCGATAGGTCTTGCACTCGATCAGCGTGGGGCCCTTGCGGCCGCGCGCACGCTCGATGGCGCTGCGCGCCGCGGCGGCCACCGCGGGCAGGTCGTTGCCGTCGACCACCGTGCCGGGCATGGCGTAGGCGGCCGCGCGGTCGGCGACGTTGGGCACCGCCATGGCCTTGTTGATGTCCATCGACATGCCGTACTGGTTGTTCTCGCAGACGAACACGATGGGCAGCGCCCAGATCGAGGCCATGTTGAGCGCCTCGTGGAACGCGCCCTCGTTGGAGGCGCCGTCGCCGAAGAACACCATGCACACGCGCGATTGCTTCTGCATGCGGATGCTCATGCCCACGCCCACGGCGATGGGAAGCCCGCCCGCGACGATGCCGTTGGCGCCGAGGTTGCCGCCTTCGACGTCGGCGATGTGCATCGAGCCCCCGCGGCCGCGGCAATAGCCCGTCTCCTTGCCGAAGAACTCGGCGAGCATGCGCCCGACGTCGGCGCCCTTGGCGATGCAATGGCCGTGGCCGCGGTGCGTCGACAGGATGTAGTCGTCGCGCGTGAGCGCGAGCGTCGATCCCACCGCGCTCGCTTCCTGGCCGATGGACAGGTGCATCGTGCCGTGCACGAGGCCGCGCATGTAGCTCGCTTCCGCCGTCTCCTCGAACTTGCGGATGAGGTGCATGCGCGTGAGCGCGCGCACGACCGTGGCGTCGTCGAGCGCGGCCAGCGCGGCCCTTTGCCCGGCGGAGGCCTGGCTGGCGGCGGCGGCCGGTTGGTTGCCTGCACGTGCGGGCCCGGCGCTGGCGAGGCCGGCCGCGGCGGAGGTCTTGCCCATCGGTGTGCTCAAGCGTGGATCATGGTCGGAGTCGTGGGATGGCGCGTTTCAGGCGGCGCGCGCGTGGCCGAGTGCCGCGTCCTGGGCCCTGCGGACCTGCACGACGCGCAGGCGCTCGTCGGGCGCGCAGTTGGCGTAGCTGAGGCGCTCGCCCCGGGCGATGCGCCGCGTCACCTTCGCCCCCTGCGCGAGGCCGAGCGGCAGCGCGTCGCAGGCGATGGCGTCGGCGCGCGACAGCGCGAAGCCGCGGTAGCCGTATTCGCCGATGGCGTCGAGCACCTCGCCGGGCGCGAGGTCGCGCTTGGCCACCGCGCCGACCTCGGCGGTGGGCACGGGCCGCGGTCGCATGTGGCCGCGCCCGAACAGCACGGCGGAGGCGGCCGACAGCGGGACCTCGAGGCTCGTCAGGTGGAAGGGACGGTAGAAGGTGTAGTAGGGCCCTTCGCCGAGTGCGAGGTCGTTCATGCGCTCGCGCAGCCGCGGGTGGCGCATCTCGGCCACCACGAACACGCCGGGTGCCACGCCCTTGGCGACGCTGAAGTCGACCACGCCCTTGCGATGCAGCACGCCGCCTTCCTCGCGCGGGCACAGCACCTTGTGCAGCGTGTCGCGCGGCGCGTTCGGGCCGTGCATGCCGGGGATGTCGGGCACGAGGCCGGTGGCGTTGGCGAGCGCGGTCATCTCGACCATGGTCTTGCTGCCGTCGACGAACTCGACCAGCATCCGCGGGTTCATGTTGCGGCGCTTCGCTTCCTCGGCGTAGTGGTCGGGCGTGGCGTCGATGCGGAAGGGATTGTTCTTGCCCTTGCCCGCGGCGACGATCGGGTAGCCGAGGCCACGCACGAAGTCGACCAGCTCCATCGTCGACGAGGGCTCGTCGCCCGCGCCGAGCGTGTACACCACGCCGGCCTCGTCGGCCTTCGACGCGAGATAGGGGCCGATGGTCACGTCGGCCTCGACGTTCATCATCACGATGGGCTTGCGCGCGGCGATGGTGGCGAGGGCGACCTCGGTGCCGACGTTCGGATTGCCGGTCGCGTCGATCACCACGTCGACGTTGCCGGCGGCGCAGATGTCGGCGAAGGACGCGGCGACGGCGAGCCTGCCTTGCGCCACCGCGCGGTCGACCTCGGCGGCGCCCTTGGCCGACAGCGGCTCGCGCGCGCCCGCACCGGCGATCCTGCAGGCGGCGGCGACGTTCTCGGGGATCGCGTCGGCGGCGGCGACGACCTCGATGCCTTCCATCAGCGCGGTCTGCACGACGATGTCGGTGCCCATCTGGCCCGCACCGATCAGCCCGACGCGGACCGGGCGGCCCTCGCGCTGGCGTTGATGCAGGGCCTCGGCGAGCGATGCGCCGGCGGCGGGACTGGTCATGGCGTCGCCGGCTCCTCCACCGGCCGCCGGAGCGGGGCTCCGAGCGAACAAATGTAATTTTGCATGAACATATCTCCAGTTGGATTGGATGTCAAGTTGCTTCCGGCGCCAGGGGCGGGCGAGCCGCATGCGGGCTTCGAACGCGAAAGCCGGCGGCTGGCGGGTCCCCGCGCGGACGGCTCCATAGAAGCTGGTCGCTCGCCCGCGCGACCCGCCGGACGCCGCCTCGCGTTAGGCGCCCGCACGCGGCCCGCCCGCCCCTGGCGCCGGAAGCGGCTCGACGCTTCGTGGCGAAAGGGGGGTGCATGCAGTGATCAGACCGAAAGCGGGCGACGCGGAAGCTTATGGTGGTTGCGTGACAGCTGTTCGCGCGATCGCATCTTCCCGAAAGCGGCGACGACAACTCACACCAACTGCTCCGCCGCCGCCTCGTCGGTGATCAGCACCTGCGGGCGTACCGCCGCCAGCGCGGCGCGAAGCGCTTGCGCCTTGTGCGCGCCGCCCGAGGCGATCGCCACGTTCGGCAGGCGCGCCAACGCGTCGAGGTCGAAGGCCAGCACGCGACGATTGACCGCGTGGTCGACGCGGCGTCCGCCGGCGTCGATGAACTGGCCGAGCACGTCGCCGACCGCGCCGGCGGCGGCGAGGGTGTCGAGGTCGGCGGGGGCGAGCACGCCGTCGCGGAACAGCGTGGCGTCGCGCTCGAGCTCGCCGACGCTGACCAGCGCGACGCCGACGTGCATGGCGTGGCGCTTCAGGTCGGCGAGCGCGGGCTCGCGCCACAGCGCGTCGCGGGTGGCGGCGTCGGACACCAGCAGCGGCGCGGTGAGCTGGTAGCAGTCGGCGGCGAGCACGTCGGCCATGCGGCGCGCCACCGTCGCCGGCGTGACGGCGCCCGAGTGGGGAAGGCTGCCGAGCAGCGACACCACGGACAGGCGCGTGGGCGCGACGTCGTCGCCGACGGCCTTGACGCTCATCTCCAGCGTGCGGCCCCAACCGATGCCGAGCGAAAGGCCCTCGCGGAGCTGGTCGCGCAGCCAGCACCCGGCGGCGTGCCCCACGACCGCGGCGGTGGCGGAACGTGCGATGGGCGCGGGCGCGACGACGGCCTCGCGCAGCGCATAGCGCCCGACCAGCGCGCGCTCGAGTTCCAGCGATCTCGCGGTGCGCGGGTCGATGCGCACGTGCACCAGGCCCGCCTCGCGCGCCGCGGCGAGCCAGGCGATGACGCGCGCGCGGTTGGTGCCGAGCAGCGACGCGATCGCTTCCTGCGTGAGGTTCTCGACGTAATAGAGCCAGGCCGCGCGCACCATGGCGTCGGCCTGCGGCAGCTCCGGCGGCACGTCGAGCGGGCCCGCGTCGCGCGACGACTTCATGGGCGCCGGCGCGTGCGAGGGCGGTGGTCGCGCGCGGCCATCAGGCCTCGTCCTGCAGCAGGCCGCGCGCGGCGGCCTCGTCGGTGACGAGCACGGCGACGCGCAGCGCGGCGAGCGCGGCGCGCAGCGCGCGAGTCTTGCGCGCACCGCCCGAGGCGACCACCACGCGGCGCGTGGCGCGAAGCTCGGCGGGCGGCACCGACACGATGCGAGCGTTGATCGGATGGTCGAGCACGGCCCCGCGCGCATCGAGGAACTGGCAGAGCACGTCGCCCACGGCGCCCGCGGCGATCAGCGCCTGGCGCTCGGCTTCGCTCAGCAGGCCCTCGCGGAACAGCGTGGCGTCCGCGCCGACGTCGCCGACGCTCACCACGACCACGTCGGCGCGGCGCGCCAGCGTGCGCACGTCGGCGAGCCCGGGCTCGCGCCACAGCCTGTCGCGGGTCGCGCGGCTCGCGACCACCAGCGGCGCGGTGATCTGGTGGCACTCGGCCGCGAAGGCATCGGCGACGCGCCGCGCGACGGCCGAGGGATTGACGGCGCGCGAATGCGTCATGCCGCCCAGCAGCGACACCACCGCCAGCCGCGGCACGCTGCGCGTCCCGAGCGTGCGCACGCAGGCCGAGAGCGTTGCGCCCCAGCCCACGCCGATCACCATGCCCTCGCCGGCGGCGTCGCGCAGGTAGCTTCCGGTGGCCTCGCCGATGCTCGCGTCCGCGGTCGCTTCGCCGGCGGGCGCGGGCACCACGATGGCGTGCTCGAGGCCGAAGCGCGCGACCAGCGCGCGCTCCAGCGCGATCTGCGCGCAGCCCTTGCCGCCGACGCGGATGCGCACCACGTCGTGCTCGCGAGCGGCGGCGACGAGGCGCACGACCTTGGCGCGCGACACGCCGAGCGCGTCGGCGATCTCCGCCTGGGTGCGCCCCTCGACGAAGGCATGCCAGGCCGCGCGGATCTCGAGGTCGCGTGCCGCGTTCACCGGTTTTCCCGCAGTTTGTCCAGCATCCGCAATGACTTAGGAGGTGCGGGATGCTATCATTGTGGGTCGCCCTCCGCGTGCGCAAAAAGGCACATAACCGTTACGTGACCACGCTTACCCGGCCTCCCATCATCCGTCGACGCACCCGCACCGTGCGCGTGGGCGGCATCCCCATCGGCAGCAATTCGCCGATCGTCGTGCAGTCGATGACCAACACCGACACTGCCGACGTCGACGCCACGGTCACCCAGGTCAAGGCGCTGCACGAGGCGGGCTCCGAGCTCGTGCGGGTCTCCGTGAACACCTCCGAGGCCGCCGACGCCGTGCCGCGCATCCGCGAGCGGCTCGACCGCATGGGTTGCGAGGTCCCGCTGATCGGCGACTTCCACTTCAACGGCCACAAGCTCCTCAGCAATTTCCCCGATTGCGCGAAGACGCTCGCCAAGTACCGCATCAACCCGGGCAACGTCGGCCGCGGCAGCAAGCACGACCCGCAGTTCGCGATGATCATCGAGCGCGCCATCGACTATGGCAAGCCGGTGCGCATCGGCGTCAACTGGGGGAGCCTCGACCAGGACCTGCTGGCCGAGCTGATGGACGAGAACGCGCGCTCGCACCATCCGCAGGACGCGTCCACCGTGATGCGCGAGGCGCTGATCACCTCGGCCATCCGCAGCGCGCAGCTCGCCGAGGCGCTGGGATTGCCGGGCGACGACATCATCCTCGCCTGCAAGATGTCCAACGTGCAGGACCTGATCGCGGTGTACCAGGAGCTCGCGCGGCGCTGCGACTACCCGCTGCACGTCGGCCTCACCGAGGCCGGCATGGGCACCAAGGGCATCATCGCCTCGAGCGCCGCGCTCGCGGTGCTGCTGCAGCAGGGCATCGGCGACACCATCCGCATGTCGCTCACCCCCGAGCCCGGCGGCGACCGCACCCGCGAGGTCACGGTGGCGCAGGAGCTCCTGCAGACCATGGGCCTGCGCTCGTTCGCGCCGCTGGTCAGCGCCTGCCCGGGCTGCGGGCGCACCACCAGCACGGTGTTCCAGGAGCTCGCGCAGGACATCCAGGGCTACCTCCGCCGCAGCATGCCGATCTGGCGCCAGCGCTATCCCGGCGTCGAGAACATGACCGTCGCGGTGATGGGCTGCGTGGTCAACGGGCCCGGCGAATCGAAGATGGCCAACATCGGCATCAGCCTGCCGGGCAGCGGCGAGACGCCGGTGGCACCCGTGTTCGTCGACGGCCAGAAGACCGTGACGCTGAAGGGCGACACCATCGCCGCCGATTTCGAGACCATCATCTTCGACTACGTGCGTGCGCGCTTCGGCGGCGAGGAGCCCGCGCCCAGCCTGCGCGGCGCGCGTCGCTCGATCCCCATCCGGAATACCTGACATGAAGCGCGTCCTGGTCCCCTACGACGGTTCGAAGCCCGCGCAGCGCGCGCTGAAGCACGTCATCGGCTGGGTCGAGGAGGGCGCGCCGATCGAGGTCGACCTCTTCAACGTGCAGATCCCGATGGCGACGCCCAACGTCAGGCGCTTCATCGCCAAGTCGACCATCGACAGCTACCAGCGCGAGGCCGGCGAGGAGGTGCTGAAGAGCGGCCGCGCCATGCTCGACAAGGCCGGCATGCAATACACCTCGGAAACGGCGGTGGGCCACCTCGGCGAGACCATCGTCCAGCGCGCGAACAAGATGAAGGCCGACGGCATCGTGATGGGCACGCGCGGCATGGGCACGGTCAAGAACCTGGTGATGGGATCGGTCGCCACGCAGGTCGTGCACCTCGCCGACGTGCCGGTGACGCTGGTGAAGTAGGCCGCCGGGCGCGCTGCCGTGAAGCGCCCGCGCCGCGCGCCCCGTGCGTCACGCCGGCCAGGGCCGTGAGATTCATCGACGCCGCGGCGATCCGCGAATCCCTCCCCTGGCCGCGCGCCATCGATGCGCTGGCCGCCGCGCTGCTTCAGGGCGCGCATGCGCCGCTGCGCGCGCACCACGCGATCGACGTGCCCGGCAAGGGCCCCGCGACGCTGCTGGTGATGCCGGCGTGGCGCGAAGGCGCCTACCTCGGCGTCAAGCTCGTCACCGTGTTTCCCGGCAATGCCGACGCGGCCGCGCCCTCCGTGGCCGCGGTGTACGCGCTGTTCGACGCGCGCGACGGCCGGCCGCTGGCGATGCTCGACGGCGGCGAGATCACGCGAAGGCGCACCGCCGCGGCATCGGCGCTGGCGGCACGCCACTTGGCGCGCGCCGATGCGCGCCACCTCGTGATGGTCGGCGCGGGGCACCAGGCGCCGGGGCTCGTCGCCGCGCACGCGAGCGTGCGGCCGATCGAGCGCGTGACGGTATGGAGCCGCACCCGCGTGCACGCCGAGGCCACCGCGCGCGAGCTCGCCGGCCGCGGGTTCGCGGCGACCGCCACCGACGACCTCGAGCGCGCGGTCCGCTCGGCCGACATCGTGTCCTGCGCGACGCTTTCCACCGCGCCGCTGGTGCACGGCGCGTGGTTGCCGGCCGGCGTGCACCTCGACCTCGTCGGCGCGTTCAAGCGCACGATGCGCGAGACCGACGCCGCGGCGATGCGGCGCGCCGACCTGCTGGTCGTGGACGACCGCGAGGCGGCGATGGCGGAAGGCGGCGACATCGTGCAGGCCATCGCCGAGGGCGCGATCGACGCTTCGGCGGTGGCCGCCGAGCTGCGCGCGCTGGTGGCGGGGGAGCACCCGGGGCGCCGGAGCGACGGCGAGGTGACGGTGTTCAAGTCGGTGGGGTTCGCGCTCGAGGACCTTGCCGCAGCGGCGGCGGTGTTCGAGGCGTGAACCTGCGCTTTGGGCGCCCGTCAGCGCCAGAAGAACTTCGGCGCCAACGGAACGCCGGTGACCGTCTCGCGCGCCAGCGCCCAGAACTCGCGCACCCGGGCCCTGGCCTGCGAGGTCTCGCGCGCGAGTACCTTGAAGATCACGCCGGCGTCGTTGGGCAGCCGGCAGGCGCCGGACGCGATGCCCGCCGCAAGGTCGACCTCGGCATCGGTCGCGGCGAGCACGCGCTCGGCATGCCCGGGCGGGGTGAGCAGGACGACGTTGGCGAACACGTCGAAGCCGTCCATGACGCCGGTCTGGCGCATGGGGCGGCGGGCCGGCTCGATCACCAGCTTCTCGGAGAACAGCGCGCGGCCGTCGGGACGCTCGGCGCTCATGGCCATCGACAGCAGCGTCGCGCCGAACACCTCGTCGGGATGGTGGTGCTTGCGGCCGGGCTGCAGGATTTCGCCGTAGAGGAGCGTCGCGCCCGGCGCGACGCGGATCCGCGTGTCGCTCGCGAAGCGCGCGCCGCGGTGCGGGATCAGCGGCTCGGGCAGGTACTCGAGGTACGCCCCTTCGTCCAGCGCGATCGACTGCACCTGCGTCGCGTAGTTGGCGTCCATGGTATGCAGCTTGGTCGCCGATTGGGTGGTCACGTGGGCGCGCGCGCCGGGGCCCGCCACGATGTCGAGCGCCAGCCGGTCGCCCTGCAGCACGCAGCCCGAGGTCGTGATGACGAACAGCCACGCGAGGTCGGGGAGGGCTTCCTCGGGATAGAGCGCGCGCTGCGCCATGTACGGCGATCGCAGCGCGAGGTCGGCGAGGATGGTGCGATCGTCGCGGCGCTCGAAGCCGAGCCGCAGGTAGCCGGTCTTGCCGGGCACGCCACTCGCCATCTGCGGAGGCTCGTCCTGGAACACCGCGAGCTCCGGCACGGTGCGGCCGAGCTCCTGCGCCGCGATCCAGGGCGGTGCCGGCGGGGCGTGCTCGGCGTCGGGCATCAGGCGAGTTGCCGCGCCGGCACGGCGGCGTCGAACAGCAGGTCGCTGCGGATCACGTCGACCAGCGCGTCGATGCCTTCGCCCGTCTTGCAGTTGGTGAAGAGGAAAGGCTTGTCGCCGCGCATCAGCTTCGAGTCGCGCGCCATCACCTCGAGGCTCGCGCCGACGTAGGGCGCGAGGTCGGTCTTGTTGATGACGAGGATGTCCGACTGGCTGATCCCGGGGCCGTTCTTGCGCGGGATCTTGTCGCCGGCGGCGACGTCGATCACGTAGATGAAGAAGTCGACCAGCGCAGGCGAGAACGTCAGCGTGAGGTTGTCGCCGCCGCTCTCGATCAGCACCATGTCGCCGTCGGGAAAGCGCGCTTCCATGTCCTCGACCGCGGCGAGGTTCATGCTCGGGTCCTCGCGCACCGCGGTGTGCGGGCATGCGCCGGTTTCCACCCCGAGGATGCGTTCCTCGAGCAGGATGCCCTTGAGCGTGCGCTGCACGTGCTTGGCGTCCTCGGTGGTGACCACGTCGTTGGTGATGATCAGGACCTTGATGCCGAGGTCGAGGAGACGGGGCGTGATCGCCTCGACGATCGCGGTCTTGCCGGAGCCCACCGGGCCGCCGATGCCGATGCGGGTGATCTTCTTCACTGCGCGCTTGCTCCGGTGAGTGTCAGTTCATGAAAAGCCGCAGGTGCGCCTTGACGTGCACGGCGGCGAGGATCTCGGTGAGCGGGGCGAAGCCCGCCATGTCGTCCAGCCGCGCGCGGGCGGCGTGCTCGTAGTGGGCGTCGACGTCGGCGAGCAGCGCGTAGAGGATGCGCTGCGTGTCGACGTGGCTCACCTTCATCAGCCGCAGCGACGCGCCGAGGATCGTCGACGCCACGCCGAACTGGTGCACGACGAAGGCTTCGCGTGCCGCGAGGCCCTGCGCCGCGAAGTTGACTGCCAGCGCGACCGGATGGCAGCCGGGGGTCGCGCCCTGGTCGATGCGCTCGCGCCACTGCAGCACCAGCGGCGTGGCGACGATCTGCGCGCTCATCTCCGCGAACTTCTTGCCCATGCGCACCGTCATCGTCCGCGTCTCGCCCGAGAGCTTGCGGCCGTAGACGCGCTCGTCGATCGCCACGAGCAACGCGAGGTCGCCCTCGAGGGCGGCGCGATGCGCGTGCAGCACCGCGATGCCGTCGCCCTGCGCGGCCTGCTCGAGCGCGGTGCGGGCGTAGTCGCGCAGCGTATCGCGGTCGACCACCACCTTCTTCTGGATCGCCGACTCGAGTCCGCTGGAGAACGCGAAGCCCCCGACGGGGAACATCGACTCGCCGAATTGCAGCGTGCGCGCGACGGCCGACGCACCCGAAGGATGTCCCCGGGCCGCGCTCCCGTCCGTCATCGTTGCACGCGCGTCGGCGCGAGTCCGTAGGCGCGCCCGGTCTCGGCGTCGACCGCGACGAAGCGCTCCTGCGTGTGCGTGTGGACGGGCCCCTCGGCGGCACCAAAGAGGCGCCGCGACTCGTGCGGCGCGAGGTAGGGCACGACGTCGCCGCCGGGCACGAACTCGTAGCGCACGCCCTCGAAGCGATGGGTGTTCATCACCGACGCCATCACCTTGCGGTCGACGGTCAGGGGCACGTACACGCGATTGTCCTTGACCAGCGCGGGCCAGTGCTGGTTGCCGAGCGCGTGGCCGAGCTCGACGCAGGTGCGCAGCATGATCTCGGGCGAGCGCGTGGCGATGTCGTCGAGGCTCACCACCATGACGTCGCGCAGCGAGATCTTCGCCACCACGGCGCGTCCCGCGGCTTCGTCGTGCAGCAGCACGTCGCCGTCGCGCATGAAGGTGCCGCGGTCCAGCGACACGGCGAGCTCGAGGCCGCCCGCGGTACGCTTGCGGAAGCGATTCTTCTGCGCTTCCCAGTGGTCGAGCGGGAGCGTGTCGACCGCGACGGCGGCGAGCCGGTCCGCCCACGCGGCGTCGGCGGCATTGCCGAGGATGGCTTCGACGAGGATCACGGTGCGGCCGGGCCTAGCTGAAGAAGTAGCGCTGGTTGAGCGACACCGTGGCGAGCGGCTTCACGGTCGCGTGCTTGCCGTCGACCGTGACCGCGAAGGTCTCGGGGTCGACGGCGATGGCGGGCGTGCCCGCGTTGCGGACCATGTCGCGCTTGCCAATCCTGCGCGTGTTGCGGATGGGCACGACCTGGCGGTTGAGGCCCAGGCGCTCGCCGACGCCGGCGGCGTGCGCCGCCTGCGAGACGAAGGTGAAACAGGTGTCGGCGATGCCGTAGCCGAAGGAACCGAACATGGGTCGGTAGTACACGGGTTGCGGCGTGGGCAGCGACGCGTTGGGATCGCCCATGACGGCCCAGTTGATCACGCCGTTCTTGATGATCATCTTCGGCTTGGCGCCGAAGAACGCCGGGTCCCAGAGCACGAGGTCGGCGACCTTGCCCACCTCCACCGAGCCCAGCAGGTGCGAGATGCCGTGCGCCACCGCGGGGTTGATGGTGATCTTCGCGACATAGCGCAGCACGCGGAAGTTGTCGTTGCCCGGGGCGTCCTCCGGGAGCTTGCCGCGGCCGGTCTTCATCGCGTCGGCGGTCTGGATCGCGCGAAGCCAGCACTCGCCGACGCGGCCCATCGCCTGCGAGTCGCTGGAGAACATCGAGATCACGCCCATGTCCTGCAGCACGTTTTCGGCGGCGATCGTCTCGGCGCGGATGCGGCTCTCGGTGAACGCCACGTCCGACGGAATGTCGGGCGAGAGGTGGTGGCAGACCATGATCATGTCGTACAGCTCGGCCTGCGAGTTGATGCCGTACGGCAGCGTCGGATTGGTCGACGAGGGCAGCACGTTGGGAAGCGCGGAGATGCGGATGATGTCCGGCGCATGGCCGCCGCCGGAGCCCTCGGTGTGGAACGAGTGGATCGTGCGGCCCTCGAAGGCGTCGATCGTGTCCTCGACGAAGCCGGACTCGTTGAGCGTGTCGGTGTGGATGCACACCTGGACGTCCATCTCGTCGGCGACGGTGAGCGCCGAGCGCAGCACCGCGGGCGTCGTGCCCCAGTCCTCGTGGCACTTCAAGCCCACCGCACCGGCCTCGACCTGCTCGACCAGCGCCGCCTTGCCGTGGCCGTGGCCCTTGCCGAGGATGCCGATGTTGACCGGCAGCCCCTCGACCGCGCGCAGCAGCGTGCGGATGTTGCCGGGCCCCGGCGTCACCGTGGTCGCGCTCGACCCGTCGGAAGGGCCGGTGCCGCCGCCGATCAGCGTCGTCGTGCCGTTGGACAGCGCGGCGTAGGCCTGCTGCGGCGAGATGAAATGGATGTGCGTGTCGATGCCCGCGGCGGTGAGGATGAGGTGCGAGCCCGAGATCGCGTCGGTGGCGAGGCCGCATTCGAGGCCGGGCGTGATGCCGCTCATCGTCGCCGCGTTGCCGGCCTTGCCGATGCCGCAGATGCGCCCGTCCTTGATGCCGACGTCGGCCTTCACCACGCCGAGCACGGCGTCGACGATGGTGACGTTGGTGATCACGAGGTCGGGCGCGCCGCCCCCCCGCGTGATGCGGTTGTCCATGCCCATGCCCTCGCGCAGGCTCTTGCCCCCGCCGAAGACGACCTCGTCGCCCGGCTTGCCGCGCAGGTCGCGCTCGACCTCGACGAAGAGCGCCGTGTCGCCGAGGCGGATGCGGTCGCCGGTCGTCGGGCCGAAGAGGCCCACGTATTCGTTGCGGGAGCTGGTTGCCATCGGAACCTCGGCTGCGGGAAGGGCGGCTAGCCGCGTGCCTTGCCGGGCGTCGACTTGAAACCGCGCCTGACGGCGAGCGCGACGGCCCTGGCCTTGCGGGCGGCGGCATCCTTGCCGGCGGTCGGGCCGTCGACCAGGTTGTTGAACCCGTACACGGCGCGGTTGCCGGCGAAGGGCACGAGCGCGACCTCGCGCTCGTCGCCGGGCTCGAAGCGCAGCGCGGTGGACGCCGGGATGTCGAGGTGCAGCCCGAACGCGGCCCCCCGGTCGAACTCGAGCGCGCGATTGACCTCGAAGAAATGGAAGTGCGAGCCGACCTGCACGGGCCGGTCGCCGGTGTTGCGCACCTTGAGCGCGGTCACCGGGCGGCCAACGTTGAAGGGCACGGGGTCCTTGCTGCAGACGTAGCCGCCCAGGGGGACGTTGGCCGTGGCAGGGTCCACCTCGGCGGCGAGGCTCGGGTAGGACTTGACGCTTGCCATCGCTTCGCTCCTTCGCGGACGGTTACTGGATGGGCGTGTGCACGGTCACGAGGCGGCTGCCGTCGGTGAACACGGCCTCGACCTGCACCATCGGCACGAGGTCGGCGATGCCGTCCATGACGTCGCCCTTGGTCAGCACCGAGCGCGCCTCGCGCGTGACTTCCTCGATGGTCTTGCCGGCGCGCGCGCCGTCGAGCGCCGCGGCCGAGATCACCGCGACCGCCTCGGGGTAGTTGAGCTTGATGCCCTTGGCCTTGCGCTTGAGGGCCACGTCCGCCATCAGGTAGATGATGAGCTTGTCGAATTCCCGCGGAGTGAGTTGCATCGAAGGCTTCCCGTGGCGCGTCGGGCAACTATACCCGGGCCGCTCGACGGCCCGGTCATCGGCGCGATATTCACGATCGGCGCGCGATGCCTAGTGGACGTGCTGGTGCGAGTGCTCCGTGCCGTCCGGATGCCGGTGCATGTGCGCGTGCATCGCGCCCGGGGGCGCGTGCTGTTTCACGGCGCCGCCCCGGGTCCACGCGGCCACCGAGAGCGCCCACGCGAGCAGGAACAGTGCGACGATGACGTAGCCCAGCATGCCGAAGTCGAGCCCGGTGACGAAGTCGAAAAATGGCGAACGCAGGTCGAGGAGGCGGACCGCCACCTGCGTGAGCTCGATCGTGCCGATCACCAGCGCCACCACGACCGACAGCGTCGTCGTCGCGAGGTTGTAGAAGATCTTGCGCAGGGGGTTGGAAAGCGCCCAGTGGTAGGCCTTGGTCATCAGCACGCCGTCGGTCGTGTCCATCACCGACATGCCCGCCGCGAACAGGAGCGGCAGGCACAGCACGGCGGGTATGGGCAGGTTGCCGGCGACGGCACCCGCGGTCATCGCCATCAGCGCGACCTCCGACGCCGTGTCGAAGCCCAGCCCGAACAGCAGGCCCAGCGGGTAGAGCTGCCAGCTGTGGTCGATGGCCTTCGACAGCCGCCCGCCGGAGAGCCGGTTCATGAAGCCGCGCCGTGCCAGCAATTCGTCGAGGTGATGGTGTGCATGCGCCCCGGCCCTGGCCTTGCGCCATACGCCGACGATGCCGAGCAGCACCACGAGGTTGAGGATGCCGATGAGCCCGAGGAACGATCCCGAGACCGTGAGCCCGACCAGGCTGCCGATGTCCTTCATCTCGGGGATGCGCCGCGACACCGCGCCTGCCGCGAAGGCCACCACGATCGCCAGTGCCATGACGACGGTCGAGTGACCCAGCGAGAAGAAGAAGCCCACGCCCAGCGGCCGCTTGCCCTTCTGGATCAGGAATCGCACCGTGTCGTCGATCGCCGCGATGTGGTCGGCGTCGAACGCGTGGCGCAGGCCGAACATGTAGGCGACGAAACCGAGGCCGACCAGCGCCGGATGGCCGGCGGCGTAGCGGAGGTACAGTCCCCAGCCCAGCGCGTGCAGCAGGGCGATGACGCCGTAGAAGCCGGCGAGGCGATACCACTCGGCGGGCGTGAACGATACGCGTGCGGCGCGGCGCGTGGCCTCGACGGCCCGGTACAGGGTGGTCACGGGCGCCGACGCGTTGCGATGGTGGGCATGCCGCCTCGTCAGGGCGCGGGACCCTTGGAGCACTCGACGTTCATGCGCGCGCAGACCGCGAGGATGCGCTCGACGATCAGCGGCGTCGGCGAAGCGGTCGAGGCGTCGGTGCCGGGCGACCCGGGACGCACCGACGACACCATGAGCTGCGTGAGGTTGTCGCCCAGCGAGGCCACGGAGATGGTCGCGGCCTGCGGCCCGCGGTAGAACGAGATCGTGCGGTGCTCGTCGTCGGTGCGGTTGATGCCGATGCCTTCCTTCGCCTGCGCGTCCTGGATCGACTGCTTGACCGTGGCATAGACCTTGTCGAGCGGCACGTCGACGATCACCGCGGCGGTGTCGAACTGCGTGGCGCCGTCCTGCGATTGCTGCGAGATGCTCTGGATGCGGCCGACCGCGCGGCGCGCCAGCAGCACCCACTGCGCCTCGGCGATTCCGGAGGCGAGGACGGCGGCGAGCGTGATGGCGGCGACTGCGAGCGTGCGTGGCTTCATGGCTTGCGGATCCTCCCCTTGACCGCATTGGCGCGCGCCGCATGCGTGATGCTGCCGTCGGCAGCGGCCGGAAGCCGCGACTTTACGCGATCCTGCAGGCGGTCGCGCTCGCCGGCGGGCATGGCGCGGAGGATCGCGCCCATGGTCGCCGAGCCGCTTGCCGACGCCCACCAGTCGTCGAAGTCCTCGAAGCGCCGCTCGACCTCGATCTGCCGGGTCTCGACGGCCTCCAGCCCGGCATCGCGCCACAGCGACGCCATCACCTCGAGCCGCGAGGCATCGACGCTGGGCGGCTTGGGCGCCGGATGGCCCGCGGCGTGCAGCTCGCGCGACAGCGCGTCGAGCGGGAAGCCGCCGCCGTGCATGTCCCAGGCGTAGGCGGCGAGGGTCCCGCCCGGGCGCGTGGCGCGGACCATCTCGGCGACACCCTTCGCGGGGTCGGGGACGAAGAACAGCACCAGCGCCATCACCGCGACGTCGGCCTCGCGGTCGGGGCAGGGGAGCCGCATGGCGTCGCCCTGCGCGTAGTGGACGGCTCGCGTGCCGGGTCGCGTGCGTGCATAGGCGAGCTGGCCTTCGGAAGGGTCGATCGCATCCACCCGCGAAGGCGTGCAGCGCTCGACGACGAGCTCGGTGAAGGCGCCGTTGCCGCAGCCCACGTCCAGCCAGCGCAGCCCGCCGGGCGGGGACAGCCAGTCGAGGAAGACCTCCCCCACGGCGCGCGACCAGCGTCCCATCTGCCGCTCGTAGGCGGCGCCGTCGTCGAAGCGGATCGGGGGCGTGGAAGCGGTGCTCATCGGCGCCGGGGCTTGCGGACTAGCGGCCATCGGCGACCGGAACGCCCGCGCCGAGCGACCGCACCGCGTCGTGGAGCGTCGCACCCGGCGCGACGCCTTCGCGACGCGCCGGCGCGTTGACGCGCGACAGCACGCCGTTCGCCCACATGTCCTCAACGTCGCCGATGCGGGCGCTGAGGTGCGACACCGCGCCTGCCGCCACGGCATGCCGCTCGAGCATCGCCAGCGCGGCGACGCCGGCCTCGTCCTTGCCGATGCCGGCGTCGTTGAAGAACACCGCGCGCAGCGGCACGGCGAGGGCGTAACCGCCGCTGCTCGTTCCGCCGTGCGAGGCGGCGACGACGATCGCGCCCGCGTCCTGCGGCCCGACCTCGGTGATCGAGTCGACCAGCAGCACGCGAAGGTCTTGCGGATCGGATAGGGCACGCCGCGACATATTGACGTAGTATCGATCGCCGGACCGATCGTGTCGACCGTCGGGGGGTCGTCGATGAGTGATTTCGCGTTGCCGCGGCTCGTGCATTGCCTGCTGCTGGCGGTCGTGGCCCTCGCGCCGCAGGCGCGCGCGGCCGACGCAGCAGCACCGGGTCCCGCGCTCGCTTTCGACGGTACGCGCTACCTGCACCGCTGGTCGAAGGCCACGCAGCACGAGTTCACGCCGGCCTCGCAGCCCTCGCTCGAGCACTGGACCGACATGATCACCGTCAACGTCTACCCCGGCGTGAAGGATGGCGAGGCGCTGGCCGGCGCCGCCAACGCCGTGCTCGGCAACTACCAGCGCGCCGGCAAGATCCTGCGCACGCAGTCGGTCCCGCGCACGCCGGCCGCGGAGGCGCAGCACTTCATCGGCGCCGCGCTGGGGCAGTCGCAGTTCCTCGAGGCGGTGTTCACCCGCCTGCTGCTCGTCGAGGGCACGGGCTACGCCGTCACCTACTCGCACCGCATCTACGGCCCCGCGGTGGGCCCCGAGATGTCGGCTTGGTTGAAGGAACACGGCGCGCGCAGCGAGGCGCAGCTCATGGCGATGGACCGGCTGCCGGGACCGAAGGCGCTGGCGGCCCTGCCGCAGGCCCGGTAGGTCGCAGGGAGAGGAGGGCATGCCGCTTCTGGGGAAGGCCGCACTGGCCATGTGGTGGGACGTGACGCCGTCGCGTCTCGCCGACTTCGAGGACTGGCACACGCACGAGCACCTTCCCGAGCGCCTCGGCGTCCCGGGTTTCCGCCGCGCCGCGCGCTGGCGAAGCGCCACGGGCGGCGAAGGGCTCTTCGTGATCTACGAGCTCGACGGGTACGAGGTGCTCGCCTCGCCCGCCTACCTCGCGCGCCTCAACGCGCCCACGCCGTGGTCGACGCGCATGATGCCCGAGCATCGCAACATGGTCCGCAGCCAGTGCCGCGTGCTCGAGAGCCGCGGCCTGCTCGCAAGCGCCTTCGCGCTGACCGTGCGCCTGTCGCCGGCCGCGGGCCGCGGCGACGACCTGCGCGCCGGCATGCACCGCCTTGCCGCCGACCTGCCGATGCGCCCGGGCATCGCGGGCTTCCACCTGCTGCGGCACCAGACGCCGGCGATCGCGCGCACCGAGGAGCAGCGCATCCGCGGCAACACCGATCGCGCCGCCGACTGGATCGTGGTGGCCTGCGGTTACGAGTCCGCCGCGCTCGAAGCGCTGGCGGCACGCGAGCTCGGCGGGGATTCGCTGGCGGCCATGGGCGCCGCGGCGGGCGCCGAGAAGGGCCTTTATGCCTTGTCGTGCACGGCCGTGGCGGCGGACGTGGCGTAGGCGAGGATCGCCGGGCAGAGCCCCATTTTTCAACGGACGCGAGACGCGAGGAACCGATGCCGGAGCTTCCCCACACCCCTGTTCGCCTCGGCATCCTCGGCGCTGCCAGGATCGCACGGAACTTCTGCGACGCGGTCCGCGGATCGGCCAAGATACGGGTGGACGCGGTCGCGAGCCGCGACGCCGCCCGTGCGCAGGCCTTCGCGCAGGCGCTGCAGGTCCCGCGCGTGCATCCATCCTATGACGCACTGCTCGCCGATCCGGCCATCGACGCGATCTACAACCCGCTGCCCAACAACCTGCACGCCGCGTGGTCGATCCGCGCGGCGGAGGCGGGCAAGCACGTGCTCTGCGAAAAGCCGCTCGCCGCCAACGCCGTCGAGGCGCGCGCCATCTTCGCGGCCGCGAAGGCACACGGGGTCGTGATCGTCGAGGCGTATCCGTACCGCGCGCAGCCGCAGACGCTGAAGCTGCGCGAGATCCTCGCGGCGGGCGCGATCGGCCGGCCGCGGCTGGTGCAGGCGTCGTTCGGCTTTCCCCTCGCCGACGCCGCGAACATCCGCATGAAGCCCGAGCTCGCGGGCGGCGCGCTGATGGACGCCGGCTCCTACCCGGTGAGCTTCGTGCGCATGGTGACCGGCGCGCGGCCGCTGCGCGTGCAGGCCCTGTCGCGCTGGACGGAGAGCGGGGTCGACGCCACCACGCTGGGACTCCTCGAGTTCGCCGACGGCACGATGGCGCAGGTCTCGGCGAGCTTCGCCGCGGCGCGGCATCGGCATGCCTTCGTCGCGGGCGACGCGGGAAGCCTCGCGACCCACTACTTCAACGACACCGGCCCGCAGTTCCCGCCGCTCGTCGAGCTGCGCCGAGGGACAGGCTGGGACGCGAAGCTCGAGCTGATCGAGACCGCGGCCACCAGCGGTTTCCTGGCCGAGGCCGAGTCCTTCCACGACCTGTTGCGGCAGGGGCCGCAGGCCTGGACCGGTGCGACGCCGGAGGAGTCGGTCGACATCGCCCTGACCCTGGACGCCCTGGCGGAGAGTGCGCGGCGGGGGCTGCCGGTGGAGATCGACGGGTCGTGAGATCATCGGCGGATGCACAACGACAAGCATCATGCCCACTGGCCCACACCTCCCCAGGCACTTTTCCTCGACTTCGACGGTGTGGTCGTCCAGTCGGTCGAGCTCAAGGAAGCCGCCTACGTCAAGATCTACGAAGGCGCGCCCCCCGACAAGCTCGCGGCGATCCTCGATTACCAGCGCTTGCACGGCGGCGTCACGCGCCGACCGAAGTTCCGCTACTACGAGGAGCACCTGTTCGGCCGGCCCGCGACCGACGATCGTATCGAGGAGTTGGCGCGCCGCTATGCGGCGATCGTGCACGAGGCCGTGGTCGCCTGCCCGGCCATACCCGGTGCGATGGACCTGCTCGAGCGGGCGCAGGGACGCACCACGCTGCACGTGATCTCCGGCACGCCGATCGGCGAGCTGACCGACATCGTCGTCACGCGGCGGCTCGCGCCTTACTTCGCCAGCCTGCACGGTGCACCCGAAACCAAGCCGCAGGCGTTCGCGCGGCTCCTGTCGGAGCATGGCTACGATCCTGCGCGCGTGGTGGCCGTCGGCGATGCGCCGACGGAGTACCACGCGGCGCGGGAGCTCGGCATCCACTTCATGGGCGTGGTCGCGCCGGGCGTGTCCAGCCTGTTCCCCGCGCATGTCGAGACGCTGCCGACGCTCGAGGGCATGGCGCGGCGGCTGGGCCTGGGCTGAGTTTCGGCGATCTACGCCCGCCCCGTCGTGCGCGGCAGCTCGAGCCACATGTGCAGCTTCGCCAGGAACCCATCGTTCCCGCGGATCGCCATGGGCTCGACGCCGAAGACCCGGAAGCCGCCCGACGCGTAGAGCCGTTCGGCCGCGGCGTTGCCCTGCGTGACGGTCAGCGTGAGCAGCTCGAGCCCGGGCCTGCGCGACGCGCAGGCGATCGCTTCCTGCAGCAGTTGCCTCGCGGCGCCGGTGCCCCGCGCGGCGGGCCTGACGTACATCCCGATCAGCTGGCCCTTGTGCCGGGTCTTGGCCTTGGTGTTGAACTCGAGCGCGACCGTTCCGACCAGCAGTCCGTCGACGAAGGCGCCGAAGGCCGCGGTGAGGCCCGTGGGATCGGCGACGCGCTTCAGCCACCACGCATCGGGCTCGGCGGCGCGCTCTTCCGGCGTCGAGGTGAAGGCATCCGGCGCAAGCGCGTAGGCCTCCAGCATCAGCTCGCGGTACGCGGCCAGGTCGGCGGGGGAGAGCTGCACGATGCGCACGCGGTCAGGCATTTCGACGGGGCATGGTCGTGGCCTCACGTCCACCATTCGGGATAGCCGGCGAACCTCGGCGCGGCTTCGTCCGCCCTGTCCCAGGACGCGCGCGAATCCCAGAAGATATGGGCGCGAGGCGGTGACGGCGGCTCGTCGTCGAGCGAGCCTGCCGGGACGACCACCGTGCGGCCGCTGCGCGTGCGATGGGGCAGCGGTGAGCCGCAGGCCCGGCAGAAGGTCGTCGCGAAGCTGCGCGCCGACGGCAGGTCGTAGCGGATGAGCTGTCCTTCTCCGCGCACCCATTCGAACTGCGCGGGGTCCACGTAGAGGTTCGTGGCGTGTCCGGTTCCCGTCGCCTTCCGGCAGCGGCTGCAATGGCAGTGCACGAACTGCTTGATCGGCAGCCTGACGCGGTATGCGACATCGCCACAGAGGCAGCTGCCGTGCAGGATGCCGCTGCCCGCGGCGCCCGGATCGCTCACCGCGCCCGGACCGCTTCCGTCGGGACCGCCACCCAGTACTTGCATAGCCGTTCCTTCCAGAACTCGGAGTAGTCGATGCGCTCGAGGACGCCGCCCGCGCGCTCGATGGTGGCGCGCGATGCCGCGTTGTCCTCGCTGGTGTACAGCAGGGCCCGGTCGAGGCCGATGCCGCGCGCCTCGCGCAGTGCGATGGCCAGCGCGAGGTGGCCGAAGCCGCGACGCCGCCTCGAAGGCGCGACGTCGTAGCCGATGTGGCCGCCGTGGGCGGCGAGGAAGGGCGTGTCGATCCGGTGGCGCAGCCGCGTCACGCCGACGACGTCGCCGTCCGGCGAAATCAGCCAGCGGTGCGTGCAGGGCACGCGGCCTTCGGGCAGGTCGACACCCGCTTCCTCGTCATCGAGCCTCTGCACGTACGCGGCGAAATCGCTGCGCGCGGGCGCGTAGAAGCCCGCGTTCTGCGGATCGTTGGCGTCGAAGTCGTCGAGCATCGCGAGGAAGGCCCGCGCGTACGCGACGGAGGGTGCGATGGCGACGCCGTTCATGGGCAAGCGCCCGTCAGCCGGCACAATTGGGCGGGCCGGGCGGCGGGGCGATCGAGCGAAGGAACTGTGGAGGCGGAGGTCGGAATCGAACCGGCGTAGACGGCTTTGCAGGCCGCTGCATGACCACTCTGCCACCCCGCCTTTGAGGGGACTGCTGGCGATTGTTGCACGCCGCGGGCGCGGCGTTCCTGCCCGGCGCAACGGCCGCGCGCGCGGGCCGCTGCAACGAAAAGGGAGAGCCTGACGACCTGCTGCGCGGCTCTCCCTCTGGAGTATCTGGAGCGGGAAACGAGTCTCGAACTCGCGACCTCAACCTTGGCAAGGTTGCGCTCTACCAACTGAGCTATTCCCGCGATGGCAAGACCGCCATTATAGCGGATTTCGCCGCATGGTCAAAGGCTTGGCGTTGTGCGCCATGGATCCCCGCTTGCGCGGGGATGACACGTGCTTGCGCCGGGATGACGCCTGCTCAATCCTTGACGACCGTGGCGATGGCGCGCGCCACGTAGTCGATGTTGCGCGTGTTGAGCGCCGCCACGCAGATGCGCCCCGAGTCCACGGCGTAAACGCCGAACTCGCTGCGCATGCGCTCGACCTGCGGCTTGGTGAGCCCCGTGTACGAGAACATGCCGCGCTGCGCGGTGACGAAGCCCCAGTCCTTCTGCGGCGCCAGCACGGCGAGCTTGGCGTGCAGCAGCTCGCGCATCTCGCGGATGCGGCTGCGCATGCCGCCGAGCTCGGCGTCCCAGGTCGCGCGGAGCTCGGGCGAACCCAGCACCATGGACACGACCTTGCCGCCGTGCGTGGGCGGGTTCGACCACAGGATGCGGGCGATGCGCTTCAGCTGCGACAGGCCGCGCGCGGCCTCGTCCTTGTCGGCAGCGACCAGCGTGAACGCGCCGACGCGCTCGCCGTACAGCGAGAAGGACTTGGAAAACGAGCTCGAGACGAGCACGGGACCCGAGGTCGCTGCGAAGTCGCGCACCACCCTGGCGTCGGGCTCGACGCCGTCGGCGAAGCCCTGGTAGGCGAGGTCGAGGAAAGGCACGAGGCCCCGCGCGCGCACCACCGACAGGATCTTCTGCCATTGCGCGGGCGTGGGATCGACGCCGGTGGGATTGTGGCAACAGGCGTGCAGCACCACCACGTCGCCCGCGGGCATGGACTGCAGCGCGGCGATCATGCCCTCGAAGTCCAAGCCGCGCGTCGTGGCGTCGTAGTAGCGGTAGGCCTTGACCGTGAAGCCGGCGCCCTCGAACAGCGCGCGATGGTTCTCCCAGCTCGGGTCGCTGATCCACACCTGCGCGCCCGGCACGAAGCGCTTGAGGAAATCCGCTCCGACGCGCAGGCCGCCGGTGCCGCCCAGCGCCTGGACGGTCACGGCACGGCCGCTTTTCACCACGTCGCTTTCCGCGCCGAACAGCAGCACCTGTGCGGCCTTGTCGTAGGCGGGGATACCGTCGATGGGCAGGTAGCCGCGCGGGCTCGCGTTGGCGGCGATCTGGCCTTCCGCGCGCCGGACGCAGTCGAGCAGCGGGATCTTGCCGGCGTCGTCGGTGTACACCCCCACGCCCAGGTTCACCTTCTCGGCGCGCGTGTCGGCGTTGAACGCGTCGGTGACGCCCAGGATGGGATCACGGGGCGCCATCTCGATGGCGGCAAGGAAGGTGGCGGGCGATGCGGCAGGCGCGTTCATGGTGTCCGTCCGAGGGGTTCCGGCAAAGCGTGTATTTTAACGCAGCCGTCGGCGCGCTTCGCCGTGCAGCAGGCCCATCCCACGGCCCTGCGCACGACCCGCAACGCCGCCCGCAATCCACCAGCAATCCCAACCGCACCCCCCAACCGCGATCCGCATGGCCCGCCGCGACACCCGCCTCGAACCCGCCCCCAACATCCCCCCCGCCACGGCGCTGCGCACGGTCGCGCGCGTGCTGCGCTTCGTGCAGCCCTATCGCCGCCAGGCGATCATCGCCGCGGTCGCGCTGGTCATCGGCGCGGCCTCGGTGCTGCTGCTGGGGCAGGGCCTCAAGTACGTGGTCGACCGGGGTTTCTCGGCGGGCAGCGCGGGGCAGCTCGACCGCGCGCTGGCACTGTCGCTGGTGGTGATCGTCGTCATGGCCATCGCCACTTACACGCGCTTCTACTACGTGTCGTGGATCGGCGAGCGCGTCACCGCCGACCTGCGCCGCGCGGTGTTCGACCACCTGATGGACCTGCCGCCGAGCTTCTTCGAGGACGCGCGCACGGGCGACGTGATGTCGCGGCTGACCAACGACACCACCATGCTGGAGACCGTGATCGGCTCGTCGGCGTCGATGGCGGTGCGCAACGCCCTGCTGATGGTCGGCGGGCTGGCGATGATGCTGGCGACGAGCGGCAAGCTCACGCTGATGGTGCTGGCGGGCATCCCCGTGGTGGTCTTCCCCATCCTTCTCTTCGGCCGGCGCGTGCGCAAGCTCGCGCGGGCGAGCCAGGACCGCGTGGGCGACGTGTCGAGCTACCTCGACGAGTCGCTGCACGAGATCCGCGTGGTGCAGTCCTACGGCCACGAGGACGAGGACCGCCGCCGCTTCGGCGCGCGCGTCGAGGCCGCCTTCGACACCGCGCGCAAGCGCATCCGCCAGCGCGCCTTCCTGGTCGCCGCGGTGATCACGCTGGTGTTCGGCGCGGTGGGCGTGATCCTGTGGATCGGCGGCCACGACGTCATCCGCCACCGCATGACGGGCGGCCAGCTCTCGGCCTTCGTGTTCTACGCCGTGCTGGTGGCGAGCGCGGTGGGCACGATCAGCGAGGTGATCGGCGACCTGCAGCGCGCCGCGGGCGCCACCGAGCGGCTGTTCGAGCTCCTCGCCGTGGTGCCGGCGATCCGCGCCCCGGCCGACCCGGTCGCGCTGCCCGAGCCCTCGTCGGGCGCGATCGCCTTCGAGCGCGTCACCTTCCGCTATCCCGCGCGGCGCGAGCACAAGGCGCTGGACGACTTCTCGCTGGACGTGCGCCCGGGCGAGAAGGTCGCGCTGGTGGGTCCCTCGGGGGCCGGCAAGACCACCGTGTTCCAGCTCCTGTCGCGCTTTTACGATCCCGACGCGGGCACCATCCGCCTCGACCAGGTCGACATCGCGCGCGCCGACCCGCGCGCGGTGCGCCAGCGCCTCGCCACCGTGCCGCAGGACCCCGTGATCTTCGCCGCCAGCGTGGCCGAGAACGTGCGCTACGGCCGCCCCGAGGCCAGCGACGAGGAGGTCCGCATCGCCTGCGTCGCGGCCTTCGCCGACCGCTTCGTGCGCGCGCTGCCGCAGGGCTACGACACCTTCCTCGGCGAGCGCGGCGTGCGGCTGTCGGGCGGGCAGCGCCAGCGCCTCGCCATCGCCCGCGCGGTGCTCGCCGACCGCCCGATCCTGCTGCTCGACGAGGCCACCAGCGCGCTCGACGCCGAAAGCGAGCGCGAGGTGCAGCTCGCCCTTGAAAGGCTGATGGTTGGCCGCACCGTGCTGATGATCGCCCACCGGCTCGCCACCATCCGCCACGCCGACCGCATCGCGGTCATGGAGGAGGGGCGGATCGTGTCGATCGGGCCCCACGACGCGCTGCTGCGCGACAGCCCGTTGTATGCGCGCCTGGCGTCGCTGCAGTTCGTGGACGCGTGAAATACCGTTAAAATATACGGTACTTCGCGGCAGCCGGCGATCCCGGCGCCCACCATCCGGACGAGGAACCCATGGCCGTCACCTATCCCGGCAGCCCCTACGAGCTCCACCAGCCCTTCCAGCCGGCGGGGGACCAGCCGCAGGCGATCGACAAGCTGGTCGAGGGCCTCGGCGACGGGCTGTCGTTCCAGACGCTGCTCGGCGTCACCGGCTCGGGCAAGACCTACACCATGGCCAACGTCATCGCGCGCACCGGCCGCCCGGCGCTGGTGCTGGCACCCAACAAGACGCTGGCGGCGCAGCTCTACTCGGAGTTCCGCGAGTTCTTCCCCAACAACGCGGTCGAATATTTCGTCAGCTACTACGACTACTACCAGCCCGAGGCCTACGTGCCCTCGCGCGACCTCTACATCGAGAAGGACAGCTCGATCAACGAGCACATCGAGCAGATGCGCCTGTCCGCGACCAAGGCCATCCTCGAGCGGCCGGACTGCGTGATCGTGGCGACCGTGTCGGCGATCTACGGCATCGGCGACCCGACCGAGTACCACTCGATGATCCTGCACGTGAAGGAGGGCGACAAGCTCAGCCAGCGCGACGCCATCAAGCGCCTGACCGAGCTGCAGTACGCGCGCAACGACGCCGACTTCCGCCGCGGCACCTTCCGCGTTCGCGGCGACGTGCTCGACGTGTTCCCCGCCGAGCATGCCGAGAACGCGGTGCGCATCTCGATGTTCGACGACGAGATCGAATCGCTGCAGCTCTTCGACCCGCTGACCGGGCACATCAAGCAGCGCATCAGCCGCTTCACCGTGTTCCCGTCCTCGCATTACGTGACCGGGCGCCAGAAGACGCTCGACGCCATCGAGGCGATCAAGCAGGAGCTGGTGCTGCAGAAGGACAAGTTCGTCGGCGAGATGAAGCTGATCGAGGCGCAGCGCATCGAGCAGCGCACGCGCTTCGACCTCGAGATGATGATCGAGATCGGCTTCTGCAAGGGCATCGAGAACTACTCGCGGCACCTCTCGGGCAGGCAGCCCGGCGAGCCGCCGCCGACCTTGATCGACTACCTGCCGCGCAACACCATCATGTTCATCGACGAGTCGCACGTCACCGTGCCGCAGGTCGGGGGCATGTACAAGGGCGACCGTGCGCGCAAGGAGAACCTGGTCAACTACGGCTTCCGCCTCCCCTCGGCGCTGGACAACCGGCCCTTACGCTTCGACGAGTTCGAGCGCATGCTGCCGCAGACGGTGTTCGTCTCGGCCACGCCCGCCGACTACGAGAAGACGCACGCGGGCCAGACCGTGGAGCAGGTGGTGCGGCCCACGGGCCTCGTCGACCCCGTGCTCGAGGTGCGCCCGGCGCAGACCCAGGTGGACGACCTCCTGTCCGAGATCCGCCTGCGCGTCGAGCGCAACGAGCGCGTGCTGGTGACGACGCTCACCAAGCGCATGGCCGAGGACCTGACCGACTACCTGGGCGAGCACGGCGTCAAGGTGCGGTATCTCCACAGCGACATCGACACGGTGGAACGCGTCGAGATCGTGCGCGACCTGCGGCTCGGCGAGTTCGACGTGCTGGTGGGGATCAACCTCCTGCGCGAGGGCCTCGACATCCCCGAGGTGTCGCTGGTGGCCGTGCTCGACGCCGACAAGGAAGGGTTCCTCCGCGCCGAGCGCTCGCTGATCCAGACCATCGGCCGCGCGGCGCGGCACATCAACGGCATGGCGATCCTCTACGCCGACCGGATGACCGACTCGATGAAGGCCGCGATCGGCGAGACCGAGCGCCGCCGGATCAAGCAGACCGCGCACAACGCCGCGCAAGGCATCACGCCACAGGGCGTGGTCAAGCGCATCAAGGACATCATCGACGGCGTCTACGACGCCGACGAGGGCAAGCGCGAGCTCAAGGCCGCGCAGGCCAGGGCCAAGTACCAGTCGATGCCCGAGAAGGACCTCGAGAAGGAGCTGAAGCTCCTCGAGAAGCAGATGGTCGACGCCGCGCGCAACCTCGAGTTCGAGAAGGCGGCCGAGCTGCGCGACCGCCTCTACCAGCTCAAGGAGCAGATGTTCGGCGTGGCGCTGCCCACCGAGACCTGAGCGCGGGCGGGGCAGGGCAGCGGTTTACGCGCTGCAGCACCGGCGCGGCGGCCGCGCTGGGCAGGCAGTCGTGCTGCAGTGCAATATGCCAGCGGTCATCGGCGTATACTGGGTGACAGCGCAGGCACCTCGCCTGCGTTCCCGGCATGCCGTCCCGCACCGAATCCCCCGCCGCCCGCTCGCGCCACCAAGCGCCGCGCAAGCGCTCGACGCATCGCCCGCGCCACGAGCGGACGGTGCTGGTGCTGCAGGGCGGGGGTGCCCTGGGGGCCTACCAGGCGGGCGTCTACGAAGGCTTCGCCGAGGCCGGCATCTTCCCCGACTGGGTGACCGGCGTGTCGATCGGCGCCGTCAATGCCGCGCTGATCGCAGGCAACACCGTCGAGCACCGCATCGCGCGGCTGCGCGAGTTCTGGAACCGCGTGTCCTCGGGCCTGCCGCTCGTCCCGCCGCACTTCTTCGACGCTTTCCGGCTGGCGTTCAACCGGCTGAGCTCGAGCGCCAGCGCGACCTTCGGCGTGCCCGGCTTCTTCCGGCCGCGCGTCCCCGGGCCGATGTTCGCCCTCGACGGCACCGAGGACGCGCTGTCGTTCTACGACACCGCGCCGCTCGCCGCGACGCTGCGCGAGCTGGTCGACTTCGACGTGCTCAACCGCCGCGACCTGCGCTTCTCGGTGGGCGCGGTCAACGTGCGCACCGGCAACTCGGTGTACTTCGACAACGCGGATCCATCGCTGGTCATCGGCCCCGAGCACGTGCTCGCCAGCGGCGCGCTGCCGCCGGGGTTCGCGCCCGTCGAGATCGACGGCGAGTTCTACTGGGACGGCGGCCTCGTGTCGAACACGCCGCTGTGGTACGTGCTCGACAGCTCGCCGCACCTCAACGCGCTGGTCGCGCAGGTCGACCTGTTCAGCGCGCGCGGCGAGGTTCCCGCCAACATCGACGAGGTGCTCGAGCGCGCCAAGGACATCCAGTACTCGAGCAGGACGCGCTTCAACACCAACCGCCTGAAGGAGCTCGAGGGCCTGCGCGACGCGCTGCACGAGGTGCTCGGCGCCTTGCCCGCGCGCCTGCGCGACCGGCCCGCGACCAAGCTGCTCGCGGCCGCGGCGCGCCCGCCGCGGTTGTCGGTCGTGCACCTCATCAACCGGCGCTTCGCGCATTCGACGCAGTCCAAGGACTACGAGTTCTCGCGGCTCACCGTCGACGCGCTCTGGAACGAGGGCCGCGCCGCGGTGCGCACGACGCTCGCGCACCCCGACTGGCACCGCGCCTGCGAAGCCGAGCGGGGCATGCGCGCATTCGACCTCGCGCTGTGACCGCCGACCAAGGATTCCGATGACCGAAGACCAAGTCCGTGCCAACGCCTACGCGATGCCCTTGACGAGCCCCGCATTCCCGCCGGGACCCTATCGCTTCGTCGACCGCGAGTTCCTCATCGTCACCTACCGCACCGACCCCGACGCCTTGCGCGCCGTGGTGCCGGCGCCGCTCGCCGTGGGCGAGCCGCTGGTCAAGTACGAGTTCATCCGCATGCCCGATTCGACCGGCTTCGGCGACTACACCGAGTCGGGGCAGGTGATCCCCGTGACGCTCGGCGGCGAGGCGGGTGGCTACGTGCACGCCATGTACCTCGACGACGAGGCGCCGATCGCCGGCGGGCGCGAGCTGTGGGGGTTTCCCAAGAAACTTGCAGCGCCAAAGCTTGCTGTGGAAAGTGATACGCTGATCGGCAGGCTGCGCTACGGCAGCGTCGAGGTCGCGGTCGCGACGATGGGCTACAAGCACCGCGCCGTCGACACCGCGCCGGTGCTGGCGTCGCTCACCGCGCCCAGCTTCCTGCTCAAGATCATCCCCCACGTCGACGGCAGCCCGCGCATCTGCGAGCTCGTCCGCTACCGCTGCGAGGACGTGACGGTCAAGGGCGCGTGGACGGGGCCCGCGGCGCTCGAGCTCTTCCACCATGCGCTCGCGCCCGTCGCGCAGCTCCCGGTGCTGGAGGTGCTGTCGGGCGTGCACATCCTGAGCGACCTCACGCTCGGGCTCGGCAGCGTCGTCCACGACTACCTCGCGCCGCGCTGAGGATCGCCGCCCCAAGCGCCTCCAGCCGCGACCGGACCACCCTCCATCCGAACCACCCTCCATCGGAGACATCCATGAAGCTCGACAACCAGGTCGCCATCATCACGGGCGCTGCCAGCGGGATCGGCCGCGCGATCGCCGAGAAGTTCGCCGTCAACGGTGCCCTCGCCGTCATCGCCGACCTTAACGTCGACGCCGCCAACGCCACCGCCGCGGAAATCAAGGCGGCCGGCGGCAAGGCCATGAACCTCGCGATGGACGTCACCGACGAGGACGCGGTGAACGCCGGCGTGGCGGCGGTGATGGCGGCCCATGGCCGCATCGACATCCTGGTCAGCAACGCGGGCATCCAGATCGTCCACCCGCTCGAGGACTTCAGCTATGCCGAGTGGAAGAAGCTGATGGCGATCCACGTCGACGGCGCCTTCCTCACCACGCGAGCCTGCCTGCCGCACATGTACAAGGCGGGGCGGGGCAGCGTGATCTACATGGGCTCCGTGCACTCCAAGGAGGCGTCGGTGCTGAAGGCCCCGTACGTGACGGCCAAGCACGGGCTGATCGGTCTCGCCAAGGTCGTCGCCAAGGAGGGCGCGGCGCATGGCGTGCGTGCCAACGTCATCTGCCCGGGCTTCGTGCGCACGCCCCTGGTCGAGAAGCAGATCCCCGAGCAGGCCAAGGCGCTCGGCATCAGCGAGGACGACGTGATCCGGAAGGTGATGCTCAAGGAGACCGTCGACGGCGAGTTCACCACTGTCGACGACGTCGCCGAGGTCGCGCTGCTGTTCGCGGGCTTCGCCAGCAATGCGCTCACCGGCCAGTCGCTGGTGGTGAGCCACGGCTGGTTCATGCAATAGCGCCGGACGCGCAGGGCGTCGCGGGTGCGCTCGCGGGCCGCTCGCAGCCTCCGATCGGATGATTCGATCGCGACCGTAAGGCGCGGTAGCGCCGGGCCGCGTATAATCACGACTGCGAATCATTATCATTTGTAGTCATGACACCTCCCGCCGCGGCGCGAAGGGGCACGCGCGGCTTCTGGCTGAAGCAGCTCCATGCCTGGCACTGGATCAGCGCCGCGGCGAGCCTCGTCGGCATGCTGCTGTTCGCCGTCACGGGCATCACGCTCAACCACGCGGGCAGCATCGAGGCCAGGCCGCGCGTGCAGCAGCGGACCGGCATCCTGCCGGCCGGGTTGATGGGCGAGCTGGCGCCCACCGCGACGCCGCCGCAGGGCGTGCCGCCGGCACTGCGCGACTGGCTCGCCCGCGAGTGGGGCATCGACGCGGCCGTGGGCAGGGCCGAATGGCAAGGCGACGAGCTCTACGTCGCGTTGCCGCGCCCCGGCGGTGACGCCTTCCTGACCATCGATCGCCGCGACGGCGCGCTCTTGTACGAGCGCACCGACCGCGGGTGGATCGCCTACCTCAACGACCTGCACAAGGGCCGCAACGCCGGCCGCGCCTGGGCCTGGTTCATCGACGTGTTCGCGGCGGCCTGCGTGCTGTTCTCGGTCACCGGCCTCCTGCTCCTGCAGCTCCACGCGAGGCACCGACCGCTCACCTGGCCGCTGGTCGGGGCCGGGCTCGCGGTACCCGCGCTGGTCGCGCTCGTCTTCATCCACTGACAAGGAACATCGATGCGCAGTCTCGTGACACTCGCCGTGACCACCGCGGTCGCAAGCCCCGCGCTGGCGGCGAACATCGACGTCGAGGTGACGCTTCCGCGCCTCAACGTCGCCGAGTACCACAAGCCCTACGTGGCCATCTGGATCGAGAAGCCCGACCAGTCGTTCGTCGGCAACCTCGCCGTCTGGTACGACGTCGGCCATCGCGAGGGCGAGGGCAGCAAGTGGCTCAAGGACCTGCGCCAATGGTGGCGGCGCAGCGGTCGCGAGCTCGCGCTGCCCGTCGACGGCGTCACCGGTCCGACGCGGCCCCCGGGCACGCAGGTGCTGCACCTGGCGGGCGACGGCGCGGTGCTCGGCAAGCTCGCCCCCGGCGATTACCAGCTGGTGGTCGAGGCCGCGCGCGAGGTGGGCGGCCGCGAGCTGGTACGCCTGCCCTTCAAATGGCCCCTCGCCGCGGGACAGGTCGCGTCGGCGCAGGGCAAGGACGAGCTCGGCGCGGTCGCGCTGAGCGCCAAGTGACCAAGCGGACCCGGAGACCGACATGAATGCAACGCAGAACCCTTTTCCACGCCCGCTGCAGGCGGTCGCGACCGCCTTGCTCGCGCTCACCTGCCTCGTCGCGGCGCAGGGCGCCTCCGCCCATCGGCAATGGCTGCTGCCCTCGGCCACCGTGCTCTCCGGCGACGACCAGTGGGTGAGCGTCGATGCCGCGGTGTCGAACGATCTCTTCTATCCCGACCACTTCCCGATGCGCCTCGACAACCTCGTGGTCACCGGTCCCGATGGCGCGAGGGTGGAGGTCGAGCACGCGTCGACGGGCAAGTACCGCAGCGTCTTCGACCTGCCGCTCGCGAAGCCCGGCACCTACCGCATCGCCTCGACCAGCAGCGGCCTGTTCGCGAGCTGGAAGGAGAACGGCCAGCCGAAGCGCTGGCGCGGCAATGCCGAGGGCTTCGCGCGCGAGGTGCCGAAGGATGCCGCCGAGCTTCGCGTCAACGAATCGAGCGGGCGCGTCGAGACCTTCGTCACGCGGGGCAAGCCCACGCCGGTGAAGCCGACGGGGCAGGGCCTCGAGATCGAGTTCCTCACCCAGCCCAACGACCTGGTCGCGGGCGAGGCCGCGCGGTTCCGGCTGCTCGCCGACGGCAAGCCCGCCGCAGGCATCGCGCTCGACGTGGTGCCCGGCGGATCGCGCTATCGCAACCTCGTGGGCGACAGCAGGGTCACCAGCGGCGGGGACGGCACCTTCAGCATCACCTGGCCTTCGGCCGGCATGTACTGGATCGGCGCCTTGACGAACGTGCCCGCGACCGTGCCGCCCGCCAAGGAGCGGCGCATGGGCTATGCGGTGACGCTGGAGGTTCTGCCGCAGTGACGCGCGAGGTCCTCGTCCCCGCGCGCATCGAGGCGCGGATCGCAGGGCGGATCGCGGGATGCGGCGTCCATGCGGGTGCGGGGATCGTCGAGGTGGCCGGTGTGGCGCTCGGCACCCGCTGGAAGGTGTCGGTGGCGGTCGACGACTGCGCGCCGCGGCGCCACGCGGTCGCGACGCGCATCGCGCGTGGCGTGACGGCGCTGCTCGCGGGCCTCGTCGACGACATGAGCGCCTGGAACCCGTGTTCGGCCCTGTCGCGCTTCAACGAGGGCGCGCAGGGCTGGCAGCCGCTGCCCGATGCGCTGGTCGAGGTGCTCGCCATCGGTTGCGAGGTGGCCGAGGCCAGCGGCGGCGCGTTCGATCCGACGGTGGGCGCGCTGGTCGAACTCTGGGGTTTCGGTCCGCACGGGCGGGACCTGGCCTCGCGTGGGCGGGACGCCGGCCGCGCGGGTGCGGCGGCGTGCTCGTTGCAGGCGCCGGAACGCGACGTGCTGCCGATGCCATCGCGCGAGCGCATCGCGGCGGCACGCGACCGGGGCGGGTGGCGCGCGCTCCGGCTCGACGTCGCGGGGCGTCGCGCCTGGCAGCCCGGCGGGTTGCAGCTCGATGTCTCCGCCGTCGGCAAGGGCTATGCGGTGGATCGCGTCACCCTGTGGCTGCTGCAGCAGGGCTGGCGCGACGTCCTGGTCGAGATCGGGGGCGAGCTGCGCGGCGAGGGGGCGAAGCCCGACGGCTCGCCCTGGTGGGTGGCGATCGACGAGGGCGACGCGGTGGCGGGCAACGTCGTGGTGGCGCTGCACGGGTTGGCGGTCGCGACCTCGGGCGACGCCGTGCAGTCGCATCGCGTCGGCGGGACGCGCGTGTCGCACAGCATCGATCCGCGCAGCGGGGCGTCCGTGGACCCGGCGGTGGCGGCCGTCACGGTCTTGCACCGCGGTTGCGCGCGTGCCGACGCCTGGGCGACCGCGCTGACGGTGCTCGGCATGGAGGCGGGCCTTGCCTGCGCCGAACGCGAAGGGCTCGCGGCGCGGCTGTCGGCACGCGCGCCGGCACGCGAAAGCGCGGCGGCGCCGCGCAGCGGCGACGTTGCGCAGGCGCTTACGGGTCGGTGCTGCCGCGCGTCCTCGCGCTGGCGCGCGATGGCGGATTGACGCGGCGAGGGAACGGTCTTTCTCGAATTCTGGATAAAGATGAGAATCATTCGTATTGCGTTTTGCATTTAGGCGAGGCAGAATCACCCCTGACCATCGTTCATCTTCGGCGCGCGGGGGCGCGCGCCTGATTTCACCCCGGGGGAATTCCAGTGCAGAAACGCAGTCAAGTCGCGATCGCCGTGCTGGCGACGCTTTCGGCGTCCGCGTGGGCGCAAACCGCCACCGAGCCGGCCAAGCGCTCGGCGCTGTCGCTGCCGACCATCAACGTCGAAGGGCAGGGCGAGCGGCTCAACCCGCGCGAATCGGACAATCCCCAGGTCACGGCGCCGCTGGTCGACACGCCGAAGTCGATCACCATCCTGCCGCAGGTGCTGCTGCAGGAGATCAACGCCACGACGCTGGCGGATTCCCTGCGCCTGTCCTCGGGCATCACCTTCGGCGCCGCCGAAGGCGGCAACCCCGTGGGCGACCGGCCGTTCATCCGCGGCTACGACGCCGCGGCCAGCCTCTTCGTCGACGGCGTGCGCGACGCGGGCTCGCAGACGCGCGACACCTTCGCCATCGAGCAGGTCGAGATCACCAAGGGGCCGAGCTCGGCGTTCGCGGGGCGCGGCTCCGCGGGCGGCTCGATCAACCTGATCAGCAAGCTGCCGCAGCCGGTTTCGTTCGGCCAGGGGTCGATCGGCATCGGCACCGACCAGTATGCGCGCGCGCTGGCCGACGGCAACTTCGCGTTCTCGAGCGGCGACGCGGCGATGCGCGTGGTCGCCATGGGCGCGACCACCGACATTCCCGGCCGCGACTACGTCTACGACGATCGCTGGGGCGTGATGCCCTCGGTGACCTTCGGCCTCAAGGGCCCGACGCAGGCGACGTTCAGCTACTACCACCTGAACGACCGCTCGATGCCCGACTACAGCACGCCTTACGACCCCACGACAGGACGTCCTGTCGAGGTGGACCGCGGCAACTTCTACGGCCTCGACAACCGGGATTTCCGCAGGTCCGCCGTCGACATCGGCACGGCGCAGATCAAGCATGCGCTGACCCCGGACATCACCATCCAGAACACGACGCGCTACGGGCGCTCGACCAACGACTACATCGCCACCAATCCCGACGATAGCGCGGGCAACGTCGTCAACGGCCAGGTGTGGCGATCGGTGAAGTCGCGCAACTCGGCGACCACCACGGCCACCAACCAGACCGACCTGTTCGGCGAGTTCAAGCTGGGCGGGCTGCAGAACAATTTCCTCGCCGGGCTCGAGTTCTCGCGCGAGGAGACCTACAACAACGCCTATCTGGTGGCGAACGGCAACCGCAACTGCGCCCTCGAGCCGCCGTCGTCGTTCAACTGCACCAGCCTCTACGACCCGACACCCGCCGACCCCTGGGCGGGCACGATCACCAACGCGCCGAACTCGACGACGACGCGGACCGACACGACCTCGGTGTACGGATTCGACACCCTCGAGCTCTCGCCGCAATGGCTGCTCAACCTCGGCCTGCGCTACGACGACTACCGTACCCGCTCCGACACGCCGGCGTACACCAGTGCCGCCGGCGCGGCGGTCGCCGCGGTCAACCTGCGCAACGACTCGGATTTCTGGAACTACCAGGTCGGCGTGGTGTTCAAGCCGGCGCAGAACGGCAGCATCTACGTGTCCTACGGGACGTCGTCACAGCCGCCGGGCACGTCCAACGGCGATGGCGCCGACAACATCTCGGTGACCACGCAATCGCTCGAGCCGGTGACGACCAGGAGCTGGGAGCTCGGCACCAAGTGGGAGTTCCTGAACCGCGCGCTGACACTGACCTCCGCGATCTTCTACACCGACACCGACAACGCGCGCGCGCAGGTCGACGCTTCCACCTTCGCCAATGTCGGCGAGCAGAAGATCAAGGGCTTCGAGGTCGGCGTGGCCGGTGCCGTGACGCGCGACTGGAGCGTGTTCGCCAACTACACCTTCCTCGACAGCGAGCTCGTCAGCAACGGGCCCTTCGGTGCCAATCCGGAATACGACGGCAACCAGTTCCCCAACACGCCGCGCAACAGCGCGAGCCTGTGGACCACCTACCAGCTGCTGCCCCAGCTCGTGGTGGGCGGCGGGGCGTTCTACGTCGACAAGCAGTACGGCAACACCGCCAACACGCGCTGGATCCCGTCGTACTGGCGCTTCGACGCCATGGCGGCGTACACCATCGACAAGACGTTCTCGGTGCAGCTCAACGTGCAGAACCTCGCCAACGAGAAGTACTGGGACCAGGCGTACACGACGCACTATGCGCACCAGGCGCCCGGGCGGCAGGCTATCCTGTCGTTGAACGCCCGGTTCTGACCGGCCCCGGAAGGACCGGCCCCGGGGTGCCCTGGTGGGTCCCGGGGCCGGGTTGTACCGCGACCCTTCGCGTCCTCTTTTCCGCGCCTCGAGCCATGCTGATCGACATCCCCGACGTCCTCGCGCCCGCCGAGCTCGCGCGCTGCCGCGCGATCATCGACGCCGCGCCGTGGACCGACGGCAACGCGACCTCCGGCCACCAGTCCGCGCTCGCCAAGTACAACGAGCAGCTCCCGGAAGGCTCGCCCGCGGCGCGCGAGGCGGGCAACCTCGTCCTCGACGCACTGGGGCGCAATGCCCTGTTCATCTCGGCCGCGCTGCCGCTCAAGGTCTTCCCGCCGCTGTTCAACCGCTATGCCGGCGGGCAGGCCTTCGGCACCCACGTCGACAACGCCATCCGGCAGTTGCGCGGCACCGACTTCCGGGTCCGCAGCGACCTCTCGGCCACGCTGTTCCTCACCCGCCCCGAGGACTACGACGGCGGCGAGCTCGTCATCGAGGACACCTTCGGCGAGCGCAGCGTCAAGCTGCCCGCCGGGCACATGGTCCTGTACCCCTCGACCAGCCTGCACCGCGTCACGCCGGTGACGCGCGGGGCGCGCGTGTCGTCGTTCTTCTGGATGCAGAGCATGGTGCGCGGCGACGGCGACCGCACGCTGCTGTTCGAGCTCGACAAGTCGATCCAGCGCCTCGCGGCCGCGCACACCCACGCCAACCCCGAGGTCATCGCCCTCACCGGCGTGTACCACAACCTGCTGCGCCGCTGGTCCGAGTTGTAGGGGGCCGCGCCCCGGCCATGGCGCGCGAGGCAGGCGTCGCGCGCGGGACGCGAAAATTCGCTTGCGCGCCCCTGCATGGCCCTCCAGAATCGTCGAGCCCGCGCCGGGCTGTCCGAAGGGGGAGATCCATGATCCGCAGGAAGCTATCCCGCACCCTGGTGGTCGCGGGAGCCGCATGCGTTGTGTATGCCGGCACGCCGGCCGGGGCCGCGCCCTGCGCGGGGTTCGAGGACGTCAGCAACAGCGACACGGCGTACTGCTCGGCCGTGAGCTACCTCAAGTCCAAGGGCATTACCACGGGCTGCGGCGACGGCAGCAACTACTGCCCCAACGACTACGTGACGCGCCTGCAGATGGCGTTGTTCCTGCAGCGCATGGGCCGTGGCGGCCCGAACAACGTCCAGCCCACGGCGATCAACACCATCGGCGGCGGGAACTTCAACGAGTCCTCCGGGGGCTATGCGACCGTGGCCGGCGGCACGCACAACCAGGCGGTCAACGCGGATGCGACGGTCGGTGGAGGCGACACCAATACCGCCTCGGGCGCCGCCTCGGTCGTCGCCGGCGGCTCCGAGAATTCCGCGACCGCGTCGAACGCCACCGTGAGCGGTGGGGGCCTCAACCATGCGACGGGAAGCGGCAGTACCGTCGCGGGGGGCTACAGCAACGAGGCCGCCGGGAATTTCAGCTACGCGGCGGGCTACCGCTCCAGGGCCAACGGCTACGGATCGTTCTCGTGGGCCGACCAGAACAACTTCGATTTCAACACCAACACTCCCAACAGCTTCCGCGTGCGCGCCACGGGTGGCGTGCGCTTCGTGGTCGATATCGATGGCTCGGGCGACACGACCTGGAGCTGCCTGCTGACAACGGGCAACGGCTGGGCGTGCACCTCGGACCGCGAGCAGAAGCAGGACTTCGTCGAGCTCGACGGCGGCGCGGTGCTGGATCGCCTCGCGGCGATGCCGGTGTATGCCTGGAGTCCCAAGGGGCGCAACGCCCACCTGCGGCACTACGGCCCGACGGCGCAGGATTTCCACGCTGCATTCGGCCTCGGCGACACCGACGTGATGATCGGCCAGCAGGACGCCGACGGGGTCGCGCTGGCCGCCATCAAGGGGCTGCATGCCAAGGTCCTGGCGGAGAACGCGGTGCTGCGCGGCGAGCTCGAGGCGATCAAGTCGATGCTGGCGACCCTCGCCCGCGACGGCCGGTAGCCAGGCGCCGGCGGCGTCCGGCGCACGACGCGTGCCGTGGTGCCGGCCTCCACGCTCGAAACCTGCAAGTCACGTTGAAAGGAGTGGTTCGATGCGCCCACCCATTGCGTTTGCGTGCTTCATCGCTGCCGGTTCCGTTGCACTTGCGACCACGGTGTCCGCGGCGCCCTGTGCCGGCTTTGGCGACGTCGACACCGGCAACTCCGCCTACTGCGCGGCCGTGACCTACCTGAAGAGCAAGGGCATCACGACGGGCTGCGGGGACGGCAGCAACTATTGCCCCAACGACTACGTGACGCGCCTGCAGATGGCGCTGTTCCTGCAGCGCATGGGGAAGGGCGGGTCGCTCAACACCGTGGGCGACGTCACGACGACGGTGAGCGGCGGCGGCGGAAACGTCGCGAACGAAACCGGCGCCACCGTGGGCGGCGGCCTCTTCAACAGCGCCACGGCGGAATACGCGACGGTGCCGGGAGGCGACACCAACAAGGCGGAGGGTGAGCACAGTACCGTCGGTGGCGGCTCGTCGAACAGGACGACCGGCGCGGACGCCACCATCGCCGGCGGTTCCAGCAACTACGCATCCGGGAGCGCCGCGACCATCGGGGGTGGCTTCAGCAACCGTGCCACCGGTGCCTACGCGACGGTCCCGGGCGGCCGTGCCAACGACGCCGCGGGGAACTACAGCTTCGCGGCCGGCCGTCGCGCCAAGGCGAACGCCACGGGATCGTTCGCGTTTGCCGACAGCAACGACGTCGATTTCGAATCGAACACCTCGAACACCTTCCGCGTGCGCGCCACCAACGGCGTGCGCTTCGTGGTGGGGATCGACGGCGACGGTGCCACGACCTGGAGCTGCCTCTTGACCGACGGCAGCAGCTGGAGCTGCTCGTCCGACCGCAACCAGAAGCAGGACTTCGTGGAGCTCGACGGGGGCGAAGTCCTCGACCGGCTGTCGTCGATGCCGGTGTACGCCTGGAGCCCGAAGGGCGCGAACGCGAACCTTCGCCACTACGGCCCGACCGCGCAGGACTTCCACGCGGCCTTCGGCCTCGGCGACAGCGACATCATGATCGGCCAGCAGGACGCCGACGGCGTGGCGCTGGCAGCGATCAAGGGCCTTCACGGCAAGGTGGTCGCGGAGAACGCCGAGCTCAAGGCGCGCCTCGGCGCGATGGAAGCGCGGCTCGCGGAGCTGGAAGCCGCGCGCTGAAACGCGGGGGCGCGCGTTCGCGCGCCGGCGGCGTGCCGCGCCCGGGCCGCTTCAGCGCTTCGCCATCGCCGCCTCGCGCCTGGCAAGGTCGATGTCGAGGTACTTCCAGGTGTAGCTGAACGCCGAGGGCCAGAAGCCCTTGACCCAGGGCTGCACCAGCGTATTGCCCACGCCGAAGGTGTGCAGCATCAGCGGCAGGTAGGCGCGCTGCACCTCGCTCATGCGCCGCGCGTCGGCGATGCGCCCGGGGCCGTCGGGCGTGCGCAGGAAGGCCTCGTAGGCGGCGTCGTACTCGGGGCGCGAAAAGCGCGCGAGGTTGGTGTCGCCGAACTTGGACTTGCTCCACAACGTCTGCAGGATCTCGAAGCCCGAGGGCTCGAGCGAGCGGTAACCCATGTTGAACATCTGCAGCTTGCCCGCGCGCACCATGTTGAGGAGCTCGGCGAAGGTGTGCTGCTCGACGTCCATGTGGATGCCGATGGCGTCCATGTTCTTCTTGAACAGCGTGTCGGCCTCGCGGTACCACGACGCCGGCATCGTTCCGCGCCTGATCAAGAGCGGCTTGCCGTCGGGCGTCTCGCGGTACCCGTCACCGTCGCGGTCCTTGAAGCCGAAGCGGTCGAGCAGGGCGCGCGCGGCGGCAGGATCGTAGGGGGACTTGCGCGGCAGCGCGGGGTCGAAGCCCGTCGAGCCCGGGGGCAGCAGCTGGTTGGCGACCTCGGCGTTGCCGGCAAACAGCACGCGGATCATCTCGTCGAGGTCGAAGCCCATGGCGATCGCGCGGCGCAGCGCGACCTGCGCGGTGCCGTAGCCGCCGACCACGGGGTCCTCCATGTTGAAGAAGGTGAAGGTGAGGTTCGGCGTCGGGTAGTGGAAGTGCACGACGCCGCGGTCCGCCAGCGACGGCTTGAGCCTGCTGTTCTCCATGACGAAGCGGACGTCGTCGCCGCCGAGGCCCAGGATGTCGAGCGACTTCTGCTCGAAGGCGAGGAGCGCGGGCTGCGACTCCTCGATGATGCTCACCTCGACGCGCCCGACCTGGGGGAGCGCCTTGCCCTTCATCGACGAGACGAGCTCGCGATGCCGAGGGTCGTCACTGGTAGGGAAGGCAAGCGTGCGGTAGTGGGGATTGGCCTCGAGCACCACGCGCGAGGCGCGCTTCCACTCGACCAGCCGGTAGGGACCGGTGCCGACGGGATGCGACAGGATGTCGGCCCCGTATTTCTCGACGACCTCGCGAGCCACCGCCATCGAAGGCAGGCCGGCGAGCTGCTCGAGCAGGGTGTAATTGGGCGAGGTGAGCTCGAGGCGCAGCGTGTAGCGATCGGGCGCGCGGAGCCCTGCGATCGGCGCGTCGTAGTCGAATTTCGCGCCCGGCTTTCGCGCCGCGTCGACCACCGCGCGTGCCCCGACGATGGTGTCGGTGAAGGCGGGGTCGCCGCCGTTGCGCAGGCCCGGGTCGATGAAGCGCTTGAGCGAGTAGACGTAGTCCGCGGCGGTGAGCTCGCGCGGCTTCCCGCCGAAGGCGGGGTCGTCGGCGAAGCGGATGCCCTTGCGCAGCCTGATGGTCCAGGTCTTGCCATCGGGCGACACCTCGGGAAGGGCTTCCGCGGTATTGGGGACCACCTTCGCCGGCATGGCGAGGTAGTCGAACTCGTACAGCGCCTCGAAGATCTGCTGCGTGATCCTCGTCGAAAAGATGTCGTTGCCCTGTTGCGGGTCGAGGCTGGTGATGTCGCCGAACGACAGGTGCAGCACCTTCGACGGGTCGGCCGCGGCACGGGCAGGCGGCGCCGACAGGCCGAGCGCCACGAACAGGGCGGCGGCCAGCGCAAGGGCCGCGAGCGCGCCTGCGAACGCGCTCGCCTTGCCCTTTGCCCGCCCTATCGGCAGCCGCATCGCCACTCTCGCCGACCGGTCCATCCCGGGCCTCGCCGAACGCGCGGGGCTACTGGCCGGGTGGGACGTCCTTGCGCGTCTCGACCATCTCGAGCGGCTCGCTCGGGACGACGATACGCGGCGGGCGCACGCGCTTGGGACGCGGGGACTCGACCTCGGGCGCCACCGGCACGGTCGCCACATGCTGCGTCTCGACGAGCTGCAGGCCGGAATCCGGCGGAAGCGACAGGTCGAGCGGCACGAAGGGCGTGGGCGCGGGCCCCACGGCGGGTGCTTCCGCGCGGGGTGCTGCTCGCACCGGCTCCGGCACAGGTTCGCGACGGGGCTCGGCGGGTGTGGGCGCTTCGTCGATTGCTTCCGCTTGCGCCGGCTCGGCATGTTGCATCTCGCCCTGCGGAGCGCGGGTGTGGTGCGGTTCGGCCCGGCCCGTGTCGGCGTGGCGTGCTTCGGCGCGGCGTGCTTCGATCTGAGGTGCTTCGGCGCGGCGTGCTTCGAACTGAGGTGCTTCGGCATGCTCGTCGCCGGCAGCTGCGGCCTCGCCGATCGACCCGTTGCCGGCGTCGCCGTGCAGGTCGAGCTGCGCGGTCTCGTTGGAGCCGGTGTCCTGCGACCCCGCCTCGCGATCGCCGCGATTCGAGCCACGGCGGCCGCGACGGCGGCGGCGACGCTGGCCGTCAGCCTGCTCGTCCTGGCTTCCTTCGGCCTCGGGCACGAGCGCGCCCGCCTCGAGGTCGGCGCTCGCGGCGACTTCTTCGCCGGTCACCGACATGGGGGCAGGCTGCGTGCGGCGCGAGCCGTTGCGCGGGGCGCGTTCGGCGCGCGGTGCGCCTTCACCGGCGATCGCGTCGGCCGCTGCCAACGCAGCCGTGTCGTCGACGCGCGGCTCGCGGGGCTCACGCGGCTCGCGCGGTTCGCGCGGTTCGCGCAGCTCACGTCCCTCGCGTGGCTCGCGCGCTTCACGTGGCTCGCGACCTTCGCGCGGCTCGCGACCTTCGCGCGGCTCGCGACCTTCGCGCGGCTCGCGCGCCTCACGGCCTTCACGGGCCTCGCGCGGCTCGCGTCCTTCACGGGCCTCGCGCGGCTCGCGTCCTTCACGGGCCTCGCGCGGCTCGCGGCCTTCACGGGCCTCGCGCGGCTCGCGGCCTTCACGGGCCTCGCGCGGCTCACGGGCTTCGCGTCCACCCTGCGGCGCGCGCGCATCGCGCTCGCCGCCGGCCAGTGCGTCACGGCTTTCGCGCGGCGGGCGGTTGCCGTCGCGCTGTCCACGGCCTTCACGCTTGTCGCGCGAACCGCGGCGCTCGTCGCGATCCTCGCGCCCGGCGCCATTGCGTTGCGCATCGTCGCGCGCGCCGCCGCGTCCCTGGCGCTCCTCGCGGCCTTCGCGCCCGTCACGGCGCTGGTCGCGGTCGCCGCGGCCGCGGTCCTTGCCTCGACGGTCGCTGCCATCGCGCGACGAGCTTCCGTCGCGGCGCTGCTGGCCGCCCCGCGAGCCGTCGCGTCCGCCGTCCTCGCGGCGTTCGCCGCGCGCGCCGCCGGCTTGCGCCGCGGGCGCGGCGGGCTGCTCGAGCGGCTTGGCGCGGAACCAGCCCAGCATCTTCTCCAGCCAGCCGCCTTCGGGCGCGCGGGCCGGTGCCGGCGCGGCGGCCGCGGGTGCGGCGGCCGGCTCGGGCGCGGGCATGGGCGCGGGCTGCGCAGGCGCGATGCCCCGCACCACGGGCTGCTGGCGCGGCTCGTTGGCTTCTTCCTTGATGGCCTCGGCGGTGACGTCGTTGTCCTCGGGGCGCTGCACGAGGTCGAAGGAAAGCGGCAGCGGCTCCTGGTGGTTGAGCTCGTCGTGGCGCAGGCGCTCGACGGTGAAGTTCGGCGTGTCGAGGTGCTTGTTGGGCACCACCAGCACGTTCACCTTGAAGCGCGTCTCGATGGACATGACGTCGGGACGCTTCTCGTTGAGCAGGAAGGTCGCGACGTCGACCGGCACCTGCGTGATCACCTGTGCGGTGTTGTCCTTCATCGCCTCCTCCTGCAGGATGCGCAGGATGTGCAGGGCGGTGGACTCGGTGCCGCGGATGTGGCCGACGCCGTGGCAGCGCGGGCAGGGGATGTGCGCCGACTCGGCGAGCGCGGGGCGCAGGCGCTGCCGCGAAAGCTCCATCAGGCCGAAGCGCGAGATCTTGCCGAGCTGGATGCGCGCCCGGTCGTACTTGAGCGCGTCGCGAAGGCGGATCTCCACCTCGCGCTGGTTCTTGGCGCTCTCCATGTCGATGAAGTCGATGACGATCAGGCCGCCCAGGTCGCGCAGGCGGAGCTGGCGCGCCACCTCGTCGGCGGCCTCGAGGTTGGTGTTGAACGCGGTCTGCTCGATGTCGCTGCCGCGCGTCGCGCGCGCGGAGTTGACGTCCACCGACACCAGCGCCTCGGTATGGTCGATGACCACGGCGCCGCCCGAAGGCAGCGGCACGGTGCGCGCGTACGCGGTCTCGATCTGGTGCTCGATCTGGAAGCGCGAGAACAGCGGCACGTCGTCGCGGTACAGCTTGACGCGCGACACGTTGCCCGGCATCACGTGGCCCATGAACTGCTGGGCCTGCTCGTAGATGGCCTCGGTGTCGATCAGGATCTCGCCGATGTCCGGGTGGAAGTAGTCGCGGATGGCGCGGATGACGAGGCTCGACTCCTGGTAGATGAGGTAGGCGCCCGACTGGATCTTGGCCGCGTCCTCGACCGCCCGCCAGAGCTGCAGCAGGTAGTTCAAGTCCCACTGCAGTTCCTCGGTGGAGCGGCCGATGCCGGCGGTGCGCGCGATCACGCTCATGCCGTCCGGCACGTCGAGGCCGGCGATGGCGTCGCGCAGCTCGTTGCGGTCCTCGCCCTCGACCCGGCGCGAAACGCCGCCGCCGCGCGGGTTGTTGGGCATCAGCACCAGGTAGCGGCCGGCCAGCGAGATGTAGGTGGTGAGCGCCGCGCCCTTGTTGCCGCGCTCGTCCTTGTCGACCTGGACGATCAGCTCCTGGCCTTCGCGCAACTGGTCGGCGAGGCGGCTGCGGCTCCCGCCTTCCTTGAAGTACTGGGGCGCGATCTCCTTGAACGGCAGGAAGCCGTGGCGCTCCGTCCCGTAGTCGACGAAGCAGGCCTCGAGCGAGGGCTCGACGCGGGTGATCACCGCCTTGTAGATGTTGGACTTGCGCTGCTCCTTGGCAGCGGACTCGATGTCGAGGTCGACGAGCTTCTGGCCGTCGACGATGGCCACGCGGAGCTCTTCGGCTTGCGTGGCGTTGAACAGCATGCGCTTCATGCGTCTTATCCTCTCGGCGCGACGCGACGTCGGGCCCGGGGAGGGAAGCGTGCCGGCCGGGGCCGGCGGCGTGCGGCTAGTGCGCGGCGGGGCGGAGGGACGACGGAGACTGCGCGCAGGGCGGCAAGCGCCGTGCGCGTGGAACGTGTGAAGCGCGGCAGGTCGTGTGGATCGCTCGCATCGGTCGGGCCCGCGAAGGCGGGCCTACGTTCTTCGTCTCGTCATCCGGCGCGGCCTCGCAGTGAGCGGGAAGCCGCGTCCGTTGCTGGAACCCCCTTGCGGCCCTCGACGCCGTCCCGTCGGCGCATGGCGCGCGGGGGGAGCGGAGGAACGGGCGGGGAAACCGGGAAATTCGCCGCGCAACCGCAACGCTTCGCCCTCCGGGGCTCGCGGCGACTGCGCCTGTTGCCTGAATACGCCGCTCTGGTGTGGCGACCGAAGCGTCCAACGCATTCGTCGCGGCCGGCGAGCGGCAAAACCGGCACTTCCTTCCTGCGAACCTGCGCGTGCCGGCTCCGCGATCCTGGCGGGGCAGCCTCCGGGTCGGGGGCTGCGAACACCTGCGGGCGCCGCAAAAGCGATACGGTTCGCGGGGTCATTATAGGGTCAACCCGTCGAAGTCCGCAAGCCAAGTGCCTGAACCGCCGCGGATTTTGGCGGTTGTTCTATGATCGGGGCTTGCCGAAGCCACTTGCCGCACCGCCCCCGACGCCCGTCCGCGCGGACGCCGCGAGCCTCGTCCTCGTCGACGAGGCCGGCGCCGGACAGCGTGCCGACAACTTCCTCGCCCGGGTGCTGAAGGGCGTGCCGAAGAGCCATCTTTACCGGATCCTGCGCTCGGGCGAGGTGCGGGTGAACGGCGGCCGCGTCGCCGCCGACACCCGGCTGGCGTTGGGCGACCGGGTGCGCATCCCCCCCATCCGCGTGCCGGCGGCGCCGGCGCGGCCGGCGGCGCGCCCCTTGGCCGTGCCCATCCTCTACGAGGACGAGGCCTTGCTTGCCGTCGACAAGCCCGCTGCCCTGGCGGTGCACGGCGGCAGCGGCGTCGCGCACGGACTCATCGAGCAACTCCGGGCGGCACGGCCCGAGGCGCGATTCCTCGAGCTCGTGCATCGCCTGGACCGTGAGACCTCGGGGGTGCTGCTGGTGGCGAAGAAACGCAGCGCCCTCACCGCGCTCCACGCCGCCTGGCGCGAGGGCGCGGTCGACAAGCGCTACCGGGTGCTGGTGCGCGGGCGCTGGCGCGATGCGGTTCGCAAGGTCGCGCTCGACGTGCACAAATACGTCACCGCGGAAGGCGAGCGGCGGGTGCGCGTGGTCGAGGACGGCCAGCACTCGCTGACGATCTTCCGCCGGCGCTCGACCTGGCCGCGGCACGAGCCGCCGCTGGCGCTGCTGGAGGCCGAGCTCCGCACCGGGCGCACCCACCAGATCCGCGTGCACCTCACGCACCTCGGCTTCCCGCTGGCCGGCGACGACAAGTACGGCGATTTCGCGTGGAACCGCGGGCTCGCGAGGCAGGGGCTGAAGCGCATGTTCCTGCACGCGGCCTCGCTGTCGCTCCCGCACCCGCTCACGGGCGAGCCGCTGGCGATCGCCTCGCCGCTGCCGCAGGACCTCGCGCAGTTCCTCGACACGCTGGGCACGCCCACCGCGGCGCGAGGGGAGGGGCGGTGAGGCCCCTGCCGCGCCGCTACTCGCTGCTGGTGTTCGACTGGGACGGCACGCTGGCCGATTCGACGACCATGATCGCCGGCGCCATCCGCCGCGCCTGCGCCGACATCGGCTATCCCGAGCCCTCGCTCGACGACGCGCGCTACGTGATCGGGCTGGGGCTCGCCGACGCCCTGGCCCATGTCGCGCCGGCGCTTGCGCGCGAGCGCCATCCCGAGCTCGCGGCGCGCTACCGCCATCACCACCTCGCGGGCGAGGCCGACATCGCGCTCTTCCCCGGGGCGCGCGAGCTCCTCGGCGACCTGGGCTCGCAGGGCTACCGCCTCGCCGTGGCGACCGGCAAGACACGCGCAGGGCTCGACCGCGCGCTCGCCCGCCATGCGCTCGCGCCGGCGTTCACCGCCACGCGCTGCGCGGACGAGTCCGGCCCGAAGCCGCAGCCCGCGATGCTCCTGCACCTGATGCAGGCGACGCGCACGCCGCCTGCGTCGACGCTGATGATCGGCGATACCACCCACGACCTCGACCTCGCGCGCAACGCAGGGGTCGACGCGGTGGCACTCGCACAAGGCGCGCATGGGCGCGCGGCGCTCGAAGGACGGTCACCGCGCGCGACCCTCGCCTCGCTGGCCGAGCTGCGCGCCTGGCTCGCGGGCGAGGGCTGAACGCCGGCCATCGGGTCGCTGCCGCGCTGTAAACTTGTCCACCCGTTCAAGCTCCGCGGCGACCATGGCAGGCGATTGCAATCCCCCCGTCCCACGGCGCGACCCGCACGCCGTCGGGCGATTCCTGCGGCCGCCGCGGGTCGCGGGCCCGCTGCTGCTCGCGTTGGCGCTGCTGGGCGCCACGGCGCAGGCCGCCGACCCCGTTCCCGCCAGGACCGGAGCCGCGGTGAAAGCCACGCGGGCCGCGGTTTCGATTGACGCCGATGCGCGCGGCCTGAGCCTGCGCGAAAAGCCGTGGACCGGCGACTTCGACGGCATGCTCGCGCGCCGCATGATCCGCGTGCTGGTGCCCTACAGCCGCTCCCTCTACTTCAACGACAAGGGGCGGGAGCGCGGCATCACCGCCGAGAACGTGCGCGACTTCGAGCGCTACCTCAACAAGAAGTACGCGAAGGAGCTCGGCAAGCGCCCGCTGACCGTCTACATGGTGGCGGTCACGCGCGACAAGCTGCTGCCCGGCGTGGTGGAGGGGCGCGGCGATATCGCCGCCGGCAACCTGACCGCCACCGAAGCGCGCATGCGCGAGGTCGACTTCGCCGCGCCGGGCGACCAGAAGCCCGTGCGCGAGCTGCTCGTCACCGGCCCGCGCGCGCAGCCCGTGGCTTCCCCCGACGACCTCGCCGGCAAGACCGTGCACGCGAGGCCTTCGTCGAGCTACGCGGAAAGCCTTGCCGCGCTCAACGCCCGCCTCGCCGGCGAAGGAAAGCCGGCGGTCAAGGTCGTCCCGCTGCCCGACGCCCTCGAGGACGAGGATGCGATGGAAATGCTCAATGCCGGTGTCTTCGACAACCTGGTGGTCGACGAATGGAAGGCGCGCATGTGGGCGCAGGTGCTGCCGAATATCCGCGTGCACGACGACGTCGTGCTCCGCGACGGCGGGAAGCTCGGCTGGGCCATGCGCAAGGGCAGCGCCCGGCTCGAGGCCGAGCTGGTCGACTTCTACGTGAACTACGCGAAGAAGCAGGGTGTGATCGCCTATCGCTTCGCCAAGTACCACAAGCAGGCGAAGCAGATCGCCAACAACACCGGAAGCGCCGAGCAGAAGCGCTTCGAGCAGACGATCGCGCTGTTCCGCAAGTACGGCGACCTCTACAACTTCGACCCGCTGATGCTCGCCGCCCAGGGCTTCCAGGAATCGCAGCTGCGGCAGGACGCCAAGAGCCACGTCGGCGCGATCGGCGTCATGCAGGTGATGCCGGCCACCGGCAAGGAGCTCAAGGTCGGGGACATCACCGTCATCGAGCCCAACATCCATGCCGGCGCGAAGTACATGGACCAGCTGATGACGAGGTACTTCCCGGATGCCGGGTTCACCCGCGAGAACCGTCCGCTGTTCGCCTTCGCCAGCTACAACGCGGGACCCGGCAACATCGCGCGCATGCGCAAGCTCGCCGCCGAGCGCGGGCTCGATGCCGACAAGTGGTTCAACAACGTGGAAGTCGTGACCGCCGAGAAGATCGGCATCGAGACCACGACCTACGTGCGCAACATCTACAAGTACTACGTCGCGTACAAGCTGACCCAGGATGCGGAGCAGGCGGCGCGGGCCGCGCGCAACGCCGCCGCCGGTGCGGCGCCTGCCGCCGCTGCAACGTCGGCGGCGCCGGCCCAGCCGGACGGGAACCGGCGCTGAGCGCAGGGAGGCGGCGCGCGCCGCGCGCGCGTGCCGCTCAGCGCTTCGAGGGCTTGGGGAGGCCTGCGACTTTCGCGCCTGCGGCGATGCCATGGCGCGCAAACCAGCCCTGCTTCATCTCCAGCGCGTACAGCGCCTCGCCCTTCGACAGGTGGCCGTCGTCGGTGCGCGGTGCCATGTCCTCGATGTTGAGGATGCGCCCCGCCGCATCGAGGTAGGCGATCGACAGCGGCACGTAGGTGTGGCGCATCCAGAAGGCCTGCGGCGCCGGCGCGGGGAACACGAACAGCATGCCCTCGTCGGGCGCGAGGCTGAAGCGGTACATCAGGCCGCGCTCGCGGGTCTCGGGGGTGTCGGCGACCTCGGCGACGACCTTGTGGCCCGCCACGTCGATCGTCTTCTTGGGCAGCACGACGACCTGCGGCACCGCGGACTGCGCCGCGGGCGCCTGCGCCAGGGCGGGACGGTGCAACGGCAAGGCGACGGCGATCGCGACGAGCGCGGTGGCGAGGGCTTTCATCGGGATCGGTCGAGTCGGCGGTAGGTGGACCACACGGCGTAGCTCGTCGCGGTGAAGGCCGCCATGCCGAGCGCCATCACCGACAGTGTGGCATCGAGCAGGGGTGCGATGGTGCCGGCGTTAAATCCGCCCAGCGAGAACTGCAGGAAGCCCTGCAGCGACGAGGCGAGCCCGCGCGAGCGGGGAAAGAGGTCGAGCAGCAGCAGCGTGATGCTGGGCGAGACGATCGCGGACCCGATGGTGAACACGAAGATCGGCGCGATGTTCCACAGCGCGCCCGGTGGCGCGAGCTCGCTGATCAGCACGTTGATCGCCGCGGCGCTCCCCATGAAGAGGAAGCCGATGTCGATGGTGCGCACCGGCGTCAGCACGCCGGCCACGCGATGCGACACCATGGCGCCGATCAGCACACCGGCGATCAGCGGGATGAACAGGCTCGCGAAGCCCCAGGTCGAGATGCCGAGGATGTCGATCAGGAAGCGCGGCGCCACCGCGACGTAGAGGAAGAACGCCGCGAAGTTGAGGGCGGGGACCGCGGCCAGCATCAGGAACTCGCGGTGCGTGAACACCTCGAGGTAGTTTCGCCACAGCGTGCGCATCGCCAGCGGCTGGCGTGCGGCCGCAGGCAGCGTCTCGGGCAAGGCGCGCGAGGCCCAGGTGGTCGTGGCGATCACCCACACCAGCAGCACCCAGAAGATGGCACGCCAGCCGAGGGTGTTGAGCAGCAGGCCGCCGACCACCGGCGCCAGCGCGGGTGCGATGCCGAAGACCAGCGTGATCTGCGCCATCAGGCGCTGCGCCTCGGGGCCGTGGAAGCGGTCGCGGATGACCGCGCGGCCCACCACCAGGCCCGCACCCGCCGAGATTCCCTGCAGCGCGCGGAACAGCCACAGCGACTGGATGTTGCCGGCGATGGCGCAGCCCAGCGTGGCGACGGCGTAGATCACGAGGCTCGTGATGACCACGGGGCGCCGACCGAAGGCGTCGGACAGCGCGCCGTGCCAGAGCATCATCGCGGCATAGGCGAAAAGGTAGATCGACAGCGTCTGCTGCACGGCGATCGACGGCACCCCCAGCCCCTCGGCGATCGCCGGGAAGGCGGGGAGGTACATGTCGATCGAGAACGGCCCCACCATCGCCAGCGAGGCGAGGAGGGCGGCGAACGACCAGCTGCGCCGGGTGGGGGGACTGTCGATGGGACGCGGGGGCGGGCTGTCGATGCGGCGTGCGAGCGCTACTGTAGCAGCATCGGCACCCCCTGCGGCGCGTCCGCCTCAGGCGGGCAGCGCCGACTCCGCGACCCGCTCGCCGGCCAGCGCCGCCTCGATCGCATGCCGGTCGTACTGGGGCGCGAACATGGAGATGAAGGCGTAGATGTAGCCGCGCACGAACACCCCGCGGCGCACCGCGAGCCGCGTGGTCGCCTGCTGGAAGAGGTGCGATGCGTCGAGGCGCTCGAAGGCCGTGTCCTTGCGCGGGTCCCAGGCCATCTGCGCGATGATGCCGATGCCGGTGCCGATCTCGACATAGGTCTTGATCACGTCGGCGTCGAGCGCGGACAGCACGATGTTGGGCTCGAGGCCGCGCGCCGCGAACGCCGCGTTGATCTGCGAGCGCCCGGTGAAGGCGAAGTCGTAGGTGACGATGGGCCACTGCGCCAGCGCCTCGAGCGTGAGCTTGCCCCTGGCCTTGGCGAGGGGGTGGCCTTTGGGCACGATGACGCAGCGGTTCCAGGTGTAGCAGGGCAGCGACACCAGCGTCGGCTCGGCGGCCAGCGCCTCGGTGGCGATGCCGACATCCGCTTCGCCGCTGGCGGTGAGCTCGGCGACCTGCGTGGGGTTGCCCTGGTGCAGCAGGAGCCGGACCTTGGGATACTTGGCGCTGAACGCGGACAGCACCTTGGGCAGCACGTAGCGCGCCTGGGTATGCGTGGTCGCGATCGACAGGGTGCCGGTGTCCTCGGCGCGGAACTCGTCGGCCACGCGCTTCATGTTGTGGATTTCGCGCAAGGCGCGGCGCGCGGCGGCGACGACCACCTCGCCGGCGGGGGTCATGGTCGCGAGCCGCTTGCCCTGGCGCACGAACACGTCGAGCCCGAGCTCGTCCTCGAGCTGGCGGATCTGCTTGCTGATGCCGGGCTGCGAGGTGTAAAGCGCCTCGGCCGCGTCGGAGACGTTGAGGCCGTGGTCGACCACGGCGGTGAGGTAGCGCAGTTGCTGGAGGTTCATGGTGGAAGGGCTGCAGTGCGACATGCCGTAAGGCCGGATGCATGGGTCCCGGGGGCAAGCCGCTCCAAAACGCCAGGTTATAAGAGGTCGAATGGGTAATCCTGTGGATTATATGTATCCGTTGCCCTGCCTGGGAGGTGTTCCCGGGCATATGGTTAGTGCGCGCGGTTCGGCCCGGCGGGGCCGCGGCTAGCCATGGCCCAGTTCCTCGCCGTGCACGCCACCCACCCTCAGCCGCGGCTGGTGCGGCGCGCCGCGCAGATCGTCGACGACGGCGGCCTCGTTGCCTACCCGACCAACTCGAGCTATGCGCTGGGCTGCAGGATCGGTGCGGTCGAGGCGTTGCGCCGCATTCGGGCCCTTCGCGGCATCGACGAGCGCCACCACCTGACGCTGATGTGCCGCGACATGGCGGAGGTCGGCCGCGTCGCGAGCGTCGACAACCGCCAGTTCCGTGTCCTGCGCCAGCTCGCCGCGGGCCCGTTCACGTTCCTGCTGACCGCCACGCGCGAGGTGCCGCGCGCCTTCCGCCACGTGCGGCGCCACACCATCGGCGTGCGCCTGCCGGGCCATCCCTTGGTGCAGGCGCTGCTGGCCGAGCTCGATGCACCGATGGTGAGCTCGACGCTCATCCCGCCGGGGGAGGCCGAGGCGCTGCCAGACGCCGCGTCCATCCGCGCGCGCTACGAGCACGACCTCGACGCGGTGATCGACGCCGGGCCCGCCCCGCAGCGGCTGACCACGGTCATCGACCTCACGCGCGACCCGCCCGCCATCGTGCGCCCCGGCGCCGGGGACGGGGAGGCCGCCGCGCTGGGCATCGCGGCGCAGATGCCCGAAACCGGGTAAAATGACCACCGATGGACCTTTCGCTCGAGCGGATCGCGCTTGCCGCGGTTCCGGTGGTGCTCGCGATCACGCTCCACGAGGCCTCGCACGGATACGTCGCCAAGCTGTTCGGCGACCGCACGGCCGAGCTCCAGGGCCGTGTGACGCTCAACCCGCTGAAACACATCGATCCCGTTGGCACGCTGCTGGTGCCGGGGTTGCTCCTCCTGATGTCGCGGGCGGCGGGCGGCGGCTTGTTCCTGTTCGGATGGGCGAAGCCCGTCCCGGTGGACTTCGCCAACCTGCGCCACCCCAAGCGCGACATGCTGTGGGTGGCGGCGGCGGGGCCCGCGAGCAATTTCGTGATGGCGACGCTGTGGGCCACCCTGTGGCTGGCCGCGCAGCCCGAAGCTGCATGGGCCAGCGCTGCGCTGGTCGAGATGTCGCAATGGGGCATTGAAATCAACCTGGTACTGATGGCACTGAATCTCCTGCCGATCCCGCCACTCGATGGCGGGCGCATCGCCGTGTCGCTGCTGCCCGGGCGCGCATCGCTCGCGCTCGCCGGCGTCGAGCGCTACGGCTTCATGATCGTGATCGCGCTGCTGGTGAGCGGCCTCCTGCCGGTCGCCATGCGGCCGCTGATCGGCGTCGCGCAGGCGGCGATCGCGGCCATCCTCGGCGCCTTCGTCGGCCGCTGATCCTTCCAGGAAGCGCACCCGAGCCCATGTTCGCCGATCGCGTGTTGTCGGGGATGCGCCCGACCGGGAGGATGCACATCGGGCACTACCACGGCGCGCTCAAGAACTGGATCCGCCTGCAGGAGGAGTATCCCTGCCTGTTCTTCGCCGCCGACTGGCACGCGCTGACCACGCACTACGAGGCGACCGAGGCGATCAAGGACACGGTCTGGGAGATGATCGTCGACTGGCTGGCCTGCGGCCTCGACCCGGGCCGCTGCACGATATTCATCCAGTCGCGCGTGCCCGAGCACGCCGAGCTGTCGCTGCTGCTCGGCATGATCACGCCGGTGGGCTGGCTGGAGCGCGTGCCCACCTACAAGGACCAGCAGCAGCAGCTCGCCGAGCGCGACCTCGCGACCTTCGGTTTCCTCGGCTACCCGCTGATTCAAGCCGCCGACATCCTGATCTACCGCGCCAACATGGTTCCGGTGGGCGAGGACCAGGTGTCGCACCTCGAGTTCGCGCGCGAGGCGGCGCGCCGCTTCAACTTCATGTTCGGCCGCGAGCCCGACTTCGAGGCGCGCGCCGAGGAGGCGGTGAAGAAGCTCGGCGCGAAGAAGGCCAAGCGCTACCGCAGCCTACGCACGGCCTTCCAGGAGCAGGGCGACGAGAAGGCGCTGGCCGAGGCGCGGGCGCTGCTCGAGGACACGCAGAACCTTTCCCTCGGCGACTCCGAGCGCCTGTTCGGCTACCTCGAGGGCGCGCGGCGCGTGATCCTGCCGGAACCGCAGCCGCTCTTGACCGTCAACGCGCGCGTGCCCGGCCTCGACGGGCGCAAGATGTCCAAGTCCTACGGCAACGCCATCCTGCTGCGCGAGGACCCCGCGGAGGTGACGCGCAAGATCCGCACCATGCAGACCGACCCCGCGCGCGTGCGCCGCAGCGACCCGGGCAACCCCGAGCGGTGCCCGGTGTGGCCGCTGCACCAGATCTACTCCAGCCAGGAGACGCGCGACTGGGTGTGGAAGGGCTGCACCACGGCCGGCATCGGCTGCCTCGAGTGCAAGCAGCCGGTGATCGACGCCATCATCGCCGAGCAGCAGCCGATGCGCGAGCGCGCGCAGAAGTACATCGACGACCCGCAGCTCGTGCGCAACATCGTCGCGGACGGCTGCGAGCGTGCGAGGAAGCTCGCCGAGGAAACCATGTCCGACGTGCGCGAGGCGATGGGGCTCGACTATGACTAGCGCGACCGCGAGGACCAGGCATGCCTAGCGAGCCGGTGGACACGAGCCTCGACCTCGCGCATCCCTCGCCGGAGGCCAAGCCGCTGGCGCGGGTGTACGGCGAGCCCTTCAACGAGCTGCCGCGCGACCTCTACATCCCGCCCGAGGCGCTGGAGATCTTCCTCGAGACCTTCGAGGGCCCGCTCGACCTCCTGCTCTACCTCATCCGGCGGCAGAACATCAATGTGCTCGACATCCCCATGGCCGAGCTCACGCGCCAGTACCTGGGCTATGTCGAGATGATGCGGCGCACGCAGCTCGAGCTCGCCGCCGAATACCTCCTGATGGCGGCGGTGCTGATCGAGATCAAGTCGCGCCTGCTGCTGCCGCGGCCGCCCGCGCCGCCGGGCGAGGAGCCCGAGGACCCGCGCGCCGAGCTGGTGCGCAGGCTGCTCGAGTACGAGCAGATGAAGGCCGCCGCGCAGTCGATCGACGCGCTGCCGCTGGCCGAACGCGACTACGCCACGGTGCGGGTGTTCTTCGAGCGCGTCGCCACCTCGCGGCTGCCCGACGTCGACCCCGACGACCTGCGCGCCGCCTGGGTGACGCTGATCGCGCGGGCGCGTGCCAACCGCCACCACCAGGTCACGCGCGAGCAGCTCTCGGTGCGCGCCGAGATGAGCCGCGTGCTGAAGGCGCTGCAGGGCGGCCGCTACGTCGAGTTCACCGACCTCTTTGCCGAGTTCGCCGACGTGCCGCACCTCGTGGTCACCTTCCTTGCGCTGCTCGAGCTCGCGCGCGAGCAGCTCATCGACGTCGCGCAGGCCGAGGCCTTCGCGCCGATCTACGTCAACGTGCGCGGCGAGCGTGCCTTCGCGCTGGCCGCCGACAACTGAAGCCGACATGCAGCAGGACGACCACCCGCACGACGAGGCCGAGGCCGGCCTCGACCCCGACAGCGCCGCGCAGGTGCATCCCGGCGCGCTCGAGGAGCTCAAGCGCGTGCTCGAGGGCGCGCTGCTGGTCGCCGGCGAGCCCGTCGCCGTGGCGCAGCTCGCGCGCCTGTTCGAGCCTGCGCTCGACCACGAGACCGTGCGCAAGCTGCTCGACGACCTCAAGCGCGAGTGGCAGGGGCGCAACGTCGAGCTCGTGCAGGTCGCCTCGGGCTGGCGCTTCCAGGGCACGCCGCAGCTCCAGCGCCACCTCGACCGCCTGACCCCCGAGCGCCCGCCGCGTTATTCGCGCGCGGTGATGGAGACCCTCGCCATCATCGCCTACCGCCAACCCGTCACGCGCGGCGACATCGAGTCGATCCGCGGTGTCGCCGTGTCGACGAACATCGTCAAGTCGCTCGAAGACCGGCAATGGATCGAAGCCGTCGGACACCGCGAGACACCGGGCCACCCGGCGCTGTACGCGACGACCAAGACCTTCCTCGACGATCTGGGCCTCACCTCCCTCGCGGAGCTCCCACCCCTGGCCGATCTCGATTCATCCCACCTCCTGGAGATGCCCGATGCCCCAGCAAAGGCCGCCGAGGCGGCACTCGCGCTCGCGAGCCCGATCCTCGGCACCGACGCAGCAGCCGAGCCTGGCGCTGCAGAGGATCGCGGAGAGCCTTCCGCCTCCTCGTCACAAACAGTTCACTGACGAGGTCTTCAACGAGCCGCAACGCCTGCACAAGGTGCTGGCGTCGTGCGGCTTCGGCTCGCGCCGCGCGATGGAGGAGTTGATCCTCGCAGGCCGCATCACCGTCAACCGCATGCCCGCCGAGATCGGGCAGAAGGTCGGGCCCGGCGACGAGGTCCGCATCAACGGCGAGCCCGTGAAGATCCGCTTTTCCGAGCCGCCCGCGCGCGTGCTGCTGTATCACAAGCCGCCGGGCGAGATCGTGTCGCGCGACGACCCCGAGGAGCGCTCGTCGGTGTTCGACGCGCTGCCGCCGATCGAGGGCGCGAAGTGGATCGCCGTGGGCCGCCTCGACTTCAACACCGAGGGGCTCCTGCTGTTCACCAACTCGGGCGAGCTCGCCAACCGGCTGATGCACCCGCGCTACGAAGTCGAGCGCGAGTACGCGGTGCGCGTGATGGGCCGCCTCGACGACGCGATGATCGCCGAGCTCGAGGCCGGGGTCGAGCTCGAGGACGGCCTCGCGAAATGCGAGAAGGTCGAGGACGGCGGCGGCGACGAGGAGGGCGCCAACCACTGGTACAACGTGGTGGTGAAGGAAGGCCGCAACCGCGAGGTGCGCCGGCTGTTCGAGGCCATCGGCGTGCCGGTGAGCCGCCTCATCCGCACGCGTTACGGGCGCATCGCCATGCCCGCCGCGATCAAGCGCGGCCAGGTGCAGGAGCTCGAGGCGCCCGAGGTGCAGGCGCTGGTGTCGAGCGTCGGCATGAAGGGCAAGGGCGGCGCGCCCGGGAAGGCCGCGCAGCAGGCGCCGCGGCCGCAGCACCAGGGCAAGCATCGCCCGAAGGGTCCGGGGCCGCATCCCGCGCGCGCGCAGGGCCCCCGGCCCATGGGAGCGAACGCCGGCGCATCGAACGAGGCCGGCGAGCCCGATTCCGCGCGCCTGCCGGCGGAGCTGCAGGACGGCGGCGCCGAGCCGGGCCCGGGTAACGAGGCGCAGCCTGCGTCGCCGGCGGAGCCGCAAGCCGAATGGCAGCCCGGCCAGCAGGTCGAGCGGCAGCGCCCCCCTGCGAAGCAGGGTGAACGTCCGCCCAAGGCTGTGAGGCAGGGCCGGCCGAAGGGGCAAGGACAGGGCCCAGGACAGGGCCAGGGCCAGGGCCAAGGACACGGCCAGGCACATGCGCAAGGCCAGGGCGGCCAGGGACAGGGCCAGGCCCGCCACGGCAAGCGCGGCAACCGCCGCGGCGGCCAGGGTCCGCGCCAGGGCCAGCCAGGTCCGTTCCAGGGTGGCGAGCCGGGCAACAAGGCGCCGCGCCCGCACGGCAAGAACTTCCGCCCCCACAAGGGACGCAAGCCCGGCGGCGGCAGCCAGCCCGGCTATGGCAACCAGCCCGCCTACGGCAACGCGCAAGGCGGCAACGCGCAAGGCGGCTACGGCAACGAGGCCAACGGCAATCGCCAGCCGCGCCTGACGTCGCACGCGCATGGCCAGCCGCAGCTCACCTCGCATGCGCAGCCCCAGCTCACCATGCATGCGCGTACCTACGGCAACGGCAACGGCAACAACGGCAACAACGGCAACGCGGGCTTCGGCAATGCGCGGCGTGGCAAGCGTGGCCCGGGAGGCGCTGCGCCCAAGCAGCGCTGGGAAGGCCTTCCCAAGGACGAGGACGAAGGCGGCGAGTGACCGAGGGCCGGCCTCGCGCCGGCGCTGCGGCACGTCATGGACGCGATGGTCGGGCCTGGCGCCCCGAAGGCGCTAGGGTTCCTGGCGGCCGAAGCGCGCCGGCCGCTTGTCGATGAAGGCATGCACGCCTTCGACGAAGTCCCCGGAGGCGGCGAGCCTCCCGAACGACAGCGCCTCCGCCTCGAGCTGCTGCGACAGCGAGTGGCCCGGTGACTCGCGCAGCAGCCTGCGCGTGGCGCGGATGGCCTCGCGCGGCGCGTCGGCGAGCGATGCCGCGACGCGCGCGACCTCGCCGTCCAGCGACGCGAGCGGCACCACGCGGTTGACGAGCCCCATGCGCAGCGCCTCGTCGGCGCCGAAGCGCTCGCCCAGCATCAGGATCGCGGCGGCGCGGCGCGCGCCGACCACGCGCGGCAGCGACCAGGTGCCGCCGCCGTCGGGCGACAGCCCGATCTGGCGATAGCCGGCGGCGAAATACGCGTCGTCCGACGCGACGACGATGTCGCAGAGGTTGGCGAGCGACAGCCCGAAGCCCGCGCAGGCGCCCTGCACGCGAGCCACCAGCGGGTGGGGCATGCGCGACAGCGTCTCGACCGCGGCGTGCACGCCGCGCACCACGGCGGTGAAGCGGCGCTGGCGTTCGGCAGGGTCGTGCCCCAGCTCGCCGGCGAAGGCGCGGATGTCGCCGCCTGCCATGAAATGCCGTCCTTCGCCGCGGACCACCACGACGCCGATCGAATCGTCTTCGGCGAGGCGCTGCGAAGCCTCGACCAGCGCGTCCATCATCGCGAAGTCGAGCGCGTTGAGCGCGTCGGGCCGGTTGAGCGAGAGCGTGGCGACGGCGCCCTCGCGGGTCACGGCCAGCGGCGGCGAGCCGGCCGTGCTGCCGGCGGGGGACGGCGGTGTCGGGGCCGCGTTCATGGCGAATCGAGTCTATCAGCCTTGAACGGGCTCGCCTCGCCGAGCTCGCCCTCGGCGTGCGCGACGTCGGCGCGCTCCTCGTCGCAGAACGCGGCGATGGCGCGCGCGAAGTCCGGGTCGGCGATGGCGTGCGCGGAGTGCGTGACCACCGGCATCAGGCCGCGCGCGAGCTTGTGCGCGCCCTGCGCGCCGCCTTCGAAGCGCGACAGCCCGCGCTCGATGGCGTGCTCGATGCCCTGGTAGTAGCAGGCCTCGAAGTGCAGCCCCGGCACGTACTCGAGCGTGCCCCAGTAGCGCCCCCACAGCGCGTCGCGCGAGGCGACGTCGAAGGCGGCGGCGATGGGCCGGCCGTCGCGCGAGCCGATCGCCATCAGCAGCGCGTCGGGCATGGTCGCGGCGAGCTGCTCGAAGAACGCGCGCGGCAGGTAGGGCGTCGCGCCGTGGCGCCGGTAGGTGTCGACGTAGCAGCGGAAGAAGAGGTCCCAGTCCTGCTCGCGGATGTCGCGGCCCGCGCGGCGCTCGAAGCGCAGGCCGAGGGCGGCGAGCTTGCGCCGCTCCTGGCGGATGCGCTTGCGCTTGTCGTGGCTCATGGCGGCGAGGAAATCGTCGAAGTCGCGCCAGCCCTGGTTGCGCCAGTGGAACTGCACGCCGTTGCGCTCCATCATGCCGGCGTCGACGCAGGCGCGCGTGTCGGCCTCGCCGGTGAACAGCACGTGCAGCGACGAATACTCGCCGACGGCCACGCGCGACAGCGCGGCGTCGAGGAGGGCGCGGCGCGTCGCGGCGTCGCCTTCGCGCGCCAGGAGGCGCGGGCCCGTGACGGGGGTGAAGGGGATGGCGGCGACGAGCTTCGGATAATAGCGGCGGCGGTGCCGGCGGAAGGCGTCGGCCCAGGCCCAGTCGAAGACGTACTCGCCCCAGGAGTGCGACTTGCCGTAGCAGGGCATCGCGCCGACCAGCGTCCTGCCACGCCAGGCGGTGCAGTAGCGCGGCGCCCAGCCCGTCGCGGGCGAGGCTGCGCCGCTCGCATGCAGCGCCATGACGAACGCGTGCGAGGCGAGCGGAGCATCGCCGGCAAGCGCGTCCCACGCGCCCGCGTCGATGCCGGCGACGTCGACATCGTGGCGGATGGACAGCGGCGGCTGCGCGTGCGTCAGCGGCGGGGGCGGCAGATTCGGCGTGGGCGAGGGCACGGGCGAGCAACGTAGCATAGCGAATCGCTCTGCTAACATGCGTGCATGCGGATCGCGATCGCGCAGCTCGATCAGGTCATCGGCGACCTGCCCGGGAATGCGCGCCGCATCCTCGATGCGGCCCACCGCGCCGCGCGCGGCGGCGCCGCGCTCGCCGTGACGCCCGAGCTCGGGCTCTGCGGCTACCCGCCGGAAGATCTGCTGCTGCGCCCCGCGTTCGTCGACGCCTGCGCCGGCGAGCTCGCCGCGCTCGCGGCGGCCGCGCCGCGCGGGCTCGCGCTGCTGGTGGGATTCCCCGAGCGCCACGCCGGCGGGCGCGCCAACGCGGTAGCGGTGGTTCGCGAGGGCCGCGTCGCCGAGGTCTATCGCAAGCACTTCCTGCCGAACTACACGGTGTTCGACGAGGAGCGCTATTTCGAGCCGGGCACCGGCCCCTGCGTGTTCGAGGTGGCCGGCACGCGCGTCGGCGTGATCATCTGCGAGGACGTGTGGTTCCCGGGCCCCGCGCGCGAGGCGCGCGACGCCGGGGCGGAGCTCGTCGTCGTCCCCAACGGCTCGCCCTGGCATACCCGGCAGCGCGCGGCACGCATGGACCAGCTCCGCACGCGCGCCGCTGAGACGGGCCTGCCGTTCCTGTACGTCAACCGCGTCGGCGGCCAGGACGAGCTGGTGTTCGACGGCGCGTCGTTCGCCATCGGCGCCGACGGCGTCGTGGCGCAGCAGCTCCCGCCCTGGCGCGAGGCCTTCGCGCTGGCCGAGTTCGAGGCGGGCGCGTGGAAGCCGGTGCGCGGCGCGCCCGAGCCCTCGCTCGAGGCCGACGTCTACGACGCGCTGGTGATGGGGGTGCGCGACTACGTCGGCAAGAACCGCTTCCCGGGCGCGCTGCTCGGGTTGTCGGGCGGGATCGACTCGGCGCTGACCCTGGCGATCGCCGTCGACGCGCTCGGCGCGTCGCGCGTGCGCGCGCTGATGCTGCCGTCGCGTTACAACGCCTCGATCAGCCTGGAGGACGCGCGCGAGATGGCGCGCATCGTCGGCGTGCGCTACGACGAGATCCCCATCGAGGGCCCGTTCACCGCCTTCCTCGACGCGCTCTCGGGCGAGTTCGCCGGGCTCCCCGCCGACGCCGCCGAGGAGAACATCCAGGCGCGGATCCGCGGCACGCTGCTGATGGCGCTGTCCAACAAGTTCGGCTCGATCGTGCTCACCACCGGCAACAAGTCGGAGATGGCGGTGGGCTACGCCACGCTGTACGGCGACATGGCGGGAGGCTTCTCGGTGCTGAAGGACGTCGCCAAGACGCTGGTGTTCCGGCTCGCGCGCTACCGCAACGCGCTGGGGCGCGTGATCCCCGAGCGCATCATCACGCGGCCGCCCTCGGCGGAGCTGCGCGCCGACCAGACCGACCAGGACTCGCTGCCGCCCTACGAGGTGCTCGACGCGATCCTCGAGGCCTATGTCGAGCACGACCAGAGCCCCGCGGCGATCGTGGCGCGCGGCTTTGCCGCGGACGACGTCGCCAAGGTGGTGCGCCTCATCAAGGTCAACGAGTACAAGCGGCGGCAGTCGGCGGTGGGCATCCGCATCACGCCGCGCGGCTTCGGCCGCGACTGGCGCTATCCCATCACCTCGGCCTGGGAGGAGTGGCGCACCGTCGCGCCGCGCTGAGCAGGCGTCCATGGCAGCGCGATGCCTGCTGGTGTAAGCTCGCCGGCGAGGCAATGGGAGGGGACGTCCATCCATGAAGAAGGTCGAAGCGGTCATCAAGCCGTTCAAGCTCGACGAGGTGCGCGAGGCGCTGTCCGAGCTCGGCGTCACCGGTCTCACCGTGACCGAGGTCAAGGGCTTCGGGCGCCAGAAGGGCCATACCGAGCTCTACCGCGGTGCCGAGTACGTCGTCGACTTCCTGCCCAAGGTCAAGGTGGAGGTGGTGTTGCAGGACGCGATGGTCGACCGCGCCATCGAGGCCGTCGTGCGCGCCGCGCGCACCGGCAAGATCGGCGACGGCAAGATCTTCGTCACCAGCGTCGACCAGGTGATCCGCATCCGCACCGGCGAGAGCGGCGAGGCGGCGATCTAGCGCCGGCCGCCGCGCGCGACGGCGCAGCATCCGCAACGAAGGAGACCCCCGAATGTCTTTCGCATCCGAGTTCCGCCAGTTCGCGTTGAAGGGCAACGTCGTCGACCTCGCGGTCGGCGTGATCATCGGCGCAGCCTTCGGGCGCATCGTCGACTCGCTGGTCAAGGACATCATCATGCCCCTGATCGGCCGCGTCTTCGGCGGCCTCGACTTCACCAACTACTTCATCATCCTCAAGGACCCGCCTGCCGGGTATGCGGGGCCGATGACCTACGACGCGCTCACCAAGGCCGGCGTGCCGCTGTTCGCCTGGGGCAACTTCGTCACCGTCGTGCTCAACTTCGTCATCCTGGCGCTGGTGATTTTCATCATGATCAAGCGCTTCAACGCGATGAAGTCGAAGCTCGACGTCGCGCCGCCCGACACGCCGGAGGATGTGCAGCTGCTGCGCGAGATCCGCGACGAGCTGAAGAAGCGCTGAGCACGCGAGGCGCGCCGACGCGGGGCCCGGAGGCCCGGCCCGCGCGAGCGCGCCCGCACCCACGAGGAACAGGAGGAGACATGCACCATCGCTGGAAAGTCGCGGCCGTCGCGGCCGCGCTCGCGCTGTCGGGCGCCGCGCGCGCGGACATCACCATCGGCGTCACGCTCTCGGCCACCGGCCCCGCCGCTTCGCTGGGCATCCCCGAGCGCAACACCTTCGAGCTCCTGCCGCAGTCGATCGGCGGGCAGAAGATCAACTGGATCATCCTCGACGACGCCTCGGACACCACCAAGGCCGTTACCAACACCCGCAAGCTCATCTCCGAGGACAAGGCCGACGTCATCATCGGCTCGACGGTCACGCCCAACTCCCTGGCGATGGTCGACATCGTGTCCGACGCGCAGGTGCCGATGGTGTCGATGGCGGCCTCGGCGCGCATCGTCGATCCGCAGAACCCGCGCACCAAGTGGGTGTTCAAGACCCCGCAGTCCGACACGCTGATGGCCGACGCCATCGCCGTCAGCATGAAGGCCAACGGCGTGCGCACCATGGGCTACATCGGCTTCGCCGACGCCTACGGCGACAGCTGGCTCGCCGAGATGCGCAACTCGCTCAAGACCGCGGGCATCGAGATCGTCGCGGCCGAGAAGTACAACCGCAACGACACCTCGGTGACGGGCCAGGTGCTGAAGCTCGTCGCCGCGAAGCCCGACGCGATCCTGATCGGCGCCTCGGGCACGCCGGGGGCCACGCCGCAGAAGGAACTCGTCGCGCGCGGCTACAAGGGCAAGATCTACCAGACGCACGGCGTCGCCAATCCCGACTTCCTGCGCGTGGTCGGCGCCGACGGCAACGGCACGCTGCTGCCGACCGGGCCGATGCTGGTCTGGGAGCAACTGCCCGATTCCAACCCGGTGAAGAAGACCGCCGCCGAGTACGTGAAGAAGTACGAGGCGAGGTTCGGCACGCGCTCGACCTTCGGCGGCCACGCCTGGGACGCCTGGAAGCTCCTCGACCACGCCATCACCGTGGCGCTGGGGAAGGCGAAGCCCGGCACGCCCGAGTTCCGCCTCGCGGTGCGCGACGCGCTCGAGACCTCCAGCGTCGTCGGCGTGCACGGGGTGTTCGTCATGTCGCCCGGCGACCACAACGGCCTCGACAACCGCGGCCGCGTGATGGTGAAGATCGAAAACGGCAAGTGGGTGCTGCAGAAGTAGCGGCGCGGCGCGCCGGGGGCCGGGCCGGTCGCCTCGCGGCGCCGGCCCGCGTCGTTTTGCGGTCCCCGCGCTGAGGCGTCCTGCGGCCATGGACGCCTCGATCGCCGCCTTCCTCGCGCAGGACGGCATCACCAACGGCGCGATCTACGCGCTGCTCGCGCTCGCCATCGTCATGGTGTTCGCCGTCACGCGCGTCATCCTCGTCCCCACCGGCGAGTTCCTCACCATCGGCACGTTGACACTGGCGGCCTTCGACCAGGGCCACGTGCCCGGCACGGTGAGGCTTGTCATCGGCGCGGCGGTGCTCGCCGGCGTGGTCGACGCGGTCGGCCACGCGCGCGGCCGCGAATGGAAGCGGATGGCGCGCGGGATCGTGCTGTGGACGCTGCTGCCCGTCGCGGTGGCGGCGCTGTCGGCGTGGCTTGCGCCGCAGAAGCCGCCGCTCGCGCTGCAGGTCGCGCTGGCGGTGGCGCTCACCGCCACGCTCGGCCCGCTGACCTGGCGCATCGTGTTCCAGCCCATCGCCGACGCGCCGGTGCTGGTGCTGCTGATCGTCGCGGTCGCCGTGCACCTCGTGCTCACCGGCCTCGGCCTGTACTTCTTCGGCGCGGAGGGCTCGCGCACGCCCGCCTTCACCTCGGCCACCTTCACGCTGGGCGCGCTGACGGTCTCCGCGCAGAGCGTGCTGGTGCTGCTGACGAGCGCGCTGGCGATCGGCGCGCTGGCGCTGTTCTTCGGCCGAACGCTGTACGGCAAGGCGCTGCACGCCACGGCCGTCAACCGCCTCGGTGCGCGCCTCGCCGGCATCTCGCCCGACTTCGCCGGCGCGCTGTCCTTCCTGCTCGCGGCGGCCTTGTGCGCCTTCTGCGGCGTGCTGATCGGGCCGATCACCACCATCTACTACGACTCGGGCTTCCTCATCTCGCTGAAGGGCTTCGTCGGCGCCATCCTCGGCGGCCTCGTCAGCTACCCGCTCGCCGCGGCGGGCGCGCTGCTGGTGGGCCTGATCGAGTCGTTCTCGTCGTTCTGGGCGAGTGCCTTCAAGGAAGTGATCGTGTTCACGCTGATCATCCCGGTGCTGCTGTGGCGGAGCCTCGCCACGCGCCACCACGAGGAGGACGAGTGAGCGAGGGGCGGCAGCCGGCGACGGCGGGCGCGTTCACCGCGGCGCGCGTCGCCACTGCCGTCTTCGTCGCGGCGGTCGCGCTCCTGCCGGTGGTCGCGCCGCCGTTCTGGGTCACGCTCGCCAACTACATCGGGCTCTACAGCATCGTCGCGCTGGGGCTCGTGCTCCTCACCGGCGTGGCGGGGCAGACCTCGTTCGGCCAGGCGGCCTTCGTCGGCATCGGCGCCTACACCACCGCCTACCTCTCCACCGTGCACGGCATCTCGCCGTGGATCACGCTGTTCGCGGGCCTCGCGCTGACGCTGGTGGTCGCGCTGGCGCTCGGCTTCATCACGCTGCGCATGCGCGGGCACTTCCTGCCGCTCGCCACCATCGCCTGGGGCATCAGCCTGTACTTCCTGTTCGGCAACCTGGAGTCGCTGGGCGGCCATACCGGCATGCCCGGCATCCCGGCGTTGTCGCTCGCCGGCTTCGAGTTCAAGAGCGAGCGCCACATGTGCTGGCTGATCTGGGTGGTGGTGCTGGCCTCGCTGTGGACCATGCGCAACCTGCTCGACTCGCGCCCCGGCCGCGCCATCCGCGCGCTCAAGGGGCGGCTCGAGATGGCCGAGGCTTTCGGCGTCGACGGCGCGCGGCTCAAGATCGTGGTGTTCGTGCACGCGGCGCTGCTCGCCGCGCTCTCGGGCTGGCTGTATGCGCACCTGCAGCGCTTCGTCAACCCGACGCCCTTCGGCGTCAACCAGGGCATCGAGTACCTGTTCATGGCGGTGGTGGGCGGGGCGGGGAGCGTGTGGGGGGCCGTGCTCGGCGCGACCATCATCACGCTGCTCAAGCAGTACCTGCAGGACATCCTGCCTGCGCTGCTCGGCACCACCGGCAACTTCGAGATCGTGGTGTTCGGCGCGCTGATCGTCGTGCTTCTGCAGCGCACGCGCGACGGCGTGTGGCCCCTCCTCGCGCGGCTCTTCCCGCGGCCCGCGCCGCTCCCGGTGCCTGCGGCGCCGCCGCTGCCCGCGCGCCGCCATGGCGCGGGCGAGCCGGGCGTCGCGGGGGGCGGGGCGCTGCTCGAGGTGCGCTCGGTGCGCAAGGCCTTCGGCGGCCTCGTCGCCGTCAACGACCTCTCGTTCACCCTGTCCGCGGGCGAGATCATCGGCCTGATCGGGCCCAACGGCGCGGGCAAGAGCACCACCTTCGCGTTGCTCTCGGGCGCGCTGCCGCTCACCGCGGGCGACGTGCGGTTCCGCGGCGAGTCGATCGCCGGGCGGCCGCCCTACGACGTGGCCGCGCGCGGCATCGGCCGCACCTTCCAGCACGTGAGGCTGGTGCCCGGCATGAGCGTGCTCGACAACGTCGCGCTGGGCGCGCACCTGCGCTCGAAAAGCGGCGTGCTGCGTGCCGCGCTGCGGCTCGACCGCGCCGAGGAGGCGCGCATCCGCGCCGAGGCCGCGCGCGCCTGCACCCGCTGCGGGCTGGCCGACGCACTCCATCGCCCCGCACAGGAGCTGGCGCTCGGCCAGCAGCGCATCGTCGAGATCGCACGGGCGCTCGCGGCCGACCCCACGCTGCTGCTGCTCGACGAGCCCGCGGCGGGGTTGCGCTTCGGCGAGAAGCGCGCGCTGGGCGAGTTGCTGCATTCGCTGCGCGGCGAGGGCCTCACCATCCTGCTGGTCGAGCACGACATGGAGTTCGTGATGGGCCTCGTCGACCGGCTGATCGTCATGGACTTCGGCGAGAAGCTCGCCGAGGACGTGCCCGCGGTGGTGCAGCGCGATCCCGCGGTGCTCGAGGCCTACCTCGGGGGTGCGCCGCAATGAACGGCGGCGATGCGCTGATCGACGTCGAGCGCCTTTGCGTGGCCTACGGCAAGGTCGAGGCGGTGCGCGAGGTGTCGCTGCGCGCGCCGCCGGGCAGCATCGTCACGGTGATCGGGCCGAACGGCGCGGGCAAGACCACGCTGCTCGCCGCGTTGATGGGCGTGCTGCCCTCGCAGGGCGTGGTGCGCTACCGCGGCGCCGACATCGGCCGGCGCTCCATCGAGGAGCGCGTCGCCGCGGGCATCGTGCTCGTGCCCGAGAAGCGCGAGCTCTTCGCCAGCATGAGCGTCGACGACCACCTGTCGCTCGGCGCCTTCGCGCGCCGCCGCGAGGGCGGCGTCGAGGCCTCGCGCGCCGAGGTCTACCGACGCTTCCCGCGGCTCCTCGAGCGGCGCGACCAGCTCGCGGCGACCTTGTCGGGCGGCGAGCGGCAGATGCTGGCGCTGGGACGCGGCCTGATGGCGAAGCCGCGCCTGCTGCTCCTCGACGAGCCTTCGCTCGGGCTCGCGCCGCGGGTGGTGCGCGACATCTTCACCATCATCGCCGGGCTGCGCGAGACGGGGGTGACCATCCTGCTGGTCGAGCAGAACGCGCGCGCGGCGCTGGCGGTCGCCGACTACGGCTACGTGCTCGAGACCGGCAGCGTCGCCCTGGAGGGCCCGAGTGCCGCGCTCGCTGCCGACGCCCGGGTGGCCGCGGCCTACCTCGGCTTCGGGGGGCGTACAATGGGGGATGGCCCAAGCCCTTGATTCCGCACGGCATGCCCCCAGTTCCAAGGGCATGCCCGACCCCAGCCTTTCCCCCGCGCGGCCCGTCGCGGCCGCCGGCGATTCCCATGCCGGCCTGATCGCCGAGGCGAGCCGCGTGCTGCTCGCGCCCTCGGGGCTCACGCTCGACCGCCTCGACACGGTGCTGCGCGACATCCACGCGCACGACATCGACTTCGCCGACCTCTATTTCCAGCACTCGAGCTTCGAGAGCTGGAGCCTCGAGGAGGGCATCGTCAAGTCGGGCTCGTTCAGCATCGACCGCGGCGTGGGCGTGCGCGCCGTGGTCGGCGACCGCCAGGCCTTCGCCTATTCGGACGACATCACCGCGGCGGCGCTGGACGAAGCCGCGCGCGCGGTGCGCGCCATCGGCCGCCAGGGCCAGTCGGCGACCGCGCCGCTCGCCCGCCACGCAGGGGTCAACGCGCTGTACGCGCCCATCGACCCCCTGGCGACGCTGGACGAGAACGCCAAGGTCGCGCTGGTGATGCGCATCGAGGCCATGGCGCGCGCCGCAGACCCGCGCGTGGTGCAGGTGATGGCCTCGCTCGCCGGCGAGCACGAGACCATCCTGATCGCGCGCAGCGACGGCACGATCGCCGCCGACGTGCGGCCGCTGACGCGCGTGTCGATCTCGGTCATCGTCGAGGAGAACGGCCGGCGCGAGCAGGGCTACCACGGCGGCGGCGGGCGCTTCGGCTATGGCTATTTCGACGATGCGCTGCTGGAAAGCTACGCGCGCGCCGCGGTCGCCCAGGCGGTCCTCAACCTGTCGGCGCGGCCCGCGCCGGCCGGCACCATGAGCGTGGTGCTGGGGCCGGGCTGGCCGGGCATCCTGCTGCACGAGGCGATCGGGCACGGCCTCGAGGGCGACTTCAACCGCAAGGAGACCAGCGCGTTCGCGGGCCGCATCGGCGAGCGCGTCGCCGCGCCCGGCGTCACCGTGGTCGACGACGGCACCATGTTCGACCGCCGCGGCTCGCTCAACGTCGACGACGAGGGCAACGCCACCGGACGCACGGTGCTGATCGAGGACGGCATCCTCAAGGGCTACATCCAGGACCGCATGAACAGCGCGCTGATGAACACCGCCGCCACCGGCAACGGGCGGCGCGAGTCCTTCGCGCACCTGCCGATGCCGCGCATGACCAACACGGTGATGCTCGCGGGCAGGCACGACCCCGCCGAGATCCTCGCCTCGGTCGAGGACGGCATCTACGCGGCGAGCTTCGGCGGCGGCCAGGTCGACATCACCAACGGCAAGTTCGTGTTCTCGATGACCGAGGCCTGGAAGGTCGAGAACGGCAAGCTCGCCTACCCGGTCAAGGGCGCGACGCTGATCGGCAACGGCCCCGACGCCCTGACGCGCGTGTCGATGATCGGCAACGACCTCGAGCTCGACGCCGGCGTGGGCACCTGCGGCAAGGACGGGCAGTCGGTGCCCGTCGGCGTCGGCCAGCCGACCTTGCGCATCGACGGCCTGGTCGTGGGCGGCACGGGCTGACGCCGCAGTCGGCCGGCGACCGAGGGCGTCCGCGCATCGCCGCATCCGCGCCCGCATCCCGCGCCCCATGCTCGACTCGCTGCTCGACCCGCTGACACGCGCGCTGCCGCCCGCGCTGGCGGCAGGCGTCAAGCTCTACGCCACCATGATGGGCCAGGCGATCCTGGTCTACGCGGCCTTCCTCGTGGTCGAGCGCCTGCGCCCGGCGCAGCGCCACCAGCCGATGCGCGACTGGTGGTTCAACATCCGCTACCAGGCGTTCTCCTACTACCTCGTGCTGCTGTTCGTCTACCCGGCGGTGATGGCGGCGACGGTGGGTGCGCTGCGCGCCGCGCACCCGGGCTGGTTCGGCCTCGTCCCCGTCGACGGGCACGTCGGCGCGGTGGCGGCGATGCTGCTGTTCTTCTTCATCTACGACTTCTTCTACTACTGGTTCCACCGCTGGCAGCACACGCTGCCCTGGCTGTGGCAGCAGCACAAGCTTCACCACAGCGAGGAGTCGCTCAACGCCTCGAGCGCCATGCGCCACCACTGGCTCGAGGAGATCCTGCGCATCGCGTTCATCGCCCTGCCCATGTCGATCGCCTTCGACCTGTCGCCGCAGATGGCGGGCTGGCTGGGCGCGGTGCTGGTGTACTGGCCGTATTTCATCCACGTCAACACGCGCCTGCCGATGGGCCCGCTGACGCGCGTGCTGGTCGGGCCGCAGGTGCACCGCATCCATCATTCGATCGAGCCCCGGCACCTCGACCGGAACTTCGCCGCGGTGTTCCCGCTCTGGGACCTCCTGTTCGGCACCTTCGTCGCGCCGCGGCCCGGCGAGTACCCCGCCACGGGCCTGCACTCGGGCGAGCGCGTGACGACGTTCTGGCAGGCGAACCTGCTGCCCTTCCGCGGGTGGCAGGCGCTATGGCGCGCGCGGCGGGCGCGCGTCAGTGCAGCGGACCCGGGGGCGACGCTTCGCTGACGGCCGGCGCGGCCGATGCGTGGTGGCACACCATGCGCCAGCCCGAGGGCGTGCGCATCAGGACGTTGGTCGCCACCGCGAGGCCGCGCGACGTGCCGTCGCGGGTGCGGATCTCCTCGTGGACGCTCTGCATGGCGAGGCCGACGGTCTCGAGGGTGAGCACGCCATCGACGCGGAATGAGAGGCGCACGTCGTTGCCGAAGATCTGCTCCCAGGCACTGCGCACGGCGTCGTAGCCCACCAGCCGGGGCCCGCCCGGGTGCACGCAGACGATCTCCTCGTCGTCGGCCCAGGTGGCCATCATGGCGTCGATGTCGCGCGCCTCGAAGGCCTGGTAGAACGCCAGGGCCGCGTCCATCGGCGTGGTGTAGATCGACGGTGTGCGGCCCTTGGCCATGGCGGGGAGGTCGAGCCGGCGTTCAGCCGGGGAGGACGAATCGCGTGAGATTGTAAACCGCATCGGGCGCGAGGTCGCGCATGCAGCGGTGGTGGCCGAGCGGGCATTCGCGCTTGAAGCAGGGGCTGCAGGCGATGTCGATGCGCGCGACCTGCGCGTTGTCGGACAGCGGCGGTGTGTAGGCGGGCGAAGAGCTGCCGAACAGCGCGACCACCGGCGCGCCGACCGCCGCGGCGGCGTGCATCAGGCCCGAGTCGTTGCTGATCACCAGCGCGCCGGCCGACAGGAGGTCGATGGCGGTGCCGAGGTCGGTCTCGCCGGTCAGGTCGCGGATGCCCTCGGCGTGCGCGCCCGAGGCCGAGATCACCGCGCGCGAGGCGAGGCGGTCGTTGGGCGAGCCCACCAGCCAGACCTGGTAGCCGCGGTCGAGGAAGCGGCGCGCGAGGTCTGCGAAATGCGTGGGCGGCCAGCGCTTGGAAGGGCCGAACTCGGCGCCGGGGCAGAGGATCACCGCGGGCGTCCGGGTGGCGAGCTTCAAGCCGCGCATGGCCGTGGCGCGGTTGGCGAGGTCGGGCACCAGCACCGGCGTGGGCGGAAGCGGCACCAGGCCACCGGCCGGCGCGGCAAGCGCCGCGAAGCGCTGCACCAGCCGCGGCATCGCCGCCTTGTCGAGGCGTCGCAGGTCGTTGATCAGGCCGTGGCGCATCTCGCCGCGGTAGCCGATGCGCCGCGGGATGCGCGCGAACCAGGGCACCAGCGCCGATTTCCAGGAATTGGGCAGCACGATCGCGCGGGTGTAGCGCTCGGGTCGCAACTGCGCCGCAAGGCCGCGCCGTGCGGCCAGCGCGAGGCCGCCATGGGTGAAGGGCGCCTCGATCACGCGGCGGATGCCGCGCATGCGTGCATAGACCGGCGCGCACCACGGGGGTGCCAGCACGTCGACGATGGGGTCCGTGTAGGGCTCGCGCAGCAGCGAGACCAGCGGCTCGGAGAGGATCGCGTCGCCCACCCAGGACGGCGCGACGACGAGGATGCGCTCCTCAGTGGCCGTGGCGTGCCCCGCCCTCGAGCCGGTAGCGCGTGCCGCAATAGGGGCAGGCGACGCGGCCGGTGTCGGCGATGTCGAGGAACACGCGCGGGTGCGAGCTCCAAAGGGGCATGGACGGGTTGGGGCAGTACACCGGCAGGTCCTTCGCCGTGACCACGACCTCGTCGCCTGCCGCGCCGCGCGCCGGTGCGTCGCTCATCGGCGCGCTCCCGCCGTCGCGGCGCTCATACCGCGAAATTCCACGACGAGCGCGACGGGTTGCGGCCGTTGACGGTGTCGAAGAACATCGATTGCAGGCGCGCGGTGACCGGGCCGCGATGGCCGGGGCCGATCGGGCGATGGTCGAGCTCGCGGATGGGCGTGACCTCGGCGGCGGTGCCGGTGAAGAACGCCTCGTCGCAGATGTAGAACTCGTCGCGGGTGATGCGCCGCTCCAGCACCGGGATGCCGAGCTCGGCCGCGAAGGCGAGGATGGTCATGCGCGTGATGCCGTTGAGCGCGCCGCCCGAGAGGTCGGGCGTGTGCAGCTTGCCGTCGCGCACGATGAACACGTTCTCGCCCGAGCCCTGGCAGACGAAGCCCTGCGGGTCGAGCATCAGCGCCTCCTCGTAGCCGTCGTGCGTGGCTTCCTGGTTGGCGAGGATCGACACCGCGTAGTTGCACACCGCCTTGGCGTGGCCCATGGTGGTGTTGGGATGGTGGTGCGTGTACGACGAGGTGCGCACGCGGATGCCCTTCTCGAGGCCCTCGGGGCCGAGGTAGGCGCCCCAGGGCCAGGCCGCGATGGCGACGCGCACCGGGTTGGTCTTGGCGGCCACGCCCATGGCGTTCGAGCCGTAGAAGGCGATGGGGCGGATGTAGCAGCTCTTGAGGCCGTTCTCGCGCACCACGGTCTTCTGCGCCTCGTCGAGGACGTCCTTCTCGTGCGGGATCTTCATGCCGAAGATCTGCGCCGAGCGGAACAGCCGGTCGGTATGGTCGCGCAGCCGGAAGATCGCCGGGCCCTTGGGGGTCTCGTAGCAGCGTACGCCCTCGAAGACCCCGAGGCCGTAGTGCAGCGTATGGGTGAGCACATGCGTGTTCGCATCGCGCCAGGGCACGAGCTTGCCATCCATCCAGATCACGCCGTCACGGTCGGCCATCGACATGGCAGTTCCTGCTTTCGCTTGCGGGGAAGGCGGGATTTTAGCAAATGCGCACCGGTCATCCCCTCGCCCCGTCATCCCCGCGAAAGCGGGGACCCGGCCGTACCGCAACGGTATTGCGCGACCCGCGCAAACATGCGTCGTCGCGTGGTTTGCCGTGACGCTCTGAAGGCTGGATTCCCGCTCTCGCGGGGATGACGGCGCGATGGCCCTGATCTACGCGAGCAAGACCGGCGTGCGAGTCGGCGGGAGGTGCAATCGTGGACGCCTGGTGCAGATCGGCGCGGCGGACGTCGGGGGATCGGGCTTGAGCCGGGTTCATCGCGAAACCCGATCCCCCGACGGCCGTCGCACGACTTGCCGATCTGCGCCAGGCGGCTGCGATTGCGCATCTGCCGCAATACCGCAGCGCGAAGGCTGGGTCCCCCGCGTTCGCGGGGATGACGGCGATGGGGTCCCCGCTTTCGCGGGGATGACGGGCTGGCTCAGGCGTCGCGCGGCGCGCCGAACACCGCCGTCCACAGCGCCTCGACCGCCGCGCGTCGCGCGGCATGCGGCGCCGGGTCGACACGCACCTCGGCGGCGCCCGCCATCCGTTGCGCGTGCTGGAGGCGCCGGTACTCGCGATAGGCCTCGGCCGCCGCCGAGGCGAGCGTGGCGCCGACCAGGCCCGCGGCGGCGGCCATGTCGAGCAGCGCGAGGTTGCCGGCGTTGCGCGTCAGTTCGCGATGCGCATGGCTGTGGCCGAGGACCAGGTACTGCACCACGAACTCGATGTCGACCATGCCGCCGCGGTCGTGCTTGACGTCGAACAGCGCGCTGCGGTTGGGATGGCCCTCGTGCATGCGCCTGCGCATCGCCACGACGTCGGCCGCGAGCGTGGGGAGGTCGCGCGGCGTGGTGAGGACCTCGTCGCGGATGGCCTCGAAGGCCTCGCCGATGGCGGCGCTACCCGCGCAGTGGCGCGCGCGCGTCAGCGCCTGGTGCTCCCAGGTCCAGGCACTCTCGCACTGGTAGCGGCGGAAGGACTCGAGCGACGAACAGGCGAGGCCCGCGGCGCCGTCCGGCCGCAGTCGCAGGTCGGTGGCGTAGAGCTCGCCCGCCGCCGTGGTGCTGGTGAGCCAGGTGTTGATGCGCTGGGCGAGCCGTGCGTACTGCTGCGGGCGCGCGTCGTGCTCGGGATCGTCGTCGGCGATGCGGTAGAGGAACACGAGGTCGAGGTCGGAGGCGTAGCCGAGCTCCTTGCCGCCGAGCTTGCCGTACGCGACGATCGCGAATGCGGGCGCAGGCGCATCGGCGCCCGCGAGCTGGCGCCAGCAGGCGGCGAGCGTCGCGTCGAGCACGACGTCGGCCAGCGCCGAGAGGTGGTCGGCGAGGCGCTCGATCGACAGCACGCCCGACAGGTCCTGCACCAGCAGGCGAAAGGTCTGCGCGTGCTGGAAATGGCGCAGCGCGTCCATCTGCCACTCGACGTCGCCGGGGCGCGAGGCGAGCTCCGCGGCGAGCTCGCTGCGCCATGTCGTCCAGTCCGGCTCGGCCAGCAGCGCGGGCGCGTCGAGGAGCTCGTCGAGCAGCATCGGGTGCCGGGTGAGGTAGTCGGCGACCCAGGGCGAGGCGCCGCAGAGCTGGGCGATGCGCGGCAGGAGCGGCGGGTGCTCGATGACCAGCGCGAGGTAGGCGCTGCGGCGGCTCACCGCCTCGAGCAGTGCGAAAAGCCGCAGCAGCGTGGCCTGCGGGCCTGCGGCAGTGCGCGACGCGGCGGCGGCGGCCATCAGCATCGGCACCAGCGTGTCGAAGCGCCGCTTCGAGCTTTCCGGCAGCGCGACGTAGCGGCTGGAACGGCGCAGCGCCTCCAGCGCCGCGACCAGCGTGGGTGGATCCTCGAAGCCGGCCGCCGCCAGCGCCTCGGCCTGCGAGGCGAGGTCGGGCGCGTCCCAGGCCCCACGAAAACGCGCCGCCGGGTCGTCGCCGTCGCGCCCCTCGTCGGCGCCGAACACCGAGCCGAACCAGGTGTCGACATGGGCGCGACGCGCGGCCAGCGCGCCCGCCAGCGCCTCGCCCGAAGCCTCGCCCATGCTGCGCGCGAGCGCCTCGCGCTCGGCGGGGTCGTCGGGGACGCGCTGCGTCTGCTGGTCGTCGCGGTATTGCAGGCGGTGCTCGAGGCGGCGCAGCCATGCATAGGCCTCGCCCAGCTCGGCCACCGCCTGCGAGGGCAGGAGCGCGCGCGCACCGATGGCCTCCAGCGCCGCGACCGTGCTGCGCAGGCGCAGCGCGGGCTCGCGCCCGCCGCGCACCAGCTGCATGGCCTGCACGGTGAACTCGATCTCGCGGATGCCACCGGGGCCGAGCTTGATGTCCTCGCCGTGGCTCGCGCGCGCGGCCTGCTCGCGGATCTGCCGATGCACGTCGCGCAGGCCCTCGTAGGCGTCGAAGTCGAGGTACTTGCGGTAGACGAAGGGCGTGACGAGCTCGGCGAGCGCGCGCCCGGCATCGCCGCAGACCACGCGGGCCTTCTGCCAGGCGTAGCGCTCCCAGGTGCGGCCCTGCGAGACGAGGTACTGCTCCAGCGCGGTGAGCGGCAGGGTGAGCGGCCCGCTGTCCCCGTAGGGCCGCAGGCGCATGTCGACGCGGAACACGAAGCCATCGGCGGTCGTCTCCGACAACGTGCCGATGGCGAGGCGGCCGAGGCGATCGAAGAACTCCCGGTTGGCGACGCGCCGCGCGCCGTCGGTCTCGCCTTCCTCGCCGTAGACGAACACCAGGTCGATGTCGGAGGAGACGTTGAGCTCGCCGCCGCCCAACTTGCCCAGCGCGACCACCGACAGCGCCTGCGGCGCGCCGTCCTCGCCGGCGCGCGGCTCGCCGAAGCTCTCCGCGAGGCGCGCATGCTGCACGCGCAGCGCCTGGGTGATCGCGAGGTCGGCGAACGACGACATCACGCCGAAGACCTCGGCGAGGTCCGCGCGGCCGGTGAGGTCGCGAGCCAGCGTGTGCAGCATGACGCGCTGCCGCAGCGCCCGCAGCGCGCGAGCGAGCGCGGCGGGGTCGGAGAGCGCCGCGAGGCGTGCGCGCGCCTCGTCGATGGCGAACGGGGCCTCGAGCGTGGCGAGGAGTTCCTCGCGCAGCGCGGGCTGCGCGCAGACCAGCCGCGTGGCGTAGTGACTGAACGCCAGCGCGTCAGCGAGGTCCATGGGGGCATGCCTTGCGCGGAGGGGGAACGGGCCCCGATCCGCTACAATCGATCGAACCGGCCCCCATTATGCCCGTCACGCGCGCCCACCCCCGCGCGCCTTCCGCGCGAGCAACGCGTGCCATGCGCCTCGTTCGCCTGGTGGGCATGATGGCCCTCGGCAGCTTCGCGCTGTTCGCGCTGCTTTCGCTGGCGGTGCGCTACGTGCTGCTGCCGCAGATCCCCGCGTATCGCGACAACATCGCCGCCGCACTGTCGAAGCGCATCGGCGCGCAGGTCGAGATCGACGCCATCGCCACGGGCTGGCTGGGCTGGAACCCCAAGCTCGTGCTCGACGGCGTGCGCCTGCGCGAGCGCGGGGCCAGCGCGCCGGCGATCGACCTGCCGCACGTCGAGCTCGTGGCCTCGTGGACGTCGATCCTGCACGCCGACCTGCGCCTTCGCGCGCTGGCCATCGACCGCCCGGTGCTGGCCGCGGCACGCGACGCCGACGGCCGCCTGCACGTCGCCGGCCTCGAGTTCGAACCGGGCGAGGCGGGTTCGGCCCCCGGGCTCGTGCCCTGGGTCCTGCGCCAGCGCGAGATCGTCGTGCGCGACGCGACGCTCACGTGGACCGACGAGCTGCGCGCCGCACCCACGATTTCGATCGAGAACGTCGACCTGCGCCTCACCGCCGAGCGGGGCCGCCATCGTTTCGGCGCGCGCGGCGTCCCGCCGCCGGAGCTCGCCTCGCCCTTCGAGCTGCGCGGGGAGGTCGCCGATCCTCCCGATGGCGACTGGCAGCGCGCCAGCGGCCGCACCTACCTGCGCGTCGACTATGCCGACGTCGGTGCCTTCGGCGCATGGATACCGCTGCCCGAGGCGCTGGCGGCGGGGCAGGGCGCATTGCGCGCCTGGTGCGAGTTCGCGCGCGGCGAGGCGACCTCGGTGATCGCCGACGCCGAGCTCGCCGGCGTGCGCCTGGCCCTCGAGCCGGGCCGCCCGGCAATGGCGCTCGCGCACGTCGGCGGACGCGTCGAGTGGAGCGCCGGCGCGGGCGAGCGCAGGCTGGTCGGCCGCGGCATCGCGTTCACCACGGCCGGCGGTGCTTCGCAGCCCCCCGCCGATTTCACGCTGGTCGAGACGCGCGCAGCATCCTCGCCCTCCGGCGGGACGCTCGAGGCGACCCGCATCGACCTCGCGTCGTTCGCCGAGCTGTCGGCTTCGCTGCCGCTGCCCGCGCGCTGGAGCGAGGCGGTCGCGGCCGCGGCGCCGCGCGGCGCGTTCACCGAGGTGCGCTATCGCTGGGAGGGGGATCGCGACGCGCCCTCGCGCTGGAGCGCCTCGGCATCGCTCGCCGGCGTCGCTCTTTCGGCGAGCGCGCGCTGGCCGGGCATCGAGGGCCTCGCGGGGTCGCTGCGAGGCGACCAGGACCAGGGGGTGCTCGACCTCGCCTCGCATGGCGTGTCGATGACCTTGCCTCGCGCGCTGGGGGCGCCGCTGCGCATCGACACGATCGACGGCGCGCTGCGCTGGCGGCACGACGGCGACCGCCTGCGCGTCGACGTGGACGACCTCGCGCTGGCCAATCCCGACGCCGCGGGCACGCTCTCCGGTCACTGGATCGAGAACCCCGGGGGCCCGGGCATCGTCGACATGGCGGTGACGCTGTCGCGCGGCATGCTGGCGCGCCTGCCCGACTACGTGCCCGCGGCGATCGACGAGCGCGCGCGCGCATGGCTCAAGCGCGCGCTGGTCGGCGGAAGCATCGCCGCCGCCAAGGCGGTGCTGCAAGGCGACCTCCGCGATTTCCCCTTCGAGCGGCCCGGGAGCGGTACCTTCACCATCAGCGCCGACGTGAAGGGCGCGACCTTCGACTACGCCGACGGCTGGCCGCGAATCGAGGCCCTCGACGCGGCCCTGCACCTCGACCGGCTGCACCTCGTCGCCGACGCCGCGCGCGCCTCGGTGCTCGATGCACGCATCGGGGCGATGCACGCCGACGTCCCCGACGTGACCCACGCGGTGCTGGCCCTCGACTGCAACGCCAGCGGCGACCTCGCGGCCTTCCTGCGTTTCGTCCACGCGAGCCCCGTGGGTGGATGGACCGGCCAGCTGTTCGAACCGGTTCGCGGCTCGGGCAACGGCAGGCTCGAGCTCGCGCTGTCGCTGCCGGTGCACGCGCTGGAGGACACGCGCGTCACTGGCAGTTTCTCGCTCGCCGACGCCAGCGTGGACTGGCCGGGCGTGCCACCGCTGCGCGAGGCGAGCGCCGACGTGGCCTTCGAGCGAGGCGGCGTCACGCGCGGGGAGCTGGCCGCGCGTGTGCTCGACGGGCCCGCCAGGGCGACGCTCGAGCGGCGCGACAGCGTGCTGCACCTCGCCGCCGCCGGCAACGGCGACCTCGGGCGCCTGCGCGAGACCTTTACCGGCGTGCAGGCCGAGCGCATCGAGGGCACGAGCGACTGGAGCGTCGAGGCGAGCATCGCGCCGCACGCCTTCGAGTGGCGCGCGCGTTCGTCGATGCGCGGCGCGTCGCTCGCGCTGCCCGCACCCTTCGCCAAGCCGCGCGAAGGCGAGATGCCGCTGACCATCGAGCGCCGCATGGCGGGTGCCGACCGCGACCGCGTGACACTGACGCTGGGATCGGCCGGGCGGGTGATGCTCCAGCGCGTGCTGGCGCCGGAAGGCGCGACCATCGACCGCGCGCTGGCGCTGGTGGGCAGCGCCACCGAGCGGCCCGGCGACGCGCAGCGCCCGGGGCTGTGGGTGCGCGCCCAGCTGCCCGAGCTCGACGTCGATCCCTGGCTGGCGCTGGACCTGGGCGGCGGCACGCCCGGTGGCGGGAGCCGAAGTGAAAGCGGCCTCGGGCTCGCGGGCTTCGACATCGCGAGCGGGAGGCTCACCGTCTCGCAGCGCCATTTCCGCGACATGACGCTGTCCGGTCGTCGCGATGGCGATCACTGGCAGGTAGGCGTCAAGGGGCGCAACGTCGAGGGCGACGTCGCCTGGTATGCCGCCACGCCCGAGGCACCCAACGGCCGCGCCCGCGTGCGCCTGGCGCGGCTCGCCTTGCCCTACGAGGACCGCGAGGAGGCGCCCGCGGCGACCGCGCAGGCGGCCGAGGCGACGCGCGCCTGGCCCGAGATCGACCTCCAGGCCGAGCGGCTGCAATGGCGCGGCAAGGAAATCGGCCACCTGAGCCTGCGCGCGCAGCCGCAGGGTGCGAACTGGAAGATCTCCGACCTGTCGCTCGCCAACGATGGCGGCACCATCACCTCGCAGGGCCTCTGGCACGCGGGGCACGACGAGCACACCGAGTTCAGCGCGCGCTTCGACATCAAGGACGCCGGCGTCTTCCTCGGCCATTTCGGTTATGCCGACGAGATCCGCGCCGCGCCCACGACCGGCGATGGCACGTTCCGCTGGCCTGGCGCGCCGAGCGATTTCGACATCAACGCGCTGGACGGCGAGCTCGCGCTGACCGCGGGCCGCGGGCAGTTCCTCAAGGCCGATCCCGGCATCGCGCGGCTGCTCGGCGTGCTGTCGCTGCAGTCGCTGCCGCGCCGCATCACGCTCGACTTCCACGACGTGTTCTCCGAGGGCTTCGCCTTCGACGAGGCGTCGACCGGGCGCGTGCACATCGACAACGGCGTGATGCGCACCGACGAATTCCGCATCGCCGGCCCTGCGGCCAAGGTGACCATCCGCGGCGAGGTCGACCTGGTGCAGGAGACGCAGGCGCTCGAAGTGCGCGTGCAGCCCTCCATCGCCACCGGCGTGTCCGCGGGCGCCGCGATGCTGTTGGTCGCGGCGAACCCGCTGATGGCCGCCGTGGTGGGGGCCGGAACGCTGCTCGCGCAGAAGGCGCTCAAGGACCCGATCGAGCAGCTCTTCAGCTACGATTACCGCATCTCCGGGTCGTGGACCGAGCCGCTGGTGCAGCGCGTCGGCGCGCAACCGCTCGGCGTCGCGCCGGGGACCGCCGGGAAGTCGCCCTAGCGCTCGCCGCCCGCGCGGCCACGCAGCAGCACCAGCACCGCGCCGCCGCCTCCGGCGTGCGTGGGCGCTTCGGCATAGGCGAGCACGTCGTCCCAGTGGGCGAGCCAGCGCCGCACCTTGGCCTTCAGCACGGGCTCGCGGCCGGGCGAGGAGAGGCCCTTGCCATGGATCACGCGCACGCAGCGCAGCCCGAGCGAACGCGCCTCGGCGAGGAAGTCGGCGAGCGCGTCGTGCGCTTCCCCCGAGGTGTGGCCGTGCAGGTCGATCTCCGCCTGCACCGACCAGTGTCCACGGCGCAGCTTGGGGAGCACGTCGCTGCCGACGCCGCGGCGAAGGTAGGTCTGGTGGGCTTCCTGCTCCTGCCCCGGATCCCAGTGCGAAGGGCTCGGCACCTCGCCGTACTTGGACGCTTCCAGCGCGGCCGCTTCATCGGCGTCGCGCTGCCGCGGCAGCGGCGGGGGCGCGGGCCGCGCGCTCGCCGCGCGGTTGACACGCGGCAGGGGCTCGACGTCGGCGAAGCTCCGCGCGAGGTCGATGTCGGCGAAGCTCCGCGCGAGGTCGATGTCGGCGTCGCCGGGCGAAGGCCGCGCGGCCCCGGGTATGCGAGACGGAGCGGGCACCGCGGCGGAGGTCACCGCGGCGGTCGCGGCGGGGGTGGTGGGGGCCGCGGCGCGTGCCGGTGAAGCGGTCCCGGGACGGGGCGAACGCGGGTCGCGACGCGCCGCCTCGACCAGCGCCTTCAGGTCGGCGAGCTTGGCCATCGCCGCGCGCGGGGCACTAGGCCGTCTCGAGGAAGGCCTCGGCGTCGAGGGCGGCCATGCAGCCCGTGCCGGCCGAGGTCACGGCCTGGCGGTACACGTGGTCGGCGACGTCGCCGGCCGCGAACACGCCGGGCACGCTGGTCGCCGTGGCATTGCCCTCGGTGCCGCTCTTCACCCTGATGTAGCCGTTGGCCATGTCGAGCTTGCCTTCGAAGATAGATGTGTTCGGCGTATGGCCGATGGCGATGAACACGCCGTGCACCGGGACGTCGGTGGTCGCGCCGCCCTTGAGGTCGCGCACGCGCGCGCCGGTGACGCCGGAGGCGTCGCCCAGCACCTCGTCGAGGACGTGGTTCCACAGCACGCGCACGTTGCCGCCGTCGCGCGTCTTGGCCATCAGCTTGTCGACCAGGATCGCCTCGGCACGGAAGCGGTCGCGCCGGTGCACGACGGTGACCGTGCGCGCGATGTTGGACAGGTACAGCGCCTCCTCGACGGCAGTGTTGCCGCCGCCCACCACCACCACGTCCTGGCCCTTGTAGAAGAAGCCGTCGCAGGTGGCACAGGCCGACACGCCCTTGCCCATGAACGCGGTCTCGGAGTCGAGGCCGAGGTAGCGCGCCGAGGCGCCGGTGGCGATGACCAGGGCGTCGCAGGTGTAGCTGCCGCTGTCGCCCTCGAGCCGGAACGGCCGTGTCGCGAGGTCGACGGTGTGGATGTGGTCGAACACAAGCTCCGTGTCGAAGCGCTCGGCGTGGCGCTGGAAGCGCGCCATCAGGTCGGGCCCCATCACGCCGTCGGCGTCGGCGGGCCAGTTGTCGACGTCGGTGGTGGTCATCAGCTGCCCGCCCTGTGCGAGGCCGGTGATCAGGACCGGCGAGAGGTTCGCGCGTGCCGCGTATACTGCCGCGGAGTAACCGGCGGGGCCCGATCCGAGGATCAGGAGACGTGCGTGTCGGGTGCTTGCCATGAGGGCGACGTTGGGACGAAGTGCGGCGATTCTAGCCCACGCCCCGCCACCCTCCCGGGACCGGCCCGTCGCGGCGACAGCGTCCCCAGGCTTTCGCGTCGCGCCGCGAAGGCGTATCATGCAAGACGCGAAGTATCATCCTCAAGATGCTGTTTATAAATAGAAAGCTGACTGCAAAAGCAGCCCCTGCGAAAGCGGCGGCCGCGCCCAGCGCCGACGAGCTGCGCGCGACACGGCTGCTGAACGAGTCGTGGTGGCTGCTGGTCGTCGCCGCGATCGGCTATCTCGCGCTGGTGCTCGCCTCGTACACGCGCAGCGACCCCGGGTTCTCGTTCACCGGCGCGAGCGACCAGGTCGCCAATCGCGGCGGCGCCTTCGGCGCGTGGCTCGCCGACCTCATGCTCTATCTCTTCGGCCTGTCGGCGTGGTGGTGGGTGGTGGCCGGCGTGGTGGCGATCGTCACCTCGTTCCGGCGACTGACTGGACGCGCCAGCGAACGCAGCCACCCCTTCGTGCTGGCGGTGGCCGGCTTCGTGCTGGTGATGTGCTCGAGCACCGCCATCGAGGCGACGCGGATGGCGCGCATGGGCGCCGAGCTTCCGCTGGCGCCCGGCGGCGTGCTCGGGGGCGCGCTCGGCCACGCGGCCGTTCACGCGCTCGGCGGCAACGGCGCGACGCTCGTGCTGCTCGCGGTGTTCGCGGTGGGGTTGTCGCTTTTCACCGGGCTTTCGTGGCTGCGGGTGGCCGAGCACATCGGTGCCGGCCTCGAGTCGCTGGTCGCGCGCATCCGCGCGCGCCGTGCCGAGGCCGAGGACCGGCGCCTCGGCGAGCAGGCGCTGGCCGAGCGCGAGGCCGTGGTGGACAAGGCGCGCGAGGAGGAGGTCGAGCGCGAGCCCGTGATGGTGGTGGCGCCGGCCGCGCCGGTGCAGAAGTCCGAGCGCGTGGTGAAGGAGAAGCAGCGGCCGCTCTTCACCGACATGCCCGACTCGCCGCTGCCCCCGCTGTCGCTGCTCGAGGATGCGCCGCCCTCCGCCGAGTCGGCGGACGCGGGCTCCCTCGACTTCACCTCGCGGCTGATCGAGCGCAAGCTCGCCGACTTCGGCGTGTCGGTGAAGGTGCTCGCGGCCTATCCCGGCCCGGTGATCACGCGCTACGAGATCGAGCCCGCGGTCGGCGTCAAGGGCTCGCAGATCGTCAACCTGGTGAAGGACCTCGCGCGCGCACTGTCGGTGATCTCGATCCGCGTGGTCGAGACCATCCCCGGCAAGTCCTGCATGGCGCTGGAGCTTCCCAACGCCAAGCGGCAGATGGTGGCGTTGACGGAGATCCTGTCGTCGTCCGTCTACCACGAGGCCCATGGCCACCTCACGCTGGCGCTGGGCAAGGACATCGCCGGCAAGCCGGTGATCGCCGACCTCGCGCGCATGCCGCATCTGCTGGTCGCCGGCACCACGGGCTCGGGCAAGTCGGTGGCGGTGAACGCCATGATCCTGTCGCTGCTCTACAAATCCGAGCCGCGCCAGGTGCGCCTGATCCTGGTCGATCCCAAGATGCTCGAGCTGTCGGTGTACGAGGGCATCCCGCACCTCCTCGCACCCGTGGTCACCGACATGAAGCTCGCGCCCAACGCGCTCAACTGGTGCGTGGGCGAGATGGAGCGCCGTTACAAGCTGATGAGCCAGCTCGGCGTGCGCAACCTCGCGGGCTACAACCAGAAGGTCTCCGAGGCGAGGAAGGGCAACAAGCCGCTGATGAACCCGCTGGCACTCGACCCCGCCAACCCCGAGCCGCTCGAGGAGATGCCGCTGATCGTGGTGGTGGTCGACGAGCTCGCCGACCTGATGATGGTGACCGGCAAGAAGATCGAGGAGCTGATCGCGCGCATCGCGCAGAAGGCGCGCGCCGCGGGCATCCACCTGATCCTCGCGACGCAGCGCCCGAGCGTCGACGTGATCACCGGCCTCATCAAGGCCAACATCCCGTCGCGCATCGCCTTCCAGGTGGCGAGCAAGGTCGACTCGCGCACCATCCTCGACCAGATGGGCGCCGAGGCGCTGCTCGGGCAGGGCGACATGCTCTACCTGCCGCCGGGCACGGGGTACCCGCAGCGCGTGCACGGCGCCTTCGTGTCCGACGCCGAGGTGCACCGTGTCGTCGAGCACCTGCGCGCGCAGGGCGAGCCGCAATACGTCGAGGCGATCCTCGCGGGCGGGGCGGGCGGCGACGGCGACGAGCTCGCGGCGGGCGAGGGCGGCGGCGGCGACGCCGAGTCCGATCCCATGTACGACCAGGCCGTGCAGGTGGTGCTGAAGACGCGCAGGCCCTCGATCTCGCTGGTGCAGCGGCACCTGCGCATCGGCTACAACCGCGCGGCACGGCTCATCGAGCAGATGGAGCGTGCGGGGCTGGTGTCGCCCATGCAGGCCAACGGCAACCGCGAGGTGCTGGTGCCGGCGGGCAAGGCGGACGCATGAACGGGCGCCGCAAGCCACGCGCAGGCCGCATGGCGCGTGTCCGCGCGCGCGGCCGCCGCGTCGCCTGCCTCGTCGCGGTCGCACTGGCCGCCGCCATCGCCGGCCTCGCCACGGTGACCATGGCGGGACCGGTCGAGTCGTATCGCGAAGGCAGGGCCTATTGCCCGCACGACCGGGCCACGGGCGCGAGGACGCTCGCCGAGACCGAGGTCGAGGCGCGCGCCGTCGAGCTCTTGCCGGGATTCTGCGGGCCCTCGACCTTCGTCAGCGGCTGTTTCGCCGAGCCCGAGCTCATCAACGGGACCTGGCGCGTCTACGTGCGCCAGTACAAGCTGGTGGGCCGCGAGCGCGAGTTCGGCGGCCTCGACCATTCCTACGTGATCCTCGACGCCGTGGGCAACTGCGTCGCCAACATCCCGGGCACGCCGCTCGGGGCGCTGCATTGAGGGCCGCGCACGCGCCCCGCGGAGCCGTCGCGCGTCCCGCGGCGGTGGTCGCGGAGCCCGGCCGCGGCGCATGCGCACGATTCGTCGCGATCGCCGCGACGGCACTCGCGCTCGCGGCGCCGCCGGCGGCGGCCGGTGGCATCGACGAGCTGCGCGCCTTCGTCGGTGGCGCACGCTCGGGCACCGCGAGCTTCGACCAGGTCACCGTCGACAAGGCCGGGCGACCGGTGCAGAAGGCCTCGGGCAGCTTCGCCTTCCAGCGACCCGGCAAGTTCCGCTGGCAGTACGCCAAGCCCCTCGACCAGCTGATCGTCGGCGACGGCAGCAACGTCTACATACACGACCGCGACTTGAACCAGGTGATCGTGCGGCCGATGTCGCAGGCGCTCGGCGCGTCGCCGGCGGCGCTGCTCGCCGGCGACGACGCGCTGGAGCGGGGCTTCACGCTGGTCGACGGCGGCAATGCCGACGGGCTCGCCTGGGTGAATGCCACGCCACGCAGCGCGGAGTCGGGCTTCACGTCGGTGAAGATCGGCTTTCGCGACCAGCTGCCGCGCAGCATGGTGCTGGTCGACGCCTTCGGCAACACCACCACGCTGCGCTTCGGCGCGATCGAGCGCAACGTCGCGATTCCCGCCGACCAGTTCCGCTTCGTGGCGCCCGCGGGCGCCGACGTGATCGGCGCGCCGGCGCGCTGAGCCCGCGGAGCCGTCATTCCCGCGCAAGCGGGAACCCATTGCGTGGATCCCCGCTTTCGCGGGAATGACGGGTTGCGCGGATCCCCGCTTTCGCGGCAATGACGGGTGCTCAGCCGCGCTGCGCGGCTTCCAGCAATTCGCGCGTGGCGCGAAGCCCCGATTCCAGCGCGCCCTGCATCCACGTATGCGTCAGCGAGGCGTGCTCGCCGGCGATGAAGATGCGGCCCTCGGGCGCGACGAGGTCCCGGTACAGCGCCGTCTGCTGGCCGGCGTTGAACCAGGCGAAGGCGCCGCTCGACCAGGGATGGTTGTCCCAGCTCCAGCTCATGGTGCGAAGGATCGTGCCGCTGCGCGTGACCTGCGGGTGGAGGCGCGCGAGGTGCTCGAGCGTGACTGCGGAACGTTGCGGGTGTGCGAGGCTCGCGAGCCTGCGCGCGGGCTGTCCCCAGGAATACGAGGCGAGCATCACCGCCAGCGAGGCCGACACGCGGGGGTCCTTCGCGCCGGCGTTGTCCGAGGGGTAGTAGCTGGTGGCCATGGGAAGGTCGGTGAAGCTGCCGCCGCCGTAGATGCCGTCGTCCTGCTCCCAGAAGCGCCGCGAGGCGAGCGCCAGCACCTTGGTCGACGAGTCGTAGGCGAGCTGGCGGATGGCGCGCCACTTGGGTCCCGGGAATTCGGGCTCGACCACCAGGCGCGACAGCACCGGGCAGGGCAGCGTGCAGACGAGGTAGTCACCCTCGATCCTGCGCAGCGCAGCGCCCTCGCGGACCAAGGCGCCCGCGCGCCGGCCATCGGGCGACTGGTAGAGCTTGACCACCTCGCTGCCGAGCCGCGGCTTGCTGCGCAGCCGTGCGGCGAAGGCCGAGGCGAGCGTGTCGGTGCCACCGACGATCTCGTCGAAGCCCTGCGACCAGACTTCGAGGAGCTCCTCGCGCAGCGTCTCGATCGCGCCCGTTTGCAGGATGGTCTCGGAGCCCCCGGTGACCGCCATGAACTCGATGGCCTCGGGCGAGAGCCCCGCCTCCTCGCAGAGCTGCTGCAGCGTTTTCTGGTCGAGCGCGGCGAGTCGCGGCGTGCCGAGGCCGGGCTCGGTGAGCCCCTTGCGGTCGGCCTCGTCGAGCGAGGCCATGGCCTTGCCGACCGACGCGGCCCACAGGTCGTCGGGCGACTTGTCGCGCTCGCCCTCGGCGAGGCCGTAGCGTCGCGCCACGGCCTTCACGTCGGCGATGCGATGCCGCTCGCCGCGCACGAAGTACCAGGCCTGCGGGTTGCCCATGATGAAAGGGCGCAGCGGCAGCGCGAACTCGGCGACGTAGTGGCGCGTGAGCTGGTGGCGCGTGGGGATGCGCATCGCACCGGCCTCGCCGTAGCGCCCGTCGCCGAAGCGCAGCGTGCGTACGCGCCCGCCGATGTGGCGCGTGTCCGCCTCCAGCACCGTGACGCGGTGGCCGCGCTTCTCGAGCTCGTAGGCCGACACGAGGCCGGCGAGGCCGGCGCCGGCCACGACGATGTCGAGCGGGCGTGCGGCCGCGGGGACCTCGGCCAGCGCGGGCAGCGCGCGTGCCGCGGCGGAGGCGCCGGCCATGGCGAGAAGGTTGCGCAGGAACGCACGGCGGGGAACGAAGGCGCGCTGCATCGGAGCTCCTTCAAGGCCTGGCGCGGCCGGCCGCCGCCGGAAGACTCTACGCCGCATAATGACGGGCCACAATGAACGACCTCTTCGCAATCGACCCCGCCGCCGCGCCCCTGCCGCCACGCAAGGAAGGCGCCGCGCTCGCCGGCGATGCCGTGCCGCTGGCCGAGCGCCTGCGGCCGCGCCGCATCGACGAGGTCATCGGGCAACGTCACTTGCTCGGCCCCGGGAAGCCGCTCGCCATCGCCTTCGCCGCGGGCAAGCCCCACTCCATGATCCTGTGGGGCCCGCCGGGCGTGGGCAAGACCACGCTGGCGCGGCTGATGGCCGACGCCTTCGACATCGAGTTCATCGCGCTGTCGGCGGTGCTCGCGGGCGTCAAGGACATCCGCGAGGCCGTCGCGCGCGCCGAGGCCACGCGCGCGCAGACCGGGCGTGCCACCATGCTGTTCGTCGACGAGGTGCACCGCTTCAACAAGGCGCAGCAGGACGCCTTCCTGCCTTTCGTCGAGCAGGGCCTCCTCACCTTCGTCGGCGCCACCACCGAGAACCCGTCCTTCGAGGTCAATTCGGCGCTCCTGTCGCGCGCCGCGGTGTACGTGCTGGAGCCGCTGTCGGAAGCCGAGCTCGGCGAGCTCCTCGAGCGCGCGCGTGCCGCGGCAGCGCCCGAGGTGGGGATCGACGACGAGGCGCGCGCGGCGCTGGTCGGGTACGCCGACGGCGACGGCCGGCGCCTCGTCAACGTCGTCGAGCAGATGGCGACTGCCGCGCGCGAGCAGCACGTCGCCGCGATCGGCACGGCCTTCGTCGAGCGCACGCTGGCGCGCGGCCTGCGCCGCTTCGACAAGGGTGGCGAGGCGTTCTACGACCAGATCTCGGCGCTGCACAAGTCGGTGCGCGGCTCGAACCCCGACGCCGCGCTGTACTGGCTGGTGCGCATGCTCGACGGCGGCGCCGACCCGCTGTACATGGCGCGCCGCATGGTGCGCATGGCCACCGAGGACATCGGCCTCGCCGACCCGCGCGCGCTGCGGCTCGCCCTCGACGCGGCCGAGACCTACGAGCGCCTCGGCTCCCCCGAGGGTGAGCTCGCGCTGGCGCAATGCGTGGTCTACCTCGCGGTGGCCGCCAAGTCGAACGCCGTGTACGCCGCCTACAACGAGGCGCGTGCCTTCGTCGCCAAGGACGGCTCGCGCCCGGTGCCGCTGCGGCTTCGCAACGCGCCGACGAGGCTCATGAAGTCGCTGGACTACGGCAAGGGCTATCGATACGCGCACGACGAGGAGGACGCCTACGCGGCCGGCGAGCGCTACCTGCCCGACGGCATGCCCGACACGACGTTCTACGCGCCCACCGACCGCGGGCTCGAGGCGCGCATCCGCGAGAAGCTCGAGGCCTTGCGCGCACGCGACAAGGACGCGGCATCGCGCGACCAGCGCCAGGGGGACGAAGGCGCAGGAACGGACGCGGACGACGTGTCCTGACCCCGGGGGCCGGACTTTCCGCGCACCGGCGTCGGGCGAACGACGCCGGGTAGAATCGCGCCATGCTCGACATCAACCTCCTGCGCAGCGATCTCGCGGGCGTGGCCGCCGGCCTCGCACGCCGGGGCGTCACGCTCGACACGGCCACCTTCGAAGCGCTGGAGGCCGAGCGCAAGGACATCCAGACGCGCACGCAGGACCTGCAGAACCGCCGCAACGTGCAGAGCAAGGCCATCGGCGCGGCCAAGGCACGAGGCGAGGATGCAACGGCGTTGCTCGCCGAGGTGGGCGGGATCGGCGACGAGCTGAAGCGTCTCGAGGGCGCGCTCGAGGGCGTGCAGGCGAAGCTCCGCGATTTCCTGCTGCTGCTCCCCAACCTCACGCACGCCACGACGCCGGTGGGGACGTCGGAAGCCGGCAACGTCGAGGTGCGGCGCGTGGGCACGCCGCGCAGCTTCGATTTCGCCGTCAAGGACCATACGGACCTGGGCGAGGCGCTGGGCATGCTCGACTTCGCCACCGCGGCCAAGCTCGCGGGGGCGCGCTTCTCGTTCCTGCGCGGCGGCCTCGCAAGGCTGCACCGCGCGCTCGCGCAGTTCATGCTCGACGTGCACACGCGCGAGCACGGCTACACCGAGTGCTACACGCCCTACATCGCCAACGCCGCCACGCTCACCGGCACCACCCAGCTTCCCAAGTTCGAGGCCGACATGTTCTCGGTGAGGAAGGGCGGCCAGGAAGGGGAGGGCGAGCCGCTGTACCTGATCTCCACCTCCGAGATCACGCTGACCAACAGCGTTCGCGACGAGATCCTGCCGCTCGCGGCGCTGCCCATCCGGCTCACCTCGCACACGCCCTGCTTCCGCTCGGAGGCCGGGAGCTACGGCAAGGACACGCGCGGCATGATCCGCCAGCACCAGTTCGACAAGGTCGAGATGGTGCAGATCGTCCACCCCGGGCAGTCCTACGAGGCGCTGGAAGCGCTCACCGGCCACGCCGAGGCGATCCTGAAGCGCCTCGCGCTGCCCTACCGCGTGATGGCGCTGTGCACCGGCGACATCGGCTTCGCGGCGGCCAAGACCTACGACCTCGAGGTCTGGCTGCCGGGGCAGGGCGCCTATCGCGAGATCAGCTCCTGCAGCAATTGCGAGGCCTTCCAGGCGCGGCGCATGCAGGCGCGCTTCCGCAACGCGCAGGGCAAGCCCGAGCTCGTGCACACCCTCAACGGCTCGGGTCTCGCGGTCGGCCGCACGCTGGTGGCCGTGATGGAGAACTACCAGCGCGCCGACGGCGGCATCGACGTGCCGAAGGCGCTGGCGCCGTACATGGGCGGGATCGAGGTCATCCGGCGGTAGGGCGTCGCCTGCGCAATCGCAGCGTCCTGTCGCGCATCGGCAGGCGGCGACGGCCCTCGGTGGACCGGGCTTCGCGATGAACCTGCTCAGCGCCGCTCCCCCGACGTCCGTCGCGCCGATGCGCTCGGGCCGCCACGATTGCGACTCCCGCCGACTCGCCAGGACGTCTTGGTTGCGAAGTGCGCGTCATCGCCAATTGCGCGACAGCTGCGAGGGGCACATCGTCCCCCGCCCAACACGTGTCTTCAGGTGGAGTGAGTGTCATCCCCGCTTGCGTGGGGATGACACCGTGGATCCGGCCCGCGTGGGGATGACGGTCAGCGCATGTTGCCGGTGTGGCCGAGTGAGTAGCGTCCCGGCTGCGGCCACACCGCGAGGCCGTGCGGCTCCATGCCGACCTTGATCTTGCTCACCGCGCCGCTCGCCGTGTCGAACACGTAGACCATGTCGTCGTAGCGCCCCGACAGCCACAGCTTCGTGCCGTCGGCGCTGACGTTGCCCATGTCGGGGCTGCCCCCGCCGGGAATCGGCCATTCGGCCTCGACCTTGTGGGTGGCGAAGTCCACCACCGACACGCTGCCCTTGCCCTTGGCATGGCCGTGCACCTGGTTCGAGCCGCGGTTGGCGACGTACAGCTTCCTGCCGTCGCGGCTGGGGTAGAGGCCGTGCGTGCCGACGCCGGTGTGGATGAAGCCCGTCTCCTTGAACGTCGCGCCGTCGACGACGAACACGCCGTCGGCGCGCATGTCGGCGACGAAGAACTCGCGCCCGTCGGGGGAGATGCGGATGTCCTGCGGCATCCCGCCCCTGGAAAGCTTGAGGTAACCCAGCACCTTGTGCTCGACCATGTCGAGCTTGGCGAGGCTGCCGTTGAACTCGCAGGTGAAGATGGCGAAGCGCCCGTCGATGGAGAAGTCGGCGTGGTTGATGCCGCCGCATTGCGGGACATCCATCGAGAACGCGAGCTTCATGCTGTGCGGCTCGCGGAAGTCGAGGCGCTTGTGCGCCTCGGCGACGACGATCGCGTAGCGCCCGTCGGGCGTGAAATACATGTTGTAGGGATCGTCGACCGGGACCGCCGCGCCCGGCTTGCCGGTGGCGGGATCGATGGGCGTCAGGCTCCCGTCGTTGCGGCGCTCGGCGTTGTTGGCGACCCACAACGTCTTCAGGTCCCACGAGGGCACGACGTGCTGCGGCGAGAACCCGACCTTGAAGCGGTCGACGACCTTCAGGGTCGCGGGGTCGATGACGTACACGTCGTTGCTGCGCACGTTGGGCACGTACACGCGCGCGATTGCGCCGCGGGTCGGGGCGGCGAGCTTGCCGGCGGTGGCCTCGGAATACAGGTTGGCGGGGTCGGTCACCGGCGGCATGCCGGGGATCACCGCCACGGCCGGCGCCGCGCCGGTGGACGATGCGGGTGAGGGCGCTGCAGCGGAAGCCCGCGCGGCCGGCGGCGCCCCGGCTTGCGCCGCCGCGGTCGCCGGGGCCAGGGCCGCGCAGGCGAGGACGCCGGCGCCGAAGGCGATGGCGCGCAAGGACAGTGAAGCGGCGATCGAGGACGCGGCGCCGGCAGGCGCGCGGGTGGAGCGTTGGATCATCGGGAAAGGTCCGTGCGGGGAAGGGTGGGGATGGGGATCGCGATCAGCGCGCCGCGGTGGCGCGCTTTATCGCTTCAACGCTCGAGCGCAGGATCGCGTCGACACCTTCGGCGCCCAGCGCCGCGCTGGCATGGCGCGGGTCGCCCTGCACGCCCGGCAGCGGCGCGTGCGGCGCCCGGGCCGCGCGCGCGAGCTCGCCCGCGCGAACGCTCTGCGGCGCCGCGGCGAGGGACAGCGAGGTGTCGGCGAGCCCGGCGTGCGAGCCGATCTCGGCGGGGGCATGGCCTTGCCGGGCGAGCGCCTTGGAGAAAGCCTCGGCGGCGCGATAGTACTCGGGCAGCGCGTGCGCCCGCGCCGGCGTGCCGGCCCAGGCGCGGTCGAGCCGCGCGGCGACCCTGGCGAGGCTCGACTGGTAGCCGCCGTGGTCGCCGAGGAACACGATGTCGCGGAACCCGGCGAGCTTCAGGCTCTGCGCGATCGATTCGAGCGTGGCCTCGAAGGCGGCGACGGGCACGGTGAGCGTCCCCGGATAGCGCATGTGCCCGGTGGGCGGGGCGAGGGCGCCTTCCGGCACGTAGGCCACCACGGGTGCCACCAGTGCATTGCCGAGCCGTGCCGCGATCGCCTGGGCCAGCGCCTCGGCGCGATCGTTGTGCTTGCCGAGCGTCATGTACGGCCCGTTCTGCTCGGTGCCGCCGATCGGCACGAGCACGGTACGCGACCCGGCCGCGACGCGCGCGGCGAGCTCGGGGCTGGTCAGCGCCGCGAGGCGGAGCTCGGTGCCCGGTGCGGGGTCCTTGCCCGGCGCGTCGCCGGGGCCCTGTGCACCGCCCGTGCCCTGCGCGAGGGCGGGAGGCTGCGAGACGCAGGCCATCATCATCAGCAGCGCGGCCGCGCGCCTCGCGACCGCGGCGATGCGGCTGCGTGCCCCGCGGATGGCGGGCACCGTCGGGCCGATTTGCATGGCCGGCATCTTAGGCGAGCGGAGGCGCCGGCAAGGGCGCCGGCTTACGCGCGAAGGGGATGGCGGCTCCTAGGGGATGGCGGGCGCGTAGGACAGCGCGTTGAGGCGCGGCGAGTGGGGCGGCAGCGAGCGCGTCAGGATGTCGTAGTACGAGCGCACCCGCTGCACGAAGGCCACCGGCATGCCGCCGCGTGCGTAGCCGAGCTTCGCGCCCGCGAAATACTCCGGCTCGGCGAGCAGCGGCAGGGCGAGGCGCACGTCGTCCCACTTGTCGGGGTTGCCGCCGCGCTTCTGCGCCAGCACGCGCGCGTCCTCGAGGTGACCGAGGCCGATGTTGAAGGCCGCCAGCATCATGAAGGTGCGGTCGGGCTCGGTGATGCGCGCGGGCAGCTTGTTGCGCAGGTCGCGCAGGTACCTGGCCGCGGCGATGATCGCCGGGCGCGGGTCGAGGCGGTCCTCGACGCCGAGGTGCTTCGCGGTGTCGGAGGTGAGCTGCATGATGCCGCGCGCGCCCGTCTCGCTCACCGCCAGCGGGTCCCATTGAGACTCCTGGTAGGCGACGGCGGCGAGCAGGCGCCAGTCGATTCCCGACTGGTCCTGCGCGGCCTCGAAGTACTTGCGCAGCGGCGGCAGCAGGGTGTCGATGCGGTCGCCGAGCGCGCCGGCGTCGATGCGCGCGAGGTTCCGGGCGGGGGCGAAGTAGCGGTCGAGCAGCCGGTCGAGCGTCCCGTCGGCGCGGACCTTGGCGATCCAGGCGTCGAGCTCGTCGCGCAGCTTCGACTCGCCCGCGGGGACGATCCAGGCGATCTCGCGCTTGGGGGCGACCGGGAAGGCGACGTCGAAGGCGACGTGGACGTTGCGCGCCAGCGCGACGTCAGCCGAGGTGACGATGGCGTAGTTGACGCGTGCATCGTCGACCTCGGCGATCAGCGCGTCGGCCGAGGCGAGCTCGAGTGCCTTCCAGTGCACTTCCGGGTGCTCGCTGCGAAGGCGCACGAACCACGGGGCGACGCCGGTGTCCGGCAGGTAGGCGACCTCGGCGCCGGCGAGGTCGCCGAAGCTGCGCGGGTGGAAGCCGTCGGCGTTGTAGATCAGCACCGGCTCGACGCTGGTGATGCCGCGCGTCCACAGCACGTCGCGCTCGGGATCGCTCGGCGGCCGCATGGCCGTGCGTGGCGCGCGCGCCGGCAGGTCGGGACGCAAGAGCCCGCCGAGGCCCACGCGGGCGCCGCCGCGCGAGACCTGGCGGACGAGGTCGGTGGCCGAGTCGGCCGTGACCGCGCGCAGCTCCATCCCCTTGGCGGCAGCGAAGGCGGCGATGAGGTCGTGCTCGAAGCCCTGCTGCAGGTCGGCCTCGCCGATGAACCAGGCGCCCGGCGCGGGCCGCACGATCACCACCAGCGCGTTCGAGGGCGGCGTGGGGGTCTGCTGCTGGCACGAGGCCAGCGCGAGCACGGCGAGCGCGAGCTTCGCGAGGCCGACGAGACGACGGGGCTTAAGCGAAGTGAGGCGCTCGCGCACGCAATTCCAGAATCGAAGCCGCTCGGGCGATTATATCGGCGGGGCGCCGCCCGAAGGCGGGGCCGCGCCCGCGCGGCTATAATGGCCTCGCGCGGCCGAATTCCGCGCACCGATCAACGGCGGGTCGCCCCGCATTGGGAGGTCGTGAACCTGGTCAGGTCCGGAAGGAAGCAGCCACAGCGATCGAACCCAAGTGCCGGGGGAACGGCTCGCCACCCTCGCGCGCCGGGTCGCCAGGCAAGGTCCTGGCGACCCGGCCGCCTCCATCGCCCATGAGCTACCAGGTACTCGCGCGCAAGTGGCGGCCCCGGACGTTCGCCGAGCTGTCGGGCCAGCAGCACGTGGTGCGCGCGCTCGCCAACGCCATCGAGAAGGGGCGCCTGCACCACGCCTACCTCCTCACCGGCACGCGCGGCGTCGGCAAGACCACCATCGCGCGCCTCATCGCCAAGAGCCTCAATTGCGTCAAGGGCGTCACCGCCGAGCCCTGCGGCGCCTGCGACGCCTGCGTCGCCATCGACGCCGGGCGCTTCGTGGACCTGGTCGAGCTGGACGCGGCGTCCAACACCGGTGTCGACAACATGCGCGAGATCCTCGACAACGCGCGCTACGCGCCGACCGCCGGGCGCTACAAGGTCTACCTGATCGACGAAGTGCACATGCTCTCCAAGGGCGCGTTCAACTCCATGCTGAAGACGCTGGAGGAGCCGCCCGAGCACGTCAAGTTCGTGCTCGCGACCACCGACCCCGAGAAGGTGCCGGTCACGGTGCTATCGCGCTGCCTGCAGTTCAACCTGAAGCCCCTGCCGCTGGCGGCCATCGAGGAGCGGCTTTCGGCCATCCTCGGCGCCGAGGGCATCGCCTTCGACACGGCCGCGCTGGGCCTGCTCGCGCGCGCCGCGCGCGGCTCGATGCGCGACGCGCTGTCGCTGGCCGACCAGGCCATCGGCTTCGGTGCCGGCGAGGTGCGCGAGGAGGGCGTGCGTGCCATGCTCGGCACGGTCGACCGCGACTTCCTGTACCGCCTGCTCGACGCGCTCAACGCGCAGGACGGCGCGGCGTTGCTGGCCGAGGGCGACTCGCTGGCCGAGCGCGGCCTCGCGCCGTCGACGGCCCTCGAGGGGCTCGCGTCGCTGCTGCATCGCGTCGCGGTGGCGCAGGTCGTGCCCGAGGCTGCGTCGAACTACGACGACGCCGAGCGCGTGCGCGCCTACGCGACGGCGATGACGCCCGAGCGCGTGCAGCTCGCCTACGAGATCGCGGTGCGCGGGTCGCGCGACCTCGAGCTCGCGCCCGACGAGTCGACCGGATTCTCGATGACGCTTTTGCGGCTGCTCGCCTTCGCGCCCGACGCGGCGATGGCACCCGCCGATGCACCGCCCTCGGCTGCGCCGCGCCGCGCGCCGCTGGCCGCGGCCGCGTCGAGCATCGCCACGCCGGCGGCCACGCCGAGCCGCGCCGGTGCCGCGGAGTCGCGACCCGCGCCGGCCGCGCCGCCGTCGACGTCCCGCCCCGTCCCGGCGCAGGCGGATCCGAATCCGCCCCCTTCCACCGACCCGAAGCCGCCGCCTTCCACCGACCCGAGGCCGCTGCCTTCCACCGACCCGAGGCCGCTGCCGCAGACCGCCGAGCAGTGGCCCGCGCTGGTCGCCACGCTGCCGCTCACGGGCATGGCGCTGCAGCTCGCCTCGCAGTCCGCGTGGCGCGGCCTCGACGGCAACACGCTGACGCTGGCGTTGCCGGCGTCGCACAAGCACCTCGCCGACAAGGCCTATGCCGACAAGCTCGGCGCCGTGCTCGAAAGGGCCTGCGGCCGCCGCGTGATGCTGGCCTTCGAGGTCGGCGAGAGCACCGCAGGGTCGCTCGCCTCGCAGCGCGAGCGCGAGCGCGAGGAAGACAAGGCGCGCACCGAGGCACAGTTCCGCGAGGAGCCCTTCGTGCGCGAGGCGATGACGCGCTTCGGCGCGACCGTGCGCCCCGACACCATCAAGCGCACCCACTGAACCCGACAGGACGACACGAGCCATGATGAAGAACCAGCTCGCCGGGCTGATGAAGCAGGCCCAGCAGATGCAGGACAACCTGAAGCGCGCGCAGGAAGAGCTCGCGCAGAGCGAGGTCGAGGGCCAGGCCGGCGCGGGCCTCGTCAAGGTGACGATGACCGGCCGCCACGACGTGCGGCGCGTCGCCATCGATCCCTCGCTCTTCGGCGAGGACCGCGACATGCTCGAGGACCTCGTCGCCGCGGCGGTCAACGACGCGGTGCGCCGCGTCGAGGCGATGACCCAGGAGAAGATGGGCGGCCTCACCTCGGGCATGCCCATGCCGCCGGGATTCAAGCTGCCGTTCTAGCGATGCCCGAAGGCAAGCGCGCGACGGGACGCACCCCTGCCGAGCCGCTCGGCAGCCTGGACGAGCTCGCCTCCGCGCTGCGCGCGCTGCCCGGGGTGGGCCCGCGCGCGGCGCAGCGCATGGCGCTGCATCTCCTGCAGCACGACCGGGAAGGCGCGAAGCGGCTGTCGCTGGCGCTGGCGCGCGCGAGCGACACCATCCACCATTGCGAGCGTTGCAACACCTTCACCGAAGGCGCGGTCTGCGCGCTGTGCCGCTCGCCGCACCGCGACGCCTCGCTGCTCTGCGTCGTCGAGACGCCGGCAGACCTCCTGATGGTCGAGCAGTCGCACGCCTACTCGGGCCTGTATTTCGTGCTGATGGGGCGCCTGTCGCCGCTCGACGGCATCGGCCCGCGCGAAATCGGCGTGGAGCGCCTGTTGAAGCGTGCGGCCGATCCCGCGGTCCGCGAGGTCGTGCTCGCGACCAACTTCACCAACGAGGGCGAAGCCACCGCGCACTACATCGGCGAGATGCTGCGCGTGCGCGGCATCGCGGCGACGCGGCTCGCGCGCGGCGTGCCGGTGGGCGGCGAGCTCGAGTACGTCGACAGCGGCACGCTGGCCCAGGCGTTGCGCGAGCGCAGGGCGCTGGAATGACGCGCCGCGGGTCGCGCGCGGCGCGCCGGCATGCCTTGCCGCGCCGGCATTCACGCGCGGCGCCAAGCGGAGTAGGCTAGGAGCAGGACGGCCCGCTACAGTCCCCGGTGGACCGGGCGCGGGGCCGGCCCGACCGCGCCGCGATGCACGGCGAAGGAGGACGACATGCGAGTCAGCGAGATCCTGCGGATCAAGGGCAATGCCCTGTTCACCACCGGGCCCGACGGCCCCGCCCAGGATGCCGTGCGCGTCATGGCGCAGCACGACATCGGTTCGCTGGTCATCATGGACCATGGGCGGCTGGTCGGCATGCTGACCTTCCGCGAGGTGCTCGCCGCGCTGGCCTCGCGCGGCGGCAACCTCGAGGGCGTCACGGTCGCCGAGCTCTACGAGCGCGAGCCGCTGACCGCGGACCCCGGCCTCGACGCCATGGAGTTGCGGCGGGTGATGCTCGAGCGCCACGCGCGCTACGTCCCGGTGATGGAGGGCACGACGCTGCAGGGCGTGGTGTCCTTCCACGACGTGGCCAAGGCGGTGTACGAGGAGCAGAGCTTCGAGAACCGCATGCTCAAGAGCTACATCAAGAACTGGCCCGAGGACGAGGCGCCCGCGCCCTGATGCGGCGCCGGCCCGTGCCGGCGCGTTCGCGGCGCCGGCGGCGCCAGGGCGCGTTCAGCGCGCGAGCAGCAGGAACAGCGCCGGGCGCTTGGCGTAGCCCGACGCGTCGCGCCGCCTCCACTCGGCGGCCGGCAGCGTCAGCACGCTTTCACCCGCGAGCGTGAGGTCCGCGGCGACGGTCACGCGCGTGTCGCCGGCGAGCACCGCGCCCAGCGACTCGATCATCGCGACGTTGCGGTACGGCGTCTCGATGAAGATCTCCGTGCGCCGCTCGCGCCGCGAGCTCGCCTCGAGCGCCCGCAACGCCGTGGCGCGCTCGCCGGGCTTCTGCGGCAGGTAGCCGTGGAAGGCGAAGGACTGGCCGTCGAGCCCCGAGGCCATCAGCGCCAGCAGGATCGACGAGGGCCCCACCAGCGGCACGACGCGGATGCCCGCGCGGTGCGCGGCCGCGACCACCGCCGCGCCGGGGTCGGCGACGCCCGGGCAGCCCGCGTCGGAGCAAAGGCCCACGGCGCCGCCGGCGAGCGCGGGGGCGAGCATCGCGGCGATTTCCGCGTCGCCCGGGGTCGCGGTCAGCGGCGTGATGCCGAGCGCGGCGATGGGCAAGGGCATGCCGAGGCTTCCCAGGAAGGCGCGCGCCGCCTTGGGCGTCTCGACGATCCAGTGCGTGATCGAACGCGCCACCGCGAGTGTCCGGGCAGGCAGCACCTCGGCCGGCGGCACGTCGCCGAGCAGGCTCGGGACGAGGTAGAGCGTGCCGGTCGCCGGCCGCGGGGCGGCACCGGCCGGCGCGTGTCCCGGGGGCTCGTGGGCGGTGCTCACGGCGCGCGCGCCTGCAGCAGCACGTCGACACCGGCCGCGCGCAGGAGCCGCGCGAGGGCGATCAGCGGCAGGCCGACCAGCGCGGTGGGATCGGGACTGTCGATGCCGTCGAAGAGCGCGATGCCGAGCGACTCGGAGCGCACCGAGCCCGCGCAGTCCCAGGGTGCCTCGCGGTCGAGGTAGGCCTCGATGGTGGCGTCGTCCAGCGGGCGGAAGCGGCTGGCGATGTCGATGAGCTCGGTGGCCACGCTGCCGTCGCGACCGTCGGCCAGCGCCAGCGCGGTGTGGAAAACGATGCGGCGGCCGGATTGCGCGGCGAGCTGTGCGCGCGCCGTGGCGCGATTCCCCGGCTTGCTGACGGCCACCCCGTCCAGGTCGGCGACCTGGTCGCTGCCGATCACCAGCGCGCCGGGGTGGCGCGCAGCCACCGCCAGCGCCTTGGCGCGCGCGAGCCGCAGGGCGGTGGCGGCCGGCTTCTCGCCCGCCAGCGCGGCCTCGTCGATGTCCGGCGGGTCGACCTCGAAGGGAAGGCCCAGGCGGCCGAGGAGCTCGCGCCGGTAGCGCGAGGACGAGGCCAGCACCAGGGACGGGGCCGGCCGCGGCGCAACGGCACGGGAATGAGGGGAGGTCGGCACGAAAATCCTTGTTTTGCCAGCAGATTTTGACAGAAATCGGCCCAAAGGCTAAAATCGCGCGTTTTCCTGCAGGTGGCTGTGGGTCGGGTGGCGCCATGGGCGGCCCCTGGCCGGGAAGCCGCTGCACGAAGGGCAGGCACGACGTGGACGACAAGGCGGGCCCGGTGATCGAACCGATGCGCATGGTTTCGCGCAACGAGACGCTCGAGGGCATGCTCGACGCCCGCGCATTGCACGAGCTCGACGACGTGCTGGCGCCCGGCGAAGACCCCGTCGACGTGCGGTGGCAGGTGACGGGCATGCGCAGCGCCGAAGGGCGGCCGATGCTGGTGGTGGCGGTGGAAGGATCGATCCCGCTCACCTGCCAGCGCTGCCTCGAGCGCATGGCGTGGCCGCTGGAGCAGGACACGCACATCGTGCTGGCGAGCGACGAAGCCGAGCTCGCCGAGCTCGACGGGTCGCTCGACGACGAGGTGATGCTGGGCACGAGCCGCGTCACGGCGGGCAGGCTGGTCGCCGACGAGCTCATGCTGTCGCTGCCCTTCGCACCGCTGCACGAGCCGCCCTGCAGGTGAGAATGCAACCGGCGTACACGCCGGCGATCCAAAACCAACCGCGACCGCGCCCCTGGGCGTGCATCGCGACCAAGCAGTGAACGGAGAAACGAAATGGCAGTCCAGCAGAACAAGAAGTCGCCGTCCAAGCGCGGCATGCACCGGGCGCACGATTTCCTGACCAACCCGCCGCTGGCGGTCGAGCCGACGACCGGCGAGACGCACCGTCGCCACCACATCAGCCCGAGCGGGTATTACCGCGGCCGCAAGGTCGTCAAGACCAAGGGCGACGAGTAATCCGCGTCGTCGCGGATGACCGTCACCGTCGCCATCGACGCGATGGGCGGGGACCACGGGCCGTCGGTGACGGTCCCGGCGGCGCTCGCCTTCGTCGACGCATTCGCTGACGCCCGGGTGATCCTGGTCGGGCGCGAGGACGCGCTCGACCGGGCGCTCGCCGGCGCGGGTGCCGCGCAGCGCGCGCGCATCACGGTCCAGCACGCCAGCGAGGAAGTGGGCATGGACGAGCCGCCCGCCGACGCGCTGCGGCACAAGAAGGACTCGTCGATGCGCGTGGCCGTGAACCTCGTCAAGGAAGGGCGCGCCGACGCCTGCGTGTCGGCGGGCAACACGGGGGCCCTGATGGCGGTCGCGCGCTTCGTGCTGAAGACGCTGCCCGGCATCGACCGTCCCGCCATCGCCTCGCAGCTCCCCACCCGCAAGGGCGTGGTCACCGCGCTCGACCTCGGCGCCAACGTCAACTGCACGCCCGAGCAGCTCCTGCAGTTCGCGGCGATGGGCAGCGCGCTGTGCGCGGCGGTCGAGGGCATCGAGCGCCCGAGCGTGGGCTTGCTCAACATCGGCGAGGAGGACATCAAGGGCAACGACCTCGTCAAGGAGACGGCGGAGCGCCTCAAGGCCTCGGGCCTCAACTTCCACGGCAATATCGAGGGCGACGACATCTACAAGGGCACGACCGACGTGGTGGTCTGCGACGGCTTCGTCGGCAACGTGATGCTCAAGACCTCCGAGGGCCTCGCCAAGATGCTCGTCGACTTCATCAAGGAAGCGTTCAACCGCAACCTCGCGACGCGTGCCGCGGCCATGGTCGCGCTGCCGGTGCTGGGAAGCTTCAAGCGCCGCATCGACCCGCGCCGCTACAACGGTGCGACGCTGGTGGGACTCAAGGGCGTGGTGGTGAAGAGCCACGGCGGCGCCGACGTGCTGGCGTTCGGCAGCGCGCTCGCCAAGGCGCACGCCGAGGTCGCCGAGCACGTGCTCGACCGCATCGCGCAGCGCATCGCGGCGATGGGCATGACCGCCGCGCCGGGCGCAGCGCTTGCACCGGCCGCCGCGGCTGCCCCGGGTGCAACCGGCGCCCCCGGCATGGCGTCCCCCTCCGATGCCTAGCCGCATCGCGGGCACGGGCGCGTACCTTCCCGAGCGCATCGTCACCAACGCGGAGCTCGCCACGCGCGTCGCCACCAGCGACGAGTGGATCCGCACCCGCACCGGCATCCGCCAGCGCCATGTCGCCGCCGACGGCGAGGCGACCTCGGACCTGGCGCTCGCGGCCTCGCGACGCGCGCTCGACGCGGCGGGCATCGCGCCGCAGGACCTCGACCTCGTGATCGTCGCGACCACCACGCCCGACATGGTGTTCCCGTCGACGGCCTGCATCCTGCAGCACAAGCTCGGCGCCGCCGGCGGGCCCGCCTTCGACGTGCAGGCGGTGTGCTCGGGCTTCGTCTACGCGCTGTCGATCGCCGACAGGATGGTCTCGGCGGGCGCCGCGCGCAACGCGCTGGTCGTGGGTGCCGAGATCTACTCGCGCATCCTCGACTGGAACGACCGCGGAACCTGCGTGCTGTTCGGCGACGGCGCCGGCGCGGTGGTGCTGGTGCCCTCGGAAAGGTCGGGCGTGCTCGCCACGCGCCTGCACGCCGACGGCAGCCACAGCGGCATCCTCTGCGTGCCTGGCCAGGTGCGCGACGGCCGCGTCAGCGGCACACCCTTCGTGCACATGGACGGGGGCCACGTGTTCAAGTTCGCCGTGAAGGTGCTGGCCGAGGTCGCCGAGGAGACCCTCGCGCAATCGGGCATGACGGCGGGATCCATCGACTGGCTGATCCCGCACCAGGCCAACATCCGTATCATGGACGCGACCGCGCGCAAGCTCGGCGTCGCGCACGACAAGGTCGTCGTCACGGTCGACCGGCACGGCAACACCTCGGCGGCGTCGATTCCCCTCGCGCTCGACGAAGCCGTGCGGGACGGCCGCATCCGCGCCGGACATCAGGTGATGATGCTCGGCGTCGGTGGCGGCTTCACCTGGGGATCGGCATGGGTGCGCTGGACATGAAGACATTCGCGATGATGTTCCCCGGGCAGGGCTCGCAGTCGGTGGGCATGCTCAAGGCCTATGGCGACCATCCGCGCGTGCGCGAGACCATCGAGGAAGCCTCCGACGTGCTGGGCCAGGACCTCGCGGCGCTGATCGACGGCGGACCCGACGAGGCGCTCGCGCTGACCACCAACACCCAGCCGGTGATGCTCGCGGCCGACATCGGCGTGTGGCGCGCCTGGCGCGACGCCGGCGGACCGCTTCCCGCCGTCGTGGCGGGGCACAGCCTCGGCGAGTACGCTGCGCTGGTGGCCGCCGGCGCCCTCGATTTCCACGATGCCGTCCGCCTGGTGCGCTTTCGCGCCGAGGCGATGCAGGACGCCGTGCCCGCGGGGCTCGGCGCGATGGCGGCGGTGATCGGCGGCGACGACGAGGCGATCGTCGCAGCCTGCGCCGAGGCCGCCGCCGCGGTCCCGGGCGAGGTCTGCGAGGCCGTCAATTTCAACGCGCCGGGGCAACTCGTCATTGCCGGCCACAAGACCGCCGTCGAGCGCGCCTTCGCCACGGTCAAGGCGCACGGTGCCAAGCGCGCGATCCTGCTGCCGGTGTCGGCGCCCTTCCACAGCTCGCTGCTCAAGCCCGCCGCGCAGAAGCTCGCGGTGCGGCTCGCCGACGTCGCGTTCGCCGCGCCCACGATCCCCGTGATCCACAACGTCGACGTCGCCGAGCATCGCGATGCCGCCGCCATCCGCAAGGCGCTCGCCGACCAGGCCGCGAGCCCCGTTCGCTGGAGCGCGACCATCCGCGCCATCGCCGGCCGCGGCGTGACCACCTTCGTCGAATGCGGCCCGGGCAAGGTGCTCACCAACCTGATGCGCCGCATCGACGACACGCTCGAGGTGCTCGCCACCTCCGACGACATCGACATCGACGCCGCGCTGGCGGCGCTGAAGGCCTGAGCGCCCTCAGGGCGCCAGCCTCGACCGGGGAACACCCATGAGCACCGACACGCATTCGCCCCCCACCGCGCCCGCGGGC
>JBGAGT010000025.1:0-37289 GCA_044226535.1 Casimicrobiaceae bacterium | reverse complement strand
ATCTCGTACTGCGGCTTGGTCAGCGAGGCCGCCGCCGTCTGGCAGTGGAAGCGCAGGCGCATCGACTCGGGGTTCGTGGCGCCGAAGCGGTCGCGCATGATCTTGGCGTACACGCGGCGCACCGCGCGGAACTTGGCGATTTCCTCGAAGAAGTCGGCCTGGCAGACGTAGAAGAACGCGAGCCGCGGCGCGAACTCGTCGACGTGCACGCCGGTCTTCTGCACCTCCTCGACGTAGGCGATGAGGTTGCATATGGTGAACGCCACCTCGTCGAGCGGCGAGCCCCCCGCTTCCGACACGTGATAACCCGAGATGTTGATCGGGTTGTAGCGCTTCATGTTGCGTGCGCAGTAGGTGATGCAGTCGCGCACCAGGCGCACCGAAGGCGAAATAGGGAATACCCATTCCTTTTGCGCCTGGAACTCCTTGAGGATGTCGGCCTGGATCGTCCCCGACAGCGCGTTGAGGTCGTAGCCGCGGCGCTTGGCCAGCGCGACGTACATCGCGAGCAGGATCCACGCGGAAGGGTTGATGGTCATCGACACCGAGATCTTCGTGAGGTCGATGCCGTCGAACAGCCGCTCCATGTCGGCCAGCGTGTCGATCGCCACGCCTTCCCGCCCTACCTCGCCCTCGCTCATCGGGTGGTCGCTGTCGAAGCCCATCAGCGTGGGCATGTCGAAGTCGGTGGAAAGCCCCGTCTGGCCGTTGGCGATCAGGTACTTGAAGCGCGCGTTGGTGTCCTCGGCGGTGCCGAAGCCGGCGATCTGGCGCATCGTCCAGGTACGGCCGCGGTACATCGTCGGGTAGGGGCCTCGCGTGTAGGGAAAGCGCCCCGGCAGGCCGATGTCCTCGAGCGGCGTGTCGGCGACGTCGAGCGCGGTGTAGCTGCGCTTGAGCGGAAAGCCGCCCTGCGTGCTGAACTCCGCCTGGCGCTCGGGGGCCTTGGCGACGAACCGGGCGACCTCGTTGCTCTCCCAGGACGCGACGTCGCTCGCGAGGCGCTTTTCCGCCGCGGGACTCACCCCCGCCGACGGCTTGTCGTTGCCAATGGTCGTGTCGTTCACGCGTGTTCTCCGAGTTCTTCGATCAGCCGCGTCGCGGCGGAATGGGGGCTCATCTCGCGGCGGGAAATGCGCTCGAGCAGCGCCGCGAGCCGCCCGTGACGGTGTCGTTCGAAGCGGTCGCGCAGGATCTCCTCGCCCGCCTTCAGGAGGCGCCGCTCGTCGATCATCGCGCGCCGCGCCAAGATCTCGCCCGAGGTCTCGAGCACCTCGCGATGCTTGTCGATGGCGGCGAGCAGCTCGCCGACGCCTTCGCCCTTCGTCGCACTGGTGGGGATCACCTTCGGGCGCCACGCGGGGTTGCCGGCGGCGAGCCCCAGCACCAGCATGGTCTTCAGGTCCGCGATGGTCTTGTTGGCGTCGGGCCGGTCGCACTTGCTGACCACGTGGATGTCGGCGATCTCGAGCACCCCGGCCTTGATCGCCTGGATGTCGTCGCCGAGGCCCGGCGCCGACACCACCACCGTGGTGTGCGCGGCGCGCGCGATGTCGACCTCGTCCTGGCCGACGCCGACGGTCTCGATCAGCACCACGTCGTAGCCGGCCGCGTCGAGGACGTCCACCGCCTCGAGCGTGCCGCGCGCGAGCCCGCCGAGCGCGCCGCGCGTGGCCATGCTGCGCATGAACACGCCGGGGTCGCCGCCGAGGTCGCCCATGCGGATGCGGTCGCCGAGGATCGCGCCACCCGAGAACGGCGACGAGGGGTCGATCGCCACGATGCCCACGGTGCGGCCCGTGGCGCGGATCGCCGCGGCGAGCTTCGACACCAGCGTCGACTTGCCGCTGCCCGGCACGCCGGTGATGCCGACCACGTGCGCCCTGCCCGCGTGCGCGAACAGCGCATCGAAAGCCGCGCGCGCCTCGGGCGTGCCGTTCTCAGCGCGGGTGAGGAGCCGCGCGATCGCGCGCACGTCGCCCGCGAGCGCCCTCGGCACGAGCTCCGGCGACGGGATGTAGGCCATGGCGTCCCGGCCCCTCAGCCCTTCAGGCGCTCGTTCATTTCGCGGAACACCTCGCGATCGTCGATCACGCGGCGCGCCTTGAAGTCGGTGCGCGGGAAGGTGTTGGGCGGCACGATCTCGACCCTGGCGCGGAGCCCCAGCATCTTCTGCAGCCCCCTGGCGGCGGATTCGCGCAGCTCGGCTTGGGCCGCGTCGCCGCGCGCGATGCAGCCGGCGTCGGCCTCGACGCGCACCAGCAGCTCGTCCATGTTGCCTTCGCGCGAGATCACGATGCGGTGCTCGCCGCCGTAGCTCGGCAGCCTGGCGACCACCGCCTCGACCTCGCTCGGGTAGACGTTCTCGCCGCGGATGGTGAACATGTCATCGATGCGGCCGAACACGCCCTGCGGCAGCCGCGGGTAGGTACGCCCGCAGGGGTTCGGGCCGTCCTCCCACAGCGTCAGGTCGCCCGACATCAGGCGGATCATCGGCTGCGAGGTCCGCTCGAGGTGCGTGTACACGGGCGTGCCGCGCTGGCCGTAGGGCACGCGGATCATGGTCTTGGGGTCGCAGACCTCCGTGTAGACCATGTCCTGCCAGCACAGCATGCCGTCGGTCTCGGCGGTGCCGGAGACGTTCATGTACGGCGTGACCTCGGCCATCGAGCCGCAGTCGATCACGCGCGCGCCGTAGAGCCCGGCGATGCGGTCGCGCACCGCCGGCACCGACGCGCCGGGCTCGCCCGAGAAGAACATCACCTTGAGGCCGAAGCTGCGCGGGTCGTAGCCTTCCTGCTTCGCCACCTCGGCGAGGTGCAGCGCGAACGAGGGCGTGGCGTAGAGGCCCTGCGGCCTGGAAAGGTCGAGCCACATCGCCGCGCGCGCGGTCATGCCCGCGGCACCCGCGCCGAAGGGAAAGGACTTGGCGCGCAGGCGCTCGGCGCCGGCCAGCGCGCCCCAGGAGCCGAGGTAGAGGCTGAAGATCGCCGAGATGAACACCGTGTCGCCGGGGCGCAGCCCCATGCCCCACATCACGCGCGCCTGCGCGTTGGCGATCGCGTCCCAGTCGTCGCGGCCGATGGCGAAGGCCGTGGGTCGGCCGGTCGTGCCCGAGGTGCCGTGGATGTGGTGGATCTCGCTGTCGGGGACGCAGACGTACTCGCCGAACGGCGGGCGCTTCGCCTGCGACTCGCGCAGGTCCTTCTTGCCGATCACCGGCACGCGCGACTCGAAGTCCTCGAGGGACTTCAACTGCTCCGGATGGAAGCCCGCCTCCTCCCACTTGCGCCGGTACATCGGCGAGTGGTCCCAGGCGTAGCGCGTGACGAGCTTCAGCCGCTCGAGGATCGCCTTCTCGCGATCGCCCGCGGGCATGGTCTCGCGCCGCGGGAACCAGTAGCGCGAGTTCGCGGGCGGGAGGTAGCCCGCGTCGAACTTCGGCGGGAACGACCACTGCTCCATGTCGTGCATGGCCGTCCTCCTAGCGCGCGCCGCGCTCGGCGACCACGCGCTCGATCATGCTGACGATGGTCGCGGGCGGGGTGTCCTGCAGCAGGATCTCCTTGACGCCGATCTTCTTCAGCGCCTCGCAGTCCTCGTCGGGGATCACCCCGCCGCCGACCACCAGGATGTCGTCGGCCTGGCGCGAGCGGAGCGCGTCGAGGATGCGCGGGAACACCGTCATGTGCGCGCCCGACAGGATCGACACGCCGATGACGTCGACGTCCTCCTGAACCGCCGCGTCGACCACCTCCTCGGGCGTGCGGTGCAGGCCCGTGTAGATGACGTCCATGCCGGCGTCGCGCAAGGTGCGCGCGACGATCTTGACGCCGCGGTCGTGGCCGTCGAGGCCGACCTTGGCAATGATCACTCGGATGCGGTCGCCCTGGCGCTGCATGCTTCCTCCTGGTGGCGTGGCGCGCACCGCCCGCGAGCGGCGGGGGTGCGGTGGGTCGTGGTCGTCTGTCCAGCTGGCGATTACTGTATACCGTATTCAATGAAAGCGGCAAGCGTTTGTTGCGCCCAGGCGTCCGGGGGGCCGGCAGGGCGAGCCTTACCCCCACCCGGTACCTGGCTCGCCACAGGGGTCTGCGGACCGGATACCCTGTAGCGGCAGCGCGATCCCATGTCCTGGATGCACCGGGCGAATCCGCCCGGCGCACCCGGTGCATCCAACCAGACGGACTCCCCGACCGACCACCGCCATGCCACGCCGCATCCTCGTCCTGCTGGTCCTCGCCGCCGTGGTCCTCGCCGCCATGGCGACCTGGTTTTCGCTGTCGCGCGTCAACTTCGCGATGCCGGCCGCGCCGGGCACGACGCGCGAAAGCGCCGTCAGCACGGTAGACCGCGCGCTGGAGCCCTTCCACGCCATCGCCGTGCATGGGTCGGCCGACATCACGCTGGTGCAGGGAAGCACGCCGGCGATCCGCGTCGAGTCGGGCGACGACGCCCGCGTCGTCGCGCGCGTGCGCGACGGCGAGCTTTCGATCGGCTCGCACGATGCGCGCCGCGGCGGTCTGCGCGGGCTGGTCGAGCGGGCGCCGCGCAGTACGCCGCGCATCACCATCACCTTCACCGAGCTCGACGCCCTCTCCTTCGACGGCTCGGCGCGCGTGCAGTCCGCCAGCATCCGCACGCCGAAGCTGTCGATCGACGTCTCGGGCAGCGCCACGCTCGACTTCGACCGCATCGAGGTCGATCGCCTCGCCATCGACGGCTCGGGGCGCGTACGCGCCAACATCGCCGGGCGCGCCAGGGAGCAGCGCATCCGCATCTCCGGTGCGGGCGACCTGCAGGCGCCGAACCTCGTGAGCGACACGGCGTCGGTGCAGGTGAGCGGCGCAGGTACCGTGCTGATCAACGCGACCCGCGCGCTGGCCGTGGACATCTCGGGCGCGGGCAACGTCGACTACATCGGCAGCCCGACGCTGTCGAAGTCGGTCAGCGGCCTGGGGCGGGTGCGGCAGGTCGACGCGCCGCGCACCCTGCCCTCGCAGGAGCGGCGCGCGCCGATGCTGCCGGGCGAGCTGCCGGTCCGCGTCGCCTGAAGCGCCTGCACCGGGCTCGCTAGTGCGTGGCCGGGCCCCCGGCCTTGAACAGCAGCGGCAGGCCCGTCGCCGCGTCGCGGTCGCGGTGGACGCCGGGCTCCGCGCGTACGTCGGCCACGCGGCAATCGTCGAGCAGCGCCTCGAGCACCGCCGTGGCATCGGCAACGCGCTCGAACGGAAACAGGGGGCATCGGAAACCTTCGGCATCGCGCGGCGAGAACGGTGACGACAGGCTCAAGCGCAGCTCGCCCGTGCCGTCGGCGAGCGCATGCGCGCTCACGATCGCGGTGGGCTCGCCGAAGCGGCTGCGCAGCCGGCGCAGCGCGTTGGACACGAAGAGCTGGACCGAGACCTCGCGCTGCGCGACGAGGCCCTCGGCCCAGGCCTGCGGAAGCGCCGCCGGCAGGCGCGGCAGCGCGACGGCCTGCACGCCGGCATGCGCCGACCAGCCGGCCATCAGCTTGCGCGCCAGCGCGCTCGCGAGCCCCGGGGCGGGCGCCGTGCCGAACAGCGGCGCCGAGGCGGCGGCGAGCGCGGTGCCGACCACGAAGCGCAGGTGCACCGATTCCTGCGCCGAGACCTCGATCGGCTGCGGGGCGACGTCGAGCGGCGCGCCGCCCTCGACGGCCTCGCGTGCACCCGCCGCGAGCGCGGGCAGGCAGCGCGGCGCGATCGCGTGCGCGGCGGCGAGCGACGGGGCTAGCGCCAGCGTCTCGTTGCCGGCGAGCGCGCGGTGCTCGCGCAGCAACGCCGCGAACGACGCGGCGTCCGGCAGGCCGCCCGGCAGAATCGCGCGGCCGCCGTCGCGGTGCACGCAGACCACGACCAGCGGCAGCGCGAACAGCGCCACCCCGAGCGGGGAACCCGTGTCGACCGGCTTCGCGCACTGCAGCCCGAGCCGGCGCCACAGGTGGCGGTACACGGCGGCGGAGGGCGCGGCGGCGAACAGCGCCTCGAGCGTCGCGCCCGAGCGGTCGGCGAAGGCGTCGCGCAGCGCTTCGTCGACGATCGCATCGTCGGCCTCGCTGTCGCGCTGCGCGCTTCGCGCGAGGCTCGCCTCGGCGGCCGCTGCCGCAACCGCGGCGGAGGCGCGCGCCGGGACACCCGCATCGCCCACCGCGCCGGGCTCCGCCGTGGCGGGGAACCTGCGCGGGTCGGCGAGCTCGAGCGTCACCGCTGCATTGTCCCATGCAGCGCAATGCCCAGCCCCGGTCGCGCACGCGGTAACATCGCCGCGAGCCTTCCCTCTCCACGGCCCGCCACGGCACTCCCGCGCGCGCGAGGCAACGCGCGCGCCGCACCGATGAAATTCAGACGCCAGCTCCTCAAGCCGGGACGCCGCATCGAGCAGATCAGCACGCTCCACGCGCATCCCTTCTTCACCCGGCGCCGGGTCGCCGCCGACGCGGACGGCGGCGGCGCGGGCCGCGACGCCGCCCCGCCGGCACCCGCGCCGACGCGCGGCCTGCTGCCGCGCATCGCCGAGAACGCGGGGGCGCTGTTCTCGATCCTGGTGAGCCTGCTGCTGATCGCGGTGATCGTCGCGCTGGTCGTGGCCTTCGTCGCCGAGGTCCGCCGGGAAAGCGTCGTGGTGCTCCCCATCGGCGTGCCGCAGGACGTCGCGGCGCGCGGCTACATCCCGACGGCAGCCTCGCAGCTCGTGGTCAACGAGATCGTCAAGATCCAGCGATCGTCGCAGACCTCGCACGCGCTGCGCCCGCTGATCGCGGGCAGCGACATCCCCGACGTGCACATCCTCGGCGCCAACACCTCGATGCAATCGATCGTGCGCTACGCGCGCTCGGCCGTCGGCCACCGCGAGCCCACGATCGACGGCATCGTACTGCGCGACGGTGCGGGATTGCGCATGGTCATCAACCTGCAGGACGCGCAGAACCTGCGCACCCTCGAGGTCGCGCGCAGCGACGACGAAGTCGAGGGTCTGCTCGAGGACGGCGCACGCGCGATCGTGCAGCTCGCCGATCCCTACGTCCTCGCGTCCTACCTCTACTGGACCGAGGATCCCGCGAGCGGGTACCCACGCACGCGCGCCGCCATCGACTACGTGCTGCGCACCCCGCCCCCCGACGACGACGCCTGGGCGCTCAACCTGTGGGGCCTGCTGCTGAGCCGGCAGGGCGAGTACGCCGCCGCCGAACAGAAGTACCGCCAGGCGCTGGCCATGCCCCATGGCCCCACCGCCATCATCCGCAAGAACCTCGTGTACGCGATGCTGTCGCAAGGGCACCGCGAGGCCGCTCGCGCGCTGCTCGAGGAACCCGCGATGAAGCCCGACGCCACCTTCGACGTGCTCGATGCGGCCTGCCAGGGGCTTTACTGGATACCCGAGGTGCGCACCGAGGTCTACTGCACGCGCGCGCTTGCGTTGCGCAAGGACGCGAACTCGACGTTGTTCTGGCGCGGGCTGCGCGAGGCCGACACGGGCCGCCTCGCGGCCGCGGCGCGCGACATCGAAGCCGCGCGCAGGGCCTCGGCGCCGGACGACCTGTTCTGGACGGCCGGGCAGGTCTACGTCGACACGCTGCGCGGCGACACCGCCACGGCATTGGCCCATGCGGCGGCCTACGTCCAGCAGATACCCGCTGAATCCCCGAACACCGCGTGGCTGCACGTGGCGCACGCGGCTGCCCTGAACGCCGCCGGCCGCCAGGCCGAAGCGCTCGCCGAGCTCGCGGCCTTCGACCGCGATGCGCGCGTCGACCGCTGGACCCGCTTCTTCGCCACGTCGATACGCGGCGAAGTCGAGCTCGCGCAGCACGAACCCGCACGCGCGCTGGCGCATTTCGACGAGGCGCTGGCGGACGCGCCCGGCTTCGTGCCCGCGCTGGCGGGCCGCGCCGCCGCCCTTGCGGCGCTCGGCCGGCCCGCGGAATCCGACGCCGCGTTCCAGCGCGCGGTCGAGGCCGGGCCCGACCGCGAGGCCACGTGGCGCGCCTGGGCGTCGGCGCTGGCGGCGCGTGGCGACGCGACGGGCGCCGCTGCCAAGCGCGCGGAAGCGGATCGCGCCGCGCAGCGCGGGGGCGGCTGACCCGGCCGCGTTGCGCGAGGGGCCGCTGACCCCCGCGTTGCACGGCCGCGACGGCCCACCTCGGCCAAACGGCCGATTCCCGGCGGTGGAACTGTAAGCGCGGTAAAATCAAGGTCTTACAACAAAGACCTCGCGGCGGGCGGGCACCGGCCCGGTGCCGCCGCGCCTTCGTCACCGCATGCGCCTTTCCCGTTTCTTCCTGCCCACGCTCAAGGAAGCACCCGCCGAAGCCGACATCGCCAGCCAGCGGCTGATGCTGCGCGCCGGCATGATCAAGAAGCTCTCCTCCGGCATCTACTCCTGGCTGCCGCTCGGCCTTCGCACGCTGCGCAAGGTCGAGGCCATCGTGCGCGACGAGATGGACAAGGCCGGCGCGCAGGAGTGCTACCTGCCGCACGTGGTGCCCGCCGAGCTCTGGCAGGAAACCGGCCGCTGGGACAAGTTCGGCCCGCAGCTCCTCAAGATCCGCGACCGCCACGAGCGCGACTTCCTGTTCGGGCCCACGCACGAGGAGGTCGTCACCGACATCGTGCGCAAGGATGTGAAGAGCTACCGCCAGCTGCCGCTCAACCTCTACCAGGTCCAGGTCAAGTTCCGCGACGAGATCCGCCCGCGCTTCGGGGTGATGCGCAGCCGCGAGTTCGTGATGAAGGACGCGTATTCGTTCGACGTCGACCGCGACGGCCTGATGAAGAGCTACCGGTCGATGTACGACGCCTACGCGCGCATCTTCACGCGCCTCGGCCTCAAGTTCCGCGCGGTCGAGGCCGACACCGGCGCCATCGGCGGCTTCGCCTCGCACGAGTTCCAGGTGCTGGCGGAGTCGGGCGAGGACGCCATCGCCTGGTCGCCCGCGTCGCAGTACGCGGCCAACGTCGAGCAGGCCGAGGGCGTCGCGCCTCCCGGCCCCCGGCCCGCCCCGGCCGAGGCGATGCGCAAGGTCCCCACGCCGGGGATCTCCACCTGCGAGGACGTGGCGCGATTGTTGCAACTCCCGCTGTCCCGCACGGTCAAGTGCCTGATGATTTTCGCGCAGGACAAGGTGCAGATGCTGCTGATCCGCGGCGACCACATGGGCAACGAGGTGAAGATCGGCAAGCTGCCGGGCCTGGGCGGCTGGCGCTGGGCCACCGACGCCGAGATCGTCGCGGCCACCGGCTGCAAGCCCGGCTACCTCGGGCCCGTGGGCATTCCCGCGACGCTGCCGCTGATCGTCGACCGCCAGGTCGCGGTGATGGCCGACTTCGTCTGCGGCGCCAACGAGGCGGACTTCCACCTGGCCGGCGTCAACTTCGGCCGCGACGCGCGCGAGCCCGACCTCGTCGCCGACCTCCGCAACGTGGTCGCGGGCGACCCTTCGCCCGACGGCAAGGGCACGCTGGAGATCGTGCGCGGCATCGAGGTGGGCCACGTGTTCGCGCTGGGCAGCGTCTACTCGCGCGCCATGGGCGCCACCTTCCTCGACCCCGCGGGGCAGTCGCAGGTGATGGAGATGGGCTGCTACGGCATCGGCGTCACGCGCGTGGTGGCCGCCGCCATCGAGCAGAACCACGACGAGCGCGGCATCGTCTGGCCGCGCGCCATGGCGCCCTTCGACGTCGCCGTCGCGGCCATCGGCTACGAACGCAGCGAGGCCGTGCGCGCGCGCGCCGACGCGCTGCACGACGCGCTCGAGGCAGCCGGGTACGACGTGCTGCTCGACGACCGCGGCGAGCGGCCCGGCGTGATGTTCGCCGACCTCGAGCTGATCGGCATCCCGCTGCGCGTGACCGTCGGCGACCGCGGGCTCAAGGACGGCAAGGTCGAAGTGCAATCGCGACGCGAAAGCGCCGCGACGCCGGTGGCGGTCGACGACGCGCTGGCGTTCGTCAGGACGCGGCTCGAGGCCGAGGCGTGAGCGACCCCCGCCCCCGTCATTCCCGCGAAAGCGGGAACCCAGCCGTCGACGCCACGATGGGTCCCCGCTTTCGCGGGGATGACGGGCTGGGTCCCCGCTTTCGCGGGGATGACGGGCTGGGTCCCCGCGTGCGCGGGGATGACGAGGCGGGTCCCCGCTTTCGCGGGGACGACAACCCTCGCCGCGCGTTCCTCGGCACGCTGGCGGCGCTGGCACTCGGCGGCGGCACGGCCGCGTTCGCGCCGGCGGCGCGGGCCGGCGCACAGGCCGAGGAGGACCTGGCCTCGTCGGTGATCGCCGGGCTCGCCAAGTCCATCGCCGACCTCCCGCCGCCCGCCAACTATCGCGCGCGCGCCGACGTGCGCGCCTGGATCGACGACATGTCGCCGAAGCTCGCGTCGCGTTTCACGCTCGACGCCGAGCGTCGCGAGTTCCTCGCCAACGTCCACTACGAGGCCACGCGCGCGGGACTCGACCCGCAGCTGGTGCTGGGCGTGATCCACCACGAGAGCGGTTTCCGCAAGTACGCCATCTCCATCGCCGGTGCGCGCGGCTACATGCAGGTCATGCCGTTCTGGGTGAAGCTGATCGGCTCGCGCGACCAGAACCTCTTCAACGCGCGCACCAACCTGCGTTACGGCTGCACCATCCTGCGTTTCTACCTCGACCGCGAGCGCGGCGACTATTTCCGCGCGCTCGGCCGCTACAACGGCAGCCTCGGGCGTGCCGAGTACCCCAACGCCGTCGTGGCCGCGATGGGCCGCTATGCGCGCGCCACCGCCTCGCAGGTCCCCGGCTCGCTCAAGCTGACCACGACCTCGCCGCGGTGAAGGCGGTGGCGGCAGCCTGATGTCGATGGCGGCGCCGGGACCCGCCGGGCGCTTCGCGCCCTCGCCCACCGGCCCCCTGCATTTCGGATCGCTGGTCGCCGCCGTCGCGAGCTACGCCGACGCGCGGCAGTCCGGCGCGCGCTGGCGGTTGCGCATCGACGACGTCGACGTCACGCGCGCGCGCGCCGACGCCGCGCGCTCCATCGTCTCCACGCTCGGGGCGCTGGGGTTCCGCTGGGACGGCGAGGTGGCGCGGCAGCGCGATCGCACGGCGCGCTACGCCGCCGCCTTCGCGGCGCTCGCGCGCGGCGGCGCGCTCTACCCCTGCCGCTGCACGCGCGCCGACGCCCGCCATTGGCGGCAGGGCGGGGCCGGCGAGCCGGTGTATCCCGGCACCTGCAGGCCCTCCGCCTGCGCGTCATCCGCCGCTGCCGCCACAGCCACTGCCGCGACGCCTGGCCGCGCCGCCTGGCGCCTGCGCGTCGATGACGCCGTGATCGCCTTCGACGACCGCGTCCAGGGCAGGATCGTGCAGAATGTCGCGCGCGACGTCGGCGACTTCGTGGTGAAGCGTAGCGACGGCCTCTTCGCCTACCAGCTCGCGATCGTCGTCGACGACGCCGACGACGCGATCAGCGACGTGGTGCGCGGCGCCGACCTCGTCGACTCGACGCCACGGCAGCGCTTGCTGCAGCGGCTGCTCGGCTTCCCGGCGCCGCGCTACGCCCATGTGCCGGTGGCCGTGGCGGCGAACGGCGAGAAGCTTTCCAAGCAGAGCGGCGCGCCCGCCATCGACGGCGCGGGCACCGGCGCGCTGCTCGCCGCCTGGGCGTTCCTCGGCCAGGCCGCGCCGCCGTCGCCGCGGCCGCATGCCGACGCGTTCTGGGCGCACGCGACCACCGCGTGGTCGATGGCGCGCGTGCCACCGATGCGCGCGCTGCCCTGCCCGCCCGCGTTCGCCTGACGTAGAATAGGTTGCCCCGCCGCACGCGCCTTCGCGCGCAACCTCGATGACCACGCTCGTCGCCGTCCGCAAGGCCGGCACCATCAGCATCGCCGCCGACTCGCTCACGACCTTCGGCGACCTGAAGCTCTCCGCCGAGTTCGACCGCAGCTACGAGAAGATCCTGCGCCACGGCGACGCCTACCTCGGCCTGTGCGGCTCGGCCGCGCACCAGCTGGTGTTCGAGAGCCTGCTGCGCGAGGGCAAGGACATCGACCTTTCCAGCAAGGCCGCCATCTTCGAGACGCTGCGCAAGCTCCACCCGGTGTTGAAGGAGCAGCACTTCCTCAACCCCAAGGAGGAAGAGGACGACCCCTACGAGTCGACGCAGATCACCGCGCTGGTGGCCAACCCGCGCGGCATCTTCGGCGTGTACTCGATGCGCGAGGTGTTCGAGTACACGCGCTTCTGGGCGGTGGGCTCGGGACGCGAGTTCGCGCTGGGCGCGATGCACGTGCTCTACGATCGGCTCGAGGGCAGCGAGGCGCTGGCGCGCGCCGGCGTCGAGTGCGGCGCGACCTTCGACAAGAACAGCGCGCTGCCCATGAGCATCCACACCTTCCCCGAGCAATGAGCGCGGCCGGGCCGTCCCGGGGCGCGTGGCCCCGGGGACGCGCGCGAGGCGCGCCGTGGAGCGACCTGCCATGAGCCTCTACATCCCCGCGCATTTCGCGTCGGGCGACCTCGCGCTCGCGCGCGGCGTCGTCGACGAGCACGGCTTCGCCACGCTGGTCACGCCCGGCGACGGCGAACCCTTCGTCTCCCACCTGCCGCTGTTGCGCCGCGTGCGCGGCGAAGGCGACGTGCTGATCGGGCATTTCGCGCGCGCCAACCCGCACTGGAAGGCGGCCGGGTCGCGCCCTTCGCTGGCGATCTTCCACGGGCCGCATGCCTATGTGTCGCCGTCGTGGTACGCCGAGCCCGCGAAGGCCGTGCCGACCTGGAACTACGTGACGGTGCACGCGCACGGGACGCTGCGCGCGATGCAGGACCGCGAGGATGCCGAGCGCGTGGTGGAAGCGCTCACCGCCCGCTACGAGGCGGGCCGCGAGGCGCCTTGGTCGTTCGCCATGGACGAGCCGCAGCGCGGGGTGATGCTCGGCGCGATCGTGGCCTTCGAGATGCCCATCGACCGGCTCGACCTCAAGGTCAAGCTGTCGCAGAACCGGCCGGCCGGCGACCGCCACCGGGTGATGGACGCGCTCGAGCGGGAGCCCTGGCCCGATTCGCAGGCGACCGCCTCCTTCATGCGCCGCCACGTGCCGCCGCCCGAGGGCAGCCGCTGACCGGGCTGCGGCGTCGCCATGGATGACATCGGCTCCACGCGCCTTCGCCTCGACAAGTGGCTGTGGGCGGCGCGCTTCTACAAGACGCGCGCGCTGGCCGTGAAGGCGATCGACGCAGGCCAGGTGCGCGTCGACGACCAGCGCGCCAAGCCCTCGCAGGCCATGCGCGTGGGGCAGCGCATCGCCGTGCGCAAGTCGGGGCTGACCGTCGAGGTGGAGGTGACGGGGCTGTCGGACCGCCGGGGCGGCGCCGTCGACGCGGCGTCGCTGTACGCCGAGACACCTGAAAGCGTCGAGGCGCGCGAGGCCTTCGTCGCCGCGCGCCGCGCGGCCGAGGCGGCCCACCCGCGCTTCGCGGGGCGGCCCACCAAGCGCGAGCGGCGCAAGCTCGAGGATTTCCTGAACGAGCCCTAGCGCAGGCGGGGCGCCGCGACGCGGGCGCGCCTCAGCAGACGCGCATGTTGGCGAAATCGATCAGCAGCTCGGGCTGGCGGTAGCCGCGCCAGGCGAGCCACAACAGCAGCGCGGCGAGGATCGCCGCGGCGACGAGCCCGAGGGTATGGGCGACGGGACGGGTGCGGAACACCCGCCCGACTTTACGCCCGCGCCTGCTCGCCCGGCAACCCGGGCACGCTCGACAGCGTCGGCGAGGCCAGCATGCCGAGCTCGCGCAGCGTGGCCATCATCGAGCTGAAGTCGGCGGCGGCGCGCACCTGCGCGATCGGCTTGGCGAGCAGGTTGACCGCGCGCCCGCTGACGATCAGTGGCATCGGGTCCGCCAGCGCGTGGCGCAGGCTGCGGATCTCCTGGCCGGCGATCTTGCCGGAGATGCCGCGGTCGAACAGCAGCACCACCATCGCCACGTCGTAGGCCGACGCCGCGTCGGCGATCTCCTGCGCGGGGACGCCCGCGCCGAGCGTCACGCAATTGACCCCCTCGGTCAGCAGCAAGAGCTCGAGGATGGCGAGCCCGAGGGTGTTGGGATCGTTGGGAGGCGTGGCGAGCAGCACCGTGCGCGAGTCGCGCACCGGCCTCACCAGCCGCGCCACGTCACGCAAGAGCCGCTGCGCGAGCTCGGCGAAGCGCATTTCCTGGAAATTGCGCATCTCGCCGCGCACCACGTGCTCGTGCACGGCCTCGTTGAGGGGGATCAGCGTCTGCTCGAGGAAGCGCCGCGTGCCCTGCGCGACCAGCAGCTTGGACAGGTAGTTCTGCAGTTCGCCGACCCGGTGCGAAGCGAGGAGCTTCACCGCCGTCTCGATCTCCACCGGCAGCGACGAGGGCTCGTGGATGGCGAGGCCGAGCATCGACTGCAGGGCCGACTCGGCGAGCGGCACGACGGCGCCGGCGCGCCAGCCTTCCGACAGGAGCTGCTTGATGAGCTTGAGCCGCGCCACCTGGTCGGGCGGGTAGACGCGGTCGCCGAACTGGTCGCGCAGCGGCGAAGGAAAGCCGTAGCGGCGCTGCCACATGTAGAGCTGCTCGCGGCGCAGGCCGGTGCTGCGCACCACCTCGCGGATGTGCAGGGCACCCTGCGTGTCCTGGCTGGTGCTCGGCTCGCTGCCGGCAACCACCGGAAGCACGTCACGACGGCGCGTCGGCGCCTTGATCAGAATGCCCATGTTCGTCCTTCCCGTCCCTTGAATGTCACATGCCGGTGGTCGCCGTGTGGTGCACAAGTATAGGCGACTCCCATCCAAAACACGCCAAGCGCGCCAATCTGCAGCCATGACGCCGGCGACGCTGGTCATATTGCACAATACATGCCAGCAGCAGACGGGCGGCCTTGCCTCGCCCGTCGCCCGCGGGCGATGATCGCCCCCGTCAATCCCGCCCGGTTACGCGCCTCGTGTTCGGTTTCGGCAAGTCCGTCAAGGATCCCCTCGCCGACGTCAAGTCGGCCGAGCGCTGGCTCGCCACCTTTCCCGCCAACGACCCGCTGGCGGCCCATGTCGAGATCCTGTCCGAGCTCGGCGTGGTCGCCGAGCGCGTCACGCGGCGCACGCCGGCGATGCTCGAGGCCGTGTTCCGCATCGACGCCCATTGCGAGCGCCTGCGCGCCAGCCTCACGGCGCAGTACATCGAGCACGCCAACCGCAGCACGCGCATCGAGAACCAACTGTGGTCGGCGCTGTTCGACCTCACGCAGGCCTTCCTCCTCGCCTACCAGGCCTTCGAGCGCGAAGTCGACGAGCATGCGCAGCACGCGCGCTGGCAGGCGCTGCAGGTCGAGCTGCTCGCGCGGCAGATCCACCACCTCGGCCTCGACGCCAAGACGCGGCTGTTCCGCTTCGAGCAGTGGATCCCCGCCAAATGGGCCGAGCTGCATGCCCTGTTCACCCGTGCCTGCTCGCGGCAGCTCGAGCGCGCGCAGGTCGCGCTCGACGCCGGCGAAGCCACCACCATCGAGCAGCAGTACCTGCGCGTGCTGCTGCTGCAGCTCGTCGACACCGGCAACCTCAACCCCCGCCACCTCGAGTGGACCGTGGGCGAGCTCGAGGAATGGTGCACCGTGCTGCGGCTGACGCTCGAGGCCTCGTCGGCGACGTCGTTCTACGTCGACCTGGCGTCGCGCGAAGGCCTCAGGCGGCGGACCTCGGGGCCGCTCGAGGGCCGCGTGCTGTTCCTCGACACGCGGCCGCTGCACGCGATCCTGATGCAGAACGTGATGGCGGTCGAGCAGAAGATCCGGCACCAGCCGCTGTCCGAGCGCACGCCGCGCCGCACCGAGCAGCTCGGCCTGCTGCACAAGCTCGCCGCGCAGGTCGACCCCGAATACCGGCCGTTCGCGCGGCGCGGCGAGCGCACCAGCGCCGCGGGCTCGGTCGACGCGATCGTCGGCTTCTCGCGCATCGCGGCCTACCTGCGCGAAGAGGAGCGCGAGCCGGTGCCTTCGATCCAGCCGGGCCAGAGCTTCCACGGCACCATGGACCTCGCGGTGTTCGGCCGCATGCGCGGCGACGACGACCGGCGCACGCTGCTCATGCGGCAGCGCCTCGCCAAGTACGCGACGCCCGGCGGCCCCTGGGACGTGAAGGACATGTCGCAGACGGGCTTCCGGCTGGTCGCGCCGATGAGCGTCGCCAACGCCATCACCCTCGGGACGCTGGCCGCGATCCGCGGCGAAGGGCAATCGCTGTGGACGCTCGGCATCGTGCGTCGCATGCGGCGGCTCACCGCCGAGCGCGCCGAGATCGGCCTGCAGGTCATCGCCGTGGCGGTCACCGGCGTCGACATGGTCGAGCATCGCCGCAGCGCCGCCGACGCCTATTCGGTGGACGGCGAGTCCACCGCGGGCTCGCGCACCTTCCAGGGCCTGTTCCTCGCCATGCGCCGGCGCGAGGGCGAGCAGGCCGTGCAGTCGGTGATCGTGCCGGCCGTCGAGTACCAGCCGACGCGCCGCTTCAAGGTGGTCACCGCGCAGTCGATCCATCCCATCCGCTTCGGCCGCCTGATCGAGCAGATGGCCGACTGGGTGTGGACGACGATCGAGCCCGTCGCGGTCGACGCCTCGCATCGCCCCTTCGCCGAGGGGGCGACGCTCCCCGGCAAGGACGCCGCCTCGGCCGCCTAGCCGTCATCCCCGCGAAAGCGGGGACCCACCGTCATCCCCGCGAAAGCGGGGACCCACCGTCATCCCCGCGCAAGCGGGGACCCAGCCCTACCGCAACGGTATTGCGTCGACCCGCGCAAACATGCGTCGTCGCCTCCATCGGCCGAAGCGCGACGGCCACCGGGGCTCGGTCCGTGCGAGCCCCGGCGTCCGCCGCGCCGATGGAGGCGACGGCCTGCGGCTCGCGATACCGGTGCTCGTGCTGCGGGCCGTTCGCGCGATTTGCCGTGACCGGAAGACGTCCCCGCTTTCGCGCCGATGACGGCGGTGCGATGACGGCAAGCTCGCCGCGATGGCTTCCGCGCGATACGAGCGGTGCTCGTGGCGGCCCGAGCGCATCGGCGCGACGGACGTCGGGGCTCGGACCGGAGCCGGGTTTATCGCGAGGACCGAGCCCCGAGGGCCGTCGCCGCTTGCCGATGTGCGACAGGCCGCTGCGATTGCGCAGCGAGTGCACTACGGCGCGTATAGGGCTGGATCCCCGCTTTCGCGGGGATGACGGGGCCGCGCGCTACCGCCGCGTTCGCGGCATAATCGACGCATCGCACCCGTCGCGCCGCGCGCGCGGGCACGCAGCTCGACCCGGAGGAGACATGCCGCAAGGCGAGGCGCCGCCCGTCGCCGATCGCTACGCCGCCACCTGCGCCGCATGGCGATGGGCGGTGCCGCCGCGCTTCAATATCGGCGAGGCGATGCTGCGCCGGCATGCGCAGGACGAGACCCGCACGGCGCTGTACTGGGAGGACGAGGACGGCAGCCGTTCCGAGCACAGCTTCGCCGAGCTCGCGCGGCGCGCCGACCAGCTCTCGCAGGCGCTTGCCGCCGCCGGCGTCGCGCGCGGCGACCGCGTCGCCATCCTGTTGCCGCAGCGCCCCGAGACGGCGATCGCGCACGCCGCGGTGTACCAGATGGGCGCGGTCGCGGTGCCGCTGTCGTTCCTGTTCGGGCCCGAGGCGCTCGAGTACCGCATGGCCTTCAGCGAGGCGCGCGTCGCCATCGTCGACCCGCAGTCCTGGCCCAACCTCGCGCCGGTGGTCGAGCGGCTGCCCGCGCTGCGCCGCATCGTCGGCGTCGCCGGGGTCGCGGGACCGGGCATCACCGGCTTCGACGATTTCCTCGCGCCGCACGCGGCGCGCTTCGCCCCGGTCGACACCGCCGCCGACGACCCCGCGCTGATCGTGTTCACCAGCGGCACCACGGGGCCGCCCAAGGCGGCGCTGATGCCGCATCGCTGCCTGATCGGCAACCTACCGGGATTCATCCACTCCCACGACGGCTTCCCGCGCGAAGGCGACATCTTCTGGTCGCCGGCCGACTGGGCGTGGACGGGCGGGCTGATGGACGCGCTGCTGCCGACGCTGTACTTCGGCATGCCCATCGTCGGCTACCGCGGCCGCTTCGAGCCCGGCCGCGCGCTCGCGCTGATGGAGCGCTACCGCGTGCGCTCGACCTTCCTCTTCCCCACCGCGCTCAAGATGATCATGAAGGCCTGGCCGCGGCCGCGCGAGCATTTCGACCTCGCGCTGCGCTCGATCATGAGCGCCGGCGAGGCCGTCGGCACGACGGTGTTCGAATGGTCGCGCGAGGCGCTCGGCGTGACCATCAACGAGATGTTCGGCCAGACCGAGATGAACTACATCGTGGGCAACTCGCACACCCTGTGGCCCGCGCGGCCGGGCTCGATGGGGCGCGGCTACCCGGGGCACCGCGTCGGCGTCATCGACGACGAGGGCCGCGAGGTCGCGCCCGGCGCCTCCGGCGACGTGGCGCTGCACCGCACCGCGCCCGACGGCAGCCCCGACCCGATCTTCTTCCTCGGCTACTACCGCAACCCCGAGGCGACCGCCGCCAAGTGGAGCGGCGACTGGTGCCGCACCGGCGATGTCGCGCGCATCGACGAGGACGGCTACCTCTGGTACGAGGGCCGCGCCGACGACATGTTCAAGGCCGCGGGCTATCGCATCGGGCCCTCGGAGATCGAGAACTGCCTCGTTCGCCACGCCGCGGTGGCCAATGCCGCGGTGGTGCCCTCGCCCGACGAGACGCGCGGCAACGTGGTCAAGGCCTTCATCGTGCTCGCGCAGGGCCACGCGCCATCGGACGCGTTGGCCGACGACATCCAGGCGCACGTGCGCCGGCACCTCGCGCCCTACGAGTACCCGAAGGAGATCGAGTTCATCGAGGCCCTGCCCATGACCACCACCGGCAAGGTCCAGCGCAAGTTGCTGCGGGAGCGCGAGAAGGCGCGCAAGGCGGCGATGACGGGCGGCGGCGCGTGAGCAAGGGCCTCGCGCTGTCGCTGCAGCTCGGCAGCTACGCCGTCTGCCGGCTCGAGCCCGCGGCGCCGTTGCCCGACTGGGCGCTCGCGGCGCCGCACTGGTCGATCACGCGCACGCGCGACGAGTTGTCGGTGGTCGTCCCCGAGGAGTACGTGCCGGGAAACGTGGTGGCGAGCCGGGGATGGCAGCTCATCCGCTTCGCCGGACCGATGCCGCTCGACCAGTCGGGCATATTGGTCAGCGTGACCGCGCCGCTCGCCGCGGCGCGCGTGTCGGTGTTCGCGATGGCGACCTACGACACCGACTACATCCTCATCCCCGTCGCGCAGCGCAAGGCCGCCGTCGCGGCGCTCGAGGCGGCCGGCCACACGGTGGGCACCGAGCTGTAGCGCGCCGGCGCCGCTACGCGGTCTCGCGCGCGAGGCGGAAGCGCGCGCCGATCGCGCTGGCGGCGAGCACGAGGGCCGTCGAGATCGCGATCATCACGATGCCGAGCGCGGCCAGCCTGCCCCATAGCCCATCGTCGGCGAAGCGCAGGATCTGCACCGCCAGGACCTCGGTACCGGGGCGCGACAGCACCACCGACACGGTGAGCTCGCGCACGAACATCGACGCGAGCAGGATCCACGCCGACACGATGCCCGGCACCAGCAGCGGCACGACGATGCGCCGCAGCGTGACCAGCGCGCTCGCACCACAGACCAGCGACGACTCCTCGAGGTGGCGGTGCACCTGCACGAAGGCGCTGGCGAGCGGGCGGACGCCGTAGGGCAGGTAGGTCGCGAGGTAGGCGATCAGCAGCGCCCAGATCGTCGCGTACAGGGGGGTCTGCACGAAGAACCACATGAAGCCGACGCCGATGACGATGCCGGGGAACGAGAACGAGAGGTAGGACAGCGTCTCGAGCAGCGCCGCCCCGCGCGAGCGCACGCGCACGATGGCGTAGGCGACGAACACCGACAGCGCCACCCCCGCCGTCGCGCCGACGACGCCGAGCACCACGCTGTTGCGCAGCGAGGTGATCGACAGCGGATCCTGCAGCACTTCGGTCCAGTGCTTGAGGCTCATCGACGCGAAGGCCTGCGCGCTCGGCACCATCGCGTAGGGCACCAGCGACGTGTAGAGGAGCACCGCGACCGGCAGCACGATCATCACCAGCGAGATCGTCGCGACCAGCGCGAACAGCGGCATGCGCCAGCGGCCGAGCGCCAATACCGAGGGGCGGTAGCCGCGGCCGGAGATCGTCACGAACTTCTCGCTTTCGCCGGTCAGCGCCCGGTAGACGACGATCAGCGTGATCGACACGGCGAGCACGCTCATGCCGAGCGCGGCGGCCTTGCCGTAGTCGGTGGCGAAGCCGGTCGCGATCATCTGGTAGAGGTAGGTCGCCAGCACGTCGACCCGACCCGGCATGCCGATGACCAGCGGCACCGCGAACGACGCCAGGCTGCGCACCAGCCCGAGGATGAACGAAGCCAGGATCGCCGGGCGCAGCACGGGCAGCGTGATGCGCAGCAGCGTGCGCCAGGCGCCGGCCCCGAACACGCGCGACGATTCCTCCAGCGCGACGTCGAACGACCCCATCGCCGGGGCGATGATGAGGTAGGCGATCGGCATGTCGAGCAGGCCCTCGACGAGGACCATGCCCCACAGCGTGTACACGTCGAAGGGCATCCGCTCGAGCCCCAGTGCCCCCTTCAGCGCGCCGTTGAGCATGCCGTTCGACGGGTTGAGCAGCAGCGCCCAGCTCACCGCGAACAGGAGGTGCGGGATCATCATCGGCACGATCGAGATGACGCGGAACAGCCCCTTGAACGGGATGTCGGTGCGCGTGTTGAGGTAGGCGAGGAACAGCGCGAGGCCGGTCGCGAGCAGCGACGAGCCCAGCACGAACACCAGCGTGTTGCCCACCACCGCCAGCAGCGCCGGATCGGTGTAGACGGCCGCGTACTTCGCCACCGTGAACCGGCCGAGGCCGTTGAGCCCTTCGGAGAAGCTGCCGACGAGCAGCATCGCCACCGGGCACAGCGTGAGGAAGCCGACGATCGCGATCAGCGTCCAGACGAGGCGCGGCCGGCCCCCTTCCATCGCGCGTCAGGCGACCACGAGGCGGCAATGCGCCGGCGCCACGGCGAGGCGCACCGCGTCGCCTTCGGCGAGGCGCGCGTCGGGCGCGAGGCGCGCCAGCAGCAACATGTCGCCGGCGGCGATCTCCGCCTCGTACACCTCGCCGACGAACGCGAGCGAGGCGATCCGTCCCTCGACGACGTTGTCGCCTTCCGCGGGCTCGCCGCCGACGCGGATGAACTCGGGGCGGATGCACAACGTGATCGGCGTGCCCGGCGCGCCGTCGTGCGGCTCGCAGGCGATGCGCCCGAGCGCGCAGTCGACCAGCGTCGCGCCGCCGGCCTGGCCGCTGACGGTGGCCGGCACCAGGTTGGCGCGGCCGATGAAGTCGGCGACGAAGCGGTGCTCGGCGTCGAAATAGATCTTCTGCGGCGAGCCCTGCTCGACGACCTTGCCGGCGTTCATCACGGCGATGGTGTCGGAGAGCGCCAGCGCCTCGACGCGGTCGTGCGTGACGTAGAGCGCGGTGATGCCGAGCTTGCCGAGGAAGGTCTTCAACTCCTTGCGCGTCTCCTCGCGGAGCTTGGCGTCGAGGTTGGACAGGGGCTCGTCGAACAGGATGACCTTGGGTTCGGCCACCAGCGCCCGGGCCAGCGCCACGCGCTGCTGCTGGCCGCCGGACAGCCGCGTCGCCGAGCGCTGCTCGACGCCCTCGAGCTGGACGAAAGCGAGCGCGCGGCGCACCTTGTCGCGGATCGCGTCGCGCGCCTCGCCGCGGATCTGCAGCGGGTAGGCGATGTTGTCGAACACCGACAGGTGCGGCCAGATCGCGTAGGTCTGGAACACCATGCCGAGCCCGCGCTTCTCGGTGGGCACCGCGACGCCGCGCGCCTTCGACCACACGAGCTCGCCGCCGATGCGGATCTCGCCTTCGTCGGGCGTCTCGAGGCCGACGATGCAGCGCAGGAGCGTCGTCTTGCCGCAGCCCGAGGGGCCGAGCAGCGTGAAGATGCGGTTGGCGGGGACGACGAGGTCGACGTGGTCGAGCGCGGCGACCACCCGGCCCTCGGCGTGGTAGTGCTTGGTCAGTCCTGCGACGCGGATTTCCATGGACAAGCCGGCGCGCCGGCCGGCCGCGCCGTCACGGCTGCGGAGGCGGGGCTAGCGGACCTCGAAGATCGCCTTGAACTCGGCGCCCCACTTGCGGAGCTCCTCGTCGGAGAGCTCGCGGATGGCGATCACCTTGGCCTTGTCGATGCCGTCGATCGGCGGGTAGACGCCCGGCGTGGCGACGTATTCGCCGACGTCCTTGGCGAGCATGCCCATGGCCTTGGGCGAAAGCCACCAGTCGACGAACGCGCGCGCGGCCTCGGGGTGCGGCGCCTTGGCGGCGATGCCGATCGCGCGCGGCGTGCCGAGCAGCGGCTCGTTGTCGAGGCGCGCCCAGTCGAGCGGTGCGGGCGCGTTGGTCAGGATGTACTTGGGCATCGAGATGCCGATCGGCTTCTCGCCGCTGGCGATCGGCGCGGGCGTCGGGCCGAACGATGCGACGAACATCGGGTGGTTGGCGGCGAGGCCCTTGAGGAACGCGCGCCAGTCCGCCTCGGACTTGAACACGTGGTCCTTGAGCCCCACCAGCCACGAGATCGTCGACGGATGGTTCGACGGGTTCGCCATCACGATCTTGTCCTTCCACTTCGGGTCGGCGAGGTCCTCGTAGCGCTTCGGCGCGTCGCCGGGCTTGATCACGTTCTTGTTGAAGATGATGCCGACGTACTCGATGCCGAAGAGCTGGATCGCGTCGTCCTTGCGCGTCCAGTCGGCATAGCCCGTGGCCGCGGGCGAGCGGTAGCGCGCCAGCACGCCCTTGTCCTTGAGTATCTCGAGCACCGGCAGCGGGCCCTGGATCACGTCGGCCTGCAGCTTGCCGGCCTCGGACTCGGTGATCGTGGTCGCCACGAACTTGGTGCTGGTGATGCGCGTGTACGTGGCCTTGATGCCGGTGTCGGCGGTGAACGCCTTGACGATCGGCTCGACCGAGGTGATGTTGGCGTAGAACGCGACCTCGCCTTCCTGGCGCGCCTTGGCGAGGCGTGCGTCGTCGGCGGCGAGCGCGGACGACGCGAGCATCGCGACCGCGAGGGTGAGCGTGGCTGTCTTCATGGGGATTCTCCTCCTCGGCGAACGATATCACGCGAGCGCGTCAGCGGCCCGCGGTGCGCATGCGCTCGAGGAAGCCGCGGTGCATCAGCACCCAGGCGGCCGCGGGCGCGACCGTAGGCAGGATCAGCGCGCCGAACTGGTAGGCGAACGCGATGAACTCGCGCTGCGTCCCCGAGAACCCCGTCTGCGAGGCGACCAGCGGCCCGGCGGTGAAGGCGATGTTCTTCAGGAAGTCGGCGAGCACGCCCCAGGCGACGAAGGGCAGCAGCACCGCGATGCCGATGGCGAGCTTGCGAAGGTAGCGGCCGTCGCGCGCGGCGAGGGTGAGCGCCGCGAACATCGGCATGCCGTACGAATACAGCAGCGTGTTGACGTCGACGTTGATGGTGCCCCCGCCGGTGCCGGTGCCCGGCCGCAGCGCCGTGACGAAGCTGATCACCGACGACTGCTGCTCGACCGCGCGCACGATGTCGGAGAACCCCGCGCGCGACACCGCGTCGACGATCAGCCGCACGGGCCAGGTGAACAGCGGGCCCGCGAAGTACCACAGCGCGAAGGTTACCGGCAGGAAGCCGAGCGTGACGACGACGAAGCGGGGCAGCGCGCCTTTCAAGCGGCGGCGGGCGTGACGGCGGCGCCCTGGTCCGAGGGCGGCTCGCCCGGCCCGCCCGCGCGCGGCAGCGTGCGCACCCAGACCAGCCAGACGATCAGCACGTCGAGCATGATCAGCGCTTGCCAGACGTACAGGTGCGCCCACTCGAACCACTCGCGGTTCCACTGGCCGAGGTAAAAGAGGCTGATCACGCGGACGATGTTGAGCCCCTGCACCGCGATCGTGCCCGCCAGGATGCCGACGAGCTTGCGCGTCCAGGGCGCGGGATAGGCGAGCATCGCCGCGAGCAGCACGATGGTCGCCTCGACGCCATTGCAACCGGCCTCGATGGAGACCGCGAAGCCGTTGGTCAGGCTGCGGATCACGCGGCCCTCGGCGACCACGGTGGAGTCGAACAGCGTGACGAGGTTGGTCGAGATGTGGGCGAGCGCGACGGTCCAGGGCTCGACGAACCAGCGCTGCACGAAGGGCGTGAGCTCGAGGCCGAACAAGGTCGCCTGGAGCACGACGAACAGGATGAAGAAGCGGATCACGCCGCGATTCTACCCGGGCTTCATCCCCGCGCCAGCGCGGGGTTCTGCGCGAAATAGCGCTTCACGCCATCCGCCATCGAGTCGGCGAAGCGGTTCTGCTCGCGCGGGCTGCGCAGCTTGGCTTCCTCGTCGGGGTTGGAGATGAAGGCGGTCTCGACCAGGATGGAGGGGATGTCGGGCGCCTTCAGCACGGCGAAGCCCGCCTGCTCGACCATGCCCTTGTGCAGCGCGTTGATCGCCGACAGCTCGTTCAGCATGTAGCGCCCCACCTTGAGGCTGTCGTTGATCTGCGCGGCTTGCGAAAGATCGAGCAGCGTGCGCGCGACCAGCGGGTCGCGCGCCTGCAGGTTGATGCCGCCGATGAGGTCCGCGGCGTTCTCCTTCTGCGCCATCCACTTGGCCGCGGCCGAGGTCGCGCCGCGGTCGGACAGCGCGAACACCGAGGAGCCGCGCGCCGAGGGCGTGGTGAAGGCGTCGGCGTGGATGGACACGAAGAGGTCGGCGCCGACGCGACGCGCCTTGTCGACGCGCTGCGCGAGCGGCACGAAGTAGTCGGCGTCGCGCGTGAGCATGGCGCGCATGCCGCGCTCGCCGTCGAGGAGCTTCTGCAGGCGCCGGCCGATCGCCAGCACCACGTCCTTCTCGCGCGTGCCGCGCCGTCCGATCGCGCCGGGGTCCTCGCCGCCGTGCCCCGGGTCGATCGCCACCGTGATCACGCGTGCCGGCGGTGCGCCCGCCTTCTTCCCGCCCCGCGAGGCCTCCTGCGTTCCCGTCCGCGCGGGTGGCGCGGCGCGCGCGGCCTCGCCCGCGGGCGCCGTCGCGTGCGGCCCGGGACCCGGCGCGCCGTGTGCGGTCCCGGCCTGCGCGCGGTCGGCCGCGCTCGCGGTGCCGCCCCCCGCGACGCGCGCCGCGTCCGCGCGGCGCAGGGCGCCGTCCCTGCCGAACGCATCGTCGGGAAGCTTGAGCGCGGCGATCGCCGCCTCGGCGTCCGCGTCGAGGCTCGCGCGCTCGCGCGCCTTGCGCGCTTCGTTCTCGAGCAGCGCCATCAGGGGATCGAGCGGCGTCGCGGGATAGATGTCGACGACCAGGCGGTGGCCATACTCGCCGACCGGCGGAAGGGCGAAGGCCTGCGGCTTCACGTCGCCCTTGAGGTCCATCACCACGCGCAGCGCGTTCGGGGGCTGGCGCCCCACGCGCATGCCCGCGAGCCAGGGATCGTCGTGGGTGTGCGCGAGCGCCGCGACCACCTGCGGCGAGACCTCGGCGTCGTCGATGTCGAGCACGATGCGCGAGGGGTTCGACAGCACCTGCATCCGGTAGGCGAGCGGCGAGCGCGACTCGAAGATCACGCGCGTGTATTCCTGCGCGGGCCAGACGCGCGCCGAGTTGATCGACGTCATCGCCGCCCAGGCGGAGGGGATGAACGCATAGGCCGCGGGCAGCACCGCGGCGCGCAGCACGCGCCGTCGCGCCACGAGGATGTCGATGCTGCGCGCGCGCGTCATCGGGCGCTCACCCGCGCGCAGTTCGAGGCGCTCACCCGCGCGGGGTTGGAGGCGCTCACCCGCGCGGGGTGTCGCTCCGTCCGAGCGCCTGCAGCGCGCGCTCGCCGGCCGGCGTGGCGGCCTGCGCGGCGAGTGTGCGACCCTCGCCCTGCGCCGGCATCGACAGCGTCAGCGCGAGGTCCGGCCGCGGCAGGAAGCGCGCGACGCGCCCGGGCCATTCGACCACGCACACGGCATCGTCGCGAAAATACTCTGCAATGCCCGCCCCTTCCCATTCATCCGGATCGGCGAACCGATAGAAATCAAAGTGATAGAAGTATAAGCTCGAAAATTGGTAATGTTCAACCAACGCATAACTGGGACTCTTCACCGCGCCGCGGTGGCCGAGCGCGCGCAAGAGGCCCCGCACCAGCGTGGTCTTGCCCGCGCCGAGGTCGCCTTCGAGCGTGACGACCATGCCACCTTGCATCGCCGGCGCGAGCGCGGCACCCGCGCGCTCGGTCGCCGCGGCGTCGGCGAGGAACCATGATCGGCGCATCAGCGGAGCGCGACCCCGCGCAGGCGACGAGCGCCGCGCAGCGCACCGACATCGACTGGCGCTCGCTCGCCGGCGACATCGCTTCGTGGGGACGCGCGCTGGGCTTCGACGCGATCGGCATCGCCGGCATCGAGCTCTCGCGCGAGGAATCGCGCCTCATGGAATGGCTCGACGCGGGTCGGCATGGCGAGATGGATTATATGGCGCGCCATGCGGCGCTGCGCGCGCGGCCCGCGGCGCTGGTCCCCGGCACCGCGAGCGTGATCAACGCGCGCATCAACTACTGGCCGTGCGACGCGCGCGACGCGCAGGAGGTGCTCGCCGACGGCACGCTCGCCTACGTCTCCCGCTACGCGACGGGCCGCGACTACCACAAGGTCCTGCGCGGGGGCCTGGCGCGCCTCGCCGCGCGCATCGAGGAGGCGATCGGGCCTTTCGCGCACCGCGCGTTCAGCGACAGCGCACCGGTGATGGAGGTGGCGCTCGCGGCGCAGTCGGGGCTCGGCTGGCGCGGCAAGCACACGCTGCTGCTCACGCGCGACATGGGCTCGCTGTTCTTCCTCGGCGACCTCTACACCGACCTGCCACTGCCGCCCAGCGAGCCCGTCGGTGCGCACTGCGGCACGTGCACCGCCTGCATCGGCGCCTGCCCCACCGGCGCCATCACGGGGCCCTACCAGCTCGACGCGCGCCGCTGCATCTCCTACCTCACCATCGAGCTCAAGGGCGCGATCCCCGAGGCCCTGCGTCCGCTGGTCGGCAACCGCATCTACGGCTGCGACGACTGCCAGCTCGCCTGCCCGTGGAACCGCTACGCGCGCGAGGCCTCGGGCGAGGACTTCGCGCGCGTGCGCAACGGGCTCGACGCGGCGTCGCTGCCGGCGCTCTTCGCGTGGACGCGCGAGGAATTCGACCGCCGCCTGGAAGGCAGCGCCATCCGGCGAATCGGCCACGAGCGCTGGCTGCGCAACATCGCCGTCGCGCTGGGCAACGCGCCGTCGACGCCGGAGGTGCTCACCGCGCTGGCCTCGCGCCGCGACGACCCGTCGCCGCTGGTGCGCGAGCACGTCGCCTGGGCGCTGGCGCGGCACCGAAAGCCGCGATCCGAGGCGGTGGACAACGCACGGGCACGCCAATAGCATCGTTCCACGATCAGCGTCATCGGCATCGAGCGTTTCGCGCGATCGGGCTCGCGCAAGACGGCGGTCCCCTCACCCAGGAGAGCGGCAGTGAACATGTCGCAGGCAAGCGTCGGAGCACGTGGCGCGCGCGTACCCTACCAGCGTTGTCCGATCTGCAATAGCCTGGAGATCCGGCACGACCGCGAAGATGGCTGCACGTCGCATCCGCTTTATCGCGTTCCCTTGCCGCCGACGATCCGCTGGAGCGCGTGCGCCGCGTGCGGGCACAGCTTTACCGAGGGCACCTGGAGCGAATGGGCGCTGGGGCTGATCTTCTCCCGTGCCAATCCGAACCAGTGGCCAGGCGCGTATGCCGAGCGCGAAAGGCTGACGTGGGCACCGGTCGTCGCGAAAGTCGCCGCCTTGCGGCCCACCGGCCGCTGGCTCGACGTCGGCGTCGGCAACGGGTCGCTGCTGTTCACGGCGCAGGAATGGGGTTTCGACCCCTTTGGCCTGGATCTGCGGCCCTCCGTCGTCGACGCGATGCATGCGCTCGGCATCGAAACGCGATGCGCCGCACTCACCGACCTGCCGCTGTCGGAGCGATTCGACGTGATCTCGCTCTTCGACGTACTCGAGCACATGCCGTACCCCGTCGAGGCGCTGCGGCACGCGCACGGGCTGTTGCGGGAAGCCGGCCTGCTGATCGCGTCGATGCCGAATCGCGATTGCGTCGTCTGGCGCCTGCTCGACAAGGAACGTGCGAACCCTTACTGGGGCGAGATCGAGCACTACCATAACTTCGGCCGGCAGCAGCTTTGCGGCCTCATGGAGGACGCCGGATTCGAAGTCGCGTCGTACGGCGTCAGCACGCGCTATCGCGTGTGCATGGAGATCATCGCCCGCAAGCGACCGGACGCTCAGCCCGCGTAACGCTTGAGGAACGCGATGACTTTGTTGCGGTCGTAGCCGCGGCCCTTCTCGAGCACGTCGGTGGGCTGCGAGCGCAGCAGCTTCCCTTCGCCGTCCAGCACGAAGAGGTGCGGGTAGCCGGGCACCTTGGGCCAGCGCGACAGCAGCGCGGCGTTCTTGTTCTCGGGCGACCAGTTGACCTTGACCACCACGTAGCGCGCATCGCGCAGATCGCGGGCCTCGGCGTCGTGCTCGAAGAACGCGTCGAGGTAGTGGCACCACACGCACCACTCGCCGCCGACGTCGACCAGCACGCGCTTGCGCGCGGCCTTCGCCTGTGCGACCGCGGCCGCGACGTCCTGGGCGGCGTCGCGCGCGGGGTCGAACTTCGGCGCCTGTGCCGGCGCGCGCGCCGCGGCGATGGACAGCGCGCAGGCCGTCGCGAGCGCGACGAGGAGCGCGCGCCTGCGCGGGCGGTGGAGCAGCGGGGTCATCGGCGGAACGGGTCGCCGGCGGGTCATCGGATCAGCTGGTTCATGGAGACGATGGGCAGCATCACCGCCAGCACCAGCAGCAGCACGAGGCCACCCATGGCGACGATCAGCGCGGGTTGCACCAGCGCGGCGATCCACGCGAGCCGCCGCTCGGCCTCGCCCTCGAGCTCGGTGGCGGCTCGCTCGAGCATGGGGGTGAGCCGCCCGCTCGCCTCGCCGCTGGCGACGAGGTGCACCAGCACCGGAGGGAACACGCCCTGCGCCTTCAGCGCGCGCGCCAGCGGCACGCCCTCGCGGACGAGCTTCGCGGCGGCGCGCACCGCCTCCTGGATGGGGATCATGCGCACCACGCCCGCCGCCGCGTCGAGCGCGCGCAAGAGCGGCGTGCCGCTGGCGGTGAGGATCGCCAGCGTGCTCGCGAAGCGCGCCGAGTCGAGGCCGCGCGCCAGCCGCGCGACGAGCGGCATGCGCAACAGCGCATGGTGGACGCGGCGGCGGAACGACTCGCGCCGCCAGGCGAGCGCCAGCCCCACGATCGCGATCAGCACGACGCCGAGCCAGATCCAGCCCGTGTCGCGCAGGAATCCCGAGGTCGCGATCAGCGCGCGCGTAAGCCACGGCAGCGACTGGTGGCTCTGCTGGTACACCGAGACGATCTGCGGCACCACGTAGACCAGCAGCACGCCGACCACGGCGAGCGCGATCAGCGTCACCAGCGCCGGGTAGACCATCGCCGCGACGAAGCGCTGGCGCAGCGCGAGGCGTGCCTCGAGGTAGTCGGCGAGGCGCGCCAGCACGTCGGCGAGGCGCCCGCTCTCGGCGCCGGCGGCGGCGAGGCCGCGGTACAGCGGCGGGAATGCGCGCGGGTGCCGCGCCAGCGCGGCGGCGATGGGCTCGCCGGCCGACACGTCGCCGCGCACGCGCTCGAGGAGCTTCGCCACGCGCGGTGCCTCGGCCTGCTCGGCCGCGGCCGCCAGTGCCGCATCGAGGTTCATGCCCGATTGCGCGAGGGTCGCGAGCTGGCGCGTGGCCATGGCGAGCTGCGGCGCGCTGACCGCAAGGCCGCCCGCGGCGCCCGGCGCCGCGTCGACGGCGGTGGGCGTGAGCCCGCGCGCCCGCACGGCGTCGCGCGCCGCACGCGCGCTGTCGGCATCGACGACGCCCCGCGCGAGGCGCCCGCCGGCGTCGACCGCCTCGTAGCGGAATGCGGTCATCGCTGGCCCTCCGCGCGCGCCGTCATCCCCGCGAAAGCGGGGATCCACACGGCAACGTGCGCGCGCCTCGGCATCAACCGTCGCGCGTGACGCGCAGCAGCTCCTCGAGCGAGGTCGTGCCGTCGGCGAGCCAGCGCGCGCCGTCGGCGCGCAGCGTGCGCATGCCCGCGGCGCGCGCGGCGGCGCGCAGCGCGAGGTCGGCCGCGCCGTCGTGCACGAGGCGCCGTATCGCCTCGTCGACGACGATCAGCTCGTAGATCCCGGTGCGCCCGCGGTAGCCCGTATCGTTGCACTCGCCGCAGCCCTTCGGGTGCCACAGCGTGGCGAGCGGCGCGATGCCGGCGTCGGCGACGAGCTTCGCCTCGCCCGCGGTTGGCGCGCGCGCCTCGCGGCAGGCGGGGCAGAGGGTGCGCACGAGGCGCTGCGCCAGCACGCCGTTGAGGCTCGAGGCCAGCAGGTAGGGCTCGACGCCCATGTCGGCGAGGCGCGCGACGGCGCTGGCCGCGTCGTTGGTATGCAGCGTGGCGAGCACGAGGTGGCCGGTCAGCGAAGCCTGCACGGCGATCTGCGCGGTCTCGAGGTCGCGGATCTCGCCGATCATCACCACATCGGGGTCCTGGCGCAGGATGGCGCGCAGCGCGCGCGCGAACGAAAGCTCCACGCGCGGGTTCACCTGCGTCTGCGCGACCCCGTCGAGCGCGTATTCGACAGGGTCCTCGACGGTCATCATGTTCTGGCTGCCGCGCGGCAGCCGCGTCAGCGCGGCGTAGAGCGTGGTGGTCTTGCCCGAGCCGGTGGGGCCCGTCACCAGCACGATGCCGTGCGGCTCGTGGATCAGCGCGTCGATCGCCGCGCGCGTATCGTCGGCGAGGCCGAGCTTCGCGAGATCGAGCTGCGCCGACTCCTTGTCCAGCACGCGCAGCACCACGCGCTCGCCGAAGCCGGTGGGCAGCGTCGACACGCGCACATCGACCGACTTGTCGCCGAGCTTGAGCCCGATGCGGCCGTCCTGCGGCAGGCGCTTCTCGGCGATGTCGAGGTTGGCCATGATCTTCAACCGCGACACCAGCGCGGCGTGCAGCGCACGAGGGGGCTCGAAGACGTCGCGCAGCATGCCGTCGGTGCGGAAGCGCACCACGGCACGCGCCTCGTAGGGCTCGAAGTGCAGGTCCGAGACGCGCTCGCGCAGCGCCTGCAGCAAGAGCGCATTGACCACGCGGATGACCGGCGCCTGTGCGTCGCCGCCGCCGAGCAGGTCCTCGGAGGCCGGCAGCTCCTGCAGCAGCCGCGCGAGGTCGGGCTCGCGCGCGAGGTCTTCGCCGATCGCGGCGGCGCCGGCGGCTGCGCCGCTGTTGTACGCGCGCGCCAGGGCCGCGGCGAAGGCCTCGGCATCGACCACGCGCGTGGCGAGCGGGCGAAGCAGCACGCGGCGGAGCTCGGCGAGGCCCTCGCCCGTCGCGTCCTCGCGCATCAGCACCAGCACGGCGCCGCCTTCGTCACCGGCGGCCAGCACGCCGTGCATGCGCGCGAAGGCGTAAGGGATGCGCTGCGCGAACTGCGCGGCGGAGGTCGTTGGCGAGCCCGGGTCCGCCATGGGGGGCCTACTTGCCGAGCGGCTCGGGCGACTGCGGGGGCGGCGTCGCGCCAGCCGGCGTGTCGGGCATGGTGCCCATGGGCAGCGGCAGCGCCGGCGCGCCCGCCGGGTCGGTCCAGAAGAATCGCTGCGGCATGCCCATCAGGTCCTGCTGGCCGCGCAGGTAGTCGTAGCGCTCCGAGGCGAGCGCGCGGCCGTCGGCGCTGGTGTGCAGGACCACCGGCCGCAGGAACACCAGCAGGTTGGTCTTCACGCGATGCCGCGCGTCGTAGCGGAAGAGCTGCCCCACCACGGGTACGTCGCCGACCACCGGCACCTTGTCGCTGCCGTCGTTCAACTGGTCCTGGATCAGCCCGCCCAGCACGGCGATGCCACCGTCCTCGACGACCACGGTGGAATCGAGCGAGCGCTTCTGCAGGATCGGCCCCGACGCCGACTGCGCCTCGACGCGCGACACTTCCTGGTAGAGGTTGATGCGGATGCTGCCGCCTTCGGCGATCTGCGGCTTGACGCGCAGCACCAGGCCCACGTCGCGGCGGTCGATGGTCTGGAAGGGCGTGACGGTGTTGGTGCTGCCGGTGTTGGCGTACTGGCCGGTGATGAAGGGCACGTTCTCGCCGACGACGATGCGCGCCTCCTCGTTGTCGAGGGTGAGCAGCGTCGGCGTCGACAGGATGTTGGCGTTGACCTGCGTCTCGAGCGCCCGCGCGAGGAAGGCGAGGTTGGTGATGGTGCCGAGGCCGGGAATGTTGATGGTGCCGCGCACCACGCCGATGTTGAGCCCCTGCCCCGCGGTGCCCAGGTTGGCGGCGATGTCGAGGATGTTGCCGCCCGAGCCGCGGTCGTTGAAGTTGGTCCCGCCGATGACGCGGGTGCGCGTCGAGTCGCTGGTGTTGCTGAGCGCCTGCCACTGGATGCCGAACTCCGCCGCCTTGTCGGCGGAGACCTCGGCGATCAGCGCCTCGATGAACACCTGCGCGCGCCGCACGTCGAGCTTGTCGATGATGGTGCGCAGGTTGTTGTAGACCGGCTCGGGGGCCATGATCACCAGCGCGTTGCTCGCCGGGTCGGCCGAGATGGTCGCGCCGCCGGCGCTGAACGCCCCGTTGCCCGCCGAGGCCGGCGCGAAGGGCGTCGCCTGCGCCGCGGAGGTCGAGGGCGTGGTCGAGGCCAGCGCCGAGGTCGCCATCGACGCGCCGCCCGAGGGCGTGGCGGAGGAGAGCCCCGACGAGGCCGCGCCGCTGCCCTCCTGCCCCGTCAGCATCGAGCGCAGCGTCTGCGCGACGCGCACCGCCTCGGCGTTCTTGAGGTAGACGATGAACATGTTGCCGCCCGCGCGGCCCGGCGTGTCGAGGTCGAGCACGACCTGCCGCGCGCGCGCCGCGCGCGCGGGGTTGTCCGAGCGGATGAGCACCGCGTTGCTGCGCGGGTCGGCGACCATCACCACGCGCTGCGTGGCGTCGACCGGCGCACCCGAGGGCGCCTCGTTGAGCAGCCGGTTGACGGTGTTGACGACGTCGATCGCCGAGGCGTTCTTGAGCGGCACGACCAGTGCCTCGCCGGCCGGCGGCAGGTCGAGGGAGGCGATCACCGCGGCGATGCGCCGGAGGTTGTCGGCGTAATCGGTGATCACCAGCGCGTTGGCGCCGGGGAAGGCCGCGATGGTGTTGTTGGGGGCGATCAGCGGGCGCAGCACGCTCACCATCTGCACGGCCGACTCGTGGCGCAGGGGGATCACCTGCGTGACGATGCGGTTGTCGCCGGCGCGCGCGTTGGTCGGAACCGCCTGCGTGCGCGCGTCGACCTCCTGCACCAGCTTCACCACCGCGCCGTCCTCGATGGCGGTGATGCCCTGCATGCGCAGTGCCGAAAGCAAGGTCGGGTAGACGAGGCTCCTCGGCACCGGGCGCGCCGACACGATGTTGACCGTACCCTTGACCTTGGGATCGAGGATGAAATTGCGGCCGGTGATCTCGGCGATGGCCTTCACCACCGCCTCGATGTCGGCGTTGACGAAGTTGAGGGTGACGGTGTCGTCTGCGGCCGCCGGCAGCGAGGGGGCGGCGGTCGGTGCGCCCGCGCCCGACGGCGCGGTGGCGGCGGTTGCTGCCGGGGGAATCAGCGCCGGCCCGGGATCGGCGCCGCGCGCCGGCGCCGCGCCGATGACGAGGAGCGCGGCCAGGCTGGTGGCGGCCAGGATCCGCGCGGGCGTTACCCGCGCGGGCGCCTGGGCCCGAGCCCGTGGCCGCGCCTGCGCCGGCCCCCGAGCCGTGGGGAAGCTCGCGAACCGCTCCGAAAATAGTGCGCAACTCATTGATCGTAAAAGCGTGATTCGTCCGTTTTCGGTGCGGATTGCGCGGTCGATGATAGCATGGGCCACCCTGCGCCGAGGGTGCGCTCCCCGAGGTCGAGGCGGCGAATCCGGATGCCCTCCCGCCCGCATCCAAGGGGAATCGATTCCAGGGAGTCCTTCGATGTCGCTGCTCCGCAATCCGCTTGCCACCCCGCGCGGCTTCGTGTTCGCGCTGGCCCTGGTGGCCGGCGTCGGGTCGCTGGCCGTCACGCCCGGCCGGTCCCCGACGCTGGTGACGCCGGCGTACGCCGACACGACCCGGGTGGTCGCGCAGGCCCAGCCCGGGACCAGCGCTGCGGCACAGCCCTCCCCGCCCGCCACCCCGGCCGCCCCCCCGGCGGACCCGGCGGCCGCAGCCAAGGCCGGGGGAACACCCGTGCCGGGTGCCGCGCCCGCGGGCGCGGCCGCCAAGCGCCCGCCCGCGAAGGCCGGCGCCACCATCGGCATCACCATCGACGACGACGAGGCGGAGGCCGACGAGGGCGAGAACGCCGCGGCCGCGCAAGACGAGGGCCGCGCCGGCGACACCGGCAGCGGCAAGCGCCACCGCAAGGTCACCGTCAGCGGCTTCGGGCGTTCCGGCGAGTACGAGTCGCTGGCCGACCTGACGCGGGACGCCCCGTGGGTCATCGGCATCGTCTTCGTCTCGCTGTTCCTGGTGTTCCTGGTGCCGCTGCTCACGATCGTGCTGATCATCTGGTACAAGATGCGCAAGCAGCGGATGCTCAACGAGACGATGCTGAAGCTCGCCGAGAAGGGCGTCGTGCCGCCCGCCGAGGCGATGGACGCGCTCGGCGCATCGCAGCCCCAGGCGGCCGTGGCGCGCGGCGCGTCGACCGGCGCGCTGTACGCCAAGGCGCGCGCGATCCGCGCGGGCAGCGTGTGGTCGGACCTGCGCCGTGGCATCATGCTCGTGGCGGTCGGCTTCGCGCTGCAGACCTGCTCGATGCTCTCGGACGGCGAGACCAACGGGCTCGGGCTGGTGCTGTTCTTCCTCGGCGTCGGCTACATCGTGCTGTGGTATTTCGAGGACCGTCGCGTTGCCGACGCGGCGCCCGGTTCCGCGAGCACGGCTGCCGCAACCCCGCGCGACGATCGCGCCCCATGAGCCGCGCGTGCGCCGACCTCCACGGCGCGCGCGTGACCGCGCCCCTCACGCCAAGGCCGCGCCCTGACGTCGAACCCGCCCAGCACGAGTGCCCCGCCCGGATCGCCCGACGACGCGACGCTGGTGGCGCGCGTCCAGCAGGACGACGACCGCAATGCGTTCGCGCTGCTGGTGCGCAGGCACCAGTCGGCGGTGCGCGCGACCTTGCGCAGGCTCACGCGCGGCAACGACGCGCTGGCCGACGACCTCGCGCAGGAGACTTTCGTGCTCGCATGGCGCAACCTCGCGTCGTTCCGCAACGAGGCGCGCTTCTCGACCTGGCTGTACCGGATCGCCACCAACTGCTGGCTCGCGGAGGCACGCAAGCGCCATGAGGTCCTGCTCGACGACCGCGCCGGCGATGACGAGGACGACGACATGCTGAGCGCCCTGGCCGAACCCGTGCCCGATGCCGCGCCGGCGACGACGCTCAAGCTCGACCTCGAGCGCGCCATGCGCGCGCTGTCCGACGGCGAGCGCGCGGCGATCGTGCAGTGCTACGATAACGACCTGACGCACGAGGAGGCCGCTTACGTGCTGGGCATCCCCGTCGGGACCGTGAAGACCCACATCCTGCGGGGCAAGCGCAAGCTCAAGGCCGCGATGGCGGCCTGGGACCCGGCGGCGAGCGCCGCATCCTCCGCACCGGACGGCAACCGATCATGAGCGAACCCCGCGGCTTCATGCAGGCGCAGGCCGACCCGATGGGCAACCCCATGGGCGGCGACTGGCTCGACGGCGCGCTGCGCGCCTCTCGCGAGCCCGTCGACGACGACGGCTTCACGATGCGCGTGATGGATGCGCTGCCAGCAGCCGCAGTGGCGCTGCAACCTTCGCGTGTCCCCGCCTGGCGCAGGCCGGTGGTGTCGCTGCTGTGGGTGCTCGCGCTGATCGGCGCGGCGGTGTCGCTTCCCGGCGTGCTGCAGGACGTGGCGCGCAGCGGCTATCGCCTCGCCACCGCCTACCCGGTGTCGGTGGGCGAGCTCGTGGTCGCCGTGGCCGCCGCCGCGCTGGTGGTGTGGACCGCCACCGCGCTGGCGCTGCGGCGCCAGTTCGCCGCGCTGGGCTGAAGCGCCCGCGTGCGGCGGGCGCGGCCCGTCACGTCCCGCGCGTCACGCGGCAGCCGGCGCCACCCCTTTCGGATTGGGCCCGAAGCGGTTGTCGCCGGGCTGGCTGTCCTGCGCGGCGAGGATGATCCACCAGATCCACCCGACCAGCGGCAGCAGGTTGATCAGGATCCACCAGCCGGAGCGACCGGTGTCGTGCATGCGCCGGATACCCACGCCGATGGCCGGCAACAGGACGCCGAGCTCGAAGATGCCGCTCAGCAGGCCGACGCCGTACGCCGAATTGAAGGTGCCCATCATGCGGTCGATGAAGCCCAGCACGATGGCGATGATCAGGTAGAACAGCACGAAGTACCAGTACTCGCTGCGCGACGCGCGGCCGTCGAACACCGCGTACTTGCGCAGTACCGCCATGAACCATTGCATGCGAGCCTCCCTTGGCGTGGACCTGCAGGGCGAGCGCCCCTCGGGCGTGGCGCGCGTCGCCGGCGCCACGCGCGCAGCATAGCAAAGCTCGCGCCGCGATCCCCGCCCGCCATCCCCGCGAAAGCGGGGACCCATGCCTGCGCGGCGGTATTGCGCGACTCGCGCAAACATGCGCCATCGCGGCGGTATTGCGTCGACCCGCGCAAACATGCGTCGTCGCCTCCATCGGCGAAGCGTGCGACGGCCACCGGGGCTCGGCCCTCGCGATGACCCCGGCTACGGGCCGAGCCCCGGCGTCCGCCGCGCCGATGGAAGCGATGGCGCAAGCTTTGCGGCTCCCGGCGATACCAGTGCACGTGCGCTGCCCGAGATGGCGCGGCCGTTCGCGTGGTTTGCAGTGACGCGGTGAAGGCTGGGTCCCCGCTTTCGCGGGGATGACGGCGCGATCGTTGCGATCTACGCGAGCATGACCCGCGCGGGAGTCGGCGGGAGCCGCAATCGTGGCGGCCCGAGCGCATCGGCGCGACGGCC
>JBGAGT010000003.1:0-315512 GCA_044226535.1 Casimicrobiaceae bacterium | reverse complement strand
CTGCTCGCCGCGGGGGTGTTCGCGCTGGGCGCGCTCGCGACGGCCGGCTGGCTCGCGCTCGAGCAGCGCCGCGACGAGGCGCGCGCCATCGCACTGGCGCGCGAAGCCGGTGCCGATGCCGCGGATTTCGACACCGCGATGATCGCCATCGCGCGCCGCGACGCGCAGGCGCGCCACGCGCGGGGCGAGCTCGCGCCCGACGACGCGCTGCCCCTGCTCGCGCGCGCCGCACCCGCGCTGGCCGGCCTGCCCGCAGGCGGCCTGCGTCGCGCGAGCTACGCCGGCGGCGCGTGGACGCTCGAGGTCGGCGCGCTCGACGAAGCCGCGCGCGCCGCGCTCACCGCGCGGCTCGGCGACGCCGGGCTGACAGCGCTGTCCGCGCAGTCCGCCGGCATGACGCGCATCCGCATCCAGCGATGAGCCTCGACTCGGCGCTCGACCGGCTGGGGTTCTGGCAACGGGCCTCGCGACGCGAGCGCGCGATGCTCGCGGCCGGCGTGCTGGTGGTCATCGCCGCGCTGCTCGTCGCCTGGGTCGCCCTGCCGCTCGCGCATTTCCTCGCGGTTGCCCCGCAGGCGAGGGCGGTTCGCGCCGCGCGCCTCGACGATGCGCGCGAGCGCGTCGCGGCGCTGTCGCGCGCGCAGCCCGCGCGCGACGCCGCGGCGCCGGCCGACGCGCTCGGCCGCGCACTCGACGGCGCCGGCATCCCGCGCAGCGCGGCAACCCTCGACGTTGCAGCCGATCGCATCGCGCTCACGCTGCCCGGCGCACGGCTCGCCGAGGTCGCCTCGGTGATGGCGGGTGCCACGCGCGAGGGCCTCGTGGTCAGCGCCGCGACCCTGTCGGCGCTCGCCGAGCCGGGCCTGCTGCGCGCGGAGCTCGCGTTCGAGCGCGCCGGCCGCTGACCGCGACGTGGAACGGCGCCCGCGCCCCGCCCTGGTCCTCGCATTCGTCGGCGTCGCCGCGCTGCTCGCCGCGCTGCTGCTCGCCGCGGCGCTCCCGCCCGCATCGCTCGCGAGGACCCTCGTCGAGCGCGCCAGCGAAGGGCGCTGGACGATCGCCGACAGCCGAGGCACGCTGTGGCGCGGGCAAGGACGCCTTGCCGAGACCGCGGGCCAGGCGTCGTTGCCCCTGGCCTGGCGCGTCGAGTCCGCGAGCCTCCTTGGGGGCACCCCGTCGGTGCTGCTCGGCCATGGCGACCTTGCCGACAGGGACCTCGCCGATCGGAGCCTTGCGCTGCGCGGCCGGGTCCGGCTGCTGCACGATGGCATCGAGCTGCGCGACCTCGACGCGTCGTGCCTCGCCTCGCTGGTGATGGCCTTTGCGCCGCGCGGGGTGCCGCTGGCGGTGGGCGGCCACCTGCGTGCGACCACGCCATTCCTCGTGCTCGGCACCGCGCCCGCCGGCGCGGGACGCGTCGCCTGGACCGGCGCGCGCCTCGCCGACGCGCGCGGGCAGGTCCTCGACCTCGGTGACGTCGACGCCGTCGCCACGACGCGTGGCGATGCCACGGTGGTCACGCTCTCCAACCGTGGCGGCGACGTCGTGCTGGGCGGCGAGATCGCGCTGGCGGCCGCGCGCGCGACCGGCACCGTCACCCTCGCGGCGCGCGGCGCACCGCCACCGTTGATGCAGGCCCTGGCAGCCTTCGGCCAGCCCGACGGCAGCGGCGGCTATCGCTTCGCGGTCGGCGCGGCGCGCGCGCCGGCGCGGTGAGGCGCCGGGGCGTCGGTACGATGACGCGGCGAAGCCGCAAGCCGGGCGCGTCGGCGCCAACGCGCGCGCCGCGCGGGGCCGACCCCGGCCGCGCACGCGTGCCGTCGCTGGATGCGCTGCGCGGCATCGCCATCGTGGCGATGGTCGCCTACCACTTCGCCTTCGACCTCCGCCATTTCGGATTCATCGGCGCCGACTTCGAGCACGACCTCCACTGGATCGGCGCGCGCTCGCTCATCCTCGGCACGTTCATGACGCTGGTCGGCGTGTCCCTGGCCGTCGCCTCGGCGGCGGGGAACGACGGGCGCCGCCACCTCCTGCGCGTCGCGCGCATCGCCGCCTGCGCGCTGGCGGTGAGCGCGGCGAGCTACCTGCTGTTCCCGCGCTCGTTCATCGCGTTCGGCGTGCTGCACGCCATCGTGGTGGTGTCGCTGCTGGCCTGGCCGCTGCGCGATCGCCCGCGCACGGCCCTCACGATCGGCGTGGCCGTGGTCGCGCTCGGCGTCGCCTTCCAGCACCCGCTGTTCGACCAACCCGCGCTGGCGTGGATCGGCTTCATGACGCACAAGCCCTTCACCGAGGACTACGTGCCGCTCGCGCCCTGGGGAGGGCTCAGCCTCGTCGGCATCGCCGCGGGACACGCGTTGCTGAAGCGGGATTTCACGCCCATCGCCGCCCTCGACCGCGCGCCCTCCTCCTTGCGCTGGCTGGGCCGCCACAGCCTTGCGGCCTACATGTTGCACCAGCCCATCCTGTTCGGGCTGCTGGCCGCGGTGCATGCGCTATAATCGCGGGCTTCGGCAGGCGCGTAGCTCAGCTGGTTAGAGCACCACCTTGACATGGTGGGGGTCGTTGGTTCGAGTCCAATCGCGCCTACCACCGAACATCCACGGCTTGCCCACGGGGATTCACGCCCGCGGAGCGGCCCGGCGCGGTCGAGCGCCACGGCGACGATACGGCGATGCCCGCCGCTTTACGCCTCCGGCGCCTTCGGGAGTGCACCATGCCCTTACGCCGCTCGCTGCGAGAGTCCCGCACCGCCGGACGCCGCGGGTACGCTTGTTGCACATCCCGACAAGGTTTCGGCCAACCCCGGGGGGTTTTCGGCAACCGCCGTCCTCTTACCGCGGCCTCGGCTTCGCGTAAGGACCTGATTTTATTGGCCGGGGTTTGAACGCTATAAAATTGTGGCCGACAAGACGCTGTCGGGGATTTGCGACAGTATTGGCCGATTTAGACAAGAATTATGACGAGGTAATGCTGGACAACACGTTGTTTTGCCAATACTATGCTTTCGTCATAAATGCACGACGCCGCAGGCTCTCTCGATCATGTCTGAAGTTGTAGCGAACGACCCTTCGCACCGCCTGCGTCGCGGGATCGCAAGGGGACGCGGCGCGTGGGCGCGCCTCGCCACGATGCTCCTGCTCGCCTGCACGGCGAGCCTCGGCTGGGCGGCGTCGCTGACGCTGGCGTGGGATGTATCCGCCGGCGCGGCCGGCTATCGTGCGTACTACGGCACCACCTCGGGCACCTACACCGCCAGCGTCGATGCCGGCGCTGCGACGTCCGTCACGATCTCGGGCCTCACCAGCGGCCGCGTCTACTATTTCGCCGTCACCGCCTACAACGGCTCGGGCGCCGAGAGCTCGTACTCCGCGGAGGTCGTCGGAACCGCGCCCTCCACGGCACCCGTCGCGTCCTTCATCGCCGATAAGACCGCGGGTGCCGCGCCGCTGACGGTGGCGTTCGACAGCAGCGCGTCGACGGGAACGTTCTCCTCCTACGCCTGGACCTTCGGCGACGGCGGCACCAGCAGCGCAGCCAACCCGAGCCACACCTATTCGGCCACGGGCACCTATACCGTGGCGCTTACGCTGTCGGGCTCCGCGGGGTCGAACACCCAGACGCGGACCGGCTACATCGTCGTCAGCGCCGCCGCGCCGGTGGCCGCCTTCACCGCCAACGTTACCTCGGGCGTCGCCCCGCTCCTCGTGAACTTCGCCAACGCATCGAGCGGGACGATCACCAGCTACGCCTGGACCTTCGGCGACGGCGGCACGAGCACGGCGGCCAGCCCCTCGCACAGCTTCGCCAGCGCCGGCACCTACTCCGTCGCGCTCACGGTGACCGGGCCCGGCGGAAGCAACACCCTCACGCGCTCGAACTACATCGCCGTGTCGCCGGCGAGCGCGCCGGTGCTGGCGCTGGTGGCCACGCCGCTCGACGAGCACGCGGTGTCGGGCGCCAACGGCAACCTCAATGGCGTCATCGAGCCGGGCGAGACGGTGATGATCGAGCCCATCTGGCGCAACGACTCGTCCTCCCCCGTGAGCAGCGTGACCGGCACGCTCTCGAAGTTCACCGGCCCCTCGGGCGCAAGCTACACGATCAGCGACGGCAGCGCCTCGTACGGCACGATCGCCGCCGGCGCGGAAGCCGACTGCCGCGACGCGAGCGGCAATTGCTACCTCGTCCGTGTCAGCAAGCCTTCCACGCGCCCCGTCCAGCATTGGGACGCCACCTTGACCGAGACGCTGTCGACCGGCAACGTCGCGACCATCACCATGCACATCGGCGGCAGCTTCGGCGACGTGCCGTCGTCCGACGCCTCGTACAACTACATCGAGACGCTGCTCCACAACAACGTGACCACCGGGTTCAGCAACGGGACCTTCGGCCCGACCGCCAACAGCACGCGCGCCCAGACGGCGATGTTCGCGGCCCGCGGCCTGCTCGCGCCCGAAGGCGACACGCTGATCCCCGTGAGCGGGAAGGTCGGCAGCGCGTCGTACAACTGCGCGAGCGGCGGCAAGTCCCTGTATGCCGACGTCGCACCCACCGACGGCGGCTGCAAGCAGGTCCATTACCTCGCCGCGCAGGGCATCAACGTCACCTTCGGCTGCAGCGACAGCTCGCACGTCTGCCCGACGGACGCATCGTCTCGCTCGCACATGTCGGTGCTGATCGCGGGCGCCGTCGCGGGCGGCGACGCCAACGTGCCCGCGTCGGGAACGTTCTCGCAGTCGGGTGCGGCGCGCAGCTACAACTGCGCGAGCGGCGGCAGCAGCCACTTCCCGGACGTCAGCGTCACCAGCAGCTACTGCAAGCACGTGAACTACCTGTGGGCCATCGGCGTGATCGACGGCTTCTCCGACGGGACGTTCCAGCCCGCGACGCTCGTCACGCGAGCGCAGATGGCGAAGTTCATCACCGCGGGCTTCGACCTCACGCTCGACTGAGGCGGCGCCGCACCCCGCGCCAGCGGACCACGGGTCCGTCAGCGCGGGGCTGCCACCGGCAGCAGCGCGTCGATGCGTTCGCCCCCGAAGTCGTGCAGCAGCCGGCGGATGCGCGCATCGGTGCGGCCGAGGTAGCTTCCTTCGCCTTCGAATTCATCCGGGCCTTGCCGCCGCGGGAGCGAGGGCGCGCGCTCGAACTCCCCGGCATCGAACACGAAGGTCGCCCCGCGCGGCGCGGACGCGTCGAGCTGGCGCCTCCACAGCCAGTACGGCAGGCGCCGCAGCGCTTCGCCGCCGCCGGCAGGCCAGGTGAAGCCCATGGCGCGCACCAGCGTCACCGGGACCTCGTAGAAGCCCGCCTTCAGCTCGAGCGCGATCGGCGAGGCCGGGTAGCCGTCGCGCGGCACGCGCGCGGTGGTGCTCGAGCTGTAGCGGAAGCCGGCGAGGTGCAGGCAGTCGAGCGCCCACGCTGTGCCCGCGCCGACCGCCAGGCCGGGGATCCGGCACCCCGCGACCGCGCCTCCCGTCACATCCTCGAGGATGGCCTTGCCGAGCCGCATGTCGGCGAGCAGCGGGCCGTCGCCGCGGTCGATGGTACCCAACCCTTCGTAGCCGTAGCAGCCGAGCTCGTTGCCCGACGCGACAATGCGCCGCACCATGCCCGGGTACCGTTCGGCGGTCGCCCCCATCACGAACAGCGTCGCGCGCGCCTCGTGCTCCTCGAGCCACGCGAGCACGCGCTCGACGTGCGCCTCGACGCCCCGCGACGGCGCCGCGCGCGCGTCGACTTCGGCCGGCCGGGCTCGCTGGGGCGCTTCCTCGACGTTGATGGTGAGCGCGATCATCGCGCCGCTAGGAGCGCGCGGGATCTTCCGGCTTGCCGGCTGCGGGCTTCTCGGGGTGCAGGAGGCGGTGCAGCAGGTCGACCGCGGCGGCGACGGTGCGCTCGAGCCGGTCGATGCGCTCGTCGACCTGCTCGAAGAGCCGGTGCAGCCGTGGGTCGCCCGGCGTGCCGAGGGCGGCCGCGGATCCGGGCGGCGCCATGCGCCCCTCGGCGCCCGTGGGCGCGCCGAAGTCGCCGGTGCCGATCTCCTGCCTGATCTCCTGCGCGATCGCATCGACGTCGGCGGGCTCGACGGCGTGCCGGTCGGCGAGGAAGCCGGCCAGCAGCAGCCGGTTGCAGAGCGTGTTGATCCGCCGCGGCAACCCGCCCGTGGACGCGTGGATCGCGTCGAACGCAGCCGGCGCGAACGCAGGGTCGTCCTGCCAGCCGACGTGGTTCAGCCGGTGCTCGATGTAGGCGCGTGTATCGTCCGCGTCCATCGGCCCGAGGTGATACGAGGCGATGACGCGCTGGCGCAACTGCTGAAGCTGCGGACCTTGCATCATGTCGCGCAGCTCGGGCTGCCCGACCAGGAAGCTTTGCAGCAGCGCCTGGTCGCCGAGCTGGAAGTTCGACAGCATGCGCAGCTCCTCCATCGCCCTCGGCGTGAGGTTCTGCGCCTCGTCGACCACCAGCAGCGCGCGCTTCTTCTCCATCGTGAGCTGGCAGAGGAAGGCCTCGAGCGAGGCGAGCAGCACGGCCTTGTCCACCGAGCGCACAGGAAGCCCGAACGCGACGCCGACCGCACGCAGGAGGTCGTCGGCGTCGAGCTGCGTGCTGACGATCTGCGCCGCGACGACCTTCGCGGGGTCGAGCTGCCCGAGCAGGCTGCGCAGGATCGTCGTCTTGCCGGCGCCGATCTCGCCGGTGATCACGATGAAGCCCTCGTTCTGGTAGAGCCCGTACTCGAGGTAGGCGAAGGCGCGCTTGTGCCCGCGGCTCGCGTAGTAGAACGAGGGATCGGGGTTGAGCTGGAAGGGCTTGCCGCTGAGCCCGTAGAACGCCTCGTACATGAGCGCGCTACCTGAAGGTGTAGCCGATGCCGGCGTAGTAGGCGGTCTCGCGGTAGCTGTCGGTGACGTCCGAGGTGAGCCTCTGGTAGCGCGTCCCGACGAACACGCGCGTATGCTGCGACAGCGCCCGGTTGAGCTCGATGCCCGCGCCACCCTGGTTGGTGCGACCCTCGGCGGGCGCCGCCGCATCGGTCCGGGCCAGCGACATCGATACGTTGACGCCGAGCACGGGAGTGAGCCGATGCGAAAAGGTCGCGTCGAGCCCGTATTGCGTGTTGTTGGAGCCCGAGGTCAGCGGGTCCGTCGGCGTTCCGCTCGAGCCCTCGATTCCGCGGTTGCGCTCGTAGTGCGCGGTGAAGAACAGGCTGTTGCGCGACCCCGTGAACCCGGCGGTCGCGGCCACGCGGTTGGTCAGCAGGATTTCCTGCGAATAGAAATTGACCGGCGCATTCAGCGTGGTCGGCAGTGCCTGCTGCTGGATGTACTGGTCCACCGCCTGGCGGCGCAGGAGAGGATCGGGAATGCGCGACTTGAAGAGCCTGTCGAGCAACGTTCCCACGCCGAGCGCCTGCTGCCCGCCGGCGAGCGCACTGCTGAAATTGCTGAGATCCCGCGACGCGACGATCGACCACACCGTCAACGGCGTCCGGTAGTCCAGCGAGGCGAGGTAGCTCGTGCCGAAGAAACGGTGCTCGACGTTCGCATAGGCCGTGGTGCGCTCCGACGGTCGCCACTCGATCGCCGCTCCATAGAGCACGGCATGGTAGCTCGCCAGCGGAAACTCGTCATTCTCGTAACCGGCGCTCGCCTGCACGCGCAGTTGCGGGCTGATGGCATAACGCGGCCCGATGCGTGCGAGGTTGATGCGTTGCCAGCCCTGGTCGCTGAACTTGACATGCTCGAGGTCGAGGTCCGCGAACCATCCGAGCGGCGCTGCGACGCGAGCGATGTGCGCCCCGAAGTGGTTGCTGAAGGCGTCGTTGACGTCGGGCGGGGCGTCATGGGTCGACGTCCAGATTGCGTCGTTGCGGACCTCGTAGCTCATGTCGCCCGGCAGTTCTCCCTTGACATAAGGCGACAGGCGGTACGAAGCCGCGGTGAAGCGGTTGTCGTTGCCCGAAACGAGGCTCGTCGAATGCGATCCGAACGCGTTTTCGTAGGGCTGCGTGACGTAGATGGCACCCTCGACGAAGAACAGGTCGTCGACGACCTCGGCCCGCCCGAGGATCGACGCCAACGGGTAGACGTCGTTGTTCTCCGAGCCCGTGCGGGCATAGGCGAGGACCGGCAGCGCCACCGATCCCGCGACCTCCGCGTGGGCGCCCTGCCCGCGGAACGTCAGCGAAGGCGTGAGCTGCATGACGGCGTCGTCGCGCGCCAGGTCACGCGGCTGGAGGTCGACGTTGTCGGTATAGGTTCCCACGAGCGTCACCCCGGGGTTGAACACCCAGTTGGCGGCACCGCAGGGCGCGGCGACCGATGCAGCCAGCGCCACGAGCACGCCGCCAAAGGCCCCGCGGCCGAGCGGGCGCGCCTCCGCGGCCGCGACGCGGTGCGACACGGCGCAGGCACCCTGCATCGAGCGCTCAGCCGGGCGTCTCGCCCGCGTAATAACCATAGTAGGAGCCCGTACCGACGGAGACGGTCTTGTTGAGCACCATCATGACGCATTCGCAACGCTCGATCGCCGCGAGGGCCTCCTCGACCGCACTGCGGGACGTCGAGTCGGCGCCGACGACCATCACCACCTGCCCCGCATGCGTCGCCAGCACGCGCGATTCGGTGGTCGGCAGCAGCGGCGGCGAGTCGAACACGATCATGCGCCCGGGGAAGCGCGCCGACAGGGCGTCGAGAAGCCTGGTCATGCGGTCGCTGGCAAGAAGCTCGGTCGCGCGACGGTGACGCGTACCCGCCGGCAGGATCATCAATTGCTCGATATTGGTCTGCAGCACGACGTCGTCGATGCCGATATCGTCGCGGGTGAGGAGGTCGAGGAGGCCTTCGGACTGTTCGATGCCGAGCAGTTCGAGCAGCGAGGGGTGCGCGACGTCGCCGTCGACCAGCAGCACCGTGTCGTCGAACTCCATGGCCATGCTGAGGGCGAGGTTGGCCGTGGTGAAGGTCTTGCCTTCGCCCGGGAGCGCGCTCGTGACCATGACGCGCGTCGCATGGGCGATCGATTTCGCCCCGCGCCCCTTGACGTTGCGCAGGATCGGGCGCTTGAGCACGCGCACCTCGTGCGCGATGCGCGAGTCGAGGTGGTCAGGCGTGACGAGGCCGAGCGCCTCGAGCCGCTCGAGATCGATCTCGACCTTGCGCAAGGGCGATGCGGCCGGTACATCGGCATCCGGCCCCGCCACCCTGCCGGCGACGGGGGCGGCCGCCGACGGGGCCGGCCCGCCGGTCTGCGCCTGGCGCGCGGCCACCTCGCGTACCAGCGCCTCCGGCGTGGGCGTGCGTTCGGTCGCCGACACCGCCGGGGCCGCGGTTTGGGGCAGGTCGACCCCCGCGCGCTGCAACTCGGCGAGGCGCTTGGCAGCCTGTTCGATGAGGCTCATGTCGCCCCTAGCCCGCGCGCGCAGCCAGCATGAGCAAGGCCAGCAGCGCAGCGAAGGTCGCGACCAGCGCACCGAGGCCACCCGCGAAGAGGACCCTGCGCCGGCGCTTCACCCGCGTCACCTCGGGGCTGTCGACCATCGACAGCCAGCCGAGCAGCGGCCGGTTGGAAAAGGCCGCGAGTTCCCGCGCCTCGTGGAACGAGGGCGACAGCTGGTCGGCGACGAAGCTCGCAGCCACGCCGACGGCCAGCGCGGCGAGCAGTCCCAGCGCAAGCATCACGCGGCGCGAGGGCGGGAGCGGCTTGAGCGAGACACGGGCGGCATCGATGACGCGGATCTGCTGGCCGATCGTGTCCTGCGCGTTGGCGCCCATGACCGTCGCCTCGCGGCGCGCCAGCAGGTCGGTGTAGGTCTTCTTCTGGATGTCGTAGTCGCGGTTGAGCTGGGCGAGCTCGGCCTCGGCCTGCGGGATCATCTTGCCGGACGCCGTGAGCTGCGCGTATTGCGACTCGTACGACGCGAGCTTGGACTGCGCCGCCGCGACCTTGGCTTCGGCGTCGGCCAGCGACACACGGATCTGCTGGATGGCCGAGAAGCGGTCGACGGGCTCGGGCAGCGGCTGCGCACCCGCGGCGGCGGCGCTCGCCCGGACGGCGAGCTCGCGCGAGCGCTGCGCCTCGAGTTCGGCAATCACCCGGCGGGTGCCGACGACATCCGGGTGCGACTCGGTGAAGCTGCGCAGCAGCTCGTCCAGCTTGGTGCGTTGCGCCGCGATGCGCGCATCGATCTCGGGCACCGATACGGCGGCCACCGGCGCGCGCGTCGCCGCGAGGGTCGTTGTCTGCGCCGAGAGCTCGCGGCGATAGGCATCGCGCGCCTGCACGGCGGCGTTGAGTTCCAGCCGAGCGTTGGCGACATCGTCGCTCAGCTTGGAGACGCGTGCGAAATAGTCGCCGCTTCCGGCGGGTCCCCCCTGCCCCGGCAGCCCCAGGTACTTGAGCCGGAAGTCCTTGAGGCGGCTTTCCGCGACCTGCAGGCTCTGCTCGTAGCGCTTGATCTCCTCGTCGAGGAACTTGAGGGCGCTCGCCGAGTCCTGGCGCTTGTCGTCGGTGCTCGACGCGAAGAAGATCTTGAGCAGCGACGACACCACGCGCTCGGCACGCTGCGGGTCGGTGTCGCGGTAGCTGATCAGGTAGAGGTTGGTGCTGGCGTTGCCATTGATCACAATCGAGCGCGTAAGGCGGTCGACGAGCGCATCGTGGGCCGTCGCGGACACGTCGCCCTCGTCGAGCTGCGCCATCTGGATCAGCTTCTCGACGTTGCCGCGATTGAGGAGCGTCCTGCTGATCAGCGCGACCTGCTGGTCGAGGTTGGGCTGGATGCTGAGTCCGGCGAGGATGGGCTTCAGCAGGGACTGGGTGTCGACCTGGACGCGAGCGGTGGCTTCATAGCGCTCGGGGGTCGAGAAGGCGACCGCGAGGCCGATCAGCCCGGCGATCCAGGCCGCGGCGAGCCCCACCATGCGGCGGTTCCACATGCCGCGCAACCGCACCATCCATTCCTGAGCCAGCGTATCCATGCGACCCGCGTCGATGCTGCCGCCGTGATGGCGGCCAGCCAACCCGTCAGAAATAACCTTGCGGGATGATCAGGATGTCGCCGGGCGCCATGTCGACATTCGCGCTGATGTCGCCGCGCTTGACCAGGTCGCGCAGCCGCACGCTGTAGAGCTTGCCGCCCTCGCTGACGCGGAAGATGCTCGCCGAGTTGCCGTCGGCAAAATCGGTCAGCCCCCCCACCGCGATCATTACATCGAGCACGGTGAGCTTGCTGCGGAACGGCAGCACCTGCGGCTTGGCCGCCTCGCCGACCACGCGGATCTGTTCATTGGTCGGTCCCACGAAATTGGTGACGACGACCGTCACCACCGGGTCGCGGATGAACTTGCCCAGCGCCTGCTCGATGTCCGACTGGAGCTGCGCCGGTGTCTTGCCGAGGGCGACCACGTCGGGCACCAGCGGCGTGCTGATCTTGCCATCGGGTCGCACTGGCACGCTCATCGACAGGTCGGGGTTGCGCCACACGATGATGTTGACCGTGTCGAGGGGGCCGATCTTGTAGGCGTAGTCGGCGCCCGCGACTTCGCGGGGCGCCGGCGGATAGGCGGGATGCGTCGCGCAGGCCGTCATCAGGGCAAGCATCGCGGCACCGACCAGCCAACGCCACAGCGTCAGCGGGGCGTGGCGAACACCTTGCAGCGTTGCATGGGACATGATGGTTCCCTCGTGGAGGACCGCGGCGGGCAATGTTAACACCGCATCGCGGTCCATTTGCAGTGGGGGAGGCACGCGGCGCGCCGGTACCTCGTCCTGCGGCCGGGGCACGCCCCCCCCCTCGTAGTGCACAGCATCGCCGCCGATCGCGCAGTTGAAGATTCACGTTCGCGGCGTCAGAATGTTTGCTTTTTTCCGGGGATTCCGGCCCGATGGCCTCCGACAAGCGTCCCGCTCACAAGTCCCTGGCCGGCACCAGCGCGGCCGCACCGGCGATGTCCGCCGCCGAAAGCGGCTTCGCGGCCCTGGTGCGGACCGAAATACGCCGTGCGGCGCGGACGCGCGGCGCACTCTCGCTGGCGCTGTTCCGCGCCGACAGGCTGGAGCCCGATACACCCCGGCTGCTGGACTCGATCGCGCAGTGCGTCGCGCTCAGCATGCGCGAGACCGACGTCAGCGCGGTCCTCGGCGAGCGCAGCGTGGCGGTGCTGCTGGTGGAGACCGACGATGCCGGTGCCCATGCGTTCGTGCGCAAGATCCAGCGCAAGATTCCCCTTCCCGGCGTCGCCTCGGAAGTGCACACCTACCCCTCCCCCGTCTTCGACGAGGTCTGCGCCAGCGCCATGCCCGCCCGCAACCTCATCCTGATCGACATGCCGGGCAACGACCCGCGCTAGGGAATCTCCGCAAGACCATGGCGATGACGCGCGCTGATCGCGATACTCGCACACAAGGTGCGGGCTTGCAGCCTTGGAGGAAAACGTTGTACGACTCGCGGGCGTTACGCACATTCGTCGGCATCGACCTTGCGCGCGAGCCGGTTCCCGACGGGATCGCGGTGATGCGGTTTCGCCATCGGCTCGAGCAGCCCCAGCTGTGCGCCGGGATCTTCATCTTCGATAAGGTCGGTCGGATCCTGCAGCGGCGCGAGCTGCGCCTGCCGGAGGGCACGATCGTAGACGCGACCCTCATTGCGGCGCCGAACTTGACCGCGGAGATTCCCTAGGACCATGACGAACATCGCGATCATCGGCGCCGGCCCTTACGGGCTGTCGATCGCCGCGCACCTCGGCGGCCGCGGCGTGCCGCACCGCATCTTCGGACACCCCATGGAGATGTGGCGCGAGCACATGCCGGCGAGCATGCTGCTCAAGTCGGAAGGCTTCGCCTCGTCGCTCTCCAACCCGGGCAAGGTGTACACCATCGGCGACTATTGCCGCGCGCGCGGCATCCCCTATGCCGAGCACGGCGTTCCGATCGCGCTCGGCACGTTCATCGACTATTGCCTCGATTTCCGCCACCGGTTCGTACCGGGCCTTGAGGAGACCAAGGTGCGGGTGCTTCAGCGCGAGGGCGAAGGCTTCCGCATCGAGCTGGAAAGTGGCGAGGCACTCAGCGCCCGCCGCGTGGTGGTGGCGGTGGGCCTGGCCTACTTCCCCCATGTCCCCGAGGTGCTCGCGGAGCTGCCCGAGGCGCTGCTGAGCCACAGCTCCGCGCACCGCACGGCCGAGCGGTTCCGCGACCGCGACGTCGCCATCGTCGGCGCCGGCTCCTCCGCGCTCGACCTCGCTGCCGAGATGCACGATGCCGGTGCGCGCGTGCACCTAGTCTGCCGGAAGCCGTCTGTTCGCATCCACGACGCTCCGGTGACGCGCGCCCGCTTCTCGCCGCAGCACGTGCTCAACCCGATGACGACCATCGGCCACGGCTGGAAGAGCTTCCTGTGCGTGAATGCGCCGCTGGCGTTCCGGCGCATGCCGCAGTCGTTCCGCTTCGCCAAGGTGCGCAAGATTGCGGGCCCCTCGGGCGGATGGTTCATTCGCGACCGCGTGGTAGGAAAGGTCGAGTTCAACACCGGCGTGTCTGTTCGGTCGGCGCGGCAATCCGCGGGCCGCGTGCAGCTTGACCTCATCGATGCCGCGGGGGACGGCCGGGTGCTCGAGGTCGACCACGTGGTGGCGGCCACGGGATATCGCGTAGACCTCCGGCGCATCGCGTTCCTCGACGACCGCCTGCGCGCCGAGATCGAGATGGTCGAGAAAACGCCGGTCTTGTCGTCGCGCTTCGAGAGCAGCGCGCCGGGCCTGTACTTCGTGGGGACGGCCGCAGCCAACACCTTCGGCCCGTTGCTACGCTTCGCCTGCGGGGCGGACTTCACCGCGCGCCGCGTGTCGGCACACCTCGCGCGAGGTTAGTCGAACACCTGCGGGCGGGGGATGGGCACCACGAATTTCGCCCCCCAGGACCGCGCGTAGTCGAGCGAGGCGCAGATCTCGTCCCTGAGATTCCAAGGCAGGATGAAGATGTAGTCGGGGCGCGCCTCGCGGATCGCCTCCGGGGCGAGGATGGGAATGTGCGTCCCCGGGGTGTACTTGCCCTGCTTCAGCGGATTGCGGTCGACGGTGAAATCGAGGAAGTCGGTGCGTATCCCGCAGTAGTTCAGCAGGGTGTTGCCCTTGCCAGGCGCGCCATACCCGACCACCCGCTTGCCGCTGCGCCTGGCATCGATCAGGAAAGCCAGGATAGCGCGCTTGGTTTCGCGCACCTGCTCGGCGAACGCGCCATAGGTCTCGAGCCTGTCGAGCCCGCGCACCAGTTCGCGCGCGCGCAGCGCCTCGATCGCGGGTAACGTGGGGTGACCCGAGTCGCCAGCGTGGCAGGCATAGATGCGCAGCGAACCCCCGTGCGTGGGCAGCTCCTCGACGTCGAACAGGCGCAGGCCATGATGCGCGAAGATGCGCTGCACCACGAACAGCGACAGGTAGCAGAAATGCTCGTGGTAAATCGTGTCGAACTGATTCTCATCCATCAGCCGCAAAAGGTGCGGGAACTCCATGGTGATCACGCCACCCTGCTTGAGCAGCACGGCGATGCCGCCAACGAAGTCGTTGATGTCGGGCACGTGGGCAAGCACGTTGTTGCCCACCATCAGGTCGGGACGCCCCACCGTCCCGGCGAGGCGGCGCGCGGTCTCCACGCCGAAAAATGCGACCTCGGTGCGCACGCCCTTGGCCCGGGCGATCTCGGCGACATTGGCCGCCGGCTCGACGCCCAGCACCGGCACGCCTGCGGCGACGAAGTGCTGCAGCAGGTAGCCATCGTTGCTCGCCAGCTCCACCACCAGGCTCTGCGCACCGACCCCGAAGCGCGAGCGCATCTGCTCGGTATAGTGCCGCGCGTGGGCCACCCAGCTATCCGAGTAGGACGACAGGTAGGCGTAATCGCCGAAGATGTCGGCCGCGCTGACGAATTCCTCGAGCTGGACCAGGTAGCATTGCCCGCAGACGTACACATGCAGCGGGTAGAACGCCTCCACCTGGTGCCGTTGCGACTCGGAGACATACGACTCGCAGAGCGGCGACATGCCGAGGTCGACGAAGCTCGTGTGCACGGGGCTGCCGCAGAAGCGGCACCGCGGCCGATGGGCTGTCGCATGATGCATGGGGGGGATGGTTTCCATGATTGCCGGGGTTTCGTTGGTCGACATCGCAGCACCTTCCGCCGGGCTAGCCGAACGCCCGGAACACCGGCTTCACCGGCCGTCCGAGCAGGTAGCGATCGACGCCGTCTTCCAGCGCGCGGCGGTAGGTACGCAGCGACGCCGCGACGGCGTCGATGGTACGGTCGATGTCGACATCGTCGTGCGAGTAGCTGACGACGAACGAAGGCGCAAGCACGCCGTTGCGGATGAGCTCCTGCATGAAGAGCGTACGGAACGCTTGGCTCGACTGGCCCGTGGCGTCGCGGGTGACGTACAGGAGCCCGCAGTCACGCCCCACGCACTGGACCTGTGGCGAGACGCCCGCCGCGATGGCGGCGGCCGTGACGCCTTCCCGCAAGCGACGGCCCTGCACGTGCAGGCGGCCCACCACGTCGTGGTCGCGGTAGAACGCCATGGTGGCGATCGCGGCAGCCATGGCGTGCGTTTCGGCGCCGTGAGTGGTCGAGAGCAGGAACACCCGCTCGCGGCCGTGCGCATACCCTCCGAGCTCCATGACGTCGCTCCGCCCGCACAGCGCCGAGAGCGAGAATCCGTTGGCGAGCGCCTTGCCGAAGGTGGATAGGTCGGGCGTGACGCCGTACAGGTGCTGCGCGCCCGCGCGATGCCAGCGAAAGCCGGTGATCATCTCGTCGAACACGAGCAGTGCGCCTTCGCGCACACACGCGGCCTTCAGTCCCTCGAGGAAGCCGGCGCCGGGTTCCTCCAGGCGCGCGGGCTCCAGCACCACGCAAGCGATGCGGCCCGGATGGGCGGCGAACATCGCCTCGACGCCCGGCAGGTCGTTGTAGCGGAACTTGATCGTATGGTCGCGCACGAAGCCTGGCACCCCGCCCGGCATCGGCGTCGATCCGATGAACCAGTCCGAGGTCGAGAAGAAGGGATGGTCGCCGCAGATCGCGATCAGCTCACGGCCGGTATGCGCCCGCGCGAGCCGCACTGCGCCGTCCAGCGCGTCCGAGCCGTCCTTGGCAAACTTCACCATCTCGGCGGTCGGCACGGACTCGACGAAGCGCTCGGCGCACTCGACCTCGATCGGCGAGGGGCGTACGAAGTTGCAGCCCGCGTCGAGCTGCCTGCGGACGGCTTCGACCACCGGCGCGAAGGCGTGCCCGAGCGTAACGGCACGCAGGCCCATGCCGTACTCGATGAACTCGTTGCCGTCGACGTCGAAGACGTGCGAGCCCTGCCCGCGCATGATCATGGACGGCGCCTGAAGCGGGTACTGGTCGTCGCCCTTTGCGTAGGTATGGGCGCCGCCGGGAATCAGCGCATGCGCGCGTGCGGCGATGGCCTTGCCCTTGGCAAAGCCGTGGACCGCGCCAGCATCCTCGTCATCATGCGCCATTGAACGTGAGCTTCCTGGCGTGGAAGGCCTCTGCATAGCCGCTGGGGGCGCGGCACTCGAGCCCGCGAAGGCGCATTGCCGCCAGGAACACGTCGCGCGTGAACCAGTCGCGCTTGGCCTGTGACGCGTAGGCCGCGAGCAGCGTGCGGACCTTGGCTTCGGCGTCCTTCGCCTCGACCGGCACGTACAGGCCGGGCTGGCCGAGACCGCCATCCCATTTGGGAACCTCGTACTCGAGCACGAAGTGGTTGCGGAACGTGCTCCAGGTCATCTCGTTGACGATGCGGTGATCCTGGTGGCGGTCGTCGCGCTCGTGGCAGAGCACCAGGTCGGGGGCCGGCATTGCCTTCAGCGACTCGAACAGGTCCTTGATCGCCGAATAGTTGGCAGGAAACCGGCCATCGGCGAAGTCGCCGAAGCGGAGCGCGCCGCGATGGGGTGCACCAACCAGCGCGGTCATCGCGCGGCGGGTTTCGCGACGGCGCTCGGCGTTGCCGCTCAACACCACCCAGTCTATGGTGAGGCGCGGCCGCGTCCGTTGCAGCATGCGCAGCGTCGCGCCGCAGCCGATCTCGATGTCGTCGCAATGCGCGCCCAAGCACAGCACCCGCAGGCCGCGGCGAGCACCCGGGCCGGGAATCAGTTCGAGCATGGGGCGCAGCGCGCTTCAGCCATGGGCGCGTGTTCCCTGCCAAACGGCCCAGGGGCAATCCCCGCGCGCTTCCATGCGGTCGAAGCCGATCTTGTCCTTGAAGGTGTCCATGCACTGCCAGAATCCGCCCCATCGGAAGGTCGTGAGCCTGCGCTCGGCGACCATGCGCGCGAAGGGTTGCTCGACGAGTTCCTCGCCTTCGCGGATGTAGTCGAAGACGCCGGCGCGCAGGATGAAGTACCCGCCGTTGATCCACAGGGGCTGCTCGGGCATCGCGCCGATACCGCTGACCACGCCATGCTCGTCCGCCTGCACCGCATGGAAGCTCTGGCTGCTTCGCACGGCGACCAGGCTCGCCAACGCGTCCGAGGCGCGGAACGCTTCTAGGTGGCGGTCGAGCGGGAGGTCGGAAAGGCCGTCCGCGTAATTGGCCATGAACATCGGCTCGCCTTCGAGGTACGGGCGCACGCGCAGCAGACGCTGGCCGATGTTGCTGTGCAGCCCGGTGTCCACGAAGGTGATCTTCCAGCCGTCCATGTCGCGCCGGTGCAGCTCGACGCGGCCCTCCCCCCCGTGCAACGTGAAGTCATTGGTCATGGCCTCCCGGTAGTTCAGGAAGTATTCGCGCACGAGGTCGCCCCGGTAGCCGAGGCAGAGGATGAACTCCGTGTGCCCGAAATGCGCGTAGTAGCGCATCAGGTGCCAGACGATCGGGCGGTAGCCGACGTTGACCAGCGGCTTGGGAATCGCGTCGGAGTGCTCGCGCAGGCGCGTGCCGAGTCCCCCGCAGAAAAGTACTACCTTCATCGCTTGCGTCCTGTGGTTGCGGGTACGCCTGGCCGGGCCACCGCACGCTTCTTCGCGGCGGCGCGCGACACTCCTCGGGACTCCCCGGTCTTGCGCAGCAGGCGCGCCGCCTCGAGCGAGCGCGCGGCCTCGACGAGCACGGCGAAGGGTAGACCGGAGCGCCGGGCGATGTCCAGAATCGAATGCGTGCCGTCGGACTGGTTGAGGATCCACAGCATGGCGTGCTCGCGCTCGCTGGGCGAGCTGCCGCCGACGGCCCCGTAGAGGCCCCGCTTGCCGAGCCGCGGCTCACCCTTCGGAAGCCGGTTGACGTAGCGGTGATCGTCCTCGAGCGCCTCCACGAAACGGCGGCACGCCTCAAGGCTCTGCGCGAGGCTCGCGGGGGTAATCAGCGCGAGGTCGTCTGCGGAGCTGTGGTATTCGGGATATTCACCATTCGCCGAGCGTGTCAGCCGCGCTACAGGCAGGTCGAACCCGGGAGAGCACAGCTGGCGCTCGTCGTAGCCATAGGGCGAGAACGGCACGAAGCGCGCGCCGGTGTCGATGGCGGCCACTGCATAAGCAGCTGCGCGATCAGCCACCGTATCGCCACGCCGGCTCGCCTTGAGCGTCAGCGGGCCCGGGTCGCCGAGAAGGCCCAACACCAGGCCGGCGCGGACGCGCGCCAGCTTGCGCTCGTTGTGGCGCAGCCAGCAAAGCGAGCCGATGGTGCCCGGCGCGAACACGAACCTGTAGCTGTAGCGTCGCGGAGATTCCGCGATCCATTGCGCAAGTGCGGTCGCCACCGCCATGCCGCTGCAGTTGTCGTTGGCCAGCGAGGGATGGCAGACGTGCGTGAAGAACAGCACCTCGCCCGGGTCTCGCCCCGGCAGGAGCAGGTCGCCGTAGGTCAGCGACCCGGGGCGCAACGTGCTCCTGATCTCGACACGGTAGCGGCCTTGCCGCAGCGCGTCCCGCCGCGCCTGCGCGAGGCAGAACCCCCAGTCGCGGCTGTAGTAGCTGGTGCGGTAGGGAATCCATGCTGGCTGCGCGGGCAGCGAATGCAGCTTGGCCTGCAAGGCGCCGAGCGTCAGCGTGGTCGAGACGGGCTCCGAGTAGCTGACCAGGTGGAGGTTGTGTGACTGGAAATCGATGACACGCTCGCCATCGGGCGAGATCACCGCCGCATCCTCGATGTTCCATTCGGGCGGGACTTCCCAGTCGAAGACCGCGCTGCCGCTCGGTACTTCGTGGACCTCGAGCGGCACACGGTCGCGGATCAGGTACAACGTGCGGCGCACGCCGTCGCCGGTGATGCTGCGGCAGATCGGGTAGAGCGTAGCGGCGAAGGCGTGCAGCGCCTCGCCGGAACCCGGTGCGTTCACGGAGCCGCCTCCCGGCGGCGCGCGAGCTCGGCCTCGAAACGAGGGCGGTCGAAATCTGCATAACCGGCGTCGCGCGGGGCGATCACCGTCGGGGGGGCAATCGGCCATTCGATGCCGAATGCCCTGTCGTCCCAGCGCAGGCCCGCCGCGAGTTCTGGCTGGTAGCGGTCGGTCATCTGATAGAGCACCTCGGCGCCGTCGCTCAGCGCCTGAAACCCGTGTGCCACGCCGTGCGGGATGAAGACTGCGTCGCGCCGCTCGTCGTCGAGCACCAGCACCGCGTGGCGAAGGTAGGTCGGCGACTCCGGGCGAAGGTCGAGGAGCACGTCGTGCACGGCGCCGCGCAGGCAGCGCACCAGCTTGCCCTCGCGCGACGGCGGCCACTGAAAATGGAGGCCCCGCAACGTGCCGCGGTGCGTGTTGTACGAAATGCTCGACTGCAGCGCCTGCGCAGGGATGCCGGCGGCCTCGAACGCGTCGGCGCAGAACGTGCGCGCGAAGAAGCCGCGCTCGTCCTCGTGGCGCTCGATCACGACGCGCCATGCGGCCTCGACGCCGAGTGCCTTGAATTCCATCTCAACGCCAGTAGAACGCGTCGTCGATCTGGTGGGTCGACTGCAGGTGCAGCAACTGCTTCAGCCGCGTGTACGCACGGAATTGGTGAACCTCGGGGGTGAGACAGATGCGCTCGAAGACGTCACGAAGCTGCCGCGCCCCGTCGCGCGGCGTGTGCCGGCACCGGAAGCCCGGCAGCTCGGCATGGATGCGCGCGAAGCTGACGCGGTAGCTGCGGTTGTCGCCGCTCGGAGGCCCGACGCTGACCTCGCAGCCTGGGAACTCGGACGCGACGATGTCGGCGATCTCGCGAATCCGGTAGTTGTCGCTGTCCTGACCGACGTTGAACACCTTGCCGCGTACGGCATCCTCCGGCGCGACGAGGCTGCGGTAGACCGCCTCGCTGATGTCCTCGATGTGCACGAGGGGGCGCCAGGGGCTACCGTCGCTGATCATGGCGATGTGCTTGCGCGTCCACGCGAGCGCGCAAAGGTCGTTCAGCACGATGTCGAAGCGCATGCGCGGCGAAGCCCCGTAGGCCGTGGCATTGCGCAGAAACACTGGCGCGAATCCTGCGCCCGCCATCGCGCCCACGTCGCGCTCTACCAACACCTTGCACTCGGCGTAGGCCGTTAGCGGATTCACCGGCGCGGTCTCGTCGAGGAACTCCCCACTGCCCGCTCCATACACACTGCAGGACGAGGCATAGACGAAGCGCTGCACGCCTGCCTCGCGTGCCAATTCCGCGAGGGCAACCGAGCCCCGGTGGTTGATCGCGTGCGTCACGGCGGGGTTGTTCTGGCCGAGCGGATCGTTGGAGAGCTCGGCCAGGTGCACCACGGCGTCGCAGCCGGCGAGATCGGCTGCCGTGACGTCGCGCAAGTCCTTGTTCAGGGTGCGCGGGCTGACCCTGCCATGGCGGTTGTCGCTGAACAGCCAGCCGTCGCGGTAGTAGCCGGTGTCGAGCCCGAGCACGTCAATGCCGCGCTCGATGAGGTAGGGCGCGAGGATCGAGCCGATGTAGCCGTTGACGCCGGTGACGAAGGCTTTCATGTTGTCAGGTACAGCGTGGGCGCGCGTCGCGACGCGCATGCGAATGAGGAATATTCCCGGCGCCTTGCGGCGGGATCGGCATTGCGTTGCCGGACCACTGTTACTATGCTGGCGCTCTTGTACGGACCGGGCGCCGGGTGCTTTCGCGCCTGCGCCCCTGCCGGCCGGCGCCGTGATGCGCGAACGGTCGAGCCATGCAGGCGATTCTTGCATGCGGCGGCCCTGCCGGCAATGACTCCCAGCCCAGGAATGGCGGAACACCGGTACGATGTCCGATTTGCGTGAGATGACCCCTTCCGATACCACGCGCACGCCGCTGGTCAGCGTCGTCACGCCCTTCCACAATACTGCGGCTTACCTAGCGGAGTGCATCGAGAGCGTGCTCGCCCAATCGTATCGGGACTTCGAATACCTGCTCGTCGACAACGGCAGCAGCGACGGATCGACGGAAATCGCCGAGCGCTATGCCCGCCTCGATCCGCGAATCCGCCACATCCGCCATGACGATATCCTTCCACAAGTCGCCAACTACAACCGGGCGCTGGCGCAAATCTCGCCCCAAAGTACCTTTTGCAAGGTCGTCCAGGCCGACGACTGGATCTTTCCCGAATGCCTCGAGCGCATGGTCGCGGTGTTCGGGCAATCGCACGTGATCGGCCTGGTCGGCTCGTACCACCTCAAGGGAACGTCTGTGCGTCCCTCCGGGTTCCCCCTCGCCTCCTCCGCCATGGACGGCCGCGCGATGGGGCGCCTGTACCTGCGCGGCGATGTCTGGGCGTTCGGCTCGCCGACGTCGGTGATGTACCGCTCGGCGATCATCAGGGAGCGGGCTGCCTTTTTCGACGAGAGTGTGCCAAACGAGGACACCGAGCGATGCATGCAGATCCTCGAGCGCTGGGACTTCGGCTTCGCCTACCAGGTGCTGTCGTTCCTGCGCGTCGGCAACGAGTCGATCACCATGGCGACGCGCGGCTATCGCCCGGGCGCCCTCGACTACTACATCGTCGCGCGCCGCTATGGGCCGCGCTTCCTCGACGCTGACGCCGCCGCAGGACTCGCGCGACGTGCCCGGCGCCAATACTATCGCGCGCTCGCCTCGCGGGTGCTCCGCAACCCGTCGCGTGGCCTCTTTCGCTATCACGCCGCGGGCCTGCGCACGCTGGACGAATCGTTCGACTGGGCGCGGCTCGCGGTGGCGGTGATCGCCGAGCTGGGCTGGATGCTGGTCAACCCCGGCGATACGCTGGCCGGGCTCGCGGGGCGCCTGCGGCGCGGCGCCCGCACGGCCCCGGCGCACGCCGGGCACAGCGGCTGAGCACCGCGCGTCACGACGCCGCGCCATGCAACCCTTGGTTTCCATCCTGATCCCCGCGTACAACGCGGAAAGGTGGATTGGCGACGCGATCCGGTCGGCGCTGCAGCAGACCTGGCCAAACAAGGAAGTGATCGTCGTCGACGATGGGTCGACCGACCGCAGCCTGTCGGTCATCCGGTCGTTCGAGCCACTGGGTGTGAAGGTGGCGACGCAACCCAATCAGGGACCTGTCGCCGCGCGCAATGCCGCCTACGCGATGGCGCGGGGCGACTACATCCAGTGGCTCGACGCCGACGACCTGCTGGAACCCGGCAAGGTCGCTGCGCAGCTTACCGAAGTCGCGCGTGGCGTCGATGCGCGCACGCTCCTGTCCTCGGCCTGGGGTTCGTTCTACGCCATGCCGCAAAAGACGGTCTTCACCCCATCCCCCCTGTGGGCCGACCTGTCGCCCCTCGAGTGGCTCCTGCGCAAGATGCAGCACGGCTGCTTCATGCAGACGGCCACCTGGCTGGTGAGCCGCGAGCTGAGCGAGGTCGCCGGCCCCTGGGATCCGCGCATGCTGGTCGATAATGATGGTGAGTACTTCTGCCGCGTGCTGCTGGCGAGCAACGGCGTGCGCTTCGTCAGGGATGCGCGAGTGTGCTACCGGCGCCCCAATACGCGCAGCGTGAGCTTCATCGGCCGTTCGCGCGGCAAGATGGATGCGCACCTCCTCTCCTGCGAGCTGCACCTGACCTGCATTCGGTCGCTCGAGGACAGCGAGCGCGTCCGCGCCGCCTGCCGCACCTTCCTCAAGGCCCAGGTCGCACACAGCCGGCCTTGGCTGCCCGAGCATGTCGAACGCGTCGAGCAGCTTTTCGAGTCCGTGGGCAGCAGGTTCGAGCCCCCGCCTCTGCATTGGTCCTACGGCTGGATCCAGGCCATCGCGGGTCCCGAGGCAGCGCTCGCCGCGCGCAGCCGGGTTGCGCATTTCATCCGCTCGCTACGGCGCATCCGCGAGCGCCTCGCCTGGCGCTTGGGCTGCTAGTTCGACGGCCCACGCGATGCTGCGCCTTCCCACCCGCCGCCTGCCACGAAGCCCTGGCTTCGCCATCGCGCGCATCCGCGCCGGCGCGCTCCTGCTCGCCATGGGGCTTGCGCTGCTACCGGCTACGGTGCATGCCGCCCAGTACCCGCTGGCCGTGGCGGCGGGAGGGCGCTACCTCGTCGACCAGGCCGGCGCTCCATTCCGCATCCAGGGCGACGCCCCCTGGGACCTGCTGGTCACCATCACGGCCAGCGACGTCGACACCTACCTGGCCGACCGCGCCAGCCGTGGCATCAACACCCTCCTGCTCGAGCTGGTCGAGCATCGCGCGTACGCCTCGGCGTCGCCTGCGCCGGCCAATCGCAACGGCGACCGGCCGTTCCTCGCCAAGGTCGGCGGCGGGACCTATTCGGGCCCGCGCGACATTGCCGACCTGTCGACGCCGAACGACGCCTATTTCGCCTACGCCGACGCCGTCCTCGCCAAGGTGGCCGCGCGCGGGATGCTTGCGCTGGTGACGCCGCTGTACGTCGGCTACGGCGCGTCGACCTCGCAATCGGCGAGCAACGAAGGCTGGTCCGCGGACATGAATGCCAATTCGGCCGCCAACTGCTACAAGTATGGCCAGTACGTCGGCGACCGTTACCGCAATCAGAAGAACATCCTCTGGGTCGACGGTGGCGATGCCTACAACCCGGCGACCGCCATTGCCACCTGCAGCAAGCAGGTCGCGCAGGGCATCCGCGACGGCAAGGGAAACGGCGGCAGCACGGTGCTGCATACCACCCACTGGTCACGAGAGCACGTTTCCACCGACGACGCCTCGTTCGCAACGCAGGTGAACTCGGTCTACACGTCCTCGACCACGGTAGCCTCGCTGTGCCGGACGGCCTACGCGCGCACGCCCGTCCTGCCGGCCTACGTCATCGAGGCCAATTACGAGGGCGAGCATTCGATGACACCGCCGCTCTTGCGCGCGCAGGCCTATGGCGCGCTTCTGTCTTGTGTCGGGGGCTACGTATTCGGCAACCTGCCGATCTGGGACTTCGACAGCGGCTGGCAGGCGGCCATGGGCGCCACGGGCTCGACGGACTGGCAGCGCGCGGGCGCGCTTTTCAACTCGATCGCGTGGCAGGACCTCGTCCCTTCGGGTCTCGGCACGCTCGCCGGGACGGTGATCGCCGGGAGCGCCGACGTCGCCCGCGGCGGCGACGTGGCGGCCGCCGCAAGCAGCAAGTGGCTCGTCGCCTACGTTCCGTCGACCGGCACGGCGGCACGCAGCATCACCATCACCCTCGCCCCGCTGGGCGCGAAGAGCCGCGCGCGCTGGTTCAACCCGGCCACCGGGGCCTACACCGACATTACGGGCGGCGCCTACACCATCGCGCCCTCCGGCACCCAGACCTTCACGACGCCCGGCAACAACGGCACCGGGACCAACGACTGGGTGCTGCTCCTCGACACCGTGGCTGGGACGGCGCCGCCGCCCCCCACCAACCTGCGCGTCATCGGCTGAAGCGGCGCGCGTAACGTCCGGGATTCCAATGAGCATCATCAACTTCGACGCCATGATCGACGACGACAGCCGCCGCAAGCGCCTGTTCGATGGCGAGCTGTTCGTCTATTCGCCGCGCGCGAGCACGCTTGCGCTCTGCGACTTCGCCCGTGAGCTGAGCGAGGAAGCCTTCGCACCGCTGGACCCGCGCATGGCGCAGCACGAGCTCCCGGTCGAGCGATTCGCCGCGACCCTGGCCGAGCTCAAGCCCCGCTTCATCCACCACCCGCGCAGCAAGGCCTTGCTCAAGGACATGCTCGCCGACCTGGGTTGCGACGCCGACTTGACCTACTTCGACGTGCCGCGCCTGCGCACTTCCACCAGTAACGACTTCCTCAGCACGGGCATCTCGTACGCATTCCACCCGCACCGCGACACTTGGTACTCGGCGCCCGCCTGCCAGGTGAACTTCTGGTTCCCCGTCTACGACGTGACGCCCGACAACGTGATGGCAATGCACCTGCCGTACTGGAATCGCGCGTTGCGCAACGGCTCGCGCGACTATAACTACGCGGAATGGAACCGCGTCAGCCGCCAGTCCGCCGCACACCACATCGGCACCGACACGCGCCAGCAACCCCACGCCGAGGAGCCGGTCGAGCTCGACCCGCAGCTGCGCATCGTGCTGCCCGTGGGCGGCGTCCTGCTTTTCTCCGCCGCGCACCTGCATTCGACCGTGCCGAACACCTCGGGGAAGACGCGATTCAGCATCGATTTCCGCACCGTCCACATCGACGACGTGAAAGGCCGCCGCGGCGCGCCCAACGCCGATGCAGCCTGCACGGGGACGACCATGGGCGACTACCTGCGTATGCGCGACCTTGCGCACCTCCCCGTGGCCCTGATCGCCGACTATGACACCCCGCCGCTCGCCCACGCGTCGACCTGATCGAGACGCGCGGCAGCACGTGTCCCTTCGAGCCCGCGCGGCGTGAAGGCGCGGTCGCGCCCGCTGGAGGGCTATCTCGCGTCATCCCCGCCGGCAATGGACCAGCAACGGCAGTTCTAGGACGGCTGGAACGAGAGCACGCGCTTCGGCGCGCCCGATCCATTCATGCAGCGCCAGCGCGACGCGGCGCTCGATGCGCTGGGCCGGCTCGGCAAGCCGCGCCTGCGCATCCTCGAGGCGGGCTGCGGCGTGGGTTGGCTGGCCAACGAGCTGTTACCGCTCGGCGAGGTCACCGCGCTGGACCTGTCGCCGGCCGCTATCGCCGAGGGGCACAGACGCTATCCCGGCGTGCGCTTCGCCTGCGGCGACTTCACCGAGCTTGCGCTCGACGGTCCCTTCGACGTGGTGCTGATGGCCGACTCGCTCAGCAATATGAGCGACCCGCAGGGCGCGATCGCACGCGCGGCCGCGTTGCTGGCACCCGGCGGCAACCTTCTGCTACTGACTCCGAACCGCTTCGTCTGGACCCGGCGTTCCAAGCTTAAGTCACGCTCGGCCGGCCAGCACATGTCCTGGCCGACGCGTGCAGGCTACCGAAGCATGCTTGCCCCCTGGTTCGACATCGCGAGCATCACCACCATCCATCCCGGCGGGGACCGCGGGATCCTGTGGTGGGTCGAGCGCAGCCGCCTGCAGGCGGCGATCGGCAGCGTCGTAGGCGCGACGCGCTGGCGCAATGCCCTCGAGCGCGCTGGGTTGGGTCGCCAGTTCGTGATCGTGGCGATGCGCCGGCGCGAGGCGGGGGCCGACGGCTCAAGCGCCGGCTGAAGGCCCGGTCTCTGTCCCGCGGGGCGGCTCGGTGCGCTGCAGCCATGCCTCGCGCCACATCGGGTGGATAGCGCGCGGGCAGAACAGCCGGCGGTCGCTGTATCGCGCCTCGCAATGCACCCCGTCGAGGATCACCGAGGGGGTCTTCATGTCCATCATGCGGCCACTGCGCTCGTCGATGATGCGCGTCACGCGACCCTTCACTTGGTACACGCCGCCGCAAAAGGGAACTTCCTCACAGTCGAAATAGAGGCCGCGGTTGCGATTGCGCGTGTCGAGGGTCGCCAGGATCTCGTCGTAGGACCTGATGACCACCCACTCGCCGGGGCGCAGCTGCAACGTCGTCACCGGGGTGGTCGCGCCCGCGGGAATGCTGCCGCGGCGATGTGGGTAGGGAATGCCCCCACGCATGCGTTGGAACGCGTCGTACAGCGCGCGCATCGGCCGCCCGAGGCCGATGCCGGCTTGCGCCACAGCGAACGCAGCCGCATAGCAGAAGCTGGCCAGCATGCGCCCCGGGCCGACATTGCCCGAGGACAGGTCCTGCAGGTACTGTCGCAGGTCCCACCAGGCCAGCGGACGCGTTGCCTCCGGAAGGCGCGTCGCCTGGCAGCGATAGACCGGTTCGGCGCTCGCATCGCCGCCTTCCGAGCGGGTACAGCGCACGAGGTCGTCGGTACCTAGGCCCCCCCCTACCTGCCCGGCGCCCGCGTCCGGCAGCGGGTTGCCGTCGTGCGGACCATCCACGCGCCGGATCCAGGCGTGCTTCCAGAACAGCAGGCAGGCCGCCTCGCAGCCACCGTGCGCAGTCCCGTCGCAGCGCAGCTCGCGCAGGTGCACCGCATCGTCCAGCCAGCGTCCACCTGTCTTGTTCACGGTATCGCAGGTCTTGTGCGCACGTTTCCACACCTGGAAGCGCCGGCCGCAGTAGCGCAGCATCTCCGGCATGAATGGCATGCCGTCGAGCTCGCCATGGACATCGAGCGTGCGAAGGATCTCGCCCGCCGCACGGACTTCCACCCAATCACCGGCGCGAAGCTTCATCGCGCGAACCTGCCGGGCCACAGTTCGTGCAGCAATGCGCGGTAGCGCGGCCATTGCCGCATCACGACCAGCAGCAATAGCGCGTAGGCCAGTACCACGAACGCGCAACCTCCGATCGCACGCACGCCGGACGGCAGCGTATGCGGCCACGCCGCATCGAGCGCCAGCGCCACCAGACCCGTGAGCGCACCCGCCGCCAGTGGCAAGCGCAAGGTGATCGCGAGGTCCATCGGGCGCACCGCGGTACCGTGCAGGGCGTAGTAGCACAGCGGCACCGCGAGTAGCGCCGAGACGATCGAATAGGCGATGGCCACGCCCTGTGGCCCATGGCCGAGCCCGATGGCGAATGCCGCGGTCACCACCGGCGTCCACACCAGCGTCGCGCGGAACTGGCGGTCAACGCGCCCGTTGGCGATGAACAACCAGCCGAAGGGATTGAGCAGCGCGCCGATCAGCGCCGCGGGCGCGAGGTAGCGGAAGATGTCGACCGCGCCGAGCCATTGGTCGCCCAGGACGAAGCGGATGATCGGCTCGGCGAACACGGCCGCGCCGACCACGATCGGCACGACCACCGCCGCGGTGATCGAGTAGCCGCCCAGGAAGTACCGCCGCTGGCGCGGGGGGTCGGACTGTATGCGCGACAGCGCCGCGATGGCCACCCCGCTGATGGGGCTGTTGACCTGGCTGATGGGCAGCATCAGCAGGCCGTAGGCTTTCTGGTACATGCCGAGCGGCCCGGCGCCCCAACGCCAACCGATCAGCACGTTGTCGGCGTTGCGGAAGACGTAGTTCACGAGGTTGAAGGCGCTGAGGTAGCCGCCGAAGCGCAGCATCGAGCGCACGCCGCTACCGCGCGGCGGCATCCGCGGGCGGCCCGGCCGCCAGCGCTCGGCCAGCCAGCAGGCGGTGGTGGTGGTCGCCGAGGCCGCGATGCGCATGCCGACCAGTGCCCAGTAGCCCCAGCCCGCCAGCGCCATTGCGATGCTCGCGGCAACGCTGACGACTGCCGACAGGATGTCGATCGCGGCGACGGCCCTCAACCGCAACTGGCGCCGCAAAAGCGCCATGTGCTGGGCGCCGAACGCGTCGATGACAAAGGTTGCCGCCAGCGCGATGGCGATCGCCGTGAGCCGCTCCTCGCGGTACAACGTGGCGAGCAAGGGCGCCAACGCGACGCAGGCGAGCGCCACGACGACGCCGGCGCAGACGTTCAGCCAGAAGACCACCGACACGAGCTCGCGCGTGACCCGCTCCTTCTGCACCGTCGCCATCGACAGGCCCGAGTCCTGCACCAGGCCCAGCACCCCCGTCACGGCAGCCACCATCGCCACCAGGCCGAAGTCCTGCGGCGTGAGCAGGCGTGCGAGCACCACCGTGGATACCATGGTGACGGCGAGCTTGGTGAACTGGCTTGCGACCGTGATGGCGCCGCCGCGGATCGCGCGGCCGCGGAGGTCGCGATCCGGGTCGCCCCCGGCGAATACGTCGCCTTGCTTCGGTTCCGGATCGATCATGGGCTGCCTCCGATCGATTGTATGATGAATCGACGGATCACCGGGAGCGCCACGCTTCATGGCCAAGCCATTCTGGTCGCACGTCGTCAGGCGTCGCGAGCGCTGGACGCTCACCTGGCCCGCGCGTGCGCTCGTCGCCCTGTTGCTCGGTGCGATGGCGCTCGCGGGCGTGCGCAACCTGTATGCCTTCCTGGCGACGACGCGTCCGGTGGGAGGGCAGTACCTCGTCGTCGAAGGCTGGATGCCGGGATTCGCCTATCGGGAGGCGGCCGCGATGTTCCGCAAAGGCGGTTACACGCGGATCATCGCGGTCAGCGTCGGCCGCGACGACGGGCTCGCCCCCGGTGAGCAACCGCAGGACTCCGGCGCGGAGCGGCTCGCCCATGCGGGTGTTCCGGCCGGCTCGATCGCCGTGGCGTCCTCGTCCGCGATCCAGCGCGACCGAACCTTTCACGCCGCGCGCGCCGTCAGCGACTGGATGCGCCGCGAGAACGTCACGGCCGCCTCGCTCGACGTCCTGACGCTCGGGCCGCATGCCCGCCGCTCGCACCTGCTCTACCAGGACGCCCTGGGCAGCGCATTCAAGGTCGGGATCATCGCGGTCGACGACCCGCGCATCGACCCGCGGCACTGGTGGCGCACCAGCCAGGGTGCGCGCTCGGTGATCAGCGAGGCCATCGGTTACGCCTACGCCCGGTTCTGGTTCACGCCCGACCTTTACATCGCTCGCCGCCTGGAGCAATGACCACGCGTGTGGCGTACAAGCCGCGAGGCCGCGTGTGCGCGCGACGCTTGCCGCCGAAATGTTGCCGCGCATCGCCGTGCGCGGTAGCGCCGTGTGGCGCGAAGGTAAACTCGCAGGCAACCTCGCAACCACCCACGGTTCCCGAACCTGTCGCCGCGTCGTATGAAGCTCCTCAGCATCGTCGGTGCAAGGCCCAACTTCATGAAGATCGCACCGCTCGCGCGCGCCATCGCGCGGCGCGGCGCGGCCGGCATCGATCACGTGCTGGTGCATACGGGCCAGCACTACGACGACGCGATGTCCGAGGTGTTTTTCCGCGAACTCGGCATCCCAGTCCCAGACCATAACCTGCACGTCGGCTCGGGAACGCATGCCGAGCAGACGGCGCGCGTCATGCTCGCCTTCGAGCCCCTCTGCGTGCAGCACCGTCCGGACTGGGTGGTGGTGGTGGGCGACGTAAACTCGACCATGGCCTGTACTCTGGTCGCCGCCAAGCTGGGCGTGCGCGTCGCGCACGTCGAGGCGGGGCTGCGCAGCTTCGACCGGTCGATGCCCGAAGAAGTGAACCGGCTCGTCACCGATGCGCTGGCCGACCTGTTGCTGACGCCTTCGGAGGACGCCGACGACAACCTCCGACGTGAAGGCGTCCCCGCGGCGCGCATCCGCCTTGTCGGCAACATCATGATCGACACCCTAGTCACAAACCTCGAGGTGGCGCGCCGCTCGACACTGCCCGCCAGCCTGGGGCTGCGCACCCGTGACTATGTCTTCGTCACGCTTCATCGCCCGTCCAACGTCGACCAGCGTGACCGGCTCGCGGGCCTGCTCGCCGCGCTGCGCGACGTCGCGCGTTCCATGCCGGTGGTGTTCCCTGTGCACCCGCGCACACGTGCGACACTGGCCGCGTTCGGATTCGAGCGCGGCAGCGCCGAGACGCTGACGCTGATCGATCCCGTCGGCTACCGCGATTCCCTGTGCCTGACCGAGGGCGCACGGCTGGTGATCACCGACTCGGGTGGGATCCAAGAGGAATCGACCTACCTCGGCACGCCCTGCCTGACCTTGCGGCCCAACACCGAGCGGCCGGTGACCGTCACGGTCGGCACCAACAAGCTTAGCACCGTCGAGTGCCTGGCGCGTGACATCGACGACATCCTCGCGGGGCGCCACCGCGCGGGTGGCGTGCCGCCGCTGTGGGATGGTCATACTGCCGATCGCGTGCTCGATGCACTGGCCGATCATGGCTGACGCCGCGACCACGCACGGCCGACGGCCGAGGCGTCCTGCCAAGGTCTGGATCGACCTCGACAACTCGCCGCACGTGCCGTTCTTCATCCCGATCATCCGGGCGCTCGAGGCACGCGGCCATACGGTGGTGCTGACCACCCGCGACTGCTTCCAGGTCTGCAGCCTCGCCGACTATTTCAAGCTTCGCCATACGCCGGTCGGCACGCATTACGGCGCCAACAAGCTGGCCAAGGTCGCGGGCACCGTGTACCGCGGCCTGCAGCTGCTGCCCTTCGTCCTGCGCGAGCGGCCCGACGCCTCGCTTTCGCACGGCTCGCGCCCGCTGGTGATGCTTTCGGCGACGTTGCGCATTCCCTCGGCGCTGCTGTTCGACTACGAGTTCGCCAGGATCTTGCCGCTGTTCAGGTCCGACCTCGGGATCGCGCCCAAGGCGATCGACAATCCGGCGTTGGCGGGGCATTTCCGGCGCGGGCTGCGCACCTTCGACGGCCTCAAGGAAGACGTCTACGTCGCCTCGTTCGAGCCCGGCCCGTCAGTGCGCGGCGAACTGGGCATCGGCGAGGACGAGGTGCTGGTCACCATTCGCCCGCCCGCGACCGAAGCGCACTACCACAACCCGCAGAGCGACGTAATGTTCGCGGCAGTCGTCGACCACGTCGGCCGCATCCCGGGCACGCGGATGGTGATACTGCCGCGCAACGAAAAGACCCAGCGCGACATGATCCTCGCCACTTGGCCCGACTGGTGCCGCGAGCGCAAGATCGTCGTCCCCGAGCGGGTGCTCAACGGCCTCGACCTCATCTGGGTCTCCGACCTCGTCGTCAGCGGCGGCGGAACGATGAACCGCGAGGCGGCGGCACTCGGCGTGCCGGTGTATAGCATCTTTCGTGGCCAGCTCGGCGCGGTGGATCGCTACCTCGCCAACGAGGGCCGCCTGGTCCTGCTCGAGTGCGTGGAGGACATCGCCGCCAGGCTGCGCGTGCAAAAGCGCGGCGCCGCGAAAACCGGCACCGCCGAGCGCACTGCACTGCGCGAGATCATTGCCTCGATCGAGGAAATCCTGCCGGGGGGGCGTTGACGAGCCCGTCAAGGCCCCGCGTGATGGACCCGCCCGCAACCCGCGACGTGCCGGCCGCCCAAGTGTTCGAGACTCTGCTCGATCATTGCCGGCGTCGCGAATGGGCGGGGCACGATCCCTACGACGCGCTCAACAGCGCATGGCTGCCGGGCCTCGCCCTGCTCGATTCACGCATCCCGCGGCTCGTCCTCACCCAGTTCCTGAAGCGCTCGCCCATCGACACGCGGGAGCTGCTGCGCGTGCCGCGGAAGCGCAATCCCAAGGCGCTGGCGCTGTTCCTTTCGGCATTCCTGACCATGGACAGGATCGGCGCGTTGCGCGATCCCGCGTTGATCGGGGAGATGACCGGGCTCTTGGCCGAGACCCGCAGCCCGGGCGATCGCCCCGAGGGGCAGGCCTGCTGGGGCTACAGCTTCCCTTGGCAGACGCGTACGCGGCTGGTGCCGCGCGGAGCGCCGAACCTGGTGTGCACGGCCTTCGTGGGCGATGCGCTGGTCGAGGCCCATGAGCGGGACGCTGATCCCGCTCTGCTCGACCTCGCCGGTGGTGCCGCACGGTACATCGCGCACGAGCTCTATGCGGAGGACGGGGCGGGCCATGCCTTCTTGCGCTACCCCACGCCGGAGTCGTGCGAGCCGGTGCACAACGCCAACCTGCTCGGTGCCGCGCTCCTGGCGCGCGTGCACGCGCACACCGGGGAGTCCTTGTTGCGCGAGCGCGCGCTCGCGGTGGCGCGGTACTCGGCATCGCGGCAGCGCGCCGATGGCTCGTGGTTCTACGGCGAGGGCACCCGGCAGCAGTGGATCGACGGTTTTCACACGGGTTTCAACCTGTGCGCGTTGCGCAGCCTCGGCACGTCGCTGCGCAGCGACGAGTTCGAGCCCGCGCTGAAAGCCGGCCTCGTCTTCTACCGTGACCATTTCTTCCTCGCCGACGGCACGCCGCGCTACTTCCACGACCACACCTACCCGATCGACATCCACAGCGCCACGCAGGCCATCATCACTTTCGCGAGGTTGTGCGACGCCGACCCCGACGGCCTCGCGCTTGCTGAGCGCGTGTTCGCCTGGACGCTCGAACACATGCGCGACGCACGCGGCCACTTCCACTACCGCAAGTACCCGCTCCTGACCAACCGGATCGACTACATGCGCTGGTCGCAGGCTTGGATGCTGCTCGCCACCGCCTGCCTGATGGAGGCGCGCGCGACACCCGCGGGCGGGTCGCCGACGCGGGGCCTGGGGCCGGCGACTTGACGCGCATCCGGGTTCAGCGTTCGCCGCGCCCCGGAAGTCCCCGTGTCGCGTATTGCAGTGCGGCCAGGAAGCCGCCTGCCATCGCATCGATGCTGCCGGACTCGCGGATCTCGCGGCGTGCCGCCTCGGAAAAGCGCGTGCGCAGCGCATCGTCGTCGAGCAGCTGCAGCAGGCGCTCGCGCAGTTGCGTCGCGTCGCCGCGCGGGACGATGAAGCCGTTCTCGCCGTCCTTGAGGTACATCATCTCGGCCGACTCGTCGCCCGCCTCGGTGACCAGCGGCAGTCCGCAATGGAACGCGTCGACGATGCTGAGGCCCACCGCGCCCGGGAGGCAGTAGACGTCCGCGGCCGACATCAGGTCGAACTTGTCGTCGCCGTAGATGGCGCCCAGGCGGAACACATTGTCGCCCGTGAGGGTGTCGAGGATGCCCTCGGTGTCCGGCCCCACCAGGATCAGGCCCACGTCGTCGCGCTTCATCGCGGCGTGCGCGACGACCAGCCGGTCGAGCCGCTTGCGGCGCTGAATGCGCCCCACGCAGATGATGTTGCGCGGCGTATGGATGCCGTGCTTCGCGAGCACGTCGCCTCGCCGCCGGGGGTCGAGGCCCTGGTAGTCGATCACCAGCGTGTTGTTGGCGACAAAGACCTTGCCGCGCGCCTGCAGCGCAATGTACTTCTCGAGGTGGCGGGCGTACAGGATGATGGCGTCGCACAGCGCGTGCTCGAGCCCATAGGCAAGGTTCTTGACCGTGGCATCGGGCGACGCGAGGTCGCGGCCCTGTCCCCACCAGACCATGCGTCGGCGAAGCAGGCCCTTGACCACGAGGTACGTCGGGAAGAGGTACAGATGGCGCATGTCGACGAACATGATCACGACGTCGATGTTGCGCCGCCGCACCAGGCGCCCGATCGACGAGGCCGACAGCTCCAGGGCTTCGAACGGGAACGCGACCTCGTGGGGGTTCCCCGGCTGGATCCCCTCCGACGCCACCTGGAGCTCGAAGCCGTGCTTGCCGAGGCTTTGTGCCAGGTGCCCATAGATGGGTACCCGGTAATGGGGAATGCTCGCGCCGTGCACGAGCAGGACTCGGATCATCGAAGCGTCTTTCATGTCGGCCGCCGCGCATCGCCGCGCGCGCCGCATCGTTGCCCAAGCCGGGGCGCCGCGCAAGGCCCGCGATCGACGGAACGAGGCGGGCGGGCGCCGCGGATGCGCCGCACCGATTGCCCCTCTATAATCCCTGGTCGGAGCGCGGCGCCCGAACGGGTCCCGCGGAAACGGCTCCAGGAGCACGCCATGAAACGCTCGCCATCCTCATTCCTCGTCGCATGCCTGTGGGCGATGGCGTGTGCGCCGTGGATCGCACAGCCCGCACTCGCCAAGGTTATTGCATCCGCGTCCTGCTCGCGCGCCGACGTCGGCACGGCTGTCGCGGCCTCGACCTACGGCGACGTCGTCCAGGTCCCGGCCTGCGCGGCCACCACCTGGACGTCCAGCCTGACCATCACCAAGGGCATCACGCTGCAGGGCGCCGGGGCCGGCGCCACCAACATCCTGAGCGGCCTCGCCGCCGGCAGCTTCCTCGTGGTCTACAAGCCTGATGCCACGTCCATCGCGTCCGACGCGCCCTTCGAGGTGTTCGGGTTTTCGTTCGACATGAACAACGGGCGCTCCGGCGGCATCTGGCTCAACAGCACGGCCACGACCCCGATCACCAAGGTCAAGATCCACCACAACCAGTTCAGCCGCATGACCAGCGACGGGTCATCGACCGACGTAGCCTGCCTGCGCATCGGCGAGAACGGCGACGTGTGGGGCGTGGCCTACCTCAACACCTTCACCGACTGCAAGGTCGTCGGCAACAACTACGGCAACTACGCCGTGTCGTGGAACACCACAACATTCGCCTACGGGAGCGCGAACAACTTCTACTGGGAAGACAACACGATGGTCGGCAATTCCGCGTTCCACTACGGTGGGCACGGCGGCCGCTACGTGGCGCGCTTCAACACCTACCACTTCACGGCCGGCACCTACGAGGTGCTGTGGGACGTGCACGGTAACCAGCCCTCGGGGGTCTACGCGACGATGGGCTGCGAGATCTACAGGAACAACGTCGTCCTCGACCGCGGTACGACCGTCATCGACCACCGCGGCGGCTCCTGCATGTTCTTCCAGAACACCATCACCGGCACCAGCGGTTCCTGGCAAGTGCGCGAGGAATACGCGGACTCCATCGACCCGACCACCAGCGTGCAGCCGCAGCACGTTTCCAATTCGTACTACTTCCTCAACACGCTCAACGGCGCCAATCGCGCCGTGACCGAGCTGTCGGACTGCTGCAGCGCCATCGCCGAGAACGCGGAGTACTGGAACTATGCGCCGAGCTTCACCGGCGCCACGGGCGTCGGTGCAGGCACCTTGGCCGCCCGCCCGGCGACCTGCACCGCTGGCGTGGGCTATTGGGCTACCGACCAGGGCGGCTGGAACACGCTCGGGGCCAGTGGCGTGTTCTACAAATGCGTGTCTCGCAACACTTGGGCGCTGGCCTACACGCCGCTCACGTACCCTCATCCCCTGAGGGGTAGCGCGCTCGCCGCCCCCTCCAACCTGCGCATCCTCTAGGCACGCCTTCTGGTCCGGAAAGCCGAGTCCCCGATTGGATTCCTGGTGGATGGTGCGCCGGCGAACGACCGATCGCTTGTTCGGGAGAGCCGGCGACGAGGACGTGTCGCAGGATCTGCGGCGCCGCACGGTGCGCGGAGGCGCCATGGCCGTGCTGCGCCAGGTCGCGAACTTCCTGCTACGCACGGTCTCGATGATCGCGATCGCCCGCCTCGTCACGCCGCACGATTTCGGCCTCTTCGGCATGTCGATGGCGTTCCTCGGCATCCTCGGGCTGTTCCGCGACGCGGGCCTCGCCATCGCCACGGTGCAAAGCCCCACGATCAGCAGGGCCCAGACCTCGACGCTGTTCTACATCAACCTCGCGGTCGGGGCAGCGCTGGCGGCCATCTGCCTTGCGCTCGCGCCACTACTCAGCGCGTTCTACAACGAACCTCTCCTGCTGTGGATCACTGCTGCGCTGGGCATCGGCTTCCTTTTCGATGGCCTGGGTGCGCAGCACCGGGCACTGCTCCAGCGCGGCATGCGCTTTGGCACGCTCGCCGTCATCGACACCGCGGCGCTGGCGCTCAACATCACCATTGGCATCGCCATGGGGTTGGCGGGCTTCGGCTACTGGGTACTGGTCGCCATGTGGATCGCGCTGCCCGCATTCGGCACGCTCGGTGCCTGGCTCGCCACGGGATGGCTGCCGGGCAGGCCGCAACGCGGGACGGGCCTGCGGCCCATGCTGCACCTCGGCGGCGTGATGAGCCTGCACGGCTTGGCCACCTACGTCGGCTACAACGCGGACAAGGTCCTGCTCGGGCGCTTCTGGGGTCCCGAGGTCCTCGGCGTCTATGGGCGCGCCTACCAGCTCGTCAGCCTGCCTGGCGACAACCTCAACGCTATCATCGGCTCGGTGATGTTCCCGGCGCTGTCGCGGGTACAGGACGACCCTGCGCGCCTGCGTCGCTATTTCCTCGCGAGCTACAGCCTCTACCTCGCGCTGGTGATGCCCGTGACGCTCGCGTGCGCGGTGTTCGCCGACGACCTCGTGCTGGTGTTGCTGGGACCGCAATGGCATGCGGCCGCGAACATCTTCCGCCTGCTGACGCCGACCATGATCGTTTTCGCGCTGATCAATCCCTTCGTGGTCCTGCTGCAATCAAGCGGCCTGGCGCTGCGCACGCTGCGCATTTCGCTGGTAATCGCGCCCGTGGTAATCGCCGGCTACGCGCTGGGGCTCGGCAGCGGCGCTCAGGGCGTCGCCCTGGGTTTCTCGCTCGCTATGCTGGCACTCGCCCTGCCGGTACTCGCGTGGTCGCGATCGGGTACCGCGATCGGCGGTCGCGACCTCGCGACGGCCGCGCTGTTCCCCCTGCTCTCGTGCATCGCCACCGGCGTCCTGCTACAACTCGGCCACGGCAGCATCATGCAGATCGGGCCACCCCTGGCGCGCCTCACCGCGGGCACCGCGCTGCTGTTTGCGCTCTACCTGCTGATCCTGCTATTGGTGTTCGGCAAGCGGCATTATTACGCTGGCCTGCTGCGTTCAGCCGGTGCCTGGCCCTTCGCCCCGCGATGACCTCGACATGAAGCAGCTCACGCAAAAGCTGATGGACGGTAAGACCGTCGTCATCGACGTGCCGCCGCCGGTGCTCGCCAGCGGCATGATCATGGTGCGCAATGCCTGTTCAGTGATCTCCGCGGGCACCGAGGGAAGCAAGGTGCGGGCTGCGCGCAAGGGCCTGATCGGCAAGGCGCGCGAGCGGCCGCAACAGGCGCGCCAGATGCTCGACCTCTTGCGCCAGGCGGGCCCGGTGCAGGCGTACCGCACGGCCATGAAGAAGCTCGATGCCTACTCGTCGCTGGGCTACAGTTGCGCGGGTGTCGTCATCGGCGTGGGCGCCGGCATCTCGGGCTTCGCGCTGGGGGACAAGGTAGCCTGTGCGGGCAGCGCCGCCGGCCATGCCGAGATCGTGCAGGTGCCGCAAAACCTTTGCGTGCGCCTCGAGCCAGACGCAGACCTCGAGGCCGCCGCCTACAACGCGCTGGGGGCGATCGCCCTGCAAGGCGTGCGGCAGGCTGACCTCGGGCTCGGCGAAACCTGCGTGGTGATCGGGCTGGGGATCATCGGCCAGCTCACCTGCTTGCTACTACGCAGCGCAGGCGTGCACGCGATCGGCATCGACCTCGAGCCGGAGGCCGTGCGCCTCGCGCAGGCCCATGCCTGCGACTTCGCCGCGCTGCGCGACGAACCGGGCCTGCCCGAACGCATTCGCCGCTTCACCCGCGGCCTCGGCGCCGATGCCGCGATCATCACGGCAGCCTCGGGCAGCACCGACCCGGTCAACTTCTCGGGCAGCGTCCTGCGCAAGCGTGGCAAGGTGGTGGTGGTCGGCAGCGTGCCCACCGGCTTCGACCGCGAGCCGCACTACTACCAGAAGGAGCTCGAGCTGCGCATGTCCTGCTCCTACGGCCCGGGCCGGTACGATGCAGTCTACGAAGACCAAGGCATCGACTACCCGGCGGGCTACGTGCGCTGGACCGAGCGCCGCAACATGGAGGCCTTCCAGGATTGCCTCGCAGGCCGCCGAATTGATCTCGGCTACCTCACGACGCATGCCTTCGCGCTGGAGGATGCGCCACGGGCGTACGACATGATCGCCGGGCGCGAGGCGTTTCACTTGGGCGTGCTGTTGCGCTACCAAGCCGCGGAGCAGGAGGCGCGCGGGCCCGTTGCCCTGCGCTCGCCTGCGCCGGCGCCCGGCGCCTCCGGAATCGCCTTCATCGGCGCCGGCAGCTATGCGCTGGGGCACCTGTTGCCGAACCTCCCGAAGGATAACTCGGTTCGCCGCGTCGCGGTGATGACGAGCTCGGGCCTCAACGCGCGCAGCGTAGCCGAACGCTTCGCGTTCGAGTCCTGCACCACCGACGCCCAGGACATCTTTGACAACGACGCCGTCGGCACGGTGTTCATTGCCACTCGCCACGATAGCCACGCACGCTACGTCGAGCGGGCGATCCGCGCGCGGAAGAATGCGTACGTCGAGAAGCCGCTGTGCATCCGCGAAGACGAGCTCGAGTCGATCTCAGATGCGTTGGCGGCACGCGCACCGGGCGACGAGCGCATCGTGTTCGTCGGTTTCAACCGCCGCCACGCGCCGCTGGTCACCGCACTGCGCGAGGCCATCGGACCGGGCCCCATGGCGATGACCTATCGCATCAGCGCGGGCGCACTGCCCGCCGATAGCTGGATCCTCGACACCGCGCGCAGCGGGGGGCGCATCGTCGGCGAGGCCTGCCACTTCATCGACCTCATGACATGCGTCAACGGGTCACCGCCGATCGAGGTGCACGCATTCGCCCTGCCGGGCGCCGGCGACTCGCAGGATGCGGTCAGTATCAACATCCGCTTCGCCAATGGCTCGGTCGGCAGCGTCGCCTACCTGGCGAACGGCAACAAGCAGCTTCCCAAGGAGTACCTCGAAGTCCACAAGGACGGCAGCAGCGCGGTGTTGCGCGATTTCCGCGAGCTCGACATCCACGCCCTAGGCAAGACCACCACGCGCAAGCTGCTCTTCCAGGACAAGGGCCAGGCTGCGATGGTCGCGGCGTTCTTCGACGCGATCCGCACCGGCGGTCCCTCGCCGCTGCCCTGGTCGGACATCGTGGAGGTGGCGCGCGCCACCTTCGCGGCCATGGAGTCGCTGCGCACCTCGGCGCCGGTGGCCGTGGGCCCCTGACGTGCGGGCTTGATGCCGTTCAGCGCGCGCCGGCTCGATGCCGCAGGCGCGCGGTCTCCGCCAGCGCCTGGCGCACCAGGCCGAGCTCGTTCCAAGGCACGTCGTGATAGGCGCTGGCCAGCGCAGCCCCGGTGGGGTCGCGCTGCAGCTCCTGTGGAAACAGGGCGATGCGCGTGGCCCGTGTCACGGTGGGGCGCGGGGCTTCCGGCGCGCCGCTGAGCGCAGCCACGAGGGCGGCCGGCAAATCCCGCCCGGGACCCAGCGCGAGGTGGCAGGTCTGCGTGGCGCGAGGGTTCATCTCGATCAACACGGCCTCGCCAGTTACGCGGTCGACCACGAAGTCGAATCCGTACAGCCCTGTCAGTGACAGCCGTGCGCAGAGCGCGCGGGCGGCGCGTACCATGCTCGGAGCCTCGACCCGCTCGATCAGCGAGGAAGGCCCCCTCGACACGCGCGTGTGCAGCACATCGACGGCGATGCTCGCCAGCACGCGCCCCTGCCAGCAGGCCACGGCGACGTTGGCGTCGTGCCCATCGACGTATCGTTGCATGCTGATGCCGCGCGGCCTGGCGCGAAGCCGCTCGCGCAAGGGCGCGGGGTCGCGGTCAAGCACGGCGCGCGCGAGGGCGCGCGGCAGGCTGCGCGGCGCCTTCAGCGAGGCCAGGGCTGCCGTGGCCTCGGCGGGTGAACGCGCGACGCGCACCCCACCCGCGGAAAACGTACCGTCGAGCTTGAGCACCGCCGGGAACCCATGGCGCCGGCCCCAAGCTTCGACGTCGGCGTCCGTCGTCACGCGGCCGGTGGGCGGCACGCGGACACCTTCTGCGGCTGCGAGCTCGAGGAGGTCGAAGCGCGAGCGAGCCACCTTGTAGGACGATGGCGGCCCCAGGGAACGCTCGAGCAGGTCTACGGTCAGAACATTGCCGGCTGCGCCTGCGCTCGCGTGAAGCGCGTGCAAGTGGCTCGTCGCATGGTCATCGCCCGGGATCACCAGATCCGGGCGGAAATCTGCGATCGCCGACGCGACGGCCCTGCCGCCGGCGCTCGCCCTGCGGATATGCAGGTCGACGTCCGCATTGACCGCCCTGAGAGGATGGCGCGGCGGCAGCACGGCCATTACTGTGCATCCGCATTCACGCAGCGCGAGTGCGAGCCGCGCCGTGGCCAGCCATTCGCAGGCGGAAACGATCAGGACGCGGGGCTGCATCGATGCGCGCGTCGCTCGCGGATTTGACGGACGGGGCCCTTGGTCGGTAGTATTATGACATTGGCATGGAATGTCAACATGGCGACGAAACCGACCCTTCGCGCGATTTTAGTGGTGGCCTGCAGCTTGGGCTTGCCGGCGGGCGCGTCGCGCGCCGCCACCGTCGCCGTGGCGACCTGCCAGCAAGCGGCGGTCCAGGCCGCGGTCGATGCCGCGGCCAGCGGCGACACCATCATGGTACCCGCGGGCGCCTGTTCCTGGTCCGCGCCGGTCACGGTCCGCAAGGCGCTGACCCTCAAGGGCGCGGGCTCGGCGCTGACGGTCGTCACCACCACGCTCAACGCACCTTACAACACTGGCCTCGTCCAGTACCTCCCCACGGCTGCCGAGGCCACCAAGACCTTCGAGCTCGCGGGCTTCAGCTTCAATGGCAACTACACGACCGGTTGCTTCCTCGCCCAGGCGCCGAGCGCGACCACGGCCATCACCGGCCTCAAGATCCACGACAACCGCTTCCTCAACGGCAATTCGCGCGCAGTCGTCCTGTCGGGCCTCGAGTTCGGGACGTTCTATGCCAACCAGTTCCAGGACAACTACATCGGAGTGTCCGTGATCGGCGCCGAGATGAACGGCTGGAACTATCCGGTGGCCCAAGGCGGCGCTAACTACCCGTTCTTCGAGGACAACGTGTTCACGCAAACCGTGGCGAGGGGCGGCTTCATCGTCGAGACGGGGCGTGGTGGCCGGATCGTGTTCCGCCATAACTCGGTGAACAACTACGGCGGCGCGGGTGGGGAAGTGTTCGATGCGCATGGCGTGACCGGGACCTATCCGGTCGATACCGGGACGGTGTCCTCCGAGTACTATCACAACACCATCAGCCTCATGAGCAGCACGCGCGTGTTCAATCACCGGGGCGGCAAGGGAGTCTTCGCCAACAACACCATCATAGGAAGCGGCTACATCAACACCACCGAGTACCAGGGCTGGTCGTACTGCACCGCCGCGCCCTATCCCAAGCCGCAGCAGGTCAACGCCTCGTACTACTGGAGCAACAGCGGCATCTCGCCACGCAATTTCTGCACCTCGGGCAGCTGCTCGTCATGCGCGCAATACGACTCGACTTACATCGTCGAGAATCGCGACTTCTGGCAGCCCGCGAGCGGCGCGGAATCGGCCTTGCCCAAGACCTGTGCCGCCAACGCGCTTTACGCGACAACCGACACCGATGTCGTATACAAATGCGGGGCCGCGAACAACTGGTCCGCGATCTTCCGCCCCTACACCTATCCCCATCCGCTGCGCGGCGCCACCATCATCCCGCCCGGTAACATCCACGTGATTCCCTAGCAGGCGCGGCTCCGATATTCTTGGAGGCCGCCGGGTCCGTCGTACAGCGCCAGCTCCGGGGTTCGCGCGCACCCGCGCGCGGTAGGAGCTTTGCTTGCCTTCCACCTTCGACAAGCCGGGGATCGCCACCGACGTGCTCGGCACGTTCATGGGGCGCGACGCGATCGCGTTGCTGGCCGCCATGGTAGAACTGGGCCCGCGCGACCGCGTGCTGCTGCCGGGCTACCTCTGCGAGGAGGTTTCGCGCCCTTTCGCGCGGCGCACGCAGGTCGATTTCTACGACATCGGGCGTGACCTCGTCGTCGACCCCGCGGTGCTGCGCGCCATGCTCGCCGCGCGTCCCAGCCGCCTGGTTTACGTGATCCATTACTTCGGCTTCCTGCAGCCGCACCTCGTCGAGATCCGCGAGGCCTGTCGCGCCGCGGGCGCGTGGCTAGTGGAGGACTGCGCGCATGCCTTGCTGAGCCGCGACGCGGGGATGATCGGCGATTTCGTCGTCCACAGCTTTCGCAAGACCTTGCCGCTGCCTGATGGCGGTGGCCTGGTGCTACGCGCCCCCACCCCGCAGCCCGCGAGCTTCCGGCCGCAGATCCTGTCCGACGCGCTGTCCATCCTGAGCCTCGCGAAGTCATGGTCCGGACTTCGCAGCAACGCGCTCAGCCGCTCGGGCATTGCCGCCTACACCGAGGGCAGCCCGAATCCCCCGAAACAGGCAGCCCGCGAGCGCTGTGCGCTGCCAATGTCACGCTACGCGCGCATGCACATCCTCCGCACCGACCCTTCGCACGTGATCGCGCGCAAGCGCACCGACTTCGACGCCTGGATGAAGCTCATCGCCGGAGCGCGCGACCTCAGGCCGCTGCATGACGTGCTACCCGAGGGAACCTGCCCATCCGGTTGCCCCGTGTTTGCGACCGATCGCGACGCGCTTCGCGAACAGATGCGAGCACAGGGAATCCACATGAAAATTCACTGGCCGCTGCCAGCCGAGGTCGGCGACACTCTGCTGGACAGCCATTGGGTCGCTTCGCGGCTTTTCACGCTGCCGGTGTATCCCGACGACAGTCGCCGCGAGCAGGCGTTCGTCGCACGCATGATCGAATCCGGTAAGCTCTGACGAGGCATGCTCAAGCTCATTGTCACTGTTGACTACGAGATCTTCGGCAACGGGACCGGCAGCATTGCCGAGCATGTGGTCGCACCTACGCAGAGGCTGGCCGACCTGTTCGACCGCCACGGCCACAAATTCGTGGTGTTCGCCGAGCTCGCCGAGCTGGAGATGATCGAGCGCTGCGGCAGCGACCCGGACATCGGCCGTGCACGGCAACAGATTCGTGCCCTGTACGACCGTGACTACGAGATCGGCCTGCACCTGCATTCGTGGTGGTACAACGCCCGGCACGAGGGCGGGCGCTGGGCGCTCGACTACACCGAGTACAACCTCTGCGAGCTCCCCGCGCCCCGGGTCGCCAGCGCCGTCGACCGCTCCCTCGACTACCTACGTGGCATCGTCGGCTCGCCGGATTTCACGCCGGTGGCCTTCCGTGCCGGGCACCTGCTGTTGCAGCCCACCCAGCCCCTGGCAGGCATCCTCGCCTCGCGCGGCATCCGCGTCGACTCGTCGGTGTACAAAGGCGGCGTATGGCGCGAATACCGCCAGGACTACCGGCCCGCGTCGCGCAACGGCTGGTACTGGCGCTTCGGCAAATCGGTGAATGACGCGGATCGGAACGGGCCGCTGCTGGAGATCCCGATCCACACCACCATGGTGCCGATCTGGAAGGCGTTCAGCGCGCGCCGCGTCCGCCAGAAGCTGCAGCCGCGCCCTGGGCATCGCACCGCGGAGAAGGGGGTCACCCGCCGCCCCATCGACTACCTGCGGCCCACCTACCCGGTCAAGCTCGACTATTGCAGCATGGGCAGCCGCGAAATCCTCGGCGTGCTCGGCGACCTGCAGCGCACGGACAGCCAAGACAGTGGAAGCGTCAAGCCAATCGTGCTGATCGGCCACAGCAAGGAACTCGTCGACCTCACCGCCATCGCGAACGTGCTCGCGTTCGCGCGCGACACTGGCATCGCCGTGACGACGTTCCGCGACGTCTGCGGGGACCTGGACGCGCGCGCACCGACCTAGCGACGGCATGCCGGTCGAATCCATCGCGCTCGACTGGAACGCCGGGCACAGCATCTACGCGAGCGAAGCGTACCTGCGTGGCGAGGGCGACGGCTACGGTTGGCTCGCCTCGCGCGGGGGTCACGGTGGACTGCGCTGCGTGCTGCCCTACATGCTGATCCGCAAGGGGCCTCTGCGCCTGGTGCGCTTTCCCACCGAGACAATGCTGCTCGAGCCCGAGATCGGCGTCGACGAGGAACGGCACTTTCTAGGTGAGGTGGTCGAGTATTTCCGGGCTAGCGGCGCCCACGCCATCGTTCCCGCGACCTTCAACGCAGTGTTCCGTACCTACCCTCCCGGCGCCGTCGCCGCACCGTTCGGCAGCTTCATCCTCGACCTCGTTGCCAGCGAGGATGAGCTCCTGCAGCGCATGCACTCCAAGCACCGCAACGGCGTGCGCGGCGCGCAGAAGAAGGGCGTCAAGGTGCACGTGGGCGACGCGCACTGGGAGACCGCTTATGCGCTGGTGCGCGCGTCGTTCATGCGCTCGGCCACCGGTGTCGTGGGCCGCGCGCGCGTGGCAGGGCGCCTGCGCCACGGCGCCTTCAGGCGCCAGCTCGAGCGCTTCGGCGAGCACGTGCGCGTCTTCGTCGCCGTGCATGAGGGTGTCGCGCAGGGTTGCGCAGTGGTGCCCTTCAGCGGGTACCGCGCGTACTACATGCACGGGGGCAGCATCGCCAACCCCGTCACCGGCGCCATGAACCTGCTGCACTGGGAGGCGATCAGGCGGATGCGTGCCATGGGCGTGCGCAGCTACGACTTCTTCGGCGGTCGCGTAAACCCCGAGCCTGGTTCCAAGATCGAGGGCATCATGAAGTTCAAGGAGCGCTTCGGCGGGCAGTTCACCGAAGGCTATGCCTGGAAGTTCCCGCTGGACGCGCGTATGTACCGCCTCTACGCGCTCGCCGCGCGGCTGCGCAATGGCGGCGACCTCGTCGACCAGGAGCGCCACAAGCTGGCTGCGCCCGCATCCCCGCCATGAGCGCGCTCCCGCACATCACCATCTGCATCTGCACCTACCAGCGCGGCGAGATGATCCGCGCACTGCTGACGGCACTGCCTCGGCAGCGCACCGAGGGTATGTTCACCTTCTCCATCGTCGTCGCCGACAACGACGCAGCCGAGTCCGGGCGCGCTTCCGTCGAACGGGTTGCGTCGACGAGCCCGGTGCCGATCGAGTACCGCGTGGAACCCGACCAGAACATCGCGCTCGCGCGCAACCGCTCCGTGGCGGGCGTCACCGGAGACTTCGTGGCATTCATCGACGACGACGAGATTCCAGACGATGGCTGGCTCCTGGCCATGTACCGCGCCGTGGTGGCGCACGGTGCTGACGGAGCCTTTGGGCCGGTGTTCGCCGAATTCGAAGAACCCCCGCCGGCGTGGATGGTGCAGGCAGGACTCTTCGATCGGCCCTCCTATGGCGCGACCGGGGCGGTGATCGACTGGCGGCAAACGGGCATGGGCAACGTGCTGGTACGCCGCGGCGTGCTCGACCTCCTTGACGGGCCCTTCGACCCAGCCTTCGGCGGCGGCGGCGAGGATATCGACTTCTTCCGCCGTGCCATGGCGCTCGGCAAGGTGTTCATCTGGTGCCTCGAGGCAACGGTGTCCGAACGGGTGCCCGCGGTGCGCACGCGCATGGGCTTCCAGCTGCGCCGCGCACTGCTGCGCGGGAAGGCCACGCTTGCGAATCCCGAGGGTCGCGGCCTCGGCATCGCCAAGTCCGTGGTGGCGGTGGCCGTGTACACGCCGTTGCTGCCGGTCTTTCTGCTCGCGGGCCGCCATGTCGCGGCGCGTTACCTTGTCAAGGATTTTGACCACCTCGGCAAGCTGCTTGCGTTGGCCGGCGTGGATGTCGTAAAAGTCCGCTATGTCACCAAGTAGCCTTTTGCCCCGCGGGCCGAAGGCAGGCGGGGTCGTGCCATGGCGCTGACCATCGATACTGCCCGTGCCATCGCCACCCCGTCCGACCTCGTCCTCGTCACGGGCGCCAACGGCTTCATTGGGCAGGCCGTGGTGCAGGTGCTGCTCGCCGCGGGTTTCGGGCGGTTGCGCTGCCTGGTACGTTCCGACCGCAATCTCGCCGGGCTGCGCGCACGCCTTGACCCCGCCGGCGGAAGTGCCGAAATCGTGCAGGGGAACCTGCTGTCGCCCGCCGATTGTGCCAACGTGGCGCACGACGCATCGATCGTGATTCACCTCGCCGCGGGGACGGGCAAGTCCTTCGCCGGATGCGTGCTCGACTCCGCCGTGGCCACGCGCAACCTGCTCGACGCCACCCGCGCAACCGGCGCGCTCAAGCGCTTCCTGAGCCTCAGTTCGCTGGCCGTCCACTCCGGTTTCGACGTGCGGCGGGGCGCGCTGCTCGACGAGGATTCGCCGATCGAGCGCGAGCCGATGAAGCGCCACGATGCCTATGCCTACGGCAAGGCCAAGCAGGACGAGATCGTCGAAGCATACGGGCGCGAGCATGGTGTCCCCTTTACCATCCTCAGGCCCGGCCCCGTTTACGGTCCCGGCAAAGCGGCACTCACCGGGCGCGCCGGGACCGACAGTTTCGGACTGTTCCTCGCACTCGGCGGCAACAACCCCTTGCCACTGGTGTACATCGACAACTGCGCCGACGCGATCGTGCTCGCCGCGCTGTCGAAGGACGCCGAGGGCAAGGTGCTGATCTGCGTCGACGACGAACTGCCGGGCAGCGCGCGATTCCTGCGGATGTACAAGCGCGGTACGGGCTGGTTTCCGTCGGTGCGCCTGCCCTACTCCGTGTTCTACGCCCTGAACGCCGCCTGGGAGGCCTACGCGGGATGGTCGCATGGCCAGCTGCCGCCGGTGTTCAACCGCCGCCAATGCGCCGCCTACTACAAGCCGCGTCGCTACAGCAATGCGCGCCTCAAGGCGCTGACGGGCTGGCAGCCACGCGTGCCCTTCAGCGAGGCGGCCCGGCGCTACTTCGACTACATCCGAGCCAGCAAGGCGGCAGGCTGATGCGCGTCGGCATCATCGGCTGCGGCAAGGTCGCGGACAAGCATTTGTCGCAGATCCGCCGCATACCCGGCGCCGAGGTCGTGGCCGCCTGCGACCGCGAGCCGCTGATGACAGCACAGCTCGCCGAGCGATTCGCGATTCCCGCGCGCTTTGCCGACGCCGGCGAGATGCTCGCGACGGCGCGCCCCGACGTCGTGCACATCACCACGCCGCCGGCGAGCCATCATACCCTCGGGATCCAATGCCTCGAGGGCGGCTGCCATGTCTACATGGAAAAGCCCTTCACGCTGAACCATGCCGAGGCAGTCGAGCTCGTCGAGCTCGCCACGCGAAAGGGTCTTTGTGTCACCGTCGGCCACGAGACACAGTTCATGCACGTCGCACGCGACATGCGTGCGCTCATCCATGCGGGCTACCTTGGCGGCCCGCCTGTGCATATGGAGAGCACCTACTGCTACGACTTCTCCGACGAGCGCTACGCGCGCGCGATGCTCGGCGACCGCAATCACTGGGTGCGCCGCCTGCCGGGTGGTCTGCTACAGAACATCATCAGCCATGGCATCGGCAAGATCGTAGAGTACCTGCCGGCCGACGTGGTCGACGTACGCGCGCAGGGGTTCACCAGCAGCGTCCTGCAGGGCATGGGTGAGCACGGCATCATCGACGAACTGCGCGTGATGATGGTCGATTTGCGCGCCACTACCGCCTACTTCACCTTCTCCTCGCAGGTCGGCGCCGGGCAGCACCGCTTCGCCATCCACGGCCCGCGCAATGGGCTAGCCGCCGACCACGAGCGCCAGGTGCTGGCGCGTATCCGCAGGTCGACGTATCGCAGCTACCTGAACCAGTTCGTGCCGCCGTTCGAGGACGGTCTTTCGGCGTTCGCGAGTGGGTTTCGCAACATGGGCCGCTTCCTGCGCCGGGACTTCCATGCCGAGCACGGCATGTACTACCTGATCACCGCCTTCTACGCGGCCATCACCACTGGCGCGGCACCGCCGGTCCCCTACCGCGACATCCTGCTCACCGCGCGCATCATGGACGACATCTTCGCGCAGATCGCGCCGACAGCGCGGGCTGCCGGCGCAACGGCCCAGGCCCTCCCCCCTCGTGCCTAGCATCGTCGCCCTGCTCTTGTGCCTGGCCCTCACGCTGGTGCTACTGCGCATCGAGCGCCGGCGCAACCCCGAGGCGTCGCCGGCGCTGTGGCTGCCGATCGCATGGACCGCCATCATCGCCTCGCGCCCCATCGGCCGCTGGTTCCTGGACTTCGCCGAAACGGACTATGCGGCGGGCAGCCCGTCCGACCAGGTGGTGCTGCTCACCCTGATGGTGCTCTCGGTGATCGTCGTGGCCAACCGCCGCGTCGAATGGCGCGCACTGTTCGCCGACAACCGCTGGCTCCTGCTGCTGTTCCTCTTCGCCTGCTTGAGCGTGATCTGGTCGGACGTGCCCTTCATCAGCGGCAAGCGCTGGATCCGGGCCTTCGGCACTTTGATCGTGGGCCTGGTCGTGATGAGCGAGCGGGACCCGCTCAAGGCGCTGGAAAGCGTGGTGCGACGCATCGGCTACCTGCTGCTGCCCATGTCGTACGTGCTAATCCACTACTACCCGGCGCTCGGGCGGACCTACGGGCGATGGGACGGGTTCGAGATGTGGCTCGGTGTCGCGACGCACAAGAACGGACTGGGCCAACTATGTGCGATGACCATGATCTTCATCACCTGGTCACTGGTCTCCGAGGCGCGCGCCGGCAACCTGCGAAGGCTTGGCGCGGGCGCGGTGGCCGACGTGGCCATCGTCGCGTTGTGCGGCTACCTGTTGCTCGGCCCAGGGTCCGCGACCTACAGCGCCACTTCGCTGTCGGTCGTCATGTTGAGCCTCGTGCTGATCGCGCTGTTGCAGAAGCAGGCACTCCAGAAGTTCGTCCTCTCCAGCGTGACCGTCGTGCTGCTGGTGGCGTTCTACATTCTGTTCTACGACGACGTGATCGCGCTGGCGTCCTACCTGCTAGACCGCAGCACCACGCTCACCGGTCGCGCGACCGACATCTGGCCGGTCGTGCTCGATGCCGCCTACCACAACCCGGTGCTGGGTGCCGGCTACGGTGGTGTCTGGGGTCTGGGCGGCGAGGTGTCGCAGGCCGTCGAGGTGGAGCAGGCCCACAACGGCTACCTCGACCTGTTCCTGCAGCTCGGCGCCACGGGCATCGTACTGCTCGCAGCTTGGCTGCTCGAATTCGCCCGCAACACGCGTCGGCTGGTCGGCCGTGCGGGGTCCTGGCCCATCCTCGGCGCCTGCATGCTATACAGCTTGCTCGTCTACAACAACAGCGAGTCGACGTTCATCGAGTACCCGAGCTACATCTGGACGCTGTCCATCTACCTGCCGATGGTGTTCGCCGCGTGGCGGCGCGCCGCGCCGATCGAGGACGCGCCTGGCGTGGTTGCCCGCGGAAGCGCAGCTGCAAGCGTGGTCGTATCGCCAACCCGCGTGCGACACACGCCCTAGGCCGCCGCCATGTGTGGCATCGCCGGCCTTTTCCACCTCGACCCCCAGCACAAGGCCGGCGAGGAGGCGTTGCGGCGCATGACCGGCGTACTCGCGCACCGCGGCCCCGACGGCGATGGGTTCTACATCGACGGACCCGCTGCGCTGGGCCACCGCCGCCTGTCGGTGATCGACCTCGCCACCGGCGACCAGCCGATGGCGAGCGCCGACGGTGCGCTGGTCATCGTGTTCAACGGCGAGATCTACAACTACCTCGAGCTGCGCGAGGAGCTCGTCGGTCTGGGGCACGCGTTCCGCACCACCTCCGACACCGAGGTTATTCTGGCCGCATACCACCAGTGGGGCGCCAATTGCCAGGTCCGGCTGAACGGCATGTGGGCCTTCGCGCTGCTGGACCGGCGCGATGGAACGCTGCTGGTGTCCCGCGACCGCTTGGGCGAGAAGCCCCTGTTCCACGCCCAGGTCGGCGACTGTCTGGTCTTCGCCTCCGAAATCAAGTCGATCCTGCGCTACGCGCCGTTCGCGCGTTCCACCGAGGTCCTGCACCTCTATCTGGCGCTGGGCTACGTGCCCGCCCCCTACACGTTCTACGAAGGCATTCGCAAGCTGCAGCCCGGCACCTGCCTCGTCGCCCGTGCGGGCCGCGTCGCGCTTCGGCCCTACTGGAAGCTGCCGGACATCGGCGACGCGGACATGGTCGACGACGAGCCTCGCGTGCTCGACCGCTTCGCGGAATTGTTCGAGGATTCGGTGCGCATCCGCATGCGCAGCGACGTCCCGTTCGGGGCATTCCTGAGCGGCGGGCTCGACTCGTCCAGCGTGGTCGTCGCGATGTCGAAACAAAGCCGGGAGCCGATCGAGACCTTCACCATCGGCTTCGACGAGGTTGCCTTCGACGAACGTGCGCAGGCGCGTATCGTGGCGCGTCGCTTCCACACCCATCACCACGAGGATGTCGCGGGGCACGCCTCGTTCGACGCGTCGCTGACGGCTGTGCTACACGCCTTCGACGAACCCTTCGGCGACGCATCGGCGATCCCCGTCGGCATGGTCTCCAACCTCGCGCGCCGCCACGTCACCGTTGCACTGACGGGCGACGGTGGTGACGAGGTGCTCTCCGGGTACACCAGTTACCGCTCCGAAAAGTTCGCGACGCAATACCAGAAGCTTCCCATGGCGGCGCGCCGGGCGCTGCACGCCGCGGCGCGCGCGGCCCTGCCACGCGCCCGGGGAAGGGTGCGCTACCGCCTGAACCGGCTCGTTCGCCTGCTCGAGCTTTCGGACGCGCCCTTCCGCGAGCGCTTCGCCTCGAAGCTCTCACTGCTCGATCGCCAATCGATCGCACGGCTCATCCCGCCCGGCACGGTCTGCATCGACCCGGAAGCCTACTTCAACGACCTGTTCGGACGTTGCCGCTTCGCAGACCCGTTCTACCAGCTGATGTACTTCAACCTCAGCGTGTCCCTGCCCGACGACATGCTGGCCAAGGTGGACCGGATGAGCATGGCCCATTCGCTGGAAACCCGCGTGCCGTTCCTCGACCACCGCATCGTCGAGCTCACCTATGCCGCAGGCAAGTCCGTCAAGCTCGACGGCTACCACCTGAAGAGCATCCTGCGCAAGACCATCGGACGCGAGCTTCCCTCGGCGATCCTCGACGGGCCGAAGAAGGCGTTCAGCGTCCCGTTGCGCGATTGGTTCCGACGAGACGACCTCGCGGCGCAGCTCACCGCGCTGCGCAACACCGACTTCGGGCTCGACAGCGACGGGATTGGTAAGATCATCGACGCCAACAGCAGCGGGAGCCATGACTACGGTGACTTCATCTGGCGCCTGTGCGTGCTCAAGGAATGGATGCGCGGTTGACGGCGGGTGAAGGCGCCTGCGCCGCGCACGAAAGGAACATGGGATGCCGGTCACTGAAAGCGTGCGACTCGGGAAGAACGTCGTGATCTTCCACGAGTCCCTGGTCAACCTCTACGGCTGCACCATCGGCGACGACACCAAGATCGGCGCCTTCGTCGAGATCCAGAAGAACGCCGAGATCGGGGCACGCTGCAAGATCTCGTCCCACTCCTTCATCTGCGAGGGGGTGGTGATCGAGGACGAGGTCTTTGTCGGCCATGGCGTGATGTTCATCAACGACCGCTACCCGCGCGCGACCAACGAGGACGGATCGCTGCAGGCGGCCAGCGACTGGAAGGTCGAGACCACGCGCATCCGCCGGCGCGCCTCGATCGGCAGCAACGCCACCATCGTCTCGGGCGTGACCGTGGGCGAAGGCGCGATGGTCGGTGCCGGAGCGGTAGTGAACAAGGATGTACCCGACTATGCGCTGGTGGTCGGCGTGCCCGCCCGTGTCATCGGCGACACGCGCGACCCGCGATGATCCCTTCGACGGCAGCGCCGAATCTTCTGCATTTCCAAGGGCCGCACTTTTCGGTAACCTCGCGAATGTCGACCCCGCACGAGTTTTCCTTGCAAACCATCAACCTCGCGAAGGTCCCGCGATGATCCGTATCGGCATCATCGGCTACGGCTACTGGGGCCCCAACCTGCTTCGAAATTTCTCCGAGCTGCCCGGCGCGAGCGCCGTGGCGGTGGCGGACCTCGACACCCGGAAGCTTGCGCTGGTGCAGAAGCGCTACCCGGCTGTCAAGGTGACCACGGATTTCCAGGCGCTGCTCAACGACCACGACATCGACGCCATCGCGATCGCCACCCCCGTCAGCACGCATTTCGAGCTGGGCATGGCAGCGCTCAAGGCCGGCAAGCACCTGTGGATCGAGAAGCCGGTCGCCGAGACCTCGCTGCAGGCGCGCAAGCTGATGGAGGAGGCCGGGAAGCGCCGCCGCGTGCTGTTCGTCGACCATACCTTCGTCTACACGGGGGCGGTCCGCAAGATGGGCGAGGTCGTCAGGTCGGGCGACCTGGGACGCATCTACTACTACGATTCGATCCGGGTGAACCTCGGCCTGTTCCAGCGCGACGTCAACGTGGTGTCCGACCTCGCCGTGCACGACTTCTCGATCCTCGACTACCTGCTGGGCGAGCACCCCAGCGCGGTGTCGGCGAGTGGCGCAAACCATTTCCCCGGCACCCCCGAGAACCTCGCCTACATCACGCTGTTCTACGACTCGGGCACCATCGCGCACGTGAACGTCAGCTGGCTCGCGCCGGTCAAGGTGCGCCAGATCCTGCTGGGCGGCAGCAAGCAGATGATCATCTACGACGACCTCGAGCCGAGCGAGAAGATCAAGATCTACGACAAGGGTGTGAGCTTCACCGACGACCCCAAGCAGATCCACGAGATGCGCGTGGGCTACCGTACCGGCGACATGTGGGCGCCCAAGCTCGACATGGCCGAAGCGTTGCACACCGGCGGCAAGCACTTCGTCGAGTGCATCGAGCAGTCGAAGGCGCCGCTCACCGACGGACCGCTCGGCCTGCGCGTGGTCGAGCTGATCGAGGCCGCGACGAGCTCCATGCGCGGCAAGGGCGAGACCGTCTACATCAAGCGACAGGACAAGGCATCGTGATTCCCTTCGTCGACCTGAAGGCGCAATACGCATCCATCCGCGACGAGGTCAACGCGGCGATACAGGGCGTGCTCGACAGCTGCCAGTTCACCCTCGGCAGCGAAGTCGCGGCCTTCGAGCAGGAGTTCGCGGCCTATTCGCAGTCGAAGCTCGGCGTCGCGGTCAACACGGGCACCAGCGCGCTGCACCTCGCGCTGCTGGCCGCGGGCGTGGGCGCGGGCGACGAGGTGATCACCGTGCCCTTCACCTTCGTCGCCACGGTCTCGGCGATCGACTACACCGGTGCGAAGGCGGTGCTGGTCGACATCGACCCGCGCAGCTTCACCATGGACCCGGCGAGTGTCGAGGCTGCGATCACGCCGCGTACCCGCGCCATCATCCCCGTGCACCTGTACGGGCAGCCCGCCGACATGGACCCGATCCTCGAGGTCGCGCGCCGCCGCGGACTGGTAGTCATCGAGGACGCCTGCCAGGCGCACGGCGCGCTGTACAAGGGACGGCGCGCCGGCAGCATGGGCGACATGGGCTGCTTCAGCTTCTACCCGGGCAAGAACCTCGGCGCCTATGGCGAGGGCGGGCTCGTCACCACGGGCAACGCCGAGTACGCGCGCACGCTCCGCATGCTGCGCGACTGGGGCGCCGAGAAGAAGTACCAGCACGTGCTGAAAGGCTACAACTTCCGCATGGAAGGCATCCAGGGCGCCGTCCTGCGCGTGAAGCTGCGTCATCTCGAGGCCTGGACAGAGTCGCGCCGACGCGCCGCCGCGACCTACGACCGCCTGTTCGCGGGCAGCGGCGTGCCCACGCCCGCAGCGATGGACTACGCGCGCCACGTCTATCACATCTACGCGGTGCGCACCGCGCAGCGCGCGGCGTGGCAGGAAGCGCTCGGCGCCCAGGGCATCCAGACGGGCATCCATTACCCGATTCCCGTGCACCTCTTGCCCGCGTTCAGCGACCTGGGCTACAAGGCGGGCGACTTCCCACACTCGGAGCGAGCGGCCAACGAGGTGCTGTCGCTGCCGATGTACCCGGAGCTCGGCGACGCGCAATGCGCCGAGGTCGCCGCGGCGGTGCGCGCACTGGCCGCGGGTGGCACCGCCACGTCCCGCGCGGCCTGAGGCATCTCCCGGGGTCGGCGCCGGTACGCGGCGACGGCTGGCCGCCTTACAGGCGTGCGTCGACCTCGCCCGCGGGCAGCACGTGCTTGACGTCGTAGATCACCGAGGGCGAGCGGCAGAAGGCGCGTACCCCTGCTCCACCGAGCTCGCGGAACTGGCGGTGCGCCACGGCCACGACCACGGCGTCGTAGGCGCCCTTCTCCGGCTGCGCCACCGGCTTCATGCCCAGTTCGTGCTCGACCTCGGTGGGGTCGGCCCAGGGATCGTGCACGTCGACCTGCGCATTCGAGGCGCGCAGCTCGCGCACGATGTCGACCACCCGCGTGTTGCGCAGGTCGGGGCAATTCTCCTTGAAGGTGATGCCCAGCACGAGGATGCGCGAATCCACGACGTGCATGCCGCGCCGGTGCATGGCGCGGATCACCTGGCGCGCGACATAGTCGCCCATGCTGTCGTTGATGCGCCGCGCGACCAGCATGAGCTCGGGGTGGTAGCCGACGACCTGCGCCTTGTGCGTCAGGTAATACGGGTCGACGCCGATGCAATGGCCGCCAACCAGGCCCGGCCGGAACGGCAGGAAGTTCCACTTGGTGCCCGCGGCCTCGAGCACGTCCAGCGTGTCGATGCCGAGCTTGTTGAAGATCTGCGCCAGCTCGTTGATCAGCGCGATGTTGACGTCGCGCTGCACGTTCTCGATCACCTTGGCGGCCTCGGCCACGCGGATCGAGGCGGCGGGATGGGTGCCGGCGGTGATGATCGAGCGGTACAGCGCGTCGACCTCGCGCGCGGCCTCGGGGGTGGAGCCCGCGGTGACCTTGCGGATCATGCTTACCTTGCGCTCCGGATCGCCCGGGTTGATGCGCTCGGGACTGTAGCCGCAGTGGAAGTCGCGGTTGAGCACGAGCCCCGAGACCGACTCGAGGATCGGCACGCAGAATTCCTCGGTGGTGCCGGGGTAAACGGTCGACTCGTAGATGACGAGGTCGCCGCGCTTGAGGACCGACCCCAGCGCCGTGCTGGCGTTGCGCAGCGGCGACAGGTCGGGACGCTGCGCGCGGCCCACGGGCGTGGGCACCGTGACCACGTACACGTTGCAGTGCCGGATGCCCTCGAGCTCGTCGGTGTAGCGCAAGCGCGTGGCGGCGCGCAGCTCCTCGGCGGTGGTCTCCAGCGTGTCGTCGTGCCCCGCGCGCAGCGCCTCGACGCGCGTGCGCCGCAGGTCGTAGCCAACGGTGTCGTACCGCTTGCCGAATTCCACGGCCAGCGGCAGCCCGACGTAGCCGAGACCCACGATGCCAATCACCTTGTCTGCCATCTTTGCCTTCGTTCGAGAGGCGTCGCGCGACACCGCGTCGCGCGCGTTGCCGCGCAAGTGGCGATGGTAAGCGAGCGCGGCCCGGGCACCGCGCCACGGCAACCTGCCGCATGGGCGAGCGGCGGGCCTCCCGCCTGCCACGCTGCAAAAAAGCAACACGCACGCCCGGATCGCGGGTTCCCCGGCAAGACGGCAGTCTGCGTGAAAAGTGACTGCTCGATCAGTCACTTGGTTTCGTGAGAACTACAATTTGTTACAACGAGCGTGAGCATTCGACCGGGTGTGGTGCACCCCGGCAACGCCGCCGGACCGTCGAATCACACCGTTCAGCCGGAAATGTGAATATTCGACGCGCTTTGCCGCAGATTTCCATGCAGGCACGGTCCTCGCGAACGTAGAATCGCGACACCTGCGAATGCGAAGGAACGGTTGCGGATCGTGAAGGCGGGACTGCGCACACGATGAGCGAGGAAGCGATGGCATCCAAGGCGCCCGGCTCGTCCTATTCCGCGCTTCACGCGGTGCCTTCGAACGCCCACGAGGTGCGCACGCTCATGCGCCGGCCGGCCACGCTGCGCAAGCGCCTCGACAAGGGCGGCGCGCCCGGCCCCGGCGCGGTCCACCCCCATCCGGCGCTGGGCCCCGATACCGTCGCACGGCACCGTGCCCAGGAAGTCCTCGTGCGCGACGCCTTCCTGCGCCAGCTCGCGCGCGAGAAGCGCCGCGCGGACCGCTCTCGTGCCTCGCTGTCGGTCGTGCGCTGCGAGCTCGCTCCCGAGAGCCGCGAGGCGGCACCAGGGACAGGGCCGCGCCTGGTGGACCTGGTCAATGCGTCACGGCGCGAGACCGACATCGTCGGCCACGTCGCCGAAGGCGTGGTCGGCGTGCTGCTGCCCGACACCGGCGAGGAAGGCGCGCAGGTGTTCGCGCACAAGCTGCGCGAACGCGCGGCCGGCCTCTCCGTCCGCGTCGCGGTCACCACCTACCCGGACGCGCTGTTCGACAGCGTGGCCAGCGGCCAGGCGCCCGTGGATGCCGCCGCCCTGGTCGACGAGCGGAGTTCGGCGTCGCGCCCGGCCGCCGAGGATTCGCTGAAGCGCCTGCTCGACGTGGTGCTGAGCCTGTTCTTCATCGTGGCGTTCGCGCCCATCATGGCCGTCGCGGCCATCGCCATCGCCGCGACCTCGCGCGGGCCGGTGATCTTCCGCCAGGCCCGCCTCGGCAAGGGCGGCACACCCTTCGACTTCTACAAGTTCCGCTCGATGCGGGTGTCGAACGACGACAGCATCCATCGCGCCTTCGTGTCCGAGCTCATCCAGGGGCGGCACGCCGACATCAACCAGCAGAGCGCCTCCGAGCCGCTGTTCAAGATCAAGCACGACCCGCGCGTCACGCGGGTCGGGCGCTTCATTCGCAGCACCAGCATCGACGAGCTGCCCCAGCTCTTCAACGTGCTGAAAGGCGACATGAGCCTGGTGGGCCCCCGCCCCCCGCTCGCCTACGAGGCGGCGCAGTACCAGTCCTGGCACCTGCGCCGCATCCTCGAGATCCGGCCCGGCATCACGGGCCTGTGGCAGGTGGAGGGCCGCAGCCGCGTGTCGTTCGACGACATGGTGCGCATGGACCTTCGCTACATCCGCGACCGCTCGCTCGCGCTCGACCTCAAGCTGCTGGTGAGGACGGTGGGCGTGGTGCTGGCGCGCCAGGGCGCGAAGTAGCGCCCCGCCGGGCGGGCGGCCTTCGCGGCCGCTCCCGCCGGCAGGGTCGCCCGGCGCGAATCCCCGCGGCAAGGGCCCCCTTGGCGCGGGACCCGCCTTCGCGCTGTCGGCGCAATCCCACAGCAGGTCCTCCGCTTCGCCGCATTCTCCCGGCGGCGCGCGCATGCCAAGCTCCGGACGGGTAAACCAGGATCAGCGCATGGACCTCGACAGCAACTGGATCTGGATGTTCGGCATTTTCTGGCTCGGCGTGCTGGTCGGCGTCGGCGGCTCCGCCATGGTGCAGATCGGCCGCGAGGCCGACGCACGGCGCAGCCGCGCACGACCGACCCGCTCCGTCCTCTCCGACCTCCAGGCCGACACCGTCACACGCTTCTGACCTCAGGCCGTGGCGCGCGGGACGAACTCGTAGCCGACGTCGATGATCCGCTTGGGCAGCCGCCGGCCCGCCAGCCGTTCGCAGATGAGCTCGGCCGCGCGGCTGCCGATCTGGTAGCGGGGCACGCGCAGGGTGGTGAGCGGCGGCACCATCTCCGAGGCGATGTCCAGGTCGTCGAAGCCGGCGATGGCGATGTCCTCGGGGATGCGCAGGCCGCGGCGCTGCGCCTCGCACAGCGCGCCCACCGCGAGGGTGTCGGCCGAGCAGAACACCGCGCGGACCCCGGGACGGCGATCGAGCAGCACCGACATCGCCCGTGCGCCGGCGTGCAGGTCGAGCTCGGTCTCCACGCAGAGCGCGTCATCGATGGGATGGCCCAGCCGGCGCGCGGCGCGCTCGAACCCGCGGCGGCGGTCGCGCGCGCGATCGTTGTCCCTGGGCCAGGCCCCGATGTAACCCAGGGGCGCGTAGCCGCGGCCGATCAGGTAGCGCGTCACCACGCCCGCCGCGGCGAGGCTCGAGTAGCCCACCACCATGTCGATGGGCGTGCGCGTGAGCGAGCCGCCTTCGACGCAGGGAATCCGCGCCTGGCGCAGCATGCGGTGCGTCTCGGCGGTGTGGTCGGTGCCCGTCAGGTAGATCGCGTCGACCCTTCGCGACAGGAAGGCGCGCACCACGGCCTCCTCCCCCGCCGCCGAGAACCCGGTTGCGCCGATGAGGATCTGGTAGCCGTTGCGCGCCAGCGTCTCCGACAGGCCATGCACGATCTCCGCGATCAGGGAGTTGGTCAGCAGCGGCACGACCGCACCCACCAGGCCCGTGCGCGACAGCGACAGCCCGCGCGCCGTGAGGTCCGGCGTGTACCCCAGGCTCTGCACCACCCGCGCGATGCGCGCGCGTGTCGCATCGGCGACCTTGTGCGGCTCGTTGAGCGCGCGCGTCACCGTCATGGCCGACACGCCGGCAAGCGTGGCGACTTCCTTGAGGCGCGGGCGGGAACGTCGGGTTGGCGTGGGCATCGCGCGTGGGCGGCGGATCGAGGGGGCTTGCGCAGGGGGGAATGTTACCGTTAACATCCACGAGGTCAAACCCCTCGAAATCGCCTGCAGCGACCCAAGGCGAAGGTTTGCGACGTCCATCGACGGAGGAGTCCCAGCTTGATGCGCAGCTTGCGCGCCGCGACCCGAGGCGCGGACCCGGCATGAACCGCGCGATTCGCACGGGCGGAAACGCGCTGGTCTACGCCCGCACCATGCTGGTGTTCGCGCTGGCGTGGTGGGGCGTCGCGCGCTGGACCGACAACCCGATCCTCCTGCCGACGCCGCTCGACGTGGCCTCGGCGATGTGGGACCTCGCGCGGGCGAACGAGCTCTTCGACCAGGCGGCCATCAGCTTCGGGCGCATGCTGCTGTCGCTGTCGATCGCCTCGGCGCTGGCCGTCCCGCTGGGCCTGGCGATGGGCCTGTCGCGGCGCTTCGAGGCCATCGTCGATCCCACGGTCGAGATCCTGCGCCCGATCTCGGGGATCGCGTGGATCCCGCTCGCGCTGTTCCTGTTCGGCATCGGCAACCTGCTGCCGGTCTTCATCATGACCTACGCGGCGTTCTTCCCCATCCTGCTCGGCACGGTGGCGGGCGTGCGCGCGGTCGACCGCTCGCTGGTGAACGCTGCGCGGACCATGGGCGTGCCGCCGCGCACCGTCGTCGCGCGGGTGGTGCTGCCCGCGGCGCTGCCGAGCCTGCTGGTGGCGGTGCGGCTCGGCGTGGCGCTGTCCTGGACCGCGGTGGTGGCAGCCGAGCTGATCGGCGCGCCGAGCGGGCTGGGTTACGCGGTCGAGTGGTACCGCGAGCTCCTGATGACGCCGCAGGTGATGAGCTTCATCGCCATGATCGGCCTGATCGGCTACCTCTGCGACGGCCTGGTGCGCGCGGCCAGCCGTGCGCTCACCCCCTGGGCCGCGACGCGACCATGAGCGCCGAAGGATCCGTCCGGGGCGCCGGCCCCTTGTGGGGGGAGGCGCGTGCAGCGCGCTTCGGCGGGAGGGCCTGGTGACTGCCGCGAACCCCGCGGCGCGCCCCGCCCTGGCGCTCGGTACCGCCGTCGCGGAGGGCCGCGCGCAGCGCCTGCTGCTCGGCGCTGCCCTGCCCTTCGCGCTGATCCTCGCCTGGCAGCTCCTCGGCGCGGTCTCGGACGACAAGCGCATGCCGCTGCCCTCGAAGATTGCGGCGGCCGCGGTGACCATGATCGCCGACGGCGACCTTCCCATGGCGATCGCGCAAAGCCTCGGCCGCGTGTTCGCCGGCTTCCTGGTGGCCGCCGCGCTGGCGATCCCCATCGGCCTGGTCATGGGCCACTCGCGCGCGGTCGAGCGCAACCTCGACCCGCTGATCGAGACCTTCCGGCCGATCGCCGCCATCGCCATCCTGCCGCTGGCGATCCTCTGGCTCGGCACCGGCACCAGTGCGGCGGTGGCCATCGTCGCCTACGCGGCGTTCTTCCCGCTGGTCATCAACACCGTCGCCGGGGCGCGCAGCGTGCCGCCGAACCTGTTGCGCGCGACCGCCACCATGGGCGTGCCGAGGATCGCGACACTGCGCACGGTCGTCGTCCCCGCGGCGCTGCCGCAGATCGGCGTGGGCCTGCGCGTCGCCATGGGCGTGGGCTGGACCGCGATCGTCGCGGCCGAGCTCGCGGTCGGCGCCAAGGCGGGCGGGGGCGGCTCCGGCGGCATCGGCCAGATGATGTTCATCTTCTACGCCTACAGCATCGAGCTCAACCGCATCATCGTCTGCATGCTCGCGGTGGGCCTGGTCGCACTGGCGCTCGACCGGCTGCTGCGCCTCGGGACCGCGCGCCTGATGCCCTGGAGCACGCGGTGAAGGACGACGTGAAGCTCCGGCTCGACGGCATCGGCAAGCGCTTCGCGGCGGCAGGCAAGCCGGAGACCGTGGCCGTCGAGGGCTTCTCGCTCGACGTCCGCCAGGGCGAGTTCCTGGTGATCGTCGGCCCGTCGGGCTGCGGCAAGACCACCGTGCTCAACGTGCTCGCGGGGCTCGAGTCGGCCAGCGAGGGCACGGTGACCATCGACGAGCGCGCGATCACGGGACCGGGGCCCGACCGTGGCGTGATGTTCCAGGACTACGCGCTCTTCCCCTGGCAGACGGTGCGCGGCAACGTGGGCTTCGGCCTGCGCTACGGCCCCGCCGGCGCCGCGCTGTCGACGCAGGCCCGCGACGAACGCGTCGCCCGCACCATCGACCTCGTGGGGCTGCAGGGCTCCGAGGACAAGTACCCGCACCAGCTCTCCGGCGGCATGCGCCAGCGCGTGGCACTTGCGCGGCTCATCGCCAACGAGCCCGAGGTGCTGCTCATGGACGAGCCGCTCGCCGCGCTCGACGCGCAAACACGGACCATCCTACAGGACGAGCTGCTGCGCGTCTGGGGCCAGGACCGCGCGGCCGCCGAGCGCCGCACCTGCGTGTTCATCACCCACGCCATCGACGAGGCGGTGTTCCTGGCCGACCGGGTGGCGGTGATGACCGCCCACCCCGGGCGGCTCAAGACCGTCGTCGACATCCCCTTGCCGCGCCCGCGCAACGACGCGACGCGCGCGCTGCCCGAGTTCCAGATGCTGTGCCAGCGCATCTGGGGCCTGATCCGCGACGAGGCCTACCGTGCCACCGTCGCATGACCCCGAAGAGTTGAACCAGGAGGAGAACGCCATGGAAGACAACAGGACGCAGGGCGTGTCGCGGCGCCGCTTCATCACCACCGCGGCCGGCGCATCGGCGGTGCTCGCCGCACCGGCCATCGTGCGGGCGCAGGCGAAGAAGGAGATGAAGGTCTCCGTGGGTCGCCAGCCTTGGGCCGCCGGCAACTCGCCGGTCACCGCCTACATGATGGCCAACAAGACTTTCGAGAAATACGCGGCCGAAGCGGGTTACGCGCTCGCCGTCGACTACCGCGACTACCCGTCGGCGGCGCCGATGGTCGAGGCCTTCGTCTCGGGCAACCTCAACTTCGGCATGTGGGGCAACACGCCCATCGTGCGGCTGGTCGCGCAGCACCAGCCGATCCAGCTCCTCTCCGTCGGCGAAGGGCATTTCCGCTTCGTGCTGGCGACGCGCAAGGACTCGCCGATCCGCAACGTCGCGGACCTGAAGGGCAAGACGGTCGGCGCGCTGCTCGGCGGCGACCCGTACAACGTGCTGGTGCAATGGCTGCGTTTCGAGCTCGGCAACCCGGACCCCAAGGCGCACGGCATCACCGTGGTCAACACGCCGACGCAGGCGCAGGCCGCGACGATCCCGACTGGCATGGACGCGGCGGTGCTCATCTACCCGGCCTTCCTCAAGGCGCAGAAGGACCTGGGCACCGTGGGCATCATCAACTCCTTCGGCTACACCGAGGCGCATTACAAGGGCCCGGCGGGCGAAGGCGCGGGGCACCTGCTGCCCTCGGTGAAGAAGTCGCCGTTCTATCCCGACGGCTTCTACCTGCATCGCTCGTTCTGGATCGGCAGCAACAAGCTGCTGCAGAGCGATCCCGCCGTCGCCACGGCCTTCGTGCGCGCGCAACAGGAAGCCGTCGCGGTGCTGTCGAAGATGGACCCGGGCAAGGTCTCCGACCTCGCCATCAAGTACTGGGAGCTGCCGCCGGAGCTCGGCGCCAAGGTGGTCGAGGACGACGTGCTGTTCAAGCGCGGCTGGTGCTGGCCGACCGAAGGCGACGCGATCGCGCTGCTCGAGACCTCGAAGACCATGGCCGACGGCAAGATCATCCCCAAGCCGCTGTCCTGGGGCGAGGTGAAGGGTGCGTTCGCCACCGCGGCAGCGGCGGTCCAGGCCGCCTACGTGAAGACCGGCAGCAAGCCCGATCTCGCCGGCTTCAACGCCAAGGGCACGGCGGACCTGCGCGGGGCGCCCATCTGGGACCTCGACCACTGGGCCGACCACAGCTGACCTTCATACCAACGCAACGAGAGGCAACATGATCGTAGGATTCATCGGATTGGGCACGATGGGCGGCCCGATGGCGCGGAACGTCCTCGGGAAGGGACATTCGCTGGTGGTCTTCGACGTCGTGCAGGCGTCGGTCGACAGGCTGGTCGCCGCGGGTGCTGCGGCGGCGGCGACGCCGCGCGAGGTCGCGGCGCGGTCGGACATGGTCATCACCATGCTGCCCGACGCGCCCGACGTCGAGCGCGTCGCGCTCGGTCCCGACGGGGTCGTTGCGGGCCTCGAGCCGGGTGGCCTGTACGTCGACATGAGCACCATCGACCCCGCGACGACGCGCAAGGTCGGGGCGGCGGTGAAGGCCAAGGGCGCGTCGATGGTCGACAGCCCCGTTGGCAAGACCGCCGACGCGGCGGTCGCCGGCACGCTGACGCTGATGGTCGGCGGCGATCCCGCCGACATCGCGCGCGCGAGGCCGGTGCTCGACTGCATGGGCACCGACTTCTTCCACTGCGGCGAGCTCGGCACCGGCCAGACGATGAAGCTCCTCAACAACCTGCTGGCACAGACCATCGGCACCGCCAACGTCGAGACGCTGGTCGCGGGCGTCAAGGCCGGCATCACGCTCGACACCATGATGTCGGTGCTGAAGACCACGATGGCCTGGAACCAGCAGCTCGGCGTGGCGATGACCAGGCGCTCGCTGATCGGCGACTTCAAGCCCGGCTTCATGGTGAAGCTCGCGCACAAGGACTGCCGGCTGGCGCTCGCCATGGTCGACTCGCTCGGCGTGCGCGCGCCGGTGACCCACGCGACGCTGGCCGCGCTCGACGACGGCATGAACGGCGGCATCGCCGACGACGACGTGGGCGCCATGCTCAAGCTGCGCGAGGGCGAGGCCGGGGTCAAGGTCCGGCTCGTGACGTGAGCGGCGCGGATCCTGCGACCCGGGGCGCGCAGGACCCTGGTGTCCCGGCGGGGAGCGTGAACGGCCGCGATCCCGCGGCGCGGCGAGCGGTCGGCCGGACCGGCGTCAGGGTCTCGCAGCTCGGCGTCGGCTGCGCGCCCTTCGGCGCGCTCGCCTCCGGCAACGGCGGATCCGCGGCCGCGGCCGCGGGCGGAATCGACGGCGCCGTGGCAGGCGCCTTCGACGCGCTCCATGCCGCGGGCCTTCGCTACTTCGACGTCGCGCCGCTGTACGGCCTCGGCCTCGCCGAGCACCGCCTCGGCGCCTGCCTGCGGCGCGTCGACCGGCGCGAGCTCGTGCTGTCGACCAAGGTGGGGCGCATCCTCGACCCCCTGCCCGGCGGCGCAGCGGCGGGCGCGGCGGCCGGCAGCTATCCCTTCGAATACCACTACGACTACAGCCGCGACGGCACGCTGCGCTCCCTCGACGCGAGCCTCGCACGGCTCGGCAGCAACGCCGTCGACATCGTCTACATCCACGACGTCAACCGCCGCTGGCAGGGCGACCAGGTCGAGGCGCGCTATGCCGAGGCGATGAAGGGTGCCTACCCCGCACTCGACGAGCTGCGGCGCACGGGCGCCATCAAGGCCATCGGCGTCGGCGTCAACGACTGGTCGATCCTCGAGCGCTTCGCCGCCGACGGCGACTTCGACTGCTTCATGCTGGCGGGGCGCTACACGCTCCTCGACCACACGGCGCTCGAAAGCTTCCTGCCGATGTGCGAGCGGCGCGGCATCGCGGTGATGATGGCGGCGCCGTTCAACTCGGGCATCCTCGCCACCGGCGCGCGGCCCGGCGCGACCTACTTCTACCAGGAGGCCGCACCCGACATCGCGGCACGCGTGTCGCGCATGGAGGCGGTGTGCGCGCGGCATGGCGTGGCGCTCGCCGCGGCGGCGCTGCAGTTCCCGCTCGCGCACCCCGCGATCGCCAGCGTCGTCACCGGCATGCGCAGCGCCGCCGAGGCGGCCGACAACCTGGCGCACATGCTTGCGCCCATCCCCGCCGCCTTCTGGGCGGAAATGAAGCACGAGGGCCTCGTCGCGCGCGAGGCACCGCTATGACGACACCTTCCTTCCCCGATCCCGTCGCCGCACTGCTGCGCCATCCCACGTCGGTGATCTCCGATGCGCTCGACGAGATCGGCGTGCGAGGCGTGATCAGCGGCTTGCGCGCCCAGCGCGAAGGCCAGGCGCGCATCGCCGGCTTCGCCATGCCGGTGCGCTTCGTGCGCAAATCCAACGATCCCGCGGCGTACCGCTTCGGAGGCGGAGTCGGCAAGCCGCTCGAGCGCGTGCTGAAGACCATGCAGGACGGCGACGTGGTGGTGATGGACCTCGACGGCGCGAACGACGCCGCGGCCTGGGGGGGCCTCGCATCGCGCATCGCGCAGCGGCGCGGCGTGCGCGGCACCGTCATGTGGGGTGCGTGCCGCGACCTCGAGGAGATCCGCGCGGTCGGCTACCCCGTGTGGGCCGTGGCGACCTGCCCGCGCCGCAGCCGCAACGAGTTCGCCTTCGGCTCGATCAACGAGCCGATCACCCTCGGCCCCGTCACCGTCGCGGCGCGCGACCTGGTGCTCGCCGACGAGACCGGCGTGGTGGTCGTGCCGCAGGCGCGCATCGACGAGGTGCTCGCCCTCGCCGCGCGCATCGAGGCGCAGGAGCAGGCGCTCGAGGAGCAGGTGATGAACTCGACGCTGACGTCCTGGGACGCGGTGTGAGCGCGCGAACCTCGCGCGCGCGAGCGGCCGCCGAAGCGCGCAGTGCCGGGGATCGTTCGGCGAGCACGTCTCCATGCCCCGCGCGCTGGCTTTCGCCGCAGGACGACGTCGCGACCGCGCTCGCCGACCTGCCCGCCGGCGCGCGCGTGCCGCTCGCGAGCGGCACCGCGCACTGCGAGGTCGTGCTCGCCGAGGCCATCGCGCTCGGCCACAAGTTCGCGGTGCGCGCGCTCGGCGAGGGCCTGCGCATCCGCAAGTACGGCGAGTTCATCGGCCGCACCACGGCGCCGGTGGTGGCGGGCGCCTGGGTGCACGAGCACAACCTCGCCACCGCCGCGCGGCACGACCCGCGCGACGAGGCGGCCTGGCGCGACGCGCGCAACGCCGAAGACGTCGTGGCGGTCGGCACGCCCTGCACCACCGTCGGCGAGAGCCCCGTCTACGACGCGCTGCACGATCGGCTGTGGTGGATCGACGTGCGCGGGACGCCTGCCATCCATCGCCTCGATCTCGCCAGCGGCAGCGAACGCTCGTGGCCGCTCGGCGAGGACATCGGCTCGCTGGCGCTGCTCGCCGGCGAGGGCGAGCGCCTGGTCGCGGGCCTGCGCTCGGGCTTCGCGCTGTTCGACGCCGCGCGCGGGACCTTCGCGCCGCTCGTCGACCCCGAGGCCTCGACGCCGCAGACGCGCATGAACGACGGCAAGTGCGACACGCGCGGGCGCTTCTGGTGCGGATCGGCGAATCCCGAATCGGGGATACCCGAGGGCCGCCTGTACCGCCTCGATGCGCAAGGCGGTTGCGTGGCGCAGGACGGCGCGTGGTACATGCCCAACGGCATCGCCTGGCCGCCCGACGATCGCATCATGGTGATGGCGGATTCGCGGCGCGGTTGCATCTTCGCCTGGGACTTCGAGGCCGGGACGGGTACGCTGGGCGCGCGCCGCGTGTTCGCCGACCTCGGCGCGTACCCGGGAGTGCCCGACGGCGCGACGTTCGACGCCGAGGGCTTCCTGTGGTCGGCGCAGTTCGGCGGGGCCTGCCTCCTGCGCCTCGCGCCCGACGGCCGGATCGACCGCGTGCTGCGGCTACCGGTGTCGCGTCCCACCTCGCTGGCCTTCGGCGGCGCCGGCCACCGCCGGCTCTACGTCACCACCGCGACGCGCGGCCTCGACGCCGCGGCGCGCGCGCGCGAGCCGCTGGCGGGCCGCGTGCTCGCGATCGACGCCGGCGTCGGCGGCATGGCGCCCATGCGGTTCGGCCCCGTGGGCAACCGATGACCATCACCTTCGAAGGCTACGCGCGCGCCGACGGGCGCGTGGGCGTGCGCAACCACGTGCTCGTCCTCTCCCCCACCGGTCTCACCTCCGCCGCCGCCGCGCGCGTGGCCTCGCTGGTGCGCGGCGCCATCGCCGTCACCAGCGACTACGGCCGTGGACAAACCGGCGCCGATGCGAAGCTCCAGTTCGACACGCTGTACGGCCTCGCGAGCCACCCCAACGTCGCCGGGGTGGTCGTGCTCGCCGCGGACGATGGCTACGTCGCTTCGTACGTCGATCCCTTGCGCGCGGCCGGCAAGCCTGCGACCGGCGTGTCGCTGCCTTCCGTGCACGAGGACGCCCTGGCACTCACCGACGCGGGCCTGCGCGCCGCGGCGCGGCTGGTGCAGCAAGCCTCGGCGCTTCGTCGCGTCACGGTGCCGCTCGGCAAGCTGACAGTCGCCGTCGAATGCGGGCACTCGGACGCGACCTCGGGGCTGGTGTGCAATCCCCTCGCCGGCCGCGTCGCCGAAGCGGTGGTCGCCGCGGGCGGCCAGGCGATGTTCAGCGAGACGGTCGAGTGGACGGGCACCGAGCACCTCCTCGCAAGCCGCGCGGCCGACGCCGGCGTGGCCGAGCGCATCCGCCGCGTGCTGGCCGACCGCGAGGGGCGCGTGCGCGAACAGGGCGGCGACATCCGCAGCGGCAACCCCGGCCCGCAGAACAAGGCGGGGGGCCTCACCACCATCGAGGAAAAATCGCTGGGTGCGATCGCCAAGGGCGGGCGCCAGCCCATCCGGGGCGTGCTCGCCGCGGCCGAGCGCCCCCGCGGCCCCGGCCTCTACCTGATGGACACGCCGTACTTCTCGCCCGAGTCGATGACCGCGATGGTCGCCGGCGGCGCGCAGATCGTGCTGTTCACCACGGGCGCCGGCAACAGCTACTGCAGCCTCGTCGCACCGACGATGAAGATGAGCGCGAACCCGCGCTCCACCGCACGGCTGACCGAGCAGATCGACTTCGCCGCCGACGCGGGCATCGTATCGGATGGCGGCGACGCCTCGCTCGACGCGCTGGCGGAGGCTGCGGTGGCGCGCGTCGTCGACATCGCCTCGGGCACGCTGACCTTCGGCGAGATCGTCGGCGAAGGCGCCGAGGTGGTGAGCCGGCTGGGGCCGTCAACCTGATCTGCGGTCCAGGCGTTTTGCGCCGAACGCCCTCAGGACGTCCGGCATGTCGAATGCGGTTCGCTGGTGGTGCATCTGCCTCGCCTCGCTGGCGGCGAACCTCGCGGCGAGCGCACCCCTGCCGGACGCCTCCGTGTTCGTGGAGGTGGTCGATGGCGGGAAGGTCCTGGCCAACGTTCATGCCAGCGGCCGCTTCGAGCAACCGCTGGTCGCCGTCGAGCCCGGCGTCGTCCGCGTCACGATGCGCATCGAGCGACCGGACGACCGGGGATGGTCGAGCATGGCGCTCAAGCTCGAGGTGCCGGCGGCACGTGGCTGGCAGACGCTCGGGGAGAGCGTGGTTTACCTGCCGCTCGACCGGGCGTCCGCGGCGTTCTGCAACGGCAACAATTTCACCGTCCACAAGCCCGGCACGCCGCTCTACTGCATCCAGCCGCGGCTCGGTGCCGGCGCGCCGCACTATTCCGCGGCGCAATGGCCCTCCGTCGCGCAGCGCAAGCTGGACGCCGTGCACCAACTGCTCGTCGACGTCCACCCGGGTGGCGCGCTCGACGACGATCCCGATTTCGCAAGATGGCTGCACGACGGCTATCACGAGGCCAGCACGCTCGCGAAGCAGGCAAGCAGCGAATCGCTGGCGGGAGGCGTGCTGCGGTACTACATCGCAGGCTTCCGCGACGAGCACCTCCAGGTCGTGCAGCCCCAGCCGCCGGTGCTGGGCTGGGCCGGGTGGCGGGCCGCGTTCCGCGGTGACGCGCTCGTCGTCGTCCATCGCAGCGACGCCTGGGCGGCGCCGCTTCCTCCGCTCGATGCCGTGGTCGAATCCTGCGATGGACAGGATGCCGCGGCATACGTCCTGACGACGCTCGCGTCGTTCAACGACCGGCGAACCGACGCGGCGACGGTGCGCGCCTTGCTGGCGGCACGGTTCAGCGTCGACCCCGGCCGCATCCCCGGGCGCGATGCGTTTCGCGCGTGCACGTTCCGCCTCCCCGACGGCGCCCGGCGAACGCTTCCCATGCATTGGCAGTACTACGCGCCCGACGTGTTTCCGGATGCCGAGGCGTTCGGCGACCGGAGCGCCCGCGGGACGTTCGGCATCGACGACCTGGGTGACGGCACGATCTGGGTACGCCTGCCGACCTTCCAGCCGCGCCCGGACGAGCGCGCCGTCGTCGACGAGATCGCCGCCAGGCTGGAGACCCTCGCCCATGCACGCTGGGTCGTCTTCGACCTGCGCGGGAACGACGGCGGCAACAGCGCCATCGGCTCGAGGCTCCTGGACGCGCTGACCGGTGGCCTCGACGTGACCGATGCGCAGGCGGCGACGGCACCGCCGATGTATGCGTTGTGGCGCGTCTCGCCGCAATCCGCCTCCGCGATGAAGGACGGATTGCTCGAGGCCCTTCGGCACGGCGGCGTCGCGAATCCGTCGACCGACTTCCGCCTCGAGTATTCGCGGCGCATGGACGCCGCGCTGGCAGCCGGAGCGCCGTGGGTACGCCAGGAGGGCGGTCCCGCCCTCACGCCGGCCTTGGTCGACAGCTGGGGCGCGCGGCCGCGCCACTTTTCAGGGCGAATTGCGCTGGTCACCGACGACGCGTGCTTCAGCGCGTGCCTCGACTTCATGGACGAGTCGATGCTCGTGCCCGGTACGTTGCATCTCGGCCGCACGACCTCGGCCGATACGCGCTACATGGACGTTGGGATCTACCGCGTCGACGACGACGTGCAGTTGCAGATGCCCCAAAAGGCATGGTTCGGGCGAGCGCGCGGCAACAATGCGCCGTATGTGCCCGCCCGCATCCAGCCGGCGACGGTATCCGGCGACGCCGCCCTGCGCGCCTGGGTGCTCGGGCAACTCGACCCGTGACGCTCGCGGTTTGCCGGCCCGTGGCGTTCCGTGGCGGGTGGCTCTGCGGTAGACTTGCATCTTTGCAGCGCCCGGCCGCCGGCCGTACCAGGAAGGTCCAGGTTATGACACCGCGAACGCGCAGCACCCCCTCGAGGTAAGCATCGGGTCGGTTCGCCTGTCCTCTCGCATTCCCTGCGTGTGATGACGAAAGTGCGGCCAGCCCGCACTTTTTTCGTTTCAGGGCGGCCCGTCCGGCGGGCCGCCCTCCCCGGAAGGGAACGCACCATGCCCGACATCCAGCTCCCCGACGGCTCGCGCCGTCATTACGACAATCCCATCAGCGTCGCCGGCATCGCCGCGTCCATCGGCCCCGGCCTCGCCAAGGCCGCGCTGGCCGGCAAGGTCGACGGCAAGGTCGTCGACACTTCCTACGTCGTCGACCGCGACGCCAGGGTCGCCATCGTCACCGACCGGGACGCCGAGGGCCTCGACGTCATCCGCCACTCGACGGCGCACCTCCTCGCCTATGCGGTCAAGGAGCTCTTCCCCGAGGCGCAGGTGACCATCGGGCCGGTGATCGAGGACGGCTTCTACTACGACTTCAGCTACAAGCGCCCCTTCACGCCCGAGGACCTCGCGGCGATCGAGGCGCGCATGGCCGAGCTCGCGAAGAAGGACGAGCCGGTGCTGCGCTCGGAGATGCCGCGCGACGAGGCGGTGAAGTTCTTCGAGGGGATGGGCGAGCACTACAAGGCCGAGATCATCGCCTCCATCCCGTCCAACGAGCCGATCTCGCTGTACCGCGAAGGCGGCTTCATCGACCTGTGCCGGGGCCCGCACGTGCCCTCGACCGGCAAGCTCAAGGTCTTCAAGCTGATGAAGGTGGCGGGCGCGTACTGGCGTGGCGACTCGAAGAACGAGATGCTGCAGCGGATCTACGGCACCGCTTGGGCGAAGAAGGACGAGCTCGACGCTTACCTTCACCGCATCGAGGAGGCCGAGAAGCGCGACCACCGCAAGCTCGGGCGGCAGCTCGACCTCTTCCACCTGCAGGACGAGGCGCCGGGGATGGTGTTCTGGCATCCCAAGGGCTGGTCGGTGTGGCAGGTCGTCGAGCAGTACATGCGCGGCGTGTACCGCCGAAGCGGCTATCAGGAGGTGCGCTGCCCGCAGATCCTCGACCGCTCGCTGTGGGAGAAGTCGGGCCACTGGCAGAACTACAAGGACAACATGTTCACCACGGAGTCGGAGAAGCACGACTTCGCGATCAAGCCCATGAACTGCCCCGGGCACGTGCAGATCTTCAATTCGGACCTGCGGAGCTACCGCGACCTGCCGCTGCGCTACGGCGAGTTCGGCGCCTGCCACCGTAACGAGCCCTCGGGCGCCCTGCACGGCCTCCTGCGGGTGCGCGGCTTCACCCAGGACGACGGCCACATCTTCTGCAAGGCCGGGCAGATCCAGTCCGAGGTCGTGGCCTTCCACACCCAGGCGATGAACGTCTACAAGGATTTCGGCTTCGAGGACGTCGCCGTCAAGATCGCCCTTCGCCCCACGCCGCGCCTGGGAACCGACGAGGAATGGGACCGGGCCGAGGCGGCCTTGCGCGACGGCCTCAAGGCCTGCGGTGCGGAATGGACGGAGTTGCCCGGAGAAGGCGCCTTTTACGGACCGAAGATCGAATATCACCTCAAGGACTCGATCGGGCGCTCCTGGCAATGCGGCACCATGCAGGTCGACTTCCAGATGCCGGGGCGTCTGGGAGCCGAGTTCGTGGACGAGGACAACACCCGCAAGGCGCCGGTGATGCTGCACCGGGCCATCGTCGGCTCGCTGGAGCGCTTCATCGGCATGCTGATCGAGCACCACGCCGGGGCCTTCCCCCTGTGGCTGGCGCCGGTCCAGGCGGTGGTGCTGTCGATCACCGACCGCAGCGCGGGCTACGCCCGGGAGGTCGCCGAGCAGTTGCAGGCGGGGGGCTGGCGGATTCGGACGGATTTGCGCAACGAGAAAATAACCTATAAAATTCGAGAACATAGCCTCCAAAAGCTGCCTTACCAGCTGATCGTCGGCGACAAGGAGCAGGAGGCTCGGAAAGTGGCCGTGCGTACGCGCGGCGGTGAGGACCTCGGGCAGATGACGCTCGGCGAACTCGTCGCGCGCTTCGAAGCCGACAAGGCCGGGCACCGCTGATCCTCCCGAGGATCGAGGCGGCGCCCGGTTGTTCGCTCTCGTTCGCTTCACCGCGGCAATCGGGCCCATGGGGGCCCTTCGATCGGAGACAAGCACATAGCACTCGACAAATCGCAGAGGATCAACCGGGAAATCACTGCGCCCGAAGTCCGTCTGGTCGGTATCGACGGAGAGCAACTCGGCATCGTCCCCATCGCGGAGGCGCTTGCCAAGGCCGAGGCCGCCGAGGTCGATCTCGTGGAGATCGCACCGATGGCAGCGCCGCCGGTCGCCCGCATCATGGATTTCGGCAAGTTCAAGTACCGTGAATCCAAGCGCGCGCACGAGGCCAAGCTCAAGCTCAAGCAGATCAAGGTCAAGGAGGTGAAATTCCGCCCCGGGACCGACGACGGCGACTACAAGATCAAGTTGCGGAACCTGATCCAGTTCCTCAACGAAGGCGACAAGGCGAAGGTCACGCTGCGCTTCCGCGGGCGTGAAATGGCGCACCAGGAGTTCGGCATCCGGCTCCTGGAACGCATCAGGGGCGACTTGGAGCCCTATTCGCAGGTCGAGCAGTTCCCCAAGCTCGAGGGCCGGCAAATGGTGATGCTGCTGGCCCCGAAGAAGACGCAAGTACCCCAGCAGCCCAAGCATCCCGCCAACAAGCCCGAGGCCGGTCAGAAGGACAAAGCCTCTCCTCCCAAGGAGAGCACCCCCGTGGGCAGCAAATAAAAGGAAGCGGCACCATGCCGAAGATGAAGACCAAGTCGGGCGCCAAGAAGCGCCTGCGCGTGAGAGGGAGCGGCAGCGTCAAGCGCGGCCAGGCGTTCAAGCGCCACATCCTCACCAAGAAATCCACCAAGAGCAAGCGTCAACTGCGCGGACCCGCGGGCGTGCACAGCACGAACATGGACTCGGTGCGCGCGATGCTGCCGTACGCGTAAAGGAGCGAAGACATGCCAAGAGTCAAACGTGGCGTGACCGCGCGCGCGCGGCACAAGAAGGTCCTGGACCAGGCCAAGGGTTACCGCGGCCGCCGCAAGAACGTCTACCGCATCGCCAAGGAAGCGGTGATGAAGGCGGGCCAGTACCAGTACCGCGACCGCCGCCAGAAGAAGCGCGAGTTCCGCGCGCTGTGGATCGCCCGCATCAACGCCGCCGTGCGCGAGCTCGGCATGACCTACAGCGTGTTCATCGCGGGCCTCGGCAAGGCCTCGATCGACATCGACCGCAAGGTGCTCGCGGACCTCGCGGTCCACGACAAGGCGGCGTTTACCAAGATCGCGGAGCAGGCCAAAGCCTCGCTGGCCTGATCCGAAGCGATCGAAAAAAAGGGAGGCGCTCCAGGCCTCCCTTTTTTGTTGCCCTCTCCTCCAGGTCCTCGCCACCGCCCTCGCCGCCACAACGCCTCCCCGCCGATGCCCAACCAGGATCCCACCGCTCCTCGCGCGTCCGCCGCGCCGGGCCCCGCGCTCGCGTCGCTCGTCGCCGAGGCGAGCGCGGCCTTCGCCGCGTCCGGCGATCCCGCGGCGCTGGAGAACGCCAAGGCGCGCTACCTCGGCAAGGCCGGCGCGATCACCGAGCGGCTGAAGGCGCTGGGCAAGCTCGCGCCCGACGAGCGCCGCGCGCAGGGCGCGTCGATCAACGAGGCCAAGTCGGCGATCGAGGCCGCGCTCGAGGCGCGCCGCCAGGCGCTCGACGAGGCGAGGCTCGCGGCCTCGCTTCGTGCCGAGGCGCTCGACGTCAGCCTCCCGGGCCGCGGCATCGACGCCGGCGGCCTGCACCCGCTGACGCGCGTGCAGCAGCGCATCGCGGCCCTTTTCCACTCGATGGGCTTCGTGGTCGCCGACGGGCCCGAGATCGAGGACGACTTCCACAACTTCACCGCGCTCAACACGCCGGAGAACCACCCGGCGCGCTCGATGCACGACACCTTCTACGTCGAGGGCGGCGCGCTGCTGCGCACGCACACCTCGCCGGTGCAGGTGCGCTGGATGGAGACCCACGCGCCGCCGATCCGCATCATCGCGCCGGGACGCGTGTTCCGCGTCGACTCCGACGCCACGCACTCGCCGATGTTCCACCAGGTCGAGGGCCTGTGGATCGACCGCGACGTGACCTTCGCCGACCTCAAAGGCGTGATCGTGGAGTTCCTGCGGCGCTTTTTCGAGCGCGACGACCTGAAGGTCCGATTCCGTCCTTCGTTCTTTCCCTTCACCGAGCCGTCGGCCGAGATCGACATGAGTTTCGGCGACGGCTGGCTGGAGATCGCGGGCTCGGGCCAGGTGCATCCGAACGTGCTGCGCGCCGCGGGCATCGATCCCGAGGCCTGGCAGGGCTTCGCCTTCGGCATGGGGCCCGACCGCCTCGCCATGCTGCGCTACGGCATCGACGACCTGCGGCTGTTCTACGAGAACGACCTCTCCTTCCTCGCGCAATTCCGATGATGCGAGCCTTCCCGATGCGCAGCGCCGGCACGCGCGCCCGCTGCGCGGGCACCCCGCGATGAAATTCTCCGAGCACTGGCTGCGCGGGTTCTGCAACCCGCCGATCGACACCGCGGCGCTGGCCGACACCTTGACCATGGGCGGCCTCGAGGTCGAGTCGGTCGAGCCCGCGGCACCGCCGTTCTCGGGCGTGGTGGTCGCGCGCATCGACGCCGTGGCCCCGCATCCCGGCGCCGACCGGCTGCGCGTGTGCACCGTGGACGCGGGCGGCGCCGCCCCGCTGTCCATCGTCTGCGGCGCGCCCAATGCCGCGGCGGGCATGACCGTTCCCTGCGCCACCGAAGGCGCGCTGCTCCCCGGCGGCCTCGTGATCCGCCGCACCGCCCTGCGCGGCGTCGAATCGCAGGGCATGCTGTGCTCGGCGCGCGAGCTCGGGCTGTCCGAGGACGCCGCGGGACTCCTCGCGCTCGACGGCGCGCTGCGTCCCGGCACGCCGCTGCGCGAGGCGCTCGACCTCGACGACGCGCTCGTCACCCTCAAGGTCACGCCCAACCGCCCCGACTGCCTGTCCATCGCCGGCCTCGCGCGCGACCTCTCCGCGCTGACCGGCGCGACGCTCGCGCTGCCGCGCGCGGAAGGCGCGCCGGTGTCGACCGACGCCGCGCAGCGCGTGGCCGTCGAGGACTTCGCGGCCTGCCCGCGCTTCGCCTCGCGCGTCATCGAAGGCGTCGACGCCCGCGCGCCAAGCCCGCGCTGGATGCAGGAGCGCCTCTCGCGCAGCGGCATCCGCCCGATCTCGGCCATCGTCGACGTCACCAACTACGTGATGCTCGAGCTCGGCCAGCCGCTGCACGCCTACGACCGCCGCCACGTCGAGGGCGACATCGTCGTGCGCTTCGCGCGCCAGGGCGAGACGCTGACGCTGCTCAACGGCGACGTGCTGGCGCTCGAGCCCGACCTCCTGATGGTCTGTGACGCGAAGAAGCCGCTCGGGCTCGCCGGCATCATGGGCGGCGAGCACTCGGGCATCGCCGGCGACACCACGACGGTGCTGCTGGAGGGCGCGTTCTGGAACCCCGACGTCATCCAGGGCCGCATGCGCAGGCTCGGCTTCACCAGCGACGCCGGCTACCGCTTCGAGCGCGGCGTCGATTTCGAGCTCGGGCCCGTCGCGGTCGAGCGCGCCACGCGGCTGATCCTCGACATCTGCGGGGGCCGCGCGGGCCCCCTGTCCGACGTCAAGGGCCGCCTGCCCGCGCGCGAGCCGGTGCGCGTGCGCGTCGCGCGCGTCGCGCGGCTCCTGGGCGTCGACCTTCCCGCCGAGGCGATCGCCGCCATCTTCACGCGCCTCGGCCTCGCGTTCACGCGTGACGCCGCGGGTGATTTCGTGGTCACGCCGCCCTCGTTCCGCTTCGACCTCGCCATCGAGGAGGACTTCGTCGAGGAGATCGCGCGCGTGCACGGCTACGACGCCATCCCCGCCGCGGTCGGCCGCCACGTGCCGCCGATGCTGCCCGAGCCCGAGGCCGCGCGCAGCGTCGCCGCGATCAAGGAGCGCCTCGCCTCGCGCGGCTGGCAGGAGGTGGTCACGTTCAGCTTCGTCGACGCGCGCGCCGAAGCCGCCGTCGACCCCGCGGCACGCCCGGTGCGCGTCCAGAATCCCATCGCCGCCCATCTCGACGTGATGCGCAGCTCGCTGCTGCCGGGCCTCCTCGGCGTGCTCGCCGCGAATGCCGCGCGCGGCGTGCGGCGCGCGCGCCTCTTCGAGTGGGGCCGGGTGTTCGCGCACGACGACGCGCGGGCGGATGGCGGCTACCGCCAGCCGCAGAGGCTCGGCGGGCTGGCCTTCGGGCGGGTACGCGCCGAGCAATGGGGCGAGAAGCCGCGCGACGTCGACCTCTTCGACGTCAAGGCCGACCTCGGGGCGCTCGTCGCGCCCGCGGTCGTCGAGACCGTGGCGGCGCCCCACCCGGCGCTCCATCCGGGGCGTTCGGCGCGGGTCCTGGTCGACGGCCGGGACGCCGGCTGGCTGGGCGAGCTGCATCCGCGGCTCGTGCGCCACTTCGAGCTTGCGCAGCCCGCCCAGGTGTTCGAGCTCGACGCCGCGCTGTTGCAGGAGGCGCCGCTGCCCCGGGCCTCGCCGCCGGCGCGCACGCCGCTGGTGCGTCGTGACCTGGCCATCGTGGTCGACGACGCGGTACCGGCGAGCACGGTCCTGGCCGTGGCGCGGGAGGCCGCGCCGCCGTTCGTCGGCGCGATCACACTGTTCGATCAGTACCGTGGTAGTGGTATCGCCCAAGGGCGAAAAAGTCTTGCGATTCTGGTGCTTATGCAGGATACTGAACGTACTTTGACGGACGCCGAGATCGAGGGCGCGATGGCGGGCATCACGCGCGCGCTGGCCGATCGATGCGGGGGTACGCTTCGGTAGCATGGGATCGCGGGATCCCCTTCAACCGATCGGTCGCGGTAACGACATGACGTTAACCAAAGCAGAACTCGCCGACCTCCTGTTCGAGCAGCTCGGCCTCAACAAGCGCGAGGCCAAGGACATGGTCGAGCGTTTCTTCGAGGAAATCCGCCTGGCCCTCGCGCAGGGCCACAGCGTCAAGCTCTCGGGGTTCGGCAACTTCCAGCTGCGCGAGAAGCCGCAGCGCCCGGGACGCAACCCCAAGACCGGCGAGGAGATCCCCATCACCGCGCGGCGCGTGGTGACGTTCCATGCGAGCCAGAAACTGAAGGCGATGGTCGAGAGCGCGAACCATGCCGGACCACCGTCCGCCTAAGAGCGAGCTTCCGCCGATCCCCGCCAAGCGCTATTTCACGATTGGCGAGGTCAGCGACCTGTGCGCGGTCAAGCCGCACGTGCTGCGCTACTGGGAGCAGGAGTTCGCGCAGTTGAAGCCCGTCAAGCGCCGCGGCAACCGGCGCTACTACCAGCACCACGAGGTGCTGCTGATCCGCCGCATCCGCGACCTGCTCTACGAGCAGGGCTTCACCATCAACGGCGCGCGCCACCGCCTCGAGTTCGAGGACGCCGAGCCGCGCGCCGCCGCGAAGCCCACGCCGTCGACCACCAGCGTGCCCGCCAGCGCCCCCGCCGCGCTCGACGCCGCGACGCTGCGCCAGGAGCTCTCGCGCATTCGCAAGCTGCTCGCGCCCGACGACGGCGCCGAGTGACGCGCATCGCTTGCAAGCCTCGCGGCGAGCGCGCCGCTCGCGCTATAATTCGAAGTTCGGTCGGGGCGTAGCGCAGCCTGGTAGCGCACCTGCATGGGGTGCAGGGGGTCGGAAGTTCGAATCTTCTCGCCCCGACCAATTCCTTTACGTCACGTCCCTGCCGTCCTTCGACGACACTCGCCATCCGCGCGAGGGACGACCGCGGCACGAGGTCCCGTTCTCGCCGCGTGGCGCGAGCGGCCCTTTGCCACGAATCCGCGGCGGGATGTTGAGCAGTTGCGCAAATGGTCAGGCCGGGCGCCGCCCAAGGTACGCTGCACGGCGCCGCGAATGGTCGCTTCGCTCTAGGCCGTTGCGCTAAACTCTTGAATCGACGTCCAATTCAGGCCGGGGCCGCCGTCAAGGTCGCGGCAAAAATGCATAAAAATCAATCGCTTGCGCCGGGATTGCGGGACGAGTGTTTAACCCTTGCGCCCCCCCGACCGCACCGGACCCCGCACCGCCGCCCGGCACAGGCTCGCTTCTTGCGTTTCCCTCTGCCACGCCCCTCCCACGGGCCGATAATGCCTCGCACGAGTCGCCGATGAGTGCCGCCACCACACGCGCCGCCGCCCCCAGCGGAACGATTTCCGAGCTCGCGTTCGCGCGCGCGCAGCGCAACACGGTGCTGATCATCGACGACCTGTTCTCGAGCCGGCTGCTGCTGGCCGAGATCGTCCGGCAGATCGACGGGCGGCTCAACCTCGAGCTCTTCGACACGCCGACGCGCGCGCTGGAGTACGCGCGCAACAACCGCGTCGACATCGTCCTCACCGATTACAAGCTGCCCGAGTTCGACGGCATCGAGCTCGTCAAGCAACTGCGTGCGCTGCCGCATTGCGTCGACGTGCCGATCGTGGTGATCACCGTCGTCGACGATCGCCGCATCCGCTACGACGCGCTCGAGGCAGGCGCCACCGACTTCCTGATCAAGCCGCTCGACGAGCACGAGACGCGCGCGCGCTGCGCCAACCTGCTCGAGCTCCGCCGCCACAAGATCGTGCTCTCCGACCAGGCGCGCGTGCTGCAATACCAGGTCGACAAGTCGGTCGCCGAGATCCACGAGCGCGAGCTCGAGACGCTGTCCAAGCTCGCCAAGGCCGGCGAGTTCCGCGACAAGGTCACCGGCAACCACCTGACGCGCATGGCGCGCTACTCGGCGCTGATCGGCCAGCACCTGGGCCTCGGCAGCGAGACCGTGCACGTGCTCGAGGTTGCCGCGCCCATGCACGACATCGGCAAGATCGGCATCCCCGACTCGGTGCTGATGAAGCCGGGCGCGCTCGCACCCGACGAGGAGGAGACCATGCGCACCCACCCGCGCATCGGCTACGACATCCTCAAGGGCAGCCCTTCCAAGTACCTGTCGATGGGCGCGATCATCGCCCTCGGCCACCACGAGAAGTTCGACGGCTCCGGCTACCCCAACGGCCTGCACGGCGAGGACATCCCGCTGGTCGCGCGCATCGTCGCCGTGGCCGACGTGTTCGACGCGCTGGTCAGCGAGCGCCCTTACAAGAACGCCTGGCCGCTCGAGCAGGGCATCGGCTACCTCAAGGAGCAGCGCGGCCGGCACTTCGACCCGCGCTGCGTCGACGCCTTCCTGGCCGACACGAGCCGCATCGAGGCGATCCTCAGCGAGTTCGGCGACTAGCGTCGCGGGCCCGTGCGGCGCAGGCGTCGCAAGGCGCGTCGCCGCAGTCCTCCCGGGCGCTCAGCCCGGCAGCAGCAGGATGTGCACCCTGAACGGCCCGTGCGCGCCCAGCACGATGGTCTGCTCGATGTCGCCGGTGCGCGAGGGCCCCGACATGAAGTTCACGGCGCGCGGCATGCCCGGGTGGGCGGCGCGTACGCGCGCGAACGCCTCCTCCATGCCCGACACGACCTGCGAGGCGCGCAGCACCGCGACGTGCGTGTCCGGCAGCAGCGCGCTGGCGGTGGGCGTGTCGGCGCCGGTGGTGAACACCAGCGTGCCGGTCTCCGCCACCGCGCAGAACGCGCCGGTGATGCCGAGGCGGTCGTGGCCGCGCGTCGGCCGCGCCTCGATCGCGAGCCCCGCGCCCTTCCAGTCGAGGTCGGCGAACTCCGGCCAGCACACCCCTTCGCGCGACTTCTGCGCGGCCAGCGCAGGCGGGAGCTGCAGCGCGTCGACGTAGCGCGACACCGCCGACGGGATGTCGTCGCGCGAGGCGAGGCGCTCCACGGTGCTCGCCATGTCGCCGGCACGCGCCACGAAGCGCTCGACCAGGTCGGCCGGCATCGCGGGCCGTGGTCCCTGCGCATGCGCGGCGACGTAGCGCTCGGCCGCGGCCTGCCGCGAGGCGTCGCCTTCGCGCACGCCGAGCGCGGCGCGCACGCGGCCGAGGATCGCCGCGCGGGCGGCGCCGTTGTCGCCTTGGAGCGGTCCTGCAGCGCTCATCCCGCCGCCTTGCGCATGAAATCGGCGATGCGCGCGACGCCGGCCTCGATCGCGGTGTTGGAGGTCGCGTAGGAAAAGCGGATGTGCTGGCCGTCACCCGGCACGCGGCGGCCGAAGTGGGTGTCGGCGAGCACGGCCACGCCGGCCTCGTGCAGCAGGCGCTTGCGCAGCGCCTCGGAATCGGCACATCCGGCGATGCGGCAGGCCTCGGTCACGTTCGGCCAGGCGTAGAAGGCGCCCCCCGGCGAGCGGCAGCGGAACCCCGGGACGCCGTTGAGGAGGCGCACGATCATCTCGCGCCGCTCGGCGAAGATGCGCCGCATCTCGTCGGCGGGCGCCTGCGTGCCGGTGATCGCCTCGACCGCGGCCCATTGCGAGATCTGCGAGGCGCAGGAATCGGTGTTGGTGATCCAGCGCGTGAACACCGGCGCCAGCGCGGCGTTGGCGACATAGCCGATGCGCCAGCCGGTCATCGCCCAGGTCTTGGACGCGCCGTCGCTGATGATGGTGCGCTCGCGCATGCCCGGACGCGTGGCGATGGACTCGAAGGCGCCGTCGTAGGCGAGCCGCGAGTAGATCTCGTCGGCGTAGACCCAGACCTGCGGATGCCGCGCCAGCACCGCGGCGATGGCGTCGAGGTCGGCGGCCTTGAGGATGCCGCCGGTCGGGTTGTGCGGCGTGTTGAGGATCAAAAGCCGCGTGCGCGGCGTGATCGCCGCTTCGAGCTCGGCGACGTCGAAGGCGAAGTCGCGCGACTCGCGCAGGTACAGCGGCACCGGCACCGCGCCGTGGGCGACGACCTGCGACTCGTAGATCGGGAACCCCGGCACCGGGTAGATCACCTCGTCGCCGGTGCCATGGTCGGTGACCGAGGCGATCGCATAGGCGATGAAGGGCTTGGCGCCCGCGCCGACCACGACCTCGTCGGGCGTGATGGCGAGGCCGCGGCGTGTCCCCATGTCCTTCGCCGCGGCGGCGCGCAGCTCGTCGATGCCCGCGGACGGCGTGTAGCCGTGGCGGCCGGCGCGGATCGCGGCGATCGCCGCGTCCTGCACGTTCACCGGCGTGGGGAAATCGGGCTGGCCGATGCAGAACGACACGATGTCCTTGCCCGAGCGCGCCAGCGCGTTGACCTCGGCCAGCACGACGAAGGCGTTCTCGGTGCCCAGCGACTCGGCGCGCTTCGACAGCGCGGGGCTGAATTTCGGCGGTGCGTTCATCTCGGCATGCTCGTGGTTGCGGGTTTGGGGGTTCGCTGTGCGCGGCGCTCAGCCGTCCGGGCGCGCCTTGCGCGCGGCGTAGAGCTCGCGGAAGGTGCGGCCCTGCGGCGCGGGCATGTCGCGGCCCTCCGACCATCCGGCCCCCAGCGGCAGGCGATGGATGAGGCCCTCGCGCCCGCCCATGGACTTCAGCACCCGCGCGCCGATGCGCGTCGCCAGCGCGTACAGCGCGGGGCGCCGCGCGAACCAGGCCCAGAGCTTCACGCCGGCGCGCTCGTGCCACGTCTGGATGCCGCGCTCGAAGGTCTTCTCGCGGAGCTTGCGCTGCAGGTCGGGCAGCGGGATGCGCACCGGGCAGACCACGCCGCACTGGTTGCACAGCGTCGACGCCGAGGGCAGGTCGGGCGCCTTGTCGAGGCCGACGTACATGGGGGTGAGGATCGCGCCGATCGGCCCCGGGTACACCCAGCCGTAGGAATGGCCCCCGACGTTCTGGTACACCGGGCAATGGTTCATGCAGGCGCCGCAGCGGATGCAGCGCAGCGCCTCCTTCACCTCGCTCGCCAGCACGCCGGTGCGGCCGCTGTCGACGACGATGAAGTACATGGCTTCCGCGCCGTGGAACTCGCCCGAACCCTTGGTCCCCGTCAGCAGGTCGACGTAGTTGGAGATCGACTGGCCGGTGGCCGAGCGCGGCAGGAGCCGCAGCAGGGTCGCCACGTCCTCGAGCGTCGGCACCACCTTCTCGATGCCCGAGATCGCCACGTGCACCCGCGGCAGCGTGGTCGCCAGCGTGGCGTTGCCCTCGTTGGTGACGAGCACCACCGATCCCGTCTCGGCGACGAAGAAGTTGCCGCCCGAGATGCCCATGTCGGCCGCCAGGTAGTGTTCGCGCAGGACGCCGCGCGCCTCGAGGCAGAGCTCCTCGATGCCGTCCTTGCGCGGCGTGCCGTGCACGCGCGCGAAGAGCTCCGAGACCTCCTCCCTGGACTTGTGAAGCGCCGGCCCGATGATGTGCGAGGGCGGCTCGTAGTCGTTGATCTGCAGGATGTACTCGCCCAGGTCGGTCTCGACGACCTGCATCCCCGCGCCCTCGATGGCGTGGTCGAGCGCGGACTCCTCGGACACCATCGACTTGGACTTGATCACCTTCCGCACGCCGTGCCTCGCGGCGATGTCGAGCACCAGCCGGTTGATGTCGGCCGGCGTTTCGGCCCAGAGCACGGTCGCGCCGCGCGCCTTCGCGTTGCGCTCGAACATCTCGAGCCAGACGTCGAGCGCGTCGAGCCCGCGCTGGCGGAGGTCGCGCGCGTAGTCGCGCGTCGCGTCGGCGTCGTCGAGCTCGGCCAGCGCCTGGCGCCTCGCCTCGACGAACTTGCCCTTGAACCTGACGAGGTTCTTCTGCAGCTGCGCGTCGTTGAGCTTGTCGTGCGCGCGCGCCTTGAAGTGCATCGAGGCGACCTGCATCAGCCTTCCTCCCCGCGGGCCGCGGAAAGGGCGCGCATCAGGCCTCCCCCGGCACGCGGCCCGCCAGCACCTCGGCCACGTGCGCGACGCGCGTGGCCGTGTCGCCGCGGCGGCGTAGCCTGCCCTCGATGTTCAGCATGCAGCCGACGTCGCCCAGCACCACCATCGCCGCGCGGCTGTTGGCGATGTGCTGGCACTTGTTGTCGGCGAGCCGCGCCGAGATCTCGCCGAACTTGACCGAGAACGTCCCGCCGAAGCCGCAGCAGGTCTCGCACTCGGCCATCTCGGCGAGCTCGAGGCCCTCCACCGCTGCGAGCAGCGCGCGTGGCTGGCGCTTGACGCCCATCTCGCGCAGGCCCGCACAGCAGTCGTGGTAGGTCGCACGGACAGCGAGGCTTCCCGGCACCACGCCCGCAGCCTCCGCATCGACCTTCATCACGTCGACCAGGAACTGCGTGAGCTCGTAGCTCTTCGCCGCCAGCGCGGAGGCGCGCGCCGCCCAGGCCGGGTCGCCGGCGAAGAGGTCGGCATAGTGGGTGCGGATCATGCCGCTGCATGAGCCCGAAGGCGCGACGAGGCAGTCGCAGTCCTCGAACTGCTCGACCACGGCGCGGGCGAGCGCGACGGCGTCCGCGCGGTCGCCCGAGTTGTAGGCGGGCTGCCCGCAGCAGGTCTGAGAGGGCGGCACGTAGACCTCTGCGCCCGCGCGCTCGAGGAGCTCGATCGCGGCGAACCCGACGCTGGGCCGCATCAGGTCGACCAGGCAGGTGACGAGGAAGCCGACGCGCATGGCGGCGAGTTTACCGGGCGTGCGCGGCCGTGGCGAGGTGCGGCGCAAACAGGGTATTGCGGCATCCGCGCAAACTCGCGGCGTGCGCTGGGGTATTGCGGCATCCGCGCAAACTCGCGTCGTGCGTATCGCCCGGCAAGACGTGCGCCGGCCACCGGGGCTCGGTCCTCGAGATACACCCGGCTCCGGGCCGAGCCCCGATGCCCGACGCGCCGGGCGACACGCACGCCACGAGCTTTGCGGCTTCCGCAGATACCCTTGCCCGTGGGCTGCCGTATGGTCGCCACGGCTCGCAAGACTGCCTGGGCTTGCAGGACCGCCAAGTCAAACACGGGTGCAGACTCCCCGCATGACGGGCATGGCGAAGCTCACGCCCCGCCGGGAGTGCAATCGTGGTCGCCTGATGCAGATCGGCGCGGCGGACGTCGGGGGCTCGGGCCTGAGCCGGGGGTATCGCGAAGACCGAGCCCCCGATGGCCGTCGCACGCTTCGCCGATATGCGTCAGGCGGCCGCGATTGCCAACTACGGCAGTACCAGGGCCAATGGCACGGCTGGGTCCCCGCTTTCACGGGGATGACGGAATGCGGGGACGACGGTCAGAAGTGGGACTGGGTGAGCGCGATGGCGCACAGGCCCATGAGCGGCTGGGGCAGGATGCCGAGCAGCAGCAGCAAGAGGCCGTTGGCCGAGAGCAGCACGCGCGTGTCGGCACGCGAGTCGATGGCGGCGTCGCTCGCCGGCTCGTCGAAGTACATCACCTTGACGATGCGCAGGTAGTAGAACGCGCCGACCAGCGAGGCCATCACCGCCACCACCGCGAGCCACACGAAGCCCTGGCTGACGGCGGCCTCGATCACCGAGAACTTGGCGTAGAAGCCGATGGTCGGCGGCACGCCGGCGAGCGAGAACATCACGATCAGCATGATGAAGGCCCACCAGGGCGAGCGCTGGTTGAGCCCCTTGAAGTCGTCGATCTTCGACGATTCGAAGCCCGCGCGCGACAGCATCAGGATCACGCCGAACGAGGCGACGCTGGTCAGCACGTAGGCGATGGCGTAGAACATCGCCGAGGAGAAGCCGTTGCGGTCGGCAGCGACGAAGCCCACCAGCAGGTAGCCCATGTTGGCGATGGTCGAGTAGGCCAGCATGCGCTTCAAGTCGGTCTGGGCGATGGCGACGAGGTTGCCGATGGTCATCGACAGCACGGCCAGCACGATCAGCATGCCCTGCCAGTCGAACTCGAGGCCCTTCAGCGCGCCGCCGAGCATGCGCAGCGCGAAGGCGAAGGCCGCGAGCTTGGGCGCCGTGCCGATCAGGAGCGTGATCGGCGTGGGGGCGCCCTCGTACACGTCGGGCACCCACATGTGGTACGGCACCGCGCCGAGCTTGAAGGCGATGCCCGAGACCACGAACACCAGCCCGAACACCTGCAGCAGGTGGTTGCCGTTGCCGGCCTGCAGCGTCGCCTGGGCGACGCGGTCGAGGTCGAGCGAGCCCGTCGCGCCGTAGAGCATCGACATGCCGTAGAGCAGCATGCCCGAGGCCAGCGCGCCCAGCACGAAGTACTTCATCGCCGCCTCGGCGGGCCCGCGGCGGTCGCGCTGCGTGGCGACCAGCGCGTACAGCGCCAGCGACTGCAGCTCGAGGCCGAGGTAGAGCGTGATGAAGCTGCCGGCGCCGATCATGATCATCATGCCGAGCAGCGAGAACAGCGTCAGCACGAACGTCTCGCCGGTGAAGAGCCCGCGCGCGGCGAAGTAGCTGCGGCCGTAGAACAGCATCAGCGACACCGCGACGATGGCGGTGAGCTTCAGGAGGTCGGCGAGGTTGTCGTCGATCACCATGCCGTTGAAGCCCCGCATCGGCTCGGCGCGCACGCCCGTCAGCACCAGCCACGCGGTGACCAGCAGGGCCGCCTGCGTGAGCCAGTACGACACGTGCCGGCGCGAGGCGGGCAGCATCACGTCGACGACCAGCACGACGCACGCGGCGACGAGCAGCGCGATCTCGGGAACGGCGGTGGCGAGGTCGGCCTTCATCGTGGTTCCGGGGCGTGGGCGGGAGGTCGGTGGAGCATGGGGGCGGTCACAGCTTGGACTGCGCGACGTGCGCGAGCAGGTTTTCCACCGAGACGTGCATCACGTCGATGAAGGGCCTGGGCCATACGCCCATGGCCAGCACCGCGAAGGCCAGCAGCGCCAGCAACCAGAACTCGCGGCGGGTCACGTCCGTGAGCTTGGCGACGTGGTCGTTCGCCACCTCGCCGAAGTACACGCGCTTGTACATCCACAGCGTGTAGGCGGCGCCCAGGATCAGGGTGATGGCTGCGCCGAAGCCCAGCCAGAAGTTGGCCTTGACCGCGGCGAGGATCACCATGAACTCGCCGACGAAGCCCGAGGTCGCCGGCAACCCGGCGTTGGCCATGGCGAACAGCATGGCGAAGGCCGCGAACTTCGGCATGGTGTTGACCACGCCGCCGTAGTCGGCGATCTGCCGGCTGTGCATGCGGTCGTAGAGCACGCCCACGCACAGGAACATGGCGGCCGAGACGAAGCCGTGCGAGATCATCTGCACCAGCGCGCCTTCCATGCCCAGCGTGCCGAACAGGAAGAAGCCCAGCGTGACGAAGCCCATGTGCGAGATCGACGAGTAGGCGATCAGCTTCTTCATGTCGGCCTGCACCAGCGCGACGAAGCCGATGTAGATCACCGCGATCAGCGACAGCGTGATGACGAAGGGCGCGAGGTAATGGCTGGCGTCGGGGAGTATGGGCAGGATGAACCGGACGAAGCCGTAGGCACCGAGCTTCAGCGTGATCGCCGCGAGCACCACCGAGCCGCCGGTGGGCGCCTCGACGTGGGCGTCGGGCAGCCAGGTGTGCACCGGCCACATCGGCACCTTGACGGCGAAGGCCAGGAAGAAGGCGACGAACAGCAGGAGCTGCACGTTCATCGCCAGCGGCAGCTTGTGCCAGTCGAGGATCTCGAAGCTCTGCGAGGCGTTGTACAGGTAGATCAGCGCCACCAGCATCAGGAACGAGCCGAGCAGCGTGTACAGGAAGAACTTGAGCGCGGCGTAGACGCGGTTGGGGCCGCCCCAGATCCCGATGATCAGGTACATCGGGATCAGCATCGCCTCGAAGAACACGTAGAACAGCGCGCCGTCGAGCGCGGCGAACGAGCCGTTGATGAGGCCCGACATGATCAGGAAGGACGCCATGTACTGCGCGACGCGCTTCTCGATCACCACCCAGCCGGCCCACACCACCAGCACGGTGACGAAGCTGTTGAGCAGCACGAACAGCACCGACAGGCCGTCGACGCCCAGGTGGTAGTGGATGTCGAAGCGCGGCACCCACTCGTAGAGCTCGACGAACTGCATCGCCGACGAGGCGGTGTCGAAGTTGAGGTAGAGCGGGATGGTGACGGCGAAGCCGGCCAGGGCGCCGGCGAGCGCGATCCAGCGCGCCAGCGCGGCGTCGCGGTCGTCGCGCACCACCAGCACCGCGAAGCCCGCGACGATGGGGACGAACACCGAGAGGGTCAGGTAGTGCATCGCGCGCCCTGCCCTAGCGGACCACCCACCAGGTCAGCAGCGCGAACACGCCGATGATCATGGTGAAGGCATAGTGGTAGACGTAGCCCGACTGCAGACGCCGTAGCAGCGACGAGACGAGGCCGACCAGGCGCGCCGAGCCGTTGACGAAGAAGCCGTCGATGATCGTGCGGTCGCCGACCTGCGAGGCCACCTCGCCGACCTTGCGCGAGCCGCCGGCGAAGAACCAGTCGTTGAAGCGGTCGAAGTAGTACTTGTTGTCGAGCAGCGTGTAGATCGGCCCCGCCATGCGCTTCAGGCGCTCGGGCAGTCGCGGGTTGAGGATGTAGCAGTAGAACGCCGCGGCGATGCCCGCGACGGCCAGCCAGAACGGCAGGCTGTGGAGCCCGTGCGCGATGAACGCACCGACGCCGTGCCATTCCTCGCGGAGCTCCGCCATCGCGGGATGCGAGGGCGCCACCACGATGGCGCTGCCGAACCAGCCGCCGAACAGCATGGGCTCGATGTAGGCCCAGCCCGCGTAGACCGACGGGATGGCCAGCAGGACCAACGGCACCGTGACCACCCACGGGCTTTCCTTCGGCGGATGGTCGGCGTCGACGCCATGGTGGTCGTGGGCGTCGGGCTCGTCGTGCGTCTCGCCGTGCGCATCGGCCTGCCCCGCGTGGGCGTGGTCGTCATGCGCCTGGGGCCGCGCCCAGCGCTTCTCGCCGTGGAAGGCCAGGAACAGCATGCGGAACGAGTAGAACGCCGTCACGAACACGCCGCAGATCACCGCGAAGTACGCGTAGGAATGGCCTGGGATGTGCGAGGCCGCGACCGCCTCGATGATCGCGTCCTTGGAGAAGAACCCGGCGAAGGGCGGGATGCCTGCCAGCGCCAGCGAGCCCACCACCGCGGTGATGTACGTGACGGGCATGTACTTCGCGAGCCCGCCCATCTTGCGAAGGTCCTGCTCGTGGTGCATGGCGATGATCACCGAGCCCGCGCCGAGGAACAGCAGCGCCTTGAAGAACGCGTGGGTCATCAGGTGGAAGATCGCCGCCGAGTACGCCGACACGCCCAGCGCCACCGTCATGTAGCCGAGCTGCGACAGCGTCGAGTAGGCGACCACACGCTTGATGTCGTTCTGGATGATGCCGAGGAAGGCCATGAACAGCGCCGTGGTCGCGCCGATCACCGTGACGAACGCGAGCGCGGTGTCGGAGAGCTCGAACAGCGGGCTCATGCGCGCGACCATGAAGATGCCCGCCGTCACCATGGTGGCGGCGTGGATCAGCGCCGAGATCGGCGTCGGGCCTTCCATCGAGTCGGGCAGCCACACGTGCAGGGGCACCTGCGCGCTCTTGCCCATCGCGCCGACGAAAAGGCCGATGCAGATGGCGGTGATCAGCAGCGCCGAGTGCCCGCCCCCGAAGTCGAGCGGCGTGGCGGCGATGGTCGGGGCGCGCTGGAACACCTGCGCGTAGTCGAGCGTCCCGAAGGCGGCGAGCACCAGCCCGATGCCCAGCACGAAGCCGAAGTCGCCGACGCGGTTGGCGAGGAAGGCCTTGAGGTTGGCATAGATCGCCGTGGGGCGCGTGAACCAGAAGCCGATCAGCAGGTAGGAGACGAGGCCCACCGCCTCCCAGCCGAAAAAGAGCTGCAGGAAGTTGTTGCTCATCACCAGCATCAGCATCGAGAAGGTGAAGAGCGAGATGTAGCTGAAGAAGCGCGTGTAACCCGGGTCGTCGGCCATGTAGCCGATGGTGTAGACGTGCACCATCAGCGACACGAAGGTGACCACGACCATCATCGTCACCGTCAACGGGTCGATCAGGAAGCCGATGGCGAGCTTCAGGTTCCCCGACTGCAGCCAGGTGTAGAGGTCCCCGTTGAAGCTGTGGCCCGCGGCGACGTCGCGCGCGACGGCGACCGACGCCGCCAGCGCGACGGCCACGCCGGCGATGCACAGCGTGTGCGAAAGCCTGCGTCCCAGCGTGCCGCCGAACAGGCCCACGAGGGTCGCCGCGACGAGCGGCGCCAGCGGCACGACGAGGTAGAGCGTCTGCATGTCCATCGCGTCAGCCCTTGAGCTCGTCGAGGTCCTCGACGTCGATCGAGCCGACGTTCCGGAACAGCAGCACCAGGATGGCGAGCCCGATCGCCGACTCGGCGGCCGCCACGGTGAGGATGAAGAACACGAACACCTGCCCCGCCATGTCGCCCAGGAAGTACGAGAAGGCGATGAAGTTCATGTTGACGGCGAGCAGCATCAGCTCGATCGCCATCAGCAGGATGATCACGTTCTTGCGGTTGAGGAAGATCCCCGCCATGCTGATGGCGAACAGGACCGCCCCCAGGATCAGGAAGTGCGCCAGCGTCGGTGCGGTGAAGAGCGTCACGTCACGGCCCCCGCTTCTCGGCCGGCATGCGGAGGATGCGCAGTCGGTCCGAGGCACGCACCTTCACCTGCTCGCCCGGGTCCTGGTAGCGCGTGTCCTTGCGGTTGCGCCAGGTGAGCGCGATGGCCGCGACGATGGCGACCAGCAGCACCACCGCGGCGATCTCGAAGGGATACACGTACTGCGTGTACAGCAGGCTGCCCAGCGCCTTGGTGTTCGAGGGTTGCTGCAGCCCCGCCGCGGGGGGCGTGCCGTAGAGGCCGCCGACGATGACCAGCGACATCTCCAGCAGCACCAGGATGCCGACCGTCGCGCCGACCGGGATGTAGCTCCTGAAGCTCTGCCGGAGCTGGTCGAAGTTGACGTCGAGCATCATCACCACGAACAGGAACAGCACCATCACCGCGCCGACATACACGAGCACCAGCGCGATCGCCAGGAACTCGGCCTTGAGCAGCAGCCAGATCGCCGCGGCGCTGAAGAACGACAGCACCAGCCACAGCGCGGAGTGCACCGGGTTGCGCGAGGTGACGACGCGCAGCGCCGCGAAGATCAGGATCGCGGCGAAGAGGTAGAAGATCCAGGAGGTCAGCATGGCCCTGTGCGGCTCTCGGTTTCGACGGGGCGCCCCCAATGGGGCGCGTGCACGCGGCGCCGGGGCCTTCAGCCCCCGGGCGCGCGGCTGCCGCCTATCGGTAGCGCGCGTCCTCCTTGCGGTCGGCGGCGATCTGCGCCTCGTAGCGGTCGCCGACCGCCAGCAGCATCTCCTTGGTGTAGTAGAGGTCGCCGCGGCGCTCGCCGTGGTACTCGAGGACGCGCGTCTCGACGATCGAGTCGACCGGGCAGCTCTCCTCGCAGAAGCCGCAGAAGATGCACTTGGTGAGGTCGATGTCGTAGCGCGTGGTGCGGCGCGTGCCGTCCTCGCGCTGGTCCGACTCGATGGTGATCGCCAGCGCCGGGCACACCGCCTCGCAGAGCTTGCAGGCGATGCAGCGCTCCTCGCCGTTGGGATAGCGGCGCAGCGCGTGCAGGCCGCGGAAGCGCGGGCTCTGCGGGGTCTTCTCCTCGGGAAACTGCACGGTCACCTTGCGCGCGAAGAGGTTGCGACCTGTCAGCTTCATGCCGCGGAAGAGCTCGAGCAGGAACCAGGTCTTGAAGAAGTCGCGGATGCGTTGGCTCATCGGGCGCGCCTCAATGGAAGATCCACGCGAAGCGCGTCTGCATCATCGCGCCGATGAACACGATCCACACCAGCGTCACCGGGATGAAGACTTTCCAGCCCAGCCGCATGATCTGGTCGTAGCGGTAGCGCGGGAAGGTCGCGCGCACCCACAGGAAGATGAACAGCATCGCGCATACCTTGAGCGCGAGCCAGATCAGCCCGTCGCCGAGGATGCCGCCGGCGACGCCGTTGAGGAAGGGGAACGGCGCGGCCCAGCCGCCGAGGAACATGATCGAGGCCAGCGCCGAGATCAGGATCATGTTCATGTACTCGGCGAGGAAGAACACCGCGAAGGCCACGCCCGAGTACTCGACGTGGAAGCCCGCGACGATCTCCGACTCGCCTTCGGCGACGTCGAAGGGGTGGCGGTTGGTCTCGGCGATGCCCGACACCAGGTAGACCACGAAGAGCGGCAGCAGCGGCCAGGCGTACCAGTGCAGGACGCCGCCGTCCTGGCCGTGCACGATGCCGGAGAGGTTGAGCGTCGAGGCCGCCATCAGCACGCCCACCAGCGCGAAGCCCATGGCGATCTCGTAGCTGACGATCTGCGCGGCCGAGCGCAGCGCGCCGATGAACGCGTACTTGGAGTTCGAGGCCCAGCCCGCGAGGATCACGCCGTACACCCCGATCGAGGTCATCGACAGGATGTACAGGAGCCCCGCGTCGATGTCGGAGAAGCGCAGCGTGTCGGACAGCGGCACCACCGCCCAGGCCGCCACGGCGGGCGCGATCGACAGCACCGGCGCGATGAAGAAGAGGTAGCGGTTCGCGCCGGTCGGCACGACCACTTCCTTCAAGATCAGCTTGAAGACGTCGGCGAAAGGCTGGAAGAGCCCCAGCGGCCCCACGCGGTTGGGGCCGATGCGCACCTGCATGTAGCCGATCACCTTGCGCTCGGCGAGCGTCAGGTAGGCGACGCAGATGATCAGCGGCACGACCAGGCAGACGATCTTGACCAGCGTCCACAGCGGCAGCCAGGCGGCGCCGAAGAGGTCCTGGCCGCCGGCGAGGAACGCGTCGTAGCTCATCACCTCTCCCCCCGAAGCGGGCTGCGCCCGCCTCCCCCCTCGGGGGGGCGAGCGCCCTGGAGCGGTCCGGTGGCGCTCACGGCTTCGCTCATGCGCGCTCCACGGTGACGGGGCCGGTCATGCCCTCGAGGTGGCAGGTCGAGGGGTGCGCGGCCGAGATGGCGACCACGCCCGGCGGCACCGCGGCGTCGACCACGGCCGTGAGCACGGCCTCGCCGCGGCCCTGCTTCACCTTCACCTGCGCGCCATCGGCCAGCGCGAGGCCGTCGAACAGGCTGCGGTGCATGCGCGCCCGCGGCGCGCGCGCGTCGGCCGTGCGCTGCAGCGAGGGCGCGCGGCGCACGGTGGCGTCGCTGAAATAGATCGGCACGTCGGCCACGCGCTCGACCCCGCCCGCGGGAGCGGACGGCACGGCGAGCACGAGGCTCGTGTGGTTGGCGAGCCGCGCCGCGACGTCGGCCTGTGCGGGCAGCAGCGCGCGGCGCACGTCGTCGATCGACTCGAACTCGAAGCCCGCGAAGCCCAGCTCGGTGCCCAGCAGCGTGCCGAGCACGCGCAGCACCTTCCACGCCGGGCGCGCGTTGCCGCGCGGCTTGACCACGCCGTTGAAGGCCTGCACGCGGCCCTCGCAGTTCACGAAGGTTCCGGCGGTCTCGGTGAAGGGCGCCACCGGCAGCATCACGTCGGCCCAGGCGTCGGCGTGGCGGTAGGCGGAGAGCGCGACGACGAACTCGGCCTTGTCGAGCGCGCGGCGCGCGGCGACCGGGTTGGCGCAGTCGAGCTCGGGCTCGGCGTGCAGCACGAGGTAGGCACGGCGCGGTTCGTCGAGCATGGACTGCGCGTTGAGGCCGCCGTTGGCGGGCTTGGCACCCACCAGCGCCGCGCCCACGCTGTTGGCCGACTCGGTGAGGCAGCCGAAGCCCGCCCCCGCGAGCTCGGCGACGTGTTGCGCCAGCGCGAAGAGCTGCGACGCGTCGCGATGCTGCTCGGCGAGGTTGCCGAGCAGCACGGCCTTGCGCTCGCCGCCGGCGATGAGCTCGGCGATGGCGCGCGCCTGCGCCGAGGGCTCGACACCGGCCAGCGCGGCATGCGCCGCGACGCCCTTCAGCGCGGCGAGCGCCACGGCGACCTCGGCGAGGCTCCGCGCGAGCTGCGAGGGCGCAATCACGGCCTTGGCCGCCACGGGCATCAGCCAGTCCTCGTCCACCACGTGGATCGACGCGAGCTTGAGCCCCTTGCGCGCGGCGACGCGCAGGCGCGCCGCGACGAGCGGATGGTCCTTGCGCAGGAAGCTGCCGATCACCAGCACGCGCTCCTGCCGCGCGAGGTCGGCGATGGGCATGCCCAGCCACGCGGTGCCCGCGCCCTTGCCGTCACCGCGGAAGTCGGACTGGCGGAGGCGATGGTCGATGTTGTCGCTGCCGAGCGCGCGGGTGAGCCTGGCCGCCAGCGCAAGCTCCTCGCTGGTCGCGTAGGGCGCACACAGCGTGCCGATGGACGCGCCGCCGTGCTTGCCGGCGATGTCGGCCAGCGAGCGCGCCACGTGCTCCAGCGCGGTGCTCCAGTCGACGGCCTGCCAGGTCGCGCTGCCGTCGGCGCCGGCGCGGCGGATCATCGGCTCGGTCAGGCGGTCCTCGCCGTTGAGCGCCTCGTAGGAGAAGCGGTCGCGGTCGGAGATCCAGCACTCGTTGACGGCCTCGTTCTCGAGCGGCAGCACGCGCATCACGCGGTCGCCCTTGACCTGCACCACGAGGTTGCTGCCCAGCGCGTCGTGCGGCGACACGCTCTTGCGGCGCGAGAGCTCCCAGGTGCGCGCGGTGTAGCGGAAGGGCTTGGAGGTGAGCGCGCCGACCGGGCAGAGGTCGATCATGTTGCCCGAGAGCTCGGAGTCGACGGTGCGCCCGACGAAGGCCATGATCTCCGAGTGCTCGCCGCGCCCCCCCATGCCGAGCTCCATCACGCCCGCCACCTCCTGGCCGAAGCGCACGCAGCGCGTGCAGTGGATGCAGCGCGTCATCTCCTCGGCCGACACCAGGGGTCCCAGGTTCTTGTGGAAGACGACGCGCTTGTCTTCCTTGTAGCGCGACGCGGAATTGCCGTAGCCGACCGCGAGGTCCTGCAGCTGGCACTCGCCGCCCTGGTCGCAGATCGGGCAGTCGAGCGGGTGGTTGATCAGCAGGAACTCCATCACGCCCTGCTGCGCCTTCTTGGCCTGCTCGGACTGCGTGAAGACCTTCATGCCCTCGGTCGCCGGCGTCGCGCAGGCCGGCAGGGGCTTGGGCGCCTTCTCGACCTGCACGAGGCACATGCGGCAGTTGGCGGCGATCGACAGCTTGCCGTGGTAGCAGAAGTGCGGGACGTAGATGCCGAGCTTGGCGGCACCGTCCATCACGGTGCTGCCGCCCGGCAGCTCGACGCTGCGCCCGTCGATTTCGATGGTCGGCATCGTCGGCCTATTGGGAAGGCGCCACGAGGCAGCGCTTGTGGTCGATGTGATGCTGGAACTCGGCGCGGAAGTGCTTGATGAAGCTCTTCACCGGCAGCGCGGCGGCGTCGCCCAGCGCGCAGATGGTGCGCCCGGCGATGTTGTCGGCGACGGAGGTCAACAGGTCCAGGTCCTCCTGGCGCCCCTCCCCGCGCTCGATGCGGTCGACGACGCGCCACATCCAGCCCGTGCCTTCGCGGCAGGGCGTGCACTGGCCGCAGGACTCCTCGTAGTAGAAGTACGACAGCCGCGCGAGGCTCCGCACCATGCAGCGCGTGTCGTTGATGACGATCACCGCGCCCGAGCCCAGCATCGAGCCCGCCTTGGCGATGGCGTCGTAGTCCATGGTGATGCCCATCATCACCTCGGCGGGCAGCACCGGCGCCGACGAGCCGCCGGGGATGCAGGCCTTCATCGGCCGCCCCTCGCGCATGCCCCCCGCCATTTCGAGCAGCGCCGCGAAAGGCGTGCCGAGCTTGATCTCGTAGTTGCCCGGCCGCGCCACGTCGCCCGACACCGAGAAGATCTTGGTGCCGCCGTTGTTGGGCTTGCCGAGGGCGAGGAACCAGTCGCCGCCGTTGCGCATGATCCAGGGCACCGCGGCGAAGGTCTCCGTGTTGTTGATGGTCGTGGGCTTGCCGTACAGCCCGAAGCTCGCCGGGAACGGCGGCTTGAAGCGCGGCTGGCCCTTCTTGCCCTCGAGCGACTCGAGCAGCCCCGTCTCCTCGCCGCAGATATAGGCGCCGAAGCCGTGGTGGTTCTGCAGCGTGAAGTCGAAGCCGCTGCCGAGGATGTCCTTGCCGAGGAAGCCCGCCGCGTAGGCCTCCGCCAGCGCCTCCTCGCAGCGCTCGTACACGGTCCAGATCTCGCCGTGGATGTAGTTGTACCCGCGCACGCAGCCCATCGCATAGGCGGCGATCGCCATGCCCTCGATCACCGCGTGCGGGTTGTGGCGCAGGAGGTCGCGGTCCTTGAAGGTGCCGGGCTCGCCCTCGTCCGAGTTGCAGACGAGGTACTTCTCGCCCGGGAACTGCTGCGGCATGAAGCTCCACTTGAGCCCCGTGGGGAAGCCCGCGCCGCCGCGGCCGCGCAGGCTCGACTTCTTGACCTCGGCGATCACGTCGGCCGGCGGCATCTTCGTCGCGAGGATCTTCTTCAGCGCCTCGTAGCCCCCGCGCTTGACGTAGTCGGCGAGCCGCCAGTTGCGCCCGTCGAGCCCCGCCATCAGCACGGCGTCGGGGCCGTAGTCGAGGAATTCCGAGGGAGCGTTCATGGCTCGTCCTTGGCCGCGTGCCCGCCGGCGTGGTCGTCCTGCGCGTCGTGCGCCTCGACGTCGGCGGCCGCCCCGGGCCGCGGCGCGCCCGGCAGCGCGCTGCCGCGCAGCTCGTCGACGAGCTCGTCGAGCCGCGCGTCGTCCATGAAGCTGCACATGCGCTTGTTGTTGACCAGCAGCACCGGCGCGTCGCCGCAGGCGCCCATGCACTCGCCTTCCTTGAGGGTGAAGGCGCCGTCGGGCGTGGTCTCGTTGAAGCCGATGCCGAGCTTGCGCTTCAGGTGCAGCGCGGCGTGCTCGCCGCCCGACAGCGCGCAAGGCAGGTTGGTGCAGACGGTGAGCTTGTGGCGGCCCGGCGGCGAGAGGTCGTACATGGCGTAGAACGACGCCACCTCGTACACCGCGATCGGCGGCATGCCGAGGTAGTCGGCCACCGCGTCCATGGTCTCGCTCGACAGCCATCCGTGCTGGTCCTGCGCGATCGCCAGCGCCGACATCACGGCGGACTGCTGCTGCCCGGCCGGGTACTTGGCGACCTCGTGGTCGATGCGCCGGCGCGAGTCGGCCGAGAGCAGCGCGTCGCCCGCAGCTTGCGCGGCCATCCCGGCGGCTCCTGCGGCGCTCATCGGTCCACCGACCCGAACACGATGTCCTGCGTGCCGATGATCGCGACGACGTCGGCGATCATGTGCCCGCGCGACATCTCGTCGAGCGCCGACAGGTGCACGAAATCGGGTGCGCGGAGCTTCACGCGGTAGGGCTTGTTGGCACCGTCGGAGATCGCGTACACGCCGAACTCCCCCTTCGGGTGCTCGACGGCCGCGTACACCTCGCCCGGCGGCACGTGCATGCCCTCGGTGAAGAGCTTGAAGTGGTGGATCAGCTCTTCCATGTTGGTCTTCATCGACTCACGGTCGGGCGGCGCGACCTTGTGGTTGTCGACGATCACCGGGCCGGGGTTGGCGCGCAGCCAGTCGATGCACTGCTTGATGATGCGGTTCGACTGGCGCATCTCCTCGACGCGGACGAGATACCGGTCGTAGCAGTCGCCGTGGGTGCCGACGGGGATGTCGAAATCCATCCGGTCGTAGACCTCGTAGGGCTGCTTCTTGCGCAGGTCCCAGGCGACGCCCGAGCCGCGCAGCATGGGGCCGGTGAAGCCCAGCGCCTTGGCGCGCTCGGCCGTGACGACGCCGATGCCCACGGTGCGCTGCTTCCAGATGCGGTTGTCGGTGAGCAGCGTCTCGTAATCGTCGACGTAGCCCGGGAAGCGCCGCGTGAAGTCCTCGATGAAGTCGAGCAGCGAGCCCTGGCGGTTCTCGTTCATCGCGGCGAGCGCGCGCGCATTGCGCGTCGACTGCGCCTGGTACTGCGGCATGCGCTCGGGCAGGTCGCGGTACACGCCGCCGGGCCGGTAGTACGCCGCGTGCATGCGCGCGCCCGACACCGCCTCGTACATGTCGAACAGGTCCTCGCGCTCGCGGAAGCAGTACAGGAACGTGGTCATCGCGCCGACGTCGAGCGAGTGCGCGCCGAGCCACATCAGGTGGTTCAAGAGCCGCGTGATCTCGTCGAACATCACGCGGATGTACTGCGCGCGGATCGGCACCTCGATGCCCGCCAGGCGCTCGATCGCCATGCAGTAGGCGTGCTCGTTGCACATCATCGAGACGTAGTCGAGCCGGTCCATGTAGGGCACCGACTGGATCCAGGTGCGCGTCTCGATCAGCTTCTCGGTGGCGCGGTGCAGGAGGCCGATGTGCGGGTCGGCGCGCTCGATGACCTCGCCGTCGAGCTCGAGCACGAGGCGCAGCACGCCGTGCGCCGCCGGGTGCTGCGGCCCGAAGTTGATCGTGTAGTTCTTGATCTCGGCCATGGGTGGCGTCAGCCCTTGGCGAAGCCGGGGTCGTCGGCGTAGGCGTCCTCGCGGACGATGCGCGGCACGATCTCGCGCGGCTCGATGGTGACCGGCTGGTAGATCACGCGGCCCTGCAACGGGTCGAAGCGCATCTCGACATGGCCCGACACCGGGAAGTCCTTGCGGAACGGGTGGCCGACGAAGCCGTAGTCGGTGAGGATGCGGCGCAGGTCGGGATGGCCGGTGTACATGATCCCGTAGAGGTCGAAGGCCTCGCGCTCGAACCAGTTCGCCGCAGGCCACACCTCGACCACGCTGTCGATCACGGGGAAGTCGTCGTCGGGCGCGAAGGCGCGCACGCGCAGGCGCTGGTTGTGCGGCAGCGACAGGAGGTGGTAGACGCTGGCGAAGCGCCCGCGCCCGCCCTCCTCGCCGGCCATCGCCGAGTAGTCGACGCCGCAGACGTCGACCAGCTCGTCGAAGCGGAAGGGCTCGCGGTCGCGCAGCAGCGTCATGGTGCCGCGCAGGTCCTTGGCGCGCACCTCGATGGTGACCTCGCCGAGCGCCTCGGCGACGCGGACGAGGCGCTCGCCCAGCGCGTCGGCCAGCGCGGCGACGAGCACCGCCAGCGGGCCCGCGGGGGGAGGCGACGCCGGCGGGGGGGCCTGCGACGCGGCGGCAGTCGGGGTCGGCGCGTCGCTCATCGGGCGATGGTGTTGGTGCGCCAGATCTTGTTCTGCAGCTGCAGGATGCCGTACATCAGCGCCTCGGCGGTCGGCGGGCAGCCCGGCACGTAGATGTCGACGGGCACGATGCGGTCGCAGCCGCGCACCACGGAGTACGAATAATGGTAGTACCCGCCGCCGTTGGCGCAGCTTCCCATCGAGATCACCCAGCGCGGCTCGGGCATCTGCTCGTAGACCTTGCGCAGCGCGGGCGCCATCTTGTTGCACAAGGTGCCGGCGACGATCATCACGTCGGACTGCCGCGGGCTCGGGCGGAACACCACGCCGAAGCGGTCGAGGTCGTAGCGCGCGGCGCCCGCGTGCATCATCTCGACCGCGCAGCAGGCGAGCCCGAAGGTCATCGGCCACATCGACCCGTTGCGCGCCCAGTTGATCAGGCTGTCGAGCTTCGTGGTGACGAAGCCCTGCTCGAATACGCCTTCGAGTGACATCGCTTGCCGCTACTCCCAGTCCAGCGCGCCCTTCTTCCACTCGTAGATGAACCCGACGACCAGGATCGCCAGGAACACCATCATCGCGAGGAAGCCGGCGAGGCCGATGTCGGGCAGCACCACCGCCCAGGGGAAGAGGAACGCGATCTCGAGGTCGAACAGGATGAACAGGATCGCGACGAGGTAATAGCGCACGTCGAACTTCATGCGCGCGTCCTCGAAGGCCTCGAACCCGCATTCGTAGGGCGAGAGCTTCGAAGGGTCCGGCTTGAACGGCGAGACCGTGCGCCCGACCACCAGCATCACCGCGCCGAGCACGAGGCCCACGGCGATGAACATCAGGATCGGGAAGTATTGTTCGAGCATGCCTTGATCAAATGATGGTGCCGACGGGGAGACTCGAACTCCCACGGCTTTCGCCACTGCCCCCTCAAGACAGCGTGTCTACCAATTTCACCACGTCGGCCCTGCACAGACTGCTTCACTTCGACCTGCTGACGGCGTTGCGCAACCGCTGCCGTGGATTTACTTCGGCACTTCCGAGGCCTTCGACGGCGCGCTGCCCGGCGTTGCCGGCGCCCCTTCGGCCGCCTTCGGCGGCGTCCCGGCAGGCGTCGCGGGGGCCGCATCCTTCGCGGCCGGCGCGGGAATCCCGCTCACCGGCCCCGCCGGCGCGGGCGCCGTCTTCGCGGGCTCGGTCGTCACGCGGTCCATCAGGCCCCCGCCGGCGGCGCTGGCCGCGGGGCGGGTCGCGAAATACGTCAGCGAGATGCTGGTGACGAAGAACACCGCCGCGAGGACGGCGGTGGTGCGCGACAGGAAGTTGGCCGAGCCGGCGGCGCCGAACACGCTGCCCGCCGAGCCGCTGCCGAAGGCCGCGCCCATGTCCGCGCCCTTGCCGTGCTGCAACAGCACGAACACGCAGATGCCCAGCGCGACCAGGATGTGAACGACGAGTGCGGCGCCTTGCAAAAAACCCATGATCCTTCCTTCACGACCGCGCGCTGCGCGCAATCGCCAAAAATTCATCCGCGTCGAGCGACGCGCCACCCACCAGCGCGCCGTCGATGTCCGGCTCGCTGAACAACGCGGCCGCATTGGCCGCCTTGACGCTGCCGCCGTAGAGCAGCGCCACGCCGCCGGCGCCGAGGCCATCGAGCCTCGCGCGCAGGAAGGCGTGCACCGCCTGCGCCTCCTTGGGCGCCGCGCTGCGGCCCGTGCCGATCGCCCACACCGGCTCGTAGGCGACGACGATGCCGGCGAGCCGCCCGCCGAGCTTCGAGGCCACGGCGTCGAACTGCCGCGCCACCACCGCCGACGTCGCGCCCGCATCGCGCTCGGCCAGCGTCTCGCCGACGCAGACGATGGGCACGAGGCCCGCGTCGAGCGCCGCCGCGGCCTTGGCCGCGACCAGGACGTCCGACTCGCCGAGGTCCTGCCGGCGCTCCGAATGCCCCGCCAGCACGTGGCTGCAACCGAACTCCCGCAGCATCGCCGCGGAGACTTCGCCCGTGTGGGCCCCCGAGGCATGCGCGCTCACGTCCTGCGCGCCCCAGCGAATCGCGGTTCCCTGCAGCGCCGCCTGCGCCTGCACCAGGTAGGGAAAGGGCACGCAGACCGACAGCGTCGAGGCCCTCGAGCCGCCCGCGTCCGCCGCGGCCAATGCCGCGAGGAGCCTCGCGTTGGCGGCAAGGCTGCCGTTCTGCTTCCAGTTGCCGACGACGAGCTTGGTCAAAACTCCGCGATTATACCGCGACGAGGCGTCTGCCGGTAGCAGGCCCCGGCCGGCCCCGCCCTCAGGCGCCGGCGAGCCTGCGCAGCCTGCGGACCAGCGGCGGAAGGAACCACGCCCCGAGCGTGAGCACGCCCAGCGTGGCGGCGATCGGGCGCTCGAAGAACGCCAGGAAGTGGCCGTCGCTCTTGATCAGCGAGGTGATGAAGCTCTGCTCCAGCATCTCGCCCAGCACCACCCCGAGGATGGCGGGCGCGACGGGAAAGCCGTTCTCCTCCATCACCCAGGCGATCACGCCGGCGGCGAGCATGATCCCCACGTCGAACACCGTGTTGTTGATGGCGAAGGTGCCGACGATGCAGAACAGCAGGATCACCGGCATCAGCACCCGCCGCGGTACCTGCAGGATTCGCTTCGCGACCTTGATGCAGGCGAAACCCAGCGGGATCATCATCAGGTTGGCGAGGATGAAGAGCAGGTAGACGGCGTAGATGTTCTGCGGGTTCTGGGTGAAGAGCGTGGGCCCCGGCGCCATGTTCTTCATGTACAGCACGCCGATGATGATCGCGGTGATCGAGTCGCCGGGGATGCCGAACACCAGCGCGGGGATCCACGCCCCCGCCAGCGCGCTGTTGTTGGCCGAGCCGCTCTCGACGATGCCCTCGACGTGGCCGGTGCCGAACTTCTCGGGCTCCTTCGAGAACTTCTTGCTGACCGCGTACGACATCCACGCCGCGATGTCGGCGCCGGCGCCCGGCAGCGCGCCCACCGCGGTGCCGAGGATGTTGCCGCGCAGGATCTGCAGCGGGTACTTTTTCGCGAGCCCCCACATGCCGCGGAACACGTTGCCGATGGGCTTGTCGACGATGGTCGCCGGTGGATCGAGGTCGACGACGTAGCGCAGGATCTCCGACACGGCGAACATGCCGATCATCATCGGGATGACGCCGATGCCGCCCATGAGGTCGGTGCTGCCGAAGGTGAAGCGCGGGTAGCCCGCAGGGTTGTCGAGGCCCACGGCGGCCACCAGCAGGCCGAGCATCAGCGACACGATCCCCTTGAGCGGGGCTTCGGAGGTGATGACGATCGCGCAGGACAGGCCCAGCAGCACCAGCCAGAAATACTCGAACGAGCTGAACCGCAGCGCGAAGTCGGCGAGCACCGGGGCCGACACGATCAGCACCGCCGTGCCGAAGAGCCCGCCGATGGCGCTGAACACGAGGCCCGCGCCGAGCGCCAGCTCGGCCTCGCCCTTGCGGGTCATCGCGTAGGCCTCGTCGGTATAGGCGGCGGAAGCCGGCGTGCCGGGCATCCGCAGCAGGCAGCCGGGGATGTCGCCCGAGAAGATCGCCATCGCGGTGGCGGTGACGATGGCGGCGATGGCGGGGATCGGCGCCATGAAGAACGTCACCGGCACCAGCAGCGCGGTCGCCATGGTCGCGGTCAGGCCCGGCACCGCACCGACGAACAACCCGAACAACGCCGCGCCGAACATCACCCACAGGTTGTAGGGGTCGAGCACCATCATGAACGCGGTTTCGAGCGCGCCCACCGGCCCTCCCCTAGATGGCGAAGCGCTGCAGGATTCCCCAGGGCAGGGGTACCCGCAGCAGCTTGTAGAACGCGTACCAGATCACCACGGTCGCGAGCAGCGCCACCACGGCCGCGGTGGCGGTACGCGTGCCCAGCACGCGCATCAGCAGGAACAGGAGCACGGCGCCGACGATGAAAAAGCCGACGACGTCGGCCAGCGCGATGTAGGCGACGACGCCCAGCACCACCAGCGCGAACGCACCGGCGTGCGCGGGCGAGCGCAACCACGGCGGCGGTACGAACCAGGGCTCGCTCGTCCTGGCGCGCCAGCCGCGCGCGACCAGCAGCAGGGCGCAGCCCAGCATCACGACGGCGGCCACGTTCGGGAACACCGCGGGGCCGAACACCTGGCCGTGCACGGCGGGGAACCCCCGCGTGTGCAGCAGCACGGCGATCGCCAGGACCGCGAGCACGAAGCCCGCGATCGCATCGTTGACCTTCATCGGGGCGGCGCGGCTACTTCGCCATGCCCAGCGTCTTCATCACCTTGCCCATGTCGGCGTCGGACTTGGCCATGAACGCCGCGTACTCGGCCTGCGGCGCCCACTTGCCGGCGAAGCCGCGCTGGGTGAGGAAGTCCTGGTACTCCTTGCTGTCGTAGGCCTTCTTGAGCGCCGCGACGAGGCGCGCCTCGACGTCCTTGGGAATGCCCTTGGGCGCCGCGAAGCCGCGCCAGGCGGCGGTCTGCCAGTCGCTGCCCGTCGCCTGCTTGATGGTCGGCAGGTTGGGGTAAAGCGCGGGCGCCTTGTCCGCGAAGATCGCCAGCGAGCGCACCTTGCCCGCGTCGATCAGCGAGCGCGCCTCGGGGATCGAGCAGGGGACGATGTCGACGCCGCCCGCGATCAGGTCCTGCAGGCCGGGCGCGGCGCCGTTGGACGGCACCCAGGGCACCGCGTTGGGGTCGATCTTCAGGTCGGAGAGCAGCCCGGCGATGGCGAGCTGCCAGATGCCGCCCTGCCCCGTACCCGAAGCCTTGAGCTTGCCGGGGTTGGCCTTGACCGCCGCGATCACGTCGTTGACGGTCTTGTACGACGAGTCGGCGCGCACCTGGAAGCCCGCGGCGTCGGCGTTGACCAGCGCCAGCGGCGTGTACGAGGCCGGCGTCAGCTCGGTCAGGCCCTGCCAATGGAGCATGGCGATCTCGACGGTGATGAGGCCGAAGGTGTAGCCATCGGCGGGCGCCGAGGCGATCGCCGCATGGCCCACCACGCCGTTGCCGCCGGTGCGGTTGACCACGTTGACCGGCTGGGCGAGCTCGCGCTCGAGCACCGAGCCGAAGAAGCGCGCGACGGCGTCGGTGCCGCCACCCGCGCCCCAGGGCACGATCAGGGTGACGGGACGCTCGGGGTAGGCCGCAAGCGCGGGGACGGCGAAGAGCAGCGCGGCGAGCACGGCGAACACGCGGCCGCTGGCGAGCGCGACGAGCGCGCGAAGATTGCGTTGCATGGCTTCCTCCTCCTGGATCGCGCTGCCGGGGCATCGCGCGACTTCGTTGTGGGCTCTCGCTGGCACGGCTTCGGCGTCCGCGTCGCCCGGGGACTTTAGCGGCGCGCGCGACATGCGGTCAAGTGGTCAGACCATCCAGCCCGCGCGTCCCACCCGCGGCGCCCCCGCCGGCACCGCCGTGGTGCACGCTTGCCGCGGCACGGCGCGCTCCGTACCATCGGGCGATCGCGCGGCGGGGCCGCGACCGGGATGGGCGTCACGGCGACGCAGGGCCGCCGCGGGCACGAGGGGGAAAGGGGATTGCCTGAAGATCGCCGAAGACAGGCGCCGCGAGGCATTGCGGCGGCGTTCACGCTCGCCCCGTCCGCGGCCGCCGGGACGTGGACGGTGCGCGCCGCGGGGGCGCCCCTGCTCCCCCCGGCGCGCAGGCCACCCGACGCCGCGACGCTGCCGCCGGCGCGGCTCAGCATCGAGCGCGGCGAGGACCGCACCAGGCTCGTCATCGCCTTCACCGGCTTCGGCGGCAGGCTCGCGATGCCCGCCTTCGATTTCCTCGGCGTCACGGGCCTGATGGGCGCGAGCCGCATCCTGCTGCGCGACTCGTCGCGCCTGCTGTACCTCGACGGCATCCCGCCGTTCGCCACCGGCTTCGACGCGCTGCTCGAGCGGCTGCGCGAAGCCGTGGCCGAGCTCGCGCCCGAGCGCACGATGGTGATCGGCAACTCGGGCGGCAGCCACGCCGCGCTGCTGTTCGGGCACCTGCTCGGCGCCGACGTCGTGCACGCCTTCGCGCCGATCACCAACATCGACCCCGCGCACATCCGCGCGGTGGGGATCGAGGAGCGCCTGCTGCGCCACGCCGACGTGATCGACCGCCTCGACGCGCTGCCCCCGACGGTGCGGCGCTACTTCGACCTGCGCCAGGTGCTCGGCGAGGGCAACGGGCGCACGCGCTTCCACCTGCATGCCTGCGCTCGCTCGCCCATCGAGATGCGACGCGCGCAGCACCTCGAGGGCCTGCCGGGCGTCGCCGTGCACCGCCACCCCTGCGACGGGCACGGCGTGGTGGGCTGGCTCGCGCGCAACGAGCGCCTGCTGCCGATCCTCCGCGGCGACACCGCGCAGGGCGCCGGCGCGCCCTAGCCGGCCGGGCTCAGACCTGCGCGACCTCGAAGGTCGCCGGGTGGAACATCTCCTCGACGCGGAGCTCGCGCGCCGACAGTCCCTGCGCGTGGTGGTGGCGCAGGAAGGCCTCGACCACGTGGCGGTTGGGCGCGATGCCATAGGACCAGAAGTCCTCGCCCATCAGCGCGCGCGCCGCGCCGAGCTGCTCCTCGACGAACGGCAGCGTGACCTTGGTGGCCGAGGTGTCGGACAGGCGCGCGAGCGCCAGCGCCTTGGAGGCCTCGAAGGCCTTGAGCAGCGCGCCGGGCAGCCAGGGATGGCGCTCGACCAGCGTGCGGCGCACGCCGAGCACGTGCATGATGGGAAATATGCGCGTGCGCCGGTACCAGTCCTTCGCCGCCGCCATCGGGTCCTCGTACAGCCAGCCGACGTCGGGATTGCGGCAGGACGGCGCGCGCGGGCCGATGAAGCCGTCGAGGTCGCCGCGATCGAGCATCGCCGACAGCGTGTCGCCCGCGGGCGCCGACTCGATGCGGATCGACGGCGGCAGCGCCAGCCCGATCTTCTCGACGCGGCCGGGCTGGTCGATGCCGCCGCGCACCCAGGTCACGTCGGAGGGCGCCACGCCGTGCTCGTCCTGCAGCAGCGCGCGCGCCCATACGTTGGCGGTGAGCTGGTACTCGGGGATGCCGATGCGCTTGCCCTTCAAGTCGGCGGGCTCGCGGATGCGGTCGCGGCGCACGTGGATCGAGGTGTGGCGGAAGGCGCGCGACGGGAACACCGGCACGGCGACATAGGCATTCTCGCCGCGCGAGACCTTGACGGCCTGGCTCGAGAAGGACAGCTCGCAGACGTCGAACTCGGCGTGGCGGAAGGCGCGGAAGAACATCTCCTCCGGCAGGTAGGTCATCACCACCGGGTCGACGCCGTCGATCGGCACCTCGCCGTCGATCAGCGGGCGCATCCGGTCATAGGGGCCGACGGCGATCGAGAGCTCGAGCTTGTGCGCCATGGCGGGCCTCAGTCCCCGCTCGCGCGCGAAGGCGCGGCGCGGGGCGCAGGCGGCACGGCGGCCGCGGCCGGGGAAGCGGCGGCACCGCCCTCGTCGCCGAGGCCCAGCGTGCGCCAGTCGACGCTCTTGGGGACGACCTTCTGGCAGCTCGCCACGCCCGCGGGGATGCGGTCGGCACCGGTGCCGATGGGTGGCCTGCCTTCGCGCACGTCGCGCGCCGCGTCGACCATCTGCCGCCGGAACTCGGCGATGGCGACGTCGGAGGCGCCGAGCACGTCGCGCGAGCGGTCGGCGATCGGCCCCATCGTCACCCACATGGCGATGTCCTGGTTGGGGAAGCCCTTGATGCCGGTGAAGTTGCCCGCCTTCATCGCCGCGCGGTCCTGCCAGAAGCGGTTGTCGAGGTTGCGCAGCGGACGGTACTCGTCGTCGAGGTCGATGCCGCGCTGCTGGCCGAGGAACTTGCGCCAGCTCTCGGTATCGGGGACCGTCGCCGGGTCGTCGCCCCAGGCGACGAACAGGAACAGCGTGTGCGTGTCGTCGATCGGCACGTTGACGTTGGCCACCGCGTACTGGTCGTTGGGGGGGATCAGCACCGTGAACGGCGCCACGAACACGGTGAGGCGCACGTACTCGTTGTTCGCCGAGTCGACGATCGGCCGGCGCAGCGCGGCGTAGCGGAAGCCGTAGGGCGTGCGCTGCACCTGCAGCCGCGGCGCCTTGTCGGTCGAGGGCCGCAGCCACAGCGACGACGTCGCCTTCGCGCCCTCGACCTTGGCGGGCACCATGTCGGAGGAATGCAGCGAGGAGCTGTGCGCGGAGTCGATCGCGCCCTCGAGGATCTGCGCCCAGTTGCAGGGGATGATGGCCTTGGCGATCGACACCTTGCTGGTCTCGCGCGGCGCCCAGGCCGGCGGCTGGAAGTCCGGCGCCTCGCCTTTCCCGATCGGCTGCCCCATCCAGGTCCACACCACGCCGCCCCACTCCTGCACCGGGTAGGCCACGTGCCTCACCTTCTCGCGCAGCGCGCTGCCGCCGATCTCGGAGGGCATCTCCAGCACGTTGCCCGCCGCGTCCATCTTCCAGCCGTGGTACAGGCAGCGCAGCCCGCAGTCCTCGTTGCGCGCGAGCAGCAGCGAGGCGCGGCGGTGCGGGCAGTAGCGGCCCATCAGGCCGACCTTGCCCTCGCTGTCGCGGAACGCCACCAGGTCCTCGCCGAAGAGGCGCACCGGGACCGGCGTGCCGTCGGCCTCGGGGAGCTCCTCGGACAGGCAGGCGGGAACCCAGTGCGCGCGGCCGATGCGCCCCATCGGCGCGTCGCCCTCGACGCGGCACAGGAGGTCGTTCTCTTCGGCGGTCAGCATGCGGTCCTCCTCGCGGCCCTGCGACGGCCGGGCAATGCCCCGCGATCACCATCCCGGGGCCGGAAAAATGCTTAGGGTACTAAGTTCGCGGCGCCATCTTACCGGGGCGGGCGCGGCTTTGAAATACCGTTGCCGGCGATGCCGCCGCGCGCGCGCGGCGGCGGGCGCGTCGCCCCCGCCGCCGCCTCGTCGCGCGCCAGATTGTCGAGCCCCGCGAGCAGGCAGCGCCGCGTCGCGGCGACGTCGGCGGCGGCGACGCCGCGCGTGGCGAAGGCGTTGACCTCCTCGGCGAGCGGCACCAGGCGGCGCTTCAGCGCCTTGCCGCGCCGCGACAGCGCGATGTAGAGGTTCTTGCGGTTGCCCTCGCGATGGCGTCGCGTGAGCAGCCCCGCCGCCTCCATGCCGCGCAGGGCCGCCAGCGCCGAGGGCTCCGACACGCCGGCCTCGATGGCGAGCTCGCGCTGGGTCACCCCGTCGCGTTCCCACAGCACGCGCAGGAAGGTCCAGTAGCCGAAGGGGATGCCGTAGCGCGCGAGGCGCAGCGACAGCGACCGCCTGAACACCCGCTCTGCGTCCTTGACGAGGTGGGCGAGGCGGTCGTGGGGCACGTCCTCGTGCCAGCGGCGCAGGATGGCACGCGCGATCTCGAGCTCGGCGGGCACCGCTGCGGCGATCGGGGGCGCCGCGCGGGCGGGGCCGGCGCGGCGCCTCGGCGCCGTGACGCGCGACGGGGCCGTCGTGCGCCTGCCCGCCGGCCGCGCCTTCGCCACGCTCACCGCCGCGCCTCCGGCGACGCCGCCACCTGGTGGTGGAGCGCGACGTCGCGTCCCTCACGCGCCGAGGCGAGCATGGCGAGGCAGACCTCGACGGTGGCGAGCGCGGATTCGCCGTCGTGCAGCGGCGCGCGGCCGAAGCGGACCGCGTCGAAGAGCTCGTCGATCACCTCGCTGCGCGGCACCGCGGGCGACGGCAGCGGGTGCATGCGCCGCTCGCGGTCGCCGCAGACCTCGACGCCCTCCGGCACGGGCCGCAGGTCGGCGCGCTCGCAGGAGACGATCAGCGGCCCGAAATGCGGGTGCGCGACCGCCTCGCCGGCGGGCGGCGCCTCGCGCTCGCCGCCGTAGTTCGACGCGGCCTTGCGCGCGGCCTCGTCCGCGGGCGAGGCGAGTCCCGCGAGCCGCGCACGCGCACGTCCGTAGTCGGCGGCGTCGCGCGCCTGGCCCGCCTCGCCCACCCAGCCCTGCCAGGCGTCGGAATCGAAGTGCGCATGGCCGCTGTAGACGCAGGTCGCGAACACGCCGTCCTCGAAGCGGATCAGCGCGGCGTAGGCGCCGTCGACGGGCCGCGCGGGGTCCCAGCGCCCGACCTCGGCGCGCACCGACAGCGCGCGCGTGCCGGCAAGCCTTCGCACCATGTCGACGTGGTGCGCGGCCTGGTTCGCCACCGCGCCGCCGCCGCGCGCCGCGTCGAGCTCCTCGGGGCGGCGCAGCCGGTACAGGAAGTCGGTGAAGTTGAGCGCGGTGATCATGCGCACGCGCCCCACCTCGCCGCTGTCGACGATGCGCCGTGCCAGCGCGATGGGCGCGTCGAAGCCATGGCTGTGGCCGACCACCAGTGCGACGCCGGCCTCGCGGCAGGCGTCGACCATGACGCGTCCCTCGCCGATCGACAGCGCCATGGGCTTCTCGCAGAGCACGTGCTTGCCGGCGCGCGCCGCGGCGATCACGCAGGCCGCATGCGCCTCGTGCGGCGCGGCGACGTACACCGCCTCGACCGCCGGGTCGCACAGCAGCGCGTCGACGGTCTCGAAGCCCGCGCCGCCGAACTCGGCGGCGAAGCGCGCGCGCGCCTCGGGACGCGGGTCGGCGGCGGCGACGAGCCGCACGCGCGGATCGGCGCGGAAGGTCGGCCGCATGAAGGCGAAGGCGCGGCCCAGCCCCGCCACACCCAGCCGGATCGGCGCGCTCACAGGTCGAGCACCAGCAGCGGCGAGCGCGCGCGCGACACGCAGACCATGATCTCGCTCGCCTGCTCGTCGGGCATCAGCACGAGGTCGCGATGCTCGGCCTCGCCCTCGAGGAGGCGCGTCTTGCAGGTGCCGCAGGTCCCCGACTGGCAGGACGATCGCACGCGATGCCCGGCGCGCGCGAGCGCCTCGAGGATGGTCGTGCCCGCGGGCACCTCGACCTCGCCGCCCGAGCGCGCGAGGCGCACGCGGAAGGCGCGGTCCTCGGGACGCGCCATCGCCGCGCCGTCGACGAAGCTCTCGAAGTGGATGCTGCCGGGCGGCCAGTGCCCGCTCATGTCGCGCACGGCGTCCATCAGCGCGCGCGGCCCGCAGCAGTACACGTGCGCCTTGCCGGGCTTCTCGAACACCGGCCAGAGGTCGAGCGAGCGCGCGGGGTCGCCACCGTCGTAGTGCACGCGCACGCGCTCGCGCCAGGGGCCCTCCGCGAGCTCGTCGACGAAGGGCGCCGAGGCGCGGTCGCGCGCGAGGTACCAGAGCGTCCAGCGCGTGTCGCCGCGCGCCTCGAGGCTGCGGATCATCGCCAGCACCGGCGTGATGCCGATGCCGCCGGCGATGAAGATCGCGGACCCCGCGCGCGCGTCCATTTCGAAGGCGTTCTCGGGCGGCGCGGCGTCGACGAGGTCGCCCTGGCGCAGGCCGTCGACGAGGCTCGCCGAGCCGCCGCGGCCGGCGGGATCGCGCCGCACGGCGATCAGGTAGCGGTCGCGCTCGGCGGGGTCGTTGCACAGCGAGTACTTGCGAAGCGCGCCGTTCGGCGCGCGCAGCGCGAGGTGTGCCCCCGCGGTGAACGGCGGCAGATCGCCGCCGGCGGGATCGCGCAGCTCGAACGCGCGCACGCCGAGCGCCACGTCGTCGACGCGGGCGACGCGGAGCTTGAGCGGAAGTGGAAGCCGAAGTGGATCGTCGTCGGGCATGGGCCGGTCGTGCGGTGATCGCACGCGCGGCGTCATCTTAGGAGCCTAAGTGTCCGCCCGGCAAGGCCGCCGCGCCGCGGGATTGACGAACGGGGGCGCGCACGCGACACTCGCGGCAAGCGGTCGCTGCGAGGGCCGCAACACCACAAGCGCCCCGGCGATCCGCACGAGGGCACGCTCACCGACCGGAGGCCAGATGCGCTACACCCTTTCGACCCGCTGTGTCGTCGCCGCGCTCGCGCTGGCGCTCGCAGGCGCCGCGTCCGCCGAGGACATGCTGAAGCTCGCCGCGGGCCAGCGCGGCAACTGGGACACCTCGATTTCCGAGATGTGCATGCGCTCGGGCATCTGCAAGAAGCACAACATCGCCGTCGAGATCCTGTGGACGCAGGGCGCCGGCGAGACGCAGCAGGCGGTGATCGCCGGCAGCGCCGACCTCGGCATCGCCGGCGGCATCATGGGCGCGCTGTCGGCGTTCTCCAAGGGCGCGCCGGTGCGCATCATCAGCGCGCAGACCACGGGCGCCGCCGACCTCTACTGGTACGTGCCCACCGCGTCGCCGGTGAAGACGCTCAAGGACACCGACGGCAAGACCATCGCCTACTCGACCAACGGCAGCTCGACGCACGGCATCGTCACCGCGTTCATGAAGCAGTTCGACCTGAAGGCGAAGCCGACCGCCACCGGCAGCCCGTCGTCGACGCTGACGCAGGTCATGTCGGGCCAGATCGACGTGGGCTGGGCCGCCCCGCCCTTCGGCCTGAAGCAGCTCGACGAGGGCGCGATCCGCGTCGTCGCCAGCGGCAACGACGCCAACGTGTTCAAGGGCCAGACGGTGCGCGTCAACATCGCCAACGTGAAGACGCTGACCGAGCGCAAGCCGGTGGTCGAGCGCTACATGAAGGCGTACTGCGAGACCATCGACTGGATGTACTCCGACGATCCCGCGGCGCTCAAGACCTATGCCGAGTTCGTCGGCATCCCGGTGGAGATGGCCAAGCGCGTGCGCGACCAGTTCTTCCCCAAGCAGGCGGTCAACCCCGACAAGATCGTCGGCCTCGACACCATCGTCAAGGACGCGGTGGACCTCAAGTTCACCGCAACCGCGCTCACGCCCGATCAGCTCGCCACGCTGATCCAGATCCCGCCGCGCTGAGCGCCGCGTGCGCAAGCCCCGCGGCGCGACCGCGATCGCCGCCATCGAAGCGCCCGCGGGGCCGCTCGCCGACACGGCCGCGTTCGGCAGCGACGTCGTCGCCGACGCGCTGCGCGCGCTTCGCGTGCCGTGGATCGCGCTGGTACCGGGCGCGAGCTACCGCGGCCTGCACGACAGCCTCGTCAACTACCTCGGCAACCGCGAGCCGCGGATGCTGGTCTGCCTCCACGAGGAGCACGCGGTCGCCATCGCCCACGGCTACGCCAAGGCGACCGGCGAGCCGATCGCCGTGGGACTGCACTCCAACGTCGGGCTCCTGCACGCGACCATGGCGATCTTCAACGCCTGGTGCGACCGCATGCCGGTGCTGATGCTCGGCGCCACCGGGCCCGTCGACGCGGTGCAGCGGCGACCCTGGATCGACTGGATCCACACCGCGCGCGACCAGGGGGCGCTGGTGCGCGGCTACGTCAAGTGGGACGACCAGCCCGCCTCCCCCGGTGCGGCGCGCGAGGCGCTGCTGCGCGCCTGGTGGATCGCCCGCACGGAACCCAAGGGCCCCGTCTACGTCAACCTCGACGCGGGCATGCAGGAAGCCGCGCTCGCCTCGCCGCCCCCGGCGATCGAGCCCTCGCGCTACATGCCCGCCACCGTGCCGGCCCCGGACGGCGAGGCACTGCGCCGCGCGGCGGCGATCCTCGCATCCGCACGGCGCCCGCTGCTGCTGATGGGCCGCGTGTCGCGCGACGCCGCGGCCTGGGACGCGCGCGTCGCGCTGGCCGAGCGCCTCGGCGCGCGCGTCCTCACCGACTTGAAGATCGGCGCGGCCTTCCCCACCGACCACCCGCTGCACGCGGCGCCGCCGTCGGTGATGCAGACGCCCGCGATGGCCGAGGCCATCGCCGATGCCGACGCCATCCTGTCGCTCGACTGGGTCGACCTCGCGGGCACGCTCAAGTCCGCCTGCGGCGGCGAGCCCCACGCGAAGGTGGTGCAGGTCTCGCTCGACCACCTCGTCCACAACGGCTGGAGCATGGACCACCAGGGCCTCCCGCCGGTCGACGTGCAGCTCGCCTGTGCGCCCGATGCCGCGGTGCCCGCGCTGCTGGCCGCGCTGCCCGCCAGGCGGCCGGCGCGCGCGCCTGCGCGCACCCCCGCGAAGCGCGCGGCCGCCCGTTCCGCCGCGACCGCGCAGGTCGCCGCCGCCGCGCCTGGAGCGGGCGCCTCGAAGGCACGCGGCGCGCCGACCCCGCTCACCACCGACCACCTCGCCGCGGCGCTGCGCCGCGCGGTCGGCGAGCGCGCGTTCTCGCTCGCGCACCTGCCGCTGTCCTGGAACGGCGCGAGCTGGCCGCTGCGCGGCCCGCTCGAGTTCCTGGGCTCCGACGGCGGCGGCGGCGTGGGCGCGGGACCCGGCCTCGGCGTCGGCGCCGCGCTGGCGCTCGCCGGGCGCGGCATCCTCACCGTCGCGGTCTGCGGCGACGGCGACTTCCTGATGGGCGCGACGGCGCTGTGGACCGCCGTGCACTACCGCATTCCGCTGCTGGTCGTGGTCGCCAACAACCGCTCGTACTGGAACGACGAGGTGCACCAGGAGCGCGTCGCGCGCGCACGCGGGCGGCCCGTCGGCAACAAGTGGATCGGCCAGCGCATGGACGATCCGGCCGTCGACCTGGCCGCCATCGGCCGCGCGCAGGGCACGCGCGGCTACGGCCCGGTGGAGACCGCGGAGGCGCTGGACGACGCGCTGGCACGCGCCGTCGCCGATGTCGGGGCGGGCCAGGTCGCGGTGGTCGACGTGCGCGTCGCGGGAGGCGCCACGCCGTCGTCGGCCGTGACATCGTCGGCTGCGCCACGGCGCGCAGCGACGGGCACGCAGGGGCGTGGGTCCCCGCCTGCGCGGGGATGACGGCCATGGGCGAGCGAGGATGACGGCCGGCATGGACGAGCGAGGATGACGGCCGGCATGGACGAGCGGGGATGACGGCCATGGGCGAGCACGCCGCCGCGCGAAAGCCGTTGCTCGAGGTCGAGCACATCGTCAAGCACTTCGCCACCGCCGACGGCGGCGTGACGGCGGTCGACGACGTGTCCTTCGGCGTCGCCTCGGGCGAGTTCGTGTCGATCATCGGGCCCTCGGGCTGCGGCAAGTCGACGCTGTTCAACATCATCGGCGGCCTGGTGGGCGGCTACGAAGGCACGGTGCGCGTCGACGGCGAGACCATCGCCGGCACGCATCCCTCGATCGGCATGGTGTTCCAGGAGGAGTCGACCTTCCCCTGGCGCAACGTGCTCGACAACGTCGCCTTCCCGCTGGAGATCGCGGGCATGGCGAAGTCCGAGCGCGCCGACAAGGCCGCGCACTTCGTCAAGCTGGTCGGTCTGTCGGGCTTCGAGCGGCGCTTCCCTTCCGAGCTCTCCGGCGGCATGCGCCAGCGCGTGTCGATCGCGCGCACCCTCGCCTCGGGGCCGCGCATCCTGCTGATGGACGAGCCCTTCGCGGCGCTCGACGAGCAGACGCGCGTGCTGCTGGGCGACAAGGTGCTGCAGATCCAGCAGGCGTTGAAGCAGACCACGCTTCTCATCACCCACAACCTCACCGAAGCGGTGCAGCTCTCCGACCGCGTGCTGGTGATGACCTATCGCCCCGGCCGGCTGAAGCGCGCGGTCGAGGTGTCGCTCCCGCACCCGCGCGACGCGGAGGTCGTCGGCAGCGACGCCTTCGGCCACTACGTCGCGCAGGTCTGGCAGGACCTGCGCGAGGAGGCGAGCCGCGGCATCGCCGAGGACGAGGCGCGCGTGCGCAGGGGCGCGCCCGCGTGAGCGCGGCCGTGGCGCCGAGCCGCTGGCCCGCCCGCGCGTTCGGCGCGGCGACGCTTCTCGCCGCCGTCGTGCTCACCGAGGCGCTGATCCGCGCCGGCGTCATCAACGGCTTCATCGTGCCGCTGCCCAGCGATGTCGCCGCCGCGGTGCCGCGCGTCGTCGCCGAGGAGCACGTGATCGGCCGCTTCTGGCAGACCACGCAGGAAATGGCCTGGGCAGCGCTGCTGCTCGCCGTCGTCGGCATCGGGCTCGGCGTGCTGCTCTACCGCTTCCGCCTGCTGCGTCTCGCCACCGAGAGCTGGGTCGGTGCGCTGGCGGCCGCGCCCATCGTGCTGATGTACCCGCTGTTCCTGGTGATCTTCGGGCGCAGCGCGACGACCATCGTGATGATCGGCTTCGTCGCGGGGCTGCCGCCGGTGATCCTCAAGACCGTCGAGGGGCTCGCCGGCACGCGCCAGGTGCTGATCGACGTCGGCCGCACGCTCAAGCTCACGCCGCTGCAGCAGTTCGGCAAGATCCTGCTGCCCGCGGCGATGCCGACGGTGTTCGTCGGCATGCGCCTCGGCATGCTGTTCGCGATGATCAACATCGTGGGCGTCGAGTTCCTGATCAACTTCGGCGGGCTCGGCCAACTCGTCAACGAGCTCGCCGAGCGCTACGACATGCCGGGCACCTACGTGGCGATCGGCTTCGTGATCCTCGCCTCGGTGCTGTTCTTCGACCTCACCGAGCGGATCGAGCAATGGCTGCGGCCGCGCCGCTGAGCGTGGCCGCGCCCGGGCCCTCCGCCGCCTCGGCGGCGCGGCGCGTGCTCGCGCTGCGCGTCGCGATCGTCGCCGCCCTGCTGCTGGCCTGGGAGGCGCTGTCGATGTCGGGGCTTTTGTTCCGCGACGTCGTTCCTTCTCTGCAGGCGATCGGCAAGGCCCTGGCGACACTGCTCGCGCGCCCCGACTTCTACCGCAACCTCGGCGTCACCGTGGCCGAGATCGCCGCGGGCTCGGCCATCGGCGGCGTGCTGGGGCTCGCCGTCGGCCTCGCGCTCGGCGCGCGCCGCTTTCTCTCCGACGCCTACGAGTCGATGCTGCTCTACCTCGGGCCGACGCCCAAGATCGTGTTCTTCCCGGTGATGCTGATGTGGTTCGGCACCGGCATGGGCTCCAAGGTGGCGCTGGGCGCGCTGTCCTGCTTCTTCCCCGTGGCGATCAGCGTGGCCGCGGGCATGCGCGGCATCGACCCGGTGCTGGTGCGCGTGGGCCGGAGCTTCCGCGCGCCCACCTGGACCATGGTGCGCTCGATCTACCTGCCCGCGATGCGGCTCCCGGTGGTGAACGGATTCCGGCTCGGCATCGGCGTCGCCATCATCGCCACGCTGCTCGCCGAGACCAAGCTCTCCAACCAGGGCATCGGCTACCTGATCATCCAGGCCTACGCGACCTTCGACATGCCGCGCATGTACGCGCTCTTGATCGTGCTGTTCGTGCTGGCGATCGGTGTCAACGCCGTGCTCGGCCGCCTGGCGCACAGCCGCGGCTGAACGAGGACCCCACGATGGATGCGCACGCCCTCCCCCGCCACCGCAACCTCTACTACGGCGGCGCCTGGCACGCGCCGCAGGCGGGGCATCGCGAGGACACGCTCGACCCCACCACCGGCGAATCGCTGGGCGCCGTGGCCGTGGCCGGTGCGGCCGACGTCGACGCCGCGGTCGCCGCGGCACGCCAGGGCTTCGAGGCCTGGCGCGCCGTCAAGCCGCTGGAGCGCGCCCGGGTGCTGCGGCGCATCGCCGAGATCCTGCGCACCCACGCCGACGAGCTCGCATGGATCGACGCGCGAAACGGCGGCAATCCCTTCGCCGAGATGAAGCGCGACGCGGCGGTGGCCGCGGCCCAGCTCGACTTCTTCGCCGGCCTCGTCACGGAGATGAAGGGCTCGTCCATCCCCATGGGGCCGGACGCCGTGAACTTCTCGGTGCGCGAGCCGCTGGGCGTGGTGGCGCGCATCATCCCCTTCAACCATCCGTTCATGTTCGCCGCGGGCAAGTCGGCCGCGCCGCTCGCCGCCGGCAACAGCGTGATCGTCAAGCCGCCCGACCAGGCGCCGCTCTCCTCGCTGCGCCTCGCCGAGCTCTGCGACGGCCTCTTGCCCCCCGGCACCTTCAACGTGCTGGCGGGCGACCGCGCCACCGGCGCGGCGCTGGCCTCCCACGAGGGCGTCGCCATGGTCGCGATCATCGGCAGCGTGAACGCCGGCAAGGCGGTGATGCGCGCCGCCAGCGACACCGTCAAGCCGGTGATGCTCGAGCTCGGCGGCAAGAACGCGCTGATCGCCTTCCCCGACGCCGATCCCGACGAGGTCGCCGCGGCCGCCGTCGCCGGCATGAACTTCACCTGGTGCGGCCAGTCCTGCGGCTCGACCAGCCGCGCCTTCGTGCACCGCGCGATCTACGACGCCGTGCTCGATCGCATCCGCGCGCGCATCGCGCATTTCCGCCCGGGCATCCCCACCGACCCGGCCACCACCATGGGCGCGATCGTCAGCCGCGCGCAGATGGAGCGCGTCGAGGGCTACATCGCCGCCGCGCACGCCGACGGCGCGCGGCTCCTCTGCGGCGGCAAGCGCCCCGACGACCCCGCGCTGGCGCGCGGCAACTTCGTCGAGCCCACGGTGTTCTGCGACGTCACGCAGTCGATGCGCATCGCGCGCGAGGAGATCTTCGGCCCGGTGATGGCGGTGCTGCCCTGGGACGACGAGGCGCGCATGCTGCGCGAGGTCAACGAGGTGCCCTACGGCCTCACCTGCTCGATCTGGACGAACGACCTCTCGACCGCGCACCGCACCGCCATGGCGGTGAGCGTGGGCTACGTGTGGGTCAACGAGGTCGGCCACCATTTCCTCGGCGCGCCCTTCGGCGGCGTCAGGCAGTCGGGCTTCGGCCGCGAGGAATGCCTCGAGGAGCTGATCCGCTTCACCGTGGAGAAGAACATCCACGTGAAGCTCAAGCCGCGCGGCTGATCCGTCATCCCCGCGCGACCGCGTCATCCCCGCGCAAGCGGGGACCCATCGCCCTGGCGCACGTCATCCCCGCACAAGCGGGGACCCATGGATTCCCGCCTTCGCGGAAATGACCGCCAGGCCTCAGCGCTCGTTGAGCCAGCAGGCGCTGCGCCGTCCCGGCGCGATCTCCTTCAAGGGCGGCACCTCCACGGCGCAGCGCGGCATGGCATGCGGGCAGCGCGGGTGGAAGTGGCAGCCGGGAGGCGGCGCCAGCGGCGACGGGATCTCCCCGCGGATGGGCACGTAGCTCCGCTTCTTCGCCTCGACCTTGCCGACCTCGGCCAGCAGCGCCTGGGTGTAGGGATGGTTGGGCGCGGCAAAGATCTCGCGCGTCGGACCGCTTTCGACGATGCGCCCGAGGTACATGATCTCGACGCGGTCGCTGATGTGCTGCACGACGCCCAGGTCGTGGCTGATGAAGAGGTAGGTGAGGCCGAGCGCCGAGCGAAGGTCGTCGAAGAGGTTCAGCACCTGCGCCTGGATCGACACGTCCAGCGCCGCGACCGACTCGTCGCAGACCAGGAACTCGGGCTTCACCGCCAGCGCGCGGGCGATGCCGATGCGCGCGCGCTGGCCGCCCGAGAACTGGTGCGGGTAGCGGCGCATCAGCGTGGGGTCGAGCCCGACGCGGTTCAACTGCAGCCCGACGAACTCGGTCTTCTGCTGCCGCCTGACCATGCCGTGCGCGACCGGCGCCTCGCCGACGATGTCGACCACGCGCATGCGCGGGTTGAGCGAAGCGTAGGGGTCCTGGAAGATCATCTGCATGCGAAGCTGCAGCTCGCGCGCCCGCGCGGGCTGCAGCGTGGCGAGGTCGATCCCCTTCCAGCGTCGCGTACCCGAGGTCGGCGGCAGCAGGCCCACCGCCACGCGCCCCAGCGTCGACTTGCCGCAGCCCGACTCGCCCACCAGGCCGACGACCTCGCCGGCGCGGATCGCGAGGTCGACGCGGTCGACGGCGTGCACCACCTCCTCGCGCAGCGGCGCGCCGAGCGCGGCGCCGATGCGCATCGCCAGGTCGACCGGCTTGGCGAAGCGCTTGCCGATGCCGTCGAGCTCGAGCAGCGGCGCGTCGGCGTCGGGAAGGTCGGTCATGGGGTCGATGCGTGCCGCATGGCGTGAGGGGTTGCCGGCCTCGTCGCTCAATCGGCGAGCGGATGGTGGCAGCGCATGGCGTGCAGGTCGCTGCCGGCGGGTGCTGCGCGCATCTCCGGCATCGCCTCGCACACCGCGTCGCCCCGCGGGCAGCGGTCGCGGAACACGCAGCCCGGCGGCAGCGCGATCAGCGAGGGCGTCATCCCGGGGATCTGGCGCAGGCGCTGGCCCTGCGGGTTGCGCGAGGGCACGCTGTCGAGCAGGCCCCGCGTGTAGGGGTGCCCGGGATGGTCGATGACGTCCGCGGTGGTCCCCTCCTCGACGATGCGGCCAGCGTACATGACGCAGATGCGGTCGGCGAGCCCCGCGATCACCGACAGGTCGTGGGTGATCCAGATCAGCGCCGTGCCGGTCTCGCGCGCGAGCTTCTGCACCTCGTAGAGGATCTGGCCCTGGATGGTCACGTCGAGCGCCGTGGTCGGCTCGTCGGCGATGATCACGTCGGGGCGGTTGAGCAGCGCGATGGCGATGGCCACGCGCTGGCGCATGCCGCCCGAGAACTGGTGCGGGAAGGCGTTGAGGCGCTCGTCGGGCGCGGCGATGCCGACGCGCACCAGCGCCTCACGCGCGCGCTCGAGCGCCGTGTCCTGCGAGACCTTGTCGTGCGCGAGGATCGCCTCGGTCATCTGCCGGTCGACGCGCAGCACCGGGTTGAGCGTCATCATCGGGTCCTGGAAGATCATCGCCAGGCGGTTGCCGCGCAGCCGGCGCATGCCTTCGGGCGGCAGCGTCGTGAGCTCGACGCCCGAAAGGCGGATGCTGCCGGCGACGATGCGGCCCGGCGGGTCGACCAGGCCCATCAGCGAATAGCCGGTCATCGACTTCCCCGAGCCCGACTCGCCGACCAGCCCCAGCACCTCGCCGGGCGCCAGCGTGAACGACACGTCGTCGACCGCCTTGACCACGCCGGCACGGGTGAAGAAATGCGTGCGCAGTCCCTCGACCGCGAGCAGCGCAGCGGCATCGGCGCTCATCGAGACGCCCCCCGAGGCGAGCTGCGCTCGCCTCCCCCCACTGGGGGGCGAGCGCCCTCATTGGGCATCACCGGCGGCCCGGCGGCGCTCATCGCGACAACCGCGGGTTCAGCACGTCGCGCAGGCGGTCGGCGACGAGGTTGATGCTGACGATGGTCAGCAGCAGCGCGATGCCCGGGAAGAAGCTGATCCAGTACTTGCCCGAGAGCAGGTACTGGTAGCCGTTGGCGATCAGCAGGCCCAGCGAGGGCTCGGTGATCGGCAGGCCGAGCCCGAGGAAGGACAGCGTCGCCTCGAGCGCGATCGCCGCGGCCACCTGCACGGTGGCGACGACGATCAACGGCGGCAGGCAGTTCGGCAAGAGGTGCGCGAACACGATGCGCGACGGCGGCAGCGCGAGGCAGCGCGCGGCCTCGATGTACTCCTTGCGGCGCTCGACCAGCGCCGCGCCGCGCACGGTGCGCGCGTAGTACGCCCATTGCACCGCCACCAGCGCGAAGATCACCTTGCCGACGCCCTGCCCCAGCACGGCGATCAGGATCAGCGCGATCAGGATCGCCGGGAACGAGAGCTGGATGTCGACCACGCGCATCACCAGCGACTCGGTGCGCCCGCCGACGTAGGCAGCGACCAGCCCCGCGGCGAGGCCGATGGCCAGCGCGAACACCGTGCTCGCCACGCCGACGAAGATGGAGATGCGCAGCCCGTAGAAGATCGCCGAGAGCATGTCGCGCCCCTGGTCGTCGGTGCCGAGCCAGAAGGTCCCGCTCGAGCCCGAGCTCGACATCGGCGGCAGCTTGCCGTCGAGCACGTCGATCTGCGCGAGGTCGTAGGGATTCTGCGGCGAGATCAGCGGCGCGAGGACGGCGGCGGCGACCAGCAGGCACAGGAGCGCGAAGCCGAACGTCGCCATGGGGTCGGCGAAGAACTCCGCGGCGACCCGGCGCCACGGCGAGTCGCCGCTGCGGTCGACGGGCTCAGCCCTTGGCATCGGTGATGCGCACGCGCGGGTCGAGCACCGAGTAGACGAGGTCGACCACGAGGTTGATGACGATGAACAGCGTCACGATGACCAGCAGGTAGGCGACGATCACCGGGCGGTCGAGGAAGTTGATCGAGTCGACCAGCAGCTTGCCCATGCCGGGCCAGGCGAACACGCTCTCGGTGACGATGGCGAAGGCGATCAGCGAGCCGAACTGCAGGCCGATCACCGTGACGATGGGGATGAGGATGTTGCGCAGCACGTGCACGCCGATGACGCGGCGGTTGGTGAGGCCCTTGGCGCGCGCGAACTTGACGTAGTCCTGCAGCAGCGCCTCGCGCGTGCCGGCGCGGGTCAGCCTGATCATCAGCGCGAGGTTGAAGAGCGCGAGGTTGGTCGCCGGCAGCACGAGGTGCCGCCAGCCGTCGAGGGTGAGGAACGACACCGGGACACCGAGGAGGGCGACCGTCTCGCCGCGCCCGTTCGAAGGCAGCCAGCCCAGCATCACCGAGAACACCATGATCAGCATCAGCCCCACCCAGAAGGTGGGCAGCGAGAAGCCGAGGATCGAGCCCGCCATGATCGAGCGGCCCGCGACGCCCTCGGGCTTGAGGCCCGCCCACAGGCCGAGCGGGATGCCGAGCAGGACCGCGAACAGCATGGCCACGCAGGCGAGCTCGAGCGTCGCCGGCATGCGCTCGAAGATGAGGCCCAGCGCCGAGGTGCTGTGGACGAACGAGCGGCCGAGGTCGCCGTGCAGCGCGTCGCGCAGGAAGATCGCGTACTGCATCCACAGCGGCTTGTCGAGGCCGAGCGCGCGCACCGCCTCCTCGCGCTCGGCCTGGTCGGCCTGGGGGTTGATCAGGAGGTCGACCGGGTTGCCGACGGCGTAGACGCCGACGAACACGATCAGCGACATCACCGCCAGCACGACGACGCTCTGCAGGCAGCGGCGGATCAGGTAGACGAGCACGATGACCCTTCACGCGTGCGGCACCGGCCCCGCGCCGGGTTCCGGTGCCGCGCGCAACGCGCCGGGACCGCTATTTCGCCGCCTTGAACTGGAAGGCGAGCGTGTACTCGTCGGTGCGCGGGATGTACTGCACGCCCTTGCGCGTCGCCCATATGGTGAACTGGAAATGGATGGGCATGAGGCCCAGGTCGTCCATCGCCATCTGCGTCGCGCGCTGCAACATCACCTTGCGGTTCTCGTCGTCGACCTGCTGGATGGCCTGCTCGATCAGGTAGTCGACCTTGGGGTTGCTGTAGCGGCCCCAGTTGACGGCGCCGAGGCCCTTCTGCGCGTCGTAGGTCGCGAGCAGCGAGCGCAGCGGCGAGCTCGCCTCGCCGGTGGACGCGCCCCATCCCACCATGTGGAAGCTGAACTCCTGCTTGGAGGCGCGCGCCGAGTAGGGGCCCATCGGCGCGGTCTCCACCTTGCAGGCGATGCCGATGCGCGTGAGCATCTGCGCGACCGCCTGGACGATCTTCTCGTCGTTGACGTAGCGCCCGGCGGGCCCGTGGATGGTGAGGTTGAAGCCGTCGGGATAGCCGGCCTCGGCGAGGAGCTTCTTCGCGCCCGCGGGGTCGTAGGCCTCGGCCTTCAACCCCGGCACGAAGCCGAACAGGTGGTCGGACACGAGCTGGCCGGAGGGCACGGCCTGCCCTTCCATCACGCGATCGGCGATCGCCGGGCGGTTGATCGCCTTGGACATGGCGCGGCGCACGCGCAGGTCGAGGAGCGGGTTCTTCGCGAGCGGCTTGCCGTCCTTGCCGGTGATGAACGGGCTCGAGCGGTCGAGGAAGTCGAAGTTGAAGTAGATGACGCGGTGCGAGATCTTGGAGGTGATGGTGAACTTGGGGTCGGCCTTGATCTTGGCGAGGTCCGCGGTGGGCGGCTGCTCGATGGCGTCGACGTCGCCCGAGAGCAAGGCGGCCGTGCGCGCGGCCTCGTTCTTGATGATCTTGAAGCTGACCTTGTCGAAGGCGGGCTTGTCGCCCCAGTAGGCGTCGTTGCGCGCGAGCTCGACGCGGTCGCCGTTGACGTAGCGGACGAGCTTGAACGGCCCGCTGCCGATGGCCGCCTTGCCGGAGTTGAAGTCCTCGGTCGAGGCGTTGGCCGCGGCCTTGTGCGAGACGATGTAGATCGTCGACAGGTCGTTCGGTGAAAGCGGGTACGGCGTCGCGTAGTGGACGCGCAGCGTGTACGGGTCCGGTGTGTCGATCTTGGTGATCGCCTTGGTGTACGCGGTGAAGCGCCCCGGGCTGTTGGGGACGTTCGGCACGCGGTTGATCGAGAACACCACGTCCTCGGCGGTGAGCTCGCTGCCGTCGTGGAACTTGACGCCCTTGCGCAGCTTGTATTCCCAGGTCGTCGGGTCGATGGTCTTCCACGAGGTCGCGAGGCCCGGGATCATCCGCGAGTCGGGGTCCATGCGCACCAGCTTGTCGAAGATGTGCTCGGCGATGTTGTTGTTGGGGAAGAGGTTGAAGAAGTGCGGGTCGATCGACGTCACGTCGGCGGCAACCGCGATCTTGAGCTCCTGGGCCGCGACCGGCGCCGCGATCGGCGTCAGGACGGCGAAGGCGATGGCAGCCGCGGTCGCGGCAAGACGGCGGACGGGCGTTCGCATGAGGGTCTCCAGAGGACGGGCGCGGTGGGGGAAAGGTCGGCGCGCGCAGGGGCGCGGCGCATCACCGGCAAAATGTATCCCGAACGGCGGCGGAGCGTCAAAGAGGCACGAAAATCGTGCACGCCGCGCCGTCCCGGGCCGCCCCGCTGGTGGCGGGGACCATTTCGTGCGAGACTCGCCGCGCCGTCGGGCCGGGCGCCGGCCCCGGGGCGCCGTCCAGGGGAGAAGCGATGAAACACGTCGTACGCGCGCTTTGCGCGATGTCATGTGTGGCGGCATGGGCCTGCGCGGGCCACGCCTTCGCGGCGAGCGCCGCGGTCTCGGGATCGTTCTCGGGCGCGCCGACGCTGCCCGTGGTGTTCATCACCACCCCCACGTGCCTGAGCCAGGGCTCGACACCCGTCAGGTACCGCGCTTACGCGCTTTCGGTGGGAACCTCGGGCAGTTACAGCTTCGCGATTTCCGGTGATACCGGTTCGACGTCGCTGTACGTCTACACACCCACGTTCGATCCCCTGAATCCGCTGACCAATTGCATCGCCGCCTCGAACCTGCATCCGGTCAACCTGCCGGTCACGCTGACCGCTGGCGCGTCCTATGTCGTCGTCCCCTTCGACGACACGTCTGCCCAGAGCACCACGACCTTCACCTTGACCGTGAGCGGCACGGGCCCGATCAACCTGGGCGCGCCCCCGGCCCCGACGTCGATCCCGGTGCCCACGCTCGGCGGGTACGCACTCGCCGCGCTGGCGCTTTTGCTGGCACTGGCCGCCGTGGTGGGAGTGCGGGCTCGCCGCGCCTGAATCCCGCGGGGACGCGTCTGCCGATGCGGCGCTACTTGCGCCGCCGCTCGCGCCAGGCGGCGAGCTCGCCGACGATGCCACGCCGGAAGGCCAGCACGCAGACGACGAAGATGCCGCCGGTGATGACCGTCACCCACTCGGGGCCGACGTGCAGGCTGCCGAGGTTGAGCCCCGCCGAGAGCGCGCTCTCGATGCCGATGATCATGAAGGCCCCGACCACGGGCCCGAGGATCGTGCCCATGCCGCCGAGCAGCACCATCAGCACCACCTCGCCCGACATGGTCCAGTAGACGTCGGTGAGCGAGGCGAGCTGGAACACCAGGGACTTCACCGCGCCGGCGAGGCCCGCGAGCCCCGCCGAGAGCACGAAGGCCAGGAGCTTGTAGCGGTCGGCGTCGTAGCCCAGCGAGATCGCGCGCGGCTCGTTTTCGCGGATCGCCTTCAGCACCTGGCCGAAGGGCGAATGGATCACGCGGTAGACGAGCAGGAAACCCGCGGCGAACACCACGAACACGGTGTAGTACATCGCCAGCGGCTTCGACAGGTCGACCATGCCGAGCAGCATGCCGCGCGGCACTTCCTGGATGCCGTCCTCGCCGTGGGTGAACGGCGCCTGCAGCGCGAAGAAGTAGATCATCTGCGCGATGGCCAGCGTGATCATCGCGAAGTAGATGCCCTGGCGGCGGATGGCGACCACGCCGACGACCAGGCCCAGCAGCGTCGACACCGCGGTCGCGCCGAGCACCGCGAGCTCCGGCGGCCAGCCCCAGACCTTGGCGGTGTGCGCGCAGACGTAGCCCGCCGAGCCCAGGAACATCGCGTGGCCGAACGACAGGAGCCCCCCGTAGCCCAGCAGCAGGTTGAAGGCGCAGGCGAACAGCGCGAAGCACATCGCCTTCATCAGGAACACGGGGTAGACGCCGACCAGCGGCGCCACCAGCAGCATCGCGCCGATGACGGCGGCCGCGACCAGCGTGGTGCGCGCGTCGGCCGCCGCGGCGGTGGAAGGCGTGATGCCCGTGGCCATGGTCAGCGCTCCCGCCCGAACAGCCCCGCGGGGCGGAAAATCAGCACGATCACCATGACCACGAAGATGACGGTGTTCGAAGCCTCCGGGTAGAACACCTTGGTCAGGCCCTCGACGACGCCGAGGCCGAAGCCCGTGATGATCGCGCCGGCGATCGACCCCATGCCGCCGATCACCACCACGGCGAACACCACGATGATCATGTTGGCGCCCATCTGCGGCGCGACCTGGTAGATGGGCGCCGCCATCGCGCCGGCCAGTGCCGCCAGCGCGACGCCGAAGCCGTAGGTCAGCGTCACCATGCGCGGCACGTTGACGCCGAAGGCCTGCACCAGCGCGGCGTTCTCGGTGGCGGCGCGAAGGTAGGCGCCGAGCTTGGTGCGCTCGATCACGTACCAGGTGCCGGCGCAGATCGCCACCGACGCGATCACCACCCAGGCACGATACTTGGGCAGGTACATGAAGCCCAGGTCGAAGGCGCCGGCGAACTCGGGCGGCAGCCGGTAGGGCTGCCCCGAGCTCCCGAAGATGTTGGTGAACACGCCCTGGATGATCAGGGCGAGCCCGAAGGTCAGCAGCAGGCCATAGAGGTGGTCGAGCTTGTACAGGCGCGCGAGCATCGTGCGCTCGATGACGATCCCCGTGAGCCCGATCAGCGGCGGGACGATCAGCAGCGACCACCAGTAGCCGATGCCGAGCCGGTCGAGCAGCAGGAAGGACGCGAAGGCGCCCAGCATGTACTGGGCACCGTGCGTGAAGTTGATGATGTTGAGCAGGCCGAAGATGATCGCGAGCCCGAGCGACAGCATGGCGTAGAACGCGCCGTTGATGAGCCCGATCAGCAGTTGTCCGAAAAGCGCCTGCATGCGTCCTGTCATCCCCGCGAAAGCGGGGACCCATTCGTTGACATACCGCGCGCGATGGCTCCCCGCTTGCGCGGGGATGACATCGCGTCCTGCGATCCCCGTTTTCGCGGGGATGACCATCCGTCCGTGATCCCCGCTTTCGCGGGGATGACCATCGGTTCGTGATCCCCGCTTTCGCGGGGATGACGTGACGCCGGGCATTGCCCGGCGTCACGTCACTTGATCAGCGGGCAGCCGCCGTCCTTGAGGGGACGGAAGGCCTGGTCCGCCGGGATGGTGCCGACGAGCTTGTAGTAATCCCACGGTGCCTTCGACTCCGAAGGCTTCTTGACCTCGAACAGGAAGGCCGGGTGGATGCCGCGGCCGTCGGCGCGGATGGATCCCGGGCCGAACAGCGGGTCGTCGGTGGGCAATTCCTTCATCTTGGCGACGATCTTGGCGCCATCGGTGTCGGTCTTGACCGCCTCGACGGCCTTGAAGTACTGCAGCAGCGACGCATAGACGCCAGCGTGCACCATGGTCGGGTGGATGCCCTTGTCCTGCGGCGCGAAGCGCTTGGTGAAGGCGCGCGTCTTGTCGTTCATGTCCCAGTAGAACGTCTCGGTGAGCATCAGGCCCTGCGCGGTGGGCAGGCCCAGCGCGTGCACGTCGGTGATGAACACCAGCAGGCCCGCGAGCTGCTGCCCACCCTTGACGATGCCGAACTCGGCCGCCTGCTTGATGGAGTTGGTGGTGTCGCCGCCGGCGTTGGCCAGCCCGATGACCTTGGCCTTGGACGCCTGCGCCTGCAGCAGGAACGACGAGAAGTCCTGGTTGTTGAGGGGCACCTTGACGCCGCCCAGCACCTTGCCGCCCGCCTTCTCGACCGCGCCCGTGGTATCGCGCTCCAGCGCCGCGCCGAACGCATAGTCGGCGGTGATGAAGAACCAGCTGTTGCCGCCGTTCTTGGTGATCGCCGTGCCGGTGCCGTTGGCGAGCATCCAGGTGTCGTAGGTGAAGTGCACGGTGTTGGGCGTGCAGGCCTTGCCGGTCAGGTCCGAGCTGCCCGGGCCCGAGGCGAGGAACACCTTGTTCTTGTCCTTGGTGATGCCGGCGACGGCCAGCGCGACGCCCGAGTTCGGCACGTCGACAATCACGTCGACGCCCTCGGCGTCGTACCAGCGACGCGCGATCTCCGAGCCCACGTCGGGCTTGTTCTGGTGGTCGGCCGAGACGATCTCGACCTTGTAGCCCTTCTTCTCGATGCCGGAGTCCTCGACGGCCATCTTGGCCGCGACCACCGAGCCCGCGCCGGCGAGGTCGGTGTAGAGGCTCGACATGTCGGAAAGCACGCCGATCTTGATCACGTTGTTCGAGACCTGCGCATTCGCGCCGCCGGCTGCGGCGAGCGCGACGGCAACTGCGGTCGCCGTCAGGGTTTTCTTGAAGCCTTGCATGGTGCGTCTCCTCCTCGGGTGGTGCATGTGAACGGCGACTGCCGGGCGTCAGACGCCCAGGTACTCGTGAAGCTTCGCCATGCTGTTGTCGAGCTCGGCGTTGGCGATCATGTCCACCACGCGGCCGTGCTCCATCACGTAGTGGCGGTCCGCGACGGTCGCCGCGAACCGGAAGTTCTGCTCGACCAGCAGGATGGTGAACCCGCGGGCCTTCAAGTCGGCGATGGTCCTGCCGATCTGCTGCACGATCACCGGCGCCAGGCCCTCGGTGGGCTCGTCGAGCAGCAAGAGGCGCGCGCCGGTGCGCAGGATGCGGCCGATGGCGAGCATCTGCTGCTCGCCGCCCGAAAGCTTGGTGCCCTGGCTCGTCGCACGCTCGCGCAGGTTGGGGAACATGCCGTAGATCTCGTCGACCGACAGGCCGCCCGGGCGCACCACCGGCGGCAGCGCGAGGTTCTCGCGCACGTCGAGGCTGGCGAAGATGCCGCGCTCCTCGGGGCACCAGGCGATGCCGCGGCGCGCGATGCGGTTCGAGGGCAGCCGGATCGTCTCCTCGCCCTCGAATTTCACCGATCCCTCGCGGCGCGGCACCACGCCCATGATCGACTTGAGCGTGGTCGTCTTGCCGGCGCCGTTGCGCCCGAGCAGCGTGACGACCTCGCCTTCGTTCACCTCGAAATCCACGCCGTGCAGCACGTGCGACTCGCCGTACCAGGCGTTGAGGCCGCGCACCGCGAGCAGCGGCGCAGCCGCCCTGGCAATCGCGGCCGGCGGCCGCGCCTGCGCGTCCGTGCCCGTGCTCACGCTTGCCCCGCGCCGAGGTAGGCCTCGACCACGGCCGGGTGCTTCGACACGCTGGCGTAGTCGCCTTCGGCGAGGATCTCGCCACGCGCCAGCACGGTGATGCGGTCGGAAAGCGTCGACACCACCGACAGGTTGTGCTCGACCATCAGCACCGTGCGGTCGGCCGCCACGCGCTTGATCAGCGACGCGATGCGCTCGACGTCGTCGTGCGCCATGCCGGCGGTGGGCTCGTCGAGCAGCAGCAGCTCGGGATCGAGCGCCAGCGTGGTGGCGATCTCCAGCGCGCGCTTGCGGCCGTAGGGGAGCTCGCCGGCGAAGGTGTCCACCCAGGGCGTGAGGCCGACGTCCTCGATCAGCTCGAGCGCGCGCGCGTCGCGCGCGCGCAGCGTGCGCGCGCTGCGCCAGAAGTCGAAGGAGTTGCCGCGCGCGACCTGCAGCGCGATGCGCACGTTCTCGAGCACCGTGAAATGGGGGAACACCGCCGAGATCTGGAACGAGCGCACGAGGCCCCTGCGCGCGATCGCCGCGGGACGCACGCCGGTGATGTCCTCGCCCTTGAACAGGATCTGCCCTCGCGTCGCCGTGAGGAAGCGCGTCAGCAGGTTGAAGCAGGTGGTCTTGCCCGCGCCATTCGGGCCGATCAGGGCATGGATGGTCCCGCGCTCCACCGCCAGGTTGACGTTGCTGACCGCGACGAAGCCCTTGAACTCCTTGGTGAGGCCGCGCGTCTCGAGGATCGTGGATGGGTTCAAATCAGGCGGTGGCTTGCGCCCCGTGGCGGGCAATGGCGGCCCCGGGGGAGGCCGTTGGGCCCTTCCCCGGGGAGAACGTGGATTATCGCGTGTAGCGGGGGGCGCTGGCAACGCGCTCCCGGGCAGCCAGCCTCAGTCGGGAATGGTCAGCGTGCCGTTGCTGAAGGTGATCCTCGCCGATACGGCCGGGTTGGCCTGGATGGGCGGGACGTTGGCGCTGGTGATCGCCGGCGCGGCGCCCGGCGTCCCTCCCCGCGGGACCGTGTGCACCACCTGCGAGGGTGGCAGCGCGGTCCCCTGCGTCAGGTTGGCGTAGAGCTGGTCCATCGCTTGGATGAAGTAGACGTGCAGCGGCACGAACATCGAGTCGTAGCCCGGCAGCGCCGCGTTGTCGATGAAGGTGTCGAAGTGCTGTGCGTTGGTCACCTCGACGTACACGAGCTTCGACGAGGCGCCCTCGGTCAGCTTGTTCTGGCCATAGTAGGGGCGCGAGCTGAAGGGCACCGGGATCAGGCCGTCGTTGCGGCCGTGCACGATGATCGCCGGCTTGCCGCGCAGGTTGGCGTTGCGGATGGTCGCGTTGACGCCGTTGCGCAGCGCCGTCGCGTTGGCGTCGCTGCCTGTCCACAGCGCGCGCTGGCACAGCGCGCCGTCGATGTTGAAGTCGGCGAGGCCGGTCGAGGGCGACACCGAGACCACGCTGTTCACCGCACCGCCCACGCTGTCGTTGTTGATGATGTTCACCGGCGCGCTGGGCGGCACGCCGTTGGCGACGCCGAAGTATTGCGCCAGCGAGGCGGCCGGGAAGGCCGTGGGCTTGCCGGTCGCGTCGGTCGCGGCGAAGGACAGGCCGCAGAGGTTGGCGGTGACGCTCGCGCGCGAGTAGCTGTTCGAGTAGGTCATCGCGATCGCCGGCGTGGCGAAGGCGTACAGCGAGGCGTGCAGCAGCGTCGAGTCGGGCAGCCAGCCGTAGGCCAGCAGCAGGTCGAGCGCCTCGTCGGCCTGCGCCGCCACCCCCGACGAGCTGAGGATGCCCTTGGCCTTGAGCGAGGCGCAGCGGTTGGCCGCGATCGCCGGGGTGACGAAGGCGAGGCCCGGCGAGGCGGCCGCGCGCGGCGACTGCGAAGCGCAGGGCTGCAGCAGGTTCGCCTGCGTGAAGTAGTCGTACAGCGGGCGCGCGCTGCCGGTCACCGTGCCCGCGCCCGAGACGATGGTCAGCGCGGCGTTGGGCGCGACGGCAACGTTGGGCTCCGACACCGCGGCGCCGTCGATCAGCCCGTCGGTGTCGGCCTCGAGCGCCGCCAGCGCCGCGCCCGCGCCGTTCGACGCCGAAGACGCGATGACGATGGTGTTGCCCTTGTCGAGCACGACGCGCGTGCCGTTGGCGGTGGTCGAGCCGAATTGCTCGTTGAGCTCGTAGAAGGCGAACTGCACGGCCTGCAGCGTCTGCGTGCCCCAGCTCGCTTCCGGGTTCTGCTGCGAGTGCGCGTGCTTGACCGCGACGCGATTCGGCCAGGTGGCGTTGAACGACGCGGCGTCGGCCGGCGACAGCGCGGTGAAGTTGGACGTCGTGCCTGCCGCGGCGTTGCCGGCGCGCAGGCCATTCTGCAGCGTGACGGTGTCGGAGGCGAGGTCGTGCAGGCCGGTGCCCGATCCCTTGTCCGTGTAGGCGACCGCGCAGCCGTGCTTCAGGCCCCAATCGCCCGCGGTGCCGATCGCGCCATAGACGCCGCGCGAGCCCGACGAGGTGGCGGTGACGATGCAGGCCTTCTTCGTGTCGAAGTTGCCGGGGATCTGCACCATCATCGTCACGTTCTGCTTGCCCGTGCCGTCGTCGGCGTAGGCCAGGAATTCCTTGCCGCCGATCTTGCCCTCGCCCAGCGTGTCGTTGCCGGCGATGTCGATGTTCGGGCCGTAGAGGGTGCCGTAGCCGCCCTTGGGGCTCATGTCGACCAGCGCGCGGTAGTTGTTGTAGATCGCCAGCCTGCGCAGCTCCGCGACCGTGGGTGCGGTGGGGTCGGCCACCGTCGGCGACGCGCCGGCGAGGCCGGTCTTGCCGAGCCCCGCCGTCAGGAGGTCGTCGGACTGGCCGTCGTAGACGGTCAGCGTGACGGCGCCGACGAAATCGGGCTTCTGGTTGTACACCGTGTCGTCGTCGTCACCACTGCTGCAACCGGCGGCGGCCAGCGCAACGGCGATCGCGCACGCGGACGCGCGCAGGGCATGGGGCAGGGTCATCGCTGTCCTTTCACGCGCGCCTCGGGCGGTCGCGCTCCTCCAGCAGGATCGGGGTGGATCGCCGGGGCACTGGCTGCCACGCGGGCGCGCCTCGGCGTCGCGATGACTATCGCAACGGCGATGCCAGCAGCCTCAACTCGTTGATGTGCAAGCCGTTCCGGGCAGTCCATCGCTCGGGAGACGCTCGGCCGGGCAACTTCCGCTGCGATTTGTCTCGAAACCTGGACAATCATGGGCCTGAGCCGCCGGCAGGTGTCTACGAATCGAGATGATTGTCTCGACGCCGAGAAAAGAGAGGGTCGGCGGCCAGTTTCTTGTACAGCGTGGCCCGAGACAGGTCGAGGAGCCGCGCCGCCTCGGCCACCCGGCCCCCGCTCGCCGCCAGCGCGCGCTTGAGCGTCTCGCGCTCGAATTCGCGGAAGGCCTCGTCGTAGCGGCGGACCTCTTGGGTCGCCGGCACGGCGCCGTCCGACGCCGCGACCGGCATGATCGACGCGAAGTCGCGCGCGCCGAGCCGCTGGCTGTCGGAGAGCATCGCCGCCTGCTCCAGCACGTTGCGCAGCTCGCGCACGTTGCCGGGCCAGTCGTGGCGCGCGAGCAGCGCGACGCCCTCGGGCGACACCTCGCGGTGCGCGGTGCCGGTGCGCAGCGCGATCTCGTCGAAGATGGTCTCGCAGAGCACGTCGAGGTCGGCGAGGCGCTCGCGCAGCGGCGGCACGGCGATGGGAAGCACGTTGAGCCGGTAGTAGAGGTCGGCGCGGAAGCGCCCTTGCGCGACCAGCGCGGCGAGGTCGGCACGCGTGGCGGCGACGATGCGCACGTCGACGCGCACCACGCGGTCGGAACCCAGCGGCTCGAACGACTGGTCCTGCAGCACACGCAGCAGCTTGGCCTGCAGGGCCAGCGGCATGTCGCCGATCTCGTCGAGGAACAGCGTGCCGCCGTCGGCGATGCGGAACTTGCCGTCGCGGCCGCGGCGGTCGGCGCCGGTATACGCGCCCGCCACCGCGCCGAAGAGCTCGGCCTCGAGCAACGTCTCGGGGATCGCCGCGACGTTGAGGGCGATGAACGGCGCGCGTGCCCGCCGCGAGATCTCGTGGATGGCGTGCGCGAGCAGCTCCTTGCCGGTGCCGGTCTCGCCGAGCAGCAGCACCGTCGTGTCCTGCTGCGCCGCGCGCCGCGCCTTGCGCTTGACCTCGAGGCAGGCGGGGCTGCCGCCGACGAAGCTCGCCAGCGTGTAGCGCGGGCGCCGGTTCTCGGCGAGCTTGCGCGACACCTCGTCGAGCTCGGCCTGCATGCGCGTGAACTTGGCCACCAGCGGCTTCAGGAACTCGAGGCGGTCGTAGAGCACGAAGCCCACCGCGCCGATCACCCGCCCGTCGCCGTCGAAGAGCGGCATGCGCGTGACCACGAACGACTGCCGCCCGAACTCCATGATGTCGAGCAGGATCGGCTTCGCGGTGCGCACCACCTCGCGCATCATGCTCTTGGGGATGATCTCCTCGATCTCGCGGCCGAGCGCGTCCTCGACGCGCGCGAGGCCCAGCATCGCGAGGTACTTGTCGTTGATCCAGATGACGCGCGCCTCGGCGTCGATGGCGATGCAGCCCTCGCAGAGCTGGTCGAGCTGCTCGAACAGCGACTGCGCCGCGCGGCCGAGGATGGCATCGGCGTTGCGCGCGAAGTCTGCGCCGGTCGCGGCCGGCGGCGCGGCGCGCCGGGCAGCCATGGTCAGCGCGATCCGCCGCGGGAAGGCCAGGCCGGCGCCCGCTTGCCGACGAAGGCGTCGATGCCCTCGCCCGCGTCGTCGACGAGGAGGTTGCAGGCCATGGTCTCGGCGGCCAGCGCATAGGCCTCGGGCAGCGGCATGTCGGCCTGCCGGTAGAACGCGCGCTTGCCGAGCGCCACCACCGGCGCGCTGCGCGCGCGGATGCCCTCGGCGAACTCGGCGATGGTCGCGTCGAGCCGCTCGGCGGGCACCACGCGGTTGACGAGCCCCCAGTCGAGCGCGGTCGCCGCGTCGATGAGCCGTGCCGTCAGGAGCATCTCCATGGTGCGCTTGCGCGACACGTTGCGCACCACGCCCACGCCGGGGGTGGTGCAGAACACCGCGGCGTTGAGCCCCGGCAGCGCGAAGCGCGCGCCTTCGGCCGCCACCGCGAGGTCGCACATCGACACCAGCTGGCAGCCCGCCGCGGCGGCGACGCCGTGCACGCGCGCGATCACCGGCTGCGGCAGCTCCGTGAGCTTCATCATCATGGCGTTGCAGCGCGCGAAAAGCTCGCGCTGCCAGGCGAGGTCGCGGTGCTCTCCCATCTCGCGCAGGTCGTGGCCCGCCGAGAAGCCCTTGCCGCGCGCGGCGATCACCACCACGCGCACCGAGGCATCGTTCGCCAGCGCGTCGATCTCGGCGGTGAGCGCGTCGAGCATCGCCAGCGACAGCGGGTTGTAGCGATCGCCACGGTTGAGCCACAGCGTCGCGACCTCGTCGGCGTCGCTGCGCTCGACGTAGGGCAGCACCCCCGCCTCGACCGGTGCGTTCATGGCGTCCTCACTCGATGGCCGCGGTCGAGCGCGCACGCTCGCGCAACAGGAACTTCTGGATCTTGCCCGTCGAGGTCTTCGGCAGCTCGCCGAACTCGAAGGCCTTGGGCATCTTGAAGCCGGCGAGGTGCTGGCGGCAATGCGCGGCGAGCGCCTCGGCGGAGAGCTCGGCGCCGGGCTTCAGCTCGACGTAGGCGCGCGGCGACTCGCCCCAGCGCGGGTCGGGCTGCGCGACCACCGCCGCGGCCAGCACCGCGGGGTGTCTGTACAGCGCCTCCTCGACCTCGAGCGAGCTGATGTTCTCGCCGCCCGAGATGATCACGTCCTTGCTGCGGTCGCGGATCTTCACGTAGCCATCGGGCTGCAGCACCGCGAGGTCGCCGCTGTGGAACCAGCCCCCCGCGAAGGCCTCGGCGGTGGCCGCCGCGTTGTCGAGGTAGCCCTTCATGGTGATGTTGCCGCGGAACATGATCTCCCCGACGGTCTCGCCGTCGGCGGGCACCGGCGCCAGGGTCTCGGGATCGCGCACGCTCATCGCGTCCTGCAGCGTGTAGGCGACGCCCTGGCGGCCGTTGCGCTCGGTGCGCTCGGCGATGTCCATCGCGTCCCAGGCCTCGTGCTTGGCGCAGACCGCCGCCGGCCCGTAGGTCTCGGTGAGGCCGTAGACGTGGGTAATGTCGAAGCCCATGCGCTCCATGCCCTCGATCATCGCGGCGGGCGGCGCCGCGGCGGCCACGAGCCCCGAGACCTTGTGCCCGATGCCCGCCTTCATCGCCTCGGGCGCGTTGATCAGCGTCGAGTGCACGATGGGCGCGCCGCAGTAATGCGTGACGCCGTGGTCGCGGATGGCGTCGAAGATCGCCTGCGCCTCGACCTTGCGCATGCAGACGTTGGTGCCGGCGAGCGCCGCCACCGTCCACGGGAAGCACCAGCCGTTGCAGTGGAACATCGGCAGCGTCCACAGGTACACCGCGTGCCGCGGCATGCCCCAGTCGACGATGTTGGAGATCGCGTTGAGGCAGGCGCCGCGGTGGTGGTAGGCGACGCCCTTGGGGTTGCCCGTGGTGCCCGAGGTGTAGTTGAGGGAGATCGTGTCCCACTCGTCGGCGGGCAGCGACCAGGCGAACGCGGGGTCGCCGCCGGCGATGAAGGCCTCGTAGTCCCGCGCGCCGAGGCGCGTCGGTGCGCCGGCGAACTGCGGGTCGACGACGTCGACGACGACGGGCGGCCGCTCGAGCTTCGCCAGCGCCGCGCTCATGGCCGGCGCGAACTCGGTGTCGGTGACCAGCAGCTTCGCCCCGCCGTGCTTCAGCATGAACGCCAGCGAGTCGGCGTCGAGGCGCGTGTTGAGGGTGTTGAGCACGGCGCCCGCCATGGGCACGCCGAAGTGCACCTCGACCATCTCCGGCGTGTTGGACAGCATCGCCGCCACGGTGTCGCCGGGCTGCACGCCCGCCGCGCGGAGCGCGCTCGCGAGCCTGCGGCAGCGTTCATAGGTCTCGCCCCAGGTGTCGCGCCGCGTGCCGTGGATCACCGAGGTGCGCCCCGGCCAGATCGCCGCGGTGCGCGCGATGAACGAAAGCGGCGACAGCGGCACGTGGTTGGCGTCGTTGCGCGGAAGCGGGTCGGGGCGTGGCATGGTGACTTATGCTAGCACCGCGGCATGGCCGCCGCGAAAGCGGTGTCATCCCCGCGCAAGCGGGGACCCACGGCGCTGGATTCCCGCTTGCGCGCGAATGACAGCCATCAGGAGCTTCCAATGGGCAATCGTCTGTCGAAAATCGTCACGCGCACCGGGGATGCCGGGGAAACGGGCCTCGGCGACGGCTCGCGCGTCGCCAAGGACTCGGTGCGCATCGACGCCATCGGCAACGTCGACGAGCTCAACTCGACGGTCGGGCTGCTGATCGCCGCGGGTCTGCCCGACGAGCTCGCGGCGCTCCTCACCGACGTGCAGCATGACCTCTTCGACCTGGGCGGCGAGCTGTCGATCCCCGGCCACTCGGCGCTCGCCGAGGTACGCGTGGCCGCGCTCGAGGACGCCGTCGAGCGGCTCAACCAGGCGCTCTCGCCGTTGAAGGAGTTCATCCTGCCCGGTGGCAGCGAAGGCGCCGCGCGCGCACACGTCGCGCGCACCGTGTGCCGCCGCGCCGAGCGCGGCCTCGTCGCGCTCGCACGCGCCGACGGCGAGGCGGCGGTGTCGGGGATCTCGAGGCGCTACCTCAACCGGCTGTCCGACCTCCTGTTCGTGCTGGCGCGCAGCCTCAACCACCGCGCCGGCCGGGCCGACGTGCTCTGGCAATCGCGGCGGCTCGCGCGCAATCGCGGCGCCTGATCGGCCTGCGCGAAGACCCTCCCGGGCCGCCGGGACCGCGGAGGGGACGCGCGCCGCACCGGGTACCCGATGCCGCGACGTCATCCTCGCGGGCGGATCATCCAGGGCAGGAAGCGCAGCACGTAGAGCCCGAAGGCCGCGATCCACGCCGCCGCGGCGGCGTGGAGCAAGGCGAGGGTCCAGGGTGAGGACCACAGCGCGGCGAGGCGCAGCGCCACCGCCGCGATCACCAGCGCATAGCAGGCGACGACCGCGCGGTCGGCGACGAGCGGCCGCCCCAGGTGCCCGAGCGCGGTGCGGGTGACCATGCCGATCACCAGCACGCTGAAGCCCGCCATCGCGAGGAGGTGCACCGGCAACGCATGCGGGAGCGCGCCGACCTCCGCGCGCGCGCAGGCCGCCGCGAGGAAGCCCGCACCGAGGCCGGCGTAGCCCAGGTAGAGGATCCACAGGATCGGCCGGCCGCGCACGGCCCAGGGTTTCCAGCGCGCGACCTGCAGCAACGCGATGAGTCCGATGGCGCCGAGCAGCAGCGCCTGCGCCAGGGCCGCCGGCGCGCCCGCGCCGACGATCCCGCAGGCGATGGCACCCACGCCGAGGCCGAGCTGCAGCTGGCCCTCGCGCGTCTGCATCGGCACGGCGAGGCCCGGCACCGCGCGCATGGCGAAGAAGGGGATGACGCGGCGCGCGACCAGGAGCGCGATCAGCCCCATCACCAGCAGGCCCGCGTCGAAGCGGCGCATCAGCGTGGCGTGGTCGCCTTCGCGCGCCGCCGCGAGGAACGCGACGTCGGCGAGGGCGAGTGCCACCAGCAGCCAGGGGACCGCGTAGTTGCGCGTGTTGCGCTTGCCATACACCGAGCGCATCAGCGCGCCCGCGGCGAGCAGGAAGAACGCCACCTCGGCGACGGACGCGACGACGAAGGCGCGGGCATCGTCGACGAGGAAGCCCGCGCGCGCGACCAGCCAGCAAAGCGCGACCAGCGCCAGTGGCACGCCCGAGAGCGGGTTGGCGCCCGTCCAGTTGGCACCCGCGGTGAGCAGGAAGCCCACCGCGATGGTGGCGAGGAAGCCCCACAGCATCTCGTGGGCGTGCCAGGCGAGCCCCGGCAGCGGCCCGGGGAGCCACTGCGGCGCGAACACCCAGATGGCGACGGCGATGGCGGCCCATGCGGTGCCCGCGAGGTACAGCGGCCGGAAGCCGAACTCCAGGAAGGCCGCGACGCTCGGCCTTGGCGCGTTGCGGTGCGCCGAGGGCTCGTAGATCGGCATCGGCTTGAAGGGGTTGCCTCCCGGTGGGTCGGCCATGGTGGCGTGTCACTTAAAGATATATTTTCAATATATCTTATCGCCGGGCTGGCGTCCACAGGCGATCCCGCCGGATCCAGGAGAGGAGCAGCGCCCCGCGGGGCACCGCGCCGCGCGCGGGCGGAAGGCCCTCAGCGCGCGGCGATGCGCACGCGCTGGTCGATGGCGCCGAACAGCGAACGACCCGCAGCGTCGAGCATCTCGATGCGCACCCGGTCACCGTCGGCGAGGAAGGCCGTCGCCGGCTTGCCATGCAGCAGGGTCTCGACGGTGCGCTGCTCGGCGATGCAGGAATAGCCGACACCGCCTTCCGCGGCCGGGCGGCCCGGGCCGTCGTGGCCGTCGCTGCCGCGCTCGCGGTTCGAGACCGTGCCCGAGCCCACGATGCTGCCGGCTGCCAGCTTGCGCGTCTTCGCGGCGTGCGCGACCAGCGTCGCGAAATCGAAGGTCATGTCCTCGCCCGCGTCGGGGCGGCCGAAGGGCCTGCCGTTGAGCGAGGTCGTGAGCGGCCGATGCAGCTTGGCGCCGCGCCATGCGTCGCCGAGCTCGTCGGGCGTCAGCGCCACCGGCGAGAACGACGAGGCGGGCTTGGACTGCAGGAAGCCGAAGCCCTTGCCGAGCTCGGCAGGGATGAGGTTGCGCAGGCTCACGTCGTTGACCAGCATGACGAGCAGGATGTGCGAGCCCGCGTCGGCGGGCGCGATGCCCATGGGCACGTCGCCCGTCACCACCGCGACCTCGGCCTCGAAGTCGATACCGTAGGCGGCGTCGCGATGGACGATGTCGGCGCAGGGGCCGAGCATGGTGTCGGAGGCGCCTTGGTACATCAGGGGATCGGTCCAGAACTCGGGGGGCATCGCCGCGCCGCGCGCGCGGCGGACGAGCTCGACGTGGTTGACGTAGGCCGAGCCGTCCACCCACTGGTAGGCCCGCGGCAGGGGCGCGAGCGCGAGCACGGGGTCGAACGGCAGGGGGTCCATGGCGCCCTGCTCCAGCGCGCGCGCCTCGACGGCGAGCATGGGCGCCGCCCGCGACCAGTCGTCGAGCGCCGCCTGCAGCGTCCGCGCTGCCTTCGCCGGCGCGGCGCGCGCGAGGTCGCGGCTGACGAGGTGCAACCGGCCGTCGCGGCTGCCGTCGGGAAGCGTGGCGAGCTTCATTGCCGCGGCGCTCAGGCCACGCCGGCCTTCGCGGCGCGCTTCAGCGTGTAGGCGCCCGCGCGGTCCTCGATATCGTAGCCCTGCGCGTTGATCACGGCGCGCAGGCGGTCGGACTCGACCCAGTCCCTGGCGGCGCGCGCGGCGAGCCTCGCCTCCGCGAGCGCGCGCACCGCGTCGGGCACCACCTCCTGCCTGGGCTGCCAGTGCGCGAGCCCGAGGCCGAACACCTCGTCGAAGCGCAAAAGCGTCGCGCGCATCGCCGCCTTGTCGGCCACGTCGCCGCGCAGCACTTCCCAGGCCACCGACAGCGCGCGCGGCAGGTTGAGGTCGTCGGCGATGAAGCGCTCGAACCTGGCGAGGGACTCCGCGTGCGGCGTGCCACCGGGATGCCCGCGCAGCTCGTACACGCCGGCGCGCATGCGCTCGAGGCCGGTCGCCGCGGCGTCGAGTGCGTCGAAGCTGAAGTTGAGCTGGCTGCGGTAGTGCGCGGTGAGGCAGAGGTAGCGGTAGGCGAGCGGATCGTAGCCGCGGTCGGTGAGCGCCTTGAGGCGCAGGAACTCGCCCGCCGACTTGGCCATCTTGGCGTCGTTCTCGAGCAGGAAGTAGCCGTGCATCCAGAAGTTGGCGAGCCGCGTGCCGACGCGCGCCTCGGTCTGCGCGATCTCGTTGGTGTGGTGGACGGGGATGTGATCCTCGCCGCCGCAATGGATGTCGAAGTAGTCGCCCAGGTACTTCTGCGCCATCGCCGAGCACTCGATGTGCCAGCCGGGGAAGCCCGTGCCCCAGGGGCTTTCCCACTCCATCTGGCGCTTCTCCCCCGGCGGCGAGAACTTCCACAGCGCGAAGTCGGTGATCGAGTGCTTCTCGCCGAGCTCGACGCGCTTGCCGGCCTCGAGGCCCGCGCGGTCGAGGCGCGCGAGGTGGCCGTAGTCGGGCTGCCTCGCCGTGTCGAAGTAGATGCCGTCGCCGGTGCGGTAGGCGTAGCCCTTGCGCTCGAGGTCGGCGATGAAGGCGATCTGCTCGGCGATGTGGTCGGTGGCGCGGCACAGCACCGTCGGTGGCTCGATGGCCAGCGCCTGCATGTCGGCGAGGAAGGCCTCGGTGTAGAGCTCGGCGATCTGCCACGCCGACTTGCCGGTGCGGCGCGCGCCCTTCTCCATCTTGTCCTCGCCGCTGTCGGCGTCGGAGGTCAGGTGGCCGACGTCGGTGATGTTCATCACGTGGCGGACGTCGTAGCCGCGATAGCGCAGCACGCGCTTCAGCAGGTCCTCGAACAGGAACGTGCGGAAGTTGCCGATGTGCTGGTAGTCGTAGACGGTCGGGCCGCAGGTATAGAGCCCCACCTCGTTGCCCGAGAGCGGGGCGAAGGCGCGCGCCTGTCGCGTGAAATTGTCGTAGAAGACGAGCTGCATGGTCACCGGCGCGATGTTACACGCCCGCGCTAGAATGCGGGCTCACCGCCGCGGCCTCCTTGCGCTTCCCTCCCGTCCTGTCGCGTTTCGCCTGGCTCGCCGTGGCCGCCTTCATCGCGGTCGCGTGGTTCACCGCGCTCGACACCCGCGTGCTCCAGCATCCCGACGAGGGCCGCTACGGCGAGCTCGCGCGCGAGATGGCGGTGACCGGAGACTGGGTCACGCCGCGCCTCGACGGCCTCAAGTATTTCGAGAAGCCGCCCCTGCAGTACTGGGTGACCGCGGCGTTCTACCGCCTCTTCGAGACCGACGAGTGGACGACGCGCATGGCGCCCGCCATCGGCGGCATGATGATCATCGTCAGCGCGGGCGTGACCACCACCGCGCTGGCCGGGCCGCTGGCGGGGGCCTTCGCCGCGCTGGTCGCCTCGAGCTTCGTGCTGGTCGTGGCGATGTCGCACTTCGCCTCGCTCGACGCCTTCTTCACCGGCTGGATGGCGATTGCGCTCGGCGCCTTCCTGCGCGCCCAGCAGCCGGGCAGCGCGCGCCGCACGCGCGGCTTCATGCTGCTCACCTGGGCGATGCTCGCCATGGCGACGCTCACCAAGGGACCGGTGGCGCTGGTGATCGCCGGGGGATCGCTGGTGGTGTACACACTGGCGACGCGCGACACCTCGCCGTGGCGCCGCCTGTCGCTGCTGCCGGGCATCATCCTCTTCCTCGCCATCACGGTCCCGTGGTTCGTGCTCGTGTCGCGCGCCAACCCCGAATTCCTCCGGTTCTTCTTCATCCACGAGCACGTCGAGCGCTTCCTCACCACCGAGCACAACCGCACCGGGGCGCCGTGGTACTTCGTGCCCATCTTCGGGCTGGGCGCGATGCCCTGGCTGTTCGTGTGGTTCGGCACGGTGTGGCCGAGCTGGCGCGATTCGGCGCCGCAGCCCTCGGGCTTCCACTGGCAGCGCTTCTGCCTCGCGTGGGCGGGCTTCGTGTTCGTGTTCTTCAGCCTCTCGGGCTCCAAGCTGCCTTCGTACATCCTCCCCGAGTTCCCGGCACTCGCCATGCTGCTCGGCCGGGAGCTCGAGCGCGCGCGCGCGCGGATGCTGCTGTGGCTCGCCCTGCCCCACGCCATGGTGGCGCTGGGCTTCCTGGTGTTCGTGGTGTTCTTCTACGAAGCCATGGTCGGGCGGATCGCCGACGACCGCACGCCCGCCGAGCTCTTCCACAACTACCACCCCTGGATCGTCAAGTCGGCGCTGGTCTTCGCGCTGGGCTCGCTCGCGGCCGCCTGGTGCTTCAGCCGCGGCAGCGAACGCGCCAAGGCGGCGGGCATCATCGCGGTCTCGCTGTCGAGCCTCGTCGGCTTCCAGTTCGCCTTCATCGGCCACGAGGCCTTCAATCCCGTGCGCTCGGTGGCCCCGCTGCTCGCGCGCGCCGAGAACAGCCCCGGCGGCGTCGACCCCGCGGCCCCCGTCTACCAGGTCGAGAGCTACGACCAGACGCTGCCCTTCTACCTCGGCCGGCCCACCACGCTGGTGGGCTTCCGCGACGAGTTCGCGCTCGGCATCGACGCCGAGCCCCACAAGGCGTTCGCGCTGTTCCCGCCGTGGATCGCCGAGTGGGAAGGATTGCCGCAGGGGTATGCGCTGATGCCGCACTCGACCTACGATACGCTGTCGGCGATGCACGTGCCGATGCGCATCGTCGCGCACGACACCCGGCGCGTGTTCGTGGCGAGGCGCTGATGGCCTTCTTCTCCTCGGCGGCGTTCTTCTTCCTGCTGGCCGGCGTCGCGCTCAATGCGGCCGCCCAGCTCTTCCTCAAGGCCGGCACCAACGCCACCGGCGTCATCACGCTGGCGCGCGCGAGCTGGTGGCCGACGCTGGTGACGGTGCTGCACACGCCGCCGTTCTTCGCGGGCCTCCTCTGCTACGCTCTGTCCCTCGTCACGTGGATCATCGGCCTTTCGCGCGTGCCCGTCTCGGTCGCCTACCCCCTGCTGTCGATCGGCTACGTGATCAACGCGGTCGGCGCGCACTACCTGCTCGGCGAGAGCGTCTCGCTCGCGCGCTGGATGGGCATCGGCCTCGTCATCCTCGGCGTGGTGCTGATCGGCCGCACCGCCTGAACGGCATGGGCGCTCCCTACCTCAGGTTCGCCGGTCCCGAGCTCGACGACGCCGCGCGCCGGGTGGTCGCCGAGGTGCTGGCCTCCGGGCAGCTCACCTCGGGCCCGCGCATGCTGCGCTTCGAGGAGGCGCTGTCGCGCACGCTCGGCGGGCGTACGGTGCGCGTCGCGACCTCGGCCACCGCCGCCATCGAGCTCGCCCTCGCCGTCGCCGGCGTGGGCCCCGGCGACGAGGTCGTGATGCCCACGCAGACCTTCTTCGCGTCGATGAACATGGTGGTGCGCGCGGGAGCGACGCCGGTGTTCGTCGACTGCGACCTCGTCACGCGCAACGTCGAGGTCGCGGCCTTCCGCGCCGCGATCACGCCGCGCACCCGCGCGCTGCTGCCGACGCATTGGCCGGGCTCGCTGCCCGACCTCGACGGCCTGCACGCGCTCGGGCGCGAGCGCGGCCTTCGCGTCATCGAGGACGCGGCGCTGGTGCAGGGCTCGCGGTCCCGCGGCCGGCCCGTAGGGTCGTTCGGCGACCTCGCGGTGCTGAGCTTCCATCCCAACAAGAACATGACGTCGATCGAGGGCGGCGCGCTGGTCCTCGGCGACGGCGGCGAGGCGGCGCGCGTCGAGGCGCTGCGCTTCCACGGCATCACCCGGGGCGCCGACGGCACCCGCGACGTCGCCGAGGCGGGCGGGAAGTTCAACCTCCCCGACGTCAACGCGGCGATCGGCCTCGCGCAGCTCGAGCGCCTGCCGGCTTTCCTCGACCGGCGTCGTGCGCTGGTCGAGCGCTACTTCACGCGCTTCCCCTCCGACCTCGGCTTCGTGCTCCCGCCGCGGCCCGTCGAGGGCGACGGCCAGTCCTGGAACATGTTCGCGGTGCTGCTGCCGCTCCCGAGGCTCGCCGCGCTGGGCCTCGACCGCGCGGCGTTCCGCGCCGCGCTCGACGCGCGCGGCATCGCCAGCGGCATCTCCTACGAGGCCGCGCACCTCACCACGCTGGGGAGGCGCCTCGGGGGACGCGAGGGCCAGTACCCGGTCGCCGAGCGCATCGCCCGCGAGACGCTCACGCTGCCGCTGCACACCGGCATGGACGAGGCCGACGTCGACCGCGTCTGCGAAGCCTGCGCCGCGATCGCGCGGGGACCCCGGCGATGAACCCCGCCCAGCCCGCGTCCCCGGCGGGAACCCCGGCGCCCGGCCTGCCGCAGGTCTCGGTGGTCGTGCCCGTCTACAACGAGGAGGCCGGGCTCGACGCGCTGTTCGCGCGGCTCTACCCGGCGCTCGACGCGCTCGGCCGCAGCTACGAGGTGATCTTCGTCAACGACGGCAGCCGCGACCGCTCGGCGGCGCTGCTCGCGGCGCAATTCGCGGCGCGCCCCGACGTCACCCGCGTCATCAACTTCTCCTCCAACTACGGTCAGCACATGGCCATCGTCGCCGGCTTCGAGCACGTACGCGGCGGCCGCGTGGTCACGCTCGACGCCGACCTGCAGAACCCGCCCGAGGAGATCGTGCGCCTGCTCGCCGCGATGGATGCCGGCGCCGACTACGTCGGCGGCGTTCGGCGCACGCGCGAGGACGCATGGTGGCGGCGCTCCGCCTCGCGCGCGATGAACCTCCTGCGCGAGAAGATCACCCACATCCGCATGACCGACCAGGGCTGCATGCTGCGCGCGTACAGCCGCGAGATCACCGACGAGATCGCCGCGAGCGTCGAGGTCAACACCTTCATCCCCGCGCTCGCGTACACGCTCTCGCACAGCCCCACCGAGGTCGAGGTCGTCCACGAGGAGCGCGCGGCGGGCGAGTCCAAGTACTCGCTGTACCGGCTGGTGCGGCTCAACTTCGACCTCGTCACCGGCTTCTCGCTGGTGCCCCTGCAGATGTTCTCGCTGATCGGCATGCTGGTGTCGATCGGCTCGGTGCTGCTGTACATCGTCTACATCGCGCAGGCCGCGCTGCACGGCGACCTGATCGGCGGGCTTTTCGGCCTCTGGGACCGCGACATCCTCGAGTTCTTCCTCATCGGGCTGGTGCTGTTCGGGCTCGGCGTGGTCGGCGAGTACGTCGGACGCATCTACCAGCAGGTGCGCGAGCGCCCGCGCTACCGAATCCGCAGCGTGCTCGAGCGCGTCGAGCCGGAGCGCGGCCCGGGCGACGCCGACGCGCGATGAGCGCGAGGCGTCCGCGCGGGCGCGCATCGACCCCGGCGCGCAGCGCGGTGGACGACCCTTCGACTTCGCCGCGGGCGGTGGCCTTCGCCTACCACGACGTCGGCGCGCGCTGCCTGCGCGAGCTCGTCCGGCAGGGCTTCGACGTGCCGCTGGTGGTCACGCACGAGGACGATCCCGCCGAGGGCGGGTGGTTCGAGCGCGTCGCCGACGTGGCGCGCGGCCTCGGGATCGAGGTGGCGACGCCGGCCGACCCCGGAGATCCCCGCCTCGTGGAGCGCCTGCGCGCGCTGCAACCAGACTTCGTGTTCAGCTTCTACTACCGCCGCATGCTGCCCGCGGCGGTCCTCGACTGCGCGCGGCGCGGCGCGCTCAACATGCACGGCTCGCTGCTGCCGAAGTACCGCGGGCGCGCACCCGTCAACTGGGCGGTGCTGAACGGCGAGCGCGAGACCGGCGCGACGCTGCACTACATGACCGCGAAGCCCGACGCCGGCGACATCGTCGGCCGGCGTGCCGTCCCGATCGGCCCCGACGACACCGCGCGCGAGGTGCTCGACCGCGTGGCCGCCGCCGCCGCCGCCCTGCTCGCCGAGCTGCTGCCCGCGCTCGCCGCCGGCCGCGCGCCGCGCCTTCCCAACGAGCTGGCCGCCGGCAGCTATTTCGGCGGCAGGGGGCCGGAGGACGGCCGGATCGACCTCGCGTGGCCCGCGCTGCGCATCCACGACCTCGTGCGCGCCGTCGCGCCGCCCTATCCGGGCGCCTTCCTCGACGCCGGGGCCGGTCGTGTCGCGGTCCTGCGCACGGCGCGGCTGTCGCAGTGCCCCGCGGGCACGCCCGAAGGGCCCGGCCTCCACGCCGTCGACGGCGCGCTCGTGCTGCGCGCGGGCGACGGCGCCTGCCTCGCGGTGGCCGACGCGCGGTTCGATGGCGAACGCCTCGATGCCGCCCGCTGGCGCGCCGTTACAATGCGCGCACCCGCGTCCTCCCTTCCACGATGAAACGCATTCTCATTCTGGGCATCAACGGCTTCATCGGCCACCACCTGTCGCGCGCCATCATCGAGCGCACCGACTGGCAGGTCCACGGCATGGACATCGGCGACGAACGCCTCGGCGACCTCGTCGACGAGCCGCGCTTCCACTTCTTCGAAGGCGACATCACCATCAACCGCGAGTGGATCGAGTACCACGTCAAGAAGTGCGACGTGGTGCTGCCGCTGGTCGCCATCGCCACCCCGGGCACCTACGTCCGCGAGCCCCTGCGGGTGTTCGAGCTCGACTTCGAGGCCAACCTGCCGATCGTGCGCGCCGCGGTGCGCCATCGCAAGCGGCTGGTGTTCCCCTCGACCTCCGAGGTCTACGGCATGTGCGAGGATGCCGCCTTCGACGTCGAGCGCTCCAACCTCGTGCTGGGGCCGATCGCCAAGTCGCGCTGGATCTACGCCTGCGCCAAGCAGCTGATGGACCGCGTGATCCACGCCTACGGCTTCGAGCAGGGCCTCGACTACACGCTGTTCCGGCCCTTCAACTGGATCGGCTCGGGCCTCGACTCGATCAACACCGCCAAGGAAGGCAGCTCGCGGGTGATCACGCAGTTCCTCGGCCACATCGTGCGCGGGGAGCCGATCAAGCTGGTCGACGGTGGCACGCAGCGCCGCGCATTCACCCACGTCGACGACGGCATCGCGGCGCTGCTCGCCATGATCGACAACCGCGGCGGCGTCGCCACGCGGCAGATCTACAACGTCGGCAACCCGTCCAACGACTTCTCGGTGCGCGAGCTCGCCACCATGATGCTGGCGCTGGCGCGCGAGTATCCCGAGTACCGCGAAAACGCGTCGCGCGTCGCGCTCGAGGAGGTCAGCGCCGACGACTACTACGGTGCCGGCTACCAGGACACCCAGCACCGCGTGCCCGGGATCGGCAACACCATGCGCGACCTCGACTGGGCGCCGCGCGTGCCGATGGACGTCGCGCTGCGGCGCATCTTCGACGCCTACCGTGGCGCGGTTGCCTCGGCGCGCGCGCTGGTCGAGTGAACACCCTGCCCGCGGCGAGCTTGCCGTGGGCCCTGCGCGTGCTGGTCGCGGTGCTCGCCGCCGCGAGCATCGCCACCTACGCGTTCGCGGTGTTCACCCCCGACACCGCGCGCGACCTCGAGGCCGCCATGCGCATCGTCGCCGGCGAGGCCTTCCCCACGCAAGGCGGCAGCATCGCCGGCGCGCTGCACCTCGGGCCGCTGTGGTTCTACGTGCTCGCCGCCGCGCTGGCCCTCACCCGCAGCCTCGCCGGCGTGTCGCTGGTGGTCGGCGCGCTGGCGGCGTCCAAGTACCTCTTCGCCTACCTCACCGGCCGCACGCTGGGCGGCGCGCGCACGGGGTTCTTCGTCGCGCTCGCGGTGGCGATCCCGGGCACCGCCGCACTGGACGGGCTCACCTGGTCGCACGCGAACCTGGCCGGTGCGACGTCGTGGCTCACGCTCTGGTGCGCGGCGCTCGCCGCGCGCCACGACGATCCCCGCCTGGTGTTCGCCACCGGGGCCGCGCTCGCCGTCGCCCTGCATGCGCATCCCACCGCGATCGTGCTCGCGCCCCTGCTGCTGTCGCAGGTCGCCGCCACGCGCCGGCTCGACAGTGGCGCGCTCGCGGCACTCGCCGGCGCGGCGCTGGTCGCCGTGCTGCCGCTCGCGATCGCCTGGTGGAGCGCCGGCGACACGCCGCTGGCGGGCGAGGTCGCGCGCCAGGCGCGCGACCATGGCGCGAGCGGCGCGGTGGCGATCGCCGCCGCGATGGCGAGCGGCGTCGCCGAGGCGGCGTACGGCGCCTTCCTGCATCGCGGGGCGCTGCCCGCGCCGGCCGAGGTCGTCGTGCAGCGCGCGATCTGGGCGATCGCGGCAGCCGGGGTCGTGTGGATGGTCGCGGCGCGGCGGCGGCTCGCCGTCGCCGCGCTCGGCGCCCTGGCGCTCGCCGCGCTGGGGCTCGCCGTGGTCGCCGCGCTGCGGTCCTTCACGCCCTATTACATGGCCGTTGCGCCCTGGTCGGCCGCCGTGCTGGCGGCGGGGCTCGGCCTCGATGCGCTCGCCGCAGGCCCCCGCGCCCTGCGGCCCTTGGCGTGGCTCGCCGCCGCGGCGATCGTCACGCTGCACCTCGCGTTGAGCGCGGGCACGATCGTGCGCGCACGCGAAGGCTGGCTGCACACGCCGCTCAACGGCGTCTCCGACCTGAAGACGCTCGGCGCGCCGCAGGCCGGCCGCGCCGTGCCCGACGAGCCCATCGTGCCGGCGCTCACCCGCGACGCGCTGGCGCGCGCGCTCTGCGCCTCCACCGCACCGGTGAGCCTGCACGGCGAGTTCGAGACCGCGCTCGACCTCTCCTTCGCGCAGGAGACCGCGCTCGCCTGCGGCTCGCGCGCGCGGGCGATGCTGGGCGGCGCCGACGCCGATCGCGAGCACTGGGTGGCGATTCCCTCCGAGGCTGCGCGCAGGCTCGCGCTCGAGCCCGTGCGCCACATCAGCAGTTATGCCGTGTTCCGGCCGGCGCGGATCCTGGGTCCCGGGGCCGCGCACGCGGTCGCCGACGGCGACCGCTACCCGCCGCACGAATTCTCCGCCCTCCCGCTGCAGCCGGTCGTGCTCGAATGGCGCGCCCCGGCCGACAGCGCCGTGCTCCTCACCAACCCGCTGCCCTGGTACCTGCCGCTGCGCGAGCTGCGGCTCGCGCGCGACGGCGTCGTGCAGGTGCCGCGCTTCGCGAGCTCGAGCATCACGGGATGGCGTTGCGCGGCCTGCGGCGCCGCCGAATCCGGGTGGAGGCTAGAATTGCGAACCGCCGATCCCTCGTGGATCGACATCGTGATCCTGCAATGAATCGCGTCGCACTCAAGGTCGATGTCGACACCTGGCGCGGCACGCGCGAAGGCGTGCCGCGGCTGGTCGACCTCTTTCGCCGCCATGCGGCGGGCGCGACCTTCCTGTGGAGCCTCGGCCCCGATCACACCGGCCGCGCCATCCGCCGCGTGTTCCGCGCGGGCTTCTTCGGTAAGGTGCGCCGCACCAGCGTGGTCTCGCACTACGGCTTGCGCACGCTGCTCAACGGCACGCTGCTGCCCGGGCCCGACATCGGCCGGCGCGGCGCGCGGATCATGCGCGGCGTGCGCGACCTCGGCTACGAGTGCGGCATCCACTGCAACGACCACGTGCGCTGGCAGGACGGCGTCGCGCAAGCCGACGCCGCGTGGACCGCGCGAGAGATGCAGCGCGCGCTCGACCGCTTCCAGGAGATCTTCGGCGAGCCCGCGCGCGTGCACGGCGCGGCGGGCTGGCAGATGAACGTCCACGCGCTGCGCCTCACGCAGTCGCTGGGCCTCGACTACTGTTCCGACGGCCGCGGCACCCATCCCCACCTGCCGGTCTGGAAGGCCGAGCTGGTGCGCTGCCCGCAGTTCCCCACCACGCTGCCGACGCTCGACGAGCTCATCGGGCTCGACGGCGTGACCGCCGCCAACGCCGCGCACCGGCTGCTCGCCGAGACCGCGCGCTCGGAGGCCGACCACGTGTTCACGCTGCACGCCGAGCTCGAGGGCATGAAGCTCGCCCCGGTGCTCGAGCAGCTGTTGATCGGCTGGCGCGCCCAGGGGCGCGCGCTGGTGCCGATGCGCGCGCTGTTCGAGTCCTGCGAGCCCATGGCGCTGCCGCGCTGCGAATGCGCACCCGGCAGCGTCCCCGGGCGCAGCGGCACGCTGCTGCTGCAGGGGCGTGAGTTCCTCGCCGACTGCGACCCCACCCCCGCCCAACGAACCACTGCCGAAGCCATCGCCACGCCATGAAGATCGACGATTTCTCCGCACCCTCGACGCACGGTACCTTCCGGTTGGCCGACCACGCCGGCACGATCGTCGTCCTGTACTTCTACCCGCGCGACAACACGCCGGGATGCACCACGGAAGGCATCGATTTCCGCGACCGGCACTACAAGTTCGCCAAGGCCGGCGCCTCCGTCGCCGGCATCTCGCGCGACACGCTCGCCTCGCACGAGAAGTGGAGCGCGAAGATGGGCTTCCCGTTTCCGCTGATCGCCGACCCCGACGAGGTGCTGTGCCAGCGCTTCGGCGTGATGAAGGACAAGAACATGTACGGCAAGAAGGTGCGCGGCATCGAGCGCAGCACCTTCGTGATCGACGGCAGGCGCAACCTGCTGCGCGAGTGGCGCGGCGTCAAGGTGCCGGGGCATGCGGACGAGGTGCTGGCGTTCGTGAAGGGCTTGAAGTAACGCCCTTGCGACGCGTGGGCGGAATGCGCCGCGTGGGCGCAGCCTGAGCGCCTCGCGGGCTTCGAACGCGAAAGCAGTCGGCTGGCGGGTCCCCGCGCGGACGGCTCCATCAAGGCGGGTCGCTCGCCCGCGCGACCCGCCGGACGCCGACTTCGCGTTAGGCGCCCGCGAGGCGCTCAGGCTGCGCCCACGCTCGATCCGGCGTCATCCGCGATTCTGGCGCGTCTCAGGCGGCTTCGCGCGCCAGGTTCAGCACGGCGTCGCGCGCGATCGGCGTCAGCGCCTCGCCGCCTCCCCCTTGCACATGCGCGATGATCTCGCGCCGCATGCGCGGCTCCCAGAAGCGGCGCAGGTGCGTCGCCGCGTCCTTGGCCGCGACGGCGGGCTCGTTTTGCGAGGCGAAGAATGCGGCAATCTGGTTCGCCATCTCGATCAGGTGCGGGACGTTCAACGGACGACCTCCGGTAGTGCGACGCGTCGGGGATTCGCGTAGATCACGAACTGGCGGCCACGCGCGAAGCCCGCCAGCGTGAGGCCGGTCGACTGCGCGAGGCGGATCGCGAGCGCGGTCGGCGCGGAAATCGCCGCGAGCATGGGGATGCCCATGGTGGCGGCCTTCTGGATGAGTTCGTAGCTCGCGCGGCTGGTCATGACCACGAAGCCTTGGGCGAACGGTGTCCTGGCGCGCGCCAGCGCGCCGATCAGCTTGTCGAGCGCGTTGTGGCGGCCGACGTCCTCGCGCACCAGCAGCAGCCTGCCGTCGGCCGTCGCGAAGCCCGCCGCGTGCACCGCACCCGTCGCCCGGTTGACGGGCTGCCACTCCGGCAGCGCCGCGAAGGCGCGCGCGACCGCCTCGGGCGTCACCTCGAGCGCGTCCGACACGGGTGCGGGGCAACGGATCGCCTCGGCGAGGCTCTCGGTCCCGCAGAGGCCGCAGCCGGTGCGCCCGGTGAGGTTGCGCCGGCGCTCCTTGAGGCCCGCGAAGCGCTCCGAAGCGATGGTGATGTCCACGCTGATGCCTTCGGCCGGACTGCCCGTCCCGCCGCCCGGTCCGGCCACCTCGATGTCGTGCACTTCGGAGGTCGAGGCGACGATGCCCTCGGACAGCGAGAACCCCAGCGCGAAGTCCTCGAGGTCCCCGGGCGTTGTCATCATCACGGCATGGGAGATGCCGTTGTAGACCAGCGCGACCGGCACCTCCTCGGCGACGCGGTCCTGCACCGCGACGGCGCCGTCGGCGCCGACGCGCAGCACCTCGACGCGCACCGAGCCTTCGTCGCCCGCGGAATCGTGAGGAAGCGCCACGGCCGCCACGGCGAGGTCAGTCGTCTCCCGGCATCGGCGCGGACTCGCGCTGGTTCAGCAGGTCGACCTGCTGCCGCGAGAACTGCTGGTAGCGCTTCTGCCAGTCGGAGGGCTGCAGCACCGACATCACCTCGACCGCCGTCACCTTGTACTCGGGGCAATTGGTCGCCCAGTCGGAGTTCTCGGTGGTGACGACGTTGGCGCCGGTCTCGGGGAAGTGGAAGGTCGTGTACACGACGCCGGGCGTCATGCGGGTGCTGATCTTCGCCCGCAGCACGATCTCGCCGGCGCGGCTCTTGACGCCCACCCAGTCCGAGTCGCGGATGCCGCGCTCCTCGGCGTCGTGCGGGTGGATCTCCAGCACGTCCTCGCCGTGCCACGCGGTGTTGTGGGTGCGGCGCGTCTGCGCGCCGACGTTGTACTGCGACAGGATGCGGCCGGTGGTGAGCAGCAGCGGATACTTGCGCGTCGCGCGCTCCGAGGTCGGCTGGTACTGCGTGACCATGAAGCGGCCCTTGCCGCGCACGAACTCGCCGACGTGCATGGTCGGCGTGCCCTGTGGCGCCGCCTCGTTGCAGGGCCACTGGATGCTGCCGAGCTCGTCGATCAGCCGGTAGCTGACGCCCGCGAACGTGGGCGTGAGCCGCGCGATCTCGTCCATGATCTCGGACGGGTGCGCGTACTCCATCGGGTAGCCCAGCGCCTTCGACAGCGCGATGGTGACCTCCCAGTCGGCCAGGCCGCACAGCGGCTCCATCACCTTGCGCACGCGCGAAACGCGCCGCTCGGCGTTGATGAAGGTGCCGTCCTTCTCGAGGAACGAGGTGCCCGGCAGGAACACGTGCGCGAACTTGGCGGTCTCGTTGAGGAAGATGTCCTGCACGACGATGCATTCCATCGCCGTCAGCGCCGCCGTCACGTGCTCGGTGTTGGGGTCCGACTGCGCGATGTCCTCGCCCTCGCAGTACAGCGCGCGGAAGCTGCCGTCCAGCGCGGCGTCGAACATGTTGGGGATGCGCAGCCCCGGCTCGGGATCGAGCGTGACCTTCCAGTCGCCTTCGAACAGCTTGCGCACGGCCGGGTCGGAGATGTGGCGGTAGCCCGGGAGCTCGTGGGGGAACGATCCCATGTCGCAGGACCCCTGCACGTTGTTCTGGCCGCGCAGCGGGTTGATGCCCACGCCGACCTTGCCGACGTTGCCGGTGAGCATGGCGAGGTTGGCGATGCCCATCACCGCGGTCGAGCCTTGGCTGTGCTCGGTCACGCCGAGGCCGTAGTAGATCGCGCCGTTGCCGCCGGTGGCGTACAGCCGCGCCGCGTCGCGCACCAGCGAAGCCGGCACGCCGGTGATCTTCTCCATCGCCTCGGGGGACTGCGTCGGGTCGGCGACGAAGTCGCGCCAGCGCTCGAACGCCGGGCCCTCGCAGCGCGCGCGGATATAGTCCTCGTCGGCGAGGCCCTCGGTGACGATCACGTGGGCCAGCGAATTGAGCATCGCGACGTTGGTTCCCGGGCGCAACGCCAGGTGGTACACCGCCTCGACATGCGGCGTGCGCACCAGCTCGATGCGCCGCGGGTCGATGACGATCAGCCTGGCGCCGGCGCGCAGCCGCTGCTTCATCCGCGACGCGAACACCGGGTGGGCGTCGGTGGGATTGGCGCCCATCAGCACGATGACGTCGGCGTGCTCCACCGAGTCGAAGTCCTGCGTGCCGGCCGACTCGCCGATGGTGGTCTTGAGGCCGTAGCCCGTCGGCGAGTGGCAGACGCGCGCGCAGGTGTCGACGTTGTTGTTGCCGAATGCCGCGCGCACCAGCTTCTGCACGAGGTAGGTCTCCTCGTTGGTGCAGCGCGACGAGGTGATGCCGCCGATCGACCCTTTGCCGTGCTTCGCCTGGATGCGGCGGAACTCCTTCGCGGCGTGGTTGATGGCCTCGTCCCAGGACACCACGCGCCACGGGTCGCTGATCTTCTCGCGGATCATCGGCTCGGTGATGCGGTCCTTGTGCGTCGCGTAGGTCCAGGCGAAACGGCCCTTGACGCAGGAATGCCCGTGGTTGGCCTTGCCGGCCTTCTCGGGGACCATGCGCACGACGGTGTCGCCCTTCAGCTCGGCGCGGAAGCTGCACCCCACGCCGCAGTACGCGCAGGTGGTGGTCACCGCGCGCTCGGGGGCACCGAGCTCGACCACCGACTTCTCCACCAGCGCGTCGGTCGGGCAGGCCTGCACGCAGGCGCCGCAGGACACGCATTCGGAATCGAGGAAGTCCTCGTCGGCGCTGGCGACGATGCGCGAGTCGAAACCGCGACCCTCGACGGTGAGCGCGAAGGTCCCCTGGACCTCGTCGCAGGCGCGCACGCAGCGCGAGCAGACGATGCACTTGGCGGGGTCGAAGCGGAAGTACGGGTTGCTGGCGTCGACCTTCGCCTCGAGGTGGGTGCGGCCCGACTCGTAGCGCACCGCCGTCAGCCCGACGTCGTGCGCGACGTCGTGCATCTCGCAGGTGCCGCTGCCGGCGTGGTCCATGCAGTCGGCGGGATGGTCGGTGAGGTAGAGCTCCATCACGCCGCGGCGGATCTCGCCGAGCTTGGCGGTCTGGGTGCGCACCTTCATGCCCTGCTCGGCGGGCGTGGTGCACGAGGCGGGGTAGCCCTTGCGGTTCTCGATCTCGACCAGGCACACGCGGCAGGAGCCGAAGGGCTCGAGGGTGTCGGTGGCGCAGAGCTTGGGGATGTCGATGCCGGCGGCGAGTGCGGCGTGCATCACCGACGTGCCCTCGGGGACCGTCACCTCGTGGCCGTCGATCGACAGCGTGACGAGCTTCGCCGAGTGGCGCTGCGGCGTGCCGAGGTCGAGTTCCTTGTTCGCGTTCATCGTGGTGCTCCTTCGAGGATCATGCCGCCTTGATGCCGGGCCTGCCGAAGTCCTGCGGGAAATGGTTGAGCGCCGACAGGACCGGGTAAGGCGTCATCCCGCCCATCGCGCACAGCGAGCCGTTGAGCATCGTATCGCAGAGGCTGCGCAACAGCGCGATGCGCGCCACTCCGTCGTCCTTGCCGGCGAGGATGCCGTCCATCACCTCCACCCCGCGCACCGAGCCGATGCGGCAAGGCGTGCACTTGCCGCAGGACTCGATGGCGCAGAACTCCATCGCGTAGCGCGCCATCTTCGCCATGTTGACGGTGTCGTCGAACACCACCACCCCGCCGTGGCCCACCATCGCGCCGATGGCCACGAAGGCCTCGTAGTCGAGCGCGGTGTCGAACTGCGACAGCGGCACGTAGGCGCCGAGCGGGCCGCCGACCTGCGCCGTGCGGATCGGGCGGCCGCTGGCGCTGCCGCCGCCGAAGCCCTCGACCAGGTCGCGCAGGCTCAGGCCGAACGCCTTTTCGACAAGCCCGGGGTACTTGACGTTCCCCGCGAGCTGGAAGGCCAGCGTGCCGCGCGAGCGGCCCATGCCGAAGTCCTTGTAGAAGTCGGCGCCGCGCTCGAGGATGATGGGCACCGAGGCCATCGAGATGACGTTGTTGATCACCGTCGGCTTGCCGAACAGGCCGGCGATCGCCGGCAGCGGCGGCTTGAAGCGCACGATGCCGCGCTTGCCCTCGAGGCTCTCCAGCATCGAGGTCTCCTCGCCGCAGATGTAGGCACCGGCGCCGATGCGCAGCTCGAGCTCGAAGGCCTTGCCGCTGCCGTGGATGTCGGGGCCGAGGTAGCCATGGTGGTAGGCCGCGTTGATCGCGTCCTCGAGCACCTCGCGCGCATGCGGATACTCGGAGCGCAGGTAGATGTAGCCGCGCGTCGCCCCGACCGCGACGCCGGCGATGGTCATGCCCTCGATCAGCGTGAAGGGGTCGCCCTCCATCAGCATGCGGTCGGAGAACGTGCCCGAGTCGCCTTCGTCGGCGTTGCAGACGATGTATTTCTGCGTGGCGGCGGTGTCGTGCACCGTCTTCCATTTGATGCCGGTCGGGAACGCCGCGCCGCCGCGGCCGCGCAGGCCCGAGCGCGTGACCTCGTCGACGATCGCCGCGCCGTCCATGGCCAGCGCGCGCGCCAGGCCCTTGTAGCCGCCGTGCGCCCGGTAATCCTCGATTGACATCGGGTCGACCACGCCGACGCGCGCGAAGGTAAGCCGCTCCTGCTTCGCGAGGTAGGGGATGGCCTCGGTCGCGCCCTGGCGCAGCGCATGCGCGCCGCCCTCGAGGAAGCGCGCTTCGAACAGCGAGCGGACGTCGCCGCGCGACACCGGGCCGTAGGCGATGCGCCCCTCGGCAGTCGCCACCTCGACCAGCGGCTCCAGCCAGTACAGGCCGCGCGAGCCGTTGCGTACGACCTGCACGATGATGCCGCGCCGTTGCGCCTCCTCGGCGATGGCCGCCGCGACGGCATCGGCTCCCATGGACACCGCGCCCGAGTCGCGCGGGACGTAGACCTTGATGCCGACCGGCGCCGACGCGCTCATCGCGCGCGCTCCAGCTCGGCGATCGCCGCGTCGAAGCGCGCGGGCGTCATGCGCCCGTGCACCGCGTCGTCGATGGTCAGCGAAGGCGACAGCGCGCAGTTGCCGAGGCAGTACACCGGCTCGAGGGTGAAGGCCGCGTCGCGCGAGGTCGAGTCGAGGCCGGTGCCGAGGCGCTTGGCGATGTGCGCGGTGAGCGCCTCGCCGCCCATCGCCTGGCAGCTCTCGGCCTGGCACACCCGCACGACGTGCCGACCGGCGGGCGTGCGCCGGAAGTCGTGGTAGAAGCTCACCACGCCGTGGACCTCTGCGCGCGACAGGTTGAGGCCCTTGGCTATCAGCGGAATCGCTTCCGCGGGCACGAAGCCGAAGCTCGCCTGCACGGCGTGCAGGATGGGCATCAGCGGCCCTTCCTTGTCGTGGAAATCCTCGACGATGTCCAGGACGCGCTGGGATGAAAATGCCTTCTCGACCTGCATGCCCTGCTCCTCCGAGTTTGCCCGCCGCGCGCGGCGCGCCTCGCATTCATGCCGTGTCCCCATCCCCCAGCCGATCCTGTGCGATCAACCGCTTGACGGCGCCAGCATATGTAATTATGGTCATAGGTGTGCCGGATCGCAACACCTCACCGGCCATCCTAGGCATCGTTATGCCAAACTGCAATAGGTAGTTTTCTTCATATGCGTGATCACGACATCCGCCTCGAGCTCAAGTGGATCGCAGGCCACGACGCGGGGCGGACCATCGATCCGGAGCTTTTCGCCCTGCTCCAGGTCATCAAGGCCACCGGCAAGCTCACCATCGCCACCGCCGAGGCGGGCCTGCATTATCGCCAGGCCTGGGGGCTGATCAACCGCTGGTCTGGCATCCTCGGCCAGCCACTGGTGATCGCCGAGCAGGGCAAGGGCACCCAGCTCTCGCCGCTGGGCGAGAAGCTGGTGTTCATCCAGGAGCGCATCGACGCGCGGCTCGCGCCGCACCTGGAAAGCGCCGCCTCCGAGGTCGAGGACGAGCTGGGCGCGCTGCTCGACGGCGAAAGCGCGGCGCTGCACATCTACGCGAGCCACGACCTCGCGCTCGCCGACCTGCGCGACCACCTGCGCACCGAGCGGCTGCGCCCGGGCCTCGACCTGCGCTTCGCCTCCAGCCTCGACGCCGTCGTGGCGCTGTGCAAGGCGCGCTGCGAGATCTCCGGTTTCCACCTGCCTGACGGCAGCCTCGGCGAGCGCGTTGCACGCACCTACCTGCCCTGGCTCAAGCCACGCACCCAGCGGCTCACCCATTTCATCCGCCGCACCCAGGGCCTGATCGTGCGCAAGGGCAACCCGCTCGGCGTGCGCGGCATCGAGGACATCGTCGGCACCGGCGCGCGCTACCTCAACCGGCAGCGCGGCTCGGGCACGCGGCTGGCGCTCGACCAGATGCTGCAGGAGCGCGGCATCGAGAAGACCGAGGTCAACGGCTACTACACCGAGGAATTCACCCACCTCGCAGTCGCCGCGGCGGTTGCCGGCGGGGTCGCCGACGTGGCGCTCGGGCTCGAGGCCGCAGCCCGCAAGCTCGGCATGGATTTCATCCCGCTGTTCTCCGAGGTCTACTACCTCCTCGCCAAGCGCGAGACCCTCGAAGACCATCGGCTGGTGGAACTCTCGGGGGTGCTGTCCAGCCCGGCGTTCCAGGGCATCGCCTCCAAGCATGCGGGCTACGACGCGCGCGAGGCGGGGGTGGTGCGGACGCTGGCCGAGGCCGTCCCCGGGCTCGGCGCCGAGGATACGTCGCCGGCCGCCGCGCCGCGCGCCGTCGCGCAGGGCGCCTGAGCCACCCTGTTTCCTTTCCACCACAAAAGGTTCGGGTGCGCGAAGCGCTGAACCACCACGGCTTGTGGCGACGAGGCGTTCGCGCCTAAAGTCGAAGCAGGGCGGCAACCGTCGAAGCCGCCGAACCGACCCTTCGCAGGAGGACCATGGTCGAACGCAAGCTGCGCCCCTCCCCTTCCTCGCTGTCGCCTGTTCCCGCCTCCCGCAAGCCGGCCAAGCCCGGCGCCTCCGCCGCCAACAAGCTGTTCGTGCTCGACACCAATGTGTTGATGCACGATCCGACCAGCCTGTTCCGCTTCGAGGAACACGACATCTACCTGCCGATCCTCACCCTCGAGGAGCTCGACAACAACAAGAAGGGCGTCACCGAGGTGGCGCGCAACGCGCGCCAGGCCTCGCGCTTCCTCGACGAGCTCGTGACCACGCAGGGCGAGGCCTCGGGCGCGATCGCCGAGGGGCTCACGCTGGCGGTCAAGTCGAACGGCGCCGCCACCGGCAAGCTTTTCCTGCAAACCGAGACGATCACGGCGACGCTGCCGCCCTCGCTCGCCAACGGCAAGGCCGACAACCAGATCCTCGCCGTCGTCAAGGACCTGTCGGAGCGCGAGCCTTCGCGCCAGGTGATCCTGGTGTCGAAGGACATCAACATGCGCATCAAGGCGCGCGCGCTGGGGATCGCCGCCGAGGACTACACCAACGACAAGGTGCTCGAGGACACCGAGCTCCTCTACCCGGGGATGCAGCAGCTCCCCGACGATTTCTGGGACCGGCACGGCAAGGGCATCGAGAGCTGGCAGTCGGGCGGCCACACCCTGTACCGCCTCACGGGCCCGCTGGTGCCGTCGCTGCTCACCAACGAGTTCGTGTTCCAGGAGAAGGCCGGCGAGCCGCCGTTCCACGCCATTGTCAAGGAGATCACCGGCCGCACGGCGCTGCTCTCCACGCTCAAGGACTACACGCACCAGAAGAACAACGTCTGGGGCATCACCGCGCGCAACCGCGAGCAGAACTTCGCGTTGAACCTCCTCATGAACCCCGACCTCGACTTCGTCACGCTGCTCGGCCAGGCGGGCACCGGCAAGACGCTGCTAACGCTGGCCGCGGGGCTGATGCTGACCCTCGAGTTCAAGGTCTACACCGAGATCATCATGACGCGCGTCACCGTGCCGGTGGGCGAGGACATCGGCTTCCTGCCCGGCACCGAGGAAGAGAAGATGAACCCCTGGATGGGCGCGCTCGAGGACAACCTCGACGTGCTCAACAAGACCGACGACGAGGCCGGCGAGTGGGGCCGCGCGGCGACACGCGACCTGATCCGCTCGCGCATCAAGGTCAAGAGCCTGAACTTCATGCGCGGGCGCACCTTCATCAACAAGTACCTGATCATCGACGAGGCGCAGAACCTCACGCCCAAGCAGATGAAGACGCTGATCACGCGCGCGGGACCCGGCACCAAGGTGGTCTGCCTCGGCAACATCGCGCAGATCGACACGCCCTACCTCACCGAAGGCAGCTCGGGGCTCACCTACGTGGTCGACCGCTTCAAGGGCTGGTCGCACTCGGGGCACATCACGCTGACCCGCGGCGAGCGCTCGCGCCTCGCCGACCACGCCGCCGAGATCCTCTGAGGACGCCCCGCCGCCCGCCTCGACGCGGCGTCGCGGCGCTGGTAGCTTCCGCCGGGTAGCATTCCGGCTGGCGTTCCCATGTCTCGTCCCGTGCTCTCGCTGGTGGTACCCGTGTACAACGAGGCGGCGAACCTCGCGCCCTTCCACGCGCGCGCCGTGGCGGCGCTCGACGCCACGGGCCTCGCCTGGGAGATGGTGTTCGTCGACGACGGCAGCCGCGACGCCTCGTTGCCCGCGCTGCTCGCGCTGCGCGAGCGCGACCCGCGCGTGGCGGTGGTGGAGCTGACGCGCAACTTCGGCAAGGAGGTCGCGCTGTCCGCGGGCCTGGACCATGCGCGCGGCGACGCGGTCATTCCCATCGACGCCGACCTGCAGCATCCGCCCGAGGTGATTCCCGCGATGGTCGCCTCGTGGCGCGAGGGCCACGACATGGTCGTCGCGCTGCGCGACAACCCGCGGCGCGAGGGCCTCGTGCGCCGGATGATGTCGTCGCTGTTCTACCGCCTGTTCCGCCGCCTCACGTCCATCGACCTTCCGCCGGGCTCGGGCGATTTCCGCCTGATGTCGCGTCCCGTGGTCGACGCGTTGCGGGCCATGCCCGAGCGATCGCGCTTCCTGAAGGGCATGTACGCCTGGGCAGGCTTTCCCTACGCCACCATCGGCTACACCGTGGAGGCGCGGCAGGAGGGTGCGAGCAGCTTCGGCCTGCGCCGCCTGGCGCGGCTCGGCAGCGACGCCCTCACGTCGTTCTCGGCCGCGCCACTGCGCGCGGCGAGCGTCATCGGCTTCGCCACCGCGCTCGTCGCCATGGTCTACGGCGCATGGCTGGTCGGCAAGACCCTGGTGCTGGGGATCGACCTCCCGGGCTACGCCTCGACCATCACCCTGGTGCTGTTCCTCGGTGGTGTCCAGCTCGTGTCGCTTGGCATCCTCGGCGAGTACGTGGCGCGCGTCTACGACGAGGTGAAGGCGCGGCCGCTGTACGTGGTGCGGCGCAGGCACGGCGCGGAGCCGCCGGCGTGATGCCGCTCTCGACGTGATCCTGCGACGCCCTGGCGCCTTTCGCGTCATCGACGCCGATGCGCCCGCGGCGCGGCGTGCCGCCGCGCTGGTCGCGGTCCTGACCCTCGCCTACGTCGCCTTCGGCGTGTTCGTCGGCGGCGGCTACGACCCGGCGCGCGACGTCGCCGAGGCGCTGGCCATCGCGCGCGACGGCGCGCGCCCCCTGCAGGGACCACTGGTCGCCGGCGCGGTGCACCTGGGGCCGTGGTGGTTCTACGCGCTGTCGCTGCCGCTGCTCATGCAGCCGGCCTGGCTCGGGCCCGCGCTCCTCACCGTCCTGCTCGCGGCGGCGGCCTTTCCGTTGGCGTTCGTCGCCGGCAGGCGCCTCGGCGACGCGCGCCTCGGCCTCCTGTGGGCGGTGGCGCTGGCACTGCCCGGCTGGGGAAGCTTCGAGTCGGTGGCCTTCGCCAACACCAGCATCGCGCGCGCCGCCACGCTCGCGACGCTCTACCTGCTGCTGCGCGCCGACGAGGCGCCGCGGATCGGGCTGTGGCTGCTGGCGGGGCTCGCCGCATCCATCGCGACGCACGCCCACCCGTCGGCGGCGTGGCTGCTGCTACTCGCGCTGGCACGCGCATGGCGCGCGCCGGGCGTGCTGTCGCGCCATGTGCAGGATCACGTCGCGGCGATGCTCGCCGTCGCGGCCGGCTTCGCGCTGCCTTTCGTGCCGGCGTTCCTCGCACCGTCGTCGACGCTCGGCGCGGCGGCCGGTGTCGCGGGGGCCAATGTTTCGCTCGCCAACCTCGCGCGCCTGCCTTCGATCGTCGCCAGCATCGCCTGGGAGGGGCCGCAGGCGATCTTCGCGGCGCTGTATCCGCCGTCGCTCGCGTGGCCGCGCAACCTCGGCATGCTGGCCGGGCTGATCGGCATCCTGGGTGCGTTGCGCGCGATTCCCGCCGCGCTGGCCGGCGACCGTGCCGCGCGCTGGGGCGTCGGCCTCACGCTCGGCGCGGCCGCATTCGTCGCGCTGTCGCGTCCCGTCACGCCGGTGTACATGGCGTACTCCATCCTGCCCGCGTACGCGCTGGCCGTGGCCGCGGGATGGCGGGCCATCATGGCGTCGCGACCCGCGCTCGTCCGCGCGGTGATCCTCGCATCGCTCGCATCGTCGCTGGCGGTGGGCATCGGCGTGGTGCGCGCCATGCGCGACGGCGGCGGCCGCGTCGACGGGGCGCACCTCGCGGACATCGTGCGCGGCGCGAGCCATCCGCTGCCGCTGCCCGACATCTGGCTGCACGCGGCGAGCGTCGACCCGCTGGGCCGCGCGCTCTGTGCCGATCCGGCACCGGTGTACGGGGCGCTGGGTTACGCGCTCGACGTCTTCTACGCGCTGCCCCTGCGGCTGCACTGCCCCGGCGCGCTTCCCCATTTCACCGAGCCGCGGACCGACCCCGGCGCGCCGGTGCGCGGCCACGTCGGCCTCGCGATGCGCCGCTTCCACGACCTGGGCCTCGTCCCGGCACGGCGGATCGGCGGCATCGGGCTCACGCCGCTGGCCCGCGTCGTCGCGGCGCCCGCCGTGCGTGACCTGCCGCGCGACGCGGCCTACCCGCCGCACCCCTATGCGGCCTCGCCGGCTGCCACGCTCGCGCTGGCGTTCGACACCTCCGACGGCGAGCTCGTCGTGGTGTCGAACCCGCACGCGACGTGGATGCCGTCGTGGACGACGGAGTTGAGCTGTGACGGCCGCGCGCTCGCGCCCGCCACCGAGGACCTCGTCACGCGGGTGTACCGCTGCGTCGACGGCAAGGGCGGCACGCACCGCTGGCAGGCGCGGCTCTCGGCCGCCGATCCCGGGCGCATCGAGATCGTGACGTTCCTGCCGCGCGGGCGCTGACGCCGGGGCGGGCCATGCACGGCCAGCGCGGCGCAGCACCGCGCGCCAACCCGCGCCGCCGCGTCAGTACGAGCCCGCGGACGTGAAGTTCTCGAAGCGCGTGTATTCGCCGAGGAAGGTGAGGCGGATGGTGCCGATCGGCCCGTTGCGCTGCTTGCCGATGATGATCTCGGCGACGCCCTTGTCCTGCGTGTCGGGGTTGTCGATGCCGTCGGCCAACCAGCTGGCGGGACCCGGCACGGTGAGGTCGAAGACCTCGGCCTCGCCGTCGGGTTCGTTGGCCACGACACGGTCCCAGTAGAGGTCGGAGCGTGCCCAGCGCGCGAGCGAAGCGTCGTCCAGAAGCCGCGCGTAGCTTTCCATCGTGTCGCGCGACGGCGCGAACCGGAAGTGTGCGCTGCCGCCGTACGAGGTTCCGCGCATGGCGGCCATGGCGCGCTGCGTGACGGCACGGCGTGCCATCGCCGCCCTGACGTCACCCAGGGCTTGCAGTGGCAAGGTGTCGACATTGGTGTTGGGCTCGACGGCCGCGAGCTCGGCGCGCAGCGCTTCGGCGCCAGCGGCGCGTGGTCCGAAGGCGCCCACGGCGTCGAGGAAGCGCAGCTGGTCGGTACGGCCCGACACATCGACGGAATAGACGGGTCGATAAGCCTTCTGCACCGTTGCGCGGATGCGTGCGACGATGCCGAGCCGCAGCAACAGGGCGGCGACGTCGTCGGCGAGACCGCGGCTGCAGGTCGCGAGGTAGACGCGCGCCGCGCCGCGCGTGCCCGGCTTGCGGGTGGTGATCGAGCCGTCGGTCGCCCAGAGGTGGCGCAGAAGCGTCGCGATGCAGGCGTTCGACAGCGCGAACACGTCGCCCGGCACCCGCTTTTCATGTGAGCGCTGGTTGAAGATGCCGAGCGACTTGAGCCATGCCCCGACGCCTGCGGCATGCCAGCGGTCGCCATTGCCCGCGATCACCAGCTGGTGCCATGCGCCGCGGCCCGCATGGCGCTTCACCTTGCTGCCCATCGCCTGCGCGGCCTGCGCGACGAGCGCGCTGTTTGCTTCCGAGGCCGTCGTGTAGCGCAGCGGCTGGCCCTTGAGATAACTGCCGTCGCCCATCAGGTGACCGAGCAGCGCCAAGGCATGCTCGGGCCAGATCCCGGGCTGCGCCGCCTCGGGGATGCTTCGCGCAAGCGCGACGCGTGCGCCCGGCGCGAGGTCACGCAGCTCGGTCCATCCCTCGCCGGCCAGTACGCGATGCCGAGCCGTGGCGCGGAGCGTCCGGCCGCTCGCGAGCACCAGCCGGCGCACCGGCTTCACGCCTTTGGACCACACGCAGTCGCTGCGCGCGCGCTGGAGCTTCTGCTGCGCGTCGACCGCCCACACCTCCGGCGTCGTGCCGACGAGCTCGGCGATGGGCACGCGGCGGCCATCGGCGGTCACGACGAGCGTGTCGCCCGTCACGCACTCGCGCAGGTCCGACATGACCGGCCGCTTGTTGGGCCGCTGCTCGAGGCCGCGGTTGAGCTGCGACAGCGCGACCACGGGGACCTTGAGCTCCTTGGCGAGGGCCTTCAGCGAGCGCGAGATCTCGGAGATCTCGGTCGCGCGGTTCTCGCCCTCGCTGCTGGCCTGCATGAGCTGCAGGTAGTCGACGATGATGAGGCCGAGCTTGCCTTTGTGGAGCTTGGCGATGCGGCGCGAGCGCGAGCGCACTTCCATCGCCGTCAGCGCCGGTGTCTCGTCGATGAGGATCGGCGCCTCGCCGAGCTTGCCGAGCGCGGCTGAAAGGCGATCCCAGTCGTCGTGCTGCAGGCGGCCGGTGCGCAGGTTCTTGCTGTCGAGCCGTCCTGTCGAGGCGATCATGCGCAGCGCGAGCTGGCTCGCACCCATTTCCATGGAGAAGATCACCACCGGCAGCTTGAGGTGCAGCGCGACGTGCTCGCCGATGTTGACCGCCAGCGCCGACTTGCCCATCGACGGGCGGCCCGCGACGATGACGAGGTCCCCCGGCTGCAGGCCGGCGGTGTCGCGGTCGAGGTCGGTGAAGCCCGTCTCGATGCCCGTCACCTCCGACGGGTTGTCGCGGCTGTACAGCTCCTCGATGCGCTCGACGACGCCTTTGAGCAGCGCACCGATCTCCTGGTATTGCGTCTGCCCGCGCGACCCGGCCTCGGCGATGTGCATCACGCGCGTCTCGGCCTCGTCGAGCACCTCGCGCGCGCTGCGGCCCATGGGACGGAACGCGGCCTCGGCGATGTCGCCGGCGGCGCTCGCGAGCTGGCGCAGCACCGAGCGCTCGCGCACGATCTCCGCATAGCGGCGGACGTTGGCCGTGGTGGGGACGTTCTGCACCAGCGCGCCGAGGTAGGCGAGGCCGCCAACGTAGTCGAGCTGCTGCGTCGAGGCGAGCGCCTCGGCGACGGTCACCGCGTCGGCCGGCTTGCCCTCGCGGATCAGGCGCATCGCGTGGTCGAAGATCACGCGATGCGCATCGCTGTAGAAATCCGGCGTGCTGACGACGTCGCCGATCTTCGCCTCGACCTCGTTGTCGAGCAGCAACGCGCCCAGCAACGATTGCTCCGCCTCGAGCGAATGCGGCGGTAGCTTCAGTCCTTCGAGGGCGTTGTCGTCGGGCATGCCGCGTCGCGCTGGCGGGTGGATCGAGGGGACGAGGATTGTAGCAAGCGCGGGGTGGCGGCGCCTTTGGCCGTTCGGCACCTTCGAGCGCGCGGATAGAGGTGGCGCAGCACGCTCCAGGCGCCGTGGTCGAGCTCCCAGTCGGTGGACGCGAGCACGCGCCCCTGGCGGATGCGGAACGCGGCCTCGCGTGCGAGCGCAGGTGCGCCCTGCGCCGCGTACTCGAAGGTCTCGAGCGCCTCGGGAAAGCGCTGGAAGTCGTGGATCGTCCGCGGGCGCTCAAGCACGCTGACCTTGGTGATCGAACGAAAAGGGGCGCCCGCGGGCGCCCCTTCGTCGTGCCCGCGCAAGCGCCGATCGGCGCTGCGCGGCTTGCCCGCGGTCAGGCCCCGACCGTCTCGCCCACCACCTGCACGGCGATGTCGCGGGTCACGTCGGTGTGCAGCGCGACGGTGACCTGATGGTCGCCGACCTGCTTCAGCGGGCCGCTCGGCATGCGCACCGCCGACTTCTCGACGTCGATGCCCTGCTGCGACTTGAGCGCCTCGACGATGTCGACGGTGCCCACCGAGCCGAAGAGGCGCCCGTCCACGCCGGCCTTCTGCGTGATCTTCAGCACGACGCCTTCGAGCTTCGCGGCCTGCGCCTCGGCAGCGGCGAGCTTCTCGGCCGCGGCCTTCTCGAGGTCGGAGCGCCGTTCCTCGAGGACCTTGAGGTTCTCGGGCGTGGCGCGCTTGGCCTTGCCCTGGGGGATGAGGAAGTTGCGCGCGAACCCGTCCTTGACCTTGACGACGTCGCCGAGGTTGCCGACGTTCGCGACCTTTTCCATCAGGATGATCTGCATCGCGGCCTCCTAGTGGCGGTCGGTGTACGGGAGCAGCGCGAGGAACTGCGCGCGCTTGATCGCGGTGCCGAGCTGGCGCTGGTAACGCGCGCGCGTGCCGGTGACGCGCGCCGGCATGATCTTGCCGTTCTCCTGCACGAAGTCCTTCAGCACGTCGACGTCCTTGTAGTCGATCTGCTTGACGCCTTCGGCGGTGAAGCGGCAGAACTTCTTGCGCTTGAACAGCGCATTGCCGCGGTCGCGCTTCTTGAAATCCTTCTTTCCCTTGAACTTGCTCTTTCCCATCGGGCGAGGCATGGCTTCTTTCCTACCTTTCGTTCGTATTCGTCAATGGTTCGCGTGGCCGAGCGGCTCGAAGCGGTCGACGTGCAGCGCGAGCGTGGTGCCGGTGCGGTAGCGCCGCGCGAGGAACCCCTCGCAACGCAGCGCGCTCCCCACGGGCAGCGAGGCCAGCGACTGCGCGGTGGCGGCGAAGGCGATCGCCGCGATCTCGCAGTCCACCCTGCGCTCGCCGCCGGCCTCGCGCTGCGTCGACGCATGGGACAGCGTCATCTGCAGCACGGGAATCCCGGCGGGCGTGTAGCGCAGGGCCTCGCGCTCGCGCAGCGTGCAGGCCAGCTGAAGCCGGTTGTCGGCTTCGACGGCCATCGCGCCGCTCGTCCTGTCTTCCGTCTCGTGCCAGTGGCCGTCAGGCCGCCGTCGGCTGCGCGGGCGCCGCTTCCTCGCTGGCGCGCTCGGCGGGCCGCTCGGTCAGCGACTTCGACTTCTCTTCCTTCATCATCGGCGACGGCGTGACCACGGCCTCGCGCATCGCGACGGTCAGGTGGCGCAGCACCGCGTCGTTGAACTTGAACGCGTGCTCGAGCTCGGTGAGGGTGGCCTGGTCGACCTCGATGTTCATCAGCACGTAATGGGCCTTGTGCATCTTCTGGATGGGATAGGCCATCTGGCGGCGGCCCCAGTCCTCGATGCGGTGGATGCGGCCGCCGTGGCCCGTCACCAGGCTGCGGTAGCGCTCGACCATGCCCGGGACCTGCTCGCTCTGGTCCGGATGGACGATGAAGACGATCTCGTAGTGACGCATGTAGCTTCGTTCCTTTCGGTCAATGCGGCCTCGCGCGCCCCCCGCACGTGGACGGTTCCACGTGCACCGCGGACGTGGCTGTCGCGGCGGGCGTCCCTGGACGTTTGGCGGGGCCGACGGCCACCCCTTCAGTTGCCGCCGCCGGTGCGACATGGGTCGGGCCGGACAGCATCGGGGTGTGGCAAGGGAACCGCGGATTGTACACAAAAAACGACAGCCGATCAAATACCTGCGGCTGCCCGGCCCCCCTCGGGCACCCCGCGCCGGATGAGCGTGGCGGTATGCTCCGCGTTTCGCCCGCGAGGGCAAGCCGGAGATCCCGCGTGACCACCCTCCCCGCCTTCGACCGGCGCACCGCCACCCGGCTCCTCCTCGCCGCGACCCTCGCCTGCACCGCAGGCGCCGCGCAGGCCGACGGCACCGCGCTGTACGACGCCGCGCAGGTGGAAAGCGGCCGCTGGGACTACTCGCAGCATTGCAGCGTATGCCACGGCGCGCAGCTGCAGGGCACGGGCGCCCCCGGGCTCTCCGGCACTCCCTTCGTCGCCCAGTGGAACGGCAAGGCGCTCAAGACCTTCTACGACTACGTGCACGACCAGATGCCGCTCGGCCAGGCCGGCACGCTCGACGGCCAGCAATATGCCGACATCGTCGCCTTCATCCTCGCCTCGAACGGGCTGCCCGCGGGCACCGAGGCGCTGACGCCGTCGACGCCCATGGAGCGCACCCTCACGCTCGACGCAGCCGCGTCGGCCACGACCGTCGCCCGCGTGGCGGCCCCGGCGGGCAAGGTCGAGATCGGCAAGCTCTACGGCAAGCTCCGCCAGCCCGGCACATCGGGGCCGACGCAGGCCGAGCTCGACGCGGCCGACGCCTCGACCACCTCCTGGCTGATGTACAACAAGGGCTACCGCGGCGAGCGTTACTCGACGCTGACGGCGATCGACCGCACGAACGCCGACCGGCTCCGCCCCGTGTGCATGTTCCAGCTGGGCGAGCTCGGCACGTTCTCCACGGGCCCGGTGATGTACGACGGCCTGCTGTACGTCACGACCCACCTCGGCACCTGGGCGATCGACGCCACGACCTGCCGCAAGGTCTGGGTCCACCACCACGCGGCGCAGGGCCCGGAGATGAACGCGACCAACAAGGGCGTGGCGATCGCCGGCGGACGCGTGTTCCGCGGCACGCAGGACGGCTTCCTGTACGCGCTCGATGCCAAGACCGGCAAGCCGCTGTGGGTGCGCCAGGTCGCCGACTGGAGCATCGGCGAAGGCATCGGCGCCGCGCCGATCGTCTGGAACGACATCGTCTACGTCGGCAAGGCCGGCGGCGACTGGGGCATCCGCGGCCGCATGATGGCGTTCAACGTCGCCGACGGCACGCTCGCCTGGGCGTTCGACCTCATCCCCACGGGCAGCCAGGCAGGCGCCGACAGCTGGAAGGACCCGGCCTCGGCCGAGCACGGCGGCGGCGCCGCCTGGGTGAGCTACGCGCTCGACCGTTCCACGGGGACGCTGTTCGTCCCGGTGGGCAATCCCGGCCCCGACTACAAGAAGAGCATGCGCCCGGGCGCCAACCTCTTCACCATCTCGACCGTCGCCCTCGACGCGCGCACCGGCACGCTCAAGTGGTGGTACCAGCTGCGCGCCAACGACGACCACGACTGGGACGCGACGGCGGCGATGATGTTCGACGCCGGCGGCCGACGCTACGTCGCCACCGCGGGCAAGGAAGGCATCCTGCACGTCGTCGACCGCGACGACGGCAAGCGCGTGTTCACGCTGCCGATGACCACCATCCTCAACCACGATGCGCCGATCACGCCCGAGGGCGTGCGCGTTTGTCCGGTGGCCGGCGTGCAGTGGAACGGCCCCGCCTACAGCGCCTCGACGCGGCTCCTCTACGTCAACGCCATCGACTGGTGCACCGTGTTCAAGCTCGGCCCCGATCCCAAGTGGACGGCCACCGTGCCCTACACGGGCCTCGCCAACGGCTGGGGCAGCAACGATCCCGTCAGCCGGTGGTCCGGCTGGATCAACGCCGTCGACCCGGCGACCGGTACCATGGCCTGGCGCCTGCACCGCGCCACGCCGATGTATGCGGCGCTGACGCCCACCGCGGGCGACGTGCTGTTCACCGGCGACCTCGACGGCAACTTCCTGGCCTTCGACGCGCGCGACGGGCGCGAGCTCTACCACTTCAACACCGGCGGCCCGATCGCCGGTGGCGTCATCACCTACGAGGCGGGTGGGCGCCAGTACGTCGCGGTGGCGAGCGGCAGCAGCGGCGGGTCGATACCGCTCAGCGGCAGCGCGACCGTCGTGGTGTTCGGACAATGAGCGCCGCGGCTTCCTGGGACGCCGTCGACGCGCTGTTCGACGAGCGCCTGATCGGCCGCGACGCGGTGCTCGAGGCCGCGCTTGCCGCCAGCGATGCGGCGGGGCTGCGGGCGATCAGCGTGTCGCCCCCGCAGGGGCGCCTGCTCGAGCTCCTGGCGCGCATCCACGGCGCGCGCCACGTGCTCGAGATCGGCACGCTCGGCGGCTACAGCGCCATCTGCCTCGCCCGCGCGCTGCCGGCCGACGGCTCGCTGCTGACGCTGGAGCGCGAGCCTTCCTGCGCCGAGGTCGCGCGCGCCAACCTCGCCCGCGCCGGCCTCGCCGTGCGCACCGAGGTGCGCGTCGGGCTCGCGCTGGAATCGCTGGACGCGCTGGCGGGCGAAGGACGCGCCCCCTTCGACTTCACCTTCATCGACGCCGACAAGGCCAACAACACCGCCTACTTCGAGCGCGCCACCCGGCTTTCCCGCCCCGGCGCGGTCATCGTCGTCGACAACGTGGTGCGCGGCGGGCGCGTCGCCGACGCGGATTCGCGGGACGCCTCGGTGCTCGGCGTGCGGGCGTTGCTCGACCATCTTGCACGCCGCGGCGACGTGCGCTGCACCGCCATCCAGACGGTCGGCAGCAAGGGCTACGACGGCTTCCTGCTCGCCCGGCTCGCCGGCCCGGCCGCCTAGCCGGCGACGCCCTCGAACGCAGCCGCCGCGCTCGCCGCCGGGATCCGTTTGCGCGTTGAGGAACGTTGCGCGCAAAATGGCATCGAAGCGAACGGCAGCCCGAGCCGCCCGCCATGCGCAAACCCCCGCTCTACAGCCGTTCCCCCCGCCCGAGCGCGAGCGTCCCGCCCGCGCCCGGGGGCGTGCAGGCCGGTGCGCCGCGCCCGCCGGCACGTCCTGCGGCGAGCGGCCCGGCGTCGGCCGTGGCGGCACCGTCGAGCGACGGCGCTTCGATCGCCACCGTCCGGGTACCCTGGCGGCGCCGTTTGCGCGCGTCACTGCCCTACCTGCTGCTCGGCTGCGGGATCATCGCCGTCGCCCTCGGCGCGTTCGACCTCGCGCGCAAGTCGCCGCGCGCGCTGACGCAGAAGGACATCGACGCCGCGGTGCTGCACACGCTGGAGAACAACGCGCTGCCGTCGATGGCGCAGCGCGCCTATGCGGCGGTGCGTCCCTCGGTCGTGCACGTGCGTGGCCTGCGCCACGTGAAGGACGGCGAGGACGGTGCGAAATCGAAGGCTGCACCGCCCTCCGCCAAGGCGCCGGCCGCCAGGCCGCGTGCCGCGCCCGCGAAACCGCCCCGCGCCACCCGCGACGGCGAGCATCCGCGCGCCGAGGCCGAGGACCCCGACGAGCTCTACCGCATCGGCATCGGCACCGGCGTGGTCATCGTCTCGACGGGCCTCATCCTCACCAACCTGCACGTCATCGACGGTGCGGAGGCGATCGTCGTGACCTTCGCCGACGGCAGCGAGTCGCCCGCCGACGTCGTCAACACCCAGCCCGAGAACGACCTCGCGGTGCTGAAGGCGCGCACCGTGCCCGACGACCTGCCGGCGGCGACGCTGCGCTCGACCGCCGACCTGTCGGTGGGCGACGAGGTGGTGGCGATCGGCTTCCCCTTCGGCATCGGGCCCTCGGCTTCGTCGGGGATCGTGTCGGGCATGAAGCGCGAGTACCGCTCGCCCGAGCGCGGCAAGACGCTCACCAACCTGATCCAGTTCGACGCGGCGGCCAACCCCGGCAACTCGGGCGGCCCGCTGGTCACCGCCGACGGCGAGGTCGTCGGCATCGTCACCGGCATCTTCAACCCCACGGACCAGCGCGTGTTCATCGGCATCGGCTTCGCCGTGCCGATCGAGAACGCCGCGGCCGCCGTGGGCCTGTCCCCCTTCTGAGGCTCCCACGATGAACGACACCGCACGCGCGCACGCCGACCTGATGCAGCGCATCCTCTACGAGGTCAAGAAGGTCGTCGTCGGCCAGGACCACTTCCTCGAGCGCGTGCTGGTGGCGATGCTCGCGCAGGGCCACCTGCTGGTGGAGGGCGTGCCGGGCCTCGCCAAGACGCTGACGGTGCGCACGCTGGCGCGCACCATGCACGGGCTCTTCCGGCGCATCCAGTTCACGCCCGACCTCGTGCCCGCCGACCTCGTCGGCACGCGCGTGTTCAACCAGCGCGACGGCGCCTTCACCACCACCCTCGGCCCGGTGTTCTGCAACCTGCTGCTCGCCGACGAGATCAACCGCGCGCCCGCCAAGGTGCAGAGCGCGCTGCTCGAGGTGATGCAGGAGCACCAGGTCACCATCGCCGGCGAGTCGTTCCACGTGCCCGAGCCCTTCCTGGTGATGGCGACGCAGAACCCGATCGAGAGCGAGGGCACCTACGCGCTGCCCGAGGCGCAGGTCGACCGATTCATGATGAAGGTCGAGGTGGGCTATCCGACGGAGGAGGAGGAGTTCGTCATCGTCGAGCGGGTGACCGGCACGCCGACCGACGTGGTGGCGGTGTGCAGCACCGACGACCTCCTCGCCGCGCAGCGCTCCTGCCGCAAGGGCTATGTCGACCCGTCGCTGATGCAATACGCGGTGAAGCTCGTCGCCGCGACGCGCGCGCCGCAGCACTACGGCCTCGCCGAGCTCGCGCCCTACATCACCTTCGGCGCGAGCCCGCGCGCGACCATCGCGCTCATCGAGGGCGCGCGCGCGCTGGCCTGGCTGCGCGGGCGGCCCTACGCGCTGCCCGAGGACGTCGCCGACCTCGCACCCGACATCCTGCGCCACCGCCTGTCGCTCTCCTACGAGGCGCTCGCGGACGGCATCACGCCCGACCGCATCGTCACCCGCGTGCTGCAGAGCGTGCGCGCGCCCGACAAGCCCCTCGCCGCCCATGTCGACCTCGGCAACCCGGCCTGAACTGCCGCCCGAAGTGCCTGCGGCGGCGCCCGCGGCGCCGCGCGGCACCGCGCGGCAGGCGCGCGCCCTGCCCCCTTCGGAGGCGCTGCTGCGCCGCCTCGAGTGGACGGTGCTGAAGCGCCTCGACGGCCTGCTGCACGGCGACTACCGCACCTTCTTCCGCGGCGCCGGGCTCGACCTCGCGGACCTCCGCGAGTACCAATTCCACGACGACGTGCGCCACATCGACTGGAACGTCACCGCGCGCCTCGACACGCCCTACGTGCGCGAGTACAACGAGGAGCGCGACCTCACGGCCTGGTTCCTGCTCGACCTCTCGGGCTCGATCGACTTCGGCTCGGAGAAGGCGCGCAAGTCGGGCATCGCCACCGAGTTCGTGGCGCTGATCGCGCGCATGCTGACGCGCCACGGCAACCGCGTCGGCGCGATCCTCTACACCGACCGCGTCGAGAAGGTGCTGCCGCCGCGCAGCACGCGCGCGCAGGTGCTGCAGCTCCTGCACCAGATCGACGTCGCGACGCGCGCGCGAAGGCCCGCGCGCGAGGGCACGCGGCTCGCGACGCTGTTCGACGCCGCGCACGGCGCCATCGCGCGACGCGCGATGGTGTTCGCGGTGTCCGACTTCGTCAGCGAACCGGGCTGGGACCGGCCGCTGGCCGCGCTGGCGCGGCGCCACGACGTCGTCGCGGTGCGCTTGTACGACCCGCTGGAGCGCGCGCTGCCCGACCTCGGGATGATGGTGGTCGAGGATGCCGAGACCGGCGAGCAGCTCTTCGTCGACACCCACGACCGGCGTTTCCGCAGGCGCTTCGCCGAGATCGCCGAGCGCCGCGAGCGCGAGCTGCGGCAGGGGCTCGCCGCGGCGGGTGTCGATGCGCTCGAGCTCGCCACCGTCGACGACGTCGGCGACGCGCTGCTGCGCTTCGCCGACCTGCGCCGCCGGCGCGCGCGCACCGCGGGCGTGGCCCGCGCCGCGCACCTCGAGGCGATGCAATGAGGTTCCTGTGGCCCCAATGGCTGTGGCTGGCGCTGGCGCTGCCGGTGCTGGTCGCCGCGTACGTCGCGATGATCCGCCGTCGCGCGAAGCGCGCGGTGCGCTACTCCAGCCTGTCGATCGTGCGCGAGGCGATGGGCACGATGTCGCGGGTACGGCGCCACGTGCCGCCCGCGCTGATGCTGCTGGCGCTCGCCTCGCTGGTGATGGCGATGTCGCGCCCGCTCGCCACCGTGACGCTGCCCTCGCAGCACGAGACCATCATCCTCGCCATGGACGTGTCGGGCAGCATGCGCGCCGCCGACGTGCAACCGACGCGCATGGAGGCGGCGCAGGCGGCCGCCAAGCAGTTCATCGCCGACACGCCCTCGTCGATGAAGATCGGCATCGTCGCCTTCGCGGGCACCGCCAGCGTGGTGCAGCCCTCGACGCTGTCGCGCGACGACCTCAACGCCGCGATCGACCGCTTCGAGCTGCAGCGCGGCACGGCGGTCGGCAGCGGCATCCTGGTGTCGCTCAAGATGCTGTTCCCCGACATCGAGTACGACCTTCGCACCTACAACCCGCGCATCGACGCGCGCAACCGCTCGCTCGACAGCAAGGCCGCCGACCCCGCCAACGCCTGGAAACCCGTGCCGCCGGGCTCGTACAACAACGCAGCCATCATCCTGCTGACCGACGGGCAGACCACCACCGGGCCCGACCCGCGTGAATCGGCGAAGATGGCCGCCGAGCGCGGCGTGCGCGTGTACACGGTCGGCGTCGGCACCACTGCCGGCGAGATCATCGGCGCGGAAGGCTGGTCGATGCGCGTGCGCCTCGACGAGGACGCGCTGAAGGCCATCGCCGACGTCACGCAGGGCGAGTACTTCTACGCAGGCAACGCGCCCGATCTGCGCAAGGCCTACGCCGAGCTCAACTCCAAGCTGGTGTTCGAACGCAAGGAAACCGAGGTGTCGGCGCTGTTCGCGGCGATCGCCGCGGCCTTCCTGCTGGCCGCGGTCTCGCTGTCGATGTGGTGGTACCAGCGCGTGGTCTAGGGACCGCGCGCCGACCGCCTAGCGTCCGGCCTGCGGCGCCGTGTACTGGCCGGGCCGTCCCGCCGGATAGCCTTCGCTGTCGAGGCGCGAAGGCCGGTTGCCCTGCGGCGGGTTCCCGCCCTGCGGCGGCCGTGGTGGCGGGTTACCCGCCTGCGGCGGGTGGCCGCCCGGGTTGCCGCCGTGCGGGGGACGCGATCCCGAAGGGTAGCCCCCCTGCGGCGGCCGGTTGTCGTGCGGAGGGTTCCAGCCTCCTGGCGGAGGCCCGGGCGGGCGGCCTCCGGCATGCGGGGGCGGCGGCGGTCGCCACGAGGACGGACGCGGCGGCGGTGGCGTCCACGGGCGGTTGTACCAGGTGTAGCGGTTGGCGTAGAACGGCCGGTACCGGTAGTAGTTGTCCCAATAGCTCCCGATGGTGAACGAGATGATCGGGATGCCCAGCGCCGGCCCGTAGCTGTAGATCGGCACCACCGACGACTGGTAGGGGTACGAAAGGTAGCTGCCGTACACCCAGCCGCGCAGGTCGCCGGCGTACACGTCGCACCACGAAAAGTTGGTGATGCAGCCGCCGACATTGAGGCTCGTCCCCACCGGCACCCGCGCCACCAGGGGATAGGACGAGTCCGGTCCCGCGCGCATGTTCACCGTGGTGGTCGTCACGGCGTAGCCCTGCGCCTGCACGGCCGCTGCGCTGCCGGCGAGCAGTGCCAGCAGCCCCAGCGCTGCCATCCGTTGCATGCGCCGACCATCGCGGGACCGGTCGCGGGCTGTGCGGTCGCGGGCCGTGGTTGCGACGCGAGAAACACTTCCATGTACGAGGTTCATGTCGGGCACGTGGCCTTTCGGAGTCGGATTCCCGCAGTCTCGCACCCGCGGCCCGGATCGGACAATGCGGCATTTCGGCAACAGCGTGTCGGCTGGGGCGAGGTGCGATTGCCGGTCGGGCGCCTACAGTCGCGAAGGCTTGATACAATTGACAATCATTCTCATTCGTAGATTGATTCCGTTCCGATTTCGCTGCCAACCCTCGCCCGCCCAGGACAATGAGCCACGACAAGAACGTGCCTTCCCGCCGACGCCCGCCGCGCCACGCGCCCGCCGGCACGCGCCTCGCCTGCCTCCTCGCCGCCCTGGCTGCGGCCGCGGCGGCCAACGCCCAGACGCCCGCCTCCACCGACGCCGACAAGCCGAAGGGCGAGGCTTCGCAGGGCGTCGTGCAGCTCGGCACGCTCGACGTGACCGAGCAGCGCGCCGACCGCTATACCGCGCCCGCGGCCGCCTCGGCGGCCAAGATCGAGCTGTCGCCGCGCGAGACGCCGCAGTCGATGACCATCATCACCCGCCAGCGGATGGAGGACCAGGACCTCACCAACCTGCGGCAGGTGCTCGACAACACCGCCGGCATCTACTCCAACGCCTACGACACCGAGCGCGTGCTGTTCTATTCGCGCGGCTTCCTCGTCGATTCGCTGATGTTCGACGGTGTACCTTCGTTCTCCAACTTCAACACCGGCTCCATCGACGAGTCCGTCGACACGGCGCCCTACGAGCGCATCGAGGTGGTGCGCGGCGCCACCGGCCTGATGACCGGGCCCGGCAATCCGGCGGCGTCGATCAACATGGTGCGCAAGCACGCGGACTCGCGCGTGCCGGCCTTCGTCACCGAGCTCAGCCTGGGATCGTGGAACCAGCGCCGCGCCATGATCGACGCCTCGACGCCGCTCAACGAAAGCGGCAGCGTGCGCGGGCGCTTCGTCGGCGTGGCCGAGGGCACCGACTCGTACCAGGACCTGTACCACAAGAAGCTCGGCGTGGCCTACGGCATCATCGACGCCGACCTCGGCAAGTCCACGCGCCTGTCGGTGGGCTTCGACTACCAGGACAACCGGCCGACGTCGAACACCTGGGGCTCGTTCCCGCTGTTCCTGTCCAACGGCCAGCTCGCCAACTGGCCGACCTCGGTGACGACCTCCACCGACTGGGCGTTCTGGAACCGCAAGACGCAGACGGTGTTCGCCGAGCTCGACCACCGGTTCGACAACGGCTGGCGGCTGCGCGCCACGGCGAGCCACCGCCAGTACGACGAGAAGTACGCGCTGTTCTACGTGTACGGCTTCCCCGATCCCGACTCGGGGCTCGGCCTCGAGCCCTACGGCACCCGGGGCGACGGGCGCATCACCGAGAATTCGCTCGACGCCTACGCGGAGGGCCCGTTCGAGCTGTTCGGAAGGCGCCACCAGCTCGTCGCCGGCTACAACGGCTCGCGCGCCAGGAACAAGGGCAACGCCGCAGACCCGGCCGACGTGCTGCCGCCGACCCCGAACTTCTTCCAGTGGGACGGCAGCTACCCCGAGCCCGTATGGGGCGAAAGCTACGAGGTTCAGGACATCCGCACCGACCAGGACGCGGCGTACGTCGCGGCGCGCTTCTCCATCGCCGATCCGCTGCACGTGCTCGCCGGCGGGCGCTACGCGCGCTGGAAGGTGGACTCGTTCTACCTCTACGACACGCCGGCGGACTCGAAGTACGACCAGTCGCGGTTCATCCCCTACGCCGGCGTGGTCTGGGACTTCTCGCGGCAGTTCTCGGCCTACGCGAGCTACACCGGGACGTTCAAGCCGCAGAACGCGCGCGACATCAACGGCCACTACCTCGATCCCGTCGACGGCTACAGCTACGAGGCGGGCATCAAGGGCGAGCATTTCGACGGCCGCCTGACCACGGCGCTGACGATCTTCCAGACCCAGCAGAACAACGTCGCCACGGCGGTGCTCGACCCCGAGACGGGCGAGGCCGTGCTGCTGCCCGACGGCTCCCAGGCGAGCCAGGCCGTCGACGGCATCCGCACCCGCGGCTTCGAGCTCGAGGCCACCGGGCGCTTCACGCGCGACCTCCAGGGCTCCGTGTCGTGGACGCACTACGACATGAACGACCGCTCGGGCGAGTCGTTCCGCACCTTCCTGCCCGACACCCTGGTGCGCAGCTTCGTGACCTGGCAGCCGCGCGACTGGGTGCCCCGCCTCACCCTCGGCGGCGGCGTCAACTGGCAGTCGGCGACGCATACCATCGTCGGCTCGCCCGACGGCCCGGTCGACTTCGCCCAGCGCAGCGTCACGCTCGTCAACCTGATGGCGCGCTACCAGTTCTCGCCCAGCGTCTCGCTGCAGTTCAACGCCAACAACGTCACCGACCGCAAGTACTTCGTGCTCGACCAGTACGACAACAGCTACTACGGGCCGCCGGCGAACTACGCGTTGACGCTGCGGATGGGGTTCTGAACGCGCGGCCGCACGCGGGACCGATGGCTTCCCCGCTCCCGCGCGGCCCGCGTGGAGGTGGCCCCCCGCGGCCGCGCGAGGCGCTCGCGCGCGTCGGCGCCGCCTTCGCCGGCGGCTGGGCATTCACCTGGGGCTTCGTGTCGCTGGCGATCGCGCTCGCGACGGCGGCGCGCATGTCCTTCGACGACGCGCGCACGCTCGCCTACCTGCTCGCGTTCCTGGTGTTCCTCGCCGCGTTCTGCGCGAGCTTCGCGGCGCGCAGCGTCCTGCGCTGCTGGCTCGTGCTGCTCGGCGGCGGCGCCTGCATGACGGCGCTCGCGGCCCTGCTCGCGCGCAGCGCTTCCTGAGGCCACCACGGTGCTCGGCAGTTTCCGCCTGTCGATGGCATGGCTGCACACCTGGATCGGCCTGGTGCTGGGCTACGTGCTGGTGGTGGTGTTCCTGTTCGGCTCGCTTTCGGTATTCGACCGCGAGATCGACCGCTGGGCCATGCCCGAGACGCGCTTCACCGCGCAGCCCATGCCGTCGTACGACACGATGCTCGCGCCGATCTTCGCCGGCATCGTGCCCGATGCCGACGACGTCGAGGAAGCGCGCGGCCGCGTGCGCGGCCCGCTCGCGGTGCCGCTGCCGGTACGGACCTTCGAGGCCTACACCACCCACCGCGACCCGCTATTGGACCTGTACGCCGAGTTCGCCGTCGCCAACAATCCCGACGATCCCGACGACCACGTCCACGGGCACCTGACCATCGACCCGCGCGACGGCCACGTGCTTCCCGAGGGGGAGCTCAAGGTCGGCAGCGAGTTCTTCTACCCGATGCACATCGGGCTCAACCTGACCTGGAAGGACGTGGGCTACTGGATCGTCGGCGCCGCCGCCGTCGCCATGCTCGCGGCGCTCGTCTCCGGCATCGCCATCCACCGGCGCATCTTCCGCGAGTACTTCACCTTCCGCCCGCGCAAGGCCCTGCAGCGCAGCGTGCTCGACCTGCACAACCTGACCGGGGTGGTGGCGCTCCCCTTCCATTTCTTCTTCGCGCTCACCGGCCTCACCATCTTCGCCAGCATGTACTTCCCAGTGGCCGAGACGACGCTGCGCCCGCAGGCGCAGGCCGCAGCCGAGGCCGAGGCGCATGCCAGGGGGCTGCCCTTCAAGCCCAGCGGCGAGCGCGCAGCGCTCGCCTCCGTCGACGCCATGGTGGCCGAGGCGAAACGCCGCTGGGCCGCACGCGGCATGCCGGGCGAGGTGGGTTATCTCGCGGTGCACCACGTCGGCGACCGCGCAAGCTACGTCACCGTCTACCGTGCCGGTACCGACCGCGTGACGCTGGTCGGGCAGCCCATCCATTTCGAGGGAAGCACCGGGCGGGTGCTGTACGAGGAGCCACCACCGTCCGCCGTGGCCAGCGCCAACGATTTCCTCACCGGGCTGCACCTGCAGCACTTCGAGAACTGGCCGCTGCGCTGGCTGTACGTGTTCGGCGGCCTGATGGGCACGGTATGCATCGCCACCGGCTTCGTGTTCTTCGTCGAGAAACGCAAGCGGCTGCACGCCGCGAAGGGCATCGCAGGCGCGCGCTGGGCCGATGCCATGGCGGTGGCCACCGTCACGGGCACGCTGGTCGCGACGCTGTCGATGCTGGTCGCCAACCGGCTCGTCCCCGCCGAGCTCGCGCACGGCGCCGAATGGCAGAAGGCGGCGTTCTTCGGCGCGTGGATCCTCGCGCTGGCGCACGCAGGCTGGCGGAGCCGCGCGCCTTCGGCGGCACGCCTCTCCCCCGCGTGGTTCGAGCAATGCTGCGCCATCGCGGGACTCGCCCTGGCAGCCGTCACGCTCAACGCCGCGACCACCGGCGACCACCTCGTGCGCACGCTGTCCGCGCGCTACTGGCCCGTCGCCGCGTTCGACCTCGCGCTGCTCTTCACGGCGGCGATCGCCGCCGCGGCGGCGACGAGGCTTCGCCGTCGTGGCGCGGCCCGTCCCGCGCAGGACACGGACCGCGCCGCGCGGCGCGCCTGACATCCGCGACCGCCGCGCCGTTGCGCCTCACGCACAATTGCCAGCCATGATGTCCCTCCTCGCCTTCGCCGCATGCTTCCTCGGCGCGGCCTGGCTGGCGCTGGCCATGGATGCGCACTGGCGCCAGGTGCACGGTCCATCGCCTGCCGTCCGCGACCGGGTGGTCCTGAGGACGCTCGGCATCGCTGCGCTGGCAGGCGGCCTGATGGCCTGCCTGCGCGCGAATCACCCCTCGATCGCGGCGCTGGTGTGGATCATGTCGGTGGCGGTCGCGTCGCTGCTGACGGCACTGCTGCTGGCATGGCGGCCGCGTTGGCTCGCGTGGACGGTGGCGTGGCTTCGCTAGCGCGCGGCTGCAGTGCGTCGAGCGCGGCCTCCCGCGCAGGCTTGTCCAGCGCCGCGAGCGCGCGCACCTTGTCGTAGAAGACCGCGAGGTCGCCACCGGCGTCGGCGATCATGCGCCTGAACGCCGGCACCCGCTGCGTGTACAGCGCGAACGCCGCGAGGCTCGCATTGTTGGGGCCGCCATCGGCGTAGCCGCGGAACCAGCGGTCGAAGCCCGCGAGCGCCGGCTCGCCGGCGCGGGCGCGGTCGTACGACGCGCGCATCGACGCGAACACCTCGGCCTTGCGCGCGAGCTTGCCGGCCTCGCCGCCGCTCCCGGCGTAGACGTCCGCCAACGAGGACCGGGCCTCCACCACCAGCGCGGCGAAGGCGGTGCGCAGGCGCTCGTTGCGCGCGCGCTCCGCGGAGAGGCGCTCGCGCGCCTCGGGCGGCTGCACGGCGATCCAGCGGTCGAGGCCCTCGTCGGACACCGCCGTGGCGAAGGACTCGTTGAACACCGTATCGCCCTTGACGTAGATGAGCTGGTGCGCGAGCTCGTGGAAGATGAGGCGCACGAACTCGGTCTCGGGATAGCGCACGAAGGTCGACAGCACCGGGTCGTCGAACCAGCCCAGCGTCGAGTACGCCGGGACACCGCCGATGTACACGTCGTTGCCCGCGGCCTTGAGCGCCGCCGCCTCGGCCTGCGCGCGCGCCTCGGAGAAGTAACCGCGGTAGTTGACGCAGCCCGCCACCGGGTAGCACCAGGCGCGCGGCTCGAGCGACAGTGGGGGTGCTGCGAACACGTTCCAGGCGACGAAGCCGCGGCCGCGGTCGGTGTAGCGGCGGTAGCTCGCGTTGGCGGGCAGGCCGAGCCGCGCCGACGCGAAATCGCGCGCCTCGACGGCCAGCGCGAGGCGCGCCTTGAGCCGCGGGTCGTCGCTCCGCGCGATGACCTCGCCGATGGGCTGTGCATCGGCGAGGATGCGGTACTGGCCCTCGATGCCCTGCCAGTAGTAGTCGACGGCGCTGCAGCCCGGCAGCAGCGCGCCGGTGCAGGCCGCGAGGAGCGCGAGGCGGTGACGAAGGAAGGACACGGGCGGCGGGTCGTCGCGTCAGCGGCCCACGCGCGTGCGGAGCCACGCGCCGAGGCGATCCGCCGCAACGTCGATGCGCCCGGCGTCGACGGTGTAGGCGAAGCGCACATGCTCCGCGGCGCGGTGGCGCCCGAAGTCGATGCCCGGCGTGAACGCCACGCCGGTCGCGTCGAGCGCCTCGCGGCAGAACGCCGCGCTGTCGGGCGTGCCGGGGCCAAGGAAGCGCGCGCAGTCGGCGTAGACGAAGAACCCGCCGTCCGGCATCACCGGGATGCCGAAGCCCAGGCCGCGCAGCCGCCCCACCAGCGCGTCGCGGCGCGCCTCGAAGGCACGGCGCCGCTCCTCGAGGATGGCCAGCGTGGCGGGCTCGAAGCAGGCCAGCGCGGCGCGCTGCGAAAGGGTCGGCGGCGAGATGTAAAGGTTCTGCGCCAGCTTCTCGAGGTCGCGCACGTGCCGTTGCGGCGCGACGATCCAGCCGAGACGCCAGCCCGTCATGTTGAAGTACTTGGAGAAGCTCGACACCACGAAGGCGTCGTCGACGTCGGCAAGCACGCTGCGCGGGGCGTGGCCGTAGGACAGCCCGAGGTAGATCTCGTCGACGACGAGGTGGCCGCCGCGCGCCCGCGTCACGCCGGCGATGCGCGCGAGCTCCGCGCCGTCGATCGAGGTGCCGGTCGGGTTGGAAGGCGACGCCACCAGCACGCCGCGCGTGCGCGCGTTCCAGCTCGCCTCGACGCCCGCGGCGTCGAGCTGGTAGCGCGTCTGCGGACCCACCGGCACCGTGCGCGCCACGCCTTCGAGGGTCTCGACCAGGTGGCGGTTGCAGGGGTAGTTGGGATCGGCCATGACGATCTCGCTGTCGCGGTCGACGATCAGCGCCAGCACCAGCAGCAGCGCAGCCGACGATCCTGCGGTGACGATCACCCGCGCGGGATCGACGTCGGCGCCGAGGTGGTCGCGGTAGTGGCGGGCGATCGCCTCGCGCAGCGGCGTGATGCCCAGCGCCGAGGTGTAGTAGATGTCCCCGCGCGCAAGCGCCCGCGTGGCGGCCTCGCAGACCGGCGCCGGCGTGGGGAAGTCGGGCTCGCCGATCTCGAGGTGCACGACGTCGACGCCGCGCGCCTCCAGCGCGCGCGCCGCGGTCTGCACTTCCATCACGTGGAATGGCGCGATCGCCGCGACGCGCGCGGCGAGGGGGGCCCGGATGTCCATCGAATGGCCTAGTGGAACCATTTGCCAGCCCGCATTATCGTATGGCGATGCCTCGCGCATTCCCGCCGCGCGCCCACCCCGCGCTCCTTTTCGCCACCCTGGCCGCGACGGCCGGCGCACTCGCGTCCCCGGCGGTGCGCGCCGACGTCTTCAAATGCGTCGGCGACGACGGCCACGCCGTGTACCAGGACAGCGCCTGCCCGGCGGGCCGCGAGCTGCGCGACTTCCAGGCAGACCCGCCCACGCTGTCGGTGGTTCCCTTCACGCCCCCGCCCGCCAGCGCGCCCCCGCCCGCCAGGGCGCCCGCCTCCGAGGCCGCGACGCAGAAGCGAAGCGGCAAGCGTGCCCAGGCCGGGGCGCTGCGCAGCGACCGCTCGTCGACGCACAAGGCGGGCCCCGCCGGCAGTGCCGCGGAGCGGAGGTTCCTCCATGCCGGCATGACCGACGCCGAGGTGGTCGCCAAGATCGGCAACCCCGACATCCGCAGCGGCAGCACCGAGGGCAAGGGCGGCGCGCGCTGGTCCTACCTGCCGACCGAAGGCGACCCCGGGATGATCACCACCGTGCATTTTCGCGGCGGCCGCGTCGACCACGTCGACCGCAGCATTTCGCGATGAGGGCGGTGGCGCAGCGCGTGCGCGAGGCGCGCGTCGAGGTCGGCGGCGAGGTGGTCGGCGCCATCGGCGCGGGCCTGCTGGTGCTCCTCGGCGTCGCGCTCGACGACCGCGACGAGGATGCCGAGTGGCTCGCGCGCAAGCTCGCGGGCCTGCGTATCTTCGGCGACGAGGAGGGCGTGATGAACCGCTCGGTGGTGGACGCCGGCGGCGCGCTGCTCGCCGTGTCGCAGTTCACCCTCCATGCGTCGACGCGCAAGGGCAACCGCCCGTCGTGGTCCGCGGCGGCGCCCCCCGAACGGGCGCGTCCCGCCTTCGACGATTTCGTGGCGCGGCTCGCGGCCGCCGCGAACCGCCCGGTCGCGACCGGGCGGTTCGGCGCGGACATGCGCGTGTCGCTGGTGAACGACGGGCCGGTGACGATCGTGCTCGATTCGCGGCTGCGCGAGTGACGGTCAGGCCTTGTCGACCGACCAGCGGCCCGGCCCCGCGGCCCAGGCGAACAGCAGCCCGGCGGTGATCGCCATGTTCTTGGTGAACATGATCTTGTTCAACGCGACCTGCGCTTCGGGCATGGACCAGAATGCATGGCCGATGACCGCGGTGCCGACCGTGAAGACGGCGAGGATCAGCGCGGACAGGCGGAACTTCCAGCCCAGCAGGAACGTGATCCCGATCAGGAGCTCGCAGAACACGGCGACGGCGGCGGCCACTTCGGGCATGGGCGCGCCCAGCTTGGTCAGGTAGCCGACCGTGCCCGAGAAGCCCATGAGCTTGTTGAAGCCCTCGGGAATGAACAGGATCCCGATCAGAATGCGTCCGAGCAGTGTGAGGGAGTCGCGTGCCATCGTCTGGTTCTCCATGGTGGTGTCGGGCGGGTGTGCGGAATCGGCCGGCTGCCGAGGCGCCGCCCGCGTCCTTGCGGGCATTCTAAGCGACGCCGCGTCCGGCGCCTGCTACAACCGATATGCGCGCTTGGCGAGGCCGTAGGCGAGCTCGGGCGCGAGCTCGTAGGCGTCGTCCTCGTCCATCCGGTGCTCGAGCACGAGTCCCGCGAGGAATCGGCAGGCGACGCGGCGCCAGACGTCGTGGCGCGCGGGGATCGACAGGAAGGCGCGGGTGTCGTCGTTGAAGCCGACGGTGTTGTAGAACCCCCCCGTCTCGATCACCGACGACAGGTAGCGCAACATGCCCTCGACGCTGTCGTGGAACCACCATGGTGGGCCCAGCTTCAGCACCGGGTAGTGTCCGGCCAGCGGCGCGAGCTCGCGCGCGTAGGTCGACTCGTCGAGCGTGAACAGGATGATCGACAGCTTGCGCTCGTTGCCGAACCGCTCGAGCAACGGCGACAGCGCGCGCACGTAGTCGGTGCGCGTGGGAATGTCGGCGCCCTTGTCGCGGCCGAACTCGCGGAATACTTTCGCGTTGTGGTTGCGCAGCGAGCCGGGGTGGATCTGCATGACGAGCTCGTCGTCGAGGCTCATCCTGGCCATCTCGGTCAGCATTTGCCCGCGGAAAGCCTCGGCCTCGTCGGCGCCGATCGAGCCGTCCATCGCGCGGTCGAGCAGGCGCTGGCACTGCGCGGCGTCGAAATTGAAGGTGCGCGCCGTCGGGTGGCCGTGGTCGGTCGAGGTCGCGCCCATGGACTTGAAGTAATCGCGGCGGATGCGGTGCGCGGCGAGGTAGCCGCCCCAGCGCATGGTGTTCTCGCCGGTGAGCGTGCCCAGCTTCGCGACGTTGTCGCGGAAGCCCGGGAATTCGGGGTCGACGACGGGATCGGGCCGGTAGGCGGTGAGGACCCTGCCCTTCCACCCGCTGTCGCGGATCGTGCGGTGGTGGGTCAGCTGGTCGAGCGGCGATTCGGTGGTGGCGATCACCTCGATGTTGAAGCGCTCGAACAGCGCGCGCGGCCTGAACTCGGGGCGCGCGAGGCAGTCGTTGATGCGGTCGAAGTACGCGTCGGCGGTGGTGGCGTCGAGGCGCTCCTCGAAGCCGAACACCGTCTGGAATGCGTGGTCGAGCCACAGCCGCGACGGCGTGCCGCGGAAGAGATGGTAGTGCGAGGCGAAGGTCCGCCAGATGCGCCGCGGGTCGGCCTCGACGGGGCCGCCGTCGACGCGCGGGACGCCCAGGTCCTCGAGCGGCACGCCCTGGCTGTAGAGCATGCGGAACACGTAATGGTCCGGCACGATCAGCAGCGAACTGGCGTTCTCGAAGGGCTCGTCGTCGGCGAACCACGAGGGGTCGGTATGGCCGTGGGGGCTGACGATGGGCAGCCGCTCTACGGTGGCGTAGAGCTTGCGCGCGAGGTTGCGGGTGCCGGTCCCGGGCGGGAACAGGCGGTCGGGATGGAGGACGAGGGGTCGCATGGGTGGTCGATTCTTCGCGAATCAGCCCGCCTCCGCAAGGGCGCCGCGCGCGCCCTCGGCGAACAGCGTCGTCGCCGCGACGGTCACGGCGCGACGGAAGGCCTCGTTGCGCGCGAGGTCGCCGAACACCGGCACCAGCGCGACGAACCCGGCGACGCGCGCGGGAACGTCGTCGCCGGTCCCGGCGGCAATGCGCGCGAAGGTCGCGGCGAGCGGATCGGACACGGCGATCGGGCGGCCGGCCTCGTCGACGCCGCTGGCGTAGCGGATCCACGCGGCGACGGCGAGGGCGAGGCGCGGGTACGGCGCGCCCGCCGCGATGCGGTCCCGCACCGTGTCGAGCAGGCGCTGCGGCAGCTTCTGCGAGCCGTCCATCGCGATCTGCTGCGTGCGGTGCGGCAACGCGCGGTTGGCATAGCGCGCGAGCAGCGTCCGGCAGTAGGCGGAGAGGTCGACGCCCGGCGGCGGGACCAGCGTCGGCACGATCTCCTCGGCCATCATGCGTTCGATGTAACGCGCCAGCGCGGGGTCGCCCACCGCCTGCCAGACGGTCTCGTGGCCGAGCAGGAAGCCCAGGTAGGCGATGGCCGAGTGCGTGCCGTTGAGCAGCCGCAGCTTCATGGTTTCGTACACGCCCACGTCATCGGCGTACTGGGCGCCGGCCTCGTCCCAGGCCGGGTGCGGCCCTGCGAAGCGGCGCTCGATCACCCACTGGCCGAAGGGCTCGGCGGCGACGGGTGCCGCGTCCGCGACGCCCAAGAGGCGCGCCGCCTCTGCGAGGTCGTCGCCGGTCGTCGCCGGCACGATGCGGTCGACCATGGTGCAGGGGAACGATGCGAGCGCGTCGAGCCGCGCCGCCAGCGCGGCATCGCTGCGCGCGGCATAGGCGCGCGCGAGCCCCTCGAGCACGCGGCCGTTGTGCGGCAGGTTGTCGCAGCACACGACGCTGAGCGGCCCCGCGCCGCTCGCCGCACGCGCGGCGATGCCGGCGACGAGCGTCCCCACCGCCGAGACGGGCGCGCCCGGGTTCGCAAGGTCGTGGACGATGTCGGGGTGCCCGAAATCGAGCGCCCCGCTCGCCGGGTCGTGGCAATAGCCCTTTTCCGTGACCGTCAGCGTGACGACGTGGACGGCAGGATCGGCGATGCGCGCGACCGTCGCCGCGCGATCGTCGCCCGCGAAGCGGACCTCGCGCAGCGCGCCGATCACCTGCGCGCGCGTCCTGCCCTCGCCCTTCCAGAGCACGGCGTACAGCCCGTCCTGCGCGGCGAGCCCCGCGGTGGCGCGCGGCGTCTTGAGCGACACGCCGCAGATGCCCCAGCGCGGGTCGCGCGCCAGCGCCGCGTCGGTGTAGACGGCCTGGTGCGCGCGATGGAAGGCGCCGAGGCCCAGGTGCACGATGCCCACGGCGACGCGCGCGGGATCGTAGCCGGGCAGCGCCGTGCCGGCCGGCAGCGAGCGCAAGGTGGCGAGGTTGAGCGAGTGCACGGGCGAATCAGCCGGGCTGCGGATGCTCCTTGACCCGCGAGACGAGCTGCGTCGGGTTGACGTAGCGCAGGGCCACGAGCAGCCACACCAGCGTCACCGCCATGTACACCATCGCCATCGCGTCGACCGACTGCGAGGTGCGCACGCCGGGCGCGAACATCGCGTAGTACAGCGCCACCACCAGCGTCTGCGAGTCGGGTCCCGCGGTGAGGAACGTCAGCTCGAACATCGCCACCGTGCGCACCAGGACCAGCAGCGCCGCGGCGAGGATTCCGGGCGCCAAGAGCGGCGCCAGCACGTGGATGAAGATCTGCGGCGTGCGCGCGCCGAACACGCGCGCGGCCGACTCGAGGTTGGGGTCGATCTGCTCGATGAACGGCGTCATCACCAGGATCACGAAGGGCAGCGCGGGGATGAGGTTGGCGAGGATCACGCCCAGCATGTTGCCCGCGAGGTGCCACTGGTACATCACCGTGGCGAGCGGGATGCCGTAGGTGATGGGCGGGATGAGCAGCGGCAACAGGAACAGGAACATCAGCGCGCGCTTTCCGGGGAAGTCGCGGCGCGCGAGCGCGTAGGCGGCCGGCACGCCGAGCAGCACCGACAGCGCCACCACCGCGGCCATCACCTCGAAGGTGACGATCAGGAGGCCGCCGAGCTGGAACTCCTTCCAGGCCTCGGCGTACCAGCGCAACGTCCATCCCTCGGGCAGCCAGGTGCCGCGCCAGGCGGTGGCGAGGGAATTGATCGCCACCGTGGCGATCATCAGGAACACGTTCACCAGGAACACCGCCATCAGCACGCCCAGCGTGCGGTTCCACAGCAGGGCGCGCAAGCGTCCCGACCTGTGCTGCACGCCGGGGACGCCGCCGCCCGCGCCGGGCCCTCCGCCGGCGCCGAGGCTCACGTCCATGCCCGCGCCGTCGGCGACGATGCCCGTCCGCGCGGCGCTCACCGTCTGCGCGGCGCTCATCCCTTGCCCCCGGTCACCGGGCCCCGGTAGGTGAGGCGGCGCAGGCTCAGGACCGCGACCACCACCACGAGCTGCGCGAGGCCCATCATCATCGCGATCGCCGAGGCCATCGAGTAGTCGTACTGCTCGAACGCCGCTTCGTACGCGGCGATGGAGATCACGCGCGTGGGACCCGCGGGCGCGCCCAGCAGCACCGCCGACGGGAACACCGAGTAGGCCTGCACGAACGCGAGGCAGAAGCACATCAGGATGCCGGGCACGAGCAGCGGCAGGTAGATGCGGCGGAACTGCTCCCATGGCCCCGCGCCCAGTGTCGCCGCCGCGCGCCCGAGCACCGGGTCGATGCCCGTGACATAGGACAGCAGGAGCAGGAACACGAAGGGGAAGCCGGAGATGATGAGCGAGATCATCACGCCGGTGAAGTTGTGCGTGAGCCGCACGGGGCCGTCGTAAACCTGCAGGACTTGCAGCGTCTGCGCCACCCAGCCGCGCGGACCGAAGTAGGTGAGCATGCCCTCGGCGATCAGCACCGTGCCGAGCGTGATGGGCACCACCAGCGCGGTGGTGATCCAGCGCTGGCGCGGCGTCTTCACCCGCATGCGGTACGCGATGGGCAGTGCCACGCCGACGTTGATCAGCGTGGCCGGCAGCGCGAGCTTGAGCGTGGTGAAGATCGTCGGCCACTGCCGCTCCGACGAGAAGAAGGTGCGGTAGTTGGCGAGGAAATCGCCCTTGGGCGGGTTGAACGACAGCCACAGCCCGTACAGGCAGGGGTAGATGAACAACGACAGCAGGAACAGCGCCGAAGGCGCGGCGAGCCAGGGCGTCATGTCGCGCCCGGCGATGCGTGCCGCGCTCATGCGGCGGGTTCCGGGTAGACCAGCAGGCGCGTGGGCGGGATGCTGGCGCGCACGCGCTCGCCCGCCCGGACGGCCACGCCCGTGCGCACGTGCAGCCGCACGCCGGCGTCGGTGACGATGTCGACCAGCGACTCGCGCCCGCCGTACTCGATGGCGTCGACCACGCCTTCGACGGCGTTGGGACCGTCGCCCAGCACGATGTCGTCGGGGCGCATCGCCGCGCGAACCCTGGCGCCGGGCGGCAGCGCGGTGCGCGCCGTGCCGGCGAGCGCGAGGCCCTGGCCCTCGACGCGCAGCGCGCCCGCCTCGCCGCCCTGCGAGACCAGCGCGAGCTCGTTGCGATAGCCCATGAATCGCGCGACGTCGAGGTCGGAGGGGTTGGCGTACACCTCGGACGGGGGCGCCACCTGGCGCACGCTGCCGTCCTTCATCACCACGATGCGGTCGGCGAGCGACAGCGCCTCGTCCTGGTCGTGGGTCACGTAGATGGTCGAGCGCCCCAGGTTGCGGTGGATGCGGCGGATCTCCGAGCGCATCTCCAGCCGCAGCTTGGCGTCGAGGTTCGACAGCGGCTCGTCCATCAGCACCAGCGGCGGCTCGACGACGATGGCGCGCGCGATCGCCACGCGCTGCTGCTGCCCGCCCGAGAGCTGCCCGGGCAGCTTGTCCTCGTGGCCCGCGAGCTGCACGAGCTTGAGCGCGGCCTCGACGCGCGGGGCCGCCTCGCTGTCGGGGACGCCGCGCATCCTCAGCCCGAAGCCGATGTTGCGCCGCACGCTCATGTGCGGGAACAGCGCGTAGTTCTGGAACACCATGCCGAAGCCACGCGCCTCGGGTGGCAGGACGTCGATGCGCAGCGCGTCGAGGTGGATCGTGCCCTCCGACAGCGCGAGCAGGCCGGCGATGCAGTTCAGCGCCGTCGACTTGCCGCAACCGGATGGCCCGAGCAGCGCGACGAATTCGCCGCGCGGAATGGTCAGGCTGAGGCCGTCGAGCGCGGCCACCGCGCGGCCGTCGGCATGCGCGAAGCGGCGCGTGACGCGCTCGAGCCTCAATTCCCTGAAATCGTGCTTCATGCGTTCACCGTGAAAGCGCGGCCGGGCCGCGCGGAATGTGCACCCCGGCCAGGCGCCGCCGCCGCCCATGCGGCGCGCGGCGCCCTTTGCGCCATGGCCTGCGGGTTTACTTCTTGATCTTGGCGCCGACCTTCTCGTCCCAGATGCGGAATGCCTCGACCTGCGCCGAAGGCGGCAGCGACTGGGTATGCGGGAACTCCTTCAGCCAGCCTTCGTACTCCGGACGGCCGTACTCGTTGATCGCGTCCTGGCTTTCCTTGGGCGCCATCGACAGCGGCACGTCCTTCACCGCCGGGCCCGGGTAGAAGTAGCCGCGGTCGTACGACAGCGCCTGCGCTTCCGGCGTCAGCAGGTAGGCCATCAGCTCGAGCACCACCGCCATGTGGTCCGGCGCCACGCCCTTGGGGATCGCCATGTAGTGCGCATCGTTCACCCAGGTCATGCCCTTGAACGGCACGACCTTGAACGACTTCGGCACGATGCCCATGATGCGCGGGTTCAGGTCCCAGCCCGTCATGGTGATGGTCATGTCGCGCGAGCCTTCACCCAGCTCCTTCATGACGGCGCCGGTGCCGGTCGGGTAGTACTCGATGCACTCGTTGAGCTGCACGAGGTAGGCCCAGGTCTTGTCCCAGCCATGGACGGGATCCTTGGGATCCTTGTCGCCGAGGATGTACGGCAGCCCCATGATGAACGTGCGGCCGGGGCCCGAATTGGCGGGACGCGCATAGATCAGGCGATTCGGGTTCGCCTTGCACCAGGCGAGGAGCTCGGCCGGCGTGGTCGGCGGGTTCTTGACCTTGTCGGGGTTGTACTCGACGAGCGGGCCCGCGGGCATGAAGTTCACGGTCAGCGCCTGGTTCGAGGCGAGTTCCTGCATCTTCGCGGCGGCCGGCAGGTAGTTGCCGGTGAGCTTGGCGAACTTGGCGGAGAACTGCGGCAGCACGGGCGTCCACAGCCCCTGCTCGATGCCGGCCGCGAGCGCGTCGGTGCCGGTCAGGACGAGGTCGATGTCGCTGCGGTTGGCGGCCTGCATCGCCTTCAGCTTGCCCGGCAGCTCGGGGGCGGTCGCCTTGGTGAAGGTCACCTTGGAGACGAGCTCGGGGTGCTTCTTGGCGAAGTTCTCGATCGCGCCCTGCGTCAGCGCGAGGTTGCCCGCGACGTCGACGACGTTGAGCGTGACGGGACTCTTGGGCAGCGCCGGGGCCTGCGCGCTCGCCATCGGCGCCGCCGCGAACAACGCGAGCGCCGACCATGCGGACAGCTGGGTGATACTGCGGAACATGGCTCTCCTCCTTCAGGTGTCGCGGCGCGTCGCGGAGGATCCGCGTTCGCGCCGACTGCTGCGGGCGGGCGCCGCCAGCGGCTTCTGCGTGCCGTCGCCCTCCCAATGTCGCTTGAACTCGCGCATCACGCGCGCGATGTGCCGCTGCATCGCGGCGCGTGCGCCTTCGGCGTCGCGCGCCGCGAGCGCGTCGATCACGGCCTTGTGGTCCTCGAGCGTGCGCTCGCGCAGCGCCGCGGTGTGGAAGCGCGTCTCGAGGCGGGTGAAGATCGCGCTGCGCCGCTGGTCCCACAGCGCGCCCACGATCCACACCAGCGCGCTGTTGCGCGTGATACCGGCGATGGCGAGGTGGAAATCGCGGTCGGCGTCGTCGCGCACGGCGTGTTCTTCGGCGTTGTCGCGCATCGTGGCGAGCGTGTCCTCGAGCGCAGCGACGTCGGCCTTGCGCGTCAGCGGCGCGGCTTGCGCGGCGACCTCGCCCTCGATGACGCTGCGCGCGGCGAGGAGCTCGAAGGGCGAAAGCCCGCCGTCGGCGCCGCGCCCGCGCGCCGCGGCGGTGCGTGGCTGCGCAGGCTCCTCGGTGACGAAGATGCCGGTGCCGACGCGCACCTCGACCAGGCCCGACATCTCGAGCGCGATGATCGCCTCGCGCACCGAGGTGCGCGACACGCCGAGCAGCGCCGAGAGGTCGCGCTCGCTGGGCAGCCGCTGGCCGCGCGCGAATTCTCCGCTGGCGACCAGCGCTTCGATCTGCTCGGCGATCTGCCGGTAGAGCCGGGTGGGCTCCACGGTGACGAGCGGCAAGGAATTCCTCCTCCGGGTCGGCGCGGCGCGGGCCGCGCCCGGGCCGCCGGCGGTCTATCGCCGCCCGGGACCCATCGCATCCGGGGGCGACTGTACTAAAGCCGCGGCCCGGTGGTCAAGTGGTTGGACCAGCGCCCGGCGTGGCGACGAAGTGCCCCGAGCGCCCCCCGCGCTTCTCGAGGAGCGCGATGCCCTCGATGCGCATGCCGCGGTCGACGGCCTTGCACATGTCGTAGACGGTGAGCAGGCCCACCGAGACGGCCGTCAGCGCCTCCATCTCGACGCCGGTGCGGTCGCGGGTCTCGCAGCGGACCTCGATGGCGAGCGCATGCGCGGCGCGGTCGAAGGTGAAGGCCACGTCGATCGCCGACAGCGGGAGGGGATGGCACAAGGGGATGAGACCGGCGGTGCGCTTGGCCGCCATGATCGCGGCGACGCGCGCCACGCCGAGCACGTCGCCCTTGGCGGCGCTGCCCGCCGCGACCGCCTCGAGGGTCGTCTCGTGCATCACGATGCGGCCGCCTGCGCGCGCCACGCGATGGGTGACGTCCTTGCCGCCGACGTCGACCATGCGCGCCTGGCCCTCGGCGTCGAAGTGCGTAAAATCCGTGGGTTGCATGGGTCCTGGCGCGAACTCGGCGCGGTTGCGGCGATCTTAGCACTGCACGGCCCGCGTGCCGGGACCGCGCCGGCCGCCCTACCATCGATGGCTCTTTCCCCCCCTTGCTTCGCGAGCAGGTTGCTCGCCGCCCACCTGGTCGTTGCACTGGCCGTGCTGCCGCTCGCCGCGCGCGCCCAGGGAGCGGCCCCGGCGTCCATGCAACCGGGACCGGTGACGCCCGCGCCGTCGACCCCCGGGCTGTGGTCGGGCTCGCTGCCGCCCCCCGTCGCGCCGCCCCCGCTTTCGCGCGCCTCGCCCGCACTCCTGCCCGACCTGGGCGACGTGTCGCAGGTCGACCTCTCCCCCGCCCAGGAGCGCAAGCTCGGCGAGGAAGTGATCCACCAGGCGCGCCGCACCGGCGCGATCATGGAGGACCCCGAGGTCAACGACTACCTCAACGACCTCGGCCAGCGCCTCGTCGCTGCCGTGCCCGACGCCAAGATCGACTTCCAGTTCTTCGCGGTCGCCGATCCCAGCATCAACGCCTTCGCGCTGCCCGGCGGGTTCGTGGGCGTGAACTCGGGCCTGATCCAGCTCACCCAGACCGAGTCCGAGCTCGCCAGCGTGCTCGCGCACGAGATCTCGCACGTCACGCAGCACCACATCGCGCGCATGATCGCCTCGCGCAAGGACACCATGCTGATGTCGCTCGGCGCGCTCGCGCTCGCCATCCTCGCCTCCAAGGCGGGCGGCAAGTCCGGGGGCGACGTGGCGCAGGCGGCCGTCGCGTCGGCGCAGGCGCTGTCGGTGCAGCAGCAGCTCGACTTCACGCGCGCGCACGAGTACGAGGCCGATCGCATCGGCTTCCAGCGCCTCGCCGCCGCGGGCTTCGACGTCACCGCGATGGGCACGTTCATGAAGCGCATGGCCGACGCCAACCGCTTCAACGACGGCAACGCGCCCTCCTACCTGCGCTCGCACCCCGTCACGCTGGAGCGCGTCGCCGAGGCCGAGTCGCGCGCCGCGGCCTATCCCTACCGGCAAGTCGCCGACTCGCTGGATTTCCACATGGTGCGCGCGCTGCTGCGCAGCTACGAGGGCGACGCGCGCGACGCGGTCGCGTATTTCGAGAAGGCGCTCGCCAGCGGCCGCTACAACAGCCGCATCGCCGCGCAGTACGGGCTCGCCGCGTCGCTGCTGCGCGCCAAGGACTACCCGCGCGCGAAGTCGGTCCTCGACGAGCTCGACCGCAGCGGCGTCCAGCACCCGATGATCGACGCGATGGCCGGGCATGTGATGCAGGAATCGGGGGACCTCCCCGGCGCCATCGCGCGCTTCAAGGAGGCGCTCGCGCGCTACCCGAACAAGCACCAGCTCGTCTACGACTACCCGCAGGCGCTGCTCGACGCCAAGCGCCCCGCCGAGGCCGCGGCGTTCGCCGAGAGCGAGCTGATGCGCTTCCCCGGCGACGGCACCTTGCACCGCATCGCCGCGCGCGCCTACGCCGACTTGGGGCGCGAGCAGAAGCAGCACCAGCACCTGGGCGAGTACTACGTCTGGCAGGGCAACCTGCAGTCGGCCATCACGCAATTCGAGCTCGCCGCGAAGGCGAAGGACACGAATTTCTACGACGCCTCGGTCGTGGACGCGCGGCTGCGCGACCTGCGCAAGGCCTTCAAGGACCAGCAGAAGGACCTCAAGGACCAGGGCTGAAGGCGATCGGGAAGCCCGGCCTGCCGTAAGGCTCCTGTAAGTTGTTACAGGTGCACCCCTCGCCCGGGGCGACCACCATCGTCAGGGCGCGGGCACCGGCCCGCCATCACGCCCAGGGGGGAAACATCGTGATGAAGCTCGCCGTCGTCGACGACCACCCGTTGATTCCACAGGCCATCGCGCAGGCGCTGGCCGAACACGACGCGTCCATCAGCGTGCTCGCCGCGCCCGACCGCAGCGAGGCCGAGCGCCTGCTGGCCGCGCACCCCGATTGCGCGCTGGTGCTGCTCGACCTCGCGCTGCCCGGCACGCGCGGCATGGAGTTCCTTGCGGCGCTGGTGCGCGACCACCCGCGCTGCCCCGTGGTCGTGCTGTCGGCCACGCACGACCGCGCCACCATCGACGCGGCGATGGCCGCCGGCGCCTCGGGTTTCCTCGCCAAGACCGCCGACGCGCGCGAGATCGTCGAGGGCGTGGTCGCCGCGCTGGCCGGGCGCCGCCCCGTGACGCGCGACGTGAAGGCCGGCGTGAGCGCGGCGGCCGCGCGGCTCGCGCCGGGCGTGTTCGGCCTCACCGAGCGCCAGACCGACGTGCTGGCGCTGCTCATCCAGGGCAAGCCCAACAAGATGATCTGCCGCGACCTCGCGCTGTCCGAGGGCACGGTGAAGGTGCACGTGTCGGCGATCCTCAAGGCGTTGAACGTGCACTCGCGCACGCAGGCGGTGGTCGAGCTCGCGCGGCGCGGCGTCAACACCACGCCCGGGCAACGGCGCTGACGCGCACCGGCGATGGCCGCGCTGCGCGCCGTCGCGTCGCACTTCGTCGAGCGCGCACGCGCCGAGGAAGTCGCGATGCTGTACGAGGGCTACAGCCGCACGACGCTGTCGATGCTGCTCGGCGTGGCGATCCTCTGCGCGGTGCTCGGCGACGGCGTCGCCCAGCCCCTCCTCGGCGCCTGGTTGCTGCTGGTGCTCGCCAACCAGGCCTGGCGGGGCGCGCTGGCGCGGCGCTGGCGGCGCGCGCAGCCGGGCATCGCCGCGAGCGCGCGCTGGGGCCGCTACTGGACGCTGGGTTCGGCCAGCGCAGGCGCGCTGTGGGGCCTCGCCTCGGTGGCGATGTTCCCCGAGAGCGCGCCGCGCCAGGCGCTGATGATCGTGTGCGTGTTCGGCGTGGTGCTCGGCGGGCTCAACCTTACCGCCGTGTACAAGCCCTCGCTGTACGGCTTCGCGCTGCCCGCGCTGCTCCCGCTGACGGTACGCGTCGCGCTCGAGGGCGACGCCGTGCACTGGCATACGGCGGGCGTGATGAGCGTGGTGCTGGTGTTCATCCTGATGTTCGGCCACCGGCTCAACGACCTCCTGACGCACGCGCTGGCGACGCGGCACGAGAACGCCGGCCTCGTCGACGAGCTCAAGGCGCAGACGCGGGCCGCGCAGGCCGCGCGCACCGCGGCCGAGTCGGCGAGCCACGCCAAGAGCCAGCTCCTCGCCGCGGCGAGCCACGACCTTCGCCAGCCGCTGCACGCGCTGGCGCTGTTCACCGCGGCACTCAGCGCGCGCACGCTCGGCAGCGCGCTCGCCCCGCTCGCCGCCAACGTCGAGCGCGCCGCCGCCAACCTCGATTCGCAGTTCGAGCAGCTCCTCGACCTCTCACGCCTCGAGGCCAACGCCTTCACCCCCGAGCGCGGGCGCGTGGCGCTCGAGCCGCTGTTCGCGCGCCTTTCCGACGAATTCGCGCCCCACGCCGCCGCGCGCGGCCTCGAGCTGCGCTTCGCCCACACCCGCGCGGCGGTGGTGTCCGACCCGGCGCTGCTGGCGCGCATGCTGCGCAACCTCATCGGCAATGCGCTGCGCTACACCCAGGCGGGCGGCGTCATCGTCGGCGCGCGGCGTATCGGCAACGCGCTCGCCATCGACGTCAGCGACACCGGGCCGGGCATCGCCGACGAGGACCGCGAGCGCATCTTCGACGAGTTCTTCCAGATCGAGTCGCTGGCGCGTTCCGGGCCCGGCGGGCGCGGGACCGGCCTCGGCCTCGCCATCGTCAAGCGCTTCGCGACGCTGCTCGGGCACGACATCGCGGTCGCCGCGCGCGTCGGCCGCGGCGCACGCTTTCGCCTGTGCTGCGAGCGTGCCGACCTGCCCTCGCGGCGGGCTGCCCGCGCCATCACCGCCGCGCCGCGCGGCGCGCGTCGCACGCTGGAGGGCGCGCTGGTCGCCGTGGTCGACGACGACGACGCCGCGGTGGGTGGCATGCGCGCGCTGTTCGGCGCCTGGGGCGCGCAGGTGGCGGGGGGCGCGTCGCCGGACGCCGTGCTCGACGCGCTCGGCGCGCTCGAGAGCTATCCCGACCTCATCGTCGCGGACCTGCGGCTGGGGCGCGGCGCCGGGAGCGGCGTCGACGCGGTCATGCGCCTTCGCGACGAGCTCGGCGCGCCGATCCCCGCGTTGATCGTGTCGGGCGACCTGTCGGACCACGCGTCGCGCGAGGTCCGCGATGCGGGGCTCGCCCTGCTGCCCAAGCCCGTGAACGCCGCGACCCTGCGCATCGCCTCGGCGGCGTCGATCGCCCAGGGGGCCGTCCGCACGGCATGAAAAAGGGAACCCGTGGCGCCGGGGGGGACGCCACGGGGGAGGAGAAAGAACGCCCTGGAGGAGGCAATGCCCCGGTGCCTGTGGCCCGGGGTTCTTGGGGGTCGCGAAGCCGGCCTCGCGTCAGACGAAGCCGAGGTTCCTGGTCGAGAAGTTGTGCAGGTTGGGGAACACGTAGCCGAGGTCGCCGTCGGTCACGCCGAACCAGCTGGCGAGCGTCGCGCCGACCTGGTCGATGGCCGTCGTCGGCAGCCATGCGCCGTTGCTGCTGACGTCGTCGGGTCCCTTGACCGCGAGCGAGGGGAACTGGCCGTAGACGCGCCCGCCGTTCACCGCGCCGCCCATCACGAAGTGGTGGCCGCCGTAGGCATGGTCGGTCCCGGCGTTGGCATTGCCGATGAAGGTGCGGTTGAAGTCCGACATGGTGAACGTGGTCACGTTCGACGATATGCCCGCCGCCACCGTGTAGCTGTAGAACGCCGACAGGGCGTCGTTGAGCTGCGTGTACAGGTTGGCCTGGTTGTTGAGCAGCGCGCTGTGGTTGTCGAAGCCGCCGATCGACACGAAGAAGAACTGCCGCGTGAGGTTGAGCGCGCCGCGCGCATCGATGATCCGCGCGACCTGCTTCAACTGCTGGGCGAGCCCGGTGTTGGGGATGCCGGTGAAGGCGTTGGCGATCACGCCGGGTAACGTGGCCTGCAGCACGGGGTTGGCGGTCTCGTTGGCGACCAGCGCGCCGTTGAGCACGCCCGCCGCCGCATCCTGCAGCTTGCTGCCCGAGCCCGAGGCCAGCAGCGCGCGCAGTGCGTTGTAGCGCGCCATCGACACCGCGTCGCCCCCCTGCCCCGACAGCGAGACGCCGCCGTTGCTGGGGATCACGAAGGGCACGCTGTTGAAGCCCATCGCGAACACCTGGTTACCCGAGACCGAGATGGTCGAGGGGAGCTGCGCCCCGGCGTTCTTGCCGGCGAGCTTGTCGGCCGCGCGCCCACCCCAGCCGGTGCGCACCGGCGCGTTGGGGATCTGCCCCATCCACGCGACCTGCTGGTCGGAGTGCGAGTACAGGTTCGGCGCGCGGTTCACGCCTGCCTTGTAGTCGGCCAGCGTCATCGGCGCGAGCAGCGTGCCCGCGTTGGCGATCACCGCCATACGGCCCACGTCGTAGATCTCCTTCAGCTGCGGCATCTTGGGGTGCAGGCCGTAGGGGTTGCCGCTGGCCTGGTCGATGATCGGCTGCAGATCGGTTTTCACCAATCCGATGCCCGAATCGTCGCCGCGCACCTTGGCGTAGTCGCCCCACCGCGTGTCGTCGGTGGCGAGCACCATGTTGTTGCTGTCGTTCCCGCCGAACAGGAACACCCCGACCAACGCCTTGAAGTCGCTGCCCGCGGCGCGCGCGCCCTCGACGCCCCAGCTGCCGAGGCTGCCCATCAGGCCCGAGGCGGTCAGCGCGCCGGTGCTTTGCAGGAACCTGCGACGAAAGATGTCCATGTCAGCGTTGCACCTGGTAGTAGTACGACGAGGCCACGAGGTAGACGGCCATCCTCGCGCGGTCGGTGACGTTGGTCGCGTTGATCGCCGACACCGCGGTGGCGACGGTGGCGCGCGCGCCGGCCGGCAGCGCGTTGCCGGTCAACACCATCGCGACCTTGTCCACCAGCGTCGCCGGGTCGGCGGCGAAGGTCTCGAACTGCTGGGTGTTGAGGCGCGTGCCGGTCGACCCGTCGAGGTTGGCGTCCTGGCCCACGCCCTGGTAGACGAGGCGGTAGACCAGGTTGGCGCGGCCCACCGCGGTGTTGCTGTCGTGGATGCCGAACTCGGGCTCGTTGAGGCTCGAGCCGCCCGCGACGATCAGGGTGTCGGGCAGGAAGTAGTTGAACACCGTCGGCGAGTAGTACACGCGCTGGCCGAGCGGGTCGGTGAGGTTGGACAGCGTGCCGCCGTCGGTGATGCCGGAGAGCGCGCGCACCAGCGAGGTGATCACCATGACGGGCTCGCGCAGCGTGCCGCGCGTGCCGGCGTCGCCGCTCGTGCCGCGCGCCTCGGGGTCCATCAGGATCGCCTTGACCACCGCCTTGAGGTTCCCGCGGTTGCCGGCACCGTCATTGACGAACTTGTCGGCCACGCGCTTGACGTAGGCCGGAGACGGGTTGCCGGTGACGAGCTTCTGGATGAGCTGCTTGCTCACGAACGGCGGCGTATTGGGATGCATGAACACCGCGTTCACCGCCGCCAGCATGTCGCCCTGTGCCGTGCCGCCCGCGGGGATGGTGGTGTCGCCGTCGAACAGCAGCTTGGCGTCGGGGTCGTGGCCCGTGGTCGCGCTGCCCGGGAAGGGCACCATCGGCGAGGCGTAGTACGCCGCGTTCTTGCCGGTGGTCGCCGCGCCGTCGGAACGCGGGTAGGTCCAGCCGGTGAACACCCGCGCCATCTCCTTGATGTCGTCCTGGTCGTAGGTCGGCGTCGGATCCATGGGATCGCCCAGCACCGTGCCGTCCTGGTTGAGCGCGACCAGCCCGATGGAGAAGAGCTGCATGATCTCGCGCGCGTAGTTCTCGTTGGGCACGCGTCCCTTGCCGTCGGGGCGGTCGTTGTTGACGGCGTCGAGGTAGTTGCCCATCGCCGGCGACAGCGTCACCTGCTGCAGCAGCGTCTGGTAGTTGCCGAAGGCGTTGTTGAACAGGATGTCCTGGTAGCGCGCCATCACGTACGCGTACGAGAGGTCGTTCTCCATCGCCGAGGTGACGAGGATCTGCGACAGCGCCCAGGCGACGCGCTGGCGCAGCTGGTCGGGCTTGTTCACCGCGTTGGTGAAGAAGTCGCGCTGCACCATGGTCAGCGTCAGGTGGTCGCGCACGCACTTGGCCTGCGGCGAGCTCGCCGCGTAGCCGTTGCCGGCCGGGTCGGACGATGCGCAGTCGTAGCTGCTGCGCGTCTGCAGGCGGTTGTAGCGCGAGTCGGGGTAGGCCGAGACCGGCTGGTTGAACTGGTCGTCGATCCACTTCGAGGGACCGCCGAGCGAAGCGACGCGCGCGAGTTCCGCGGCCGTGGGCCCGAACGTCGCCTGCGTGAGCAGGCGCCAGGCGTCGAGGTCGACGCTGGAAGGCATGGCCGGCACCGCCGTGGTGACGACGTTCACCGGCGTCGAGGTCGCGTTCGCGTTGTTGCTGTCGGTGGCGCGCGCGGTGTAGGCGCGCTTCGCACCGGCCGTGCTCTCGGTCGAAGTCGTCGTGAACGGCGACTTGGTGACGGTCGCGAACACCGCGCCGTCGCGCAGGAACTCGACCTTGGCGATGGTCGCGGGAGCGACGGTGGACACCGAGGCGGTGAGCGTGACCACGGTGCCGACCTGCGGGTAGGGGTTGCTCGCGCTGATCGAGGCCTTCACCGGCGTGGTCGCCGCGGGCCTGACGGTGACCCCGACCGCAGACGAGTCGGCGGTGACGTTCTTCACGTCGGTGGCCCGTGCCGTGAACGAAAGCGTCCCGCCGGCGCCCGGCACGTAGCGGTAGATGTAGGGTGCCGTGCTGACCTCGGCGAGCAGCTTGGTCGACGCGCCGTTCACCGAGTAGAAGCCGACCTTCTTGATCCCGCCGCCGTCCTCGCTGGCGCTGGCGGTGAGGGTGATGGTGTCGCCGATGTTGACGGTCGACGCCGACGACGACAGCGTGATCTTGGGCGTCGCGCCGGCGACCGGGTTGACGGTCACGCCGACGGCCGACGAGGTGCCCGTGTAGCCCTTGGCGTCGGTGGCGACCGCAGTGATCGACAGGCTTCCCGCAACGTCCGGCTTGTAGACCAGCACATAGGGCGCGCTCGCCAGCTTGCCGATGGACTTGCCGCTGGCGAAGAACTCGACCCTGGCGATGGTCCCGCCGTCCTCGGTTGCCGTCGCCGTCAGCTTGGTGGTCTCGCCGAAGGTGATCGTCTTCGGATCGGCGGTGACCGACACCTTGGGCGTGACCGCGGGCGTGCTGCCGGAGGTGACCGTCACGCCGATGGTGGCGGAGGTCTTCGAAACGCCCTTCGCGTCGGTGGCCGTCGCCGAGTACGCGACCGTGCCCTCGGTGGCCGGCGTGTGCACGACGGTGTAGGGCGCCGCGCTCGACTCGCCGATCAGCGCGCCGTTGGCGAAGAAGCTCACCTTGGCAATCGACCCGCCGTCCTCGCTGGCGGTCGCGGTCAGCGTCACCTGCTGGCCGAGGCTGATGCTCGGCGCCGACACCGCGAGCGTGATCTTCGGCTCCACCGCGCTCGGGTCGGTGTAGGTATACGAGGCGGGCTCGGAAGCCTGCGACTGGCCGGCCGCGTCGTGCACCACCGCGGTGAAGATGTGCGTGCCTGCCGGCACGGTGAGCTTGAGCAGGTACGGGGCGCGCGACACCGACCCGATCGACACGCCGTCCATGCGGAATTCCACCGACGAGATGGCGGCGCTGCCGTCGCTCGCGTCGGCGAGGAGCGTCACCGCGCTGCCGCTGCCGCTGGCCGTGAGCTTGACGCTGATGTCGGTGGGTGTCGACGAGCCCGGCGGCGAGGGCGTGGTCCACACGTAGTACGCGACGCCCTCGAGGTGGAACTGCGGCCAGTGGCTCAGCACCGCGTCGCGCTCGGCGGCGCTCGCCGTGTAGAAGCGCGAGCGCGTGTTGACGTTGTAGAACCGGTAGAGCGCGGTGTTGCCCGAGCCGAGCGCGCTCGGCTCGTAGTACACCGCGCCCTCGAACAGGTAGGTCGGCATGGTCGCGAGCGTCTGGTCGCGCTCGGTTTCCGACTGCGTGTAGAAGTGGGTGCCCGTCGAGGTGTCGAAGAAGCGGTATACCGGCTTGGTCCCGGCCACCGGGTTGAGGTACGCGTAGAACACCGCGCCCTCGTACATGAATTGCGGCCAGCGCGACAGCACGATGTCGCGCTCGATGGTCGAGGTGGTGAAGAAGTGGGTGCCGGTCTGGTTGTTGAAGAACCGGAACACCGGGACCGCGGGCTCGGCGCTGGCGATCGCCGGTGCGAACAGGCAGGCGAGCGCGAACCACGCCGCGGCGATCCATCGAACATGCGTGCGCGCGGCGCGCGTGTCGCGAAGCGTCCCGCTCGAAACTCGTTGCATAGTGCGTCTCCCCGCCACTCGCCCGATCGCGCGCGTCGCCGCCCGGCGGCGGTGCGCGGCGCGGCGCTCCCCATTGCAGCGCTGCACGCGGGCCGATTATCGGCCGGGATTTTTGGGAATACAAGGTCTGGACGCCGTTTTTTTGAAACGGCCATTGTCCAGTCCTTTTTATGCAAGATGAATGGGAGCTATTCCTCCTCTCTTGTTGTTTTAATTATGTTTTATTAACCTACTCATCCATGCTACTGCAGGCTACACCACCAACTTGATGACATCCGGGTGAAGCCGCGTCCGCGGCCATGGCGGCCCTTGCTGCACCCGCTGGCCCCGCGCCGCCGCCCGCACGGCAATGGTGCGGGTGGCGGCGCGGGCTCCCGTGGACGGGGGTTAGCCTTCCCGGGCGACCGTTTCATGACGGGGGAATGCGCGGGAAGCGCCTGCGCCTCAGGATCCCCCGTGGCGCGCGGCGCGCTTGTCGGCGAACGCGGCCATGCGCTCCCGGATGGCGGACGCCACCACGGACTTCTGTTGCGCGTTGAGGCCGGCATAGACCGCCAGCCACTGGTCGCGCACGCCCTTGCGCAGTGCCTCGCCCTGGCTGCGCGCCTGTTCGGCCGCCGCGGCGACCGCCGCGAAGTCCGGCTGGGCCTTGGCGATCTCGGCGTCGAACACCGCCTTGGCGCTGGAATGCAGGCCCATGCCCTGCTGGCGCGCCGCCTTGGTCGCGGCCGCGGCGTTGTTCCATTGCTGCTGCTGCGAGCTGTCGAGCGCGAGTTGCGACTGCACGGAATTCAGCGCGGCCATCAGCGGGTCGCCGCCGTCGCGCGGTCGATGCATGGGCGGCGAGCCGGCGGCGGGTTGCGCGAAGGCATCCATCGACAGCGTGCCGAGCGTCGACAGGGTGCCGAGCGCGACGATGGCGAGTGCGCGGGAGGAGATTGCGTTCTTCATCACTGCTTCCTTTCATCATGGGCCGGCACGAAGACCCCCGCTCCGCCGGCATGACACTTTGAGCGCGATGCCGGCGGCCCGTTCGCCGCTGGCGGCCGCGCATTGCAACCGGCCGTAACCGGCGCGCCCCGACGTTACAATCGGTTACGAGCGGCGCCGCCATGCAGGAGCGCCGCGCGTTCCAATCGCCCCATGGACAAGCCCGAAGCGCCGCAACGCATCCTGGTGATCGACGACGACGTCCGGTTGCGCGACCTCCTGACGCGCTACCTCGGCGAGCAGGGCTTCGAGGTGCGCGCGCTGCCCGATACACGCGACCTCGACAAGCGCCTGCAGCGCGACCCGCCCCACCTCGTGGTGCTCGACCTCATGCTGCCCGGCGAGGACGGCCTCGCGGTCTGCCGGCGGCTCCGCGCCAACGGCGAGGACGTGCCGATCATCATGCTCACCGCCAAGGGCGAGGACGTGGACCGCATCGTCGGCCTGGAGATGGGCGCCGACGACTACCTGCCCAAGCCCTTCAACCCCCGCGAGCTGGTGGCGCGCATCCATGCGGTGCTGCGGCGCCACGCCGACCGGCCGGCGCCCGGCGCGCCGGTCGACGAAGGCAGCGTGCCCTTCGGCCCCTGGCGGCTCGACCACGCGGCGCGCACGCTCACGCGCGACGATCGCTCGGTCAACCTCACCACCGGCGAATACGCGCTCTTGCGCGTGTTCGTCCAGCACCCGCGCCAGGCGCTGGCCCGCGAGAAGCTGATGATGCTGGCGCGCGGCCGCGACCACGAGGTGTTCGACCGCGCCATCGACGTGCAGGTGTCGCGGCTGCGCAAGATCGTCGAGGACGATCCCGCCAACCCGCGCACCATCCAGACCGTCTGGGGCTTCGGTTACGTGTACGTACCCGACGGCGACACCGCCGGCGCGGCGTGAGGCCCTGGCCGCGTTCGCTGTTCGGGCGGCTGGTGTTGCTGCTGGCCGCGGTGGTCGGCATCGCGGCGCTGGCGTCGGTGCTGATCTTCCGCTACGACCGCGCGGCGCTGGTCGCGCGCCAGTTCGGCGACACCAAGATCGCCCAGCTGCAGGCGCTGCGCGCCACGCTCGAGAACGCCGACGCCGCGGCAGGGCGCGCCCACCTCAACCGCATCGGGCGCGAATACGGCGTGCGCATCGTGCCCGGGAGCGAGCGCCCGACCATGGGCGTCGAGCCGGGCGACGCGTTCGAGCCGCTGGCCGTCCGTCTCAAGGACACGCTCGGCCCCGACACCGAGCTCCGCGTCGGGCCCGCGGGGGGTGCCCTGTTCGTCAACATCGGCGCGGGCGGCGACCGTTACTGGATCGCCTTCAACACGCGGCCGATGGCACAGGAGGCGCTCCCGACGCGCGCGCTCGCATGGATCGCGCTGGTGTCGCTGGTGCTGCTGGTCGTGGCCTACGCGTTCGCGCGCTACCTCGCCGCGCCGCTGCGCGAGCTCGCCGGCGCCGTGGCGCGCGTCGGCCGCGGCGAGACCCCGCCGACGCTGCCCGAGACGGGGCCGAGCGAGATCGCGGCCGTGAACCGCGGCTTCAACCACATGCTCGCCGACCTGCGGCAGATCGAGCACGACCGCGCGCTGCTGCTTGCGGGCATCTCTCACGACCTCCGCACCCCGCTCGCGCGGCTGCGCCTCGGCGTCGAGATGGGCGCCGCCGATCCCTCGATGCGCGAGGGCATGGTCGCGGACATCGAGGAGATGGACCGCATCGTCGGCCAGTTCCTCGCCTTCGCGCGCGGCGACGAGCAGGCCTCGGTCGAGCGCGCCGACCTGAACGAGGTCGTCGAAGGCGTGATGGCGCGCTACCGGTCGGCGGGACGCGCCATCGCCTTCTCGCCGGGCACGATCCCGCCGCTGCCGCTGCGCCCCACGGCGGTGTCGCGGCTCGTCGCGAACCTCGTCGACAACGCCTTCGCCTACGGCGCGCCGCCGGTCGAGGTGTCGACGCGGCTCGACGCGGGCGAGGCGGTGCTCGAGGTGGCCGACCGTGGCGGCGGCATCGACCCCGCGGACGTCGCGCGCCTGAAGCAGCCCTTCACCCGCGCGGGCAGCGCGCGCAGCCGCGAGGACGGCGCCGCGGGCGCCGGTCTCGGCCTCGCCATCGTCGAGCGCATCGCGCGCCTGCACGGCGGCGGCTTCGATCTCCTGCCACGCGAAGGCGGCGGCACGATTGCGCGCGTGCGCTTTCCGCTGTCGCGATCCTGACGGGCGCAGCCCTGGCCTTCGCGGTCCCGACGGCCGGGTCCGGGCGGGGTGACGCAGGCAACGCTGGGGTGCCGCGCCTGCACCGGCGCGCCGCTCAGCGCGCGGCGGGATCGGAGGACGCGCGCGCCGCCAGCAGCACGATGGCCTGCGCGGCGATGCCTTCCTCGCGCCCGGTGAAGCCCAGGCGCTCGGTGGTGGTGGCCTTGACCGAGGCGGCGTCGAGGTCGACGCCGAGGTCCGAGGCGATGTTCGCGCGCATCGCCGCGACATGCGGCGCGAAGCGCGGCGCCTGCGCGATGAGCGTCGCGTCGACATTCAGCACGCGATAGCCCGCGGCCTCCACCAGCGTCGCGACGTGTCGCAGCAGCACGCGGCTGTCGGCGCCCTTCCAGCGCGGGTCGGTGTCGGGGAAGTGCCGGCCGATGTCGCCCTCGGCGATCGCGCCCAGCAGGGCGTCGGCGATGGCGTGCAGCAGCACGTCGGCATCGGAATGCCCGTCGAGGCCGCGCGGGTGGGGGATGGTCACGCCGCCCACCACCAGCGGCCGGCCCTCGACGAACGCGTGCACGTCGAAGCCTTGGCCGATCCTCAGCGGTAGCGGGGCGACCATCAGGCGTTCTGCGCGGCGAGGATCGCCGCCGCGAGCGGAAGGTCGTCGGGAAGCGTCACCTTGAAATTGTAGGCGCTGCCGCGCACCAGCCGCGGCGCGTGCCCGGCGCGCTCGACGGCCTGCGCCTCGTCGGTGCAGGCGGCGTTGTCCGGCATCGCCAGCGCGGGCGCGAGCACCGCGAAGCGGAACATCTGCGGCGTCTGCGCCTGCCACAGCGAGGCACGCGGCACGGTGGCGGCGCTGCGCGCCATGGCGGCCTCCGCGCCGTCGTCGCGCTTCAGCGTGTCCGCGACCGGCAAGGCCAGCAGGCCGCCGACCGCATCGGCGGCGAGCGCCTCGCGCAGCCGCCGCAGGGAGTCGGCGGGCGTGAGCGCGCGCACCGCGTCGTGCACCGCGACGTAGTCGTCGGGCCGGCAATCCGCGGCGATGGCGCGAAGCGCGTTGCGCACCGTGTCCGCCCGCGTGGGCCCGCCGCAGCGCAGGGCGCGCACCGCCATGCCCGAGGGGACGAGCGAATCGCGCCATTCGTGGTCGCCGGGAGCGATCGCCACCACGGTCTGCAGCGCGCCGAGCGCGCAGAGATGGCGCAAGGCATGCGTGATCAGCGGCACGCCGCCCGCCTGCACGTACTGCTTGGGAAGCTCGGCGCCGAAGCGCGTGCCGTTGCCCGCGGCGGCGACGATGAGGTGGATGCGCATCGCGGGGACTTGCGTCACGGCACGTCCTCGACGCGCAAGGGCTCGAGCACCGCGCGCACCGCGGCCGGCAGGTCCACCGGCCGCCGCGTCGCGCGGTCGACCCAGACGTGCACGAAGCGGCCCAGCGCGGCGGCCGTCGCCTCGCCGTGGCGGAAGAGGCCGATGCGGTAGGTCACCGACGAGCGGCCGAGCCGCGCCACCGCGAGCCCGGCGTCGATGACCTCAGGAAACGACAGCGGGGCGAGGAACCTGCACTGCGTCTCGACCACCAGCCCGATCGACGGCGCGCGGGCGATGTCGTGCCCAGCCGCGCGCACCAGGTGCTCGTTCACCACCGTGTCGAAATACGCGTAGTAGACGACGTTGTTGACGTGCTGGTAGCTGTCGTTGTCGGCCCAGCGCGTGGGGATCTCGAGGAAGTGGCGGAAATCCGCGCGTGCCGGCGGCGCGTCGCCCGCGCTCAACGCCGCGTCCCCGGGAGCATGCGCCCGTCGAGGAGCTCGATCCAGTGCCGCACCGGGATCGAGGTTCCCGCGCAGAGGTGGGTCATGCAGCCGATGTTGGCCGTGGCGATGACCTCGGGCCTGGGCGCCTCGAGCGCGGCGAGCTTGTTGCGGCGGAGCGCCGACGAGAGCGCGGGCTGCAGGATCGAATAGGTGCCCGCCGACCCGCAACACAGGTGGCCGTCGGCGACCGGCAGGCGCTGCAGGCCCATGGCTTCCAGCAGTTCCTCGACCTGGCCCCTGATCCTGAGGCCGTGCTGCAGCGAGCATGGCGACTGGAACGCCACGCGCAGCGGCCCGCGGTCGAGCGCGAGCCGCGGGCCGATGTCGCCCCAGTGCGCCGCCACCACCTCGGCGGGATCGCGGGCCAGCGCGGCGATGCGCGCGGCGCGCTCCGCGTAGGCCGGCTCGCCGGCGAGCAGGTGCCCGTAGTCGCGCACCGTGACGCCGCAGCCGCTGGCGGTGACGACGATCGCCTCGGCGCCCTTCTCCACCGCCGGCCACCAGGCGTCGATGTTGCGGCGGACGATGGCGAGCGCGTCGTCGTGCGCCGAGAGGTGCTCGGGCAGCGCGCCGCAGCAGCCGCCGCCCGCCGGCGCGCGCAGCGGCGAGATGCCGATGCGGTCGAGGACCCGCGCCATCGCCGCGTCGATGGACGGCGCGATCGACGGCTGCACGCAGCCCTGCATTAGCAGCATGCTGCGCGCATGCCGTGCCGCGGGCCAATCGCCGGCGCGGCGCGCCTCGGGAACGCGCGCGCGAAGCTCGAGCGGCAGCAGGCCCCGCGCGAGGCGCCCCGCCGCCAGCGCGGTGGCGAACAGCGGGCGCGCCAGCAGGCCCTTGCGCAGCGCGAGGCGGCGCGCCGCCTCCAATGGCGGGCGCGGCACCTTGCGCTCGACGATGCGCCGGCCGATGTCGACCAGCGCGCCATAGCGCACGCCCGAGGGACAGGTGGTCTCGCAGCTTCGGCAGCTGAGGCAGCGGTCGAGGTGCAGCTGGGTCGACGCCGTCGGCGTCGCGCCCTCGAGCACCTCCTTCATGAGGTAGATGCGGCCGCGCGGCCCGTCGAGCTCGTCGCCCAGCAGCTGGTAGGTGGGGCAGGTCGCGGTGCAGAAGCCGCAGTGCACGCAGGCGCGCACGATGGCCTCTGCCTCGGCGCCGTCGCGCGTGCCGCGGAACTCGGGAGCGAGCCGTATTTCCATGCCGCGCAGTCCCCGCTACACCGAGGCGTACATGCGGCCGCGGTTGAGGATGCGCGCCGGGTCGAAGCTCGCCTTGATCCGCTGGTGCAGCCCCAGGGCGACGGGCGACAGCGGCGCGAACACCTCCGCGCGCTCGCCGCCACGGAACAGCGTCGCGTGGCCGCCGTTCTGCGCCGCGCAGGCGCGAAGGCGCGCGGCGTCGAGGGTCGCACCGGCGCGCGGCCGCAGCCAGCGCAACGCGCCGCCCCATTCGATGAGCTGCAGGCCGCCCAGGTCGGCCATCGGCGCGGTCGAGCGCATCGACAGGCGCCACAGCGGGGCGTCGCCTGCGAAGAAGGCGTGCGTGTGGTCGCGGATCGATCGCCAGAAGGCTTCCGCGTCCTGCAGCACGTCTCCCCCCACCCGCGCCGCCGCCGCGGCCACCGCGGCGCCCGCCCCCGACAGCCGGACATGCAGCCGCCCGTCGACATACGCGGTCGCCGACAGCGGCAGCGCCTCGCGTCCCCAGGCGTTGACGTTCTGGATGGATTCGTCCGACGGGCAGGCGAGCACGCGCGTCACCTCGACCGCCGGCACGGGCAGGCACTTGACCGCCACCTCGGTGATCACGCCGAGCGTGCCGAGCGCGCCGGTCATGAGGCGCGACACGTCGAAGCCCGCGACGTTCTTCATCACCTTGCCGCCGAAGGAGAGCGGCGTGCCCTGGCCGTCGATCACCCGGATGCCCAGCACGAGATCGCGCGCCGCGCCCGCGTAGGGCCTGCGCGGGCCCGACAGCCCCGACGCGATGGCCCCGCCCAGCGTCGCGCCCGCGGAAAAATGCGGCGGCTCGAAGGCCAGCATCTGCCGCTCGGCGGCGAGCGTGGCCTCGAGCTCGGACAGCACCGTGCCCGCGCGCGCCACCACGACCAGCTCCGTGGGCTCGTAGTCGACGACGCCGGCGCAGGCGCGCGTGTCGAAGAGCTCCCCCTCGGGCTCGCGGCCATAGAAGCGCTTGCTGCCCCCGCCGGTGATGGCGAGCGGCTGCCCGCGCCTCGCGCAGTCGCGGATGCGCTCGCTCCAGGCTTCGGTCATCGCCCCGCCGCGGCGAGCTTGTCGCGGTAGATGACGCGCGGCTCGTCGAGCTCGACGACCGTGGTCTCGGCGAGCGCCTCCTGCTCCCACTCGCGCATGAACGGGTGCGCGAGGAGGCGCGCGAGGTACGCGCCGGCCTCGCCCGCGGGCGCGACGCCGTAGGTGCGGAAGCGGAACGCCACCGGCGCGTAGAAGGCGTCGGCGATCGACAGCGCGCCGCAGAGGTAGCCGCCGGCGCCGCCCGATCCCGCGCCGAAGCGGCGCAGCGTCTCGTTCCAGATGGCCACCACGCGGTCGACGTCGGCGGCGAGCGCCGGCGACCAGGGGCGCACGTCGAGGCGCTCGCGCACGCACATGGTCATCTCGTCGCGCAGCGTGGCGAAGCTCGAGTGCATCTCCGCCGAGATCGACCGCGCCCACGCACGCGCCACCGGGTCGGCCGGCCACATGCCCGCGTGGCGCTCGGCGAGGTACTCGGCGATGGCGAGCGAATCCCAGACCACGGTCGTCCCATCGTGCAGCGTCGGCACCAGGCCCGAGGGCGAGAACGCGAGGTTGTCGGGGTTGCGCCCCTGCGCCTTGAGCGGTGCCATCACCGCCTCGAAGGGCGCGACCGAGAGCTTGGCTGCCATCCATCCGCGCAGCGACCAGGACGAATAATTGCGATTGCCGATGTAGAGCTTGTACATGTCGTCGGTTTCGTTTCGATGGCAGGGGCGGCCGGCCACGGCCCGGCCGCCGCCTCGTGTCAGGGCTGGCGCCGCATCGGCACCGTCTTGCCGGGATTGAGGATGTCGAGAGGGTCGAGCGCGTGCTTGATCCTGCGCATCAGCTCGACCGCGTCGCCGTGCTCGGCGACGAGCGCGTCGAGCTTGTGGATGCCGATGCCGTGCTCGCCGGTGCAGGTGCCGCCCATGGCGATGGCGCGGCGCGACACGCGTTGCGCGATGCCCTCCGCCTTCTCGCGCTCGGCCGGGTCGTTCGGGTCGAACAGCAGCACGAGGTGGAAGTTGCCGTCGCCGACGTGACCGACGATGGGCGCGACGAGGCCTTCGCGCTCGACGTCGGCGCGGGTCTCGAGCAGGCAGTCGGCGAGCCGCGAGATGGGCACGCAGGCGTCGGTGGCGAAGGCCTGCACGCCGGGCTTCAGCGCCAGCGCGGCGTAGTAGGCGTTGTGCCGCGCCTTCCACAGCTTGCTGCGGTCCTCGGGCGCGCTCGCCCACTGGAACGCGCTGCCCCCGTGGTCCGCGGCGAGCTGCTGCATGAGCTCGGCCTGCTCGGCGGTGGCGGCCCCGGTGCCGTGGAACTCGAAGAACAGCGTCGGCCTGGCCTCGTAGCCCTCGAGCTTCGAGTAGCGGATGCAGGCGTCCATCTGCACCTCGTCGAGGAGCTCGATGCGCGCCACCGGGATGCCGAGCTGCATCGCCTGGATCACCGTGTGCGTGGCGCTGCCCAAGTCGGGGAACTGGCAGACCGCCGCGACGATCGACTCGGGGATGCCGTACAGCCGCAGCTGCACCTCGGTGATGATGCCGAGCGTGCCCTCGTTGCCGACGAAGAGGCGCGTCAGGTCGTAGCCCGCGCTCGACTTGCGCGCGCGCCCGCCCGTCTTCACCACCATGCCCTCGGCGGTGACCACGGTCAGCCCCATCACGTTCTCGCGCATCGTGCCGTAGCGCACGGCGTTGGTGCCCGAGGCGCGCGTGGCGGTCATGCCGCCGATCGTGGCGTTGGCGCCCGGGTCGATGGGGAAGAACAGGCCCGTGCCCTTCAACTCGGCGTTGAGCTGCTCGCGCGTGACGCCGGCCTCGACGCGGCAATCGAGGTCGTCGACGTTGACCTCGAGCACGCGGTTCATCCGCGACAGGTCGATGCACACGCCGCCCGCCAGCGCGGCGACGTGGCCTTCCAGCGAGGTGCCGACGCCGAAGGCGATCACCGGCACGCGCGCGGCATGGCACAGCCGCAGGATCGAGGCGACCTCGCCGGCGGTCTCGGCGAACACCACGACGTCGGGCAGCGCGGGATCGGCGAGACCCTCGCCGTGGCTGTGCTGCTCGCGCACGGCGCGGGCGGTGACCGAGCGCTCGCCGTAGTCGCGGGCGAGCGTGGCGACGACGCCGTCGACGGCCTCGCGCGGCGGGCGGGTGATCAAGGTGGGGAGGGTCATGGGTCGGTCCTGGCGGAACGGGATGCCGGTCGCGGGTTCAGAAGCGCGGCAGGTCCGCGTGCGGCAGCTCGCCCCGGTGGATGTGCATGCGCCCGCCTTCGGCGCAGCGCGAAAGCGTCGGCACCGCCTTGCCGGGGTTGAGCAGGCCCTTGGCGTCGAACGCGGCCTTCAGCGCATGGAAGCGCGAAAGCTCGTCAGGGCCGAACTGCAGGCACATGGTGGCGAGCTTCTCGACGCCCACGCCGTGCTCGCCGGTGACCGTGCCGCCTACCTCGATGCACATCTCGAGGATGCGGTCGCCGAAGGCGATGGCGCGCGCGGCCTCGCCGGGCTTGTCGCCGTCGTAGAGGATCAGCGGATGGAGGTTGCCGTCGCCGGCGTGGAACACGTTGGCGCAGGGCAGGCCGAACTCGCGCGTCATCGCCTCGATGCTCGCCAGCACCTTCGCCAGCGCGCGGCGCGGGATCGTGCCGTCGATGCAGTAGTAGTCGGGCGACAGACGCCCCACCGCGGGGAACGCGGCCTTGCGTCCCGACCACAGCAGGAGCCGCTCGGCCTCGTCGCGCGACACGCGCAGCGAGGTCGCGCCACAGCCCGCGAGCACGCGCTCGATCTCGGCGATCTCGGCGGCGACCTCGTCGGGCACGCCGTCCGACTCGACCAGCAGCAGCGCCGCGGCGTCGAGCGGGTAGCCCGCGTGCACGAAGGCCTCGGCCGCCGCGGTCGCGGGGCGGTCCATCATCTCGAGCCCCGCGGGGATGATGCCCGCGGCGATCACCGCGGCGACCGCGTCACCCGCCTTCTCGACGTCGTCGAAGGCCGCGAGCACCACGCGCGCGAGCTTCGGCTTGGGCGTCAGCTTGACGGTGATCTCGGTCAGCACGCACAGCAGGCCCTCGCTGCCGGTGACCAGCGCCAGGAGGTCGTAGCCCGCGCTGTCCAGCGCGTCGCCGCCGAACTCGACGACCTCGCCGGTGACCAGCACGCCCCGCACCTTGCGAAGGTTGTGCACGATGAGGCCGTACTTGAGGCAATGCACGCCGCCTGCGTTCTCGGCGACGTTGCCGCCGATCGAGCAGGCGATCTGCGAGGAGGGGTCCGGCGCGTAGTACAGCCCGTGCGGCGCCACGGCCTCCGAGATGGCGAGGTTGCGCACGCCCGGCTGGACCACCGCCGTGCGCGCCTGGGGATCGATCGACAGGATGCGCTTGAAGCGCGCCATCGACAGGACCACGCCGTCGGCGTGCGGCAGCGCGCCGCCCGACAGGCTGGTTCCCGCCCCGCGCGCGACCACCGGCACGCCCGCGGCGTGGCAGAGCGACAGGATCTCGACCACCTGCGCCTCGGTCTCGGGCAGCAGGACGGCCGCGGGCTCCTGCTTGTAGAGGGTGAGGCCGTCGCACTCGTAGGGCTTCACGTCCTCGCGCGACGTCAGAATCGCCGACGGGGCGAGGATCGCCTCGAGCCCGGCCTGCACCGACGGATCGAGCATCGGTCGGGGCCTTGCGGGGGGGGGGTAAGTGTCTCATTATTCCACATCGCCGGCGGCCCTTCGCCCCTCGGAAACGCCCTCGGGGCCCCGCAAGCGACTAAAATCCCCGGGGAAATGCGCTGGCCGGGAAAGGCAGCATGAATCTCGACGACATCTACAGCAAGACCGAGCGCGGAGTGGAGGAGTTGCGCACCCGGCAGATGAACCTGCCGATGCAGCTCCGCAGCATCCTGATCATGGTCGACGGGCAGCGCACCGTCGCACAGACGCTCGCGCGCGCGCAGGCGATGTCGGTCGGCCCCGACGTGTTCCAGCAGCTCGAGAAGCTCGGCTTGATCGAGCGCCGCTTCGGCGCGCGCTCCAACGCCGAGAGCGCTTCCGAGGCGCCCGCCGTGCGCTCGCAGGACGACGTGCAGCGCTTCCTCACCGTGCAGAAGGACATGAACGCCGCCATCAGCTCGCACCTCGGCCTGCGCGGCTACGGGCTGATGCTGCGGTTGCAGCGTGCCGGCAACCTGCGCGACCTGCACGAGCTGCTGCCCGACCTCGCGCAGGCGCTGGTCAAGCGCATCGGCATCAACGCCGCGACCCCCATCGTCGAGTCGCTCGAGCAGACGCTGATGCGGACACGCTAGTGTCCGCGCCCCCGCCCTCCCCCGCGGCGGCATCGCCCGCCGCCGCTCCCGCGCTGGCGCTTGCGGGGTTGCGCGTGGTCGAGCTCGGCGCGCTGATCGCCGGGCCCTTCTGCGCCAAGATCCTCGGCGAGTTCGGCGCCGACGTCGTCAAGATCGAGCCGCCGGGACAGGGCGACCCGCTGCGCAAATGGCGGCACATGCGCGACGGCACCTCGGTGTGGTGGCACGTGCAGTCGCGCAACAAGCGCTCCGTCGCGGTGGACCTGCGCAAGCCCCAAGGCCAGGCCGTGGTGCGCGCGCTCTGCGAGCGCGCCGACATCGTGGTGGAGAACTTCCGGCCGGGCACGCTCGAGGGCTGGGGCCTCGGCTACGAGGCGCTCGCCGCGGCCAACCCCGGCCTCGTGATGGTGCGCATCTCCGGTTACGGCCAGGACGGGCCCTACAGCGGGCGCCCCGGCTTCGGCGTGATCGGCGAGGCGATGGGGGGCTTGCGCCACGTCACCGGCACGCCCGACCGCCCGCCCTCGCGCACCGGCATCTCCATCGGCGACACCCTGTCGGCGCTGTACGGCGTGATCGGCGCGCTCACCGCGCTCGAAGAGCGCCGCCGCACCGGCAAGGGCCAGGTCGTCGACGTGGCGCTGTACGAATCGGTGTTCTCGGTGATGGAGTCGCTGCTGCCCGAGTACGACGCGCTGGGCGTGGTGCGCGAGCGCACCGGTTCCATCCTGCCCGGCATCGCGCCGACCTCGGCGTACCGCTGCGACGACGGCAGCTACGTGCTGATCGCCGGCAACGGCGACTCGATCTTCCGGCGCCTGGCGCTCGCCATGGGCCGCGACGACCTCGCGAGCGACCCTTCGCTCGCGCACAACGACGGCCGCGCGAAGCGCCAGGCCTGGCTCGACGGCGAGATCGAAGCCTGGACCTCGCGCCGTTCCCCCGATGCCGTGATCGCGGCCATGGAGGCGGCCGAGGTGCCGGTGTCGAGGATCTACACCATCGCCGACATCGTGCGCGACCCGCACTACGCCGCGCGCGAGATGATCCGCGACATCGCCACGTCCTCCGGTCCGCTCAAGGTGCCCGGCGTGGTGCCGAAGCTCTCGGACACGCCGGGCCGGATCGACGGCGGCGGCCCGGCGCTCGGTGCGCACACCGACGAGGTGCTGCGCGAGCTGGGTTACGACGACGCGGGGGTCGCGCGCTTGCGCGCGGCGGGCATCGTCGGCTGACGCCACACGGGCGTGCGGCGCGGGGTTCCCGCGCGCCGGCCGCACACGCCGGCCGCACACGCCGGCCGCACACGCCGGCCGCACACGCCGGCCGCAGCTCCCGGCCGCAGCGCTCAGCCGCGCGTTTCCGACGCCGGATCGCGTGGCCGCGCGACCAGCATGCGGCTGGCGGCGAAGGCGAGCAGCGCCGACACCGCGATGGCGGTGGTCATCGGGCGCGTCGTGTGGTCGAAGCTCAAGCCCACGACCAGCGCCGCGGTCGAGGCGAACACGAACTGCCCGAAGGCCTGCAGCGAGGCCGCGGCGCCGGCGATCTCGGGGAAGGGCGTCATGCCCCCGGCCATCGCCTGCGGCAGCACCATCATCAGCGACGCCATGAAGAAGAACATGGGCACGACCACCGCCGCCGGATGCTGCACCCCCAGCCAGGCGAGCGCCGCCATCACCGTCGCGGCGAGCGCCGCCTGCGCGGTGGCGAAGCGGATCACGCGGTCGATGCCCAGGCGCCGCACCACCCGGCTGCCGATCGACGCGCCGGTGATGTTGCCGAGCATCGCCGCGCCGAACAGCAGGCCGAAGCCCTTCTCGCCCGCGTCCATCACCGACACGAACACGTAGGCGCTGCCGGCGATGAACGCGAACAGGCCGCAGAACATGAACGCGGCGACCAGGAAGTAGCCGACGTAGCTGCGCGAGCGCAACAGCCGCGCGAAGTTGCCCAGCATGGCGCGCGGCGCGAGCGCGCGATGGTCGGCGGCGTGCAGCGTCTCGGGCAGGCCGCGGTGGATGGCGGCCAGCGCGACGGCCGCGTACAGCGCGAGGAAGGCGAAGGTCGAGCGCCAACCCCAGGCGTCGTGCAGCAGCGCGCCGACCATCGGCGCGACGAGCGGCGAGACGCCGAGCACCACGCCCATCAGCGACAGCATGCGCGCCGCCTCGTTGCCGCTGTAGAGGTCGCGCACCAGCGCACGGGGCACGGCCGAGCAGGCTGCGACGGCGATCGCCTGCAGCGCGCGGGCGGCGATCAGGAGCTCGACGCTCGGCGCCAGGGCACAGGCGATCGACGCGGCCACCGCCAGCGCGGTGGCTGCGATCAGGGTGCGCCGGCGGCCGTAGCGGTCGGACACGGGCCCGGCGAAGAGCTGCGCCACGCCCAGCACGTACATGTACACCGACAGCGTGAGTTGGACGCGCGTCGCGTCGGTGGCGAGCGCATCGGCCATCGACGGCATGGACGCGAGGTACACGTCCATGGCGAAGGGCGACAGGCCGATCAGCGCGCCCAGCAGCAGCGTGAAGCCGCCACCGTGCGCAACCCTCCGCGGGCCCCCGGGCGCCGCATCGTCCGCTGGGTCCCCGCTTTCGCGGGGATGACGGCGCGGCGCCGTCACTTCGCCGGCGAGAACTTCCAGGCCAGCGTGTTCTCGTCGGTGCGCGCGTTGTAGCGGATGCCGTCCCTCATCGCCCAGACGTTGAGCTGGAAGTGCAGCGGCACCACCGCGGTGTCGTTGATGGCGAGCTCGGTGGCGCGCTGCAGGTAGGCCTCGCGCTTGGCGTCGTCGACGGTCTGCAGCGCGTCCTCGGTGAGGAGGTCGACCTTGGGGTTCGAGTAGCGCCCGCGGTTGGCGTTGCCGAAGCCCCGGTCCTTGTTGAAGGTCATGACCAGGTTCTTGAGCGACGACGAGGCTTCGCCGGTGCCCGTGCTCCAGCCCACCAGCATCAGGCTGAACTCGAGGTCGCTGGCCTTGGAGAAGAACGGCCCCGAGGGCATCGCGTTGACCTTGGTGTCGATGCCGACGCGCGTCAGCATCTGCGCGATGGCCTGCGCGATCTTGGCGTCGTTGACGTAGCGGTTGTTGGGCGCGGCGATGGTGATGCCGAAGCCGTTGGGATAGCCGGCCTCGGCGAGGAGCTTCTTCGCGCCCTCCGGATCGTACTTCTCGACCTGCAGGTTCCTGGTCGCGCCGAACAGGAAGTCGGGGACGAGCTGGCCCGCGGGCACCGCCTGGTTCTCCATCACCTGCGCGACGATCGCCGGCCGGTTGATCGCCTTGGAGATCGCCTTGCGGACGCGCGTGTCCTTGAGCGGGTTCTTCTGCATCGGCGCGCCGGCGCGGTCGGTGACGTTTGGCGAGACGTCGCGATTGCTGTCGAGGTGCAGGTAGATCATGCGGTCGGCGACGGTCTGCACGACGCCGACGCGCTTGTCGTTCTTGAGCCGTGCCACGTCCGCCGGCGGCACGGCCTCGATCACCTGCACGTCACCCGACAGCAGCGCCGCCACGCGCGCCGCGTCCTGGGTGAGGAGTTTCATCGTGACGTGCTCCCAGGGCGTCCTGCCGCCCCAGTAGCCGTCGAAGCGCGCGAGCTCGATGCGGTCGCCCTTGGCGTAGCGCACGAGCTTGTAGGGCCCGGTGCCGACCGCCGCCTTGCCACTGTTGAAGTCCTCGGTGCTGGCGTTGCGGAACTTGCGGTTGATGATCGCGACCTGCGTCATGTCCGAGGGCATCAGCGGGTAGGGCGTCGCGGTGTGGAAGCGCAGCGTGTAGGGGTCCACGACCTCGATCCTCTGGATCTGCTTGGTGTAGGCCGAGAACGAGCTCGGGCTGCGCGGCACCGTCGGCACCCGCTCGATCGACGCCACCACGTCCTCGGCGGAGAAGTCGCTGCCGTCGTGGAACTTGACGCCGCGGCGCAGCTTGAACTCCCAGGTCGTCGGGTCGACGGCCTTCCATTCGGTGGCGAGCCCGGGCACGAGGTGCAGCTTCTCGTCGCGCTCGACCAGGTAGCCGAAGATGTGGAAGCCCACGCTGTTGTTGGGCGTGACGTTGTGGAAGTGCGGGTCGAGCGCGGTGATGTCGGTGGCGAGGCCGATGGTGAGGTTGGCGGGCGAGGCCGCCCTGGCGGCCGGCAGGGCGGCGAGGAACGGCGCGGCGCCGGCGACGAGGGCGAGCGCGAGGGCGGTTGCGAAGCGGCGTGCGGCGTTCATGGGGGCCTCGGGGGACGTGCGGTGCGCGAGAGCATAGCAAGCCGCCGCCGATCCGTGACCAGATGTAACGGGTGCGGCGAGCGTCAACTCGTCCGCCGAGGGGGGCGTTGAGGAAGGCACGGGCCCGATGCCGCGCGCAAACGGCGAGGCGGACCGCCCGAACCGCGCAAGGAGCGACCGATCATGAACACTCGCCGTCATGCTCACCGTCTGGCAGCCGCCATCGCGCTCGCCGGCACCGCCGCCGCGGGCCTCGCCGCGTCGCCGGCGGCAGAGGCTTCGCAGGTGGCGTGGAACGTCTCGGTCGGTGTGCCGGGCCTCTTCGCCTCGTTCGGCCAGCCCGGCCATTTCGCGCCGCGTCCGGTGGTGTGGGTCCCGCCGCCGGTGGTCGTACCGCGCGCACGCGTGGTCGCGCCCGTGTGGGTCGCGCCCCGTCCGCTGTTCGTCCCGGCTCCGGTGTTCGTGCCGCCCCCGGTGCTGCGACCGCGGGTGATCGTCGCGCCGCGTCCCTGGGTGGCGCCACGCCCGGTCGTCGTGGTGAACCCCGGCTGGAACCGCTGGTAGCCGGGGGTTACGGCGGGGAACCAACCGCGAACGACCCTATCAAAGCTTTCGTAGCACCGCTGCCGCTCCCCTCGGCAGCGTCCCGCCGCCCTCCCCCGGGCGGCAAACCCCAACGCCGGCGGACGCCCCCTCGTCCGTCGGCGTTTCCTCTTCCACGACGCGCAGAACGCGGCCGCGGGCGCTGCGCTCCGATCGCGCCGCCCGGCGGCAGCGGGCATCCCGTCGTTTCGCGGGTGGTATCCTTCGCCTTTAACGTCTGCCGGAGCGCATGCGATGAATGCGCCAGCCACGTCCAAGCACCTCGCGCCGGCGGTGACACGCGCCGAGGACCTCAAGGCCTGGGACCTGATCCGCAGGCTCGTCTCCTACGACACGACCAGCCGCGACTCCAACCTCGCGCTGATCGACTGGGTCCGCGACTATCTCAAGGGCTTCGACGTCGAATCGACGCTGACCTTCGACGACACGCGCAGGAAAGCCAACCTCTGGGCCACGCTGCCCGCGCGCGACGGCAACACGCACAGCAACGGCATCGTGCTGTCGGGGCATACCGACGTGGTCCCCGTCGACGGCCAGCCCTGGGACACCCCCCCGTTCGAGGCGACCCCGGTGGGCGACCGGATCCACGCCCGCGGCATCACCGACATGAAGAGCTTCTCGGCCATCGGGCTTTCGATGGTGCCCGAGTTCCTGCACCGCGGCCTCGCGCGGCCGATCCACTTCTCGCTGTCCTACGACGAGGAAGTGGGCTGCATCGGGGTCCGCCGGCTGATCGCGGACATCGTCGCCCGCGGCATCAAGCCCGCCGGCTGCATCGTCGGCGAGCCGACCGGCATGCAGGTCGTGGTGGCGCACAAGGGCAAGGTGAGCTGGCGCTGCCGCGTGCGCGGCCACGAGGCGCACTCGTCGCTGACGCCGCAGGGCGTCAACGCCGTGCAGGTCGCCTGCGAGATCGTCGCCTTCATCGCGCGCCGTGCGCGCGCCTTCCGCGACCACGGCCACCGCCAGCCGTCCTACGACGTTCCCTTCACAACGGTTCACGTGGGGACCATCAAGGGAGGCACGGCGCTCAACATCGTGCCGCGCGACTGCCAGTTCGACTTCGAGATCCGCCACCTGCCCTTCGACGATCCCGACGCGTTCTTCGCCGAGGTCGAGCAATACGCCGCGACCTTCCTCGCCGACATGCACGCCGTGTCGAAGGACACCTGGATCGCCTTCGACCGCACCTCGACGCTGCCGTCCATGGACACCGACGCCGACTCCGAGGTCGCCAAGCTCGGCCACGCCTGCAACCACGACCATGCGCGCGGCGTCGGCCGCGTGTCCTACGGCACCGAGGCGAGCCTCTTCTACAACGCCGCGATCCCCACGGTGATCTGCGGGCCGGGCCACATCGCGCAGGCGCACCAGCCCAACGAATGGTGCGAGGTCGCGCAGCTCGCCGAGTGCGAGGCCTTCATGCGGCGGCTCGCCGACCGCGTCTGCGTCGCCTGAACCCCGCCACGCGCCGACCCGCGCAAGCCGCCATCGCCACCCCCTCCTCGCAGCGCTGGCCCGATCTGCCGATCGAGCTCGCCTTTCCCGACCTCGCGCGCTGGACTGCCGGCAACACCGGCACGCCCCACGTGTGGCGCTTCGAATCGGCGAACCCCGGCCCGCGGCTCGTCGTGCAGGCGCTGACCCACGGCAACGAGGTCTGCGGCGCGATCGCCCTCGACTGGCTGCTCGGTACCGGCTTCCGCCCGGCGAGCGGCACGCTGACGGTGGTGTTCGCCAACGTCGACGCCTACGCGCGCTGGGACCCCGCGTCGCCGTTCAAGAGCCGCTTCGTCGACGAGGACTTCAACAGGCTGTGGACCGACGAGGTGCTGTCGGGCCCGCGCAGCTCGGCCGACCTCGCGCGCGCCCGGGCGCTGCGCCCGTTCTACGACGAGGCCGAGTACCTGCTCGACCTGCACTCGATGACCGATCCCTGCCCGCCCCTTGCGCTGGCCGGGCGGCACGCCAAGGGCCTCGCGCTGGCGCGCGCCGTCGGCGTGCCGCGCGACATCGTCGTCGACGAGGGCCACGCGGCCGGCCGGCGGCTGCGCGACTACGCGTTCTTCGACGAGCCCGACGACCCGCGCGCCGCCCTGCTGGTCGAGTGCGGCCAGCATTGGGAGAAGTCCGCCGCGGTGGTGGCAAGGCAGGCGCTGCTGCGCTTCCTCGCGCATTTCGGCGTGGCCGACGCGGGGTTCGCCATGGCCGAGCTCGATCGCGGGCCCCTTCCGCCGCAACGCGTCATCGAGGTGACCGACGCGGTGACCATCCGCAGCGAGTCCTTCGCGTTCGCCATCCCGGTGGGCGGCCTCTCCGTGGTCCCCGAGGCCGGCACGCTGCTCGCCCGCGATGGCGAGGTCGAGATCCGTACGCCCTGCGACGACTGCGTGCTGATCATGCCGACGCGCCGCCCGCGCATCGGCGACACGGCGGTGCGGCTCGGCCGCTACGTCGCCGGCTGAAGCGCGATCGCCCTCCGCCGCCCGGCCTGCCCGCGCGGCGGCCCGGTGCGGTCGCCGGGCTCAGTTGCCTGGATCAGTTTCCTTGCATCGACAGCCTCGCCTCGACGCGCTGGAGCCTCGCCTCGAGGTCGGCGATGTGAGCGTCCTTGCGCGCCGCGCTTTCCTCCAGCGCACGGGCCTGCGCGCGCGCATCGGCCAGCGCGGCGTCGGCGGCGCGCCCCCGCGCATGGAGCGCCTGGATCGCCGCCAGCGCGACACCGTCGGCATCGGCCAGCGCGATCGACCGGTCGTCCTGGCCGAGCCCGAAGGCGGCGCGGAAGTCCTCGGCGAACGTCCCCATGTGCCGCACCGCGGGGTCCTCGGTGGCATAGCGCCAGCGCATGATGGGCAGCGCGGCCACTTTGTCGAGCACCGCGCCGGCATCGACGTCGTCGAAATCGCGCTTCACCGACCGGCTGCTGCTGCAGCTCCAGGTCCCGCCCCCCGGAGCGATCGAGCAGCCGGTGGAGAAGTCCTTGTTGGTCATCATGCGGATGCCCCCCGCCGCGGCCACCAGGAACTGGTTCGCATTGTTGGTGCCGAAGGCCAGCGCGCTGGTGGTGCTGTCGGAGAATACGAACGAGCCGGCCGCCGCCGACGTGGTGGTGGCATTGCGCCCCAGCACCACCGAGTACGCGCCCCCCGCGGCGTTGTCACTGCCGCCGGGCACCACCGCGCCCTCGCCGGTCGCGACGTTGTTGTGCCCGCCACCCACGAACGCGTAGCTGCCGCTGGCGGTGTTGCCGAGGCCGCCGGCCACCGCCACGTATTCCGCGGCGCCGCCATTGGACTCCCCGCCTCCGATCGTGGCGCTCTTGAACGAGGCGTAATTGCCGTAGCCGCCCGCGACGGTCGCGCGCTCGGCATAGACGCCGTTGAAGGCGCCGCCGCCGACGGTCGCGTACAGGGCGGTGTCGCCGGCGTTGTTGAGCACGCCTCCCGCGATCGTCTGGCCGCCGCCCGGCGCATGGTTGCCCGAACCGCCGGCGACGACGCCGTAGTTCCCGGCGATGTTCTCGTTCCCGCCGCCGACTGTCCCGTATTGCTCGATGACCGCGTTGTGCAGGCCGCCGCCGATCGTGCCCCAGGGGCGCTCGACGTGATGGTTGCAGGCCTCGTCGGCGAGCAGCCCGCAGTTGCCGAACGCGGCGCCCGCCCCGCCCCCGCCGATGACGGCACCGTACGCGTCGGCACCCAGCGAATTGCTCGCATCGCCGCCGACGCTGCTGGTGGGATAGCCGGCGGTGTGCGCGATGCGGAAGCCGCGCAGCAGCGGCGTGCCGTCGACGAGGATCGACAGGGGCTGCGTGTCGGTGGTGCCCAGCACGGCGGGTGCGCCGAAGGCGTTGCCGCCCTGCCTGAACACCGCCTTGTCGGCCATGCGCTTCATGAACAGCGCCATCTGCAGGCGCGTGACGGAATCGGCGGGACAGTAGTGCGTGGCGTCGCAACCCAGCGTGATGCCGGTGTTCCTGAGGTAGGTCACCGCCGCGCAATACTCGGTGTCGGCATCGCTGACGTCGACGAAGCCGGCGCAGGCCGCGGCATGCGCGTGCTGGGCGGACAGGGTCGCGATGATGGCGACGCAAAGCGCTGCGAGCATGGGGCGCATCGTGGGTCTCCCGTGGCACGAAGGGGCGACCGATTGTGCGCGCGCCCTCCGGCACGCCGCAAGGCCGGCCGGCCGGCGCAAGCCGGCCGCGAGACGCGGGGACGCCCCGCGACGCGGGACGCGAGCGGCCCCGCGTCGCGTGGATGGGTCCCGCGTCAGCGCGCCTGCGCCGCCTCGATCCTCGCCACCCGCGCGAGCAGCGCCGCGAGGCCGGCGCGCAGCTCGGCGTTCTGGTCGCGCAGCGCCTGCGCGGTCTCGCGCTCGCGCGCGTACAGCGCCTGGATCGCCGCCAGCGCGACGCCGTCCGCGTCGGCCATGGTGATCGATCGCGCATCGGCGCCGAGCCCGAAGGCCGCGTAGAAGTCCTCGGCGAAGGTGCCGAGGTGCCGTACCGCATGGTCCTCGTCGACGTAGCGCCAGCGCTGCACCGGCAGCGCGGCCACCTTGTCGAGCACCGACTGCGGGTCGACGTCGGCGAAGTCGCGCTTGACGCTGCGGCTGCTCGAGCAGGCCCACGACCCCCCGCCCGCCGCGATCGAGCACCCCGTGGCGCCGCTCTTGGCGGTACGAAGTCGGATGCCGCCGCTCGCGGCCACCGCGAACTCGTTGGCCGTGGCCGAGGTGAAGGCGCCGCTGCTGCCGTCGGCGAACACGAAGCTGCCGTCGGCATCGCCGGTGACGTAGGCGTTGTAGCCCATCGCCACCGAGTAGTCGCCTCCCGCGGTGTTGACCGATCCGCCGATCACCGTCGCGGCATAGCCCGTGGCCTCGTTGCCGTAACCACCGCCGACCGTCGCGTAGGACTTGCCCGCGGTGTTGTAGTAGCCGCCGCCCACGCTCGACGACTCGGCGTTGGCGACGTTGCCGTAGCCGCCGCCGACGAACGCATCGTTCCCGCTCGCCGCGTTGAGCGTCCCCGCCCCCACGCCCGCATAGGCACCCGACGCATCGTTGGACGCACCGCCGCCGACCGCCGAGTAGGCGCCGTTCGCCGAGTTGATCGCGCCGCCGCCCACGGCACCATAAGCGCCCGCGGTGTTGCTCGCGCCGCCCGCGACGGTCGCGGCGAGTCCCGCGGCGAGGTTGCCCATGCCGCCGCCCACCGCGCCGACCTGTCCGTCGACCTCGTTGACACAGCTCGCGTTGCCGAGCGGCCCGCAGACGCTGTCGCCCTGGCCGCCGCCCGCGATCACCGCGCCGAAGGCGCCCGCCGCGACGCCGTTGCCCGCGTAGCCGCCGACCAGCGTCGGCGCATGGTTGTCGTTGGCGTCGACGCGCGCGCCGCGCAACAGCGGCCGGTTGCCGACGAGCACGGTGAGCCCCTGCGCATCGGTCGTGCCGATGACCGCGGGCGCGCCGAACGCATTCCCGCCCTGCTTGAAGACCGCGCGGTCGGCCATGCGCTTCAGGAACAGCGCCATCTGCAGCCGCGTCGTGGCGTCGTTGGGGCAATAGTGCGTGGCGTCGCATCCGGCGGTGATGCCGGTGTTGCGCATGAAGTTGACGGCCGCGCAGTATTCCGCATTGGCGTCGTCGACGTCGACGAAGCCTGCGCAGGGCGCGGCGATCGCCTCCGCGGTTGCGAGGCCCAGCCATGCCGCGAGCGTGGCGACGGCGATTCCGGTTGCCTTCATGCTGCTCTCCCTTCGTGCGGACGATGCCGCGGATTGTGAGGCGCCGCGATCGCCGCGGCAACCGCGCAGGACCCGAATGCGGCGGTACGCGCGCCAGCGTCGGGTCAGGATGCCGGCGCGGGCGGGTGCGAGAGGGGCGGCGTGGGTGCCGGTGGCGATGTGGGTGCAGGTGGCGATGCCGGCGCTGGCGTCAACGCGGGCGTGGACGGCGAAGGGGTCGCCGGTGCAGGTGCCGACGCCGCGCGCACCGCGTCCACCAGCGCGGCGTCCATGCGCGGCAGCCATTGCCGCCACACCGGCTCGGCGGCCTCGCGGAACGCCGCATGCCCGGCCGCGGTGAGGCGCGTGATGGCCACGCCGTTGCGGGCGAGCTCGTCGTTGGCGGCCTTCTCCTTGGCCATCGAATCGACCGAGGCGATGGCCTTGAGGGCCGCCGCCTGCACGGCGTCGCGCGTGGCGGGCGGCCAGCCATCCCACCGCGACTTGTTCACGGTGAACAGCATGACGCTGGCGAATGCGCCCCACTGCACGACGTGGCGCGCTCCCGTGGCCCAGGCACGCGCGGCGACCAGCGTCGGCGCCGCGGCCTCCTGCCCGTCGAGCTCGCCCGCCTGCAGCGCGGCGCGCGCATCCTCGAGCCGCAGCCCGGTGGGCAGCGCGCCGAGCGCGACGAAGGTGTCGATCACGAGGTGCTGGCCGCCGGCGCGCACCCGCAATCCACGCAGGTCGCCCGGCGCCCCGACCGTCTTCGATTGCGTCGACAGCACGCGATGGCGCAGCGGCGCCATGGCCACCAGGTGCACGCCGGCGGCCTCGAGCACCGCGGCATAGCGGCGCCGGACCTCGGCGTCACCGACGACGGCCACCAGCTGGTGCGCCGTCGGTGCCATCCACGGCAGCGCGACCGCGCCCAGCGAGGGCAGCGCGTCCGACCACTGCAGCGCGGAGCCCACCGCGATGTCGATCGCGCCCGACTGCAGCGCCCTGAACTCCTCCGTCGCGTCGCGCTTGGCGAGCACCGCCGCCGGGTACAGCACGGCGTTCGACCCGATGCCCGCGGCGTTGATGCCTTCGCCCCAGGCCTTGCCGGCCGCGCCCATGGCGTACAGCGGCGCCACCACCACCGAGAGCTTGAGCTCGGGGAGCGCGGGCTGCGCAGCCTGCGCGGTCGAGGCCCGCGGCCACGCAGTGGACGCCAGCAGCACCCACGCCGCGAAGGCGATCCTGCTCGAGCGACCCATCGGGCCCGGCACGCTCGCGACGGCCTTTCGTCGATGCGCGAAGGGCCTAACCCATCACCGGCATGTGGAAGCCCGGCGCCGCGCTGCCGTCGTCGGGCCAGCGCACCGTCATGACCTTGGTGCGGGTGTAGAAGCGCACGCCGTCCATGCCGTGCACGTGCAGGTCGCCGAACAGCGAGTTGCGCCAGCCGCCGAACGAGAAGAACGCCATGGGCACGGGGATCGGCACGTTGACGCCGACCATGCCGACCTCGAGGTCCTGCTGGAAGTGGCGCGCAGCGTAGCCCGAGCGCGTGAAGATCGCCGCGCCGTTGGCGTAGGGGTTGGCGTTGATCAGCGCGATCGCCGCGTCGAGCGACTCGACGCGCGACACCGCGAGCACCGGGCCGAAGATCTCCTCGCGGTACACGCAGTGCGAGGCCTCGACCTCGTCGAACAGCGTCGGCCCGACGAAGAAGCCGTGTCCCGGTCGGTCGCCCTCGACCGCGGGCTTGCGCCCGTCGACGACCAGCTTGGCGCCTTCCGACGCACCCTGCCCGATCAGGCCCTCGATGCGGTCGCGCGCGGCGCCGGTGATCACCGGCCCCATGTCCACGCCCGCGGCATTGCCCGCGCCGGTCTTCACCTTGCGCGCGCGCTCGGCGATCTTCTCGACGATCGCGTCGCCCGCGTCACCGACGGCGACGACCGCCGAGATGGCCATGCAGCGCTCGCCCGCCGACCCGTAGCCCGCACCGATGATCGCGTCGGCGGCGTAGTCGAGGTCGGCGTCGGGCATGATCACCGCGTGGTTCTTGGCGCCGCCCAGCGCCTGCACGCGCTTGCCGTGCTTCGCCGCGGTCTCGTAGATGTACTTCGCGATCGGCGTCGAGCCGACGAAGGAAACGGCGTGGATGCCCGGGTGCGCGAGGATGGCGTCGACCGACTCGCGGTCGCCGTGCACGACGTTGAACACGCCGTCGGGAAGCCCCGCCTCCTTGAGGAGCTCGGCCATGCGCAGCGAAAGCGAGGGGTCGCGCTCCGAGGGCTTGAGGATGAAGGTGTTGCCGCAGGCGAGCGCGATGGGGTACATCCACATCGGCACCATCGCCGGGAAGTTGAAGGGCGTGATGCCCGCGCACACGCCCACCGGCTGGCGCAGCGAGTACGAGTCGACGTCGGTGCCGACGTTCTCGCCGAACTCGCCCTTGAGGAGGTGCGGGATTCCGGTGGCGAACTCGACCACCTCGATGCCGCGCGTGATCGAGCCCTCGGCGTCGGACAGCGTCTTGCCGTGCTCCTCGGTGACGATCTTCGCGAGGTCCTTCTTGTGCGCGTCCATCAGCTCGCGGAAGCGCATCAGCACGCGCGCGCGGCGCAGCGCCGGCCAGGCGCGCCAGCCGGGCAGCGCGGCGCTCGCCGCCGCGACCGCGGCGTCGACGTCGGCGGCGTTGCCGAGCGGCACGTGGCGCACGACCTCGCCGGTCGCGGGATTGGTCACCTCGCCGTAGCGGCGCGTCAGCGCCGGCGTCGCGCGACCGCCGATCCACAGCGGCAATCGTTGCAGGGTCGTCAGGTCCATGGCTTTCCTCCGTATCGTCGGGTGTGTGGCGCGCTGCGGCGCGCGCGGCCCGGGTGCTTCGGGCCCGCTCGGGCAGCGGGCGGTTTCGCCTTCACTCTAGCGCACCCGGCTTCCCGGGCATGCCGGCAGCCTCGGCTTCGGCGAGCCGCGCGGCGTAGCGCGCCATCATGTCGACCTCGAGGTTGACCCGCGCGCCCGGCGCGAGTCCGCCGAGCGTGGTCACCGCGAGGGTGTGGGGGATCAGGTTGACGTGGAAGCGCGCGAGACCGCCCCCGGGACCCGCCAGGTCCTCGACGCCGTTGACGGTGAGGCTCACGCCGTCGACGGCGATCGAGCCTTTCGGCGCGATGAAGCGCGCGAGCGCGCCGGGCGCGTCGATCGCGAGCCGGCGGTTGCCCGCCGTGTCGCCCGCGACGGCCTCGAAGGCCGCGACGGTGCCGGTGCCGTCGACGTGGCCTTGCACCAGGTGGCCGCCCATGCGGTCGGCGAGACGCAGCGACTTCTCGAGGTTGACCCGCGCCGCCGCCGACAGCGCCGCGGTGCGCGCGAGCGTCTCCGCCGACACGTCGAAGCCGAGGCGCCGCCCGTCGATCGCCACCACCGTCAGGCAGCAGCCCGACACCGCGATGCTGTCGCCGATCGCCACGTCGTCGAGCGCAAGCTCGCCGGCGTCGACGATCATGCGCCGGCTCGCGCCCGCGTGCTCGAGCGAGGCGACGCGGCCGACGGCGGCGACGATGCCGGTGAACATCAGGGCGCCTTCCGGCGCGCGATCACGCGCAGGTCGTCGCCGATGCGCTCGACCGAGTGGAAGGCGAGCGCCGTGCGCTGCGAAAGCGAGGCGAGCGGCGAGGCGAGCTCGGCGATGCCGCGCGCGGGGTCGCCGAGCAGCGCGGGCGCCAGGTAGACCAGCCATTCGTCGATGAGCCCCGCCGCCATCAGCGCGCCGTTGAGACGCCCGCCCGCCTCGACATGCACCTCGTTGACGCCGCGCCGCCCGAGCTCCCGCATCATCGCGTGAAGGTCGACGCGGCCCTCGCCGTCGGGGAGCTCGACGACCTCGACGTCGCCGACGTCGGGGCGCCTGCGGCCCGCGGTCACCACCAGCGCGTTGCCGTCACCCAGCACGCGTGCGCGGCGCGTGAGCTCGCCGTGCCGGTCGACCACCACGCGCAGCGGCTGGCGCGGCGTCTCCACCGCGCGCACGGTGAGCTGCGGGTCGTCGCGCAGCACGGTGCCGATGCCGGTGAGCACGGCGCCGGCGCGTGCGCGGAAGGCGTGGCCATCGGCGCGCGCCGCGGCCCCGGTGATCCATTGGCTCTCGCCGGAAGCGAGCGCGGTGCGCCCGTCGAGCGAGGCCGCGACCTTGCAGCGCACCCAGGGAAGGCCGCGCGTCATCAGCGACACGAAGCCCAGGTTGAGCTCACGCGAGGCATCCTCGCCCACGCCGCCGCGCACCTCGATGCCGGCGGCCTCGAGGCTGGCACGCCCGCCTCCCTTGGCGGGATTCGGGTCGGCGAGGCCGTAGATGACGCGCGCCACGCCGGCCTCGACCAGCGCGCGCGCGCAGGGCGGCATTCGACCCTCGGCGTTGCAGGGCTCGAGCGTCGAGTAGACGGTGGCGCCGCGCGGGTCGTGGCCGCGCGCGCGCGCATCGGCGAGCGCGTTGGCCTCGGCGTGCGGCTCGCCGGCACGGCGATGGAAGCCCTCGCCCAGCACCGCGCCGTCGCGCACCACCACGGATCCCACGCGCGGGTTGGGCGGCGTGGTGTAGAGGCCCCGCGCCGCCAGCGCCAGCGCGCGCTTCATGAACCGCTCGTCGTCCGCGGCGCCGGGCTGGCGGCCCATCACGCGCGCTCGCGGCGCGGGCGCCGCGCGGGCGCCTCGACTTCCTTGATGGCGTCGCGGAAATCGGAGACGTCCTCGAAGGCGCGGTACACCGACGCGAAGCGGATATAGCCGACCTTGTCGAGCTTCTTCAACTCGTCCATCACGCGCTCGCCGATGTCGCGCGAAGGGATCTCGCGCTCGCCGAGCGCCAGCACGTGCTGGACGATGCGCTTGATCGCCTCGTCGACATAGCCGGTGGGGACGGGACGCTTGTGCAGCGCGCGCTGGAAGCCGGTGCGGATCTTGCGCTCGTCGAAGTCGGCGCGCGAGCCGTCCGACTTGACGACCTGCGGCAGGCGCAGCTCGGCGTTCTCGTAGGTGGTGAAGCGCTTCTGGCAGGCCATGCAGCGCCGGCGGCGGCGGATGGCGTCGCCCGCCTCCGACACGCGCGAGTCGATCACCTGCGTGTCGGGGCTGGTGCAGAACGGGCAGTTCATTTCCGGTAGACCGGGAACCCCGCCGTCAGCTCGCCCACGCCGCGCTTCACGCGCGCCGTCACCCCGGCGTCGTCCGGCGCGTCGAGCACGTCGGCGATGAGGTGCGCCAGCGCCTCGCTCTCGATCTCGCCGAAGCCGCGCGTGGTGATCGCGGGGCTGCCGATGCGGATCCCCGAAGTCACGAACGGCTTCTCCGGGTCGTTGGGGATGGCGTTCTTGTTGACCGTGATGTGCACGCGCGACAGCGCGGCCTCGGCGTCCTTGCCGGTGATCCTCTTGGCGCGCAGGTCGAGCAGGAACATGTGCGAGTCGGTGCCGCCGGAGACGATGCGCAGGCCGCGGTCCTGCAGCACGCGCGCGAGCACGCGGGCGTTCTCCAGCACGCGCTCCTGGTAGACCTTGAAATCGTGTTTCAGCGCCTCGCCGAGCGCGACCGCCTTGGCGGCGATCACATGCATCAGCGGGCCGCCCTGGAGGCCGGGGAAGACCGCGGAATTGAGCGCCTTCTCGTGCTCGGCGCCGGCGAGCAGCATGCCGCCGCGGGGGCCGCGCAGCGTCTTGTGGGTGGTGGTGGTCACGTAGTCGGCGACGCCGACCGGCGAGGGATAGACCCCCGCGGCGACGAGGCCCGCGTAGTGCGCCATGTCGACCATCAGCGGCGCCCCGACCTCGTCGGCGATGACCTTGAAGCGCCTCCAGTCGATCACCCGCGAATAGGCCGAGGCGCCCGCGATGACGAGCTTGGGACGGTGCTCGCGCGCCAGCGAGAGGACGGCGTCGTAGTCGATCAGCTCGGTCTCGGGGTGGAGGCCGTAGGCGACGACGTTGAACCACTTGCCCGACTGGTTGACCGGCGAGCCGTGGGTCAGGTGGCCGCCGTGCGGGAGGCTCATGCCCAGCACGGTGTCGCCGGGCTTCAGCGCCGCGAAGAACACCGCCTGGTTGGCCTGTGCACCGGAATGGGGCTGCACGTTGGCGTAGCCGGCACCGAACAACCGCCTGGCGCGGTCGATGGCCAGCGACTCGACCACGTCGACGAACTCGCAGCCGCCGTAGTAGCGCTTGCCCGGATAGCCCTCGGCATACTTGTTGGTGAGCTGGGAGCCCTGCGCGGCCAGCACCGCCGGGGAGGCATAGTTCTCCGAGGCGATCAGCTCGATGTGCTGTTCCTGCCTGAGGTTCTCGGCTTCGATCGCGTCGAACACCGCGGTGTCGCTTTCGGCCGGCGAGGTCGTGCGCCTGTGCATGATTTGAGGGGGTCGCGTAGGCGGGGCAGGCGAGAGCGCCGCCGTCGATTTTATCACCGCGGCGCTGGTGTTCCCTTATACTTGCGCCGCTAAGCGTCGCGGTCGCCCCCGACCCCCGGTCGGAATTGCCGGCAAGAAGAAACGGGCCCGCGCATCGGTACCGGAGGATCCCGCTTGAACGCCCTGCTCGGCCTGTCACGCGTCATCGACGCGTCATCCGCGCGCCTTGGAAAGCTGCTCGCCTGGCTGGTGCTCGCCTGCGTGCTCATCAGCGCAGCCAATGCCACCGTGCGCAAGCTGTTCGACTACAGCTCCAATGCATACCTCGAGATCCAGTGGTACCTCTTCTCCGCGGTCTTCCTGCTCGGCGCGGGCTACACGTTCCTGCGCAACGAGCACGTGCGCATCGATATCGTTTCGAGCAAGCTCTCGCCCCGCACGCGGAACTGGATCGACGTGATCGGCATCGTCTTCTTCCTGTACCCCATGTCGTTCATCATCGCCTGGCTGTCGTGGCCGCTGCTCGAGGACTCATGGGTGCGCAACGAGGTGTCGACCAACGCGGGGGGGCTGATCATCTGGCCGGCGCGCCTCCTGGTCCCGGTCGGCTTCGTCCTGCTCATGATCCAGGCGTTCTCCGAGCTCATCAAGCGCATCGCCTACCTGCGCGGCCTGATCCCCGATCCCATGGAGCGCCATGCCGGCAAGAGTGCCGAGGAGGAGCTCGCCGAGGAAATCGCGCGCCAGCGTGAGGCCGCCGAGGCCGCCGCGCGCCAGGACGGCGCGGGAGCGAAGCCATGACCGCCTGGATCGCCTCGAACCTCCCGCCGATGATGTTCGTCGCGCTGATCATCGTCATGCTGCTCGGCTTCCCGGTGGCGTTCTCGCTGGGTTTCGTCGGCATCGTGTTCGGCTTCATCGGCATCTGGCTCGGGCTGCTCGACTTCTCGCTGCTGCAGGCGCTCCCCGACCGCGTCTGGGGCGTGATGTCGAACGACACGCTGCTCGCCGTGCCGTTCTTCACCTTCATGGGCCTGATCCTCGAGCGATCGGGGATGGCCGAGGACCTGCTCGACACCATCGGCCAGCTGTTCGGGCCGCTGCGAGGCGGCCTCGCCTACGCGGTCATCTTCGTCGGCGCGCTGCTCGCCGCCACCACCGGGGTCGTTGCCGCCAGCGTGATCTCGATGGGCCTCATCTCGCTGCCGATCATGCTGCGCTACGGCTACGACCGGCGCGTGGCCTCCGGCGTGATCGCGGCATCGGGCACGCTCGCACAGATCATCCCGCCGTCGCTGGTGCTGATCATCATGGCCGACCAGCTGGGCCGTTCGGTGGGGGACATGTACGCAGGTGCCTTCATTCCCGGCCTCACGCTCGCCGGCATCTACGCGCTGTACGTCTTCGGCATCACCATGGTGAAGCCGCAGTGGGCACCCGCGTTGCCGCCCGAGGCGCGAACCATCCGCGAGCCGGACGGCTCGAGCGGCGTGCGCTCGCTGATCCTGCTGACGGTGATCTCGGTGGTCGCCGCGGTGGCCTATGCCAAGGTCGAGATGACCGGCCGTGCGCTGGACGAGACCATCGTCGTGTCCACCGTGGTCGGGACGGCCGTCGCGTTCTTCGCCGCCGTCGTCAATCGCCTGCTCAAGCTCGGCCTGCTGTCGAGGATCGCCGAGCGCGCGACCTTCGTGCTGATCCCCCCGCTGGCGCTGATCTTCCTGGTGCTCGGCACGATCTTCCTCGGCGTCGCCACGCCGACCGAGGGCGGCGCCATGGGCGCCACCGGCGCCCTGATCATGGCGGTCGCGCGGCGGCGCCTGTCGTGGTCGCTGCTCAAGCAGGCGATGGACACCACCGCCAAGCTGTCGACCTTCGTGGTGTTCATCCTGGTCGGCGCGCGCGTGTTCAGCCTCACCTTCTACGGCGTCAACGGCAACGTCTGGGTCGAGCATCTGCTCACCAGCCTGCCGGGCGGGCAGCTCGGCTTCCTGATCGTCGTCAACATCCTGATCTTCGTGCTGGCGTTCTTCCTCGACTTCTTCGAGCTGTCGTTCATCATCATCCCGCTGGTGGGCCCGGTCGCCGACAAGCTCGGCATCGACCTCATCTGGTTCGGCGTGCTGCTCGGCGTCAACATGCAGACGTCGTTCATGCACCCGCCGTTCGGCTTCGCGTTGTTCTACCTGCGCAGCGTCGCGGCGACCAAGCCCTACCTCGACAAGATCACCCAGCGCATGATCGCGCCGGTCACCACGGGGCAGATCTACTGGGGTGCCGTGCCGTTCGTGCTGATCCAGGTCGTGATGATCGGCCTGGTGATCGCGTTCCCGCAGATGGTGTTGGTCTACAAGGCCGGCGAAAGCCACATCGACCCGAATACCATCCACATCGAGACGCCCGTGGACACGGTTCCTGTGTTGCCCGGCGGAGCCAGCGGCGCCGGCGGCCAGGATTCCGAGCAGCAACAGGCCGAGGAGGCGCTGGAGAAGGCCTTCGGCGAGCCCCAGGCCGGAAGCGAGCCCGGGAAGGAAGGCGAACCCGCGCAGGAAGGCGAGCCAACGAAGGACGCCGCGCCCGGCAAGGCGGAGCCGCAGCCAAGCCCGCCGGGCAAGCCCTGATCAGCGGAAGAACAGCAAGGTCAGCAGGACGAACGACGGCAGCAGGATCGCCGCCGACCACGCCATGTAGCGCGGAAAGCTCGGCATCGCGATTCCGCGCTGCTCGGCCACGGCCTTGACCATGAAGTTCGGCGCGTTGCCGATGTAGGTCATCGCGCCCATGAACACCGAGCCCGCCGAGATGGCGGCGAGCGTCGCGGCATGGCTCGTCATCAGCGCCTGCGCGTCACCGCCCGCCATGTTGAAGAACACGAGGTAGGTCGGCGCGTTGTCGAGGAACGACGACAGTGCCCCCGACAGCCAGAAATACACCGCATTGCGCGGGTTGCCGGCATCGTCGGTGGCAAGCTGCACCAGCGCGCCGAAGGCGCCATCGGCCCCGGCCCGCAGCATCGCGATGACCGGCACGATGGTCACGAAAATCGCCAGGAACAGCTTGGCGACCTCGACGATCGGGCCCCACTCGAAGTGGTTGCCCTCGCGCGCCGACGACGGCGTGAGCTTCAGCGAGACGAGCGCGATCGCGACCACCAGGACGTCGCGCACCACGTTCTGCAGCTCGATCTCGGCGCCCTCGAAAGGCACCCAGCTCACCCCCGGGCGCCATGTCCCGCTCATCAGCACCGCCCCGACGATGGCCGCGAGCAGCGGCACGTTGACCCAGCCCTCGATGCGGATCGGCTGGTCGGGGGTGGGATCGAGCCGCGCGAGGTTCGCCTCGTCGTGGCGGCGCCAGTAGTGCGAATCGATGGCATAGAACACCGCGAGCAGCAGGCAGGCCAGCACCAGCGTCGGCAGGAAGAGGTGCCGGGTCGGCCAGAAGAAGTCGACGCCCTTGAGGAAGCCGAGGAACAGCGGCGGGTCGCCGAGCGGCGTGAGCGCGCCGCCGGCGTTCGCCACCAGGAAGATGAAGAACACGATCACGTGGACCGCGTGCTTGCGGTTGTCGTTGGCGCGTATCACCGGCCGGATCATGAGCATCGACGCGCCGGTCGTGCCCATCCACCCGGCGAGCACCGTGCCGATGGCGAGCAGCGCCGTGTTCATGGCCGGCGTGCCACGCAGGTTGCCGCGCACGCAGATCCCTCCCGCGACCGTGAACAGCGCGAACAGCACGAGGATGAACGGCACGTAGTCGAGCAGCAGCGTGTGGCCGACGGCGTGGGCGGTGTCGGCGACGCCGAGCACTGCCGCGGCGGGCAACAGGAAAGCGAGCGACCAGGCGGCCGCGATCTTGCCGAAGTGGCGCTGCCACACCGACGACAGCAGCAACGGGAGCAACGCGATCGACAGCAGCAGCCCCGCGAAGGGGATGCCCCATGCACCGCCGAGGTGCGCGCCGTCGAAGGCCAGCGCGGGCGCCGCGTGGCCGCAGAGGAGCAGCAGGATCAGCGCATTCTTCAATGGAGCCCCCTGGATGCAGCTGAAAACGAAGGCTTCGCAAACGAGCGGAGCCGCATCACAAACAAAAGCCCCGCTCGCGCGGGGCCCCTGTCGTACGCCGGTGCCAGCCCGCCGTTACTTCTTGGGGGCGGCCCGCGCCGCGCGCTGCGCGGCGATCATGAAGTTGTCGAAGCGGTTCTCCGCGACCTGGAACCATTCGATCTGATCGCCGCGGAACGCCTTCCACGGACCGTAGACCTTCGCGAACTTGGCGTTCTTCGAGGCGATCTCGTCGTACACCTCGGTCGTCGCCTTGTAGCACGCCGCCATGATGTCGTTGGAGAACGGCGCGAGCTTGACGCCGTTGGCGAGCAGCTTGCGCAGCGCCGGCGGGTTGAGCGCGTCGTACTTGGCCATCATGTCGATGTTCGCCTCGTAGCACGCCCCCTCGAGGATCGCCTGGTAGTTCTTCGGCAGCTCCTCGAATGCCTTGACGTTGACGAAGAGGTCGAGCTCGGGCCCGCCCTCCCACCAACCGGGGTAGTAGTAGTACTTGGCGACCTTGTAGAAGCCGAGCTTCTCGTCGTCGTAGGGGCCCACCCACTCGGCCGCGTCGATCGTGCCCTTTTCGAGCGCCGGGTAGATGTCACCCCCCGGGATCTGCTGCGGGATCACGCCGAGCTTCTGCAGCGGCAGGCCACCGGTGCCGCCGATGCGCATCTTGAGGCCCTTGAAGTCGGCGACCGTCTTGATTTCCTTGCGGAACCAGCCGCCCATCTGGCAGTTGGTGTTCCCCGCGGGGAAATTGAGGATGTTGTAGTCCTTGAAGAACTCGCGCATCAGCGCCATGCCGCCGCCGTGGTACATCCACGCGTTCTGCTGGCGCGCGTTGAAGCCGAAGGGCAGCGCGCAGGAAAACGCGAACGTCGGGTCCTTGCCGAAGAAATAGTAGGGTGCCGTGTGCGCGCACTGCACGGTACCGTTCTGCACGGCGTCGACCACGCCGAACGCCGGGACGATCTCGCCGCCGGCGAAGGTCTGGATCTGGAACTTGCCGTCGGTGCAGGCCGCGACGCGCTTGGCGATCACGTCGGCGGCGCCGAAGATCGTGTCGAGGCTCTTGGGGAAGCTCGACGCCAGCCGCCACTTGACCTCGGGCTGAGTTTGCGCGAATACCGGCGCCGAGGCGCTGGCGAGGATCCCCGCGAGCCCGGTGTGCTTGATGAACGAACGACGTTCCATCCGATTCCTCCATGCGAAAGATGATGCCGGCGCGAACCGGCGAGTTTGATCGCGCCCGGCATTCAGCCGGTCCCGCTTCTCGCGGCGGGTTCCCTTGGACGGCGCAACTGCCGGGATTCTAGCAAAGACCCGTGGGGTCCCGCACAAGCGTTCAATGGGCCGGGGCGGCCGCCTCGCAGCCCTGCCGCCGGCCGGCGGCCCTTCAGCCGGTGAGCTTGCGCACCGCGCTGAACTGGGCCCAGGCCCAGCCGGACTGGCGCTCGAGGATGTCGGTGAAGCGGATCAGGTAGCGCGCGTTGCCGGTGTCGAGCTCGACCATGCCGTTGTGCGTGAAGCGCTCCTCCGGGCCGATCAGGCTGCGCTGGGTCGCCTGGCGGTTGTCGGCATGCGCCGGCAGGTAGATGCCGAAGAACGGGCGGTCGCCGAGCAGGGTGGTGCCGGTGCTGGTGGGCGGCGTCCAGCTGCGCATCAGCACGCGCACCAGGCGGCGCGCGATCAGCTCGACGCCCATCGTGACCTCGTCGACCTGCTGGCGCTGCATGCGGCGGATCACCGCCAGCGTCCAGTCCTCGCCGTCGCGGATGCCGATCAGCTCGCCGAGGCGGTTCGGCGCCTCGCGCAGCGGCGCGACCAGCCGGCAGCCGCTCTCGCTGCGGTCGACCACGCGCCACATCGAGCCGCGGATGCGCCGCGCGACGCTCTCCGGGTTGGCCTGCGGCGCGACCATCTGCGTGACCTCGTCGTAGCTCTGCGCGACCCCGGGGGTGCGCGCGGCGGCAGGAAGGCGGTCGACCTCGGCGACGGCGCGCGTCAGCGCCTGCAGGCCGACCACCACGCGAACGTCGCCGTCGGAGCGGAAGCGCGTCGCGCGCGGGGCCTGCGCCAGCGCTTCGGGGCCGAAGAGCGCGGCGAGGCGCATCAGCAGGAGGCGCTGCTCGCGCGCGGGCAGGTCGCCGGGCCTGGGCGCGGCCTCCTCGGCACCGTCGTCGGGCAACCAGCGCATCTGCTCGATGACGCGCGTGTACGCGGGCCCCGTGTCGAGGTAGAGGATCTTGCCCACCGGCTTCTGCGACTCGCGGCGCTTGAGTCCCTGCATGCTGGCGAGGTCGACGTAGAAGCGCGCGTCGTCGGAAGGGGAGGCGTGCAGCGACAGCGAGGGCGCCCAGTCCTCGAGCTGGCGCGCCACCCACTGCACCTGGTCGGGCGTGAAATTGCCCGAGTCGAGGCGCATCAGCATCAGCGTCCTCACGTATTCGTTCTCGAAGGTGACCGACGACTTGGAGAAGCCGTTGCCGCCCAGCACCAGCTGCTCGCGCTGCCAGCCGCGCGAGCGCGCGTACTCGGCGAGCTCGTGGAACTCGCGCCACTGCAGCGGGATCCACTGGCTGTAGCGGAAGAGGCGGTACTTGGCGTCGAGGCCCTTGTAGTACGCAAGGCGCACCACCACCCACGGCAGCAGCGCGCGCCAGCGCTTGTTGTCGGCGCGCGCGTGCCCCGCCTTCAGCGCCACCTGGTAGGCGGCGATGAACGCCTTCACGAGGTCGAACACCGCGTGCCACAGGCGCGACTCGATCGACGAGCTCTTCTGGTAGTTGTCGCAGTATTGCTGGGTGGCGTGCGCGATCACGGGCTCCATCCGCGCGTCGACGCGCAGCAGCGCGTCGACCAGGCCGGGCCCGGGCTCCTTGCGCGCGCCGGGGAACCCCGCGACGAGCTCGAGCGCGTCGCGCTGCACCGCCATGGGGTCGGCGCTGGAGAGCTGCGAGATCCAGCGCGACGCGAGGCGCGGGTTGCGCAGCGGGTCGTTGAACGAGCGCACCAGGCGCAGCGACGGCATGATGATGGCCACCCCTGCCCTCCTCAGCGTCCCGCCACCATCATGCGCCCCACGAGCATCGAGCCCACGTGGCGCGAGCCGCGGCGGTCGACGTCGGCGCCGATGGCGACGATGTCGCGGAACATGTCGCGCAGGTTGCCCGCGATGGTGATCTCCTCGACCGGGTAGGCGATCTCGCCGCCCTCGACCCAGAAGCCCGCGGCGCCACGCGAATAGTCGCCGGTCACGGGATTCACGCCCTGGCCGAGCTGCTCGGTGACGAGGAGCCCGCGTCCCATGCGGCGCAGCATCGCCTCGAAGTCCTCGTCGCCGTGCGTCACGACCAGGTTGTGCGCCCCCCCGGCGTTGCCGGTGGTGACGAGGCCGAGCTTGCGCGCGCTGTAGCTGCCGAGGAAGTAGCCTTCCAGCACGCCGTCGCGCACCACGTCGCGCGGCGCCGTGGCGACGCCCTCGCCGTCGAAGGGTGCGCTGGCCCGCGCCCGCAGGAGGTGCGGCTCCTCGCGGATCGACACCTGGGGCGAGAACACCGCGGTGCCGAGCGAGTCGAGCAGGAAGGACGAGCGCCGGTAGAGGCTGCCGCCCGACACCGCATGGACGAACTGCGCGACGAGGTCGGAGGCCTCGGGTGCCTCGAACAGCACCGGGCATTCGAGCGTGCCGAGGCTCCTTGCGCCGAGGCGGCGCGCGGTGCGCTGCCCCGCCTTGCGCCCCACCGAGGCGGCGCCCTCGAGGTCGCGCTGCGCGCGCGCGGCCGTATACCAGAAGTCGCGCTGCATGGCGCCGCCCTCCTCGCCGACCACCGCGCAGTCGATGCCCTGGCGCGAGCCGCGGTAGCCGTGCAGGAAGCCGTTGGAATTGGCGTAGACGAACTGCGACTCGTCGGTGCTCACCGTCGCGCCGTCGCTGTTGGTGAGGCGGCGGTCGACGGCGAGCGCCGCAGCCTCGGTCTCGCGCCCGAGCGCGATGGCCTCGTCGACGCCGGGGCGCCAGGGATGGTAGAGGTCGAGGTCGGGGAACGCCGTGGCAAGGCGCGCCGGGTCGGCGAGCCCCGCTGCCGGGTCGGGTGCCGTGTGCCGCGCGATGGCGATGGCCTTGTCGACGCTCGCGCGCAGCGCGTCCGCGGAAAAGTCGGCCGACGAGGCGCTGCCGCGCTGCTGCCCGACATAGGCGGTGACCGTCACGCCCTTGTCGCGGTTGTAGGCGATGGTCTCGACCTCGCCATTGCGCACGGTCACGCTCTGGCCGACGCCCTGCGAGACCTCCGTCTCGGCGGCGCTCGCGCCGCGCTCGCGGGCGTGGCGCAGCACCTCGGCCGCGATCGACTCGAGGGTGGCGGTCGTTACCGGAAACCCGCCGCGGTCGAGGGCTTCTCGTGGCGCCGATGCCTCGGCGTGGCCGGAAGGGAGGTTTAATGACATGGTCATCGGCGGTGTCGCAGCGGGATCGCGCAAGCGCCCGAGAGCAGCGTGCGCGAATCGGCACGTCCGCGAGCCGCCTCCCCCGTTCGGTCGGTTATCATAGCAAACCCGTCCCCTGCGCGCCGCCCCGGCGCGGTCCGACATGTCCGATGACGAGGCTTCGCGCGCAGCGGATGCCGATGAGCGCTCGCCGTCCAAAACCCGCCGCAAGCGGGAGATGCACGAGCGCCAGGACCTGGGCGAGTCGCTGGCCGCCCTCTCGCCCGCGCGCCTCGCCGCCCTCGACCTCCCCGAGCGCCTCGTCGACGCCATCGTGCAGGTCCGCGGCATCACCCGCCACGAGGCGCGGCGACGGCAGATGCAGTTCATCGGCCGGCTGATGCGCGAGGTCGACCCCGGGCCCATCGCCGCGGCGCTCGCCGCCTTCGACGAGGCGCCGCGCATCGAGAAGGCGCGCTTCGCCGCGCTCGAGGCCTGGCGCGACCGGCTGGTCGCCGACGAGGCCGCGCTCGCGGACTACCTCGCGCTCCACCCCGGCGCCGACGCGAAGACGCTGCGATCGCTGGTGCAGGACGCGCGCGCCGAGCGCGCCGCGGGGCGGGCGCCGCACCGTTTCCGCCAGCTCTTCCGCGCGCTCAAGGCGCAGCAGGATGCCGCGGGCACCGACGAAGGCGATCCCTCCGCCGGCGCGGCGACGAAGGACGACGCGTGACAGGCACGCTGTCGATCGGCCTCGTGTCGATCAGCGATCGCGCCGCGGGCGGGATCTACGCCGACCAGGGGCTTCCGGGGCTCAAGGAATGGCTCGCCAGCGCGCTGGCGACGCCCTGGACGGCGACCGAGCGCCTCATCCCCGACGAGCAGCCGGTGATCGAGCGCACCCTCATCGACCTCTGCGACCGCGCGCAGTGCTCGCTGGTGCTCACCACCGGCGGCACGGGACCCGCGCCGCGCGACGTCACGCCCGAGGCCACGCGCGCGGTCGCGCACAAGGAGCTGCCCGGCTTCGGCGAGGAGATGCGTCGCGTCAGCCTGCGCTACGTCCCCACCGCGATCCTGTCGCGCCAGGTGGCGGTGGTGCGCGGCCGCTCGCTGATCATCAACCTGCCGGGGCAACCCAAGGCCATCCGCGAGACCCTCGACGGCGTTTTCGCGGCGGTGCCCTACTGCATCGACCTCATCGGCGGGCCGTACGTCGAGACCCACGAGGCCGTGTGCAAGGCTTTCCGGCCGAAGAGCGCGCAGCGCCCGGCGGCGGGCTGACGCCGTCGCCACCGGCGCGCGCCGCCGCCGATCCGTGAAACCCGAGGGAGCCTAGTCGATGGACGAGATGCTGCATGTCGTGAAGCTCGGCGCGGGCGTGCTGGTGGCGCTCATCCTGTTCGCGACCATCGTCGTGATGTTCGTGCGCGACGTCACGCAGAAGCAGCACACGGTGCTGCGCAACTACCCGGTGATCGGGCGCTTCCGCTACTGGTTCGAGGAGCTCGGCGAGTACTTCCGCCAGTACTTCTTCGCCGGCGACCGCGACGAGATGCCCTTCAACCGCGCGACGCGCGGCTGGGTGTACCGCCTCGCCAAGGACGAGGGCGGCATCATCGGCTTCGGCTCGACCTACGACCTGCACGCGCCGGGCGCGCTGATCTTCGTCAACGCCGCGTTCCCGGTGCTCGAGTCCGACCGCCTGCCGACCCCGCCGCTCGCCATCGGCGAGGGTTTCTGCACCACGCCCTTCACCGCGCGCTCGATCGTCAACATCAGCGGCATGAGCTTCGGCGCGATCTCCGAGCCCGCGGTGCGCGCGCTGTCGAAGGGCGCGGCGGCGGCGGGCTGCTGGATGGACACCGGCGAGGGCGGCCTCTCGCCCTTCCACCTCGAGGGCGGTTGCGACATCGTCATGCAGATCGGCACCGCCAAGTACGGCGTGCGCGACGCCGACGGCAACCTCGACTTCGCGAAGCTGCGCGAGCTCGCCGCGATCGACAGCGTGCGCGCCTTCGAGATCAAGCTCTCGCAGGGCGCCAAGCCCGGCAAGGGCGGCGTGCTGCCGGGCGCCAAGGTGACGCCGTTGATCGCATCGATCCGCGGCATCCCGCCGGGCAAGGACTCGATCAGCCCGAACCGACATCCCGAGATCCCCGACATGGACGCGCTGCTCGACATGGTGATGCGGGTGCGCGACGCCACCGGCAAGCCGGTGGGCGTGAAGACCGCGATCGGCGGGCGCTGGTTCGCCGACGAGCTCTGCGAGCGCGTGCTCTCGCGCGGCCTCGGTGCGGCGCCCGACTTCCTCGCCATCGACGGCGGCGAGGGCGGCAGCGGCGCCGCTCCCCAGGCGCTCGCCGACCACGTCGGGCTGTCGATCGAGGAAGCGTTGCCGCGCGTGGTCGACTCGCTGCTCGCCGCCGACCTGACCGGGCGCATCCGCGTCGTCGCCTCGGGCAAGCTCGTCACCGGCGCGCGCGCCGCCTGGGCGCTGGCCTGCGGCGCCGACTTCGTCAACACCGCGCGCGGCTTCATGTTCGCCCTGGGCTGCATCCAGGCGCTGCGCTGCCACACCAACACCTGCCCAACGGGCGTGACCACGCACAACCCGCGGCTGCAGCGCGGCCTCGTCGTCGAGGACAAGGCGACGCGCGTCGCGCACTACGCGATGAACATGAACAAGGAAATCGACATGATCGCGCACAGCTGCGGCGTGCGGCAGGCGCGCGAGCTCGCGCGGCGCCACGTGCGCATCGTGCAGCCGACGGGTGGGTCGATCGCGCTGGATGTACTCTATCCCGCGCGCCTGCGGCAGGGCTGACCGGAGGTGGCGCGGAGGGACCCGGCCGTCGCGCTGCGGCGCGCCGCCTGCTGACGTTGCCGGGGCCGTGCACGGGCCGCCGGCCGCGTTGCGCGGGTGGTGCGCATAAGATATATTTGCAATATATCTTTCTCGAGCGTCCCGATGCCCTCCCCCGACCTGTGCACCGAGCAGGAGATCGCCACCCTCGTGCACGCGTTCTACGCCACCGTCCGCCGTGACGCGGTGCTCGGGCCGGTGTTCGACGCGCACGTCCACGACTGGGACACCCACCTCGCGAAGATGGTCGACTTCTGGTCGTCGGTGCTGCGCGGCACGGCGCGCTACCGCGGCACGCCCATGCCGAGGCACGCGGCGCTGCCGGGCCTCTCGCCGGCGCTGTTCCAGCGCTGGCTCGCGCTGTTCCGCGAGACCACGCGCACGCTCGGCAACGAGCCCATGCGCGCGCAGGCCGACGCCCTCGCGCAGCGCATCGCGCAAAGCCTGTGGCTCGGCTACCAGCTCCATCGCGCGCCCGAGGCGCTGCCGGTCGAGCTCGACGCCGCCTGAGGCGCGCGGCATGCGCCTGTCCATCGCCACCGACTACGCGATGCGGCTCCTGATGTACGTGGGGGAGCACGAGGGACGGCTGTGCACCATCGCCGAGGTCGCGCGCGCTTACGACATCTCCGAGGCGCACCTCATGAAGGTGACCCACGAGCTCGCGCGCCTCGAGGTGCTCGAGACGCAGCGCGGGCGTGGCGGCGGCATGCGCCTCGCGCGCAAGCCCGCCGACATCAACCTCGGCACGCTGGTGCGCGCCATGGAGCCCGACCTCGCGCTGGTCGAGTGCCTCGGCGAGTCGAGCGCCTGCAGGCTCACCGGGCGCTGCCGGCTGACCGCGATCATCCGCGACGCGCGCGCCGATTTCCTCGCGCGCCTCGACCGGCACAGCCTCGCCGACATCATGCTGCCCGCGGGCCGTGCGCCGTGGGCGGCCGCGCCGGCGTCGCCCTCGACGCGCGCGGCGTGAGCCCGGTGGCGACGAGCGCGGTGGGGACAGGCACGGCGGCCGCGAGCGCGGCTGCCGCAGGGATGCCGGCCACCGGGGCCCCGAACCCCTCGGCGATCGGCGCGGCGATCGCCGAGCAGGCGCCCGACGCGATCATCGCCGCCGACCGCGACGGCAGCATCGTGTTCTGGAACCGGGCGGCCACCGCGCTGTTCGGCCACGACGCCGCGGACGTGATGGGACGCTCGCTCGACCTCGTCATCCCCGAGCGCCTGCGCGAGGCGCACTGGCGCGGCTACGCGCATGCGATCGAGACCGGCACGATGAAGTACTCGGGCCGGGCGATGCTGACGCGCTCCATGCACCGCGACGGGCGCAAGCTCTACGTCGAGCTCGCCTTCGGCCTGCTTCGCAACGCGCAGGGCGGCATCGTCGGCTCGGTGGCCACGGCGCGCGACGTCACCGAGCGCCAGCTCGCCAAGGCTGCCAAGGACTAGGGTGATTCGGCCGCGGAAACCATGGGTCCCCGCTTTCGCGGGGATGACGAAACCTCAGGCGATCTCGTGCACCAGCCCCGCGCGCGACGCGGGCTCCTGCTGGTAGAACATCACGAACTGGTCGTACACCTGCGGGTACTCGTGCGCCAGCAGCGCCGGCTCGGCGAAGAACACCTCGGACAGCACGGCGAAGAACTCGGCGGGGCTTTCCGAGGCATAGCTGTCGATCACCGTGTCCTCGCCCGACTCGACGCGTCCCCTGAAGTGGCGGTATGCCGCCTCCAGCACCTCGCGCCAGGTCTCGGCGGGGATCTCGGGCGGCAGCGGCGGGCAGCCGTTGGCGGGGCCGTTCTTCATGTCGAGCTTGTGCGCGAACTCGTGGATGACGAGGTTCATGCCGGTGGTCTCCCAGTCGGCCGAGGCCTCGACGTCGGACCACGACAGCACCACCGGGCCGCCCGGCATCGCCTCGCCGGCGAGCGGGTCCTCGTTGGCATGGACGACGCCGTCCTCGTCCTCCCATTCCCAGTGCGGCACGAACTCGCCCTCGTACACGACGACGTTGACGAAGTCGTCGTACATCGCGAGGTCGAGGTTCAGCACCAGCACGCAGGCCTGCATCGCGATGATCACGCGATGCAGCGGCGTCACCTCGAAGCCGCCCGCGCCCACCACCGACTTGTCCTCCAGGAACAGCACGACCTTGTCGCGCAGCCGCGCGAGCTCGCCGTCGTCGTAGAGGGCGAGGAAGGGCAGCGAGGCGACGGCCTCGTTCCACAGCCCGTCGGGGAGCGCGAAGCGCGCCAGCACGCGCTGCTGCCGCCATCGTCGCAGTCGGCCGAACATGGCGTCAGGCCGCGTCGTCGTCTTCGGCGAGGGGCGACGCGCTCGCGTCGCCGCCCGCAGGCAGGGATGGCACGGCGCCGAGCAGGCGCTCGGCGTCCTCGGCGGGAAGCTCCTCCACGTCGCGCAGCTTGCGCGCGATGGTGCGGCTCTTGCGGCTCGCGTCGTCGAGCGTGCGTCCGACCTTGTCGAGGCGCTCCTTGGTCTGCGACAGGAGGTCGCCGAACTTGCCGAACTCGGTCTTCACCGCCCCCAGCACGCGCCACACCTCGGTCGACTGCTTCTCGATGGCCAGCGTGCGGAAGCCGAGCTGCAGGCTGTTGAGCATGGCGGCGAGGTTCATCGGCCCCGCGAGCATCACGCGGTGCTCGCGCTGCAGCCGGTCGGCGAGCCCCGGTCGCGCCATCGCCTCGGCGTACAGCCCCTCGGTGGGCACGAACAGGATGGCGAAGTCGGTGGTGTGCGGCGGCTCGACGTACTTGTCGCGGATGGTCCTCGCCTGGTTGCGGAAGAAGAGGTCGAGCGCCGCGCGGCTCGCCTCCACCGCCGCCATGTCGGCGCGCTCGATCGCGTCCTGCAGGCGCTGGTAGTCCTCCTGCGGGAACTTGGCGTCGATGGGCAGCCAGCAGGGCTCGCCGTCCTCGGAACGCCCCGGCAGGCGGATGGCGTATTCGACGCGCTCACCGTGGCCGGGGCGCGTCGCGACGTTGCTCGCGTACTGCGCCGGCGTCAGCATCTCGGCCAACAGCGCGCCGAGCTGCACCTCGCCCCAGCCGCCGCGGCTCTTGACGTTGGTCATCACGCGCTTCAGGTCGCCCACGCCCACCGCGAGGCTCTGCATCTCGCCCAGCCCCCGGTGCACCTGCTCGAGCCGGTCCGACACCAGCTTGAACGATTCGCCGAGCCGCTGGTCGAGCGTCGACTGCAGCTTCTCGTCGACGGTCGCGCGCATCTGGTCGAGCTTCTGCGCGTTGTCCTGGCGCAGCGCCTCGAGCTTCTGCTCGATGGCCTGGGTAAGCGTGCCGAGGCGCTCGCCGAACTGCACGAGCTGCTCGCGCTGCAGGTTCTGCGCATCGGTCAGGCTTTGCTGGGTGCCGTGCTGGAACTGCGCGAGGCGCTCCTGCGTGCCCTGCTGGAACTGCGCGAGGCGCTCGCCGACCTCGCGGCGCAGCGTGGTCGCGGCCTCGCCCTGTTCGCGCCGCAGGAGTTGCGAGGACTCGACCTGCTCGCGGCGCAGCGCCGTGGCCGCCTCGCCCTGCTCCTTGCGCGCGACCGCGAGGTCGCCGCGCATGTCGCGCTCGTGCTGCGCCGCCTGCTGCGCGGTGCCCTCGAGCCGGGCGCGCAGGTCCGCGGCGGCGCGCGTCACCTCGTCGCGCTCGCGCGAAAGGGCGGCCAGCCGGAACAGCACCACCACCAGCGCCACGAACGACAGCAGCGACAGCAGCGCGGCGCCGGCGAGGAGCATGGTCTCGTTCATGCCGGGGAGTCTAACGCCGCCAGGACGTCGAAGGTCGCGAGCCAGTGCGTGCCCACCCATGCCCCGGAAGCGAGCCCCGCGCGGCCGGCCTCGCGATGGCGCGCGGCCGCGCGCCGCGCCGCCGTCGCGCGGCCTGGGTCGAGCGCCGGGGCGATGCCCGCGAGCGACCAGGCGCGCGACAGGTTGAGCCCGTCGAGGTGGACAATCTGCGGGTCCTCGCGGTCGGCGACCGTCACCGGCGCCAGCACGTCGAAGCCGCGGGACTCGCGCAACGCGGGCAGGAAGGCGGCGAACCATGGCGCGAAGGCCGCGCGCGAAAGCACGCGCCGCATGAGGTCGGCCTCGCACAGTGCGGGCGACAGGAAGTCGGCGCCCGAGGGTTCCCAGCGGATCGGCGCATCGCGGTCGTCGCCGAACCAGTCGAGGGCCTTCTGCGCGAGGCGCGATGCCAAGGCCTCGTCGCCGGCGTCGCGGGCATGGTCGAGCGCGAGCGAGAGCCCGAACGCGCTGTTGGCGTGCATGCCGTGGCGGATGGGATAGCCGGCGCGCGGAAGATAGTCATCGAAGCGCGCGACCATGGTGCGCGCCAGCGGCGCGAGCGCACCCGCCCAGCGGGCCGCGTCGGCGTCGCCCGCCTGCGCGGCGAGTGCCAGCTCCCCCGCGAGCTTGAGCAGCCACGCCCAGCCGTAGGTCCGCTCGAAGCCCGCCGTGCCCGGGCGCGCGAAGTACGCGCATTCGGCGGCGATGTTGCCGGCGGTGAGGTGGCGGTCGAAGGCCGCCGCGACCGCGTCGCGCTCCGGCAGCATGGGGAACGCCCGGCGCAGCCGCGCCAGCGTCCAGTGCATGTGCACGCAGGAATGCCAGTCGTAGCTGCCGTGGAAGGCGGGGTGCAGGAGGCGCGGCAGGACGCCGTCCTGCGGGCCGAGCCAGAGGTGCCCCGGATGGTTGGGGTAGTCGGTGGCGATGTTGTCGAGCGCGCGCGCGGCATGGCGCGACGCCGTGGCGAGGTCGATCATCGGCTGGCCCGCGCCGGGCTGCGCAGCGCCGCGCCCGCCGGGACTCCCCTGCCGGGCCGCGCGCGTAGCGCCGCCACCGTCACGCGGCTTCGCGGCTCGCGCGCTTGCGCTCGTGCTCCTTGAGGAAGCGCTTGCGGATGCGAATGGACTTGGGTGTCACTTCGACCAGCTCGTCGTCGGCGATGAACTCGACCGCGTACTCGAGGTTGAGCTGGATCGGCGGCACCAGCCGCACCGCCTCATCCGTACCGGAGGCACGCACATTGGTGAGCTGCTTGCCCTTGATGGGATTCACCACGAGGTCGTTGTCGCGGCTGTGGATGCCGATCACCATGCCCTCGTACAGCGCCTCGCCCGGCGACACGAACATGCGGCCGCGGTCCTGGAGCTTCCACAGCGCGTAGGCAACCGCGGCGCCGTCCTCGGCCGAGATCAGCACGCCGTTGCGGCGCTCGGGAATGTCGCCCTTGACCGCCGCATAGCCGTCGAACACGTGGCTCATCAGGCCGGTGCCGCGCGTCAGGTTCATGAATTCACCCTGGAAGCCGATCAGGCCACGCGCCGGGATGCGGTACTCGAGGCGGGTCCGGCCGCGCGAGTCGGATTCCATGTTGGTCAGGTCGCCGCGACGCGGGCCCAGCGCTTCCATCACCGCGCCCTGGTGCTGCTCCTCGACGTCGACCGACAGCATTTCATAAGGCTCGTGCACCTCGCCGTCGACCTCGTGCGTGACCACGCGCGGCCGCGACACGGCGAGCTCGAAGCCCTCGCGACGCATGTTCTCGATCAGGATGGTGAGGTGCAGCTCGCCGCGGCCCGACACCAGGAAGGCATCGGTATCGGTGGTTTCCTGCACGCGCAGCGCCATGTTGGTCAGCAACTCGCGCTGCAACCGGTCGCGCAGGTTGCGCGAGGTCACGTACTTGCCCTCGCGGCCGGCGAGCGGCGAGGTGTTCACCTGGAAGTACATCGACAGCGTGGGCTCGTCGACCGAGATGGGCGGCAGCGCCTCGGGCGCCTCCACGTCGGCGAGGGTCGTGCCGATGGCGAGCTCGTCGACACCGGTCACCAGCACGATGTCGCCCGCGGCGGCCTCGTCGACCGGCGTGCGTTCCATGCCGGAGAACATGAAGATCTGCCCCACCTTGGCGACCGGCGGGGTGACGCCTTCGGGCAGCGGCCCGTTCAGCAGGGCGACCTGCTGGCCCGCACGCAGCGTGCCGCGCCGGATGCGGCCGATGCCGAGGCGGCCGATGTAGCTCGAGTAGTCGAGCGCGGAGACCTGGAACTGCAGCGCGGCGTCGACGTCGCCCCTGGGCGCGGGCACATGCGCCAGGATGGTGTCGAACAGCGGGCGCATGTCGGCGCCGGCGGGCGCCTCGGCCGCGGCGGCCTTGGCCGCGGCGACGTCGAGCGAGGCCCAGCCGTTGAGCGCCGAGGCGTACACCACGGGGAAGTCGAGCTGCTCGTCGCTGGCGCCGAGCCGGTCGAAGAGGTCGAAGGTCTGGTTGACCACCCACTCGGGGCGCGCGCCGGGACGGTCGACCTTGTTGACGACGACGATGGGCTTCAAGCCAAGCTTCAGCGCCTTGAGCGTGACGAAGCGCGTCTGCGGCATCGGGCCCTCGACGGCGTCGACCAGCAACAGCACGCCGTCGACCATGCCCAGCACGCGCTCGACCTCGCCGCCGAAGTCGGCATGGCCCGGCGTGTCGACGATGTTGATATGGGTGCCGCGATAGTCGATCGCGCAGTTCTTGGCGAGGATGGTGATGCCGCGCTCGCGCTCGATGTCGTTGCTGTCCATCATCCGCTCGCCCACGTGCTGGTGCTTGGCGAAGGTGCCCGCCTGCACCAGCAGCTTGTCGACCAGCGTGGTCTTGCCGTGGTCGACGTGGGCGATGATGGCGATGTTGCGCAGGGCGCGGGTGGGCGCGGTCATGGTGTCGGAAGCCGGGGTTTCGGGGTGCTTCGCCGCGCCGCCGGCGGGCGCCCTGCGGAGGCGGGGCCCTGCTCGCTGCGTCGCGGCGAAAAAGCCCTCGATTATAGCGTTCCAAGCCCGCCCGCGCGAGGTTTATTTTGCAAAATCCGCGACTTAAGGTATACTGCAGGGCAGCGTAGGGGGCGGCCCTTCCGGTCACCGCCCCGGCGCCGACGTACCGCGGGGCGCGCCTCCCCCGGAAAGGGCCCGGCCGACAGGCCGATTCCTTCCCCGGGAGCGCAGCCGCCACCGGGCCCGCCAACCTTCACTCACCAAGCAACGTGTGCCTGGACCGGAAACCGACACCCCGTCGGTAGGCCGCGCCAGGAGACGTATTTGAACGCACCGAGCTTTGACGCGCTCGGCTTGCGGCCCGAAGTCCTGCGGGCCGTGACCGAAGCCGGCTATACCACGCCCACGCCGATCCAGGCGCAGGCGATCCCCGTGGTCCTCGAAGGCGCCGACGTGATGGGCGGCGCGCAGACCGGCACCGGCAAGACGGCCGGGTTCGGCCTGCCGATCCTCTCGCGCCTGATGGCGCACGCCAACGTGAGCCCGTCGCCCGCCCGCCACCCGGTGCGCGCGCTGATCCTCACCCCGACGCGCGAGCTCGCGATCCAGGTGGAGGAGCAGGTCCGCGAATACGGCCGCTACACCGGCCTGCGCTCGACGGTCGTCTACGGCGGCGTCGACATCAAGCAGCAGCTCCCGATCGTGCGCGCCGGCGTCGAGATCCTGGTCGCCACGCCGGGGCGGCTGCTCGACCACATCGAGCAGAAGACCATCAGCCTGTCGCAGGTCGAGGTGTTCGTCCTCGACGAGGCCGACCGCATGCTCGACATGGGCTTCATCCCCGACATCAAGCGCATCATGGCGCTCTTGCCGAAGAAGCGGCAGAACCTGCTGTTCTCGGCGACCTTCTCCAACGACATCAAGAAGCTCGCCGACGAGCTCCTGAACGCGCCGCGCCTCATCGAGGTCGCGCGCCGCAATACCGCCGCCGAGACCGTGGCGCAGCGCGTCTACAAGGTGGCGCAGGAAGAAAAGCGCTCGCTGCTCGAGCACATCGTGCGCTCGCGCAACGTCTGGCAGGTGCTGTGCTTCATGCGCACCAAGCACGGCGCCTCGCGGCTCGCGCGGCAGCTCGAGAAGGACGGCCTCGCCACGTCCGCGATCCACGGCGACAAGACGCAACAGGCCCGGCTCGAGGCGCTCACCGCCTTCAAGGAAGGCAAGCTGCAGGTGCTGGTCGCCACCGACGTCGCCGCGCGCGGCCTCGACATCGACGACCTGCCGCTCGTCATCAACTACGAGCTGCCGCATGTCCCCGAGGACTACGTGCACCGCATCGGCCGCACCGGCCGCGCGGGGGCCACGGGCGAGGCGATCTCCTTCGTCGATCCCGCCGAGGAAAAGCACCTCGTCGAGATCGAGCGCATGCTGAAGAAGAAGATCGAGGTGCTGTCGCTCGACGGCGTCGAGCTCGTGCGCAGCGAACGCGCCCGCGGCGAAGGCGGCGCGGGCCGCCGCGAAAGCGCCCCGCGGGCACGTCGCGGCGAAGCGTCTGCCGAGCGCGGCGCGACCTCGCGTGCCCCGTCGTCCCGCGCCGTGGCGCCGCACAGCAGCGCAGCACGCGCGCCCCGCGACGATGCCCACGACCTGCCGCGCGCACCGCGCCGCGAGGAGCGCGAGGAGGCGTATGCGCGCAACCCCGACCAGCCGTTGCCCCTGCGCACCGACGATCGCCACCCGGCGCCCGGCCGCGCGGCGCGCCCGGTGCCGGCACTGCTGATGAAGCGGCCGGCACGCGAGCCCGAGAAGGTCTGACGTCCCGCCCGCGCACCGCGCGGGCAAGCAATCCAGGCGCGCCCGCACCGCTTGCGGGCGTCCTTGCACCCGGCGCGGCGCCTGCCGATAATCGACGGCGCCGATGCCTTCCCACCCTCCCCTGCTCGCCGTCGACTCGCTGACGGTCGAGTTCGCGAGCAGCGAGCGGCGCGTCGTCGCCGTGCAGGACCTGTCCTTCGGCGTCGCGCGCGGGGAGACGCTCGCCATCGTCGGCGAGTCGGGCTCCGGCAAGTCCGTCACCGCGCTGTCGATCATGCGCCTCGTCGAGCAGGGGGGCGGCCGCATCGCCGGTGGCCGCATGGCGTTCACGCGCCGCGACGGCGAAGTCGTCGACCTCGCGCGCGCCGGCGGCGCCACGATGCGCGCCATCCGCGGCGACGAGGTCGCGATGATCTTCCAGGAGCCGATGACCTCGCTCAACCCGGTGATGACCGCGGGCGAGCAGATCGCCGAGTCGATCCGGCTGCACCAGGGTGCCGACGCGCCCGCCGCGCGCGCCGAGGCGCTGCGCATGCTCGAGCGCGTGCGCATCCCGGAGCCGCGCGGCATCCTCGACCGCTACCCGCACCAGCTCTCCGGCGGCATGCGCCAGCGCGTGATGATCGCCATGGCGCTGTCCTGCCGCCCGGCGCTGCTCATCGCCGACGAGCCGACCACCGCGCTGGACGTCACCGTCCAGGCCACCATCCTCGCGCTGATGAAGTCGCTGCAGGCCGAGCTCGGCATGGCGATGCTGTTCATCACGCACGACATGGGCGTGGTCGCCGAGGTGGCCGATCGCGTGGTGGTGATGCGCCACGGCCGCAAGGTCGAGGACGACGGCGTGGTCACGCTGTTCGCCGCGCCGCGCGAGCCCTACACGCGCGCGCTGCTGGCCGCGGTCCCGCGGCTCGGCGCGCTGGCGCACGAGGACCTGCCGCGCAAGTTCGGCGTCGCGCCGCCGGTCGAAACCGATGCCGCCGGGACGTCGCGATCGGCGTCAGCATCGGAATCCGTGCCGTCATTGCCGTCGCCGGAGACCGCAGCCGCGCGGGACCGCCGCGGCGAGATTCTGCTGCGCGTGCGCGGGCTGACCACGCGCTTCCCGGTCAAGGGCGGCTGGCTCGGGCGCACCACGCGCCGCGTGCACGCCGTCGAGCACGTGAGCTTCGAGCTTCGCGCCGGCGAGACGCTGGCGCTGGTGGGCGAATCGGGCTGCGGGAAGTCGACCACGGGGCGCTCGCTGCTGCGGCTCGTGCCCATCGACCACGGGGCGATCGAGTTCGAGGGGCGCGACCTCGCGCGGCTTTCGCCCGAGGCGATGCGTCCCTTGCGCCGCGACATCCAGATGGTGTTCCAGGACCCCTTCGCCTCGCTCGACCCCCGCATGACCGTGGGCTTCTCGATCGCCGAGCCGCTGGCGATCCACGGCGTCGCCCGCGGCCGCGCGGCCGAGGCGCGCGTCGGCGAGCTCCTGCGCCAGGTCGGCCTCGAGGCCGGGCATGCGCAGCGCTACCCGCACGAGTTCTCGGGCGGCCAGCGACAGCGCATCGCCCTCGCGCGGGCACTGGCGCTCCACCCGCGCGTCATCGTCGCCGACGAGGCGGTGTCGGCGCTCGACGTGTCGATCCGCGCGCAGGTCGTCGACCTGATGCTCGACCTGCAGGAGCGCCTCGGCCTCGCCTACCTCTTCATCTCGCACGACATGGCGGTGGTCGAGCGCGTGAGCCACCGCGTGGCGGTGATGTACCTCGGTCAGATCGTCGAGATCGGGCCGCGGCGCGCGGTGTTCGAAAACCCGCGGCACCCCTACACGCGGCGGCTCCTCGCCGCCGTTCCCGTTGCCGACCCGCGCCAGCGCCGCAAGCCCGCCGAGCTATCATCGGCGGACATCCCGAGCCCCATCCGCGCGCTCGGCGACGAGCCCGTCGTCGCGCCGCTGGTGGAAGTGGGCCCCGGCCACCTCGTCGCCCGCCACCCGGTCGGCGTATATCGATGAACCGCTTACCCGCAAGGAGCATCGCCATGCAACGCACGCCCCGCGGCCCGATCGCCGCGCGCCTCGCCACCGTCCTCGCTACCGCCGTCCTCCCGGCCGCCGCGTTCGCCATGGCCGCCTTCGCCCTCCCGGCGCAAGCCGCGAAGGACGTGGTGTTCGCCGTCGCCTCGACGTTCACCACCACCGATCCCTACGACGCCAACGACACGCTGTCGCAGGCGATGGCCAAGTCGTTCTACGAGGGCCTGTACGGCTTCGACAAGGACATGAAGCTCATCCCCGTGCTCGCCGAGAGCTACGAGGTCAGCAAGGACGGCCTCGTCTACACCATCAAGCTGCGCCACGGCGTCAAGTTCCACGACGGCACCGACTTCAAGGCCGACGCCGTCAGGGTCAACTTCGAGCGCGTGCTCAATCCCGACAACCACCTGAAGCGCCGCGGCCTGTACAACGACAACATCGCCAAGGTCGAGGCGCTGGACGACTACACGGCGCGGATCACCCTCAAGTCGCCGTTCTCGCCCTTCATCGCCCAGCTCGCGCACCCGTCGACGGTGATGATCAGCCCCGCGGCGATCGCCAGGTACGGCAAGGACATCGCGCAGCACCCGGTCGGCACGGGGCCGTTCAGCTTCGTCGAGTGGAAGCCCACCGACTACGTCAAGGTCGCGAAGTTCGGCGGCTACTGGCGCAAGGGCTACCCGAAGATCGACAGCATCACCTGGAAGCCGGTGGTCGACAACAACACGCGCGCCGCGATGATGCAGACCGGCGAGGCGCAGTTCACCTTCCCGGTGTCCTACGAGGTCGCCGACGTGCTGAAGGCCAGGCCCGACCTCGAGCTGGTCGCAGCGCCCTCGATCGTGTTGCGCTACCTGTCGATGAACACCCAGCAGAAGCCCTTCGACAACCCCAAGGTGCGCCAGGCGATCGCCTACGCCATCAACAAGGATGCGCTCGCCAAGGTCGCGTTCAACGGCTACGCCACGGCGGCGGAGGGCGTCGCGCCCAAGGGCGTCGCGTTCGCGGTGAGCATGGGCGCGTGGCCCTACGACGTCGCCAAGGCCAAGGCGCTGCTCGCCGAGGCGGGCTACCCCAACGGCTTCGAGACCGAGCTGTGGTCGGCGTACAACCACACGACGGCCGCCAAGGTCACGCAGTTCCTGCAGCAGCAGCTCCAGCAGGTCGGCATCAAGACGAAGATCACGCTGCTCGAGGCCGGGCAGCGCGTCGAGAAGGTCGAGAGCTGGAAGGACCCGGCGACGGCGCCGGTGCGTCTGTATTACGTCGGCTGGTCGACCTCGACCGGCGAGGCCGACTGGGCGCTGCGCCCGCTGCTCGCCAGCGGCTCGTGGCCGCCCGCCCTCTTCAACACCGCGTACTACAAGAACCCGAGCTTCGACGACGACATCCGCAAGGCGCAGCTCGCCACCACCGACGCCGACAAGGCGGCGATCTACAAGCACGCGCAGGAGACCGCGTGGAACGACGCGCCCTGGGCGCCGCTGGTGGTCGAGAAGCTCCTGTCGGCGCACAACCGCAAGCTCTCGGGCGTCTACGTCATCCCCGACGCGTCGTTCGACTTCTGGCAGGCCGAGCTCGCGCAATAGCGAGGGCCGCGACGCGGGCGAGCCGGCGGGCGCGCGATGCTGCAGTACATCGGCAAGCGCCTCGCCGGCCTGCTGCCGACCCTGTTACTGGTCGGCGTGCTGGTGTTCCTGTTCGTGCACCTCTTGCCCGGCGACCCGGCGCGGCTCGCCGCCGGGCAGGACGCGACGCCGGAGACCGTCGAGCTCGTCCGCAAGGACCTGGGGCTCGACAAACCGCTGCCCGCGCAGTTCCTGCGCTACGCCGGCGGCGTGCTGCGCTGGGACTTCGGCCGCTCGATGCGCACCAAGCGGCCGGTGTCGGCCGAGATCGCCGACCGCTTCTTTCCGACCTTCTGGCTGACGGTGTGGGCGATGGCCTGGTCGGTGAGCTTCGGCATGGCCATCGGCATCGTCTCGGCGGTGTGGCGCAACCGCTGGCCCGACCGGCTCGGCATGGCCATCGCGGTGTCCGGCATCTCCTTCCCCGCGTTCGCGCTGGGCATGGTGCTGATGCAGCTCTTCTCGGTGAAGCTCGGCTGGCTGCCCACCGTCGGCGACGACACCTGGAAGCACTACATCCTGCCGTCGATCACCCTCGGCGCGGCGGTGGCCGCGATCATGGCGCGCTTCACGCGCTCGTCCTTCGTCGACATCCTCGGCGACGATTTCATCCGTACCGCGCGCGCCAAGGGGCTTCCCGAACGCGACGTGATCCGGCGGCACGCGCTGCGCAACGCGCTGATCCCCATCGTCACCATGATGGGCCTGCAGTTCGGCTTCCTGCTCGGCGGCTCGATCGTCGTCGAGAAGGTGTTCAACTGGCCCGGGCTCGGGCGCCTGCTGGTCGACGCCGTCGACATGCGCGACTACCCGGTGATCCAGGCGCTGGTGCTGCTGTTCTCGCTGGAGTTCATCGTCATCAACCTGGTGGTCGACGTGCTCTACGGCCTCATCAACCCCGCCATCCGCTACCGATGAGCGTCGCGCCCGCATCGGCGGACGGGGCCGGGCCGCCGGTCGACGGCAGCATCCGCACGCCCTGGCGCGAATTCTGGCGCAAGTTCCGCAAGCAGAAGGTCGCGCTCCTCGCGGGCGGGTTCGTCGTGCTGCTGGTCGCCGTCGCCATCGCCGCGCCGTGGATCGTGCCCTACGACGCCGAGGGCTTCTTCGACTACGACAAGCTCAACGCGCCGCCCTCGGCCGCCCACTGGTTCGGCGTCGACGCGCTGGGCCGCGACATCCTGTCGCGCATCCTGATGGGCGCGCGCATCTCGCTCGCCGCGGGCTTCCTGTCGGTGGCCGTCGGCGCCGTGGTGGGCACGGTGCTGGGCCTCGTCGCGGGCTACTACGAGGGCTGGCCCGACCGCATCATCATGCGCGTCTGCGACGTGCTCTTCGCCTTCCCCGGCATCCTGCTGGCGATCGGCATCGTCGCCATCCTCGGCAGCGGCATGGTCAACGTGATCGCCGCGGTGGCGATCTTCAGCGTGCCGACCTTCGCGCGCCTGGTGCGCGGCAACACGCTGGGCCTGAAGCACCTCACCTTCGTCGAGGCGGCGCGAAGCCTCGGCGCGAGCGACGGCGCGATCATGGGCCGCCACATCTTCCCCGGCACGGTGCCCGCGGTGATCGTCTACTTCTCGTTGCGCATCGGCACCTCGATCATCACCGCGGCGAGCCTGTCCTTCCTGGGCCTCGGCGCGCAGCCGCCCACGCCGGAATGGGGCGCGATGCTCGACGCCGCGCGCGCCGACATGCTGACGGCGCCGCACGAGGCGATCTTCCCCGCGCTGGCGATCTTCGTCACGGTGCTGGCGTTCAACCTGCTGGGCGACGGCCTGCGCGACGCGCTCGACCCGAAGCTCGACCGCCGGTGATCGCGCTCGCCTGCTGCCGCGCGGGCTTCGAGGCCGAGGCGCTGCGCGACATCGAGGGCGTCGCCGCCGCGGCGGGCGTGCGCGCCGCTGGCCTCGCTGCGACGCGTTCGGTTACCGCCGGCACGGACCCCGGCGCCGGGTACGCGGCCGTGGACCTGGGCGGCGTCGACCTCGCGCGCTGGCGCGCGGCGCTCGCCGAGGCACCGCCGATGTTCTGCCGCTCGCTGTTCGTCGGAAGCGGGCCGCATGCCATCGCGCCGGCGCCGACCACCGGCGCGCAGGGCCGCATCGACCGCGTGACCCCGCTCGCCGCCGCGATCGAAGCCCTCGGCGTGCGCGCCGACGCGCTGTGGATGGAGTTCCCCGACACCAACGAGGGCAAGGCGCTGTCGACGCTGGCGCGCGCGATCGAGCCGCGGCTCGCCGCGCAGCTGCGCGAGCGCGGCATCCTCGACGCCGTGCCCGGGACCGCCCCGGGCGCTGCCACCGGCGCCGCTGCGCAGGCCGGCGCGAGGCCCCGTCGCGCGACGCGGAACCGGCTGCGGCTGCACGTCTTCCTTGCCAGTGGCCGCGAGGCCTACGTGGGGACGAGCGTCGCCGAGTCCGGCGCGCGCTGGCCGATGGGCATTCCCCGGCTTCGCATGCCGGGCCGCGCGCCCTCGCGCTCGACCCTCAAGCTCGCCGAGGCCTTCGCCGTGTTCCTCGGCGACGACGAGCACGAGCGCGTGCGCGCCGGCATGCGCGCGGTCGACCTGGGCGCCGCGCCCGGCGGCTGGACCTGGCAGCTCGCGCAGCGCGGCCTGCGCGTGACGGCGGTCGACAACGGCGCGCTCAAGGGCGAGGTCGCCGAGGACCCGCTGGTGACGCACCTTCGCGCCGACGGCTTCCGCTTCGTCCCGCCGCGCGCGGTGGACTGGGTGGTCTGCGACATGGTCGAGCAGCCCGCGCGCGTCGCCGCGCTGATGGCGCGCTGGATCGGCGAGCGCCGCGCGCGCGCGGCGATCTTCAACCTCAAGCTCCCGATGAAGAAGCGGTACGGCGAAGTCGAACGCGCCGCGGAAACCATCGCCGCCGGACTCGGCGACACACCGGCCACGCTGGCGCTGCGCCAGCTCTACCACGACCGCGAGGAGGTGACGGGCTACCTCGCGCGGGTCGGCTGATCGCCCGCGGCACCCGCGGCGCCCGCGCCGCCCGAGGCACCCGCATACACGCCGGCGATGCGCGCGATCAGGATGGCGACGAACAGCACGCCCGCGATCTCCTCGACCACCACCAGCATGCGCGCGATGGGCGCGACCGGCACGATGTCGCCGAAGCCCGTGGTGGTGAGCACGGTGAAGCTGAAATAGACGAGGTCGACGGCGAACGACGCGCCCTCGTGCACGCCCACCAGCGCGCCGGGGCTCGCGCGCAGCAGCAGCGAATAGACGTAGGCCCACGCCACGCCGAGCATCAGGAACGCGGCCGCGGCGCCATAGAGCTTGTCCTCGGTCATCACGTTGCGCCGGAAGACGTAGGCCAGCAGGTGCACGGTGGTGAGGGCGAAGAACGCGAGGATCAGCGCCTCGGACACCGGCAGCAGCAGCGGCAGCGCGAGCTGCTCGGCGAGGCCGTTGGCGAGCAGCGCACCGACGGCGAGGACGATGGCGACGAGGCGCGTCGTCGTGCCGTGCTCGGTGGTGAAGATGGCGAGGAACAGGATCACCGCGCCGGCGACCTCGACGAAGGCGCGGCCGCGGGCGTTCATCACCGCGAGCGGCCCCAGCACGATGAGCAGCAGCAGCGCCAGGAACAGCCAGAAGCACCGCTGCCTGACGGTGCGCGCGATCTGCGCCCGCGGGATGCGGGGCATCGCCCTTCCCTACCCCGCGAGGCGCTGCATCTGCGCGGCGAGCTTGTCGCGCGTGGCGACGAAGCCCGCGAGCCGTGCACGCTCCTGCTCGACCACCGCGGCGGGCGCACGCCCGACGAAGGCCTCGTTGGCGAGCTTGGCCTCGGCCTTGCCGATCTCGGCCTCGACGCGCGCCCGCTCCTTCGACAGGCGCTCGCGCTCGGCGCCGACGTCGATCTCGATGCGCAGCATCAGCCGGTAGGCGCCGACGATCTGCACCGGCGCCTCGGTGGCCGGCAGCTCGTCGACGACCTCCACCGCCGAAAGCCGCGCCAGCGCCGCGAGGTAGGGCGCGAAGCGCTCGAGCACCGCGCGGTCGCCCGCGGCGACCAGCGGCACCTTGACCGCGGGGGAGATCGCCATCTCGCCGCGCAGCGTCCGGCAGGCGTTGACCATGTCCTTCAGGAGCGCCATGTCGGCGTCGGCCGCGGCGTCGATGCGCTCGGCGTGCGCCTGCGGGAAGGGCTGGTGCAGGATCGACTCGCCCTTCTTGCCGGCGAAGGGCGCCACCTGCTGCCAGAGCTCCTCGGTGATGAAGGGCATGAAGGGATGAGCGAGGCGCAGCGTGGCCTCGAGCTCGCGCACCAGCGTGGCGCGCGTGCCGCGCGCCTGTGCCGACCCGGCGGCCTCGTCGCCGGCGCCCTCGGCGCGCGCGATCTGCACCTTGGCGAGCTCGAGGTACCAGTCGCAGTACTCGTCCCAGACGAACTCGTAGAGCGCGCGCGCCGCGAGGTCGAAGCGGTAGGCCTCGATCTGCGTGGCGACGTCGTGCTTGGCGCGCTGCAGCCGTCCCAGGAGCCAGCGGTCGACGAAGCTCAGCATGCGCGGCGCCGACTCGTCGAGGCCGACGTCCTTGCCCTCGACGTTCATCAGCACGAAGCGCGTGGCGTTCCACAGCTTGTTGCAGAAGTTGCGGTAGCCCTCGCAGCGGTTCAAGTCGAAGTTGAGCGTGCGGTTGAAGGTCGCGAGCGAGGCGAAGGTGAAGCGCAGCGCGTCGGCGCCGAACGAGGGGATGCCGTCGGGGAACTGCTTGCGCGTGCGCTTGGCGATCTGCTCCTCGCGGCGCGGGTCCATCATGTTGGCGGTGCGCTTCGCCACCAGCGGCTCGAGCGCGATGCCGTCGATGACGTCGATGGGGTCGAGCACGTTCCCCTTCGACTTGGACATCTTCTGGCCTTCCTCGTCGCGCACGATGGCGTTGATGTAGACGTCGCGGAACGGGACCTTGCCGGTGAAATAGGTCGTCATCATGATCATCCGGGCGACCCAGAAGAAGATGATGTCGAAGCCGGTGACGAGCACCGAGGTCGGCAGGAACGCGCGGAGCTCGGGCGTGTCGGCGGGCCAGCCCAGCGTCGAATGCGCCCACAGCGCCGAGCTGAACCAGGTGTCGAGCACGTCGGGGTCGCGCGTCAGCGTGGCGGGCTCGCGGCCGAGCGCCGAGCGCGCCTTGTCGCGTGCCTCGGCTTCGCTGCGCGCGACGTGGCAGTTGCCCGCGTCGTCGTACCACGCGGGGATCTGGTGGCCCCACCACAGCTGGCGCGAAATGCACCAGTCCTGCAGGTTGTCGATCCAGTGGTGGTAGGTGGACAGCCACTCCGCGGGCACGAAGCGCGTGCGGCCCGTCTCGCCGCTGCGCGGGTCGGTGAGGCCCGCCTCGCTCACCGCCGCGAGGCAGAGGTCCTGGAAGCTGCGCCCCGCCCAGGGCGAGCCGGGGCCCGCGGGCCTGGTGGTCGCGACGAACCACTGGTCGGTGAGCATGGGCTCGACGATCTCGCCCGAGCGCCCGCAGCGCGGCACCGTCATCCGGTGGGCCTTCTCGTCGACCAGGAGGCCCTCGGCCACGAGGTCGGCGAGCACCGACTTGCGCGCGGCGAAACGGTCGAGGCCGCGGTACTTCGCCGGCGCGTTGTCGTTGACCCTGGCCGTGAGGTCGAAGATCGACAGCATCGGCAGCTTGTGGCGCTGGCCCACCTGCCAGTCGTTGAAGTCGTGCGCGGGCGTGATCTTGACCGCGCCGGTGCCGAACTCGCGGTCGACGTAGTCGTCGGCGATCACCGGGATGCGGCGGCCGGTGAGGGGCAGCGCGACCTCCTTGCCGACGATCCCCGCATAGCGCTCGTCGGCGGGGTTCACCGCCACCGCGGTGTCGCCGAGCATGGTCTCGGGCCGCGTCGTGGCAACCACCACGCTGCCGCTCCCGTCGGCGAGCGGATAGCGGATCTGCCAGAGCTTGCCGTCGATCTCGTCGTTGTCGACCTCGAGGTCCGACACCGCGGTGCCGAGCTTGGGGTCCCAGTTGACCAGCCGCTTGCCGCGGTAGATGAGCCCATCCTCGAAAAGGCGCACGAAGGTCTCGACCACCGCCGCCGACAGGCCCTCGTCCATGGTGAAGCGCTCGCGCGACCAGTCGGCCGCCGAGCCCAGGCGTCGCATCTGCCGCGTGATGGTCGAGCCCGACTCCTCCTTCCACGCCCAGACGCGCTCGACGAAGGCCTCGCGCCCGAGGTCGTGGCGCGACCTGCCTTCCGCCTTCAACTGCTGCTCGACGATGATCTGGGTGGCGATGCCGGCGTGGTCGGTGCCGACCTGCCACAGCGTGCTGTCGCCGCGCATGTGGTGGTAGCGGATCATCACGTCCATCAGCGTCTGCTGGAACGCGTGACCCATGTGCAGGCTGCCGGTGACGTTGGGTGGCGGCAGCGCAATCGAGAATGCCGCGCCACCCGGCTTCATCCTGACGGCGAAATCGCCGCGCGCTTCCCAGACGGGATACCACTTCGCCTCGATGGCGTGCGGCTCGAAGCTCTTGTCGAGCGTCACGCGTTTGGTACCCGTCTCAGTGTCCTGCGTCATCCTGGTGAACGTCCTTGCGCAATCGGTCGAGCTCGCGCTCGATGGCCTCGGCGACGAAGCCCCGCAGCAGCTCGCCGACGTGCTGGTTGATGGTCTGCACGAGCTCGGCGCTGGCGCGGTCGACGATCGGCTTCAGCCGCTCGCCGAGCTGGTCGCGCAGGCCCGTGTCGGTGAACATGTCGATGCGCTGCAGCACCTGCATGCGCAGCTCCTCGATCAGCTCGTCGGTCGCGGCGGCGCTCATCGCCGGCGTCCCGGCGGGTTGCGCTTCCGGCGCTTGCGTTTCGGGTACCTGCGCTTCGGGCACCTGCGATTCCGATGCCTGCGCTTCGAGTGCCTGCGCTTCGAGTGCCTGCGCTTCGAGTGCCTGCGCTTCGAGTGCCTGCGCTTCGAGTGCCTGCGCTTCCGGTACCTGCGTGACCGGCGCCGCTTCGGGCATCCAGGTTCCCGGCCCCGACGAGAAGGCGGTCGAGGGCGCGTGGACCGCGTGCTGCGCGGCCGACAGCGCCTGCGCCTGGATTTCGCGCGCCTCCTCCTCGAGCCAGGTCTCGCTCGCCTCGGCTCGGCGCAGCGCGGCCTCGTCGATCATGGCGCTGTCGGGGATCACCGCCACCGACTTCGGCGCCGGGCCCAGCACGCTGTCGTCGCCGCGCATGGCCTCGTCGTTCCAGATCGAGGGCTCGCCTTCCGCGGCGACGGCGGCGAGCGCGGCGTCGATCTCGGCGATGGCGTCGGTCAGCACCGGGAAGTCCGGCTGGGGCGCGACGTCGCGCGGCGCATCCCGGCCGGCCGGCGGAAGCGCGACGTCGCCCACCACGCGCGGCGGCTCGCGCAGCCGGGCAGCCTCGCTGTTGGCCGGCGGCCCCGCGGACGACGCGCGCAGCGCCTCGGCCGCTGCGGCGACCGCGGCCGCCGAGGCGGGCGACGGCGCACCGTCGGCATGCGCGCGTGGCGGCAGGAAGGGCTCGGTGCGTCCGGGCGCCCCCGGCGCGGCGGCTGCCGGGGCCGCCGCGGGCGCGTCGGGCGTCGGCCCGGCGGGGCGCCGTGCCTGTGCCGCGCCCGGCGTCGCCTCCATGGCGTCGGTGAGCACCGGAAAATCGCCGGGCGCGGGCTTGCGTGCCAGCGTGGGCGCCATGGTGCGCGGGCCGAGGGCCGGCGCCACGGTCTCGCGGCCGCGGTTGCGGCGCATCAGCGCGTCGGCCTGCTCGAGGAGTTCGCGTGCAGAGGGCATGTCAGCCTCCCGGGCCCCTGAGGTCGTGATTGCTGAGCGCGTAGCCGCGCTCACGGTAAAAGCGGTAGCGCGCACGCCCCGCGGCGATCGCCGCATCCTCGTCGGCGACGATCTCCGCGAGCCGCTCGAAGCGGCTGAAGAACGGCGGCGTCTCGGGGTGCAGGTTCACCAGCACCGCGTGCGCGCCGTCGTGCTCGAGGGCGTCGTCGACGATCACCGGCGTCTCGGCGGCGAGCGGGCTTGCGAGCCGGCAGTGCGGCACGAACGACAGCGCCTCGTGGGTCCACAGCAGCCGGTCGAGCGCGTCGGTGGTGCCGGCGTCGGGGGTCAGCACGCGCACCGCGCCGTACTGGGCGAAGGCCTTGCGCACGAGCTTCACCGCCACGTCGAGCGGCGCAAAGACGCCGGTGTAGAAGTCGATCGTCGTCATGGCGGCATGCGTCCCTCTACGGGGCGCCTGCCTCCCCGTGCGCGAGCAGCCAGCGCGCGAGCAGCGGCACCGGGCGCCCGGTCGCGCCCTTCTCCTTGCCTTCCTTCCAGGCGACGCCGGCGATGTCGAGGTGCGCCCAGTCGTACTTGCGCGCGAAGCGCGACAGGAAGCAGGCGGCGGTGATGCTGCCCCCCGCGCGACCGGCGATGTTGGCGACGTCGGCGAAGTTGCTGGCGAGGCCCTCGTGGTAGTCGTCCCACAGCGGCATCTGCCAGCCGCGGTCGTAGGCGTCGTCGCCGGCCTGCAGGAGCGTGCGCGCCAGCGCGTCGCTGTTGCTGAACACGCCGCAGGCGACGTGGCCGAGCGCGATCACCATGGCGCCGGTCAGCGTGGCCACGTCGACCACCGCCTCGGGCTCGTAGCGCTCGGCGTAGGTGAGCGCGTCGGCGAGGATCAGCCGCCCCTCGGCGTCGGTGTTCAGCACCTCGATGGTCTGGCCCGACATGCTGGTGACGACGTCACCGGGCTTGGTGGCGCGTCCCGAGGGCATGTTCTCGCAGGTCGGCACCAGCACGACCAGGTTGATCGGCGCGCCGATCTCGGCGATGGCGCGCATCGTGCCGAGCACCGTCGCGGCGCCGCACATGTCGAACTTCATCTGGTCCATGTCGGCGGCGGGCTTGAGCGAGATGCCGCCGGTGTCGAAGGTGATGCCCTTGCCCACCAGCACGAAGGGCTTGGACTTCTTCGGCGAGGCCATGTACTCGAGCACCAGGAAGCGCGGCGGCTCGTCGCTGCCGCGCGAAACCGACAGGAAGGAGCCCATGCCCAGCGCCTCGATCTGCGGGCGCTCCATGACCTCGACCTTGACCGCCGGGAAGGACTCGCCGAGCTTCCTCGCCTCCTCGGCGAGCCAGGTCGGCGTGCAGACGTTGCCCGGCGTGTTGCCGAGGTCGCGCGCGAACTCCATGCCGCGGGCGATGGCGAGGCCCTGCGCGGCCGCGCGTTCGCCGTCGGCGAGGTCGGAACGTTGCGGCACCGAGAGGGTCAACTTGCGGAGCGGCCTGCGCACCTCGGTGGGTTCGCTCTTCATCCGCTCGTAGCGGTACACCGCGTCCATCGCCACCACCACCGCATGCTCGATCCGCCAGGTCACCTCGCGCCGCTTGACCTTCTCCTCGGTGAGGTAGATCACCGCCTCGTAGGAGCCGGTCTCGTTGAGCAGCTTCACCGCGGCGCGGATCGCCTGCCGGAACTCCTTGTCGCGGAAGTCGCGCTCCTTGCCGAGGCCGACCAGCAGCACGCGGTCGGCCAGCGTGCCGCGCACGTTGTGCAGGAGCAGCGTCGCGCCGAGCTTGCCCTCCATGTCGCCGCGCCGGATGATCTCGCTGATGTAGCCGTTGGAGGCCCGATCGATGAGTTCGGCCGACAATGACAACTTGCGGTTGTCGAACACGCCCACGACGACGCACGCGCTGCGCTGCTTCTCGGGGCTGCCGCTTTTTATGGTAAATTCCATCGCGCTCCCTTCTCGTCCGCCGCCGGGATTTTGTACGGATAAGCGGACCGCGGCGAATTATCGGCAAATAATCGCCAAAAAGTCAAAATATTTCCCGGCGTCATGATCTTCCGGCGCACCCTCATCCGCGAGCTGACCGCGACCGCCTTCGGGCTGTTCCTGATCCTGCTCGGCATCCTGTTCACCAACCTGGTGCTGCGGCTGCTCGCCCGCGCCGCCGGCGGCGGGGTGGCCCCCGAGGGGATCCTGGCCCTGCTGGGCTTCAACGCCGTCTTCTACCTCAATGTCCTGCTGTCGGTGGCGCTGTTCCTGACGGTGCTGCTGACCCTGTCGCGCTGGTACCGCGACAGCGAGATGGTGGTGTGGTTCACCTCGGGCCAGTCGCTGACCGCGACGCTGCGGCCGATCCTGTGGTTCTCGGTGCCCTTCCTCATCGCCATCGTGGTGCTGTCGCTGTTCCTCTCGCCCTGGGCCGAGCGCCGCAAGGCCGAGTACGAGCAGCAGCTCGAGCAGCGCGACGAGGTGGCGCTGCTCGCCCCGGGACTCTTCAAGGAGTTCCGCCGCGCCAACCTGGTGGTGTTCGTGGAGCGTGTCGACACCTTCACCGGCACCATCCACAACGTCTTCCTGCACTCCATCGGCGACAACGGCGACCAGACCACCTTCGCGCGCACCGCGCGGCTCGAGGAAGCCAAGAACGGCGACCGCTTCATCGTGCTGGGCGAGGGCCGGCGCTACGAAGGCAAGCCCGGCACGCCCGAATTCCGCATCGTCGAGTTCGACCGGCTGGCGCGGCGCATCGAGCCCGCCGAGGCGCGCGCCGTCACGCTGACCCGCAAGGCCATCCCCACCGAGCGCCTGATCGACTTCGAGGACAACACCCAGCGCGGCGAGCTCTTCTGGCGGCTGTCGGTGCCCATCGAGGCGCTGGTGCTGGTGCTGCTGGCGATCCCGCTGGCGCACGTGAACCCGCGCATGGGCCGCTCGTTCAACCTCCTCGCGGCGGCGTTCATGTACATGCTGTACTCGAACAGCCTCAACATCGTGCAGAGCCTGATCGCGCAGGGGAAGCTGTCGCTGACCGCGGGCTTCCTGCTGCCGCACGGCATCGCGCTGGCGCTGGCGGTCGCGCTGTTCCGCTACCAGATGGCGGTAAGGCGGCCCAAGGGGGCGCCGCCCCCCGCGTCGCCGCCGTCCCCGCCGGCGCCGCCCCCGCCGGCGCCACCCGCGCAACCGTCCGCGGCGGCGGCCTAGTCGCGATGCGCCTCCTCCGCTCGTACATCGGCCGCGAGGTGCTGCTCGCCACGCTGCTGATCTTCATCGCGCTGGTGCTGCTGTTCGGCTTCTTCGACCTGATCCAGGAGATCTCGGACGTCGGCCGCAACGGCTACACGCTGTCGCAGGCGGTGCTGTTCGTCGCGCTGCACCTGCCCTCGCGGATGTACGAGCTCTTCCCCGTGTCGGCACTGATCGGCACGCTGTTCGCCATTTCGCAGCTCGTCTCCAACTCCGAGTACACGGTGATGCGCGCCTCGGGCGCGTCGATGCTGCAGGTCACCTGGGCCGTGGCGCGCATCGGCATCCCGCTGGCGATCGCGACCTTCCTCGCGGGCGAGTTCTTCGCGCCGCCCGCCGAGCGCCTCGCGCAGACCATGCGCGCGACCTCGCGCAGCGGCTCGCAGATGATCGCCCAGCAGTTCCAGAGCGGGTTCTGGTTCAAGCAGGACCGCACGTTCGTCAACATCCGCTCGCTGCTCGCCGACATGACGCTGCTCGGCGTGCACATCTACGAGTTCGACGCCGACTATCGCCTCGAGCGCGTGCGCGTCGCCGAGTCGGCGCGCTTCGAGCCCGGCCGCAACCAGTGGCTGCTGACCAACGTCAGCACCACCGAGATCGGCACCGACAGCGCCAGCGTCACGACCGCGGCGAGCTGGGCCTGGGACACCGTGCTCAAGCCGTCGATCCTCACGGTCTACACGGTCGCGCCCGAGCGCCTCGGCCTCGACGCGCTATACGACAACATACGCGTGCTGCGCGGCAACTCGCAGAAGGCGTCGCGCTTCGAGACCGCGTTCTGGAGCAAGATCTTCTACCCGGTGACGGTGATCACCATGATGATCCTGGCGCTGCCCTTCGCGCAGTTCCAGCGGCGCTCGAGCGGCATGGGCATGCGCATCTTCATCGGCACCATGCTGGGGCTGGCGTTCTTCCTGGTGGGACGCCTCTTCTCCAACCTGGGCGTGCTCAACGACTGGCCGCCGCTGTTCAGCGCGGTCACGCCGCTGGTGTTCTTCATGCTGGTCGCGGCGACCATGATGTACGTGAAGGAGCGGCGCTAGATGCGAATCGGCCGGCGCGGGTTGCCCCGGCCGGCCGATTCGGATGCTGCGGGAGCGCGCTTGGCGCGCCGGTGTCGCCCTCGCTAGGCCGCGGCCTTGGCCTCGACCGGCGTCACGTTGGCGAACTTGTCGCCCTTGGCGCCCTTGACGGTGAAGCTCACGGTGCCGTCGACCCGCGCGTAAAGCGTGAAGTCCTTGCCGACGCCGACGTTGAGGCCTGCGTGGATGGGTGTGCCGCGCTGCCGCACGATGATGCCGCCCGCGCGGATGGCTTCGCCGCCGTAGACCTTGGTGCCGAGACGCTTGGCGTGCGAATCGCGCCCGTTGCGCGAGCTGCCGCCTGCCTTTTTGTGTGCCATGGTGGTGTGCTCCTCTAGGCCGCGATCGACTCGATCTTGAGCTCGGTGTAGTTCTGGCGATGCCCCTGGTGCTTCTGGTAGTGCTTGCGGCGGCGCATCTTGAAGATCTTCACCTTGTCGCCGCGCCCGTGCGCGACAACCGTTGCCGTGACCGTCGCACCCGCGACGTTCGGCGTACCGAGCCGGACGCTGTCGCCCTCGCCGACCATCAAGACCTGGTCGAGAACCACACTTGCGCCCACATCCGCCGGTATCTGTTCGACTTTGAGTTTTTCGCCGGCGGCGACGCGATACTGCTTGCCACCGGTTTTTATGACCGCGTACATGGATGAAACTCCTGATTGAACAACGACTTGGCGCAATGCCCCGCGCCATTGGCCCGCTCCGCCGCCGCCTGCGGCCGGTTTCCCGGCGCGCCCGGCCCACGGCGGATCGCGAAAAGTCTTGAAGTATAACGGATTTTCGGAGATGCCGTCAAACCCGCCGCGGGGCGCCGGCAAGGCCCACACGCCGTTCGCGAGGCACGCTTCGGCGCCGTGCGCACCGCCGGCCCGGCGTCGGCCACCGGACAGGCAGGACAGGACGCTCGGGTAGAATCGCGGCTCCCGCGCGGCGCGTGCGCGGCGCGTCGTCCCGGCCGGGCCGGGGCGTCCCGGCGCAACCGGCCGCGCATCGCCACCGCCGCCTTCTCCCGGGTCCCCTTGAGCCTCCCGTTCCTGACCGACGCCGTTGCCGCCGACATGCGCGAGGTCGACGGCGTGCTGCGCGCGAGCCTCGACACCGACGTCGCCCTGGTGCGGCAGATCGGCGAGTACATCGTCGGCAGCGGCGGCAAGCGCCTGCGCCCCATCGTGCTGCTGCTCGCCGCCGGGGCCTTCGGCTACCGCGGCCGCGACCACCACGTGCTCGCCGCGGCGATCGAGATGATCCACACCGCGACGCTGCTGCACGACGACGTCGTCGACGAGTCCTCGCAGCGCCGCGGCCGCGCCACCGCCAACGCGCAGTTCGGCAACGCCGCGGCCGTGCTGGTCGGCGACTTCCTGTACTCGCGCGCCTTCCAGCTGATGGTCGGCACCGGCCGCATGCCGGTGCTGGCGATCCTCGCCGACGCGACCAACGAGATCGCTCAGGGCGAGGTGATGCAGCTCCTCAACGTCGGCAACGCCTCGCTCGACGAGGAGGCCTACATCGGGGTGGTGCGGCGCAAGACCGCTAAGCTCTTCGAGGCGGCCGCGCGCATCGGCGCGGTGCTGGGCGGTGCGGCCGGCGCCGCCGAGGAGGCGATGACGCGCTACGGCGCGCACCTCGGCATCGCCTTCCAGGTGCAGGACGACGTGCTCGACTACGAGGGCGACGCGGCCACGCTCGGCAAGAACCTGGGCGACGACCTCGCCGAGGGCAAGATGACGCTGCCGCTGATCCGCGCGCTCGCCACGGGCCCCGCCGCCGAGGTGGCGCGACTGCGCGCCGCGATCGACGCGGGCGCGCCGGTCGAGTTCGACGCGGCGCATGCGCTGATGGCCTCGACCGGCGCGATCGACTACGCCCGGGGCCGCGCGCAGCGCGAATCGGAGGCCGCGGCGCGCTGCCTCGACGGCCTGACCGACACGCCGCAGAGGCGGACTCTGCTACAATTGGCGGCTTTCGCGGCGAATCGGGATTTCTAGCCCTGCAACGGGGCGGCCTTCCCGGGGACCCGGAATCCTCGCGCCTTCCCTCGGGGAGGCATCGCGAGCGTGGCCGCAAGGCCCCGCGTGCGCGCAAGCGGGGAATCGCCGCGCGCAGCATGCCGCAGTACACGGGGTGTAGCTTAGCCTGGTAGAGCGCTACGTTCGGGACGTAGAGGCCGGAGGTTCGAATCCTCTCACCCCGACCATTGCTGCCTTCCGGACACCTTGCGGCGTCGCGCGCCTCGGTGCCGGACTCCGTCTTCATGTGCAGGACCATCTCTTCGTCGACGGCGACAGGCGCGCGGCATTTGCGATCGCCGACGTCTTCCTGCGCATCAACGGCTACCGGATCACCGCGGACTCGCAGGCGGTCCACTCCACGCTCATGAATCTCTTCGACGACAAAGCTATCGACATGGAGCACCTCGTGCCTTGGCTGAAGGGAATCGTCGAACCACCGCCGCCGTGATGAGTTCCGTACCCCCCTCGCCCAGGCAGGAAAGATTCCCGCGCCGCTTCCCGCCGCGCCTATAATCGGCGCAAACGGCGGCCCGGAGGCGGGCCGCGACAATCCACGAGGAGAAACCATGTTGATCCGCATGCTCGGGCTGGCCGGCACGCTGGCCGCCGCCTGTGCCGGCACCGCGTTCGCGCAGGGCGTCCCCGCCGGCTACCCGGCCGACTATGCCAAGGTGATCGAGGCCGCGAAGAAGGAAGGCAAGGTCGTCATCTACAGCGCGCTCGACACCAAGGCTGCGCAGCCGCTGATCAAGGACTTCAACGCGCTCTATCCCGACATCAAGGTCGAGTACAACGACATGAACTCGACCGAGATGTACAACCGATTCATCGCCGAGGAGGCGTCGGGGCAGCCCGGTGCCGACGTGATGTGGAGCTCGGCCATGGACCTGCAGGTGAAGCTCGTCGACGAGGGCCACGCGGCGGCGTACGCCTCGCCCGAGGCATCGAAGCTCCCCGGATGGGCGGTGTACAAGGGCGAGGCCTGGGGCACGACCTACGAGCCCGCGGTGTTCATCTACAACAAGCGGCTGGTCGCGCCGGACGAAGTGCCGCAGGACCACGCGGCGTTCGCGAAGCTCCTCGACACCAAGACCGACAAGTTCAAGGGCAAGGTCAACACCTACGACATCGAGAAGAGCGGCGTCGGGTTCATGTTCGTGGTGCAGGACTCGAAGTACTACGCCGGCATGAAGGACCTCGAGAAGGCGTTCGGCAAGGCCAAGTACAGCGTCTACTCGAGCACCGGCAACATGCTGGAAAAGGTGTCGTCGGGCGAGCACCTCCTGGGCTACAACGTGCTGGGCTCCTACGCGCTGGTGCGCGCCAAGAAGGACCCGTCGCTGGGCGTCGTGCTGCCCAGGGACTACACGCTGGTGCTGTCGCGGGTGATGTTCATCGGCAAGCACGCCAAGAACCCCAACGCCGCGAAGCTGTGGACCGACTACATCCTCTCGCAGCGCGGGCAGAAGCAGATCGGCAGCGCCGTCGAGCTCTTCGCCATCCGCACCGACGTCGACGCCGAATACACCGCGGCGAGCCTCAACAAGCAGCTCGGCGCGAACGTGAAGCCGATCCCCGTGAGCTCGGAGATCGTTTCCTACCTCGATCCCAAGAAGCGCCTCGACTACATCAACGCCTGGAAGGGCGAGATCGCCGCCGGCGCGAAGTAGCCGCCGCGCGGGCGCTGCCGAGCGCGGCGCCCGCGCGAATGCGCGCGGCGCTGCGCCCACCGCGATCGCCAAGCCAACAATGGCGAGCCTGCCGATCGACACCTCGCTGCCCGCCGGCGCAGCCGGCAGCGCGTGGTCGGGACTGCCCCGCGCGCTGACCATCGCCACCACCGCCACGGTGGTGCTCGCGCCGCTGGCGCTGATCCTCTACCAGAGCTTCCTGACGGCGCCGTTCTTCGACGCGCGGCGCACCGCGGGGCTCGACGCCTACCGCTTCGTCCTCGCCGACGCCGACTTCTGGCAGGCCTTCCTCAACTCGACGATCCTCGCCGTCGGCATGACGCTGATCGCCGTGCCGCTCGGCGCGCTGCTGGCCTTCGTCATGGAGCGCACCGACCTGCCGGCCAAGCGCATCCTCGAGCCCATCATCCTGGTGCCGAGCTTCGTGTCGCCGATGGTGCTGTCGTTCGGCTACGTGGTCGCCGCAGGGCCCGTCGGCTTCTACTCGGTGTGGTCGCAGCAGCTCTTCGGCGGCTCGCCCTGGGGCCTCTACACGATCCCGGCCATGGCGGTGATCGCGGGCCTGACGCACGTGCCCAACGTCTACGTCTACGCATCGGCGGCGCTGAAGAGCCTCGGCTCCGACGTCGAGGAAGCCGCGCGCACGGCCGGCGCCTCGCCGCTCAAGGTCGCCACCACCGTCAGCCTGCCGCTGATCGCGCCGGCCCTGCTGTTCGCCTCGGTGCTGGTGTTCTTCCTCGGCTTCGAGCTCTTCGGCCTGCCGCTGGTGCTGGGTGACCCCGAGGGCCACCTCGTGCTGTCGACCTACCTCTACAAGCTCACCAACAAGCTCGGCACGCCGTCCTACCACCTGATGGCCGCGGTGGCGATCGCCATCGTCGCCATCACCTTCCCGCTGGTGCTGCTGCAGCGACGGCTTTTGCAGAACGCGCGGCGCTACGCCACCATCAAGGGCAAGGCCACGCGCATGAAGGCGTTGCCGCTCGGCAGGTGGAAGGCGGCCGCGATGGCGCTGATCCTCGCCTGGATGTTCCTCGCGGTGATCGTGCCGGTGTCGGGGATCGCGCTGCGCGCCTTCGTCACCAACTGGGGCATCGGCGTGTCGCTGTCCGAGGCTTTCACGCTCGACAACTTCCGGGCGGTGTTCGACGAGCCCACGCACACCCGCGCCATCGTCAACACCATCCTGATCGGGACGATCGGCGGCGCGCTGGCGGTGGCCTGCTACACCGCCATCGGCTTCGCCACGCACCGGCGCAACGACGGCTGGTCGCGCTTCGTCGACTACCTGGTGCTGATCCCGCGCGCCGTGCCTGGGCTCCTCGCCGGCCTCGCCTTCCTGTGGCTGTTCCTGTTCATCAAGCCCCTCACGCCGCTGCGCGCGACGCTGTTCAGCATGTGGCTCGCGTACACCGTGGTGTGGCTCGCCTACGGCATGCGCCTCATCTCGACCTCGATGTTCCAGGTCTCGACCGAGCTCGAGGAGGCCGCGCGCACCATCGGCGCCACGCGCGGGCGCATCTCGCGCGAGATCACGCTGCCGCTGATCCGCCACGGGCTGCTCGGCTCGTGGCTCCTGGTGTTCCTGATTTTCGAGCGCGAGTATTCCACCGGCGTCTACCTGCTCGCGCCCGGCAACGAGGTGATCGGCGCCGAGCTCGTCTCGCTGTGGCAGGGCGGCGCGATCGACGTGGTCGCGGCGCTGTCACTGGTCAACATCGTGCTGGTCGCCATCGGCCTCGGGCTGGCGCTGCGCTTCGGCGTGCGCCTGCGCGACTAGCGGCCCTCCCCCGCCACGCCTCGGCTCGCCGTCCCCAACCGTCCCCATCGACCACAAAGGCACGCGCATGGCCGAGCTCTCCGTCGACGACCTGCACCTCAAGTACGGCGACAACCCCATCCTCAACGGCGTCGCGCTGGAGCTCGGGCGCGGCGAGGTGGTGTCGCTGCTCGGTCCCTCGGGCAGCGGCAAGACCACGCTGCTGCGCGCCGTCGCGGGGCTGGAGACGCCGTGGAAGGGAAGGATCCGCATCGGCGAGCGCAGTGTGTTCGACGGCGACGCGCGCCTCGACGTTCCCGCCGAGGCGCGCAACCTCGGTCTCGTGTTCCAGTCGTACGCGCTGTGGCCGCACAAGACCATCTTCGACAACGTCGCCTACGGCCTCAGGCTGCGCAGGCAATCCGCGGCCGCGATCGACGAGCAGGTGAAGAAGGCGCTGTCCGAGCTCTCGCTCGGCCACCTCGCCGGGCGCTACCCTCACCAGCTCTCGGGCGGCCAGCAGCAACGCGTGGCGCTGGCGCGCGCGTTGGTCTACAACCCGCCGGTGATCCTGCTCGACGAGCCCCTGTCCAACCTCGACGCCAAGCTGCGCGAGGAGGCGCGCGCGTGGCTGCGCGAGCTGATCATGCGGCTGCAGCTCTCCGCGCTCTGCGTCACCCACGACCAGGCCGAGGCGATGGCGATGTCCGATCGCATCCTGCTGCTCGACCAGGGGCGCATCGTCCAGCAGGGCACGCCGCGCGAGATGTACGGCGACCCGCGCACGCTCTTCACCGCCGACTTCATGGGCAGCAACAACCGCGTCGAGGGCACGGTGTCCGAGGTGGCGGGCGGGCGCGCGACGCTTGCCGGTGCCGGCTTCTCGCTCGCGGGCATCGCGCGCGAAGGCGCGCGCGCCGGGGCGCGCGGCGTGGCGATGATCCGCGTCGAGCGGCTGCGCGTCGCCGACACGCCCGGGCCGAACCGCCTCGCGGCCACGCTGGTCACGTCGATGTACGTCGGCGACCGCTTCGAGCACCTGTTCGACGTGGCGGGGGCGCGCATGCGCGCCTACGGCGATCGCGAGCTCGCGGCCGGCAGCACCTGCCAGCTCGAGCTCCCGCCCGACGCCCTCTGGGTATTCCCCGCCCAGGCCGATGGCGGGCGCTGAGGGGCATCGCGTCGTCATCGTCGGCGGCGGCGCCGGCGGGCTCGAGCTCGCCACCCGCCTCGGTGAGGCCTTCGGCCGCCACAGGCGGGCCAGCGTCACGCTGGTCGACCGCAACGAGACGCACATGTGGAAGCCGCTGCTGCACGAGGCCGCTGCCGGCAGCCTCGACGTCAACGCGCACCAGATCGACTACCTCGCGCAGGCGCACTGGCACGGCTTCGCGTTCCGCCTGGGCGCGCTCGAGGCCATCGACCGCGCGCGCCGCGTCATCACCATCGGCGCGGTGGTCGACGCCGAGGGCCTCGCCATGCTGCCGCGCCGCGAGATCGGCTACAACACGCTGGTGCTGGCGGTGGGCGGCGTGTCCAACGACTTCGGGACGCCGGGCGTGCGGACCTACGCGTCGACGCTCGACTCGGCCTCCGACGCCGAGCGCTTCCACCGTCGCCTGATCGCCGCCTGCGCGCGCGCCAATGCCGCGGGCGAGACGGGCGCGCGTCCCGACGTCAACGTCGTCATCGTCGGCGCGGGCGCCACCGGCGTCGAGCTCGCGGCGCAACTGCGCGACACCACGCGGGTGATCGCGAGCTTCGGGCTCACCGCCTTCGACGCCAAGCGCCAGGTGCGCATCACGCTGATCGAGGCCGCGGCGCGCATCCTGCCGCCGCTGCCCGAGCGCGTCTCCGAGGCCACCGCGAAGCTCCTGCGCGAGCTCGACGTCGACATCCGCACCGGCGAGCGCGTGGTGCGCATCGACGGCAGCGCGATCGCCATGGCGTCGGGCGTATCGCTGCCCTACGACCTCGTGGTGTGGTCGGCCGGCGTCAAGGCCCCCGACTGGCTGGCGGGCTTCGGCGGGCTCGCCACCAACCGCGTGAACCAGGTCGTGGTGCGGCCCACGCTGCAAAGCGTCGACGACGACGCGATCTTCGCCATCGGCGACTGCGCGCAGGTGCCCTGGAACGACCGCCCCGGCATGTTCCTGCCCCCGCTCGCCCAGGCCGCGCACCAGGAGGCCTCGCACGTGGCGCGCATGATCCGCCGGCGCATCGCCGGCGAGCCGCTCTCGCCCTTCCGCTACCACAACTACGGCTCGCTGGTGTCGCTCGGCGAGACCTCTGCGGTGGGCAACCTGATGGGCGGCCTGATCGGCGGCGCGATGTTCATCGAGGGCCTGGTCGCGCGCGTCATGTACGCGGCGAATTACACGCTGCACCTCGCCGCGCTGCACGGCTGGCCGCGGGTCGTGCTGGGCAGCCTCGGCCGCTTCCTGCGCGAGCGCACCGAGCCCCGCGTCAAGCTGCACTGAGGCGCGCAGCTGCGGCTCAGCCGCCGGCATGCGCCGCGTCGTTCGCCTGCGCGTCGTTCGCCTGCGCGTCGTTCGCCTGCGTGCCGCCTACCACGCGCGCCACGAAGCGCCCGATCTCGCGCCCGACCACCTGCGGCGATTCGAGCGGCAGCATGTGCCCGGCGCGCGCCACCAGCTTGAGCGTGGCGTCAGGCACCAGCGCCTGCAGGCGCTGCGACTCGGCGGGCGGCGTCAGCATCTCGTCGCGGCCGCAGAGGATCAGCGTCGGCGCCTCGAGGTTGCGTGCGTCCTGCTCGACGTCCATCGCCTTGGCCGCGGCGATGTCGGCGCGCATGACCTCGGCGGGGCAGGCCTCGAGGTCGCGCATGGCCTGCTCGACGCTCGCGCGCGAAGCCCCCGCGCCGAACAGCGCCGCGCGCGTGCCGCCCATGGCGAGGAGCTGGCGCAACGGCGGCGGCAATGCGGCGAGCCAGGCGTCGACGGCGTTGTTGTGCTCGGGAAGCCGCGCACACGCGGAGATCAGCACCAGCCCCTTCACCCGCCGCGGCGCCTGGGCCGCGACCCTGATCGCCACCGACGCCCCCAGCGAATGCCCGACGATGAACACGCGTCCCTTGTCCAGCGCCTCGACCACGCCGTGCACCGCCTCGGCGTAGTGGTCGAGCGCGGCCTCGGGCAGCGCCTCCGCGGGCGTGTCCGAATCGCCATGGCCGGGCAGGTCGACGGCGACGAGGTGCATGGCGCTCGCGAGCTGCTTGAGCTGCGGCGTCCACGAGCGCGCGCGCATGCCGGCGCCGTGCACCAGCACGAGCGTCTCGGGCGCGTCGGCATCGCCGGCGACGAGGCAGCCGACCTGTCGTGTCACGGGGATCGCCAGGCGGTCGACGCGCACGCCGTGTCGGCGCGGCGCTTCCCGCGGTGCAGTCCCCGCGGATAGGGGAGCGACGGCATCCATGGGCAAGGGAGGTGTTGCGATGGGCCATCCTAGGGTGCGACGCATCGAACGTACAATGCAAAAAACCGATCGCCGGCAGCGGCATTTCCGATGGAACCGCCGCCCTTTCCCTGCTTCCACGCGCCTTGAACGACACCGCCTTCAGCCAGCACACGCCGATGATGCGCCAGTACCTCGGCGTCAAGGCCGAGCATCCGGACAAGCTCGTGTTCTACCGGATGGGCGACTTCTACGAGCTCTTCTACGGCGACGCCGAGCGCGCGTCGCGGATGCTCGACCTCACGCTCACCACGCGCGGCCAGTCCGCGGGTGCGCCGATCCCGATGGCCGGCGTGCCGCACCACGCCATCGAGCAGCACCTCGCGCGGCTGGTGAAGCTCGGCGAGTCGGCGGTGATCGTCGAGCAGTTCGGCGACCCTGCCGCGGGCAAGGGGCCGATGGAGCGGCGCGTCGCGCGCATCGTGACGCCGGGCACGCTCACCGATGCCAACCTGCTCGATGCGCGCCGCGACGCGCTGCTGGTCGCGCTCGCACCTTCCCCGCGCCGCTTCGGCGTGGCCTGGCTCAATCTCGCCTCGGGCCGCCTGGTGCTCGCCGAGCCCGCGACGGAGGACCTCGAGTCGACGCTGGCGCGCCTCGACATCGCCGAGGTCCTGGTCGCCGACGACGCCGAGCTGCCGCGCGTGCTCGAACAGGGCGGCGCGCCGGTGCGCAGGCTGCCCGCGTGGCAGTTCGACGCCGGCGCCGCGGAACGCGCGCTGGCGCGGCACTTCGGCACGCGCGACCTGGCCGCGTTCCGCGTCGACGGCATGCCGCTGGCGCTCGGCGCGGCGGGCGCGCTGTTCGGCTATGCGGCAGCCACGCAGCGCGCGGCCATGGCCCACGTCGCCGAGCTCGAGTCGATCGACGGCTCGTCGCTGGTCGAGCTCGACCCGGCGACGCTGCGCAACCTCGAGGTCCTCGAGTCCACCACGGGCAGCGGCGACACGACGCTGCTCGGCGTGGTCGACCGCTGCGCCACGGCGGCGGGCTCGCGCCTCCTTCGCCGCTGGCTGACCGAGGTCGCGCGCGACCGCGGCGTCGCCAACGCCCGCCACGAGGCGCTCGACGCGCTGATCGCCGATGCGCCGCGCCTCGCCGCGCTGCGCGCGGCGCTCCGTGGGGTGGCCGACGTCGAGCGCATCGCCGCGCGCGTGGCGCTCGGCTCGGCGCGGCCGCGCGAGCTCGCGGCCTTGCGCGACACGCTGGCGTCGCTGCCCGCGCTCGCCGGCTCGCTCGCGCCGCTCGCGGCACCGCTGTGCCGCGCGTCGGCCGCCGCGCTCGGCGTCGACGCGCGCTGGCAGGCGATGCTCGCGCGAGCGATCGCCGTCGAGCCTTCCACGCAGCTCCGCGACGGAGGCGTGATCGCCCCCGGCCACGACGCCGAGCTCGACGAGCTGCGCGCCCTCGACACGCAATGCGGCGACTTCCTGCTCGCGCTGGAGGCGCGCGAGCGCGAGCGCACGGGCATCGCCACCCTGCGCGTCGAGTACAACCGCGTGCACGGCTTCTACATCGAGGTCACGCACGGCAACGTCGCGCGCGTGCCCGACGACTACCGGCGGCGGCAGACCCTCAAGAACGCCGAGCGCTACATCACGCCCGAGCTCAAGGCCTTCGAGGACAAGGCGCTGTCGGCGCAGGAGCGCGCGCTGTCGCGCGAGCGCGTGCTTTACGAGGCCCTGCTCGCCGAGCTCCTCCCGGCCCTGCCGGCGCTCAAGGGCGCGGCGGTGGCGCTGGCCACGCTCGACGTGCTGGCCTCGCTGGCCGAGGTCGCGCGCGACGGCGGATGGACGCGCCCCGCTTTCGCCGACGCGCCGGGCATCGCCATCGAGGGCGGCATCCATCCGGTGGTCGCCGCGCGCGTCGAGTCCTTCGTGCCCAACGACCTCGCGCTGTCGCGCGAGCGGCGGCTGCTGATCGTCACGGGGCCGAACATGGGCGGCAAGTCCACCTACATGCGCCAGGCCGCGTTGATCGCGCTGCTCGCCTGCGCCGGCTCGTACGTGCCCGCGAAGCGCGCCACGCTGGGCCCGATCGACGCCATCTACACCCGCATCGGGGCCTCCGACGACCTCGCGCGCGGCCGCTCGACCTTCATGGTCGAGATGACCGAGGCCGCGACCATCGTCCGCCGTGCGACGCCGCAGAGCCTGGTGCTGGTGGACGAGATCGGCCGCGGCACGTCGACCTACGACGGCCTCGCGCTCGCCTTCGCGATCGCGCAGCGCCTCGCCCGCGTCAACCGCAGCCTGACGCTCTTCGCGACCCACTACTTCGAGCTCACCGCGCTGGCCGCCGAGGTCGAGGGCTGCGCCAACGTGCATTTCGACGCGGCCGAGACCGGTGGACGCGAAGGCGGCATCGTGTTCCTGCACGCCGTCGCCGAGGGGCCCGCGAGCCGAAGCTTCGGCATCGCGGTGGCCAGGCTCGCAGGGCTCCCCGCCGACACCGTGCGCGAGGCGCGCGCCCATCTCGCGCGCCTCGACCGCTTCGGCGCCGGCAACGCCGCGCAGGCGGACCTCTTCGCGAGCCCCGCGGCAGGCGTTCCCGACGGGGGCGGCCACGGCAAGAGCAACGGCACGGGCAGCGCGGACGCCGGCGGCGACGGTCGCGCGACGGGCCCGGCGGCGCTGGCCGCGGCGCTGGCGCACATCGACCCTGATTCGCTGGCGCCGCGCGAGGCGCTCGCGGCGCTCTACGAGCTCAAGCGCCTCGCCGCGGGCGACGACGCCTAGCAGGCGAGGACGGGCAGCGCGGGGCGGCGCCGCCGGGCGCGAGGCAAGGCCTCAGGGCTTGGGCGCCGCGCGCACGATCTGCGCACGGAACTCGCGCAGCTTCGCCCTCACCGCCGCCGCGTTGTCGCGTCCCAGCCGCAGCAGGATCTTCTGGCCCGCCGGCAGCGACTCGAGCTTGGGGTCGGCGAACACGTAGACCACCTTGGGTTGCGCGAGCTCGATCGGCCCCTCGACCTCGGGCGTGGCCAGCAGCATGTCGATGACGCGCACCAGCCGGTCGTTGAAATAGCCGTTGGGATAGCCGAGCTCGCGATACGCCTGCTGGAACAGCGGGTAGTGGTGGACATAGAGCGCGGCCGCACGGCGCGCGTCCACGCCCTTCAGCACCGCGACATAGGGTGCGTAGCGCAGGTCGTTGTCGGCCGCGAGCGTGATCCTGCCCTCCCCCTGCGCGACGGCCATGCGCCCGGGCACCGGGTCGACCGGCATCACCGTGGGCGACACGCTGTCGCGCGGCAGCGCGTCGACGGTGGCCACGAGGCTGCGGATGATGCGATCGAGGTGCAGGAAGGACGGCAAGGCGTGCCCGGCGAACACGTCGGCCATCGCCGCACGCATCGCCGCGTCGCTGTGGTCGAGCTCCACCGCCTCGGGGGCCGGCGCCTCGCGCGCCAGCGCCGATTCGTCGATGGGATGCTCGATCGCGGGGGCCTGCGCGGCCGGCGCCGGCGCGGGCGGGGGCGCGGGCGCGATGACCGGCGCCGGGGGAACCTCGCCGGGACGGCTCAAGGTGAAATAACCGGCCACGCCGATCACGACGGCGGCGGCCACGGCGATGACCAGGAGGAGTGTGCGGTTCATCGCGGTTCGAGGTCCAGGGCCAGCGAAAAGTTCGCGGCATGGCCGCTTCCCGCGGCCCGCGGGTCGAGCACCAGCGACCTGCCACCGTCCCGGGTGAAGATGAAGTCCTCGGCGTTGCGCATCCAGCGTCCCCGGCGTTCGGCGTAGGGCGGTCCGGCGAAGACACGCGCGACGAAGGCCTCGTCGAAATAGAGCTGCGAGGTGAACTCGCGCCCCTTGCCGGCGTGCACGGTCCTGACCTTGAAATGGACGTGCACCGCACGTCCCGGATACCAGCCGGGGACGATGGTGGAAAAGCGCGCCCGCCCGGCGCGATCGGTCGCCTGCCAGCCGCGCAGGAAGCGCGTCCCCGCCGCCCCTCCGACGCCCGAGTAGGCCCCTGCCGCGTCGCAATGCCAGACGTCGACCTGCGCGCCGCCGAGGGGCGTGCAGGCGCCGCCCGCGATGGACGAGACGGCGAACGCGAGCTCGAGCGGCGCGCCCTGCCGGTCGTCGCGCAATACCGGGCGCTCGAGCGCACCATCGACGAAATACGGTCCCTCCGTCTGCTCGGGCCGCGCCACGCAGGACGGTGGCGCATCGGCGGCCCGCGCGCCGCCCGGCAGCGCGGCGACGGCGAGCAGCGCCAGCGCCTCACGGCGCGTCAGCAGGCGTCCCACCCGGGCGTCGTCGCCGCCGGGCAGCACGCCGGCCTCAGTGATGGTGCCCGTGCGCGCCATGCACGTGACCGTGGGAGATCTCTTCCTGGGTGGCGGGACGGACGTCGACCACGGTGGCGTCGAAACGCAGGCGCTGTCCCGCGAGCTCGTGGTTGCCGTCGAGCACCGCGTTGCCGTCGGCGATGCTGGTGACGCGGAACACGATCTCCTCGCCGTCCTTCTCGGCCACCACGTAACCGCCCTCGGTGGTGTCGGCCGGCAGCGTCGTCATGGGTTCCACGCGCACCAGCGACGCGTCGTACTCGCCGAACGCGTCGTCGGGCTCGAGCGTGACCGAGATCTTCTCCCCCGGCTCCTTGTCGGTGATCGCCTCTTCGACCTTGGGAAAAATGCCCGAATGACCGCCGTGCAGGTACGCAACCGGCTCGGCACCCGTTTCCTCGAGCAGGTTGTTGTTGGTGTCGTAGAGCCTGAACGCGAGCGTGACGACGGTGTTGGCGAAGACTTTCATGGGCATCCCGTGGTGTGGCACGTGTTCGATTGTAGCGCGGGGCTATACTCGGGCCCGATCGCGCGCGCTCACCGACCGCCTCCATGCCCCCCGTGTCGTCCTCCGGCCGCGGTCCCCGCGCAACGCCCCCGGGCCGCCGCCTCGATGCGGCCTCCCTGGGCAGCGGCTTCGACGCTGCGTCCTTCGTCGCGCGCGACTGGCAGCGACGCGCGCGGCTGGTGCGCGCCGCGCTCCCCGGCTTCGACGGCCTTTTCGACATCGCCGCGCTGCGCGCGCTCGCGGAACGCGACGACGTCGAGTCGCGGCTGGTGGTGCGCCGCGGTGCGCGCTACGAAGTCTCGCACGGCCCCTTCCCCCGCGGTACCTGGCGCGACCTGCCCGCGCGCAACTGGACGCTGCTGGTACAGGGCACCAACCTCCACGACCGGCGTGCCGACGCGCTGATGCGGCTGTTCGCGTTCCTGCCCTATGCGCGGCTCGACGACGTGATGGTGAGCTACGCCGCGCCCGGCGGCGGCGTGGGGCCGCACGTCGACTCCTACGACGTCTTCCTGCTGCAGGGCCGCGGCCGCCGGCGATGGCGCTACGGCGTGCAGCGCGACCTGTCGCTGCGTCCCGGGCTGCCGCTCAGGATCCTGTCGGCGTTCACGCCCACGCACGACGAGGTGCTCGGCCCCGGCGACATGCTGTACCTGCCGCCGCGCCTCGCGCACGACGGCGTCGCCGTCGACACCTGCAGCACGTATTCCATCGGCTTTCGCGCGCCGGAGGCCACCGAGTTCGCGCAGGCCCTGCTCGATTTCCTGCGCGACCGCGTCGCGTTGCCGGGCCGCTATGCCGACCCCGGCATCGCCGCGACGCGCCACCCGGCGCGGCTCGACGGCGACATGCTCGCGCGCTATGCGCGCCTGCTGAAGGACCTGACGTTCGACGCGCGTACCGTGCGCGCCTTTGTCGGCAGCTACCTTTCCGAGCCCAAGCCCGACGTGTTCTTCACGCCGCCCGCGCGTCCCGGGACGCGCGCCGCCTTCGCGCGACGCGCCGCGCGCCGCGGCGTCGCGCTCGACATCCGCACGCAGCTTCTCTACGATGCGGGGCGTTTCTACATCAACGGCGCGCAGTGCGCCGCACCGCGCGGCGGCGCCGTGGCGTTGCGCAAGCTGGCCGACCGCCGCGCGCTCGATGCGAAGGCCTGCGCTGCGCTCGCGCCGGCGACACTCGACCTCCTGCATGGCTGGTACCGGGATGGCTTCCTCGACACCGAATCCTGATTCGCCCGGCGCCTCCGCCGATCCGCCCGCCACCGCGCCGGAGCCGCGCGAGGCACGGCTTTCGAGCCTCGCCGAGCAGGTCGCCGCGCTGGACGAGATCGTGGGCTACGCGCAAAGCCGCGTCGAGGTCTTCGACGTCGACCTCTCGACGACGGGATGGAACCGCGCGGCGCGCATCGACCGCCTGTCCGCGTTCCTGCGCCGCAGCCGCCATGCGCGGCTCGACGTCATCCTTCACGACCTGCGCTGGCTGGAGTCCTCGTCGGGTCGGCTCGTCACGGTGCTGCGGCAATTCCCGCATGCGGTGACGGTGTACAGGACCGGGCGCGAGGCCGCGTCGGCGATGGACCCCCTGGCGATCGTCGACCGCGCGCACTGCGTGCATCGCTTCCACGTCGACCAGCCACGTGCCTCGCTGATGGTCGCGATGCCCGCGGCGGTCAAGCCCTGGGCGGCGCGTTTCGAGGAAATCTGGGCGACCGGCGAGACGGGGCTGTCGAGCAGCGTGCTGGGGCTGTAGGCGCCCCGGGGGGACGCGGCGCGCCGCCACCCGGAATTACAGTGGCACGCCGATCCGCTGCGCGACCTCGCGATACTTGCCGATCACGTCGCCCAGGTCGCGGCGGAAGCGGTCCTTGTCCAGCTTCTCGCCGCTCCTCGCGTCCCACAGGCGGCAGCCGTCGGGCGTGAACTCGTCGCCGAGGACGACCGGGCCCGCGAGGTCGTCGAGCCGGTGGCCGAACTCGAGCTTGTAATCGACGAGGTCGATGCCCGCACCGGCGAACAGCGGCTTCAGCACGCCGTTCACCTTGTGCGCCATCGCCTTCATCTGCGCGATCTCGCCGGCGGTGGCCCAGCCGAGGATGCGGATGTGGTCGTCGTTGACCAGCGGGTCGTGCAGCGTGTCGCTCTTGAGGAAGAACTCGAAGATCGGCTCCCTGAGCTTCATGCCTTCCTCGATGCCGTAGCGCCTGGCCATCGAGCCCGCGACCACGTTGCGCACCACGCACTCGACGGGGATCATCTTCATCGCGCGCACCAGCGACTCGCGCTCGTTGAGCATGCGCAGGAAATGGGTGCGGATGCCCGATCCCGCGAGCCGACCCATGACGTAGGCGTTGAAGCGGTTGTTGGTCTCGCCCTTGCGCTCGAGCACGGCGAGCTTGGCGCCGTCGAAGGCCGAGACGTCGTCGCGATAGTGCATGATCACCGCGTTGCGCTCGTCGGTCGCGTACACCGTCTTGGCCTTGCCCTTGTAGAGCTCCTCGCGCTTTTCCATCGTCCCGTGTCCGTGAAGGGCCTGCTGCGCAGCGCGGCCGGTCGAAGCGCGCGGCACCGCGCTGCGAGCCGTGATTGTGCGACAGTCAGGCCAGCGCGCGCCAGCCGAATCCCTGCGCCTGGTCGGCGATGCCGATCCAGTCGGTCGCGCAGCCCAGCGCCCCCGCCAGCGCGGCGCGCGCGAGGTCGGGGCGGTTGTTCTCGCGCGACAGGTGGGCGGCGATCACGTGCTGCAGCCGCGAAGTGTCGAGCGAGCCCAGGAGCCCGGCGGCATCGGCGTTGCACAAGTGCCCGAAGCGGCCGGCGATGCGCGACTTGAGGCTCGCGGGGTACTTGCCGCCCTGCAGCAGGTCGAGGTCGTGGTTGCATTCGAGCACCAGCGCATCGCAGCCGGTCAGGCTCGCGCGCACATGCGGCGTCGCGAAGCCGAGGTCGGTCAGCACGCCGAGGCGGTGGTCGCCGTCGCCGACGACGAACTGCACGGGCTCGCGCGCGTCGTGCGGCACCGGGAACGGGCAGACCTCGAGGTCGCCGATCACCAGCGCGTCGTGGCTGTCGAAGCCGTAGACTTTCGGCAACGCCTCGAAGCGCGAGGCGACGGCCGCCAGCGTGCCGAAGGTCAGCCACACGGCGATGCCGTGCCGCGCCGCGAAGGCCGGCACGCCGCCGACGTGGTCGGAATGCTCGTGGGTGACGAAGATCGCGGTGAGCGACGCGGGCTCGATGCCGATGCGCGCCAGGCGCGCCTCGCAGTCGCGGACGCCGAAGCCGCAGTCGATCAGGATGCGGGTCGCGCCCGCCTCGACGACGAGGCCGTTGCCCTCGCTGCCGGAACCGATCGAGGCGAAGCGCACGCCGCGCCCGATTACTTGAGCTGGTCCTTGATCAGGCCGAGGATCTTGTCGGCGACCGGGGTCTTGTCCTGCACGCCGTTGGGGTCCTGCACGGTGACCACGCTGCGCGGGGTCGCGTCGGCGACCAGCACGCGGTACTGCTCGGGCTTGTCCTTGTCGTCGGTCTTCCAGAACATGAGCTTGGACAGGAAGCCCTTGTCCTTGTCGAGCTTGGCCATGTCGACCTCGGGGTCGGCGTAGCGGACGTAGTACAGGCCCTTCGAGCGGTCGCGGTCGACCACGGTGAAGCCGCTGCGGTCGAGGGCGAGCCCCACGCGGCGCCACGCGCGGTCGAAGCTGTCGTCGATGACGAGCTGCGAGCCCGGCACCGCCGTCGCCGCCGGCGCGCCGGGCGCGGCGGCCGCCACCGGGGTCTTCTCGATGCGCGCCTTGTCGGGCTGCGCGGTCGACTGCGCGATCGCGGCCTCGGCCTGCGGCTCGGGCGCGCCGAAGCGCATCATCAGCCGCGCCAGCATCTCGGCCTCGAGCTCGGGGTTCTCGGGCGTGACCGCCCAGGCGAAGCCCGCCGGCGACGAACCCTCCATCTTCACCGTCGGCATCTGCTCCATGCCGCGGTGGGAGATGTAGACCTCGGTGGTCCCGGGCTCGGCACCCTGCTCGATGCGCGCGCGGAACTTGTCGCGCTTGTAGGTCGAGTAGAACACGTCGAGGTACTTGCCGATGTACTTGCGGAAGACGTCGTTGGGGATCTCCGCGCGGTTCTCGGCCCAGTCGGTCTCCATGATGCCGACGTCGGGACGCTCGCTGGCGATGACGAAGCCCTGCGAGATCCAGAACTGCCGCACCTGCGCCCATGTCTGCTCGGGCGTGGCCTTGACCACCAGCCAGCGCTCGTTGCCGGCGCGCGCGATGCGCGCGTCGGGGTTCTTGGGCAGGAGCTCGTTGGCGTTGCGCGGGCGTTCGGCGTTCTGCTGCGCGACGCCGCTCGCGGTGTTGGCGGTGAAGCGGTCGTCGTAGCGCGGCGTCGTGAGGCCGGGCGGGATCTCGAGCGAAGGCGCGCTCGCCACCGACTTGTAGTCGACGCGCTTGCCGGGCGAGGTCTCGCAGCCGGCGAGCGCGACGACCGCGATCAATGCGAAAGGTAGCGCGGCCCGCCGCGCGAACACTGAGGGTGCAGCCATCGGGTCGTTCCTGTCAGGCGACGCCGGCTTCGCGCATCGCGGCGCGCACGACGTCGTGGAATTGCGGTGCGAGCGGCACCATCGGCAGCCGCAGCGCGTTCTGGATGCGGCCCGTCTGGGCCAGCGCCCATTTCACGGGGCCGGGGTTGGCCTCGACGAAGAGCCTCGTGTGCAGCGCCATCAGCGGCGCGTTGAGCGCGCGTGCGCGCACCGCGTCGCCGGCCAGCGCGGCCTTGCAGACCGCCGCGACGGCGCGCGGGACGACATTGGCGCTGACGGAGATCACGCCCTGGCCGCCGAGGAGCATGTAGGGCAAGGCGGTGTCGTCGTTGCCCGAATAGAGCATGAAGCCGCGCTTGCCCGCGAGCCGCTGCACGAGGTCGCAATGGCGCACCATGTCGCCGGTCGCGTCCTTGAGGCCCAGGATGTTCGGCAGCTCGGCGAGGCGCAGGATGGTGTCGTTGGACAGGTCCGCGACGGTGCGGCCGGGCACGTTGTACAGGACCACGGGCAGGTCGGCCGACTCGGCGACGGCGCGGAAGTGGCGGTACAGCCCTTCCTGCGACGGCTTGTTGTAATAGGGGACGACCGACAGGCAGGCGTCGGCGCCCACCGAATGCGCGTAGCGCGTCAGCGCGATGGCCTCGGCCGTGCTGTTGGCCCCCGTGCCCGCGGTCACGTGGACGCGGCCCGCGGCGTGCTCGACGGCGACGCGGATCAGCGCGTGGTGCTCCTCGACGTCGACGGTCGGCGACTCGCCGGTGGTGCCGACGATGACGATGCCCGACGTCCCCTCGGCGATGTGCCAGTCGATCAGCGAACGCAGCGCGGGGAGGTCGAGCGACCCGTCGGCCTGCATCGGCGTGACGATGGCGACGAGGCTTCCTGGAGGCAACGGCTTTTGCGGCATAACCCGTGATTTTACCCGATTCACCCGGCGTCGAGCGGCGGCGGCCAGCGGGGGGCGGCGACCGCCGCAATGCGCTGCACGACGGCTTCTGTACCGTACTGCGACACCCGTCCCTGCTCGAACCCGACCACGTCGAGTCCCGCCGCGCAGCGCAGGAGCTCGCCCGGCTCGAGCAGGAAGTCGGGGTTGGACGGGCGGCCGTAGGCTTCGTTCCCGCGAGCGAAGGTTTCGTAGATCAGCGTGCCGCCGGGCTCGAGCGAGGCGACGAGCGCCGGCAGCAGCGGGCGGTGGAGGTAGTGGACGACGACGACGGCGTCGAAGCGCTCGCCGGTGAGCGGCCAGTCACCCTGCTCGAGGTCGGCGACGCGCACGGTCACCCCCGGCACCGCCGCCGCGCGCGCCAGCGCGCCGGCGTCGCGGTCGACGGCGAGCACGCGGCAGCCGCGCTCCGCGAAATACAGGCTGTGGCGCCCATGGCCGGCGGCCAGGTCGAGCACGCGGGCGCCGGCGGGGACGAGGTGGGCGAAGCGTCGCACCCACGGCGAGGCTTCCGTGCCGAAATGCGGGTTCGAGGGACGGTTCATCGACGTCGCCGGCGGGCGGCCTTCGCGCTGGCTGCGCCGCCCTCGACGGGGCGCGCGTGCGTCGCCTTCCCTCCCGCCGGTGTTGCCGCGGATGCGCCGCCCGCGGCCCTGCCTTCACCGGCGAGCGTCGCGCGCGCCCGTGCCGCCTGCTCCTCGAGCCATTCGACGAAGGCCGCGACGTCGGGCCGCTCCAGCGCGTGGGGCGCGGCGAGGATGTAATAGCCACGGGCGGAATCGAAGCGCCTCGCGAAGGGCGCCACCAGCCGCCCGTCCGCCAGGTGGTCGGCGAGCAGCGGAAGCCGGCCGAGCGCGACGCCCTGGCCCGCGATCGCTGCCTGGATCACCTGGTCGTACATGCGGAAGCGCAGCGATCCGGAGGGGCGCAGTCCCGCCTCGCCGTTCGCCGCGAGCCACGCGGGCCAATTGAGCCAGGGCAGCGAACCTTCGTGGTCGTCGAGGTGCAGCAGCACGTGGCTCGCGAGGTCGGCCGGCCGGGCGAGGCGCGCGCCCTCGCGCGCCAGCACCGCGGGGCTGACGACGGGCAGCATGCGCTCGCCGAACATGTGTCGCGCATCGCCGGGCACGCGCTGCTCGGCGAGGTAGCGGATCGCGATGTCGACGTCGCCGCGCGCGAGGTCGATGGTGCGGTCGTCCGCCGACACGTAGACCTCGATGCCGGGGTGGCGCGCGCGGAACGACGCGAGGCGCGGGATCACCCACAGCGAGGCGAAGGACACGGTGGTGGTGACGGTCACGCGCGCGTCGTCGCGGCGCCCCTGCACCTGCTCGGCGGCAGCCGCGATCTGCCGCAGCGCGTCGCTGATCGACACGTGCAGCGCCTCGCCCGCCGACGTGAGGGCGAGCGAGCGGTGCCCGCGCAGGAACAGCGGCGCGCCCAGCGTCTCCTCCAGCGCCTTCACCTGGCGCGACAGCGCGGACTGCGTCAGGTGCAGCTCGGCCGCGGCGCGCGTGAACGACAGCGTGCGCCCCGCGGCGTCGAAGCCGCGCAGGAAATCGAGCGAGGGCAGGCGGCGCAGCGCGCGTTGCACGGTGCGTCAGCCGGCGGTGTTCGCATGCATGCAACTCATGCCAATCATGCGAATTGAGCGTTTGCACACGGCAGGAGCGCCTCCCACAATCGGTGTCGTCGGGTGGGGCCGCGGTTGCGGTCCTTCCAAACATGATTCTAGCGCATGCGTCGGCCCCGCCGGCGATGCAAGGAGACGACGATGACCGCCCATGCAACGACGCAATGCTTCGACCTCGGCCGCGGCGACCTGATGGGCTTCGACGACGCCCGCGGGGCGACGCTGCGCGTGTCGCTCGGCACGCTGTGGCTCACCCAGCATGGACATCGCGACGACGTCGTCCTGCAGGAAGGCGACGCCTACACCATCGAGCGCGACGGCCTCACCCTGCTCGAGGCCCAGTCGGCCTCGGCGTTCTGCGTTGTCGGCGCCGAGGCGCCCGTGCAGCGCAGGTCCCGCCGCGGCCTCGAGCGCGGCGGCTGGCGCGCCTGGATCGGCGCCCTCACCGCCACGCGGGGTGCCTAGCCATGCCGCTCGTGACCATTTCTCTGGTTGGCAAGCGCGACCGCGCGCAGAAGGCGCGCGTCCTCGACGCCGCGCACGTCGCGCTGGTTTCGGCAGGCGTGCCCGAGGCCGACCGGTTCCAGCGCGTGGTGGAGCTCGACCCCGACAACGTCCGCTACGATCCGCGCTATCCCGACCTCGCCGTCGACCGCAACGCCGATTTCGCGCTGGTGGAGGTGCTGTGGTCGGTGGGCCGCAGCGTCAAGGTCAAGCGCCCTTTCGTGGCGGCCATGGCCGACGGCGTCGCATCGGCGCTCGGCGTGGATCGCGAGCGCGTGATGGTGGTGATCCTCGAGACGCAGTGGGAGAACTGGTCGTTCGGCGGCGGCCGCCTGCTGCACGCCTAGCCGTCGGCCTCGCGCGCGCGGTGCTCCACCGCCAGCGCACCCGCGGTCAGGCGGATCGAGGTGTCGACGCCCGGGTGCAGGGCCAGCGCGAGCAGGTGCTCGGACAGCGCCGTGCACTCGCAGCGCGCGGGTCCGTGCTGCGCCAGCGCGGTGAACAGCGAGAACAGCGGCCCGATCAGCGTCTCGGGATCGCGCGCGCCCAGCGCGGCCTGGAACGTCTCGACGTTCATCAATGCAGCGCCCGCGTGTCGATGGCGGCGATGCCGTGCTCGGCGTGGACGCGGGCGATGCCGCCCAGCACGTTCCAGCGCTCGGCGAGGCGCGCGCACACGGCGCGCAGCTCGGGCGACAGCGCGACGTCGTCGCCGAGGCGCAGCAGGTTTTCGGTCACGCGCTCGGCGTAGGCGGCGTGGGGGTGCTGGGCGAAGCAGCTCATCAGGCAGAGCGTGCCGGCGACGATCGCCGGGACGTCGTCGATGGCCAGGTCGGGCGCTGCGAGCTCGGAAGCGGGGCATTGGCGCATCGTGGATCTCCTGCGGGGCGTCGGTTGGCGCGGGCTGCGGTCCCGGGGCCGTGCGGCGCGGGGGATGGACAAATGATAATCATTCTCATTTGAATGTCAAGCGCCACGCGGCGGTTCGACCGGCCCAGCGGAAGGACGCGTCCCCTGCGGGGGAGCCGCCGTGTCGGCACCGGGTGCCCGTTGCACGCACTGTCGATTCTTCGCCTTGCGCCCTTCGGCGGAACGTGCCACCGTCCTTCCGTACCCCCTCCGCCGGGAGATGTGCCATGCAGCAGACGATTGCCCGCGCCACCGCCTCGGTCCTGGCGCTGCTCGCCGCCCCCATGGCTTCCGCCCAGGGCGTTCCCCCCGTGCTGCAGGTCGATTTCACCGGCGCCACCGTCCCGCTGAGCCCGGCGCTCACGGCGATGATTGCGCTGGGGATCGGTGCCGTGGCCTGGCTCGCGCTGCGGCGCAGCCGCTCGGGCGGGCGGCTCGTGTCGTGGCTGGGTCTCGCGCTGGTCGCCGGCGCACTCGCCCCGCTCGCACAGGACGCGGCGTGGATCGGGCGCGCGCAGGCGGCCTTCCCCGAGGCGCAACTCGCGCTGGTGTCGCACCCTTCGAGCCTCAGCGGCTACTTCGTCGGCTACGTGCGCGTCACCAACGTCGGGGCGGCGCCCGCCACGCTCACGCTGATCGACTATTCGCCGAACGGCTGGAACTCGTACGTCAGCGTCCCGGAGACCGATTGTGCCGTCGGCACGTCACTCCAGCCGGGCGCGTTCTGCACCATCACCATCCGCACCACGGGCTGATCGCCGGCGGCGCGTGCCGCGCGCGCGTCACGCCTTGGCGAAGGTGATCTCGCCCCCGGTCGCGCCGATGCGGACGGTGTCGCCGCCGGCGTAGTGCCCCGAGAGGATCTCGCGCGACAGCGGGTTCTCGATCTGCTGCTGGATGGCGCGCTTCAGGGGCCGCGCGCCGTAGACCGGGTCGAAGCCCGCCTCGGCGACTGCCTTCAGCGCGCCGTCGCTCACCTCGACCTTGATATCCATCTTGGCGAGGCGCTGCTCCAGCGACTTCAGCTGGATCTTCGCGATGTGCGCGATCTGCGCTTCCGCCAGCGGGTGGAACACGATGATCTCGTCGATGCGGTTGACGAACTCCGGCCGGAACGAGGTCTTGACCTCGGCCATCACCGCGATCTTGATCAGCGCCGGCTCGTCGCCGTTGTCGGTCATCTGCTGGATCTTGTGGGAGCCCAGGTTCGAGGTCATCACGATCACGGTGTTGCGGAAGTCGACCGTGCGGCCTTGGCCGTCGGTGAGGCGGCCGTCGTCGAGCACCTGCAGCAGCACGTTGAACACGTCCGGGTGCGCTTTCTCGATCTCGTCGAACAGGATCACGCTGTAGGGCTTGCGGCGCACGGCCTCGGTCAGGTAGCCGCCCTCCTCGTAGCCCACGTAGCCCGGCGGCGCGCCGATCAGCCGCGCCACCGAGTGCTTCTCCATGAACTCCGACATGTCGATGCGGATGAGCGCCTGGTCGCTGTCGAACAGGAACTCGGCGAGCGCCTTGGTGAGCTCGGTCTTGCCCACGCCCGTCGGCCCGAGGAACAGGAACGAGCCGTAGGGGCGGTTGGGGTCGGACAGCCCCGAGCGCGAGCGGCGGATGGCGTCGGAGACGAGGCGCACGGCCTCGTCCTGGCCGACCACGCGGGTGTGCAACCGCTCCTCCATCTTGAGTAGCTTGTCGCGCTCGCCCTGCATCATCTTCGACACGGGGATGCCGGTGGCGCGCGACACGACCTCGGCGATTTCCTCGGCGCCGACCTGCGTGCGCAGGAGCTTCGGCGCCTTCTTCTTCTCGCTTCCCAGGTCCTGGTCGACCTTCTTCAGCTGCGCCTCGAGCTGCGGCAGCTTGCCGTACTGCAGCTCCGACATCTTTTGCCAGTCGCCCTTGCGGCGCGCTTCCTCCATTTCGACGCGGACCTTGTCGATGGCTTCCTTGATGTGCTGGCTGCCGGCGACGTCGGCCTTCTCGGCCTTCCACACCTCGTCCAGGTCGGCGTACTCGCGCTCGAGCCGCGCGATCTCCTCCTCGATGGCGGCGAGGCGCTTCTTCGAGGCGTCGTCCTTTTCCTTCTTGACCGCCTCGCGCTCGATCTTCAACTGGATCAGGCGCCGGTCGAGCTTGTCCATCGCCTCCGGCTTGGAGTCGATTTCCATCTTGATGCGCGAGGCCGCCTCGTCGATCAGGTCGATCGCCTTGTCGGGCAGGAAGCGGTCGGTGATGTAGCGCGCCGAGAGCTCGGCCGCGGCGACGATCGCCGGGTCGGTGATGTCGACGCCATGGTGGATCTCGTAGCGCTCCTGCAGGCCGCGCAGGATGGCGATGGTCGACTCGACCGAGGGCTCGCCCACCAGCACCTTCTGGAAGCGGCGCTCGAGGGCGGCGTCCTTCTCGATGTACTTGCGGTACTCGTCGAGCGTGGTCGCGCCGATGCAATGCAGCTCGCCGCGCGACAGCGCGGGCTTCAGCATGTTGCCGGCGTCCATCGCGCCCTCGGCCTTGCCGGCGCCGACCATGGTGTGGATCTCGTCGATGAAGACGATGGTGCGGCCCTCGTCGGCGGCGATGTCCTTGAGCACGGCCTTGAGCCGCTCCTCGAACTCGCCGCGGTACTTGGCGCCCGCCAGCAACGCCGCCATGTCGAGCGACAGCACGCGCTTGTTCTTGAGGGTCTCGGGCACCTCGCCGTCGACGATGCGCTGCGCGAGGCCCTCGACGATGGCGGTCTTGCCCACGCCGGGCTCGCCGATCAGCACGGGGTTGTTCTTGGTGCGGCGCTGCAGGATCTGGATGGAGCGGCGGATCTCGTCGTCGCGGCCGATCACCGGGTCGAGCTTGCCGTCGCGCGCGCGCTGCGTGAGGTCGACCGTGTACTTGGCGAGCGCCTCGCGCTGGCCTTCGGCCTCCTGGCTGTCGACGCCGGCGCCGCCGCGCACGTGGTCGATCGCGTCCTCGAGCGACTTCCTCGCGAGGCCCGCCTCCTTGAGCAGGCGGCCGGTCTCGCCCTTGTCGTTGGCCAGCGCCAGCAGGAACATCTCCGAGGCGATGAACTGGTCGTTGCGCTTCTGCGCTTCCTTGTCGGCGAGGTTGAGGAGGTTGTTCAAGTCGCGCGAGACGTTGATCTCGCCCCCGGTGCCCTCGACCTTGGGAAGGCGCGCGATCGATGCTTTCAGCGCCGCCTGCAGCTTCGGGACCGCGACGCCCGCGCGGGCGAGCAGCGAGGTGGTGCCGCCGTCCTCCTGCGCGAGCAGGGCTGCGAGGAGGTGCTGGGGCTCGATGAAGCCGGCGTCGCCGCCGAGTGCCAAGCTCTGGGCGTCGGCCAGGGCCTGCTGGAATTTGGTGGTGAGCTTGTCGAAGCGCATGGGTCGATAACCGTGTCGTTATCCGGGAAATGGGGAGAAAGGGCCTCTTTTCAACGGCTTTCCCCGTCTTTTTCGCGCGCCGCGCGCCATGCTATGGTAGCCCCATGACCGATCCCGTGCGACCGCACCACCCCGCCGTCGAGGAGCCCACGCCACCCCCAACCCGCGCCACCTTCGGGCAGACACTGGCCGCCGTGCTGTGGAGCTTCTTCGGCGTGCGCAAGGGCGGCGACATGCGCCGCGACGCCGTGTCGCTCAACCCGCTGCACCTCATCGTCATCGGCGTGGGCTGCGCGGCGCTGCTGGTGGTGGGCCTGCTGCTGCTGGTCCGCGCGATCACGCACTGACGCTCGCGCGGCCGGCCAATCCCGCCAGCACCGAGGCCGCGTGGGCGAGCTCGTCCCGGGTGCTGAGCACGTCGGGGCACAGGCGCAGCGCGGTCCCCCGCGCGTCCGCGAGCACCCCGGCGTCCGCCAGCCGGCGGGCGAGCGGGCCCGCATCGGCGCGCTCGACCACCAGGAACGCACCGTGGGCATCGTCGCCACCGCGCGACGCCAGGCCGCGCGCGGACAAGGCCTCGCGCAGCAATCCCAGCATCCGCAGCGAATGCTCGCGCAGCCGCGCGACGCCGAGCGCCTGCACGAACCGCGCGCCTGCGCGCGCCTGGTACCAGGTGAGCACGGGCGGCGTCGACTCGAGCCAGGCGTCGCCGCCGGCGCCGAAGCGCGGCGGCTCGGGCCGCGCGTAGCTGAACGGTGCCTCCTTGGCGAACCAGCCGGTGTCGAGCGGCACGAGGCCCGCCTCGAGCACCTGCGGCGCGACATACAGGAAGCAGGCCCCGGGCCCGCCGCGCAGGTACTTGTAGGCACCGCCCACGGCGAAGTCGACGCCCGCCGCCGCGACGTCGACCGGGACCACGCCGAGCGAATGGTAGACGTCCACCAGCACGCGCGCACCCACCGCATGCGCCGCCGCGACGATGCCGGCGATACCGGCGAGGCGCTGGCCGGTGGCGAACATCACCTCGCTCACCACCACCAGCGACACGCCGGGCATGATGGCGGCGGCGATGTCCTCGCAGCGGAAGCGGCCGTCGGGGCCCGCGGCGACGAGGTCGAGCGCGATGCGCCGGCGCTCGGCGTAGACGCGCAGCACCATGTCGAGCGAATCGAACTCGCCGCGGGTGGCGACCACGCGCGGCACGCCCGGCAGCGCGTTGATCACCGCGCGAAGGCCCTGGCCCGCGCTGGTCTTTGGCACCACGCAGTCGGCGCGCGCCGCGCCGATCAGGCCGGCATAGCGCGCGCGATATGCGTCGCATTCGGCCATCCAGGCATCCCAAGCGCCGCCCATGCCGGCGTACCAGGCCTCGAGCCCCTCCGCGACGTCGTCGCGCATGGCGTCGAGCGGCCGGCCGAGCGAGTGGTTGGCGAGGTAGACGCGCCCGCCCATCGCGGCGCGGTGGCGCGCGAACAGCGGCGCCAGGTGACGCTGCACCGCGGATTCCTCGAGGGGGCCAGGCGGCAGCGCGGCGACCGCGGCCCCGATGGCGGCGCCGGTGGCCGTGGCGCGGTCGGCCACGGCGGCGGCGCCTGCGGCGCCCGGGCTGTCGGCGTGCATGCGCGCCTACCGCGCCGGCGCGGCGCCGATCAGCGAGCGCACGTCGATGAGCTCGGGGAAGAAGGCGACGTCGAGGGCACCCCGCAGGTAGTTGACGCCCGACGAGCCTCCGGTGCCGCGCTTGTGGCCGATGATGCGCTCCACGGTCTTCATGTGGCGGAAGCGCCAGAGCTGGAAGCTCTCCTCGACGTCGACCAGCTTCTCGCACATGTCGTAGGCGTCCCACCAGCGCGCAGGGTCCTCGTAGACGATGCGGAACACCTCGGCGAGCCGCGCGTCGCGCACATGGCGCTGCCGCACGTCGCGCGCGACGAGGTCCTGCGGCACCGGCAGCCCGCGCCGCGCGAGGTGGCGGATGAACTCGTCGTACAGCGACGGCGCCTCGAATAGCGCCGCCAGCATCGCGTGGGTGGGCGGGTCGTGGCGGAAGGCGTCGAGCATGGCCGCGTCCTTGTTGCCCAGCAGGAACTCGATGGCGCGGTACTGCGCCGACTGGAAGCCCGAGGACGAGGCCAGCGCGGGGCGCAGCGCGTCGTACTCCGAGGGCGTGAGCGTCTCCAGCACGGCCCATTGCTCGAAGAGCTGGCGCTGGATCTGCTTGACCCGCGCCAGGATCTTGAAGTTGGGCTGCAGGCGGTCGGCGCGCACGTGGGCGACCGCGGCGCGGAGCTCGTGGATCATGAGCTTCATCCACAGCTCCGAGGTCTGGTGCTGGATGATGAACAGCATCTCGTCGTGCAGCGGCGCGCCCGCGCCGTCGCTCGCGCGCGGACGCTGCGCGTCGAGCAGGCGCTCGAGGCAGAGGTACTCGCCATACGTCAGCCGGCCGGCGAGGTCGGTGACGATGCCCGGTTCGAGCGCCATGCTGGGGGCAGTATAGACCGCGGTCCGCGCCGGGACGCAGGCCGTCGGCCCCACGGCCCGCTCGCCGCGCGTCGGCGGCGCTTGGTCGCGCCGCGCGACGCGGCGGTGGCGCGGTTTGCTACCATCCGCGCCCATGTCGCGATTCCCCGGGCCCAGGCGCGCAACGGCCGCGTGCACCTTCGTCGTCTCGGCGCTCGCGGCGCTGCTCACCGCCGGTTGCGGGAGCGGGGACGTGCCCGCGCGCAGCGTCACGCTCTCCGACTGCCATATCCCCAAGCTCGCGCAGACGGTGCAATGCGCGACCCTCGAGGTCCCCGAGAACCGCGACCGCGCCGACAGCCGCAGGATCGGCCTGTCGATCGTGGTGCTGCCGGCGAACACGCTGTCGCCCAGGCCCGACCCGCTGTTCATCCTCGCCGGCGGGCCCGGCCAGTCCGCCTCGTCGATCGCCGACTTCGCCGCGCTGCTGTCCGACGTGCGCACCACGCGCGACATCGTGCTGGTGGACCAGCGCGGCACCGGGCGCTCGGCGCCGCTCGACTGCAAGGCCTTCGAGCCCGAGCGCGACCTCGCCGACGCGCTCGAGACCGACCCGCTGCCCAAGGCCAAGGCCTGCGTCGCCGAGCTCGCCAGCCGCGGCGTCGACCTCACCCAGTACACCACCGCAGCGACGATCGCCGACCTCGAGGACGTGCGCCGCGCCCTCGCCTACCCGCGCGTCAACCTGTGGGGCGGCAGCTACGGCACGCGCGTGGCGCAGGAATACCTGCGCGCGCATCCCGAGGTGGTCCGCAGCGTGGTCCTCGACGGCGTCGCGACGCCCTCGATGGTGATCACGCTGGACGTGTGGCCGTCGCGCGAGCGCGCGCTGCGCGCCGTCGTCGACGGCTGCGCGGCCTCGCCTGCCTGCAAGGCCGCGCATCCCCGCCTCGGCGACGCGCTGGCGGACCTCCGCGCAGCGCTCGGCGAGGGGCGCGAGGTGACGCTGCAGATGCCGCGCACCGGTGAGACGCGCAGCATCCGCGTGACCTTCGACGCCGTCGTCGCCGCGCTGCAGCCCGTCGTCTACCAGCCCGAGACCGCCGCCATGCTGCCCGAGATCATCGGCCGCGCGCGCGCCGGCGACTTCGCCCCGCTCGCGGCCATGATGTCGAGCTTCGACGACAAGGCCTTCGACACGCTCAACGCCGCGCTGCACTACTCGGTGACCTGCACCGAGGACGTGCCGCGCATCACGCCCGAGCGCCGCGCGGCGGCGCTGAAGGACCTGTCCTCGGCCCCGGTCGTCGACGACATCATCCGCGTGTGCAGCGTGTGGCCGCGCGGCAAGTTCCCGTCGCAGGCAGTGACGCCGGTGACGAGCGACGTCCCGGTGCTGCTGCTGTCGGGCGGCCTCGACCCCGTCACGCCGCCTTCGAATGCCGAGGCGGTGGCGAAGACCCTGTCGCACGCCAGGTCGATCGTGGCGCCGGGCGTCGGCCACATCGTGTCGTCGCGCGCCTGCGCGCCGCGGCTCATCGGCCAGTTCGTCGACGCCGCGGGCTTCGACAAGCTGTCCTCGTCCTGCGTCGACTTCCTTGCCGCCACGCGGCCGCCGCTGCTGTGGCCCGACCGCATGGGACCGCGTCCATGATCGTCGTCGAGGACCTCACCAAGGCCTTCGGCGCGAAGCGCGAGATCCGCGCCGTGGACGGCGTGTCGATGCGCGCGCCGCGCGGCGCCATCACCGGCGTGCTGGGCCCCAACGGCGCCGGCAAGACCACGCTGCTGCGCATGCTGGCCACGCTGATCGTGCCCGATGGCGGCCGCGCGACCATCGAGGGGCTCGACGTGGTGAAGGAGCGCGACGGGGTGCGGCGCGCCATCGGCGTGCTGTCCGACGCGCGCGGCCTGTATGCGCGGCTGACGGCGCGCGAGAACATCCGCTACTTCGCGGCGCTGCACGGCGTCCCGGTGGCCGCGGCCGACCGCCGCATCGACACGCTGCTGGCCTCGCTCGGCATGGGCGCCCTCGCCGAACGGCCGGTGCAGGGGTTCTCGCAGGGCGAGCGCATGAAGGTGGCGATCGCGCGCGCGCTGGTGCACGACCCCTCGGTGATCATGCTCGACGAGCCCACCAACGGCCTCGACATCATGAGCGTGCGCGCCCTGCGCGAGCAGCTTCTGGCGCTGCGCGCCGCGGGCAAATGCCTCCTGTTCAGCTCGCACGTGATGCAGGAGGTCGCGGCGCTGTGCGACCGCATCGTCATCATCGGCCGCGGCAAGGTGGTCGCCGAGGGCACGCCTGCCGAGCTCGTCGCCCAATCGGGCGCGGCCACGCTCGAGGACGCCTTCGTGTCGCTGCTCGGCAGCGGCGAAGGGCTCGCGGCATGAGCGCAGCCACCGGCACCCGGCGCTTCGGCGATGCCGGGCACACCATCGGAGTTGCGCGGCCATGCTGAAGCGCGTCCTCGCCATCGCGCGCAAGGAGGTCGTCGACGTTTCGCGCGACCGCCGCACGCTGATCACCACCATGGTGTCGGCGGCGCTGGCCGGGCCGATCTTCCTGATGCTGATCTTCAACCTGATCGCGAGCCAGGCCGAGAAGTCGCGCCAGATCTCGCTGCCGGTGATCGGCGCCGCGCACGCGCCGGCGTTGGTGGACTGGCTGAAGCGCCAGCAGGTGACGATCCTCGAGGCGCCCGCGGACTACGAGGCGCGCATCCGCGGCGGCGACCTCGACGCCGTGCTGGTGATCGACCCCGGCTTCGAGGCCGCCGTCGCTGACGGCCGCGCGGGAACGGTGACGCTGACCTTCGACCGCTCGCGCGACCGCGCCCAAGCGGCCATCGGCGAGGCGCAGCAGCTCCTGCGCAACTACGCGAGGCAGTGGGGGCAGCAGCGGCTCATCATGCGCGGCATCGCGCCCAGCGTCGCCAACCCGCTCGAGCTGCGCGAGGTCAACCTCGCGACGCCCCGCCAGTCGGGCGCGCTGGTGCTGTTCCTGGTGGCCTTCTACGGGCTATTCGCCACCATCATGGGCGGCATGGCCTTCGCGCTCGACGCCACCGCCGGCGAGCGCGAGCGGAGCTCGCTCGAGCCCCTGCTGATGACCCCTGCGACGACGCTGGAAATCGCCATCGGCAAGTGGTTGAGCCTCGCGCTGTTCGTGCTGGGCGTGGTGGTCGTGACGCTGGGCGGCTTCTACCTGACGCTCGCCTTCGCGCCGCTGCCCGCGGTGGGCATCCCCTTCCTGTTCAGCGCGCCCGACCTCGGGCGCTTCATCGCCATCCTGCTGCCGCTGTGCGCGATGTTCCCGGCGCTGCTGCTGTGGCTGGGAAGCCGCGGGCGCACCATCCGCGAGGCGCAGGCAAACGCCCAGCTCCTGCTGTTCGTGTCGTCGATCGTGCCGACCATGCAGATGTTCCTGCAGCGCAAGGAGCCCGAGTGGCTGGCGTACGTCCCCATCGCGGGCCAGTACGCGCTGCTCAACCGCGTGCTGCGCGGCGACATCCCCTCGGCGGTCGACATCGCGCAGTCGGCGATCGTGCCGCTCGCCATCGCGGCACTCGCGCTCTACGCCTTCTCGCGCAACTGGTCGCGCGAGGCGGTGCTGGCGGGCAAGTGACGCGTGGGTCCCCGCTTGCGCGGGGATGACCGCGGTGCTTGCGCGGGGATGACGGCGATACTTGCGCGGGGATGACGTGGGTCCCCGCCTGCGCGGGGATGACGGCGATACTCAGCCCAGCGCGCGCAGCACCTCCACCGGCGGCCGCGCGAGCGTGTCGCGCGTCCCCAGCCAGCCCGCGAGCGCGACGGCCAGCGCACCGCCCGCGACGGCCCAGATCCACAGCATGCCGTTGAAGCTGTAGCGCACCTCGAACACGCGCGTCGCCAGCGCCCAGCCCGTGAGCGAGGCACCCGCGGCGGCGATCAGCCCCGCAAGCGCGCCCAGCAGCACGAACTCGGCGAGCTGCGCGGCGTTGAGCTGACGTCGCGAGGCGCCGAGCGTGCGCAGCACGGCGGCGTCGAAGCGGCGCGCGTCCTGCGTGGACGCGATCGCCGCCTGCAGCACGAGCAGGCCGCCGGCCAGCGTGAACAGGAACACGAATTCGACGGCGCGCGACACCTGGTCCATGATCGACTGCACCTGGCGCAGCACGTCGCCCACGTCGATCAGCAGCACGTTGGGATTGCGCGACACCAGCGACGCCACCCAGGCGGCGCCCTGCGGCGTCTCGGGCACCCGCACGGCGCCCAGGTACGAGGTGGGCAGGCCGTCGAGCGCGTGCGGCGCGAACAGCGTGAAGAAGTTGGGCTGGAAGCTGTCCCAGTCGACCTTGCGGAGGCTCGTCACGCGCGCGGTCAGCGGCGTGCCCGCGACGTCGAAGGTGAGGGTGTCGCCAAGCGCGAGCTCGAGCTGCTTCGCGAGCCCTTCCTCGAGCGAAAGGCCCGCGTCCGGCCCACCTTCCGGCGACCAGAAGGCCCCCGCGACGACGCGGTTGGTGGGCGGCAATGTGGCGAGTGCGGACAGGTTGAACTCGCGCTCGGCGAGGCGCCGCGCGCGCGTGTCGCCGAAACGCGCCGTGTCGAAGGGCTTGCCGTTCACCTCGGTCAATCGTCCGCGCACCATCGGGTACAGCGGCAGGTCCTTGCCGGCGACCTCGCGCATCGAGGCCTCGACCTCGCGCACCTGGTCGGGCAGCACGTTGACGATGAAATGATTGGGCGCGTCGGCGGGGATGCTCGCGCGCCAGTTGCGCAGGAGGTCGCCGCGCACCACCGTCAGCAGCAGCAGCGCCATCAGGCCCATCGCCAGCGCGCCGACCTGCAGGCTCGAGGCCAGGGGCCTTCGCGCGAGGTTGGCGAGCCCGAAGCGCCACGACACGCCGCGCCGCGGCAGGCGTTTCAACGCCACGATCACCAGCGCGGCGGCGAGCGCCGAGGTCGCGAGCAGCGCGGCGATGCCGCCCAGCGCCACCGCGGACATGGTCGCGTCGCGCACCTGCCAGGCGATGAGCGCGGCGAACACCGCGGCGCCGAGCGCGTAGGCGGCAAGCCCCCAGGCGCGCGGCCGCGGCAGGTCGCGGCGCAGCACGCGCAGCGGCGTGGTGGCGGCGAGCGTGACGAGCGGCGGGAGCGCGAAGCCGAGCAGCGTGGCGAGGCCCACTGCGAAGGCGACCACGCCCGGCGCCGCCGCGGGCGGAGGCAGCTCGGCCGAGGCGATCGCCTGCAGCACGCGCGCCAGCAGCGCCTGGCCGGCCAACGCCAGCAGCAGGCCGAGCGCGCCGGCAACGATGCCCACGATCAGGAATTGCAGGGCGAACACCGCGAAGCTGCGTGCACGCGACGCACCCAGCGTCTTGAGGATCGCGGCGCTGTCGAGGTGCCGCCGCAGGTAGCGCGTGGCGGCGAGCGCGATGGCAACCGCCGACAGCATCACCGCCACCAGCGAGGCGAGCGCCAGGAACTTCTCCGCGCGCTCGAGCGTCTGGCGCACCTCGGGCTGCACGTCGCGCACGCTCTCGACGCGCTGGCCGGGCGTGAGGCTTTCGCGCACGAAGGCGAGGTAGTCCTCGAGGCGCGCCGCGCGGCCGTCGTCGGCGACCATCAGGCGGAAGGTCGCGCGGTTGCCCGGCTGCAGCAGATGCGTGGCGGCGAGGTCCTGCGCATTGATCAGCACCCGCGCGCCGCTGTTCAGCAACCCCGCGGCGACCTCCGGTTCCTGCACGACGATCTCGCCCACCGCGAAGCTCGCATCGCCCAGGGTGATGCGGCTTCCGGGCTCGAGACCCAGCCGCTCGGCGAGGCGGACGTCGGGCCAGGCGACGCCCGGCGGCGGCACGCCCTGCGCCACGCGGCCCACGGCCGCGACGGCACCGCCGCCGCCTTCCACCCCATCGCCGCTGCCGCCGCGCACCATGATCGCGCCGCGCAGCGGATAGTTGCCGGCGACAGCCTTCACCGTGGCCAGCATCGGCGCGGCGTCGCCGCCCTGGCGCGCGACCATGCTGCCGAAGCGCACCACCGGCGAGACCGCGAGGCCGCGCTGCGCGGCCTGCGCGGCGAAGACCTCCGGCAGCGGGCGGTCGCCCGAGACGATCGCATCGGCGCCCATCAGGATGTTGGCCTCGCGCGTCAGCGCCGAGCGCACGCGGTCGGCGAAGAATCCCACCGTCCCCACGCTCGCCACCGCCAGCACGATGGCCACGACCAGCACGTCGAGCTCGCGCGCGCGAAGGTCGCGCAGCAGCATCCGCCAGGCGAGCGCGAGCGTGTTCACGCGGTCGAGTCGCCGACGAGGCGCCCACCCGCCAGCGACAGCCGGCGCGCGCAACGCGCGGCGAGCTGGGCATCGTGGGTCACCAGCACCAGCGTGGTGCCGTGCTCGCGATTGAGGCTGAACATCAGCTCGGCGACCGCCGCGCCGGTGGCCTGGTCGAGGTTGCCCGAGGGCTCGTCGGCGAAGAGCAGCATGGGGTCGCTGGCGAAGGCGCGCGCGATAGCGACGCGCTGCTGCTCGCCGCCGGAGAGCTGGCGCGGATAGTGGCCGGTGCGGTGCGAGAGCCCCACGCGGCCGAGCCAGTCCTGCGCCACCTCGCGCGCATCGCGGCGCGCGGCGAGCTCGAGCGGCAGCATGACGTTCTCCAGCGCGGTCATGGCCGGCAGGAGCTGGAACGACTGGAACACGAAGCCCACGGCGCGCTGGCGCAGCGCGGCACGCGCGTCCTCGTCCAGGGACGTCAGCCGCGCGCCGTCGAGCTCGACCTCGCCCGAGGTGGGCAGGTCGAGGCCGGCGAGGAGACCGAGCAGCGTGGTCTTGCCCGAGCCCGAGGCCCCGACGATGGCGACCGTCTCGCCGCGCGCGACCTCGAAGCTCACGTCGTCGAGGATGGTCAGCGGGGCGTCGCCGCTGGCCACGGTCTTGGTGAGCGCACGCGCGCGCAGCAGCAGGTTCACGGGTCGGTCCATGGTCGAGGGGCGGGACCCGACGCCTGTCGCCGAACCCGTACCGATTCTTGCAAATGCCGAGGTGGCGGCGAACCCAGGTTTTACAATGGCCGGATGAGCGGCCCGACGTGCACGTCCCCCCGCGCGCGGCTGGTTGCCTCGCGCCTCGCGCGCCTCGCCTGCCCCGCCTGGCTGGAGGGGCGGGTATTGGCCGTGCTGATGGCGATCCTGACCGCGCTGGCGCTCCTGCATTCCGCGGTCGCGGGGGCGCAGGCCGCAGCGGCCGCCGCGGCTGCGAAGCCCGTCATCCTGGTCGTCGGAGATTCCATCTCGGCGGGTTACGGGCTTCCCGCGGGGACCGGCTGGGTGGCCCTGCTCGAGCGCCGCCTCGCCGAGCGGCGGCTCCCCTTCACCGCGGTGAACGCGAGCATCAGCGGCGACACCACGGCCGGCGGTCGCGCCCGGCTGCCGGCGCTGCTGGAGCGCCACCGTCCCGCGATCGTGGTGATCGAGCTCGGCGGCAACGACGGCCTGCGCGGCGGCGACCTTGCCGCCTCGCGCGCCAACCTCGACGCGATGATCGTCGCCGCGCAGCGCGCCGGGGCACGCGTGCTGCTGCTCGGCATGCGCCTGCCGCCCAACTACGGCGCGGCGTACACCTCGCGGTTCGAGGCGATGTACGGCGACGCGGCACGCGCGCACAAGGTCGCGCTGCTGCCGTTCATCTTCGAGGGCTTCGCCGAGCGCGACGAGCTCTTCCAGGCCGACCGCATCCATCCGACGCAGGCCGCGCAGTCCCGCCTGCTCGACAACGTGTGGCCGGTGCTCGAGCCGATGATCACGCCCATGCCGGGCGCCGCGGCGCCGCGGGGCCGTGCAGCCCCGCCGGCGAAAGGCGCCGCCGGTACGCCTGCGCCCGCGGCGCACTAGCCCCGATGGCACGCCGCCCCGCGAGCATCGGGCCCGCCGAAATCGCGCGCCACCCTTCGCGCATCGACGTGCGCAGCCCTTCCGAGTTCGCCATCGACCACCTGCCCGGCGCGGCGAACGCGCCCGTGCTGGACGACGCCGAGCGTGCGCGCATCGGCACGATCCACGCCGAGGTCTCGGGCTTCGCCGCGCGCCGCGAGGGCGCGGCGCTGGTGTCGCGCAACATCGCGCGCATCATCGACACGCTGGCCCGCGACAAGCCGATCGAGTGGTCGCCGCTGGTGTACTGCTGGCGCGGCGGTCAGCGCTCGCGCTCGCTGGCGCACGTGCTGGGCGAGATCGGCTTCGACGCCGTGCAGCTCGCGGGCGGCTACCGCGCGTTCCGGCGGCACGTGGTCGAGCAGCTCGCCGCATTGCCGGCGCAGCGGCGTTTCGTCGTGGTCTGCGGCTTCACCGGCGCCGGCAAGACGCGGCTGATCGAGGCGCTCGCGCGACGCGGCGCCCAGGTGCTCGACCTCGAGCGCCTCGCGAGGCACCGCGGCTCGCTGCTCGGCGACGATCCGTCCGCGCCGCAACCTTCGCAGAAGCACTTCGAGACCGGCATCCATTCCGCACTGGAGGCCGCCGACGCGGCGCGCCCGGTGTTCGTGGAATCGGAAAGCCGGCGCATCGGCAAGCTGCAGCTCCCCGACGCGGTGCTGGAGGCCATCCGCGGCGCGCCGGCGCTGCACCTCGACACGCCCGCTCCCTTGCGCGCCTCGCTGCTGATGCGCGACTACGCGCATTTCCGCGCCGATCCCGGCACGCTGGTGGAGAGGCTTCGCCCCCTCGCGCCACTGGTCGGCAACGAGGCCGTCGCGCGCTGGGACGCACTGGCGGGTGAAGGCGATTTCGACACCCTGGTCGCGGACCTCCTCGAGCGGCACTACGATCCCTTGTACCGGCGCTCGATCGAGCGCCATTTCCCGCGCGACGCGCGACAGCCGCGGCTCGCGCCCGCGAGCGTCGACGATGGAGCGTTCGACCGCCTCGCCGAGGAGGCGATGGCGGCCGCGCGCGACCTCGTGCCCGCGGCCTGAAGCGCCTTCGGCTCCGTCCGCCCTTCACTCCCCCGAGGTTCGGCCATGAAGCTTCCCTTCCGCATCGTCAACGTGTTCGCCGAAACGCCGCTCGGCGGCAACCCGCTGTGCGTGTTCGAGTCGGGCGAGGCGCTCGACGACGCCACGATGCAGGCGCTGGCGCTGCAGTTCAACCTGTCCGAGACCACGTTCCTGCTGCCCTCCACGCGCGCCGACGCGCGCGTGCGCATCTTCACGCCCACCTTCGAGATGCCCTTCGCGGGCCATCCCACGCTGGGCTCGGCCGAGGTCGTGCGAAGCCTGGGCCGCGGCGGCGATGCGCTCACGCTGGAAATGACGGCCGGCGTCATCGAGGTGAAGGCCGACGGCGACCGCTGGACGCTGGCCGCGCGCGCGCCCGCGTGGCGCGACGCCGCGGCCTCGCGCGCCGTGCTCGCGTCGATGCTCAGCCTCGCCGAGGCGGACCTGGCGGGGCCGGCGATGTGGGTCGATACCGGCGCCGAGCAACTCCTCGTGCCGCTGGCGAGCTTCGACGCCGTGCACCGCGCCTCGCCCCTCGGCCCGGCAATGGAGGACGCGACGCGCGACGGCAAGCGCGCCATGGCCTACGTGTTCGCCCGCGAGGGCGACACCGTGCTCGCGCGTTTCTTCTTCACCAAGCACGGCGCGGTGATCGAGGACCCGGGCACGGGCTCGGCCTGCGCCAACCTGGGTGGCTGGCTGCTCGCGACCGGCGCCGCGCTGCCGCAGGCCCTGGTCGTCGACCAGGGCGAGCATGTCGAGCGCCGCTGCCGGCTCGGCCTGCAGGTAGGCGCGGACCGCGCGATCCGCGTGTCGGGGCGCGTGGTCGAGATCGGGCGCGGCAGCATCGAGCTCTAGCGGCGCAACAAAGCGTTACAGCGGCGGCCCGCCGGCGGGGTCAACACCGGCGCACACTGGGGCGTTCTGGCAGCACGCGATGCAGCGACTCGCGCCGGCCATGCCCTCACCCACGCTTCCACCCGCGATCCCGAACGACACCGCAGGGGCGCCCGATGCCGCGGCACCGCGAGCCGCCGCGATGGGTGCCGACGAGGCCCGCATCCTGCTCACGCGCACGGGCTTCGGCGCGGCCCCCGCGGAAATCGCCGCGTTCGCGAAGCTCACCCGCGGCCAGGGCGTCGACCGGCTGCTGGCCGCCACCGTGGCGCACGCCTCGACCCCCCTGCCCGTCCCCCTCGACGACCCCGCGTCGGCGCGCTATCCCGGCAAGGATGCGAGCGCCGATGCGCGCAAGGCGTTCCGCAGGGAGCAGGCCAGCGAGGCGCTCGCGCTGCGCGCCTGGTGGATGCGCGAGATGCTGGTGACGCCCTCGCCGCTGACCGAGCGCATGACGCTCTTCTGGCATGGCCATTTCGCGACCAGCGTGCGCAAGGTGCGCCTCGCGCCGCTGATGGCGAGGCAGAACGCGACCCTGCGCGCCCACGCGACCGGCGACTTCCGCGCGCTGCTGCACGCCGTGGCGCGCGACCCCGCGATGCTGGTCTACCTCGACGGCGTGCAGAACCGCCGCGGCCATCCCAACGAGAATTTCGCGCGCGAGCTGATGGAGCTCTTCACCCTCGGCGAGGGACATTACACCGAGGACGACGTCAAGGAAGCCGCGCGCGCCTTCACCGGCTGGGGCATCGACCGCGACTCGGGCAGCTTCGTCGCCCGCCCGCGCCTGCACGACGACGGTGTCAAGACGGTGCTCGGCCGCACGGGCCGCCTCGACGGCGACGCGGTGGTCGAGGCCATCCTCGCCGACCCGCAGTCCGCGGTGTTCATCACCTCGCTGCTGTGGAAGGAGTTCGTGTCGCCGACGCCGGATACCGCCGAGGTCGCGCGCATCGCCGGCGCGTTCCGCGCGTCCGGCTACGACATCAAGGCCGTGCTGCGGGCACTGTTCGCGAGCGACGCGATGTACGCGGAGGCCGCGCGCGCCACGCTCACGCGCTCGCCCGTCGACCTCGTGATCGGCACGCTGCACACGCTGGACATGCTGCCCGGCGACATGCGGCCCTACGCCGTCGCCTGCGCCGGCATGGGCCAGGGCCTTTTCGCGCCGCCGAACGTGAAGGGCTGGCCCGGCGGCGAGGCGTGGATCAACAGCGACACGCTGCTCGCGCGCAAGCAGTTCCTCGCGCGGCTCGCGCGCTCCGGGCAATTCGGCCTGGGCGCGCCGGCGGTTGCGGGCCCCGGCATGATGCAGGCAGCGGGGCCGGCCGAAGGCAGCTTCGACGCGGCGCGCTGGCTCGCCGCCGCGCCGCATGGCGAGGCCGATGCGCGCATGCGCACGCTGGCGATCCTGCTGCCCCAGGCACCCGTCGCGTCCGACGCGATCTTCGGCGACGTGCCCAATGTCGTGCGCACGGCACTGCAGGACGCAACCTACCAGCTCGAATGACGAGCGACCACGCGACACAAGGGACACAGCGGACACAAGGGACACAGCGGACGCAAGGGACACAACGGACCCAAGGGACACAACGGACATCAGGAGCCAGGCGAGTGCCATGAACCGACATCGACGTGCAATCCTGCGGGCCGGCGCGCTGGGAGCGTTCGGAACGCTCGTTCCGGGCCTCGAGGTCGCGTTCGCGGAACCCTCGGTTGCAGCGGGTTTCGACACCGGGCCTGCGACCGTCGGATCCGGCGCCGGCGAAAGCACCACCCCGAAGGTGGTGCCCTCGTACCAGCGCCTGCTGGTGCTGATCGAGTTGAAGGGCGGCAACGACGGCTTCAACACGCTCGTTCCGTACGCGGACCCGGGTTACCGCGCGCTGCGGCCCAAGCTCGGCGTCGCGCGCGACGACCTCGTCGTGCTCTCGGACCGCGTCGGGCTGCATCGCGCGCTCGCGCCGGTCGCGGCCTTGTGGGAGCGCCGCGAGCTCGCCGTGCTGCAGGGGGTGGGCTATCCCGAGCCCAACCTCTCCCACTTCCGCTCCATCGAGATCTGGAACACCGCTTCGCGCAGCAACCAGTACCTCGACCAGGGATGGCTGACACGCAGCTTCGCCGAGGCGCCGACGCCGGCGTCGTTCGCCGCCGACGGCGTGGTCGTGGGCTCGAACGACATGGGCCCGCTCGCGGGCGGTGGCACGCGCGCCATCGCGCTGGCCGACACCGATGCCTTCGTGCGCCGCGCGCGCCTCGCCCGCAGCGAGAACGGGCGCGGCAACGCGGCGCTCGCGCACATCCTCAAGGTCGAGGACGACATCGTGCGCGCCGCCACGCGCCTCGACGGCCATCACGCGTTTGCCACTGCGTTCCCGGCCTCGGCCTTCGGCCGCAGCATCGCCGCGGCCTGCCAGGTGATCGCCGCGCAGGACAGCGTCGCCGCCGTGCGTCTCACCCTTGACGGCTTCGACACGCACCGCGGCCAGCAGCCGACGCAGGCGCGGCTGCTGCAGGAGCTCGCCGAGGGCATCGTCGCCTTCAAGGCGGCGCTGGTGGAGCTCGGCCGCTACGACGACACGCTGGCGATCACCTATGCCGAGTTCGGCCGCCGCCCGCAGGAGAACGCCTCGGCCGGCACCGACCACGGCACCGCCAGCGTGCATTTCGCCTTCGGCGGCCGCGTCGCCGGCGGGCTGTACGGCGAGACGCCGTCGCTGGCCCGCCTCGCGCCGAACGCCAACGTCGCGTACGCGCTCGACTTCCGGTCGGTGTACGCCACCGCGCTGGATCGCTGGTGGGGCGTGGACTCGCGCGACGTGCTCGGCGCGCGCTTCGAGCCGCTGCCCTTCCTTCGCGCGTAGCCGCGCTGCGTGCGGCTAGCGCCCCCAGGCCGCCACGAACTCGCGCCAGTGCGGCGCCTCGTTGGCGGCGAGTCGCGTTCGCACCTGCGAGACCTCGGCCGCATAGTCGGCCGCGTCGAGCTCGCCGCGCATCATGCGGAAGCGCTGGTACAAGAGGTAGGTGTTGACGACGTCGCACTCGCAGTAGGCGCGCACCTCGTCGACGCGGCCTTCGGCGATGGCGTTCGCGACCTCGGCGCCGCCGACCCCCACCTTGCCCGGGAAGCCGCAGAGCCTCGCCATGGCGTCGAGCCCCGCGGAGGCGCGCGGCTGGTAGCCGGCGAGCACGTCCATCAGGTCGAGGTGGCGGGTGTGGTAGCGCGACAGGTAGTTGTTGTAGCGGAAATCGCGGTCCTCGTCGCCCCAGTCCCAATAGCGCGGCGCGACGACGCCGTGGATCAGCGCGCGATGGTGCAGCACCGGCAGGTCGAAGCCGCCGCCGTTCCACGACACGAGCTGCGGCGTCAGCTTCTCGACGCCGTCGAAGAAGCGGCGGATGAGCTCGGGCTCGCCGTCGCCCGCCTCGCCGATGGACCAGACGCGGATGTCCTCGCTCCCGCGCTTCAGCACGCAGGCGATGGCCACGACCCTCTGCAGGTACAGCGGCGCGAAGTCGCTGCCCGTGGCGACGCGGCGCTGCTGCGCGAACCATGACGCGACCTCGGCGTCGGGCAGCGAGGGATCGACGTCGTTGAGCCTGCGCACGCCCTCGAGGTCGGGGACGCTCTCGATGTCGAACACCAGGATCGGCGTCATCCGTACACCCCCGAGGACGCGTAGCGGTCGCCGCGGTCGCAGACGATGAACACGATGGTCGCGTCGCGCGCCTCGGCGGCGACGCGCAGCGCGATGGCGCAGGCGCCTCCCGACGAGATGCCGGCGAAGATGCCTTCCTCGCGCGCGAGGCGGCGCGCGGTGGACTCGGCCTCGTCCTGCGTGACCGGCTCGATGCGGTCGATGCGCGCGCGGTCGAAGATGCGCGGCAGGTAGGCCTCGGGCCACTTGCGGATGCCGGGGATCGTCGCGCCGTCGGCGGGCTGCGCGCCGATGACGACGATGGCCGGGTTCTGCTCCTTGAGGTAGCGCGAGGTCCCCATGATCGTCCCCGTCGTGCCCATGGCCGACACGAAGTGCGTGATCGTGCCCTGGGTGTCGCGCCAGATCTCGGGGCCCGTGCCACGGTAGTGCGCCAGCGGATTGTCCGGGTTGGCGAACTGGTCGAGGATGGTGCCGCGGCCCTCGTCGCGCATGCGCTGGGCGAGGTCGCGCGCGCCCTCCATCCCCTGCTCCTTCGTCACCAGCACCACCTCGGCGCCGTAGGCCGTCATCGCCATGCGGCGTTCGGCGGTCTGGTTGTCGGGCATCACGAGCACCATGCGGTAGCCCTTGATGGCCGCTGCCATCGCGAGCGCGATGCCGGTGTTGCCGGAGGTCGCCTCGATCAGGGTGTCGCCGGGACGGATCGCGCCGCGCCGCTCGGCCTCGGTGATCATCGACAGGGCGGGCCGGTCCTTCACCGAGCCCGCGGGATTGTTGCCCTCGAGCTTGGCGAGCACCACGTTGCCGCGGCCGGTGCCGAGGCGCTGCAGCGCCACCAGCGGCGTGTGGCCGACGGTGTCGGCGAGGGTCGGGTACGAGGGGCGTGCGGAGGTCGGCGGCATGGGCGTTCGGCGCGCGCGTTGCGGGAAGGCCGAACGCTGCGGGCCCCATTCTAAAGGAGGCAACAAAAACCCCGGCTGACTGCGCCGGGGTCGATGTCGGATGGGGCGGAAGCCTACTTCGCCGCCTTGTCCTTGGTGGCGTCCTTGCCGGCCGCCTTGTCCGCCTTGGCCTTTGCCTTGGCGTCCTTGTCGGCCTTCGCCTTCGCGGCCTTCTCTTCCTTGTCGGCTTTCGCCTTGGCGTCCTTGTCGGCCTTTTCCTTGGCCTTGGCTTCCTTGTCCGCCTTCGCCTTGGCCGCCTTGTCGTCCTTCTCGGCCTTCGCCTTGGCGTCCTTGTCGGCCCTTTCCTTGGCCTTGGCTTCCTTGTCCGCCTTCGCCTTGGCCGCCTTGTCTTCCTTGTCGGACTTGGCCTTGTCGGCCTTGCCGTCCTTGGCCTTGTCCGCCTTCGCATCCTTGGCGGCAGGCGCCGGCGCGGCGGCAGCCGGCGCAGCGGCCGGTGCAGCGGTGGGCGTGGTCTTGGCGGGAGCAACCGGAGCAGCCGGTGCCGCAGGCGCGGCCTTCGACGGTGCCGCCGGTGCGGTAGGCGCGGCCTTGGCCGGGGCAGCGGCCACCGGCGTGGTGGCACCGGTCACGGCGATGTCGCCCTTGATCTTGCTGTAGATCCCTTCCTTGATGCCGCTGACCTTCATGATCTCGTCGGGCGACTTGAAAGGACCGTTGGCCTTGCGGTACTCGATGATGGCCTGCGCCTTGACCGGGCCGATGTCCGGCAGCGCCTCGAGCTCGGCTTGGGTGGCCGTGTTGATGTTGACCGCAGCAAGCGCGAAGCACGACCACAGCATCGCGACCAGCGCGAACGCAATACGCTTCATGGAACTCCCCTCCGGGACCTGCAACAGGCGGAATGCCGCCCCAGTGCCCGCAAAGATGCCGGCACGGCGCCCATAACGGGGCACCGTGCCGGGGGGTTGACGCAGCGCAGCGCAACCGCCTGCGAGGAGATCCGGACCGGAGCGGCCCGTAAGGAAGCTGAAAGCTTCTACTTGGCGGGCTTGGCCTCGCCGGAGGCCACCCGGGCGGCCTTGGGCTCGGCCTTGCCGGCCTTGGCGCCCGGCGCCGCCGGCGGTGGTGTCACCGTCAGCTCGGACTTGAGCGACTCGAACTGCTTGCTGCCGATGCCGCGCACGTCCTTCAGCTCCTCGACGCGCTGGAAGCCCCCGTGCTGGGCGCGGTAGTCGAGGATGGCCTGGGCCTTGGCGGGCCCGATGCCCTTGAGCGCGATGAGCTCGTCCTTGGTGGCGGTGTTGAGGTTGACGGCCGCGAGCGCGGCCTGTGCGACGAACGCCAGCGCGAGCGCCGGCAGCAGCCTGGTCATGAAGGACCTCCGATGGATGGCATTGAGTGGCGCCCCGGCCATGGCGCGCGCCGCGCGATGCGCGGCGGCGTGCAAGGCCGGGAACCTGCCCGCGGGACGAACCCGCAGCGCACCCTCAGGCTATCGGTCGCCCCGCGTCATTCGCCATCAGCCATTCGACATAGGCTGTCACGCCCTCCGTCACGCCGCGCATCGGCGCGCCATAGCCGACCGCGCGCAGGCGCGAGATGTCGGCTTCGGTGAAGCTCTGGTACTTGCCGACGAGCTTGTCGGGCATCGGCACGTACTCGATCTCGCCCGCCGCGACGGCGTCGGCGAGGGCGTGCGGCGCGAGCTTGCGCGCGCCGCGCCAGGCATTCACCGCGGCCAGCGCCACCTCGTTGAACGACGAGGCGGCGCCGGTTCCCACGTTGTAGATGCCGCTCCACAGCGGATGGTCGAGGAAGGCGAGGTTCACCGCGACCACGTCCTCGACCGAGACGAAGTCGCGCCGCTGCTCGCCCGCTGCATAGCCGCCCGAACCCTCGAAGAGCTGCACCTTGCCGGTGTCGCGAAGCTGTTCCCAGGCGTTGAACGCCACCGACGATCCGCGCCCGCGCTTGTGTGCCTCGCGCGGCCCGTACACGTTGAAATAGCGGAAGCCCGCGACCTGCGAGCTGCGCTCCGGCAGCATCGCGCGCACGTACTGGTCGAACTGGAACTTGGAGAAGCCGTAGACATTGAGCGGCCCCTCGAACTCACGCGACTCGCGGAACGTGGACGACGCGCCGTACACCGACGCGCTCGACGCGTAGATCAGCGGCACGTCGTTGTCCTGGCACCAGCGCAGCAGCGACACCGAGAAGCGGTAGTTGTTGCGCATCACGTAGCGCCCATCGGTTTCCATCGTGTCCGAGCACGCGCCCTGGTGCAGCACGGCGTCGACGTCGAGGTCGAGCTCGCCCTCCTCGACGCGCGCGAGGAACTCGGCCTTGTCGAGGTAGTCGGCGAAGTCGCAGTCGGCGAGGTTCGCCACCTTGGCGGCGTTGGCGAGGTCGTCGACGACCAGGATGTCGCGCTCGCCGCGCTTGTTCAGCGCCTTGACGAGGTTGGAGCCGATGAAGCCGGCGCCGCCGGTGACGACGATGGTCATGGGGCGTTACTCGACGCGCAGGTGCCGCCGCAATGCGGTCCCGGCGATGTAGGTCGACAGCACGTTCTGGCCCTTTTCATCGGTGAGCGTGCCATTGTAGTAGGACGAGACTGCGAAGCCGGTGACGGGGAGGCCGATGTAGGTCATCGACGCTCTCGTCGTCACGGAACCGTCAGGTCCAAAGACCTGCGTGAGACCACTGACGAGACGGTGCGCAAGATCGGGATCGATTTCTCCAGGGGAATCAAGCGAAGAAAAGAGCGCAATCCTCGCCCACCCGCTCGATAGCCATGTCTCGATCGACCCCACCTCCACCCCCTCAGCCGCCGGCGTGCGAGCTTCCTTGAGCGCATTCGACGAGGGGAAGATCCACGTGCCATTGAACGGCATCACCGTCGCCGCCGAACAGAATGCGTAGTATCTGGCGAATGCCGGATCGCCTATCGGGAGATAAGAGTGATCACCGGCGCGGGAAAATATGCTGTACTCAAATCCAAAAAGCGGATTGTCGATGACTTCGCAAGCGCCGTCGCCGCCGTATTCGTGCACGAAAGGAGGCGCGGCTTGCAATCCCCCACGGACATAATGCCACTTGGTCGGCATTGTTACGATCCAATTCGTTCGCGACTGCGTAGCTGGTTCGAGAACGAACTCACCCTGCACGCTATCTGTCATCAGCACAGCGCTGACTGCATCGATGCCGCGTGCCCACTCGCTGCGAATCGTATTTCCGGCCAGGTCCCGGACGATGCTGATGGCTGGGTGTGCATCTGCGAGCGATGGCGCGTCTGACGTGATTGCGCCAAAACCGGACTTCCTGTCGGAAAATCCATCCAGCGCAGTTGCCGCATAGTAGTAGTCGGCGGCGCCCATAACGCTTATCACCATTGCAGATCCGAATAACCCTCCTGTCGGGGGGCCTGCATCCACGCCGGTGTCAGCGGAAACACCTTCGCAACTCGCAATTCCAAGATAGTGGATCACCGCTTTGGGAATCGCGGCCGTTGCCGACGCGGCAGCTCCGTAATCACCCATTTCGATGACCTCGATGAGCCCTTCGCGCGAACGCTGGGTGAACGTATCTTCCACCATCGGTGTGTTGCCAACGTTGGTCAACAAAGTCAGATTTCGGGCATCTCGTGAAATCTTGGGCGACGTGCAGGAGTTGTCGAAGCTGCCGATTCCAGTGGCTTCGCCCGCCGGCATAATCACTGCCGTCCAGACATCGTACGCATCGAGGTAGACGTTGTAGTCGCCGACAGGCCTGCCCTCGAGCCCGTCGCGAAGGCGGACGCGAACCGCCTTCACGTTCGGCGTGGTGTTCACGATGCTTACGAGCGTCGCGAATCCGTTTGCTCGTTCGCTTGCAAGGTAGTAGGGAAACAGGAGGACCTGCCCACTACCGGCAGGCGAAAGGGACACGCCAACCGCCGATGGTGCACAAACGAGTAACACCAGCGAAGGCAGCGCGCGTCGCAGCACGAGCGCGAAGCATTGCTTTGCGCCCGAAAGCGCAGTCGCCCAGATTGAAAGAGCCAACCGCACGTTCACTCCACCAGTACCAAGCGGTGCAGCTCAGTTCCGCTCAGGTAGCTTGACTGCACATTCCTCCCATACGTGTCGACCAGTGTTCCATTGAAATAGGCAGACACACTGAACCCGATCGCCGGCAGACCGCGATAGGTCACGCTTGGTCGCGATTCGATCATGGCACTCGTCGACAAGATGGTCGTCGACCCGGACGCCATACGGTGGAGTGGTGCGATTGCGAAGTACCGCGCCGAGCTGTCCGGCGGATCGAGAACCAGGCGCATCCACCCGTTGTAGTAGGCGGTCAAGTCGCCAGTCACGACGTCCTGGCCATTCCCTGCATAGGACAGTCCAAACGCCGACACGAACACGTTGGAGCTTCCCTTGAAGTCCACGGAGTGCGTGGCAAAGCAGAGCTGCGCGAGATACCAAGGACCCATGAAGTCGAGGATCCTCAGAGAAGTATTCGACTCCCGATCGTAAAGAATCCCGCTGTCCCAAGGATTTGGAACCTTCTCGCACGCTCCGAAAGCCCCATAGGCAGCCGTGAATGGCGCCATCGCCGCCTTGGCGTGATTCGCATAAAACCACTTGGTCGGCAGTGTAACGATCCACGAAGTCTGGGAGTTCGTCCCGGAGTCGAGGACAAATTCACCGCTCAACTCCGCATTCATCAACGCAGCACTCACCGCATCGATGCCGAGTGTCCAGTTGCTGCGGATGATCCGCCCTGCCGAATCGACCACCACACTCACCGCCGGATGCGCATCCGCAAGCGTCCTCCTCGTCGGATCCGGCGTGCCGTAGTCCGCCTTGGTCGGAGCGAGGTCGGTGAAATGCGAAAGCGCGGTGGCGGCGTAGTAGTGGTCGATGCCGCGCAACGTGGAAATCACCAGCGCCGAGCCGTACAGTCCCCCGGCGGGCGCCTTGGCCTCGCTTCCGTCGTCGCCATGGACCCGTCCGCAGTCCTCGGGGAGTTGGGTCAGCCAGTTCCTCGCCCCCTGCGCGATGGGACCTGCACTCGAGTCGTAAGGCGAGCCATAGTCCCCGATCTCGATCACCTCGAAGAACCCTTCGCGCGTGCGGTCGAGCGACACGTCCCCCGGTCCACCCGCGTAGCTCGCGGCGCTGAAGGGCGTCGGCTTCGAGGCGTCATGTGAGATCGCCGGGAACGCGCACGAGTAGTCCGCGCTGGCGAGGCCCGCACCGTCGGCCGTGGCGAACACCGCGCCCGTCCACACCGACTGGGGGTTGATGTAGAGGTTGAAGTCGCCTACGGGTGCGCCTTCGCGGGCTTCGCGGAAACGCAGCCGTATGGCCTTGAGGCTGCGCGTCGAGTTGCCGATGGAAATCAGCGTGTTGAAGCCCTGGGGTGCGCCGCGGACCGTGTAGTACGGGTAGATCAGCACCTGGCCGAAGCCATCCGGGGCGATCTCGACCGCCTCCGCAGGGCGTGGCTGGGCAACGAAGCCCAGCGCCAGCATCAAGGCCGCGACCACGGCGTGGCGCCACGACGCAACGGGTCCCCGCGGCGCGCTGGCCATGGGCCTACAGCTCCAGGTCGACCCTGCCCACCTCGGTGGGCACCATCCGCACGCGCGGCGTGATGCCGCACATGAGCTCGTAGCCGACGGTGGAGGCCGCGGCTGCCACGTCGTCGATGGGCAGGCCCTCGCCCCACAGCACCACCGGGCTGCCGACGCGCGCCTCGGGCACCTCGGAGAGGTCGACGGTGATCATGTCCATCGAGGTGCGCCCCGCCATGCGCACGCGCTTGCCGCAGACCAGCACGGGCGTGCCGTTGGGCGCGTGGCGCGGGTAGCCGTCGGCATAGCCGCAGGCGACGACGCCGATGCGGTGCGGGCGCGTCGCGGTGTAGGTCGCGCCATAGCCCACGCTGTCGTGGGCGCGCAGCTCCTGCACGGCGATGATCTCGGAGCGCAGCGTCATCACCGGCGTCAGGCCGAGCATCTCGGCGGTGTCGTAGGGATAGGGCGATGCGCCATACAGCATGATGCCTGGCCTCACCATGTCGCCGCCGACCTCGTCGTAGCGGAAGATGCCTGCCGAGTTGGCCATCGAGCGCGGGTAAGGCATGCCGCGCGTGGCTTCGTCGAACCGCGCCAGGGCATCATTGATGCCGTCGTCCTCGTCCGAACGCGCAAAATGCATCATCACCCGCAACGCCGCCACGGAGGGCGCCTGCGACAGCCGCTCGCAGACCTTGCGAAGCTCGGCCGGGTCGAAACCCAGCCGGTTCATGCCGGTGTTGGCCTTGACGAAGACCTCGAGGGGACGCGGCAGGACGGCCTTTTCGAGCAGGGCGAGCTGCTCCGCGTTGTGTACTACCGTCGCGAGGCGCTGCGCTGCAAGATCGGAGAGCTCGCGCTCCTCGAAAAAACCCTCGAGCAGCAGGATGCGACGGCGATAGTGCATGTCGCGCAGCAGCATGGCCTGCTCCAGCTCGACCAGCGCCAGCCCGTCGGCGGTGTCCAGCGCCGGCAGCACGCGCGCGAGGCCATGGCCGTAGGCATTGGCCTTGACCACCGCGAGCACCTGGGAACCGGGCGCCTTGCTGCGCACCAGCTCGAGGTTGGCGCGCAGGGCCGCGAGGTTGATTTGCGCGAACAGCGGACGTGCCATCGGTCGATGAGGCGAGGCGTCCCGGCGGGGCGGGCACGAAATCTGCGGTCGGCTCTGGTGCGACGCGCCCGGTTTTAGAGCGGGATGCCCATCAAAACATGGTATAAAACCGCGGGCCCGCCGCCGTTGCGTCCAATTATACCCCTACACGTGCACCGGCCGCTCCTGAACTCCGCCCGCCCCGCGCGCAGCGCGCGCCGACCCTTCTGAATGCAACGCGGCTTCTACACGATCATCACGGCTCAGTTCCTGAGCTCGCTCGCCGATACGGCGCTGCTCATTGCCGCGATCCAATTGCTCCGCCAGCTCGCCGACCCGGCGTGGATGGAGCCCGCCCTGAAGCAATGCCTCGCCGCGCCCTATGTCCTGCTGGCGCCGCTGGTCGGCGCCTTCGCCGACTCGATGCCCAAGGGCCGGGCGATGTTGTTTGCCAACACGTTGAAGATCGTCGGCTGCGTGGCCATCCTCGCCGGCGTGCACCCGCTGATCGGCTACGCCATCGTGGGCGTCGGCGCCGCCGCGTACTCGCCGGCCAAGTACGGCATCCTCACCGAGCTCCTGCCCCCGCGGCAGCTCGTCATCGCCAACAGCTGGATCGAGGGCGCGACGGTCGGCTCCATCATCCTCGGCACGCTGCTGGGTGGCCTGCTGATCAGCCCGAAGGTCTCCGGCACGCTGCTGGCCTTCGACCTGCCGATGATCGACACCGGCATCAACACGCCGCCCGAGGCGGCGATCGCCGCGATCCTGTTCATCTACGGCCTCGCGGCGCTCTTCAACTGGTTCATCCCCGACACCGGCGTCGACCACCGCGTGCCGAGCAAGAACCCGCTGTTCCTCATCCGCGAGTTCGGGCACTGCGTCTCGCTGCTGTGGCGCGACCGGCTCGGCCAGATCTCGCTCGCCACCACCACCATCTTCTGGGGCGCGGGCGCGACGCTGCAATACATCGTCATCGACTGGACGCGCCATGCCTTCGGCTACTCGCTGTCACAGGCGTCCTACCTGCAGGGCGTGGTCGGCGTGGGCATCGCCATCGGCTGCGTCGCGGCGGCGAAACTCGTCACGCTCTCGCGCGCGCCGCGCGTGTTGCCGCTCGGCGTCGTGATGGGCATCGTGGTGATGGCGGTGATCGGCGTGACCAGCGTCAAACTCGCCGCGGTATTCATGATCCTGATCGGCGCCATCGCGGGCTTCTTCGTGGTGCCGATGAACGCGCTGCTGCAACACCGCGGCCACGTGCTGATGGGCGCCGGCCATTCGATCGCCGTGCAGAACTTCAACGAGAACATCGGCATCTTCGTGATGGTGGGCCTGTACGCCCTGATGCTGCACCACGGGCTGTCGATCTACGCGGCGATCGTGCTGTTCGGCATGCTGGTGTCGGGCGCGATGCTGCTGGTGATCTGGCGCTTCCGCAGCCATTGCACCGCCGCCGACGTTTCGCATCTGGCTGCGGTCGAGCGCCAGGCCAACGCGGCCAATCCACACTCCTGACGCCCGTCATCCCCGCGAAAGCGGGGATCCAGCCGTAGCGCAACGGTATTGCGCGACCCGCGCAAACATGCGTCGTCGCCTCCATCGGCAAGACGTGCGGCGGCCACCGGGGGCTCGGTCCTCGCGATAGACCCGGCTCGGCGCCG